>CAWJUA010000001.1:0-47654 GCA_963845925.1 uncultured Chloroflexia bacterium
GGAGTCGAACCCATGTCCGTGCCCACCACCCAGCTGCCTCTCGAGGACCTTCGCAACCGCGTCGCCGGTCGCGTCATCACGCCCGTCGACGAGGGCTACGACGAGGCCCGTGGGGTCCTCTACGACCTCGACGATCTCCACCCCGCGGCCGTCATCCGGGTCGCGAACGCGCGGGACGTCGCCGCCGTCGTCGACATCGCCCGCGGATCCGGCCTCGAGCTCGCCGTCCGGAGCGGCGGCCACAGCGGCGCCGGCCACTCGACGACCGACGGCGGACTCGTGATCGACCTCCGGGAGATGAAGAAGGTCGACGTCGACCCTGCCTCGCGGACGGCCTGGGCGGAGGCCGGCGCGACAGCCGCCGACGTCGCGACCGCCGCCGACGCCCACGGCCTGGCAGTCGGGTTCGGCGACACCGGCTCCGTCGGGATCGGTGGGATCACGACCGGCGGCGGGATCGGCTACCTGACCCGGAAGCACGGCCTCACGATCGACTCGCTCATCGCCGCGGACGTCGTCACGGCCGACGGCAAGCTCCGCCGCGTCGACGCGAACACGGAGCCCGACCTCTTCTGGGCGATCCGCGGCGGCGGCGGCAACGTCGGCGTCGTGACCCAGTTCCAGTACCGCCTCAACGAGCTCGGCGACGCCTACGGCGGGATGCTCTTCCTGCCGGCGACGGCCGACACCATCGCCGGCTTCATCGCGGCCGCCGACGCGGCGCCCGAGGAGCTGGGGACGATCGCGAATGTCATGAACTGCCCGCCGATGCCGTTCATCCCCGAGGAGCTCCACGGCTCGCTGATCATCATGGGCATGATCTTCTGGTCCGGTCCGCCGGAGCAGGGCCCGGAGATCGTGGCGCCGTTCCGGGAACTCGCGACGCCGCTCGCCGACTTCGTCCGGCCGATGCGCTACCCGGAGATGTTCCCGCCGGAGGAGCCCCAGGCCGAAGGCGCGCCCCACTTCATCCCGTCCTCGCGGATCCTGTTCATGAAGCGAGTGGACCGCGAGGTCGCCCAGTCGATCGTCGACACGATCGACGACCGCGCCCTCGAAGATGGGCGTCGCCCAGATCCGGGTCCTCGGCGGCGAGATGGCCCGCGTGCCCGCCGACGCGACGGCGTTCGCTCATCGCTCGGCGCCGATCATGACCGCGCTCGCCGGGCTGACCTTCGACCCGGCGATTCGCGAGGCCAACGAGCGCTGGGTCGACGGCTTCATGGCCTCGCTGGACCAGGGCGAGCCCGGCGCCTATGTGAACTTCCTCAACGACGAGGGTCCGGAGCGGGTCCATGACGCGTACCCCCGCGAGACCTGGTCGCGCCTCGCCCAGATCAAGCGCCGCTACGACCCGACGAACCTCTTCCACCGCAACCAGAACGTGCCGCCCGCCACGGCGTGACCCGGCGGCCGGCCGGGGCCGCAGTCGGCCACCGGAGGTCATCGCCGGTCGCTTTCGCGGAGCGCCGTTAGACTGATTGCGCGCTGAACGACTTTGCCCGGTCGCCCGGGCCATCCGCCGTCGGCGCGCTCGAAAGCCGCTCCCGCGAGGCCTTTCCGGATGGCCGAGGCACCGACGCCGCCAGCGATCGGAACGCCGCCCCCCGACGACCCTGGGACGTCGCGCCCGTGGCGCCGCCGCCCCGGCGGCGGTAGAGGCTCGGCGACTGCGAATCTCGCCCCGTTCGGGATCGGTGCGGTCGTGACCCTCGCCGTCGTCCTCGTGTACGGCCTCCTCAACCCCTCGACCCCGGGCCCGACGCAGCAGGACGTCAAGGCGGCGATCGCCAGCGCCCTCGCCTCGGTGACGCCGCCGCCGGCCTTCTCGCAGACCGTGTACCAGGCCGTCCAGCCGTCGCTCGTGCTCATCGAGACGACCGGCGTCAAGGGCAAGGATCCAAAGGAAGAAGGCGCCGGGCTCGGCAGCGGCGTCGTCGTGACGCTCGCCGGCGACATCCTCACGAGCCTCCACGTCGTCGACGGCGCGAAGTCGATCGAGCTCACATTCGCCGACGGCTCGAAATCGGCCGGCGACATCGTGACGACCCAACCGGAGCATGACATCGCCGTGGTTCGCGCCGAGCAGCCGCCGGCGGCGCTCGTCCCGGCCACGCTCGGCAACCCGGCCTCGATCCGGCAGGGCAGCGAGGCGTACGCCCTCGGCTCGCCGTTCGGGCTGTACGGATCGGTGTCGGCGGGCGTCATCTCGGGCCTCAACCGGTCGTTCACGATGCGCGACTCCGGGCGGACGCTGACCGGCCTCATCCAGATCGACGCCGCGGTCAACCCCGGCAACAGCGGCGGCGCCCTCGTCGATCGCGACGGCCGGCTCATCGGCATCGTCACCGCCCTCGTCAACCCGACCTCGGAAGACGTCTTCATCGGGATCGGGCTCGCCGTCCCCATCAACGTCGCCGGCGGTGCCGCCGGCCTGCCGCCCTATTAGCCACTGCATCGGGAGAAGCGCGTGGAACGTCACGACGGACAGGATCGATCGGCGCCGATGGAGCGCCTGCTCTACGAGGTGAAGAAGGTCATCGTCGGCCAGGACCACCTCCTGGAGCGGCTCGTCATCGCGCTGCTCGTTCGCGGCCACCTCCTCGTCGAGGGCGTCCCGGGGCTCGCCAAGACGATGGCGATCAAGGCCGTGGCCGACACGATCGGCGGCGAGTTCAAGCGGATCCAGTTCACCCCGGACCTCGTCCCGGCCGACCTCGTCGGCACCCGGATCTACAACCAGAAGACGGGCGAGTTCGGGACGTCGCTGGGGCCGGTCTTCGCGAACCTGCTGCTCGCCGACGAGATCAACCGGGCGCCGGCCAAGGTCCAGAGCGCGCTCCTCGAGGTCATGCAGGAGCGCCAGGTCACGATCGGCCGGGAGACGCACAAGGTCCCGGACCCGTTCCTCGTCCTCGCGACGCAGAACCCGATCGAGACCGAGGGGACGTACGCCCTGCCGGAGGCCCAGGTCGACCGATTCATGATGAAGGTCGTCGTGGGCTACCCGACCGAGACCGAGGAGTTCGTCATCGTCGAGCGGATGACCGGCATCGTGCCGACCGCCCAGCGGGTCGTGACGACCGATGGCCTCCTGGAGATGCAGCGCGCCGCCGACCGGGTCTTCGTCGACCCGGCGCTCATGGCCTACGGCGTCCGCCTGGCCACCGCCACGCGGCGGCCCGAGGCGTACGGCCTGCCCGACCTCAAGCGCTACATCACCTACGGCGCGAGCCCCCGGGCCTCGATCAACCTGACCCTCACGGCCCGCGCCCTCGCGTTCGTCCGGGGCCGCGACTACGCGCTGCCCGAGGACATGCGTGACATGGCGCTCGACGTCCTCCGCCATCGCCTCGTGCTCTCGTTCGAGGCCCTCTCCGACGACGTCACGAGCGACCAGATCCTGCGCCAGATCATCGACCGGGTGCCGGTCCCGGTCGTCCCGCTGCGAACCGATGACCGCGTCCGCGCCGGCGCCTGAGCGGATCCTCCAGCGGGTCGACTGGACGATCGTCCGCCGGCTCGACGGGCTGCTCCAGGGCGACTACCGGAGCCTGTTCCGGGGCAACGGCGTCGACTTCGCCGACCTCCGCGAGTACGAGTACGGCGACGACGTCCGCCACATCGACTGGAACGTCACCGCCCGGATGGACACGCCGTACATCCGCGAGTTCGTCGAGGACCGCGAGATCACGGCCTGGTTCCTGCTCGACCTCAGCCCGTCGGTTGACTTCGGGACCGTCGAGTCCGAGCGTCAGAAGCGGAGCGTCCTCGTCGAGTTCGTCACGACGCTCGCCCGGGTCCTGACGCGGCATGGCAACCGCGTCGGGGCGATCTTCTACGGCGGCGGGGTCGAGCGGATCGTCCCGGTCCGCGGCGGCAGGGTCCAGGTGCTGCGGCTCATCAACGACCTCGTCTCGCATCCCCGGCGGGATTCGGCGCCGTTCACCGACCTGACGCCGCTGTTCGAGGCGGGCCAGCGCTGGATCCGGGGTCGCGCGCTCGTGATCGCGGTCTCGGACTTCATCGCGGTCCCCGGCTGGGAGCGCCCGCTCGAGGGCCTGACCCGGAAGCACGAGGTCATCGCGGTCCGGCTGTTCGACCGGCGCGAGACCCAGCTGCCTGACGTCGGGCCGATCCTCCTCGACGACGCCGAGACGGGCGAGCAGCTCGTCGTCGACACCCAGGATGCGACGTTCCGGCGGCGATTCGGGGAGGCGGCCGAGCGGCGCGAGGCGGACCTCGCGGCATCGTTCCGGCGGGCGGGCGTCGACACCGTCTCCCTGGCGACCGACGACGACGTGCTGGCGGCGATCGTCCGGATGGCCGCCCGGAGGCGGCGGGTCCGGCACTGACGATGTCGTTCATCTGGCCTCCCCTGCTCCTTCTGCTCCTCGCGATCCCGGTCGGCGTCGCGATCTACCGGCGGCGGGAGGCCCGACGCGGTGCGCGGGCTGCAGCGTTCGGATGGGGCCCGGGCGCGGGTGCGGCGGCCGCGGCCAGAGCGGCGGTGCCGGCCGGTTCGGTCCCGGCGAGGGGCCGCAGCCCGTGGGTCCGTCGGCTCCCGGCGATCCTCACGGTCGCCGGCATGACCGTCCTCGTCCTCTCGCTCGCCCGGCCCCAGAGCGTGATTGGCGTCCCGCGGCTGGAGGGCACGGTCCTCCTCGCGTTCGACGTCTCGGGCAGCATGGCCGCGACCGACGTCGCACCCAGCCGGATGGAAGCGGCGAGGACCGCCGCGCTCGCGTTCGTTCAGAACGCACCGAGCTCGCTCCGGATCGGGGTCGTCGCGTTCAGCGACGCGGGCTTCTCGACCCAGGTCCCCACGGACGAGCGCAGCCTTGTCGTGGCCGCGATCCAGCGCCTCGAGCCCGAGCGCGGGACGTCGCTCGCGAAGGGGATCCAGACGTCGCTCACCGCGATCGACCTCGCGGAGCATCCGCCCGGCGTCGACTACTACACGACCGGCTCGCCGGCGCCGACGCCGCAGCCGACGCCGGTCCCGAGCGGCGTCCACGAGCCCGCGGTCATCGTCCTGTTCAGCGACGGCGAGAACACCGTCAACCCGGATCCGACGGGCGCGATCCAGGCGGCCCGCGACCGGGGCGTCCGGGTCGACACGGTCGGAATCGGCACGGCGGCCGGCGCGACGCTCGAGATCGACGGCTTCAGGATCCACTCGAGCCTCGACGAGGCCGTCCTCCAGGACATCGCCCAGCAGACCGACGGCACGTACTACCCGGCGACCGACCAGGCCGACCTGAGCCGGATCGGCGACGATGTCGAACGGCGCTTCGTCGTGAAGACGGAGCCGTTCGAGCTCACCTCGCTGTTCGCGTTGGGCGGGTTCGCGCTGCTCGCGATCGGCAGCCTCGTGTCCCTGCGCTGGTTCGGGCGGATGCCGTGACACCGCCGGCGGGACCGCGATGACGCTCCTCTGGCCCGAGCTGCTCGTGCTCCTGGCCGCCCTGCCGCTGCTCGTCGTCGCCCGCATCTGGGCGCTCCGGCGGCGGCGGACCGGCATCCGCTTCTCGAGCCTGTCGCTCGTCCGCGCCGCGATCCCGCGGTCGTCGCGGGTCCGTCGCCACCTGCCGTTCGCCCTGTTCCTCGTCGGGCTCGCCAGCCTCGTCATCGCGATCGCCCGGCCGGCGGCGATCGTCGCGGTCCCGGACGGGCGAGCGAGCGTCGTGCTCGCGATGGACGTGTCCCGGAGCATGTGCGCGACAGACATCCCGCCGAACCGGCTCGCCGCCGCGGAGCAGGCCGCCGCGTCGTTCGTCCAGCGCCAGAGCCAGAACACGCGGATCGGCATCGTCGCGTTCGCCGGCTACGCCCAGCTCGTCCAGGCGCCGACGAACGACGACGAGGTCCTGCTCGACGTCATCGGGACGCTCGCGACCGGCCGGCGGACGGCGATCGGCAGCGCGATCCTCGAGTCGATCGATGCCCTGGCCGAGATCGACCCGTCGATCGCGAAGAGCGTCGACCCGACCGACCCGTCGGCGACTGCGCCGCCGGCGGTCCCGAAGGGCGCCTACGCCCCGGCGATCATCGTGCTGCTGACCGACGGCGCGAGCAACGCCGGCCCGGATCCCATCGAAGCGGCGAAGCAGGCCGCCGATCGGGGGCTGCGGATCTACACGATCGGGTTCGGGACCGCGAACCCCGGCGGGCGGCCGCCGTTCTGCGGGATCGGCAGCGAGCCCGGCGACAACGGCCAGTTCGACCCGGGCGGCAACTTCGGTGGGGGGTTCGGCGGCGGCGGCTTCGGCGGGACCGGCGGCGGGTTCCGGCGGGCGATCGACGAGAACGCGCTCAACGCGATCGCCGACGCGACCGGCGGCAAGTACTACCCCGCCGAGAGCGCCGAGCAGCTCAACGACGTCTTCCAGAAGCTCCCGACGAACCTGATCGTGAGCCACGAGGTCGTCGAGGTCAGCGTCGCGTTCACGGCGATCGGCACGGTCCTGCTCGCGCTCGCGATCCTCCTCGGTCAGCGCTGGCGGCCGCTGCCCTGAGGCGGGGCCGAGCGAGGCCGCCGCGGCCCGTGGAACCCGGCATGATGTGCGGATGACTTCGACCACCGACGCCCCGCCCGAACCCCTTCGTGACCTCGTCATCCGCGACGTCGCGGTCCTCGACTGCACCGGCGCCGAGCCGTCCGGCCGCCACGACGTCGTCGTCCGCGACGGGACGATCGCCTCGATCCACCGACATGCCGAGGGCGCGACAGTCCGCGGTGCGAGAGAGATCGACGGCGCCGGCACGACGCTCATGCCCGGCCTCACCGACGCCCACGTCCACTTCGCGCTCATCGGCCAGAAGGGCGACCATGGCGACGAGCCGCTGATCGACCACGTCCTCCGGGTCGCGACGTACATCGACGGCGCGCTCGACGAGGGCTTCACGACGGTCCGCGACGCGGGCGGCCTCGAGCCGGCCTGGGCGAAGGCCGTCGAGAAGGGCCTCGTCCGCGGCCCGCGGATCCTGCCGTCGGGCTCAGTCCTGTCCCAGACCGGCGGCCACGGCGACGACCGTGCCGCCCACCACGCGGTCCACCACGGCCAGGCGGTTCCCGGGCCTGATCGCGATCCACGAGATCGTCGACGGCCCCGACGAGGTCCGGCGGGCGGTCCGCGAGCAGCTCCGCCGCGGCGCGACGCAGATCAAGCTGCTCGCGTCGGGCGGGATCGTCTCGCCGACCGACCCGTTCGACAGCGTCCAGTTCTCGGCCGGCGAGATCGCGGCCGCGGTCGAGGTCGCGGCGGGCTGGCACACGTACGTCCTCGCCCACTGCCACACCTCGCCCGCGATCGACGTCGCGATCGCGAACGGCGTCCGCTCGATCGAGCATGGGACGATGCTCGAGGAGGCGACGGCCCGGCGGATGAAGGAGCTGGGCGTCTACATGGTCCCGACGCTCCAGACGATCGACCTGCTCGTCGCCCACCCCGAGTACTACAGCCTCCCGCCCGAGAAGGTCGCCCGCCTGAACGAGATCAAGGCCGAGGCGGCGAAGAGCGTGAAGCTCGCCGACGAGATTGGCGTCCGGGTCGCGTCCGGCTCCGACGTCGTCGGGCCGTGGCAGGGCCGCCGCGGCGAGGAGCTCGCGATCAAGGCCGGGCTGCTCGGCGCGCACAAGGCGATCCTCAGCGCGACGTCGGTCAACGCCGCGCTCTTCCGGATGGAGGACCGGATCGGGACGGTCGAGGCGGGCAAGGACGCCGACCTGATCCTTGTCGGTGGCGAGCCGCTCGACCGGATCGAGCTGTTGGCGGACCCGGCCTGCGTGCCGCTGGTCGTGAAGCAGGGCCGGGTCGTGAAGGACGCCGAGGGCCGCGCCGCGGCCTGAGCCGCGGCGCCCTCGACGCCCCGGCGGTCAGCCCCGGATCAGACGGGCGATCGCCCGGATCACGAGGGAGCCGGCGAAGCCTGCAGCCAGCAGGAACAGCGGGCTCGGGTAGGCCGAGGCGATCGGCTTGAACGCCGCGCCATCGTCGCCGATCTCGAGATAGCCGATCGGCTCCGCGGTCACGCCGCCGCCGGCGCCGGTGCCGGAGCTGGCCGGCGCGTCGGCCGCCTCGCTGACCGGGCCCGTCCCGGTCCCGCCGCCGAAGCCCCAGCGGATCTTCGCGACCGGGACGATGGTCTTGCCGTTCTGGCTGATCGGCTCGCCGAAGACGGCCTTGATGCTGGCCTTGCCGCCGACGCGGTCGACGAGCTTCTCGAAGAACGCGTCCGGCGGGCTGCCCGCGGCGCGCTCGGCCTTGGCCGCGGCGTCGGCGGAGGATCCGGTGAAGTCGGTGGTCATGGGAGTCTCCTCAGCGGTGAACCCCAATGATCCGCCGGATCGCGATCGCCGGCGTTGCGACGATCTATCGATCGAGTGCGGCGAGCGCCTCCGCCCGCCACGACGAGTACCGCGGCGGCCACTCGTCACGCGATTCGCGCTCGCCGAGGACCGCCGACTCGATCGAGAACTCGACGAGGATCCAGGTCTCGTCGGTCTCGAAGTACCAGCCGGCCGCGACCGGCTCGCGCTCCGTGGGATCCCCGACGACGCGGACCCGGCCGCGGACCATGAACTCGCTGGGGACCGCCGGGTCCTGGTGGGTGTGGAGCGCGTACCGCCCGTCGGTTGCGAGGTCCGTCGCCTTCGCCGAGCGGCTCAGGAACGCGTAGAGGTGACCGTCGAGCAGCGCCACGTAGATCGGGTGGATCCGGGGCGGCTCGGCGCCGTGGACCGAGGCGAGGAGGGCCTCGCCGGTCGCGGTTCGGTAGATCAGCCGCCGGCCGGCTTCGGCGAGGCCGGGTGCGGCGGCGGCGAAGGAGTTCCAGCTGACCATGTCGGGAAGGATCGCCCATCCGGCGTCGCGCGGCGAGGGCCGGTTCGGGGCGACCGGCGGGGACCAGTCGCGCGACCGCGCGCGATGGCCCCTGTCAGCGCGACACGACCGTGACCCGGCCGACCATCCCGGGATGGATCGTGCACCGGTAGTCGAACGTTCCGGGGTCGTTGAAGACTCGCTGGAAGGTCGCCCCGAACGCCAGGTTGTCGCTGGACGGGCCGTCGTCGAACTTCACGTTGTGCGGGCCCTGGTCGCCATTCGTCCAGGTCACGGTCGTCCGCACCGGGACCTGGACATGCGGAGGTTGGAACTCGTTGTTGATCATCGTGACCGCCCCGCGGTCGACCGGCGACGCGTCGCGCGGACCGGTCGAGCTGCCGCACGCGGCGATAACGAGGGCGATCGCGACGACGACGGCGACGAGCGCCGCCCGGACGACGCTCGACCGACTGAGCCTCATCCGACCGGGATCCCCGACGCCACCCGCGCCCGGACGGCCTCGACCGCAGCAGGGATGCCGCTCGTCCACGGCGCGCCGTGGCCGGGCAGCGCCCAGCGCGCCTCGATCCCCTCGAGCCTGGCAAGCGAGGCGAGTGCCTCCGCGGGATCGCTCGAGAACGGCGCGATCTGGGGTCCGACGTAGCCGTTCGTGACCGCGCGCGTCGCGAACGCGTCCCCGACGAGCACGGCGTCGACGCCCGTGAACTGCAGGGCGGCGCTCCCCGGCGAGTGGCCCGGGACGTGGATGACGCGCGGCGCGCCGGGGACGTCTAGCGTCGCTCCGTCGCCGAACGTCGCGACCTCGACGAGCGGCTTTGGCCGGAGGGCGCCGTTTCGCAGCCCGAACAGCAGGAACCCGACGATCGACCCGATCCGCGTCTTTCCCGACTGCTGGTGCTGGGGCTTCACCTCGCCGCGGGCCATCGCCGCGTCGAGCTCGTGGATCCGGGGCACGATCCGGCGCTCGGTCCGGAACCGTTCGGCGAAGCCGACGTGGTCGGAGTGGCCGTGGGTCAGGACCATCGCCCGGACGTCGTCGAGCGTCCGACCCATCGCGGCGAGCTCGGCCGGGAGGTCGCCCCAGAAGCCGGGCAGGCCGGCGTCGACGATCGTGACCTCGCTGCCGTCCGCCACGAGGTAGGCGTTGATCGTTCCGTTGCCGAGTCGATGAAGGCCGGGCGCGATCTGCACCCGTCCATTCTGCGCTGCCGCGCCCGGCGGGTCAGTCGACCGGCAGCTGGAGCTCCGTCACGTAGTCGGCCGCGTCGAGGACCACGTAGCCGCTCGGAATCCGCAAATCCGGCGCCGCGCCGTACTGGAGGTAGACGATCCGGAGCGGCCCGGCGGCCCGCAGTCCGGCCGCCCCGACCCACCCCTCGAGAGCCGTCCGGCCATCCCCGAGCCGGTCGTAGCCACCGCGGACGATGATCGTCGCCGCGCGGATCGCGGGCAGCCGCCGACACTCAATCGAGTCTGTCGCCGGGACGGGCCGGGACACCGGCACGTAGACATCGGTCGCGGTTGGGCCGATCTCGACGATCCCCGGTGGCCGGCGCGCCCGCCTGCCGCGGTCGCGGACGTGGGCCTCGAGCTCGTTGAACGCGAGCTCGATCATCTCGGTTCGCGGGTCGATCCGGATCGTCGCGACGAGCTCCGCCGCGATCGGCCGGACGACGACGTCGCCGATCCCGCCGTCGGCGGCGTCCGAGGCGACGCGGATGTCGAGCGCGGCGAGGCGCCGGTCGACCTCACGGCGTTCCCGCTCGAGCTCCGCCCGTCGCCGTGCGAGCGCCTGGCGCAGATCCGTGCCGCCGTCGACGAGCCCGGCGATCTCGGCCAGGCCGATCCCGAGGTCGCGCAGCGCGAGGATCCGCCGGATCTCCGGCAGCTGGGCGGGTGAGTAGTAGCGGTAGCCGGAGCCGCGTTCGAGCCAGACCGGCCGGAAGAGGCCCAGCGCGTCGTAGGTCCGCAAGACCTTCGGCGACACGCCCGCGATGCGACTGAACGGCCCGATCGTCAGCACAGCGCGAGGATGGGCTTGACCTTGCCCTTCGGTCAAGGTTGACCATCGGCCTTACCGGCCCGTCGAGGCCGTGCCCGAGGAGAGCCCGACCGTGCCCCAGACCCCGTCCCGCCCGTCCCGTCCGATCCGGATCGCCGCCCAGCTCCACCCCCAGCAGGGCGATTACCCGCAGCTTCGCGATGCCGCGGTCCGGGCCGAGGAACTGGGCTACGACATCGCCTACAACTGGGACCACTTCTTCCCCCTCTACGGCAACCGCGATGGGCCGCATCTCGAGTGCTGGACGGTCCTCGCCGGCTGGGCCGAGGCAACCTCCACGATCGAGATCGGGCCGCTCGTGACCTGCATCACGTACCGCAACCCGCACCTCCTCGCCGACATGGCGCGGACCGTCGACCGGATCAGCGGCGGGCGAGTCGTGCTCGGAATCGGGGCCGGCTGGAACCGCCGCGACTACGCGGAGTACGGCTACGAGTTCGACACGATGGGTGGCCGGATCCAGGCGATGGGCGCGGCGATCCCCGAGATCCAGCGCCGTCTTGGCGTTCTCAATCCGCCGCCGGTGCGACCGCTGCCACTCCTCATCGCCGGCACCGGCGAGCGCCGGACGCTGAAGCTCGTCGCCCAGTACGCGGACGCCTGGCACGCGGCGTTCCCGGACCGCCCCGAGGACCTCGAGAGCGCGGTTGCGGCGCTGCGGCGGTGGTGCGACGAGGTGGGTCGCGACCCGGCGCGAGATCGAGTGGGGCGTCGGCGTCGAGCCCGAAGACATCGAGCGCTTCCTCGCCCGCGACGCGGCGGTCTACGTCGAGATGGGCTTCAGCCAGTTCACGCTCGGCTTCAACGGGCCGTCGTGGCCCGTCGACGGCGGCGTGCCGTTCCTCCGCTGGCGCGACGAGCAGAACGCGAAGATCGCGACCGAGGCGGCGGCCCCCGCCTGAGGCAGGGGCCGGGCGAGAACCCGGGAGTTCAGGCGCTCGCCGAACCCTCCGCGACGAGGCCGTCGACCGCGGCCCTGGCCTCGGCCTCCGCCTGCTTCGACGCCGCGACGGCCTCGGTCACTTCCTTGACCACGTCTTCCTCGACCTCCGAGCTGACGCCGACGCCGCCGAAGGCCGCGAACCCGCTCAGCGTGAGCAGCGGCGCGGTCACCGGCCGGTCGGCCTTCGGCCGCATGTCCTGGGCCGCACCGACGCCGCTCACGCTCGACTCGACTCGCCACGACGACGGGACGAGGATCTGCGCGCCGCCGAACACGGTCTTGACCTCCAGGTGGGCGCCGGCCGGGTCGAGCGTCGCGTCGCGCAGGTCGACGATGCCGCCGCCGTACCAGCAGTCGAGCGTGCCGCCGCGGAACGCCGTTGCGGTGCTGTGGAACATGACCGGGGCGAAGATCGCGACGAGCGCGACCTCGTCGGCTTCGGGGTCGTCGATCGGGACGATCCGCTGCTTCGCGGCCAGGGCTGCCGCCGCCGCCCCGGCCATCCCGAGCGCGAACAAGCCGATGATGGTGCCGATGACCTTCATGTCACCCTCCTTCGAAACGGGCCTCTGACGCGGCCGGCAAGAGGAGAGCCGACGCCGGGCAGCGCGTCTCCGGCCACTGTACCCACATTCCCCGCATCCGGCGTGGGACGCCTCAGGCCGCCGCGCGCCAGGCTCGAAGCGTCGGCCATCCCCACGGCACGGCCGCAACCGCGATCACGAAGCCGGTCGCGAACATCAGGGGGTGCAGGAAGCTGACCTCCCTGATGATCGATAGCTGGACGACGATCCAGGCCATCTGGGCACAGCCGATCCCGAACGCCAGGAACGGCGCCAGCGGATGGTGCCGCAGGCCCATCATCGCGACGATCAGCGACCCGACCCCGAACAGCCCCCCGAGGATCAGGCCGGGCACGAGGAAGTCCGGAAAGGGGCTCCCCGCCAGGATTGCCGGATCGAACTGCATGTTGCCGCCGTCCGGCCGCGTAACGAGCGCGATGCCGCCTGCGAGCGCGCCGACGCCCAGCCAGACCAGTGCCCCGACCGTGATCTTGCCGGCGATCCCGAGCGGTGGTCGCGCCATCGCTGCCGAGCCGGGAACCATCTCCGTCACCATCTCAAACCTCTGCTCCGTGGGCGCGAAGACCCATCGGGAGCATCGGCCGGCCGGCCGCGCGTCGCGCCTGCCATTCGGCCCGAAGTCGCCGCCCGAGCGGCCCGGACCCGAGTTACACGACCCGGGCGCCGCCCTTCCAGACCTGCTCGACCCGATCGGCGAGAGTCGCGACGTCGTACGGGTCGCCCTCGACGACGACGAGGTCGGCGATCTTGCCCGGCTCGATCGTGCCGAGATCGTCGTCGAGACCCATGAGTTGGGCGGCGCTCCGCGTCGTCGCCTCGAGCGCCGCCGCCGGAGTCATCCCGCCCTCGACCATGAGCTCCAGCTCGCGAAGGTTCCGGCCGTGCGGGGTGACGCCGCTGTCGGTGCCCATCGCGATCCGCACGCCGGCCTCGACCGCGTGCCGGAACGCCGCCCGATGGATCTCGACCACGTACCGCGCCTTGTCGACGACCGCCGGCGGCAGCTGGACGCCGGCGTCGGCGGCGTCGATGACACCCTGCGGGGCGACGAGCGTCGGCACGAACCAGGTTCCGCGCGCCTTCATCAGCTCGATTCCCTCGTCGTCGAGAAAGATGCCGTGATCGATCGAGCGGATGCCGGCCCGGATCGCATTCTTGATCCCGTCGGCCGCCTGGGCATGGGCCATGACGAACATGCCGAGCGCCGAGGCTTCCTCGACGAGCGCCTCGAGCTCGGCCGGCCGGAAGTGGGCGTGGCGGGGATCGTCGCGCGGCGAAAGGACGCCGCCGGACGTTGCGACCTTGATGACGTCGGCGCCCATCCGGTGCAGCTCTCGGACCTTCCGACGGACCTGATCGGGTCCGTCGACGAGCCCCGTCGGGCGGCCGGGATGGCTGACGAAGAGGGCACTGTGGTTGCCCGACGGCAGCCAGTCGTCGCCGTGTCCGCCGGTCTGGCTCAGCATGATGATCGAGATCTGCATCCGCGGGCCCGGGATCAGCCCGTCCTCCACGGCCTGCTTCACGCCGAGGTCGGCGCCGCCCGCCTCGCGGATCGTCGTGATGCCGATCCGGAGCGTCGCCAGGAGGTTCCCCTGCGCCTCATAGAACTGGTAGGAGAACGGCTGAAGCGCCCGGCGAAGCGGGTCGATGTAGCTCGTGCAGACGTGGGTGTGGCAGTCGAACAGGCCGGGCAGCAGCGTCCGCCCGGCGACGTCGACCGCCTCGTCGCCGTCGAGGCCCGTGCCGACGTCCACGATCCGGCCGCCCTCGATCGCGACGTCGCCCTCGGCCGGGTCCGCGCCGGTGCCGTCGAAGATCCGGCCACCGCGGACGACGATCCGGGTCATGCCGCTCCTCCATCTGAATCGATCGCCGCCCGGAACACTTCCGGTCCGCCGGTGGCCGTCAGCCGGTAGCACCAGGTGCCGTCCCCGTCGCGCCAGACGGCGTCCGCGAGACTCATGCCGGCGTCGGCGGCCGCCGCGTACTCGAGCCGGTAGCGGCGCGGCAGGGCGTCGATCCCGGTGGCCGCATCCGGAGCCGCCGCCGCGACAACGGCCTCCTCGAGCCAGTCGAGGTAGACCGCGTTGTTGACGTGGGCCATCGGGTCGAGCTCGTGGAGCCGGACCGCGAACGTCCGCGTCGGCGCGCCGGCCGGTGTCGGCGGCAGCGTGACCCGCTGGATCTGGCCGGTCGTCTCAGGGACCCGGAACGCCTCGCCGAACACGTCCGGGATCCGGATCAGCGCGCCGCGCGCGTCGATCAGCACCCAGTTCGTGTGGACCCAGGCCAGGAGCGCACCGGCGTCGTCGTGGAACTCGCCCCGCCGTCGGGCCCAGACGCGGCGCTGGCCGACGACCCTGGTCTCGGCGACGACGTCGACGCCCATCGGGATCGGCGCGAGGACCTCGAGCTCCGCCGACCGGACGACCCACGTCAGGCCCCGCTCGAGATACCAGTCGCGCCCGAACCCGAGCGCGGTCGAGTGCTGCCAGGCGAGATCCTGGGCGTAGCGCATGAGGCTCGACGTGCGGAGGCGACCGTCCGGGCCGGCCTCGTCGAAGCGGACGCGGTAGCGGGCCTCGTGGACGAGCGGCGGGTCCACCGCGTCGGTCGGGGTCATCGCGTCGCGCCCGTCGGCGACGCGAGGTCGTCGAGGTCCTCGATCGCGACGACCCGCGTCTCGTCGTGCGGCGCCGTCTGGCGGTCGAGGCGGACCGCGCACGACCGCGCCGCGTCGAACACGACGAGCACGACCCCGAGCCGCTCGTCGTCGTCCGCGGCGTGGCGCCGGGCGTCGTCGAGCTGGTGGAGGACGTCGGCCGAGATGCCGCGGGCGCCCCACTTGCAGTCGAGCGCGACCGCGGCGCCGTCCACCTCGACCGTGACGTCATACGGGTGGATCTCGGCGGGGACGCCATCGAAGAGGATCCTGCGCTCGCGCCGGATCGCGGTCGCCGGGCGGCCGGGGTGGCCGGCGCGGAGGAGCCGCTCGGTCAGTGATTCGACGATCGCCCCGCGGAACTGGCTGCGGACCTGCTCGCCGCGCTCGGCGACCGACAGCGCCGCCGCGAGGATCCCCTCCGAGACCTCGCGTGACGCGGCGTCGGCGTCGGCGCCGAACAGCGTGGGGAACATCGCCCGCCATGCGTCGGCGTCGGTCGTCTCGCCGTTCATCACGGCCCGAGCGAGGACCCGCTGCTCGAGCGAGGCCTGCGCCAGCAGCTCGCCCGCGCGCGCGACGAGCGGATCCGCCTGGATCCCGGCGTACACGACCGCGCGCGCGTCCGGCGCGGCGTCCTGGAACCTCACGGCCGCTCGCCAAGCGCGACCAGGGCGACCTGCGGCAGGGTCGAGAGCCAGTCGATCGCCCGGTGCGGATCGGCGATCAGGCCCGCCTCGTCGACGACACGCGCGACGGCGACGCCGCGGGCGGCCGCGAGCTCCTCCTCGCCTCGAGCGTCCTCCACGGCCTCGAGCCGCGTCCGCCAGGCGTCGACCAGGTCCTGGACGTACTGCCACTCGTCGTCGATCTCCTCGCCCAGCTCGCCGAGGGCGGCGAGGCCGTCGATCGCGAGGCGCACAGCCGCCCCGACGGTCGCGGGAAGGGGCGTCGGTGAATGCGGGGCGGGTGCGTCAGACGGCACGCCCGAAGCCTAACGCGCGGGCGCCGACCTCCGCCTCGGGACCCAGGTCCGGACCGGCGATTCGCCGGCGATCGCACGGTCGGCGCGGGCGAGGAGCGCGACCAGCGAGCGCCTCCCGGCGGCATCCCAGGCACCCGAGTAGGTGCCGGTCGCGAGGTGCCGGATCCGGGCAGCCTCCCTCCGCTCGCCGAGGCCCTCGAGGGCCGCGACGCGGTCGAGGATGGCCCGATACAGCCCTGGCAGCTCCTCGGCGGGCGACGCGCCGCCGGCAGACCCGGCGTCGGGGGCCGCCGGTCCGGGCACGGACGTGGTCTCCATCACGATCACGATGCCGCGCCCCCGAGGGGCCGGGAATAGCCACCTCGTTCGGCGCTGCGGGCCCGATGGTCCGGCTCCGGCCCCGGCGAACGGGGGATGCGACCCGGCGTGGTGCGCGCGGCCACCGCGCTGTCGGTCGGCCGCGTCGCCGTCAGTCGCCGGAATGCCCCGCGGACCGCACCGCGAAGTCGCCGAAGCGACCGGTCGCCGGCATCTCGACCGCCGAGACCCGCTCGACGACTGCTCCGGCCGGTCCCTCCTCCAACGCAGAGCGGAGCGCGGCGATCGCCTCGGGCGGACCCTCGGCCACGACGCGGACCGTCCCGTCGTGCTCGTTCGCGACCCAGCCGGTCAGGGCCCGGCGCTGCGCCTCGCGCATCACGAACCAGCGGAACCCGACGCCCTGGACGACGCCCCGGACGGTCGCCTCGAGCCGGACCGTGGCGGACTCCTCGGCCAACGCGGCTGGAGGCTCAGGCGGCGGCCGCGCGGCCGGGCCACGCGAGCAGCAGCGCGTCGATCGCGAGCTCCGGGCTGACGTTCGCCTCGAGCAGCTCGGCGGTCCGGGCGAGCCGGGCGATGAAGCCGCGGACCTCGTCCGGTTCGATCGCCGTCGCGCGCAGGTCGTCGAGCAGGGACGGGTCGCGGAGGCGCCGCTCCTCGCCGAGCCCGACGAGGAGCAGGTCGCGTGCCACGTCGCGCCAGATCTCGACGAGGGTCGTGGCCGCGCGGCGGCGCTCGGTGGCCGGCGCGCGGACCGCGGCTGCCTCGGCCGTCTCGGCGTCGGCGTCGGCGTCCTCGCCCGGTTCCGCGGCGGGAGTGTCCGCGGACCCGGCCGCCGCGATCGGTTCGGCAGCCGCCGCCGCTGCCTTCGACGCTCCGCGGCGTGCGCGACCCTTTCTCTCGGGGGCGGCACCGTCGCCAGCGCCCAGCCGGACCTCGCCGACGCGGTCCAACGCGGCGGCGAGCTCGGCGGCGCGGCCAAGCAGCTCGCGCCCGACGCCAAGTCGACGCGCAGCGCGCGCGCCGGTCAGGTCGAGGAGCGTCCGGGCGATCTCGTCACGGGCAGCGACCGCGTCGGGCGCCATCGCCAGCGTCAGGGCTGCGCCCGGCCGGCCCGCCGCGAGTCTTGCCAGCCGCCCGGCCCGGGATGCATCGGCGGCGCCCGCGTCCTCGAGCAACGATTCGATCTCGCGGATTGCGACCGGTCCCAGGCGGACGCGGACGCAGCGCGAGCGGACCGTCGGCAGCAACAGGTCATCGCGGTCGGCGCAGAGGATGATCGTGACGCCCGACGGCGGCTCCTCGAGGGTCTTCAGCAGGGCCGACTGGGCGTCCTCGTTGAGCCGGTCGGCGCGCTCCACGATCGCGACCCGCGCACCGCCCTCGACGGGCAGCAATGCGAGGTCGGAGATGAGCCGGCGGACCGTGCCCGGCTCGGGGCTGGCCCGGTCGCCGATCCGGACCTGCTGGCCCGGGCCGGACGGGGCGAGCCGGTGGAGGTCGCTGTGGCGGCCGTGGTCGACGAGGCGGCAGCCACGGCACTCCCGGCACGGCCGGTCCGACGGGTCGGGGGCCGTGCAGAGGAGCCCGGCCGCGAGGTCGAGCGCGAGCGTCGTCTTGCCGACGCCGGGCGGGCCGGCGAGCAGCAACGCGTGCGGGGCGTGGCCGGCGACCATCGCCCCGACCGCGGCAGTCGCGGCCGGGTGGCCACGGGTCAGGAACCGGCCCACGGGCTGGCCCTCAGCCGGAGATGGCCGGTGAGCGCTGCTGTCGAGCCGGCTCAGGCCTCGTCGGCCTTCTTCCGGGTCGTCCGGCGCTTCGGCGCGGGAGCCGCATCGCCGGCCGCGTCGCCATCGGTGCCGGCGTCCGCGGTCGCGGCCTTCGACCGGGACCGCGTCGTCGTCGACTTCGCGGTCGTCGTCGACTTGGTCCGCGTCGCCCGCTTTGCCGGAGCGGCAGCCTCTGCGACGCCCTCGACTGCCGGAGCAGCCGTTGCGTCGGTCGCCGTCGCGGCGGCCTTGGGGCGGGTCGTCCGGCGCTTCGGGGCCGAAGCCTCGGAGTCGCCGATCGACTCAGCCACGCGGGGCCGCGTCGGCGGCAGCCGCCACCTTCGTCGAGGTCCGCCGGCCGCGGGTCTTCGGTGCGGGTGCCGCCTCGGCAGCCGTCGCCTCGGGCGCGGGGCTCGCGTCTCGTGCCGACGAGGGCCGCGGGGCGGCCTTCGGCGACTGGGCGAGCTGCGCCCGGAGCATCGCCTCGAGCTCCTCGGGGACCTCGCTCCACGGCTCGCTCGAATTCCCGCGCGGCGCGACCGGACGGTCACGATCCGGTCGATCCTGGCGCGGCGGTCGATCGCCGCGATAGGTTGGCTGCGGTCGCCCGCCGCCGCGCCCCGCCGCCGCCGCCGCCGCCGCCGCGACCACGATCACCGACGTCCGGGTAGCGGTTGATGCCGCCACCCCCGCCGCGACCGTAGCGCTCGCGGTCGATCGCAGCGCTGTAGGACCCGCGGGCGCCGCCGCGGCCGCCGCGATTGGCCTGGCCGCCGCGATTGCCCTGGCCACTGCGATTGGCCTGGCCCCGCCGCTGTTCGGCGATCAGGTACTCGGGGATCTCGGGCTCGGCGAAGTCGTCCTCGTCGTCGCTGAGCGGCGGCAGCGGGGTCGGGCGCGAGCTGGGCACGCCCAGCTGCGAGTCCCAGACCGAGCCGAATGGCGTCGTCCGCGGTCCGGGCGTCGTGGTCGCGACCTCGTCCTCCTCGTCGTCCTCGTCCTCCTCGAGGTCCTCGGTGCCGGCGGTCCCGGCGGTCGCGGCAGACCCGGCGCTCGCGGCGCCCTCCGGCACGAAGCCGCCTTCCTGCTCGCGGCCCCGGCCACGGCCACGGCCACGGCCGCCACGCCGCCGCCGCCGCCGCCGGCCGTCCTCGCCGATCTCGACGTCGCCGCCGTCAGCGGCCGCGTCGAACGGGGTCGCGTCGACGTCCTCGTCGACGCCTTCGATCACGCCCGGCTCTGCGGACGCCGCAGCGGACCCCGCGCGCGAGAGCTTCTCGCCCGGCAGGACCGTCAGGCCCGCCGCCGAAGCGGCCGCCGCGGTCGCTGCCGCCGCGGCAGCCCGGCTGCCGTTGCGGCTGTCGGATGCTCGCGCGGCGGCCGGCTCGGCATCGCGGCCCCGGCCGCGGCCCCGGCCCCGGCCGCGGGACGCGCCCGTGCCCTCGGTCTGCTTGTCGGGGACCTCCGTCATCGAGAGGTCCTCCTCACCGTCGCTCGCGACCCGCCGGCCGGAGCGTGAGGAGCCCTTCTCGACGCGGGCCAGCTGGGTGATGTCGGTGAAGAGGTCGGCGACCTCGATCAGGTCCGAAGACGTGTTGCCCCGGAAGCTGATCACCTCGACCCGGACGCCCATCTCCTGGACGGCCCGGATGGCCGGGGCGAAGTCGCCGTCGCCCGACACGACGATCGCGACGTCGAGGTTCCGGGCGGTCTTCATCATGTCCACGACGAGCTCGATGTCGAGGTTGGCCTTGACCTTGCCGTCGCCGTACTTGCGGATGTCCTTGCTGACGACCTTGTAGTGGTTCCGCGCCAGGAAGGAATGGAAGTTGCGCTGGTTCTCGTTGTCCGGGTCGAGGCCCGTGTACGCATAGGCGCGCACGAAGTCCCGGCCCGCGGTGGCCGACTTCAGCAGCGTGACGTAATCGATATCCACGCCGGCCGCCTTGGCCGCGTAGAAGATGTTCGCCACGTCCACGAAGACGGCGACGTTCTTACCCACAATGACTCCTCAGTCTTGCGCGCCGGCGCGATGCCGCTGCTCGGCGCGCGTTCATCTGCTCCGTGACATGCCGGCCCCGACCGCCGCCACGTGGAGCTCCGTTCGCGGACCGCTTTCGACGAATCCATGCCGTTCCCAGCGGGTCCGCGCCGCCGGGTCGGTGGGCTGCGGCGCCTCGATGACGCTGCAGCCCTTGTTCTGCGCCGATCGGATCACTTCCTCGATGAGCGCGTCGGTGACGCGATCGATGTCGTGATCGGGGTCCACCACGAGGAGGTCGACGGTGCCGGCGAAGCCGCCGGCGACGACGGATGGCCGGAGGGCGAGGACCGCCCCACCAACTACCTCGCGCCTGGCTTCGGCGACGAAGATGCTCGCCTGCGGGAGGTAGACCAGCTGTCGGAGCAGGTCCGCCGGTTCGAGCGCGCCCACCCGCTTGGACGCCGGGACGGCGCCGTCGCTCAATGCGACGAGCCGATCGATGTCCGTGATGCGGGCCGTTCGAACCAGATATTCCACGCGGGCTAACGCCACCTCGTAGGGCCGCGGAGCTCGATTGCGACGTCGGCGCCGATGGAATCCATCGGATCTCGGCGGCCTCGCGAGGGTGGCGAGCGAAACGCTCTGGAGCCACGCCCGGGTCGCGCCGGTCGGTGTTGCAATCGGTCCGCCGATGGCTATGATACGGCATCGCTTCGGCGGCATCCTGCGCGCCGCCCGAGCCGGTATCCTGCGCCGTCGTCCGTCACTGCACCGCCGCTCGACCAGGAGTCCGTCGATCCCCCCTCACGAAGGTCAGGGGCCAACCGACTCTCGGATCAGGGCCAGGGCAACGGGCGCGCGAGCGGGAACCGGCGCGGACGGGGCGGCGGAGGCGCCGACCGAGATCGGTCGGGGAGGATCCCCTGCCGATCGGTGATGAGGAGGACAGTGGATGAATTTCCGCAAGGTTAGTGCGCTCGCGAGCGTCGCCGTTCTGGCGTTCGCCGCGTGCAGCAACACCGGTGGCGGCACGCCGTCGCCGGCGGCCAGCACCGGTGGCGGCGGCAGCAGCCCCGCGGCGAGTGCCGGCGCCAGTGCCGGCGCCAGCAGCGCGGCGCTCACGCCGAGCACGCCGGCACCGGCCGGTGACAGCTCCAAGGGCACCGCGACGATCGCGATCGAGCTTCCCCAGCAGGGCAGCGAGAAGGCGGCGTCCGACCCGATCATCAACGGCATCAAGCTGGCCGTGAAGCTGGCCGGCGGCACCGCCGGCGGCTACAAGCTCGACATCCCCCAGTCGGCGATCTACGACGACGCGCTCAACGGCGCGCACGATCCGCAGACCGGCGCGAACAACATGAGCAAGGTCGTCGCCGACGAGGCGACGGTCGCGGTCATCGGCCCGCTCAACTCGAGCGTCGCCGCGGCCGAGATCCCGATCTCGAACGAGGCGGGCCTGCTCCAGTGCTCGCCCGCGAACACGAACCCGGACCTGACCAAGGGTCAGCCGGCCAAGGACCTGCGCACGAAGCCGAACAACTACATCCGCGTCGTCACGACCGACGATGTCCAGGGTCCGGCCGCCGCGCAGTACATCCACGAAGTCCTGAAGAAGAACTCCGTCTACATCATCGACGACACCGAGACCTTCGGCAAGGGCGTCGCCGACGCGTTCGACGCGGAGTTCAAGGCCGAGGGCGGCACGGTCGTCAAGCACGACGCGGCCCCCAAGACCACCCAGGACTACGTCTCGATCATGACCGCCGCCAAGGCGCTCAACCCGGAGTCGATCTACTTCGGCGGCGTCACGGCGACCGGCGGCGCGCGCATCCTGCTCGCGGCCGCAGCAGGCCGGCCTCGGCGACGTCCCGTACGTCGGCCCGGACGGCATCAACGACGGCTCCGGCGAGACGAAGGACTCGTTCCTGAACCTCGCGGCGCGATGCGGCCAAGAACTCGTACAGCACGCTCGCCGGCATCGGCGACTTCCCCGGCAAGGCCCAGTTCGACCTCGACTACAAGACCGAGTACGGGATCGACGCCACGGGCTACGCGGGCACGGGCTACGCCTGCGCCCAGGTCGTCATCGACGCGATCAACCGCGCCGGCGCCGACCAGCCCGGCCGACATGACCGCGCTGCGCGAGGCCGTCCGCAAGGCCGGCACCGACACCGCGGCCAAGTACACGACGATCGTCGGCGACATCACGTTCAACGCTGACGGCGACACGAGCCAGAAGATCGTTTCGATCTACTCGGTCGACCCGGCCGGCGCGAACGGCAAGGGTGACTGGAAGTTCGAGACCCAGGTCGACTACGCCAAGAAGTAGTCAACCCGTCGAACGGCCGAGGCCGGGGATCGCTCGATCCCCGGCCTCGCAACACTCAGAGCTTCCCGGCCCCGGGATGCTCAGCAATGGGAGCGTCTAGGTGACCGCGATCCCGATGCAGACCCGATCCCTGCGGCCCAACCGTCGCGCGCTCGGCTGGATCGGCTTCGGCGTCGGCGGGATCCTCGTCTACACGCTGATCCTGTGGGTCGACTTCATCTTCCTGCAGAACCTGCCGGTGCCGGGGGCGCTCTCGGTGGCAGTCCAGCAGACGGTCAACGCGCTATCCATCGGATCGATCTACGCACTCATCGCGCTCGGCTACACGATGGTCTACGGGATCATCGAGCTGATCAACTTCGCCCACGGCGACATCTTCATGCTCGGGGCCTTCGGCGCCGTCGTGTTCATCGGCGGGATCATGGGCCAGACCGGTGCCGTCCAGAACATCCCCCTGCTGATCTTCCTGATCGCCGGCGCCCTCCTCTTCACGATGCCGCTGATCGGCCTCCTCAACGTCTCGATCGAGCGGCTCGTCTACCGGCCGCTGCGGAACGCTCCCCGCCTTGCGCCGCTGATCACCGCGATCGGCGTGTCGTTCATCCTCCAGAACGTCGCGCTGGTCCTCGCCGGCTCCGGTGACCGCGCGGCGCCGCAGATCTTCCCGCTGAGCTGGCAGATCTCGATCCTCGGCGCCTCGATCTCGGTGCTGTCGATCTTCATCTTCGTGCTCGCCCTGACCCTGATGTTCCTGCTCCAGGCCTTCATCGGCCGGACGCGGCTCGGGCCGGGCGATGCGGGCCACCGCCCAGGATCGCGAGGCCGCGTCGCTCATGGGCGTCGACATGAACCAGACGATCGCCCTGACCTTCCTGCTGGGCGGCGCGCTCGCGGCGGCGGCCGGCGTCGTCTGGGACCTCCGCTTCGGCTACGTCCGCCAGGACCTCGGCTTCAATGCCGGCCTCAAGGCGTTCACGGCGGCCGTCCTCGGCGGGATCGGCAACATCACCGGCGCCGTGCTCGGCGGATTCGTCATCGGCTTCGTCGAGAACTTCGCCTCGGCCAACAACCTGTCGCGCTGGTCGGAGTTCGCGGTGTTCATGGTCCTGACGTTCGTCCTGATCTTCCGGCCGTCGGGCATCCTCGGCCAGCAGACCGGGGACCGGGCATGACGATCGCCGCCAAGACCCGGCCCGTAACGACGCCACCACGCGGCTTCCGCAGCTCGCTGAACGCCTTCGGCACCCAGCACCGGTCGGTCTCGGTCATGGTCGGGATGCTGATCGTGACCCTGTTGATGCTGGTGCTCCCGAGGTTCCCGCCGCTCGCGCTGATCCAGCAGGCGGGACCGTGGTACGACTCGTTCGCGAACGCCGGCGTCTTCGTCCTCCTGGCCATGGGCCTCAACGTCGTCATCGGCATGGCCGGCCTGCTCGACCTCGGCTATGCGGCGTTCTTCGCGATCGGCGCCTACACCTACGCCTACAGCAACTCGCCGTTCTCTGGCCTCAACCTGCCGTTCTACCCGATGCTCTTCGTCGGGGCCGGCGTCGCGGCGGTCTTCGGCATCCTGCTCGGCGCACCGACACTTCGGCTGCGCGGCGACTACCTCGCGATCATGACCCTCGGCTTCGGCGAGATCGTCCCGATCGTCTTCCTGAACCTCGACCAGTTCACCGGCGGAACGAACGGGATCAAGGCGATCTACCGGCCCGAGACGCTCTCGATCGGCCCATTGACGCTCGGCCCATTCAGCGCGATCTCGCCACTGCCGTACCTCTTCCTGATGGTCCTGATCGTCACGTTCGCGATGATCTTCATGTACCGGTTACAGGATTCCCGGATCGGGCGTTCCTGGAACGCCATCCGCGAGGACGAGCTGGCGGCGGCCGCGAACGGCATCAACACCGTCACGACGAAGCTGCTGGCGTTCTCGCTCGGCGCGACGACGGCCGGCCTGGCCGGTGTCTACAACGCGTCGAAGCTCACGATCGTCTCGCCGGACCAGTTCCTGTTCACGGTGTCGTTCACCGTCCTGGCGATGGTCATCCTCGGCGGCATGGGCAACATCTGGGGCGTGGCTGCGGGCGCGTTCGTCGTCTACATGATCCAGTCGGTGGTCCTGAAGAACATCAACGCCTTCCTCGAACGAGTCGGCGTCCCCGCGTTCGACCTTGGCCCGGTCCACATCGACCTCGTCAACGTCCCGTTCGTCGAGTACCAGTTCCTCCTGTACGGCGTCGCCCTCGTGTTGATGATGCTGTTCAGACCGGAGGGCCTCTTCCCGAGCCAGCGCCGCCGGGCGGAACTGCACGTCGCCGAGGAGCTCGAGGAGGGCGGCGAGCCCGAGGCCGACGCCGAACAGCCCGGCACGCCCGAACTGTTGACGTAGCGATGACCGACATCCTCCACGCCCAGCACGTGACGAAGCGCTTCGGCGGCCTGATCGCCGTCAGCGAGCGTCGATTTCACGATCCCGGAGAACGCGATCGTCAGCCTGATCGGGCCCAATGGCGCCGGCAAGACCACGTTCTTCAACATCATCGCCGGCATCTATGACCCGTCCGGCGGCGAGATCGCGTTCTCCGGCCGGCGGATGATCGCCAGGACGAGACGGTCGTGGCTGGAACCGGTGCTGTGGGTCCTGCCCGGCGCGGTCGTGGCGCTGTTCACGATCGTCCTGGGTTCGTCCACCGCGAGCACGACCTCGGTCATCATCGGGATCGCGCTGACCGTGATCGCCCTGATGATGGCGATGCTCGTCGGCGTCTCGCGGCCGCCGTGGTACCAGCGATCACTGGTCCGCTTGGGCGTCTTCAAGAGCGCCCGGCCCAACGACATGGTCCAGGCGGGCCTCGGCCGGACGTTCCAGAACATCCGCCTCTTCCAGAACATGACCGCGCTCGAGAACGTGCTCGTCGGGATGCACACCCAGCTCCGGGCGAACTGGATCGACGCGATTCTCTCGACGCCGCGCGACCGGCACGAGGAGGCCGAGGCGCGGGACCGGGCCCGCGAGTACCTCGAGCTCGTCGGGCTGAAGGGCCGCGACGACTTCCTCGCGAAGAACCTGCCGTACGGCGACCAGCGCCGACTCGAGGTCGCTCGGGCGCTCGGCTCGAAGCCGTCGCTGCTGCTGCTCGACGAGCCGACCGCCGGCATGAACCCGCGCGAGACCCAGCAGCTCACGGACCTCATCGGCCGGCTCCGGCACGACCTCAACCTCACGGTGCTGCTGATCGAGCACGACATGCGCGTCGTCATGGGTATCAGCGACCGCGTCACCGTCCTCGACCACGGCGAGAAGATCGCCGAGGGGACGCCGGACGAGGTCCGCCGCAACCCGCGCGTCATCGAGGCCTACCTCGGCGCTCCGCCGCCCGAGGCCGGTGGACCGGTCCAGGCGCCGTCAGAGCCGGCGGCCGAACCCGTCGAGGTCGACGCTGCGCCCCCCGAAGCGCCGTCCGGGCCGCTGCCCGAAGGTGGTGGCTCATGACCGCGACTCCGGCCCCGAACCCCGCCCCGGAGCTCATCGACGGCACGACGTCCGACTCGGGCCCCATGCTCGTCCTGGACAACGTCCACACGTATTACGGCCACATCCACGCCCTGCGTGGCATCTCGATCACCGTCGAGCGGGGCGAGATCGTCACGCTGATCGGCGCGAACGGCGCCGGCAAGACGACCACCCTGAAGACCGCCTCGGGGCTGCTTCACCCGCGCCAGGGGACGGTCAGCTTCGAGGGCCGCGACATCTCGAAGACCGCGGCCCACGAGCTCGTCCGGGGCGGGATCGGCCAGGCGCCCGAAGGCCGGCGGATCTTTTCCCGGATGACGGTCCTCGAGAACCTCCAGATGGGCGCATTCATCCGCGATCTCAAGGAGATCCAGCCCGACATCGAGCGCGTGTTCACGCTGTTCCCGCGGCTCCGCGAGCGGATCGGCCAGCTCGGCGGGACGCTGTCCGGCGGCGAGCAGCAGATGCTCGCGATCGGGCGGGCGCTGATGTCGCGGCCGCACATGCTCCTGCTCGACGAGCCGTCGCTGGGTCTCGCCCCGATCCTCGTCCAGCAGGTCTTCTCGACGATCCGCGAGATCAACTCCCAGGGCACGACGATCCTGCTCGTGGAGCAGAATGCCCTGCAGGCGCTCTCGATCGCCAATCGCGGCTACGTCCTGCAGACCGGCGAGGTCCGCCTGACGGGGCCCGCGAGCGAGCTCATCCAGAACGAGATGGTCCGCAAGGCGTACCTGGGAGAGCAGTAGGCCGAACGCCGCAGCGGCGACGGCGTCCCTCGAGGACCGCCGATGATCGAGGATCCCGATCTCGACCGACGGGCGAATGGAGGCCCGATCCGGTTCGAGGCGTCCGTCGGCGGCCAATCGCGGGCGCCGCGGATCGTCGTCGCATTCGCGGTCGTGGCCGTCGCCGTCCTCGTCGCAAAGCCGTGGGACCTGCTGCCCACCTCAGCCGCCGCGCCGCGGGTCGCGCAGGGGGTCGTCGCGCCGTCGGGAGCCGCCAAGGGGCAGGGCCACGGCTCCGGGCCGATCGCAGCGACCTCGACCGAGGCGACCGCGACCGAGAAGGCCGTCAAATCGATCTGCCTCGACCCCGGCACCTGGCGGACGGCCACGATCGAGCAGTGGCACGCCGATCAGACCGTCCGCGTCTGGCGGGCCCTCGACCCCCGGCCCGCGACCGGCCCGACCGACCCGTCGATCAAGGTTGTGCCCGCGGTCGGCGAGACCGTCCCGGCGATCGGCTTCTGCGCGCCGGCCATCGGGCCGGATCGGCCGGCAGGTCCGGCGACGGTCGACGCGTGGCGGCTCGACGGCGACGTCGCCACCCCGATCCAGCTCCGCCTGATGGCCCCGCTGGGCGCGATCTCGGGGCTGGGCGCGCTCTTCGCGCCGCCGCTCGACGCCGGCCCGAGCTGGCCGAGCGGCGTCTACGTCTTCCGCCACACGGTGCTGGCGTCGAACCTCGCCCGCTGGTTCGCCGTCGAGGTCCGGACCGACGGCCCGGTCCCGCAGCCCTCGCCCCGGCCGCCGTCGCCGGTCATGCAGCCGGGCGGCGGCCTCGGAGCGTTCTTCCTGCCCTGACCGGTTGGCGATGGGCGCGGCCCGCGGTTGCCGCTCGCCGAGCTCGTCCACGACACTGACCCCGTGTCCCACCTCCGCAGCCTCGCCGCGTTCGCCGGCGCCGTGCTCGTGGCCGCGACCGCGATCGCGTGCGCCGGGCCCGCCACGACGGCGAGCCCCGCGGCGTCGGCGCGGCCACGGGCCGTCCGCGTCGCCCGCCTCGGCCGCTCCGGCCGCGTCCCCGACGCCGCCGATCCCCGGCCTCAGCTGGCAGAAGGCGCCGGACGTCGAGCGACCCACGGACGCGTTCGCGGAGCCGTCGGCGGAACCCACCGGCCCCAGCGGCCCCGGCACCGCCGGTCATCCCGGCCACTTCCCGGGCCAGGCGATCGTCGACGACGTCGTCGCGACCGATGACGGCCTGACGGCCGTCGGCTACGTCGGGATCGACGGCGTCTGGACCGCGATCGCGTGGCGATCCCAGGACGGCGAGCGCTGGACGCTCGAGTCGATCGACGAGGCGCCGGCCTCGTTCGCGGTCGCCGCCGCAACCGATCCGCGGACGGGCCGGGTCTACGCGGCGGGCCGCTCCGGCCCGAACCCGGTCGTCTGGGCGGCGACCGCCGGCGGCGACTGGACCCGCCCGGGAATCCCGACGCTGAGCGGCGGCGCCGAGTGGGAACGGGCCGGGGCGATCGTCGCGACGCGCGACGGGCTGGTCGTCGGCGGGTCCGTCGGGCCGGAGCTCGGCGATCGCCGGGCCCGGTTCTGGCGCTCGACCGACGGCGCGCTGTGGGACGCCGTCCCCGACGATCCCGCGTTCGCCGGCGCCGAGGTCGTCGCGATCGAGCCGCTCGCCGGCGGCTATGTCGCGCTGGGCCATCTCGGGACCGGCCAGCGGAGCACGGGATCGGTCGCCTGGCGCTCGGACGACGGCGTCGCGTGGCGGCGGGTCGACGACCCGGCGCTCGCCGGCGGCCTGGCCAACGCCCTCGCGACGGACGCCGACGGCTCGCTTGTCGCGGTCGGCTCGGACCTCGACGAGCGGGAGGCCGTCGTCTGGCGGTCGACGGACGGCGGCGCGACCTGGCAGCGGGCGCCGCGCGAGGACTCGCGGCTGTACGAGCCGTACAAGATCCGGATGACCGACGTCGTGGCGACGCCTGGCGGCCTCGTCGCGGTCGGCAACTACGTCGGGCTCCAATACGGGACCGCGGCGAGCTGGCTCGCGACGAGCTGGGAATCGTGGACGCGGAGCGCGAACTACCCCGCGCTCGGCCAGGGCGAGATGCTCGCGGTCGCGCGGGGCGGGCCCGGCCTCGTCGCGGTCGGCAGCTTCGGGGCGCCGGACAACTACATCCCGACGATCTGGCTGAGCGACCTGCCCGGCGGCTGAGCGACCCGGCCCGCGCCGAGCGCCGCGGTCAGCGGTCCCGGCGCTCCCCGACGATCTCGTACGCGGCCCGCGTCAGCACGCCCAGGCCGAGCGCCGAGACCCACAGCCCGGGTGACGTCGTCGGCAGCCCCAGCGCCCCGACCTGGAACAGGTCGAACGCCCGCAGCACGAAGCCGATCCAGCCGATCGCGACGATGGCGACGTAGCTGAGCCCGCGGTCGATCGGGACCGGCCGGTCGGTCGCGTACGGCAGCGTCACGAGCGCGATTGTCGCGAGGGCCGCGAAGAACACGAGGATGCCCGCGCCCTCGAACGCGTTACCCGACCGGAGCGGCAAGCCCGCGTCGCCGCCGAACTGCCACCACGGCAGGAAGCAGCCGACGACGATGATCAGCGCGGCGAACGCGGCGAGGCGCCGGCCGCGACCCAGTGGGCGGCGATGCATGCCTCAGGCGCCGCCCGAATAGACCTCGGGGCGCAGGACGCCCACGAATCGGAGGTTCCGGTAGTACTCGCCGTAGTCGAGGCCGTAGCCGACGACGAACTGGTCGGGGATCGTGAAGCCGAGGTAGTCGACCTGGATGTCGACGAGGCGCCGGGCCGGCTTGTCGAGCAGCGTGCAGACCCGGAGCGAGCGAGGGTTCTTGCCGCGCAGGTAGCGGAGCAGGTAGTTGAGCGTCAGGCCCGTGTCGATGATGTCCTCGACGATCAGGACCTCCTCGCCCTCGATGCTCGCCGAGAGGTCCTTGAGGATCCGGACGAGCCCCGACGACTCGGTCGACGTGCCGCCGTAGGACGAGACCTCCATCAGGTCGATGCGGACCGGGATCGAGATCGCCCGCATCAGGTCGGCCATGAACGGCAGCGAGCCCTTCAGGACAGACACGAGCGTCAGTCGTCGATCGCCGTAGTCGGCGCTGATCCGGGCCCCCAGCTCGGCGATCTTCGACTGGATCGCCTCCTCGGTCAGCAGCACCTCGCCGACGTCCGCGGCGAGGTCGATCGTCTTGAGCGTCATCGGTCGACCTCTTCGTCGGGCGCGGCCGGCCGGATCGGCACGACCTGGCCGGGCGTCCCGGACAGCTCGTCGATGAGGGCCAGCTTGCCGAACTTCAGCATCAGCGCCCGGAAGTCGCGGGCATAGAAGAGCTTGACGCGCAGGTCCGGATACAGCTCGAGGACGCGCCGGAGCTTGCGGTTCTTCTTGCGGACGAGCTTCTGGCGGAGCGTCGTCATCTCGAGGTACAGGTCGAGGTCCGGCAGCCAGAAGTCCGGCGCGAAGCTCTCGACGACGTTGCCCTCGAGGTTCCAGACGATGGGGAAGGTGTGGGGCTCGTACTCCCAGCGGACCTGGTAGAAGTCGAGGATCCGGGCCATCTCGGCCTCGCTCGCGTGGGCGAAGGCGGGGTGGGGCGGTGGCTGGACGGGTTCCGGCGGAGCGGCGATCGACGGCTCGGGCGGCGCGTCGAGGGCGCTCGCGACGATCGGCGGGGCATCGATGCGCGTCGTGCTCAGCGTGACCGCATGGGCCGTCTGGGCGGCCGCCGCTCGCCGCGACCGGCGGCGCGACGCCCCGGAACGCCGGGTCGTCGTCATGCGGCGGGCCCGCCCGGCGCGTCGCCCGGACCGACGAGCGCGTCGAGATCGCCCAGCTCGAGCAGCCGGCGGACTGCGAGCAGGTCGTCGACGTCGATCGGCAGCGCCGCCCGGAACCGGGCGTCGTCGGCCGGCAGGAACTCGCCGTACGGCTCCCGCGCGTCGGGCCCGTCGGTCGCGCCGGCAAGGATCATCCCGAGCGACTCGCTGCGACACGCGGCGCAGGTCAACTCGACGAACGTGAGGTCGTCACGGCTGGCGAGGATCCGAATGCGCTCGGCGGGAACGTTCCGGCCACAGACGGCGCAGTCGACGCCGTTCTCGAACGGTGGCGTGCGCTCGCGCGGATCCATCGGCCGACAGTCTACTTCCTGGCCGCCGTCCGCGCCGCACGTCGTTCCAGACGCCGCCGATACTCCCAGGGGGTATCATGTCGCGCGAGGCGGGGAATCCCGCGACCAGGACGTCACGACAAGGAGGTCGCGCGTGGCACAGGCCGAGGGTCGAGCGGCGACCGACGCGGCACCGGATCACTTCCGCCACTCCTATTCGAAGGACAAGGCGGGACTCATCCGACGGCTCTCCCGGATGGAAGGCCAGGTCCGCGGCATCGCCCGGATGATCGAGCGCGAGGAGTACTGCGTCGACATCCTCCAGCAGACCGCGGCGCTGCGGGCAGCCGTCGACGCGCTGTCCGTCTTGGTCCTCGAGGACCACGTCCAGGGCTGTGTCCGGTCGGCCGCCGAACGGGGCGAAGCGGACAAGTACGTCGACGAGGTGATCGACGTCGTGCGTCGGACCCTCGGCCGGCCGCTGCGCGGGAGCGGCCGTTCTGCCTGACCGGGCTCGCCCGCGAGCCGGCGGTACTTCCGGCCGGCACGAGGCGACCGCCGGGGGATTCCGTCCGGAAGCCGCGCGCCGCGAGGATATCGGCGACCGACCGGTCGGTCGCCATCGCTCCAACCCAGACGAAGCGCGCCCCAGGGGATCAATGCTCGAACCACGCCCGCCGCGGCCGTCCGCACTGCCACGGCGGTCGATCACCCCGCCCAGCGTCCCGCCGCCGCCGCCCGTCGCCGAGCGACGCGTCGCCTTCCGCCGAGCCGCCGACCAGACGGCCCACGAGGAGCGGACGTTCCTCGCCCGCGCGCTCGACGCGCTCGCTGCCGACGCTCCCGCAGAGGAGCGGCTCGCGGCGCTGCTTGCGTTGCTCGCCCGGACCGCGGGCGCCCGCCGGGCGGCCGTCCTGGCCGATGGCGCCGAGCGCCGGGCCGCGGTCGCCGTCGCTCCTGACGAGGACCCATCGGCCGGCGAGGCGCTGGCCGCCTGGCTGGACGCGACCGCCGAGCGCTCGCGCGCCGAGCGCGCCGCCGCGCGCCCCGCGAGCGTGTCGGTCGTGACGACCGCCCCCGCCACCGCGCCGCCGGCCTCTACAGGGCGTCGAGCGTCTGGCGCGGCGGGTGCCGGGTCGGCGACCGGCGCCGTGACCTACGCCCGGGTCGCGGTGCCCCGCTCGGCCGGGACCGTCCTCGGCTTCGAGTTCGACGGAGCCGCCCGAGCCGCCCGGCTCGAGGCCCGCCTGCCGGCCGGCATCGCCCGGCACGCGGCCGTGGCCCTGGCGATCGTCACCGCCCAGCTCGCCGCCGAACGTGACGCGTCGATGCTGCGGGCGCGGGACGCCGAGCGCGACCGGTTCATGTCGACGGTCGCCCACGAGCTCCGGACGCCGCTCACCGGACTCCGCGGGTACCTCGAGCTGATCCTCGACGGCAGGGTCGACGACCCGGACGTCGAGCGCGAATTCCTGCTCCGCAGCCGGGCGATCGTCGACTCGATGGGCGAGCTCGTCGGCGACCTCCTCGAGCTGTCCAGGCTCGAATCGGGGACGCTCGAGCTCGAGATCGCGCCGTTCTCCGCGGCCGAGGCGGCGGGCGCGCGTCGCCGCCGCGCTGCTGCCGATCGCGATCGAGCGCGACATCCGCCTCGTCACCGACTTCCCGCCGCGCCTCCGCTCGGCGACCGGCGACCGCCGCCGCGTCGAGCAGGTGCTGACGAACCTCGCCGGGAACGCGCTGAAGTTCACTCCGGCCGGCGGCACCGTCGAGCTCGTCGCGCGGTTCGAGGGCGCCGTCGCGGTGTTCATCGTCCGCGACGACGGCCGCGGCATCGGCGCGGTCGACCGGGCCCGGATCTTCGAGCGGTTCGAGCGTCTGGCCGACCACGAGGCCGTGCCCGGGACGGGCCTCGGCCTGCCGATTGCCCGGGACCTCGCGCTGCGGATGGCCGGCGACCTCGACGTCGCGTCGGTGCCTGAAGCCGGGTCCGCGTTCGTCCTCGTCTTGCCGGGCCCGACCCCGGTTGCGGCCACGGCCGTGACGGCCGTGCTGGAGCGGACGCTGGCCGGCGAGGAGCAGCGACTCGAGGAGCGGGCGGTGCTTCGGGCCCTCTCGGCCTGACGACCGCCTCGGTTATCCACAACCTCGGACTGGCAGGGTGGATTCGTGGATAACCCCGTTGACGACCCGGCGACCGGCGATTAACGTCCGGCATCCGCACTGAGGTCACGCGGGTAACGGGACTGGCGAGGGGCACGGGGAGACCCGGCCGCGAACCGGACCGGCCCCGGAAGACCGACGATCGACCAGCGGTGCGACGAAACGACGCCGGGAGCGGAGCCCGGACGATCCGCGGCACGACCGACAGGAGGAGTGCCTGGACCGTCCGCGTGATCCGCTCCCGACGCGCGTTCAGGGCCTTCCCGAGCTCCCGCCGGAGTTCGCGGCCGTCCTCGACGAGGGCCTGGCGGCGATCGGGCTCGCGCTGACACCGGGGGCGCGGGCGGCGATCGAGGGCCACGTCCGCCTCCTCCTCGCCTGGAACGAGGCGATCAACCTGACCGCCGCTCGCGACCCGCTCGAGCTCGCCCGGCGGCACGTCCTCGACAGCCTCGCCGCCGTTCCCGAGCTTCGCCGGCTCGGCGTCCGGGCGTTCGTCGACATCGGCAGCGGCGGCGGCTTCCCCGGGATCCCGCTCGCGGCCGCGTTGCCTGCGGAGCGGGCGCTGCTCGTCGAGTCGATCCGCAAGAAGGCGTCATTCCTCGAGACGGCCGTGGCCGCGACCGGCCTCGCGCCGACGGTCGAGGTCGCGCCGGCCCGCGTCGAGGACCTCGCCGCCGACCCTCGTCAGCGCGAGCGCTGGCCGGCCGTCGTCGCCCGGGCCGTCGCGCCGCTGCCGGAGCTCGTCGAGCTGGCGTTCCCGCTGCTCGCCCGGGGCGGATCGCTGGTCGCCTGGAAGAGCGACCGGCGACGACGAGGAGCTCGAGGCCGGCCGGCGGGCGGTCGAGGGCCTCGGTGGCGGCCGGATCCGGGTCGTCGGCGGCGTGTCGCCCGGCCGGCCCGACCACCGCCTCGTCGTCGCGACGAAGCGCGGCGCGACCGGCGCGGCGTACCCGCGCCAGCCGGCCGCCGGGCCCGCCGGCCCTGGTGACGCGGCCGGGCTCCGCGGCCGGGCCCGCGGCGCGACAACGGCGCCCCGCGTCGCGCGGCCCGGCCCCGATCCGGCCGAACTCGCTGCTAGGCTCTGCCGGTGCGCGTCGCCGTCCTCTCGGACATCCATGCCAACCTCGTCGCGCTCGATGCGGTGCTCGCGACGCTCGGCAGCGTGGACGCGGTCTGGCACCTCGGCGACGTCGTCGGCTACGGGCCGGATCCGGACGGGGTCGTCGCCCGACTGACCGAGATCGGCGCGGTCGGCGTCCGGGGCAACCACGACGCGGCGGCCGCCGGCGGCGACGAGATCGACTGGTTCAACCCGGACGCGAGGGCCGCGATGGAGTGGACGCGTACGCGCATCTCCCCGGCGACCCGCGACTGGCTGGCCGCGCTGCCGGAGCGCCACACGGAGTCGGTGTTCGGGATGGTCCACGGCAGCCCCCGCGAGCCGCTCTGGGAGTACATCGTCTCGGTCCCGGTCGCCCGGGCGAACCTGGCCCTCCTGACGACGCCGATCGGCCTGTTCGGCCACACCCACCTGCCGATGGTCTTCGTCGAGGAGGACGGCGCGGTCGAGCAGGTCGAGCCCGGCAACGGCTCGGCGTTCGCGGCTGAACGGACGGCGGGCGCTCATCAACCCGGGCAGCGTCGGCCAGCCGCGCGACGGGATCCCGACCGCCTGCCACATGGTCATCGACACCGACGCCGAGCGCTGCACCTGGTACCGGACCGCCTACGACGTCGGGGCCGTCCAGGACGCGATGCGCGACGCCGGCCTCCCCGACCGCCTCGTCCAACGGCTGTCGTACGGCCTGTGACCGGCCGATGATCGGCGGCCGGCGGCCGCTCCAGGGCCGCAAGCTCGGGCGACAAGCGCATCCGGGTCGAGCGGCCGCCACGCCGCCTACTTCCGCTGGACCGGGCCCGGGCCAGCTGACCGCGAAGGAATCCGCGAGCGGCCCGACGACCGGCCGCGGGCCGGCCCAGGCCCGCGTCAAGGCGATGCTCCTCGGCCGGCCGCTGGCATCGGAGGAGGAGCTCGGCGAGCGGCTCTCGAAGAAGAAGGCGCTCGCGATCTTCAGCTCCGACGCGATCAGCTCGTCGGCCTACGCGACCGAGGAGATCCTGCGGGCCCTGGTCATCGGCGGCGTCGCGGCGCTCGCGTTGGCGCTCGAGGTCAGCGTCGCGATCGCGGTGCTGCTGATCGTCGTCGCGATCAGCTACCGCCAGGTCTGCCTCGCCTACCCGACCGGCGGCGGCAGCTACTCCGTCTCGAAGCGGAACTTCGGCTGGCGGACGTCGCTGGTCGCCGCATCGGCGCTGCTGATCGACTACGTGATGACGGTCGCGGTCTCGACCTCGTCGGCCGTCGAGCAGATCACGTCGGCGTTCCCCGCCCTCTTCGACGAACGCGTCCTGATCGGCGTCGGCTGCATCGCCCTGATCACGATCGGCAACCTCCGCGGGCTCCGCGAGGCGGGCAACATCTTCGCCCTCGCCGACGTACCTGTTCCTGTTCGGGGCGCTGTTGATGATCGTGATCGGCACGTTCCGGATCGTCGTCCTCGGCGAGGGCCAGGCGTACACGACGGTCGTCGAGCAGAGCGGCCACGCGATCGAGGCCGTCTCGGTGATCCTCATCCTGCGGGCGTTCGCGTCCGGCGCCGTCGCGTTGACCGGTGTCGAGGCGATCGCGACCGGCGTGCCGGCGTTCAAGCCGCCGGAGTCGAGGAACGCGGCGACGACGCTGGCCGTCATGGCCGGCCTCCTCGGCGTGCTGTTCATCGGGATCACGTTCCTCGCGACGAGCTACGGGATCGTGCCCGTCGACGAGCCCGAGCGGCAGACGGTCATCAGCCAGGTCGCCTCGGTCGTCTACGGCGCCGGGACGCCGGCCTTCCTCCTGTTCCAGGCGTTCACGGCCGTCCTCCTCGTCCTCGCCGCGAACACGAGCTTCAACGCCTTCCCGCGGCTGCTCGCGATCCTCGCCGAGGACGGCTTCATGCCCCGCCAGTTCTCGTTCCGCGGCGACCGCCTCGCGTTCTCGTGGGGGATCATCGTCCTCGCGACGCTGGCGGCGGGCCTGATCATCGTGGCCCAGGGCGAGACGCACCTGCTGATCCCGCTCTATGCGGTCGGCGTGTTCATCGACTTCACGATCAGCCAGACCGGCATGATCCGCCACTGGCGCCGCGAGCGGTCGCCGGGCTGGCGGCGGCGGCTCTCGATCAACGCGCTCGGGGCCGTCCTGACCGCCGTCGTCGCGGTCGTCGTGACGATCGCCAAGGCGCCGCCGTCGCTGATCGTGCTGCTGCTGGTGCCGCTGCTCGTCGGGATGATGACGTTCATCCACCGCCAGTACACCGGCCAGGAGGAGGAGCTCCACGTCCGCGACGACCTGATCATCGAGGGCCCGCACCGCGAGCAGCGGGTCGTCATCCCGGTCAACGGCATCAACCGGGCGGTCGTCCAGGCCGTGATCTTCGGCCGGTCGCTCGCGACGGACATCCGGGCCGTCTACGTCACCGAGGACCCCGACGCGGGCGAGGCGCTGCGCAAGCGCTGGGAGCGCCAGTTCCCGGGCATCCCGCTCGTCATCGTCGAATCGCCGTACCGGGCGTTGATCGGCCCGGTCACCGCCTACCTCGACGTCCTCGACCTCGCCTGGCCACCCGAGAAGGCCGCGCCGATCACGATCGTCGTCCTGCCCGAGTACGTCGCCCGGCACTGGTGGGACCGGCTGCTGTATAACCAGTCCGCCAAGCGGCTGAAGGCGGCGCTCGTCGGCCGCGAGCACACGGTGATCGCGGACGTCCCATACCGGCGGGGCGGTCACTGATCGTCGACAACCAAGGGCCCGCCCGGCCCTGGATGGGAGGCGGATGATCGGAGGGAGGCGGCCGCTCAAGGGCCGCAAGCCCGCGGATCGTCGAGTCCGGGTCGAGCGACCCCACTCGGCGTTCTTCCGCTACGGCGGACCGGGCACCCTCGTCGCGAAGCCCGCGGCCAACCAGCCCAAGACCGGTCTGGGCCGCGCCTGGGCGCGCGTCCGGGGCGTCGCGATCGGGCGGCCGCTTGCGAGCGAGGAGGAGGCCGGCGAGAAGCTCTCGAAGAAGAAGGCCCTCGCGATCTTCAGCTCCGACGCGATCAGCTCGTCGGCGTACGCGACGCAGGAGATCATCCGGGTCCTCGCTGCGGCCGGCGCGACGGCGCTCGCGTTCTCGGTCGGCGTCTCGGCCGCGATCGCGGTCCTGCTCGCGGTCGTCGCGATCTCGTACCGCCAGGTCTGCCGGGCGTACCCGGGCGGCGGCGGGGCGTACGCGGTCGCGAAGGAGAACCTCAGCCCGCTGTTCGGGCTGATCGCCGCGGCCGCCCTCCTCATCGACTACGTCATGACCGTGGCGGTGTCGACCGCGTCGGCGATCGGCCAGATCGTGTCGGTCGTGCCGGAGCTCGACCCGGTGAAGATCGAGATCGCGATCGGCGTCATCACGCTCATCACGATCGCCAACCTCCGGGGCCTGCGCGAGTCCGGCAACATCTTCGCGATCCCGACCTACTCGTTCGTCTTCCTGGCCCTGCTCATGGTCGGGATGGGCCTGATCGACATCGTCACCGGCACCGCCCATCCCATCGTGACCCCCAATGCGGAGCCGCTCGGCGCAGCCGAGCTGTCGATCTTCCTCCTGCTGAAGGCGTTCGCCGGCGGGTCCGTCGCGCTGACCGGCGTCGAGGCGATCGCGAACGGCGTCCCCGCGTTCAAGCCGCCGGCGGCGAAGAACGCCGCGAACACGATGACCGCCATGGCGATCCTGCTCGGCATCCTGTTCATTGGGATCACGATCGTCGCCCACGCCTACGCGATCCTGCCGACGGTCGGCGACATCCCGACGACGGTCTCGCTCGTCGCGGCGAGCGTGTTCGGGGCGGGGACGCTGCTGTTCGTCCTGTTCCAGGCTGCGACCGCGCTGATCCTGTTCCTCGCCGCGAACACGTCGTTCAACGCGTTCCCGCGTCTCGGGGCGATCCTCGCCCTCGACGGCTACATGCCCCGCCAGTTCGCGTTCCGCGGCGACCGCCTTGCCTACTCCTGGGGGATCGTGATCCTCGCCGCGGTCGCCGCGTTCCTCATCTGGCTCTTCAACGGCAACGTGACCGCCCTGATCCCGCTCTACTCGGTCGGGGTGTTCGTGTGCTTCACGCTCAGCCAGATCGGGATGGTCATCCACTGGCGGCGGGTCCGAGAGTCCGGCTGGGTCTGGCGGGCGGCGGTCAACGCGTTCGGCGCCACCCTGACGGCGGTCGTCCTCGTCGTCGTCGTCAGCGTCAAGTTCGTCGACGGCGCGTACCTCGTCGTGATCCTGATCCCGATCCTCGTCGCGATGATGCTGTTCATCCACCGCCAGTACCAGGCGTCGCGGCACGAGCTCGCGATCCGGCGCGACTTCGTGGCCGAGGCGCCCCAGCGCGAGGAGCGGGTCGTGATCCCGGTGCCGGGCATCAACCGGGCGGTCGTCCAGGCGGTCCAGGTCGGGCGGTCGATCGCCGACGACGTCCGGGCGGTCTTCGTCACCGACGAGCCCGACGACATCGCCCCGATGCAGGAGGCCTGGGAGCGACACCTGCCCGGCGTGCCGCTCGTCGTCGTCGAGTCGCCGTACCGCGCGCTCGTCGGGCCGCTCAGCGCCTACCTCGACGTGCTCGACGCCGCGTGGCCGCCCGGCAAGATCGAGCCGATCACGTTCGTGATCCTGCCGGAGTACGTCGCCCGACGGTGGTGGGAGCGGATCCTCTACAACCAGTCGGTGAAGCGGCTGCGGAGCTCGCTCCTGGGCCGGCCCCACACCGTCGTCGTCAACGTCCCGTACCGGCGCGAGGACGCGGAGGCGTTCGCCAAGCCCGCCCCGCCGCCGCCGACAGCGTGACCGTCGCCCGCCGACTGAGGGGCGGGCCGCTCGGTGGTATCGTTCCGGCCGTGCCGGAAGCCCATACGCCGCCGTTCAAGCGGGCGGTCCTCGCGTTGAACGGCGGGTCGAGCGACGAGCTGATCCTTCGCCTCACGACAACGATGGCGAAGGGAACGGAGGCGGAGTTGATCGCGGTCCACGTGGTGGAGGTCGACTGGACGCTGCCGATCGACGCCGACATCGCCGGCAACTCGGAGGCGGCCCAGCGCGTGCTCGACGGCGCCGAATCGGCGGCCGAACAGGCCAAGGTCAAGCTCGAGCCGGTCCTCCTCCAGGCCCGCGACGTCGGCGCGGCGATCGTCGACGAGGCGAGCGAGCGCGGCGCGGATCTGCTCGTCGCCGGCCTCCCCTATCGCACCCGGTTCGGCGGCGATTTCGCGATCGGCCGAACGGTGCCTTACGTCCTGAAGAACGCGCCCTGCGCGGTGTGGATCGTGCGCGAGCCGATCCCCGAGGAGCCAGCGTGAAGATCGTCATCGTCGGCTGCGGCCGCGTCGGCGCGGAGCTCGCGGCGACATTCGACGGCGCCGGGCACGACGTCGTCGTCCTCGACCTCCGGACCGACGCGTTCGACCGGCTGCCGTCGTCGTTCCGCGGCTCGGCCGTCCGCGGCGACGGCACCGACGAGGACGTCCTCGAGCGGGCCGGCACGCGCGGCGTCGACGTCTTCATCGCCATGACCGAGGGCGACAATCGAAACGTCATGGCCGCCCAGCTGGCCCACGAGGCGTTCGACGTCCGGCGGGTGATCGCGAAGATCAACGACCCGGTCCGGGCGGAGGCCTACGCCGACCTCGGGATCGCGACGCTCTGCCGGACGAACCTGATGTCTGATGCGATCAACGTCGTACCTCGGGCTGCCGACGCCGTCGCGGCCCGGCGTCCTCACCCCGACCGGGAGCCACCCCGGCGGCGAGCACCACGACCTCGGCGCCGCGAGCGCCGCGGGCGGCACACCCATGTCGGTAGCCCCGGCACCGTCCGCGACGCCGTTTGCGCCCGCGCCCGGCAGCCAGTCCAGGACGGAGAACTGATCGATGTTCGTGCTCGTCGTCGGCGGCGGCAAGGTCGGCTACTACCTCACGAAGGAGCTCATCGGGTCCGGCCACGAGGTCGTGCTCATGGAGAAGGACGGCGCGCGGGCGAGCCAGATCGCCGACGAGATCGGGTCGGTCGTGATCTCCCACGACGGCTGCGAGGGCAAGTACCTCGCCGAGGCCGGCGCGAACCGCGCCGACATCGTGGCCGCGGTCACCGGCGACGACGAGGACAACCTCGTGATCTGCCAGATGGCCAAGCACCACTTCGACGTGCCGCGGACGATCGCCCGGGTCAACAACCCCAAGAACGAGGAGCTGTTCAAGCACCTCGGCGTCGACGAGCTGATCAGCCCGACGCGGATGATCCTGGGCTCGATCGAGCAGGACATCCCGGTCCACGAGCTGCTCCACCTGGCGGCGCTCGGCGAAGGCGAGCTCGAGCTGATCGAGGCCCATCTCCAGGGGGGCTCGCCGGCGATCGGCAAGACCACGGCGGACCTGGCGATGCCCGATGGCTGCTCGCTGTTCGCGGTCATCCGCGACGGCGTCGCGACGCCGCTCGCGCCGGACACCGTGCTCCGGGAGGGCGACAAGGTCATCGCGATCGGCCGCGAGGACTGCCAGGCGATGCTCCACGACCAGCTGATCGGCGAGGCCGAGGGCGCCGCCGCGGGCTGACGTTCGCCTTGGCCCGCGCTGGTCGGCATCTTCCTCAACAGCAGCCGCGACGCCCACTCCCGCGACAACGTCGATCACCGGTCGCCGGAGCGCAGGCAAGGAAGACTGGCTCGACGGACGGCGCGATCGGGTCCCGATTGCCCGCCGGATACGAGACCTTAACGTGTAACTACGTTGACAACGCCATTGTCAACCTTCTACCATCGCCGCATGACTGGAAACGTGGCACCGACCCACGATAGCGACCGGACCCGGAGGTCGACGCGATGAGCGTCGACAGGGACGACCGCGACCCGCGCCGGCCGGTGTACGTGATCAGCGTGGCCGCCGGGATCGTCTCCGTGCATCCGCGGACACTGCGGATCTACGAGGACGAGGGCCTGGTCTGCCCGGCCCGGACCCCCACCAACATCCGGCTCTACAGCGAGGAAGACATCCGGCGGATCCAGTGGATCAGGCATCTGACCCGGGACCGCGGCGTCAACCTCGCCGGCATCAAGATCCTGTTCGAGCTCGAAGAGCGGCTCGGCAAGCGCATTCTCGAGGCGCTCTACGACGAGGGCATGCGCAACAGGAAGGCGTCCGAGGCGGTCGCCGCGTCCGAGGCAGGCGCGGAGACCGTATGAGGACTGCCATCACGACCACTTCACGGCGGGTCATCCGCCAGCCATCATTGCCCCGCAGCACCACAGGAGAAACCTGATGCCGAAGCGTCCGTCCACCCCGGACGACTCCCCTCCCACCCGAGCGAAGACGCTCGAACCGAAGACGCTCGAGCTGCCGCTCGTCGCCCTCCGCGAAACCGTCATCTTCCCGGAGATGATCGTGCCGCTCCAGGTCGGTCGCGAGAAGAGCGTCGCCGCGCTGAACGCGGCGGTCGCCGAAGGCGGCCCGATCGCGCTCGTCACCCAGCGCCAGGCCGAGCAGGAGGACATCAGCGAGACGTCCGAGCTCTACGCCGTCGGCACGCTCGCGAAGATCGCCCAGGTCGTGCAGCTCCAGGACGGCACCGTCCGGGCGATCGTCCAGGGCCAGTCCCGCCTCCGCCTCCACCGCTTCTCGGAGACCGAGCCGTACCTCCGCGGCGTCGTCGAGGAGCTGTCCGACGACACCCCGGCCGACGTCGAGGTCCAGGCGCTCATGCGCACGGTCCAGGGCCAGATCGAGCAGTACGTCGCCAACGGCGCGCCCGTCCCGCCCGAGGCCGCCGTCGCCGCCCGCAACATCAGCGAGCCCGGGCTGCTGGCCGACATGGTCGCCTACAGCCCCGACATGACGACCGAGCAGCGCCAGGAGCTGCTCGAGACGATCGACGTCGTCGAGCGCCTCAAGCTCGTCAGCAACTTCCTCGCTCGCCAGATCGAGATCCTCGAGCTCAAGGGCCGGATCCAGTCCGAGGTCAAGTCCGAGATGGACAAGACCCAGCGCGAGTACATCCTCCGCGAGCAGCTGAAGGCGATTCAGCGCGAGCTGGGCGAGGACGACCCGCAGCAGGCCGAGATCAACGAGCTTCGCGAGAAGGTCGAGCAGGCCGGCATGCCCGAGGAGATCAAGACCAGGGCGATCAAGGAGATCGACCGGATGGCCCGGATCCCGTCGGCCAGCCCGGAGGTCGGGGTCATCCGGACCTACGTCGACTGGCTGATCGGCCTGCCGTGGAACACGTCCACCGAGGACCTCCTCGACATCAAGGAGGCGGCCAAGATCCTCGACGAGGACCACTACGGCCTCGAGAAGATCAAGGAGCGCATCCTCGAGTACCTCGCGGTCCGCTCGCTCGCCGACCAGATCCGCAGCCCGATCCTCGCCTTCGTCGGCCCGCCCGGCGTCGGCAAGACGTCGCTCGGCAAGAGCGTCGCCCGGGCGATGGGCCGCAAGTTCGTCCGGATGAGCCTCGGCGGCATCCACGACGAGGCCGAGATCCGGGGCCACCGCCGGACGTACATCGGCGCGCTGCCCGGCCGGATCATCCAGTCGGTCAAGACGGCCGGCTCGAACAACCCGGTCTTCATGCTCGACGAGGTCGACAAGATCGGGATGGACTTCCGGGGCGACCCCTCGTCGGCCCTCCTCGAGGTCCTCGACCCCGAGCAGAACAACACGTTCCAGGACAACTACCTCGAGGTGCCGTTCGACCTCAGCAAGGTGCTGTTCATCGCGACCGGCAACCTGCTCGACCCGATCCCGGCGGCGCTCCGCGACCGGATGGAGATCATCCAGCTGCCCGGGCTACACCGAGACCGAGAAGATCGAGATCGGCAAGCGGTTCCTCATCCCCAAGCAGATGACGAACCACGGCCTGACCGAGAAGACGATCCAGATCACCGACGAGGCGATGACCGAGCTCGTCCGCTCCTACACGAAGGAGGCGGGCGTCCGGAACCTCGAGCGCGAGATCGCGAACGTCATGCGCAAGGTCGCCCGGACCGTGGCCGAGGGCCGCAAGCGCAAGACCGTCGTCGACGTCAAGAAGCTCGAAGACTTCCTCGGACCGCAGCGGTTCGAGTACGGCGAGCTCGAGGCCGAGGACCAGACGGGCTCCGCGACCGGCCTGGTCGTGACCGAGGTCGGTGGCGACGTCGTCGCGATCGAGGTCACGACGATGGAAGGCAAGGAGGACTTCATCCTGACCGGCCAGCTCGGCGAGGTCATGCGGGAGTCGGCCCGGGCCGGCCTGTCGTGGACGCGGGCCCACGCGTCGGAGCTGGGCATCTCGCGGGAGACGTTCGAGAAGAACACCCTCCACATCCACGTCCCGGCCGGCGGCATCCCCAAGGACGGCCCGTCGGCGGGCATCACGATGGCCACGGCCATGGTGAGCGCCCTCGCCGAGATCCCCGTCCGCAAGGACGTCGCGATGACCGGCGAGATCACGCTCCGCGGTCGGGTCCTGCCGATCGGCGGGCTGAAGTCGAAGATCCTGGCGGCGCATCTCGCCGGGGCGAAGATGATCATCCTGCCGCGCAAGAACGAGAAGGACCTGCGGGACATCCCCGAGGAGATCCGGAAGTCGATGAAGCTCGTCCTCGTCGACTCGATGGACCAGGTCCTGGAGGCGGCCCTCCGGCGCAAGCCGAAGGCGCTCGTCGCCGAGCCGCCGAAGATCGTCAGCCGGCGAGACGCCGCTCGACAAGGACCCCGAGAAGGGGGACCGCGTCCGGCGCACGACGTTCCCGCCGGCCGACCAGCCACCGGTCGTCGTCCGAGGCAACTGATCGCCACGGAGCGGGGAGCCGACGCTCCCCGCTCCGGAGGTCACCCATGGACTACCAGGACTACTACCAGACGCTCGGCGTCCCTCGCACCGCGAGCCAGGCCGAGATCAAGAAGGCGTTCCGCCGGCTGGCGCGGGAGAACCACCCCGACGCCAAGCCGGATGACGCCACGTCAGAGCAGCGCTTCAAGCAGATCAACGAGGCCAACGCCGTCCTCTCCGATCCGGAGAAGCGCAAGAAGTACGACATGCTCGGCGCGAACTGGGAGCAGATGAGCCGGGCCGGTGCCGGAGCGCGGCGCCGCGGGCCAGGCCGGCAATCCGTTCGCGGGTTTCGCCGGGGGCGGCGGCGGGGGCAACGTCCGCTACGAGTTCCGGACGTCGAGCGCCGGCGGCGGCGACTTCTCCGACTTCTTCCGGATGTTCTTCTCGGCGGCGACGCGGCGACGGATCCGAGCGGACCCGGCCGCGGCCGGCGGCCAACCGGCGGCCAGACGTTCGACGACATCCTCCGCGACATGGGCATCGATGGCGCCGCGGTCGGACGCGGCGAGCCGCCGCGTCCGTCGCCCGGACGAGCGGCGGGCCGGGCCGGCGCGACCCGCAGCGGCGTCGCCGACCGCCGAGGCCGTCGCCGAGATCACGCTCGAGGAGGCGTTCCACGGCACGACCCGCCGGGTCGAGGTCCAGGGCAAGCGCCTCGAGGTGACGATCCCGCGCGGCGCCGACAGCGGCACGCGCGTCAAGCTCACCGGCCAGGGCCCGGCCGGCGGCGACCTCGTCGTCGTCGTTCGCGTCCGGCCCCACCCGATCTTCAATCGCCGCGGCGCCGACCTCGAGCGCGAGCTGCCGATCACGCTCGGCGAGGCGCTGCTCGGCGCGCGAGGTGCCGGTGACCACGCTGAAGGGCAAGGTCCTGCTGCGGATCCCGGCCGGCACCCAGAACGGGCGGATCTTCCGGCTCAAGGGCCAGGGCATGCCGGTCCTCGCGCAAGGACGACGTCGGCGACATGCTCGCCAAGGTCCGGGTCGTCCTGCCGACCGAGCCTCTCGCCCGAGGCCGAGGAGGCCGCCGAAGACGTTCCTCGACACTCGTCGACCAGCCCGACCCCCGCTGAGCCCACCCGAACCCCGCCCGAATCCCGATCCCGCGACACCCCGGAGACCAGCCATGAAGCTCGACCGCTACACCGAGAAGGCCCAGGAGGCGATCCTCGCCGCCCAGCGCCTCGCCGAGTAGCTCAACAGCCCCGTGCTCGACGCCGAGCACCTGCTCCACGCCCTCGTCGAGCCCGACGACGGCGTGCCCGCCGAGACGCTTCGACGGATCGGCGTCGACCTCAACGACTTCCGGGGCGAGCTCGCGGCGATCCTCGAGAAGCGGGCCAAGATCCAGGGCGGCCAGCTCGGCCTCGACCCGCGGGCGAAGCGGGTCCTCGATTCGCCGAGCAGGAGGCGCGCCGGCTCGGCGACGAGTACGTGTCGACCGAGCACCTGCTGCTGGCAATCTCCGAGGTCGGCGGCGAGGGCCGCCAGCTCCTCGACCGCCACGGCGCGACGCGCGAGGCGATCCTCAACGCGCTCCAGAGCGTCCGCGGCGGCCAGCGCGTGACCTCGCCGAACCCCGAGGGCACCTACGCCGCGCTCGAGAAGTACGGCCGCGACCTCACCGCCGAGGCCCGCGCCGGCAAGCTCGACCCGGTCATCGGCCGCGACGAGGAGATCCGGCGGGTCATCCAGGTCCTGAGCCGGCGGACGAAGAACAACCCGGTCCTCATCGGCGAGCCGGGCGTCGGCAAGACCGCGATCGCCGAGGGCCTCGCCCAGCGGATCGTCCGCGGCGACGTGCCCGAGACGCTCAAGGACAAGCGGGTCGTCTCGCTCGATCTCGGCGCGCTGATCGCCGGCGCGAAGTACCGCGGCGAGTTCGAGGAGCGCCTGAAGGCCGTCCTCAAGGAGATCAAGGACGCCGAGGGCCGGGTCGTCCTGTTCATCGACGAGCTCCACACGGTCGTCGGCGCCGGCGCGGCCGAGGGCGCGATGGACGCCTCGAACCTGCTCAAGCCGATGCTCGCCCGCGGCGAGCTCCACACGATCGGCGCGACGACGCTCGACGAGTACCGCAAGCACATCGAGAAGGACGCCGCGCTCGAGCGCCGCTTCCAGCCGGTCCTGGTCGACGAGCCGACGGTCGAGGACACGATCTCGATCCTGCGCGGCCTCCGCGAGCGCTACGAGGTCCACCACGGCGTCCGGATCACGGACTCCGCCCTCGTCGCCGCGGCGACGCTCAGCCACCGCTACATCAGCGACCGCTTCCTGCCCGACAAGGCGATCGACCTCGTCGACGAGGCCGCGTCGCGGCTGCGGATGGAGATCGACTCGATGCCGGTCGAGCTCGACGAGCTCGAGCGCCGCCGGATCCAGCTCGAGATCGAGCGCGAGGCGCTCCGCAAGGAGACCGACGACGCGTCGAAGGCCCGCCTCGAGGCGCTCGAGAAGGAGCTCGCCGACATCGAGGAGGAGACCGGCGCGCTCAAGCAGCGCTGGGAGGCCGAGAAGGCCGCGATCGCGGCGATCCGCGCGACGAAGACCGAGCTGGAGGCAGCTCCAGGTCCGGATCGAGCAGGCCGAGCGCGAGACCGACTACGAGACCGCGGCGAAGCTGCAGTACGGACGCTGCCCGAGCTCCAGGAGCGGCTCGACGAGCAGGAGGCGGCGCTGGCCGCAGCTCCAGGGCCCGGGCTCGCTGCTCAAGGAGGAGGTCACCGCCGACGAGATCGCCGACATCGTCTCGAAGTGGACCGGCATCCCGGTCACGCAGGCTGATGGAGGGCGAGCTCGCGAAGCTCGTGCACATGGAGGAGCGCCTGCACGAGCGGGTCGTCGGCCAGGACGAGGCGATCGAGGCCGTGTCCGACGCCGTCCGGCGCGCCCGCGCCGGGCTCAAGGACCCGCGCCGGCCGATCGGCTCGTTCCTGTTCCTCGGCCCGACCGGCGTCGGCAAGACGGAGCTCGCCCGCGCGCTCGCCGAGTTCCTGTTCGACGACGAGCACGCGATGGTCCGCATCGACATGAGCGAGTACATGGAGAAGTTCTCCGTGTCCCGCCTGGTCGGCGCGCCGCCCGGCTACGTCGGCTACGAGGAGGGCGGCCAGCTGACCGAGGCGGTCCGCCGGCGGCCGTACCAGGTGGTGCTGCTCGACGAGATCGAGAAGGCCCACCCGGACGTCTTCAACGTCCTGCTCCAGGTCCTCGACGACGGCCGCCTGACCGACGGCCAGGGCCGGACGGTCGACTTCCGGAACACGGTCGTGATCATGACCAGCAACGTCGGCAGCCAGCTGATCTCGGCGGTCGGCGGCGGCGCCGAGCGACGCGGCGTACGAGGCGATGAAGCGCCAGGTCACCGACGCGCTGCGGCTGCAGTTCCGGCCGGAGTTCCTCAACCGGGTCGACGAGGTCATCGTCTTCCACCCGCTGACCGACGAGCGACCTCGCCGCGATCGTGGACCTGCTGCTCGCGGACCTGCGAGCGCGGCTCGCGACGCAGGACCTGACGCTCGAGCTCACGCCGGCGGCGCGGGCGCTGATCGTCCGCGAGGGCACCGACCCGACGTACGGGGCGCGGCCGCTCAAGCGGACGATCCAGCGGCTCGTGGAGAACCCGCTGGCGCGGGCGATCCTGCGCGGCGAGTT
>CAWJUA010000002.1:0-28381 GCA_963845925.1 uncultured Chloroflexia bacterium
CCGAACAACAGCGAGAGCCACGACTCGAGCGGCGTCACGTGCTGGGCGTCTGCGCCGACGCGGGTCGAGGCGGATCCCGGCGCGTCGGGACCCGGCGTCGGGACCGACGGGTCGAGCGTGAACGGGATCTCCTTGTCGGTACCGAGGTCGAAGCCGCGGGCCTGCTGGGCGACGTACTCCGGGCGCTCGATGACCTGGAGCTCGTGCTCGAGCGCCGCGACCTCGTTCGCGAGGGCGGCGTTGTCCCGGGCGATCTGGTCGGCCCGAGCCGCGGCCGCGGCGCCGTCGCCGGCCTGGCGGGCGAAGATCACGACGATCCAGGCCGCGACAGCGCCGCGCACGCCCAGCCGACCCGTCGCCGCGTGAACCCGGCGATCGACAGCGACGAGAGATCGATGCTCTCGCCGGCCGCGGGCTCGCCGGAATCGGGTGCGGCGGCGCCGGCCGTCGCCGACTCGTCGTCGGTCGGGAGGGGGCGGGTCGGGCGGCCTGTGCGCGCGTCGGTCGTCCACGATCACGGCAGCGTAGCTGCGCGCAGGCTGACATGTCAACGCGGCCGAGCGTGCCTGGAGTCGCTCGCGGTGGCTGGTCGTGACAGACAAGGTGTCACGACCGCGGTCGATCGTGCCTGCTAGACTCCGCCAATTGGATCATCTGTTCGGTTTCGGAGTGGCTGATGCGCACGTACGCTCCCGCCGGCACGGAGGCCGTCCTCGCCCGCCTGCTCGAGGAGCCGTCGCTCGCTCGAGGGGTCGTCCACCACCGTCATCTCCCGGCCAGGCCGGCGGAGTACGGGGAGTGGCCGTCCTGGCTCCATCCCGGTCTTCGGGCGGGGCTTGAAGCCCGCGGCATCGAGCGCCTCTACACCCACCAGGCGGAGGCGGTCGAGGCCGTCCACGCCGGCGAGGACATCACGGTCGTCACGCCGACGGCGTCGGGCAAGACGCTCTGCTACGCGCTGCCGGTGCTCCAGGCGATCGCCGACGACCCGGAGTCGCGGGCGCTCTTCCTGTTCCCGACGAAGGCGCTGAGCCAGGACCAGGTCGCGGAGTTCTCGGAGCTGTCGCGAGCGGCCGGGATGTCGATCGCGGCCGCGACGTACGACGGCGACACGCCGGCGCCCATCCGGTCGGCGGTCCGCAAGGCGGGCCAGGTCGTCGTGACGAACCCGGACATGCTGAACTCCGGGATCCTCCCCCACCACACGAAGTGGTTCCAGCTGTTCGAGCAGCTCCGGGTCATCGTCATCGACGAGCTGCACACGTACCGCGGCGTGTACGGCAGCCACGTCGCGAACGTCATCCGGCGGCTGCTCCGGCTGTGCGCCCACTACGGCAGCCACCCGGTCATCGTGTGCTGCTCGGCGACGATCGCCAACCCGGCCGAGCTGGCCGAGATGCTGACCGGACGGCCGTCGCGGCTGATCAACCGGACCGGGGCGCCGGCCGGCGAGCGCCACGTCCTGCTCGTCGACCCGCCGGTCATCGACGCGTCGACCGGGGCCAGGGGCTCGGCCGCGACGCTCGCGAACCGCTGGGCGCTGCCGTTCCTGCGGGCCGGCCGCCAGACGATCGTGTTCGGGCGGGCCCGGACCGCGGTCGAGATCCTGCTGACGGGGCTGCGTGAGTCGCTGCGCGAGGGGTTCGGGCCGCGGTCGAGGGTCCGCGGCTACCGCGGCGGCTACCTGCCGACGGAGCGGCGGGCGATCGAGCGCGGCCTGCGCGAGGGCGAGATCCTCGGGGTCGTCGCGACGAACGCGCTCGAGCTGGGCGTCGACATCGGCCGCCTCGACGTGTCGATCCTCGCCGGCTACCCGGGCTCCGTCGCCGCGACGTGGCAGCAGTTCGGCCGGGCCGGTCGCCGCAACGAGACCGCGGTGTCGATCCTCGTCGCCTCGGCGGCGCCGCTCGACCAGTACGTGATCCATCACCCGGAGTACCTCCTCGACGGGACGCCGGAGGAGGCCCGGGTCGATCCCGACAACCTCCACATCCTGCTCGCCCACCTCCGCGCGGCGACGTTCGAGATGCCGTTCGAGCCGGGCGAGGTCTTCGGTCCGGGGCCCGCGGACGACCTGCTCGCGTTCCTCTCCGAGTCGGGCCACGTCCGCCAGGCGAGGGACGGCAAGTGGTACTGGAGCTCGGAGAACTTCCCCGCCTCGGAGATCTCGATGCGGACCGCGGCGCCGGAGAACGTCGTGATCATCGACACGAGCCCGGACCGGCCGCGGGTCCTCGGCGAGGTCGACCTCTTCAGCGCCCAGGTCCTCGTCCACGACCACGCGATCTACATCCACGAGTCGATCCAGTACCACGTCGACAAGCTCGACTGGGGCGAGCGCAAGGCGTACGTCCACAAGATCGACGCCGACCACTACACGTACGCCAACCGGGCGGTCACCCTCAAGCCGCTCGACGTCTTCGGCGAGGCGCGCGCGACGTCGGGCCGGCGGGTCCACGGCGAGGTCATGGTCGCGAGCCTCGTCACGCTCTACAAGAAGCTGAAGTTCGTCACCGACGAGAACGTCGGCTGGGGCCCGGTCGACCTGCCGGAGATCGAGCTCCAGACGACCGCCTACTGGCTGACGGCGGACTCGCTGCCGACGCGCTGGAATCGCAACGAGCTCGACGTCGCATTGATCGGCGCGGGGCGGGCGATCCAGACGATCGCCTCGGTCCTGCTGATGGTCGACCCGCGCGACCTCGGGCTCGTCGCCCAGGTCCGGTCGCCGCACCAGGAGGCGCCGACGATCTACCTCTACGAGGCGGTGCCCGGCGGGATCGGGATGTCGGAGCGGCTCTGGCAACGGCACGAGGAGCTGATCGCCGGCGCCGCGGACCTCATCACGGGCTGCGCGTGCGACGCGGGCTGCCCGGCCTGCACCGGCCCGCGGCTCGAGCCCGACATCGACGCGAAGGCGCTCGCGCTGCGGTTCCTCCACGAGGTCGGGGCAGGAGCGGCGGTCGCGGCATGAGCTCGGTCACGCTCGAGCGGCGGCTCGCGAACTACCGCGCCGCGGTCCGGCCGGATCCCGTGCCGACGGCCACGGCCCAGCGGCAGACGATGGCCGGGGCGCTGCGGCTCGCGGAGGCGATCGGCGGCGAAGTCGTCGGCGAGGCGCTCGAGGCCGTCGTGCGCTGCGAGCCGATGACCGTCGTCCTGCCGGTCGACCGCGAGGCGCTTGCCCGCCTGCCGGGCCAGCCGCCGCCGGACGTGCCGCTCGTCTGCCTCGACACCGAGACCACGGGGCTCGCGACGGCGGCCGGGACGATGGCGTTCCTCGTCGGGCTCGGCTGGTGGGAGGGCGACCGCTTCCGGCAGTCCCAGCTGATCCTGCCGGACCAGCCAAACGAGCCGGCGATGCTCGCGATGATCGAGGCCCACATCCCGCCGTCGGCGTGGCTCGTGACCTACAACGGCCGCGGCTTCGACTGGCCGCTGCTCGTGACCCGCTACCGGATGGCGCGCCGGCCCGCGCCGGCCCACACCGGGCATCTCGACCTGCTGCCGTTCGTCCGCCGCGTGTTCCGCCACCGGATGGTCGACGCGAGGCTCCGGACCGTCGAGACGGAGCTGCTCGGCGTCGAGCGGCACGAGGACGTCGAGGGCTGGCAGATCCCCGGTCGATACCTCGACTTCCTCCGGGCCGGGATCGTCGAGCCGCTCGTCGACGTCGTCCGCCACAACCGCGAGGACGTCCGGTCCCTCGCCCGGCTGCTGGCCGACGTCGTGGCCCGCTTCGCCGGCGGGACGCCCCTCGCCGAGGCGGACCCGGGCGACCTCGCCGGGCTCGCCCGGGCCTATGCCCGCGAGGGCCGGCTGGACGACGCGCTGGCGTGCCTCGACGCCGCGACGAGCCGCCGCCCGGATCGCGCGGCAGCGGACGATGACGACTGGTGGCTGCCGCAGCGGCCGGTCGACTACGGCGGCCGGCCGACGCGCCTCGCTGCCGCGTTCGGGCCGCCGCGGGTCGACTCGCCCTGGACCGAGGACCGGATCCTCGTCGAGCGAGCACGGCTGCTTCGGCGGCTCGGGCGGTTCGCCGACGCGGCGGCGGTCTGGGAGGCGATCGGGGCGGGCGCCGGGCCGCTCAGCGCTCACGCCTGGATCGAGGTCGCGAAGCTCCGCGAGCACCGCCTCCGCGATCTTCCCGGCGCGTTCGCCGCCTCGGAACGAGCCTGGCGGGTCGTCGAGCGGCGGCGGCAGATCGGGCGATTCGACCCGGCGCTGGACGAGGCACTGGCGGGACGGCTGGCGCGGCTAGGGCGCCGGCTCGAGGCGCGGCGGGCGGCGGAGCGGCCGGCGGCCGCGGGCGGGGTTCAGATGGGCGGCCGCTGACGCCGCTTCGCCGCCTCGTACGTGGCGCGCGCATCTCGCACGGAATCGAGCTCCGAGACTGCCGCGACGGGGACGTCCCACCACGCCCCGCCGTCGGGCGCCGGGACGAGCGGGTCGACCTCGACGTGGATGACGAACGGCCGCGGCTCCGTCGAGGCCTTCGCGTCGGCGAGGCACGCCCGCAGCTCGTCGATCGTCGCGACCCGCTCGACGCGGGCGCCGAGGCTGGCCGCGTTCGCGGCGAGATCGACGGGGAGTAGGTCGCCGTCGAGCCGCCCCGATGCCGGGTCGCGGAACCGGTAGCTGGTGCCGAACCGCTGCGATCCCACCGACTCGGACAGCGCCCCGATCGACCCGAAGCCGTGGTTCTGGACGAGCACGACGATGAGCTTGATCCGCTCCTGGACCGCGGTCACGAGCTCCTGGCTCATCATCAGGTAGGAGCCGTCGCCGACCATCACGAACACGTCGCGGTCGGGGGCAGCGAGGCGCACGCCGAGGCCGCCGGCGATCTCGTATCCCATCGTCGAGTAGCCGTACTCGACGTGGTAGCCCTTCGGGTCGCGCGTCCGCCACAGCTTGTGGAGGTCGCCCGGCATCGAGCCCGCCGCGCAGACGACGACGTCGCGCGGACCGCTCGCGGCGTTGACGGCGCCGATCACCTCGGACTGGGCCGGCAGCGGGCGGTGGCCCAGCGTGTACGCCCGCTCCACGGTCGCGTCCCAGTCGCGGGCCAGGCGCGCCGCCTCGGCCCGGTAGCCGTCGTCGACCGCCCAACCCTCGAGCGCGGCGGCCAGCCCCTCGATCGCGGCCCGGGCATCGGCGACGACGGCGACCCCGGCGTGCTTCGCGGCGTCGAACGCGGCAACGTTGACGTTGACGAACCGGACGCCGTCGGCTGCGAACAGCGACCGGGACGCCGTCGTGAAGTCGCTCCAGCGCGTCCCGATCCCGACGACGACGTCGGCGTCGCGGGCGATCGCATTCGCAGCCGCCGTGCCAGTTGCCCCGATGGCGCCGAGCGCGGCCGGGTGGTCGTACGGCAGTGAGCCCTTGCCGGCCTGCGTCTCCCCGACAGGGATCCCGGTCGCCTCGACGATGCTCCTGAGCGCGTCGGTCGCCTCGCTGTAGATGACGCCGCCGCCGGCGACGACCAGCGGCCGGCGGGCGGATCGCAGCAGCTCCACGGCCCGGGCGAGCGCGGCAAGATCCGGCGCCGGCCGGGGGACGTGCCAGACGCGCTCGGCGAACAGCTCGGCGGGCCAGTCGAACGCTTCGGCCTGGACGTCCTGGGGCAGCGCGATCGTCGCCGCGCCGGTCTCGGCCTGGTCGGTCAGAACGCGCATCGCGCCGAGTAGCGCGGCGGGCAGCTGCTCCGGGCGATGGACCCGGTCGAAGAACCGCGACACCGGCCGGAACGTGTCGTTGACGGTCACGTCCGGCCCGAGCGGGAACTCGAGCTGTTGGAGGACGGGGTCCGCGACGCGCGTCGCGAACGTGTCGCCCGGCAGAAGCAGGACCGGCAGCCGGTTGATCGTCGCGAGGGCGGCGCCCGTGACCATGTTCGTCGCGCCGGGCCCGATCGACGTCGTGCAGGCGAGCGTCGAGAGCCGGTTCCGCATCCGGGCGAACGCGGACGAGGCGTGGACCATCGCCTGCTCGTTGCGGGCCTGGCGATACGGCAGGAGTCCCGGCGTCGCCAGCTCGGCCTCGAGCAGCGCCTCCCCCACCCCGGCGACGTTGCCGTGGCCGAAGATCCCGAAGCAGCCCTCGATCAGGCGGTGGCGCGCGCCGTCGCGCTCGGTGTGCTGGACGGCGAGGAACCGGACGACCGCCTGGCCGACGGTCAGCCGGACGGTCCCGCCACTCACGACGACGAGGTCGTCGCGCCGTCCGCCCGCCTGAACGGCAGCCGCGGGTCGACCGCCTGGTCCTGCCACGCGTCCTTGACCCAGGCATGGGCCGGGTCGTCGCAGGCGAGCCAGGCCCGCTCGCCGGGGCCGGCCATCACGTTCAGGTAGTACAGGTCGTAGCCAGGCGGCGCCATCGCCGGACCGTGCCAGCCATGCGGGATCAGGACGACGTCGCCGGTCCGGACCTCGACGAGGACGTCGATCGGCCGGTCCGGCGTCCCGTACACCCGCTGGTACGCGACGCCTGCGCCTCCCGACGGCCCGGGCGCGACCTGGTAGAAATAGATCTCCTCGAGCACGGTCTCGCCGGGTCGCGCCTCGTCGTGCTTGTGCGGCGGGTACGAGCCCCAGTTGCCACTCGGCGTCAGGACCTCGACGGCGATCAGCCGCTCGGCGTCGAACGCGGCCGCGGCGGCGAAGTTGCGGACCTCGCGTGACATGCTGCCGGCACCGCGCAGCTCGATCTGGACGTCGCCGGCCGCCACGCGCCGGAACGGGCGCCCGCGGTCCGCCCGGGCCGCCGGCACCGCGAACCGCCCGCCGGCCGCGCTCGAGACGGTGAGCCGGATGCCCGGCGGCGCGTAGGCGAAATCGGTCGGGCCGGCGAAGACGCTGCTTCGCCCGGCCAACTCCGCCAGCGAGTCGCCGCAGGCGACGCGAAACGCGCCGCTAGCGGCAGGATCGCGACTTCGTCAGGGCCGGTGTCGAACGTGAGCTCGCCGCCGGCCGCTAGCGTCGCGACGCGCAGCCCGCTGAACGACCAGCCGGCCCCCTCCGGCGACAGTGCCAGGTCCCACGGCCCGGTCGCTAGATCGCCGGCGCCGCGATGCAGCTTGGCGGCGGCCGCTGGACCCGCGTCCGTCACAGACGAGCGTCCGGGTTGGGGATCACCGCGTCGGTCACCAGGTTGAGCAGCTCGTGGTACGACGCGATGAAGGCCCGGAGCGTCCTCGCGGTCGCCGGGAACGCGTCGAACTCGTCGACTGCCAAGCCGTCGGGCTCATATGCCCGGACGAAGTCCGGGAACCGCGCCGACAGCTCGGCGACGATGGCCGGGTCGACCGGGTCGTCGATCCGCGGCCGGACCTCGACCGCCGAGTCGTTGAACCGCCGCTGCCAGACCGCCGGCATCGTGATCACGACGTCGCCGCCGATCAGCTCCGACCAGTGGTAGTGGTGGCGGATCGCCGCGCCCAGCAGCCGCGCCCGGTAGCCACGCTCGCGGAACAGGCCGTAGGCTCGCTTGAAGACCGCGACCCCGGACCACGGCAGGGCGGCCGGGTCGACGACGATCCCGTCACGCTCGGTCTGGAGGCGGAGCCAGTCCTCGATCCGGCCCATCATGATCGTGACGACCGGGCCCATCGACGCGGTGTCCTCGCCGGCGGCCTCGCGTCGCCGTAGCCCCCGCTCGATGGCCTCAGCCGCCGCCAGCGCCTGGGGCACCGTGAAGCAGACCGTGACGTTGACGCTGACGCCGCGGGCCGTCGCCTCCTCGATGGCCCGGATCCCGGCGGCCGTCGCGGGGAACTTCACGATGATGTTCGGGGCGAGGGTCGTGAAATGGACGCCCTGCGCGACCATCGCGTCCGGTGTCCGGTAGAGGGTCGGGTCGGTCTGGACGGACAGCCGGCCCTGGCGGCCGCCGAACGCCCGGAAGGCCGGCTCCAGCAGCGCCGCGCCGGCGATCGACATCTCCTCGACGACCGCCCAGGCGACGTCCGACTCTGTCGCCTCGGCCCGCTCCGCGGCGAGCGCCTGGACGCGGTCGCGCCAGCGGGCCGGCTCCTGCTTCCAGACGTCGGTGACGATCGTCGGGTTGGCCGTCGCTCCGACCGCGCCGTAGCTGATCGCGTACTCGAGCTCCGGGATCGAGCACGAGTCGTTCCAGATGTCCGTCGCGGTCGTCGCGATCGTCCGGCCGAGCGGTGTGTCGGCGAGCGGCGGCGCCGGCAGCGCGGCGATCGACGTCATCGAGGTTCCTCCGTGAGATGGCCCCGGGTCGCGGGCGTCGGCGGGTCGCGTTCCGCCGTCCCCAAGGTTGACACGCCGCGGCCCCATGGTATGCTCCGCGCCGCCTAGGGTAATCGATTACATCCGCCCCGTGGAGTCCCGCCGTCGTGACTTCGTCCTGGCCGACCGCGACCCGGTCTGCGATCCACCCCGGCCCCCAGTCCGCGAGCCAATTCCGCAGCCAATCCGGCGCCCGCCGCGCGACCTCGGCTGCCGCCGAGGCCGAGGCCGGATCCGCCACGGCAGCGGGCCGTGCACCGGCCGCGACCGGCCAACCCGCCCGCCGGCGCCTGGCCCGCTCGCCCATCGGCGTGGTCCCGATCACCTGGAACAACGTCGACCTGACCGACCTGGCGCCGGAGGTCCCCGCGGCGACCGTCCTCGACGCGTGCGCCGAGCTGGGGTTCGAGGGCGTCCAGCTGGGCCGGGGCTTCCCGCAGGGCGGCGAGCTCCGGGCCGCGCTCCAGGATCGCGACCTCCGCCTCGCCGAGGTCTACGCCGAGCTGCCGATGAGCCCGGACGGCCCGAGCGACGATGCCGTCGAGATCGGGCGGGAGCGTCTCGCGCTGCTGAACGAAGGCGGCGGCGACGTGCTGGTGGCGGCGTGCCGCGTCGGCGGCGGACGCGAGGGGTGGGCGGCCCGCGGCGACGACCCCGCCGCTCCCCGCCTGTCCGAGTCAGGCTGGCGCCGCCTCGTAGACGTCCTCACGACGCTCGCCGCCGAGACCCGCCAGGCCGGCCGGACGTTCGCGTTCCACCCCCACGCCGGCACGTACGTCGAGACACCGGCCGAGATCCATCGCCTCGCCGCGGGGACCGACCCCACCCGCGTCGCGATCTGCCTCGACGCCGGCCATGCCACTGTGGGCGGCAGCGATGCCGTCGCGCTCGTCGCGGAGCTCGGGCCGCGGATCCGCCACGTCCACGTGAAGGACGTCGACCCGGCCGTTCTCGCCGATCTCCGGGCGGGTCGCCTGCCCGACTTCGCCGCGGCGATCCGGGCCCGCCTGTTCACGGAGCTCGGCCGGGGCATCCTCGACCTCGACGGCCTCGTCGGCGCGCTCGAGGCGATCGGCTACGGCGGCTGGCTGATGGTCGAGCAGGACAGCACGTGGCTCGCGCCGGCCGAGTCGCTCCGGATCGGCCGGGCGGCGCTCGTCGAGGCCCTCGCCCGATGAAGATCGCCCAGCTCGGCGCGGGCCGGATCGGTCGGCTCCACGCGGGGCTGCTCGCCGCGACGCCGGGCATCGACGAGGTCATCGTCGCCGACGCCATCCCCGACCGGGCTGCGGCCGTCGCCGCCGAGACCGGCGTCCGCGCCGCCGCGTCGATCGAGGCTGCATTCGACGAAGCCGACGCCGTCGTCATCGCCGCCGCCACGAACGCCCACGCGACGCTGATCCGGGAGTCGATCGGCCGGCGCCTGCCGACGTTCTGCGAGAAGCCGCTCGCCGACGACCTCACCGCGACGCTCGACGTCGCCGCGGCCATCCGGGCTTCCGGCGTCCCGTTCCAGCTCGGCTTCCAGCGCCGCTTCGACGCCGGCTACACCGAGGCCCGCCGGCGCCTCCTCTCAGGCGAGTTAGGCACGCTCTACGCGTTCCGCCTCGCCGGCCACGACCCGGCGCCGCCGCACGAGGCCTACATCCCGGCCTCGGGCGGGCTGTTCCGCGACTTCTCGATCCACGACTTCGACGTCATCCGCTGGCTGACCGGCCAGGAGGTCGCCGAGGTGTACGCAGACGGCGCGGTCCGGGGCTTCCCGGTGTTCGCGAAGTACGGCGACGTCGACACGGCCGTCGGGACGCTTCGCCTCGCCGACGGCGCGCTGGGTGCGATCACCGTCGCCCGGCACGACCCGCTCGGATACGACATCCGGGCGGAGCTGTTCGGCTCCAAGGATTCGATCAGCGTCGGCCTGGGGCCGCGGACGCCGATCCGGTCGGTCGAACCGGGTGTGCCCGCCCCCGCCGGCCCGGCGTGGCCCGACTTCCTCGATCGGTTCCGGGCGGCGTACGCTTCGGAGCTCGCGACCTTCGTCCGGGTCGCCCACGGGGAGGAGCCCAGCCCCTGCACCGAGCGCGACGGTGTCGAGGCACTCCGGATTGCGGAGGCTGCCACGAGATCGCTCCACGAGCATCGCCCGGTCCGCCTCGAGGAGATTCCGGCGTGACGGGCGTGTGCCGACACCATCCCGGAAGCCGTCGGCGCGGACGCGCGCGCCGCTGGGAAGGAGGTGACCAGGGCCGCGAACCGTTCGCCGGCCCCTCGATCGTGATGAGCACGGTTCGGTTCCCGGTTGTGAGTCCGCGGAAGGTCCGCGGGCGTGAGGAGGAGACCAACACATGAAGCTTTCGAAGCGCATCGCCGCGTTGGGCGTCGCAGCCCTGATCGCGGGCGCCTGCAACTCGGCGGCCTCGCCCGCGGCCAGCGGCGGCGGAGGTGGCAGCGCCGATCGGTCCGGCATTCTCATCGAGGTCGTGACCCACGGCCAGGCCTCCGACCCGTTCTGGTCGATCTTCAAGAACGGCGTCGACCAGGCCGGCAAGGACATGGGCGTCAAGGTCGAGTACGCCGCCCCCGACACGTTCGACATGCCGAAGATGGCCCAGCTGATCGACGCCGCGGTGGCGAAGAAGCCGGCCGGCCTTGTCGTCTCGATCCCTGACAAGACCGCCCTTGGCCCGTCGATCCAGAAGGCCGTCGCCGCGGGCATCCCCGTGGTCTCGGCAAACTCCGGCTCGGACGCGTACAAGGAGCTCGGCGTCCTCACCCACGTCGGCCAGGACGAGGAGATCGCGGGCGAGAAGGCCGGCGAGCTGATGAAGGCCGCCGGCGTGACGAACGCGCTCTGCATCAACCAGGAAGTCGGCAACGCCGGCCTCGACGCCCGCTGCAAGGGCTTCACCACGGGCCTCGGCGGGACGGTCAAGGTCGTCCAGGTCGACCTCAAGGACCCGACGGCCGCCCAGCAGTCGATCGCCGCCGCGGTCCAGGGCAACGCCGGCGTCAACGGCATCCTCGCCCTGGGTCCGACCGGCGCCACGCCGACGATCAAGGCGATGGAGCAGCTCAACAACACCGACATCAAGGTCGCGACCTTCGACCTGTCGAAGGACGTCCTCGACGCGATCAAGGCCGACAAGATGCTCTTCGCGATCGACCAGCAGCAGTACCTCCAGGGCTACCTGCCGATCGTGTTCCTGACGCTCAACAAGCTGTACGGCCTCCAGCCGGGCGGCGGCCAGCCGGTGCTCACGGGCCCCGGCGTCGTCGACAAGACGAACGTCGACACGGTGCTCGCGAACACGGGCACGACCCGCTAGCTCACTCCATCGCGGCGGGCGGCCCTGGGGGGTCCGCCCGCCGCTACTTCCCTCACGAGGACGAGGAAGCCCATGAGCACGGCCGTCACCGCCGAGAGCGACCGGCTGCGGAGCGCCAGCCGGACCCGGCTGCTCGCATCCAGGCCGGAGTTCGGCGCGTTCGTCGGCGCCCTCGTCGTCTTCCTGATCTTCGCGGTGCTCTCGATCCTCCGGGGCGACGTCGGCAAGGGCTTCCTGTCGATCCAGGGCGCGGCGAGCTTCCTCGAGGTCTCGGCCTACGTCGGGATCATCGGCGTCGCGGTGTCGCTGCTGATGATCGCCGGCGAGTTCGACCTCTCGGTCGGCTCGATGATCGGCGCGGCGAGCCTCGCCGTCGGGCTGCTCATCGTCCAGTTCCACCTGCCGGCCTCGATCGCCGTGGTCCTGACGTTCCTGTTCGCCTTCGCCATCGGCGCGTTCAACGGCTGGCTGCGGGTGAAGACCCGCCTGCCCTCGTTCATCGTCACGCTCGCGATGCTGCTGATCCTGCGCGGCGCCGGGATCGGCATCACCCGTCTGCTCACCGGCAACACGATCGTCAGCGGCGTGACCGAGGCGTCGGCCGGCGACCCGATCGTGCCGCTCTTCACGGCCAGCATCAACATCGCCGGGGGCGAGTTCAAGATCGTCCTGCTGTGGTGGTTCGCGGCGGTCGCCGTCGCGACCTGGGTCCTGACGCGGACGCGGTTCGGCAACTGGATCTTCGCGGTCGGCGGCTCCGACCTCGCGGCCCGCTACGTCGGCGTCCCGGTGAACCGGGTGAAGATCCTGCTCTTCATGACGACGGCCGCCTCGGCGGCGCTGTTCGCCTGCATCCAGGTGTTCAGCTTCGGCTCGGCCGACGTCCTGCGCGGCGCGAACAAGGAGTTCGAGGCGATCATCATCGCCGTCGTCGGCGGGACGCTCCTGACCGGTGGCTACGGATCGGCGCTCGGGTCGGCGTTCGGCGCGTTCATCCTCGGCACGACGCAGCTCGGGATCAACTTCGTCGGGATCAACTCCGACTGGTACCAGGTCGTGCTCGGCTCGATCCTGCTGCTCGCGGTCCTCGCCAACACCTACCTCCTCCGCCGCGCATCGGGGACCCGCTGATGCAGCCGATCGACGAGCGACCCTCCGTCCCCCACGACAACGCCCCGTTCACGATGCCGGCCGAGACCGCCAAGCGGATCGCCGAGTACGGCGGCCAGGGCGCGGGCCCGGTCAACGACAAGGTGCCGGTCCTCGAGGCCCGCGACATCTCGAAGTACTTCGGGCGCGTCATCGCCCTCGAACACGTCTCGCTCTCCGTCCGGCCCGGCGAGGTCAACTGCCTCCTCGGCGACAACGGCGCCGGCAAGTCGACGCTGATCAAGACGCTGTCGGGCGTCCACCCGCCGGACACCGGCTCGCTCTACATGGACGGCCAGCAGGTCACGCTCCAGTCGCCGCGCGACGCGCTCGACCGCGGGATCGCGACCGTCTACCAGGACCTCGCCGTGCTGCCGTTGATGAGCATCAGCCGGAACTTCTTCGTTGGCTCCGAGCCGACCCGCGGCTGGGGCCCGTTGGCCCGCTTCGACGTGACCGAGGCCGGCCGGATCGCGACCGAGCAGATGCTCGAGATCGGGATCCAGGTCCGGGATCCCTCGCAGCTCGTCGGGACGCTGTCGGGCGGCGAGCGCCAGACGCTGGCGATCGCCCGGGCGGAGTACTTCGGGGCACGGGTGCTGATCCTCGACGAGCCGACGTCGGCCCTCGGCGTGAAGGAGGCGGCGATCGTCCTCCGTCACGTGATCCGGGCCCGGGCGAAGGGTCTCGCCGTGATCTTCATCACCCACAACGTCCAGCACGCGCTGCCGATCGCCGACCGCTTCACGATCCTGTCCCACGGCCGGCTCGCCGGGGAGTTCCTTCGCGGCGAGGTCGACCAGGACGAGCTGCTCCGGCTGATGGGCGGCGGCGAAGAGCTGACCGAGCTCGCCCGCGAGCTCGACGAGCTCATGGGCGCCGACACCCGCACGATCGAGCAGGCGGCCGTCGCGGCCGAGGCCACCCCGACGTCGCCCGACGGCTCGCTCGCCGAGGTCGAGGCCGAGGAGCTCCCGCCGGCCTCGCCCGACTGAGCGGGTCGGGTCGAACGGCGCCTGGACGCGGCCGGAGGACGACCATGCCGACGACGATCGGGGACGTCGCGCGGCGGGCCGGCGTGTCGACCGCAACGGTCAGCCGCGTCCTCACCGGGCAAGGCCGGGCGCGACCCGAGACCCGCGACCGCGTCATCGCCGCGGCCCGCGACCTCGGCTACCGGCCGTCCGGTGTCGCGCGGTCGCTTCGCCAGCGGGCGACCCGGACGATCGGGCTGATCGTCACCGACATCGAGAACCCGTTCTTCCCGCAGCTCGTCCGGGCCGTCGAGGACGCGGCCCGCGAGCTGGGCTACGCGATCCTGCTGTGCAACGCCGACGACGATCCGGAGCGCGAGTCGGGCTACCTCGAGCTGCTCGTCGACCGCTGGGTCGACGGCGTCGTCATCGCCGCGAGCAGCCTCGGCGGCCGCCACCGGGAGTGGCTCGCCGACGCGCCGCTGCCGATCGTCCTCGTCAACTCCGCGGAACGCGGCCTGGGGCTGTCGACGGTCGCCTCCGACAACCGGGCCGGCGGCGCGCTCGCGGCGTCGCACCTGCTCGAGCTGGGCCATCGCCGGTTCGCGATCCTCGCCGCCCCGCCGCGGAACATCGACGGGCCGGACCGGCTCGCGGGCGCCCGAACGGCGATCGCGGCGGCCGGCGTGGCCGATGACGCGGTCCGGGTCGCGGTCGGCGACGCGGGCGTGGCCGGCGGCGAGCGGGCTGCGGCCGAGGCGCTCGCGGCGGACCCGCAGCTGAGCGCGATCGTCGCCTACAACGACCTCATGGCGATCGGCGCGATGCGTGCGGTCCGGGCAGCCGGCCGGCGCGTCCCGGCGGACGTCAGCGTCGTCGGGTTCGACGACGTCGATCTCGCCGGGTACGTCGACCCGCCGCTGACGACGATCGCCCAGGCGACGTCCGAGATGGGCCGCTGGGCGGTGACGCGGCTCGCGGACGAGCTGGCGGCGCGGAGCGCGGCCCGTTCCGGAGCGGACGCGCCGGTCGCCGAGACGACGACGGCGACCGCGGCGCCGGACGGCAAGGGACGCGACGCTTCCGACGGGCCCGCGCCGGCCCACCTCGTCCTGCCGGTCAGCCTTCGAGTGCGGGAGTCGACGGGCCCGGCTCCTCGCTGAGCCCGCCGGGCGACTCGGGCGACGAGTCGACTCTGGGTGCTCCGGTCCGCTCCACCGTCCAGCCACCGCCGGCTTCCGCCATTCGCGCCCGGACAGCAGCCCGATCCGGGACGCCGAGCATGCCCGACCCCTCGAGGACGAGCGACGCGGCCGCCGCGGCCATCAACAGGTCGTAGCCGGCGGCGAGCCGGCCACCGACGAGCCGCGGCTCGATCCGGGCCGCGGCGAGGGCCGCGAGGAACACGTCACCGGCGCCGGTTGCGTCGACCGGGTTGTGGCTCCGCACCGCCGGGTAGTGGCGGAGCCGGAGTACGCCGTAGATCCGCCGCGCGACGAGCCCGCCGCGGTCGCCCTGAGTCACGACGAGCGTGGCCGCGTCGCGGAGGAAGCCAGTCAGGTCGCCGATCTCGACGCCGCGGTCGACGTCGTCGCGCGACAGCCCCGCCAGGTCGGCCCGCGCCACGACGGGATCGGGCCCGGGACGGACGTGGCCCACCTCTTCGCCGGCCATCAGCTCGCGCAGGAGGCCCTGCCAGCCGAGCGCGACGATCGCGTCCTGAGGCGGCGCATCCGCCCAGTCCGCCGGCAGCTCGCGGGCGACCGGGGCGAGCAGCCAGCCTTTCGCGTCGCGCCACGCCTCGGGCACCGCGCTCGTCGGGATTGGGTCGGACGGCGAATGGCAGAGCTGCAGCCGGCCCTCGGGTCGCTCGATGTTGACGAAGACGGGGCCGCGCTCGAGCGGCACGAGGTGGACGTCGACGCCGGCCTCGCGCAGCAGGTCGAGCTCTGACGCGGTCGACGCCTCGCGGTCGACGCCGATCAGCGCCCGCGTCGGCAGCCCGAGGCGGGCGACGGCCAGGGCGCTGTACGACACGCCGCCGCCCAGCCGCCAGCCACGAGGATCGTCGTCGACGACGTCGCGCGACGCCGCGCCAACGACGACGACCTCGGGCAGCGGTCGCGAGGCAGGCGCGGGCTGTTCGGTCACGGTCCTCCGTTCGGGCCCCGCCGAGGGCCGACCGTATACTTGCGATCCATCGCTACCCACCCCATCGGAGCGGCGCGTGTTCTTCTACGAGCTTCACGAGGGCGACGACGAGGTCTACTCGGACGTCCTCCTGGCCACCGAGACCGAGATCGAGCCGGAGGAGTTCTTCGAGCTCGTCCAGTCGATCCGGCATCGTATCCAGGACACGTACGACGACGATACGCTCATCGAAGCGATCGCCGTCGAGCTGGAGCGCGATCACGGCTTCACGTTCATCGCCGACGAGCGCCTCTCCGCGGCGGTCAATGTTTCGACCGTGGAGTCCGAGAACTTCCTGGCGGCCGTCGGGCCGGACGACGACACGGATGAAGAGCGGGACGCGGACTACAAGGCGATCCTGGCCGAGTTCGACCCCGATGGGGACCCCAGCCGCCCGAACTGATCGGGCGCAGCTACGCCGTCGCGAGGTTCAGCGACGCGGCGTCCGGGCCGCCGGCAAATCGGCGCCGGTCACCGATCAGTGACAGGCCCGCGACGGCCGCCACGATCGGTCCGGAGATCATCGGCGGCGCCGCCGGCTGACCGGGCGCGGGTCCGAACGCGATGTACACGGCCGGGACCGCGACCGCCCATGCCGGCAGCAGCCACATCGTCGTCCAGGCCCAGCGCTGACCGGCCCGATAGGGGCGGACGAGGATCGCGGTCATCAGGAGTCCGATGACGACGAGGTTCAGCCCGCCCATCCGGATCGCGAAGTCGTAGAGGCGGAACCCGGTTGGCTCGGCTGCCCGGACGTCGCCCGGGTCCGACCCTGAGATGGCCCTCGTGATTCCCGGATCCGCATCAGGACCCTGCAGGATGTCGCCGACCCCGAACAGCACCAGAACGACGGAGATCGCAACCAGGACGACAAGCGGGATCCGTGACCGCAGCGTCACGATGCGGCCTTTGCCGGCGCCCCCTGCGGAGTCGACGCCTCCGCCGCTCGCGCCCGCGCCTGGGCCGCGCGGCCGGCCCACGCCAGGCGCCCGATCGCCAGCGTGACGACCAGCAGCAGGACGCCGTTGACGGGGTGAAGCGCGGCGATCGCCGGCTGATCCTCGCGGAACAGGATGAACACGGACTGCAACGAAAACTGGACGAGCGTGAGGACAGAGAGGCCGATGAGGACGCGGCCGACTCTGCCCGCGATCGCGATGACCACCATGACCAGCGTGAGCATCCCGATCGTGTAGCCGAAGTTCCGATGCGCCTCGAAGCGCTCGGGGCCGTCGAAGACGCCCATCCCCGCCAGGAACACCTGGACGAGGAGGCAGGCGGCGAAGAAGAACGCGACGGCCGCGAGAGCCGTGTAGGCGCCGTTCCGAGCGCGCATGAGCGTGTGCCTCCGGGTGGGGCGGGCCTTGTCGTGCCCGCCGAGGCCGACGCTAGGCCGTCGGCCGCCCACCGTCATGGGGCCGGTGTCCCGATCGGACCGGGACATCGGTGGCGACATCCCGGCCTACGCCCGGCGGCCCTCCCCGCCCATCCCCGCCTCCCTGGCGCGCACGACGGCCTCCGCCCGATCGCGGACCTGGAGCTTGCTGAAGATGTTCGAGATGTGATTCCGGACTGTCTTGGGGGAGATCACGAGCCGGTCGACGATCTGCTGGTTCGACATCCCCCGGGCGATGAGCTCGAGGATCTCCCGCTCACGCTCGCTCAGCTCGGGGAATACCGGGGCCTTCACCGGCGTGTCCGCGAAGTACGCCATGAGCCGACGGGCGACGTCCGGCCCGAAGATCGCCTCGCCCGAGGCCACGGCCCGGATCGCCCGCGTCAGCTCGGCCCGATCCGCACCCTTCAACAGGTAGCCTCGGGCGCCCGCCCGGAGCGCGTCGAAGACCGCCGCGTCGTGGTCGGCCATCGTCAGGACGAGGACCGCGATGTGGGGGCTCGAGTCGACGATCCGTCGCGTCGCCGCGATCCCGTCCATACCCGGCATATTGAGGTCCATCAGCACGACGTCCGGCTGGAGCGCCAACGCCCGGGCGACGGCCTCATCGCCGGTCTCGGCCTCGCCGACGACCCGCAGGTCGGGCTGCGTCGCCAGCAGGGCATCGAGCCCGGATCGGAACCCGGCGTGGTCGTCTGCGACGAGGATCCGGACCGGCTCGTCCATCACGACCCTGCCGCGAGACGGGGGGCCACGAGTGGCAGCCGGGCCACGACTCGCGTGCCACCGCCCGGTCGTGGCTCGACCCGGCACTCCCCGCCGAGCTCGGCCGCCCGCTCGTGCATCGAGACCAGCCCGACGCCGGGTCTTGGCTCGGTCGGCAGTCCCTGGCCATCGTCCTCGACGACGACCGTCAGATCGTCACCCCCGGACAGGCGCACCGAGCACATTGCCGCGCCGGCGTGGCGGACCGCGTTCGTCATTGCCTCGGTGCCGATTCTGTAGGCCGCGACCTCGACTGCTGCCGGCAGGTCCGGCAGCCGGCCGTCCGATCCGACCTCGAGCCGCGGCGCCCCGGGCGTGTCGAGGCGGTCCGCCGCGAGCCGCAGGGCGCCGACGAGCCCGAACTCGTCGATCGCCGGTGGCCGGAGGGCGTCAACCAGGCGGCGAACGTCCGCGACCGCCGCGCCGGTCTCAGCCTGGAGCTCGACAAGCAACGCAGCTGCCCGTTCCGGGTCGTCGCGGACGAGGCTCTCCGCGGCGCCGGCTCGCATCCCAATTGCCGCCAGGGCAGGACCGAGCCCATCGTGGAGGTCCCGTCGGAGCCGGCGCCGTTCCTCCTCGCGGGCCATGACGAGCTGCTCTCTCGAGGCGCGCAGATCCTCAGTCAGGAGCGCCGCGTGGGCCGCCACGCCGACCTGCTGGGCGAGGTCGTCAAGCAGACGTTTGTCGGAGGCCGACAGGGGCTCTGACGGTCCGCGCGGCGCGACGACGAGCCGGCCGACCGGCTGTCCCTGGAACGCGAGCAACCGGTCCACGACGGCGTCCGGCCGAGTGCCACGCTCGGCCGCGAGGCGGGCCGACGGCGGCGTCCCCAGCTCGAGACCGACGTATGGAAGTCGAAGCGCGTCCGCGACGGTGTCGACGACGACGCGCGGCATCTCGGCCGGGTCGACGCTGAGCTCCAGCCGCTCGCCGAGCCGCCGGACCGCTCGGACGGGCTCTTCGCGGTCGCCGTACACGAATCGCGTGACAACGGTCTGGAGGGCGTCCCGGATGGGGAGGGCGGCGACTGCGGCGACACCGGTCGCGAGCAGCGACGTCGCGTACGGGCTCGCCGAGCCAATGACCGCGCCGATCGCGGCGGCCGTCACAACGTAGACGATGATGACCGCGACCGTCAGGCTGCCGTAGACGAGCGACCGGCGGATCACGACGTCGAAGTCGAACGCGCCGTGGCGCACGATCGCGACCGCGACGAGGACCGGGAACGGCAGCCCCGTGAGGGCCTGCACCGTCCAAGGCAGCATCGACGGGCTACCGAGGGCCTCCGGGATGACCCAGAGGATCAGGTCGGCGACGATGATGAACGCGAAGACCCAGATGAAGCCGCGGAGCAGTCGTCGATCCTCGGCCGGCGACAGCCGCCAGCGGATCGCGAGCAGGACGGGGGCGGCCGCGAACGCGATGACCGTGGGCAGCAGGGTCAGCTGGCCGACGCTGTCGTACCAGGCGAGCGCCGTCGGATCGGTGACCCTCGCGAGTCCGATCGCGCCGAAGTAGGCAGCGGCCACGACCGCATACGGGATCAGCCGCAGCCCCGGCCTGGCGGCGACGCGATCGAACGGCCGCGGGAAGACGAGCAGGAAGTCGATGACGCCGCCCCACAGGAGCAGGTAGACCGCGGCCGTGCCGAGCATGAGCCCGGGGTACATCCCGCTCGTGAGGTCAAGGGGATCCGAGCTCAGCAGGAACGGGACCGTGCTGCCGAACGCGCCCGCCGCCGCCACGAGCAGCGCACCCGCCGCCGGGACGAGGGGCCGTCGCCAGAAGACGAAGGCACCCATCACGACCATCGCGATGACGAACGTGAGCGTTCCCCACGCGGCAGTCAGCACCGACAAGGTCGGATAGCCCACGAGCGCCACCGGCAGCGTCAAGGCCCGTCCGCCTCGCTCGACGGTGAACGGGACGATGTCTTCGACCGATCGCGGGCGTGGTCCGTTCGAGAATCCATCCTCGGCCCACGCGAGCGTCGAGCGACCGTCCATCGCGATGACGAGGTCGCCGGGCTGCAACGACGTGAAGACGTCCGGGAGGATCTCGACGACGACGCCCGTCGGGCGGAAGTGGCCGTACGCCACGATCCCGCCGCTCGTGGGCGTCGTCACCCGGGCCATCGTCAGCACGGCGGAGATGGCCAGCGCGACGACGGTCACAACGAGAGCGACCAGCGCGCCGCTTCGGCCGTTCGCCACCTGCGAGGTCCCTCCTGTCCCCGGTCGCTGCGAGGACCGCAGTGTACGGCCCGCTATCGCAGCGTCGACCAGGCCCGCGCGGTCAGGACGAGCCGGACCGGGATCGCGAGGAACAGGAACGGGAACGCGAAGCCGTACGCCATGAGGAGTGTCAGCGGCGTCGCACCGACCCCGAGGATGGCGCCGCGACGCCGGCCGCGCCACAGCAACGCTCCGGCGAGGACGTCGATCAGGCACGACACCATGAGCACGACGCCGAGCGAGATGAAGCGATCCTGTCCCAGCTCCTCGAAGGGCCCGCTGTGCGACCGGAAGCCGAACGGCGTCATCGGCAGCTCGAGGGTTCTGGCGAAGCGCCACAGCACAAACGGCGTCGGGATTCCGAACGCGATCGCCGGCAGGATGTACGACAGGGCGACCGCCTTGGCCCCGCCACTCGACCGGTCTGCGCGCTCGCCCAGCGTTACCACGACGCGAGCATAGGCGGGTGCCATCCCGGCGTCATGGGACAGCGGTCCCGAATGGGGCGGGACCTCATCGCCGGTTCCGATCAGGCGTCGAGGTGATTCGACAGCCAGGCCAGCCGACGGCGGGCGGCCTCGATCCAGCCCTCGCGTCCATCGAGCCCGCCGACGAGACCCCACGATGCGGCCCACAGGGCGACGACCGGCAGCCATGCCTCGACGGCGTCCGCTTCGTAGTCGCCGTAGGCCTCGAGAGCCCGCCCGATGTCGCTCGTCCGCTCGCTGAACGTCCGTCGCTGGTGCTCGAGGCAGGCGAGATCCCAGGCGGTCGGCCCGCGCCACGACTCCTCCCAGTCGAGCCAGCACAGCCCGCCGCTCGTCATCGCGACATTGCCGAGGTGGGCGTCGCCGTGGACCGCCTGGACCGGGCCGTCCGGGACGGCGATCGCGTCGAGGAGCCGGATGAGGAGCGCGGCGTTGTCTGGCTCGTGCGGTGCGAGCAGCGCGGCGAGCCGCTCGATCTCGGCCACTGGTCCCACGTGGCGCAGCGGACCGTCGTACGTCGCCGCGACCTCGTGCATCCGCCGCAGCGACCGGCCCGCAGCGACCGGGTCGGCGGGCTCGTCGCGAACGTCGAGGTGGCGCCAGAACGTCATCGCCCTGCCGGTCGCACCGACGTGCGGCCCGGGGTCGACCTCATCGACCGGCGGCGAGACCGGCAGGCCGGCGTCGGCGAGGAACCCCGCCAGCGCGAGGCTGTCGGCGAGCGCCTCCGGGCCGCGGACGAGGCCGGTCCGCGCCTGGATCCGGGCGACGACCGGTGACGGCCGGAGCCAGACGAGGAGGTTGAGGCTGTCCTTGAGGACAACCGGGTCGTCGACCGTCAGGCCCAGGCCCCGCCCGACGGCCGCTGCGTCGGCGACGAGGACAGCGGCGGCCTCGATCCCGAGCTTCGAGGCGGCCACGCTGAGCTACTTGCTGAAGAGGATCTCGATGACGTCGCCGTCGTGGACCCGGTAGGTCTTGCCCTCCGATCGGAGTCGGCCGGCCTTGCGGGCGTCGGCCATCGAGCCCAACGTCAGGAGGTCGTCGTAGGCGACGGTCTCGGCCCGGATGAAGCCTCTCGCGAGGTCGGTGTGGATCGCACCGGCCGCGTCGACCGCCGTCGAACCGTCGCGAACCGGCCATGCCCGAACCTCGTCGGGTCCGGCGGTGAGGAAGGAGATCAGGCCCAGCAATCGGTACGACAGCCCGATGACGCGGTCGAGGCTCGACTCCGCGATCCCGAGCTCCTCCATGAAGACCCCGGCCTCGTCGGGCTCGAGCTCGCCGAGCTCCATCTCGATCCGGGCGGACAGCGAATCGATCATCGAGCTCGCGTGGTCGTAGCCCTGCCCGACGGTCGCGACGAGCTCGGCGGCCCGTGGCAGGTCGCCTTCGCCGACGTTCACGAGGACGAGGACCGGCTTCTGGGTCAGGAACCGGAAGCCACGGATCGCCTTCTCCTCGCCCTCGTCAAGCGCGCCGTCGCGGATCGGCGTGCCAGCTTCGAGCGCCTCCTTGAGCCTCCCGAGGACGACTTCCTCGCGCTCGTTCGATTCGCGCTCCGCAGGCGTGCCGTGGCGGCCGCTCGTCTTCAGGCGCTCGAGGCGGCGGTCGACGAGCGCGAGGTCGGCGATGACGAACTCGAAGTCGAGCCGGTCGAGATCGCGGCGTGCGTCAACGGAGCCTTCCGGATGCGGATGGGCATCGTCCTCGAACGCGCGCACGACGTGGAGCAGGGCGTCGCTCTCGCGGAGCCGGGCGAGGTGCTCCGCCGGCAGCTCCTCCGTCCCGACACGGCCCTCCGACGAGGCCGGCGGCGCTGGCAGGTCGACGTAGGTGACGTCGGCGTGGACGATCTTCTTCGGCTTGAAGATCTCGGCCAGGCGGTCGAGCCGCTCGTCGGGCACCTTGACGACGCCGACGTGGAGCTCGAGGCCGCCGAACCCGCCGGTCTCGGCGTGGCCCCGGGTCAGCGTGTTGAAGACGGTCGTCTTGCCCGAGCCGGCAAGGCCGACGATCGCGATCTGCATCGGCCAAGTATCGCCGACCGATTGCGACACACCGGCCTGGCTCGGCGGCAGAGGGTCAGCGGAAGTAGCCGGTGACGTCCAGGAGCAGATCGGTGGCCTCCAACGCCACGCTCGACGACGTCTTTGTGAACACCGCGCTGACGGACGTTCCGTTTGCGATGGCCACAGCGAGGCCGTTAGCACGGTTGTCGCCCTGGGGGAAGTTGATGGTCGAGGATGTGGGATGGGCGACGGGCGTCGGCCCGACGAAGACGTAGCCCGCGACCGAGCTCTGCGTGGCCGTGAGGTTGCCGGTGAGTCCGATCGTGTCCGCGGCGGGGATGCCGCCCACTCCGGCGACCGTAAGCGTGCGTGGCACGCCGTTGACGAACGGCCCGACGAGCCCCGTGCCAAATCGTGAGTCGAGCAGCCGTGCCGGTGGCAGCGGGATGTAGGTTGCCCCGGCCGGCCCGGCAACGAAGTAGCCGGTGACGTCGAAGAGCAGGTGGGTCGACGAACCCGGAGCGCCTTTCCAGACGGCGGCCAGCGTGCCTCCCGGACCCAGTCGAACCGTGGCGTTGTTGGCGCGGGTGTCCTTCAGCGGGACGTTGATCGTCGACGACGTGGGATTGGCCGACGCCGATGGGCCGACAAAGACATAGCCGGCCGATGTCTGGCCTGTGACCGTGACGTTTCCGGTGACCGCGGTCGCGGTCGCAGGGATCCCGAAGCCGGTCACGAAGAACACGACCGGCGAGCTGTTGTGGATCCGGCCGAGGAGCCCGGTGCCGACCCTCGTGTCGAGGACGCGGAGCGGCTCGATCGGCCGCCAGGTTGTCCCCGTCGGCGTGTTCGGGTCGGCGACGACGAAGTAGCCCGTCACGTCGAAGATCAGGTGGGTCGACGCGCCCGCAGGCGCCACGTACACGGCCCCCAGCTTGCCGGTGCCGCTGAGCTTGACGGTCACGCCGTTCGCCCGGGTCTCCCCCAGCGGGAAGTTCAGTGTCGACGAGGTTGGCGATGACGTGGCCGTCGGGCCAAGGAAGACATAGCCGGACCGGGACGGCCCCGTGACCGTGAGGTTGCCGGTGACGGCGACCGCGCCGGCGGGAACACCACCGCGCCCGGCGACCTGGAACGAGCGGGGCGCGAGCGCCGCGAACTTGCCGCTGAGCCCGATGCCGGTCCGGGTGTCGAGGAGCCGTGCCGGGTTCAACGGGACGAACGACGCCCCAAGCGGCGTATCGACGGTCACCCTCGCGTCCTCGACGGCCGACCAGCCGCCCGCGCCGTCGCCCCACTGGACGTAGACGTGCCGGAGGCCCGTGGCCGTCGTCCCGCCGGTCGCGGGATTGGCGAGCGACCAGGCGATCTCGTCGCCGATCGGGAACTCGGCGGCCTTCGTGAGCTTGCCGTTCGTCGTCGCGGAGCTACCCGACAGTCGCATCCTCGTCGCCCCGTCCGCGGCCGCGAGCGAGCCGCCCGCCAAGATCCGCAACGCGTTCGCGTGGCCACGACCGCCATTGAGGACGAGCGATCCACCGGGACCTGCGGTGGCGGCTGCCAGACGCGAGATCCACGTCCGCCAACCACCCGCCTTCGTCACAGCCCCGCCCTGCCAGATTGCGGCCGGGTCGAGCGGATCACGTGCAACCCCGGTCGCAGAGCTCCAATACGAAGGCGCCGAGAAGCTGCTCGCCCGGTCGATGACCGCCGGCACGTGGAGGCTGTTCGGTGGATCTGACGCCTTCTGGACGGCCGCGAGGATTGTGACCGGAGAGGCCGGGAGCATGCCGGTGAATGGACCCGATCTAGTGAACGTCAGGATCAGATTGCCGGCCCCCGTGACACCCAGGCCCGGATCGAAGGTCGAGCGCTCTTCGGAGTTCACGACGAAGTCCTGGACGAGACCCGTGGTCGTACCGGTCGACAGCTCGGTCACCCGGACGCACGCCTGCGCCGAGGACGCGCCCTCAGGCAGGCAGCTCCGGTCCGACACGAACCACAGGCTGCCGCCCTGCCAGACCGCGGCGATCGGCCCGAGAGGGAGGTACCACCCGACGGCGTCGCCCGTTTCCGACGTGGCCGCCTGGGCCAGGACGGCCTCGCCCGGTCCGGGCAGCGTCAGCAGGCCCGCTGTCAGGTCCTCGACGGTGAACGTCAGACCGCCGGCGACGGTCCCCGTGACCGTCATGTGCAGGAGGTGACCGGATCCGAAGCCCGGGGTCGAGGCCACGGCGTGCAGCGTGTTGCCGGTCGACTGGCCGACCGCGGGTCGCCATGACACCTGGTTCGGATTCGGGTCCGTTGTGTCGTAGGTGATCGTCTCGTCGCCATCGAGGACCGAGGCTGAGCTGATCACGAGAAGGCTGCTGCCTAGGAACCCTGGGGCGGACGTCCACTCGTCCAGACCGATCGCGATCTTGTTGCTCGACACTCCGATCGAGGGGTTGTCCGGAAAGCGACCGGGGGCAAAGGTGAAGTCGTAGACCCACCAGACGTCCGTCGGGTCGGACGTCGTCGAGATTGCGATGTTCAGGTGGCCGACGGAGCCCCGGGCCACCTCCACCGCGAGCCACCGATCGTGCAGGTCGTCATACAGGATCCGCGGCTGACTAGCGTCGCTGCTCGTCGCGTAGTCCTCGAGGAAGAAGTCCGGCAGCGGGACGTCGAACATCGGTTGACCGGATCGGTTCGAGAATTGGAAGCCCGCCGTCGTCGCCTGGACGATGTGCCCGGGGCCGACGGCGATCCCGGGCTCCGGGCCGGGGCTGGAACTGGTGGTCGTCACTGCCAAGCCCGCGAAGCCGTGCGAGGACTGGACGCGCGTCGATGGCAGGCTCGACGCCAGTCCCGGGACTTCCACGACGTCGACGGTCGCGGGCGCGCTTGCGCTCGCTTCAAGATTGCCCCACGGGCCGAACTGGGCACCGAACTGATAGGTCCCGATTCGGCAGCGTCTCGATGACGAACGCATGGCCGGTTGTCGGGTCGATCGGCGCCGGACGCCAGAATTGGCCGTTGAGCGTAAACGAGATTGCGGGCGCGGTCCCTGGTCGGGTTGTGGCGCCGGGCTGACGACGGCCTCGAGCTGGACCTGCTCGGGATAGGTGACGGTCTGAAGGGCCATGAGCGTGGTCGTCGTGGGGATCGTGGCGTCGGTCACGGGCGTCGACGGGCCGCTCGAGCTCGAGGGCGACTCGGGATTGCCAGAGGCCGGGGCCTTGTCACCCAGCTTCGGATTTATCGTCCACGGGTTTGAGCTGGCGGCCGGCTCCGGAGCGTTCCGGAAGCGGTGCCGCGAGGGCTCGGGGATCAAGCATCCGACGGGCATGCGACTCACCTCGCCGCGAAGGGATCTGGGTCCCCGGCCCGCGCTCGTCCGCCGTGACGGCCGACGGACGAGAGGTCGCGCGCTGGGTCGCGGCGGCCGGGGCAGCCGCCACCAGGAGGACAAGGAGTGCGGCCGCGACCGCGGCCAGACGTGACCGAACGGGAGCTGGCATCGTCGACCCTCACGTGCCCCCGGTCGATGACCCTCGGGATTCGCGACATATAGCAGGCGCTCGTCGCGGCCGCGTCTTGTGCCGGGCGAGACGAGGACGCGCAGGGGCGCGAACCGTTACGCGGTCAGTAGCCGCGCGACGGGTCGACGACGTTCAGGAGCGGCTCGCCGACCGCGAACCGGCGGAGGTTGTCGCAGAACAGCTCGAAGCTGCGGTCGAGGACACGGGCGCTTGACCACGACGTGTGGGGCGTGACGATGACGTTCGGCAGGTCGTAGAACGGCGAGGTCGGCTGGAGCGGCTCATCCCGGAACGTGTCGAGGATCGCGCCGCCGATCGGGCCGTCGCGGAGCGCCCGGAGCAGCGCCCGCTCGTCGACGAGCCGGCCGCGGGCGACGTTGATCAGCCACGCGCCGGGCTTCATGGCGGCGAGCGTGTCGGCGTCGATCATGTTCTCGGTCTCCGGCGTTAGAGGCGCGGCGAGCACGACAAAGTCCGACTCCGACAGGAGCTGCGGCATCGATTCCGGCCCGCCGACGCGATCGAGCATCATCTCGCCCGAACCAGCGGCTCTTCGTCGTCGGCCGCCAGGGCGGGATTGCTCTCCTCAGCCCGGCGCCGACGGGGGGACCACCCTGCAGCCGAACGCCGTCGCCAGGGCCCCGACCGCTCGGCCGATCGAGCCGAGCCCCACGATCCCGACGGTCACGTCCCTGAGCTCTGACACCCCCGCTCCTCAAGCGGCTGCCACGTCCGCTCCCGCTGCAGCTCGAGCAAGCCGGGCAGCTCGGCGGCTGACGGCGAGGATCATCATCAGCACGTACTCGGCGATCGGCCGCGAGAACACGTCCGCGGGCATTCGTGACGACCAGGCTCGGCGTTCGCGGGGCGGCCGGGGTCAGCGCCCGTTCAACGCCGGCCGACGCGGGAGTGGACGTAGTCGTAGCTGCGTGCTTGGGCCAGCAGGCGGTCGAAGGCGTCCGACGCCGAGCTCACCCGGGGAGGAGCACCTCGACGTCGTCGACGGGCTCGTCGGTCAGGCCCTCGCCGCGGACAGGCTGACGATCCGCGCGCCCGGCGCGGCCGCCCGGATGAGGTCGAGATCGCGCGACCGGTAGCGCGCCGACAGGATCGGCGACAGGGCGATCGCGGTCGGCGTCCCGCCCGGTCCGGATCCGGGCCCCGCGGCCGCCGCGGCATCCCGTGTCGGTCATCAGTTCGCAGGCTCGGGCATGACCCGACCGCAGCCAGGACGCCGGGATCGTCGATCTCGCCGTGCTGCGGCAGGGCCTGCCGGTCCGGACCACAGGAGGTCTCAGCGCCAGGGCGGGGCCGCCGGCCGCCGCGATCGGGCAGACGAACTGTTCGCCCTTCCCATATGCTCCATCTTCACGTCCATGCCCGTGAGCCGCATGACCGCGCGCTCGAACGGCGATCGGCGGGCCTGGCGCCGTTCGGTCGAACTTCGTTGCTGATCCGCTCGACACCGGGGACCAGATCGCGGCCGACCTCGTCCATCACGTAGTCGCTGAACCCCTCCAGCGGGCTCGTGGGCGCCTGCAGTACTCGCGGAACAGGCGTCCGCTGCTCCTCGGTCATCAGCCGCTCGAGCCAGTGCTGCGGCGGGGCCGTCGCTGCTTCGCCCCGGATGGCACGACCGGGGGAGGCTCGCATGGCCTCCCTGCCGAGCCCGCTGGCCTCGCGGCCGAAGAGCGGGAGCCGGCGCTCGAGACGATCCGCGAGGTACAGCCAGAGCCAGGGATGCGCCTCGAACTCGAAGGCGTGGGTTGTCTCGTGGAGCGCGATCCACGTCCGGAACGGCTCGAGGGGCACGTGGAGGAACGGTTTCATGTGGCGGATGTTCTCCTGGACGAAGAGGAGGCGGCCGGGCGTGGACTCGGCCGAGAGCAGCGCGAGGTCGTACTGGCCGAGGACCTTCGAGCCCATGAACCCCAGCAGGAAGCCGAGCTGGCGCGTCGTCACCCAGCGGTTCGCGAGGGCCATCGTCGCCTTGCCGAGCCCGCCGCCGGCGGGCATGACCTGGTCGAGCAGCTCGTCTTCGAGCGTGCCGATCAGCGAC
>CAWJUA010000003.1:0-6983 GCA_963845925.1 uncultured Chloroflexia bacterium
CTCCCCCGCCCCCGGAGCTCTCGCCCGAGGTCCACCGCGCCCTCGGTGCCGGCCTGTACAACCGCTGCTGGGACCTGATGGAGATCGAGGACCGGACGATCGACCAGGACGACGAGCTGATCGCGACGGCGCACGCGTCCGCCTGGCACTGGCGCCAGGTCGGACACACGGCCAACCAGTCGCGCGCCCACTGGATGTGCTCCCGCGTCTACGCCGTGCTCGGCCGGTCGGAACCGGCGATCTATCACGCCCGGCGGTGCGTCGAGATCGTCGAGGGCGGCGGCGAGGGATTCGAGGACTGGGACGCCCCCGGGGCCTACGAGGCGATGGCCCGGGCGCTGGCCGTCGGCGGCGACCTCGATGGGGCCGCCAAGTGGAAGGCCCGCGCGGCAGCCGGCGCCGCAGCCATCGCGGGTCCACACGACCGGACCGTGCTCGAGGGCGATCTCGCCACGCTCCCCGTCTGAGGTCGGATTCCGGGGGCCGCCGGGTTGGTTCGTCATGCGACGATGGGCGCATGAACGACCTGAAGCTGGGTGTCCTCCTCTTCACCAGGCCACGGACTGGCCGTCCTACCTCGACGCCGTCCGCAAGGTCGACCGGCTGGGCTACAGCCACCTCTGGGCGTGGGACCACCTGTACGCGATCTTCGGCGACCCATCCCAGCCGATCTTCGAGGGCTGGTCGAGCCTGTCGGCGTCGGCGATGGCGACCGAGCAGACCCGCGTCGGCCTCCTCGTCGGCGCCAACACGTTCCGCAACCCGGGCCTCGTCGCCAAGCTCGCCGCGACGCTCGACCACATCTCCGGCGGGCGCGCGATCCTCGGGCTCGGAGGCGCCTGGATGGAGCCCGAGCACACCGCCCACGGCATCGAGTTCGGCTCGGGCTTCGGGCAGCGGCTCGACTGGCTCGACGAGGCGGTTGGCGCCTGCCGAGACCTGCTCGACGGCAAGACCGTGACGTCGGAGCCGGGCGGCCGGTACCAGTTCAATGACCTCCGCCACGCGCCGCTCCCGGTGCAGGCCCACCTGCCGATCATGATCGGCGGGGGTGGGGAGAAGAAGACGCTTCGCACCGTGGCCAAGTACGCCGACATGTGGAACGGCATGGGGCAGCTCGACGTCGTCAAGCACAAGGTCCAGGTCCTGCGACAGCACTGCGAGGACGTCGGGCGCGACACCGTCCGAGATCGAGTTCACGATCGGCTGCAAGGTCACGATCCGGGACTCCGAGGCCGAGGCGGTCAGCGGTCTGGAAGGCCGCGATGGAGCACAACAGGACGCCGCTGGCCAACGTGGAGGACGACGCGACGTTCTGGAACGGGACACCGGAGCAGATCGCCGAGCGGTTGCTCGCCTTCCGCGAGCTCGGCTTCAACACGGCGATCACCGAGCAGCCCGCCCCGTACGACACCGAGACCCTCGAGCGGTTCATCGGTCAGGTCAAGCCGCTCGTCGACAACGGCTGACGCTCCCGACCGAAGCCCGTGCCGATGACCACCGCCTCGACGACCCGTGCCGCGACGGTCGAGTTCGACCACGTCACCAAGGTCTACGGCGCGTCGGCGACGAGGGCCGGAACGCCGGGTGCGGTCAACGACCTGTCGCTGACGGTCCCCGCCGGCAAGATCTGCGTCCTCGTCGGGCCCGTCCGGCTGCGGCAAGACCACGTCGCTCAAGATGGTCAACCGGCTGATCGAGCCGACGTCGGGCCGCATCCTGCTCGACGGCGTCGACGTCGTCGACCCGCAACGTGACCGAGCTCCGGCGCGGCATCGGCTACGTGATCCAGCAGACCGGCCTGTTCCCGCACCAGACGATCGGCGAGAACGTGGCCACGGTGCCGCGGCTGCTCGGCTGGTCGAAGGCGCGCCGTCACGAGCGCGCCGAGGAGCTGCTCGCGCTCGTCGGGCTCGACCCGGCCGTACGCCGACCGCTACCCGGCGCAGCTCTCCGGTGGCGAGCGCCAGCGCGTCGGCGTGGCCCGGGCGCTCGCAGCGGACCCGCCGGTCATGCTCATGGACGAGCCGTTCGGGGCCGTCGACCCGATCGTGCGGGAGCGCCTGCAGAACGAGTTCCTGCGCCTCCAGGAGCAGCTCGCCAAGACGATCCTGTTCGTGACCCACGACATCGACGAGGCGATCAAGATGGGCGACCTCGTCGCCGTCTTCCAGGTCGGCGGGCACGTCGAGCAGTTCGGGCCGCCGGCGGAGATCCTCGCCGCGCCCGCGTCGGAGTTCGTGGCGCGCTTCGTCGGCGCGGACCGCGGGCTGAAGCGGCTGTCGCTCACGCGGGTCAACGATCTCGAGCTCGCGCCGGCCGTCACCGCGCGCGTCGGCGAGGACGCCGCACGGACGTGCGCCGCCGGGCCGAGCGCCGACGCCGTCGCGCTACCTGCTGCTCGTCGATGCGGAGGACCGGCCGCTGGGCTGGGTCGACCGGACCGCACCTGCCGGCGTCGGGGCCGCTCGCGGCCGACCTGGTCGAGGGCACGTTGCCGCTGCTCGACCGGCGCACGACGCTGAAGGACGCACTGTCGATGCTCCTCGACGACGACGTCCAGGCCGGCGTCGTGGTCGATCGCCGCGGGGCGCTGCGCGGACTGGTCCAGATCGAGCAGATCGTCGCGTTCATGCGCGACACCGCGCGCACGTCGCAGGTGCACGGGAAGCGGCCGATCGCAAGGAGCAGGCTGAGGGCGAGGGAGAGGCCGAGGTCGTCGCGTGATCGACTGGGCCTGGATGGGCGACCACCTCGATGACCTCGTCGCGCGCACTGTTCCAGCACCTGTATCTCGCCGCGATCGCCGTCGCCGTCGGCTTCGCGATCTCGTTCGCGCTGTCGATCTGGGCGGTCCGCCGGCGCCGACGTCTACGGGCCGATCACCGCGTTCGCCGGGATCCTGTACACGATCCCCAGCCTCGCGCTGTTCGCCGCGCTCGTCCCGATCACGGGGCTCTCGCTCCTGACCGCCGAGATCCCGCTGGTCCTGTACACGATCCTCATCCTCGTGCGCAACACGGTGGCCGGGTTCGACGCGGTGCCCGCCGACGTCATCGAGTCCGCGGACGGGATGGGCTACCGCGGCCGGGAGCGGCTGTGGCGGGTAGAGCTGCCGCTTGCGACGCCACTCGTCGTGGCCGGGTTGCGCGTGGCCTGCGTGTCGACCATCGGCCTCGTGGCGATCACCGGCGCGATCGGGGACCGGTTCGGCGGGCTCGGGGTTCTTCATCTTCGAGGGCTGGCGCCACTTCTTCCCCACCGAGATGCTGTTCGGCGCCGTGCCGGCGATGCTGCTCGCGGTCGCGGTGGACCTGCTGCTGGTCGCCATCCAGCGCCGGATGACGCCATGGGCGCGGTCGACAGCGGGCCCGGTGGCGCCGGGCGTTCGTCCGGCGACCCGGACCTCGACCTCGGGGCGGCCGACGTCCATCCGATGAGCGGCGAGGTCCCGGCGTGACCATGGCGCGGGCATGACGATCGTCAGCGAGACCATCGCCTGGCTCACGAACCCGGCGAACTGGTCCGGCCCGAACGGGATCCCCGTGCGACTCTCCGAGCACATCGCGCTGTCGCTCGCGGGGCTGCTCATCGCCTGCGCCATCGCGCTCCCCATCGGCCTGTGGGTCGGGCACACCAGGCGGGGCGGCAGGCTCGCGGTCAACGCCGCGAACATCGGGCGCGCGATGCCGTCACTGGCATTGATCGGGATCGCCGTGCCGTTCACGGTGCTGCTCGACCCGCAGCTGGGGTTCAAGGTGCTGCCCACGCTGATCGCGATCGTCGCCCTGGGGATCCCGCCGATCCTGATCAACACCCACGCGGGGATCTCGGAGGTCGACGCCGAGCTCACCGAGGCGGCGCGGGGCATGGGCCTGACCGGCCGCCAGGTGCTGCGTGGCCTCGAGGTGCCGCTGGCGCTCGCGGTCATCGTCGCGGGCGTCGGTTCGGCGGCCGTCCAGATCATCGCGACCGTGACCCTGGGTGCGATCTTCGGCTTTGGCGGGCTGGGCGCCTTCCTCACCGAGGGCATCTCCCAGGGCAACGACGGCATGACGTTCGGTGGCGTGGTCCTGGTGGCGCTGCTCGCGCTGGCCGCGGAGTGGCTGTTCACGCGGCTCGCCCGGCGGGCGCGGCCCCGCGGCGCCGTCATGGCCGAGGTCGGGGCCACATAGGGCGGTCCGAGGTACCAGTCAGGTCCTGACGCGTCCGACTGCTATGTTTGGGCGTACGGCCGGTGCTTGCCGGCCAGGAGAGCAAGAAGGAGACCCAATGCGGTTGTCCCGCACGCTCGCCCTCGGGGCGACGATGCTGGTGCTGGTCGTCGGCGCCTGCTCGTCGGGAGGGGGCAGCAAGCCAGCAGTCAAGGTCGGATCGGTGGGATTCGACGAAGCACGCATCATGGCCGAGGCCTATGCCCAGGTCCTCGAGAACGCCGGCTACACCGTCAATCGCGACGGCATCGGCCTGGGTGACCGCAGCGTCCTCCAGCCCGCCCTCGAAAGCGGGCAGATCGACCTCCAGCCCGAGTACATCGGCTCGTCGCTGGGGTCTCCGGCATACGGCGGCTCGCCGACCGGTGACGCGGCGGCCAACCTGACCGCCCTGCAGAAGGTCCTCGACGGCAAGGGCGGCGGGATCACAGCCCTCAACTACACGCCGGCGCAGGACCAGAACGCGTTCGTCGTGCGCAAGGAGACGGCCGACGCCCTCAAGCTTGTCAAGATGAGCGACGTGGCCGCGGTCCAGGACCAGCTCAAGCTGGGCCTCGCCAAGGACTGCCCCACGAACCCGCTGTGCGCCGCCGCGCTCAAGGATGCGTATGGCATCAACACGGACAGCGCGACGCTGCTCGATGCCTGCTCGACCCCGATGGCCCAGGCGCTGGTGGCCAAGACCATCGACCTGGGCGAGCTGTGCTCGACCCAGCCGGACATCATCGTCAACGACTTCGTCCTGCTCCAGGACGACAAGCAGACCCAGCCGGCCGACAACATCTCGCCGCTGGTCCGCAACGACTTCCTGGCCAAGACCGACAAGGCGGCCTTCTCCAAGCTCCTCAACGACCTGTCGGCGAAGGTCGACACGGCCACGCTCGCCGACCTGTACAAGCAGGTCAGCGTCGACAAGAAGGACATCAAGGACGTGGTGTCCACCTGGCTCAAGGCGCAGGGCCTCGTCAAGTAGGGTCCCGCCGAACCCGACGCACGACGGCCCCGGCATCGCCGGGGCCGTTCCATGTCCGCCACGCTCGCTGTCAGTCGCGTTCGGGCGCGACCTCGGGTCGGGCGGCGCCGGCCCCCACCTCGGGCGCGACCCCGTCCGCCACCTCGGGTTCCTCAGGCCGCAGGCCGCGGCCGCCGAAGATCAGGACGATCGCGCCGCCGACCGAGGTCACGATCAGGGTGGCGAGGTGCACCAGGAGCCCGAACGCCAGCGCGGCCTCCTGGTCGATGCCCACCGAGCCCGCGATCGTGATCACGGCGAGCTCGAACGTGCCGACGTACCCGGGACCCGCCGGGATCGCCGTCGCGAGGTTCGTGCCCGCCGCCAGCAGCGCCGCCTGCCCGATCGTGGGCTGGACGCCCACCGCCTGGGCCGCGGCCGCGAAGGCCAGCACCGTGCACGACCACGACGCGAGCGACAGGCCGACCGCGATCCCGACGGTGCGCGCATCGCTCGCGACCGCCAGGCCCTCGCGCAGCCGCGACAGAGAAGGCTCGGACGCGCGGCCACCGGTCGAGGAAGGCCGCGACGCGTGCGGCGCCCGGCAGCCGGTGGGCCGCGACGCCGGCGGCGACGACCACGACCAGCAGCGCCGTGACCGCAAGCCCCACCAGGACCGCTGAGGCGACGATCCCGCGGACCGAGAGCACGAGGATCGCGATCGACGCGATGGCGACGACCACGAGCGTGTCCACGACTCGCTCGATCACGATCGTGCCCGAGGATCGCGGACCGCGACACGCCGGTCCGCCCGGCCGAGGTCGTGGGCCCGGACCACCTCCCCGAGCCTCGCCGCAGCACGTTGTTCGCGAGGTAGCCGACGTTCAGCGAGGCCAGCGTCGTGTTGGTGGTGGATCGGCGCGATCGGCTGCAGCAGGACCCGCCAGCGGACCCCCCGCGCAGTAGGACGTCGAGGATCACGAAGGCCGAACAGCAGCGCGATCCACTGCGGCTGGGCGGTCTTGAGCGTCTGCCATGCGGCCGCGATGTCCACGGTGCGGAACACCAGGACGAGCGCGACGGCCGAGATGAGCAGCCCGAGCGCCGGCGCGCCCGAGGCCGCCCCGCAGGTAGCGCATCTCAGGCGGTGCCGGGCTCGACGGCGACGAGCGGCGGGGGCTGCAGCTGGGGCTCGAGCGGCGGATGCCCGACCGGTGAAGCAGGTAGCGGGCGACCACGCGCAGCGTCGACAGGCCATAGACGACGCTGCGCCTGAAGCCGACCGAGCTCGCCTCCGTGAAGTAGCGCGTCGGGCACCGCGATCTCGTCCACGCGCCCAGCCCGCCCCGACCGCGACGACCTGCGCGATCAGCTCCTGGTCGAACACGAAGTCGTCTCGAGTTGAGCTCGGTACGGGATGACCTTGAGCAGGTGCCGGCTGTAGGCGCGCAGTCCCGTGTGGTACTCGGACAGGTGGAGCCCGAAGGCGAGGTTCTCGACCCCCGGTGAGGAACCGGTTCGAGACGTACTTCCACTTGGGGCATGCCACCCGTCGATCGGGTCGCCCAGAAGTCGGCTGCCGAGGAGCGAGGTCGTGCCTTGCCCGCGAGGATGGGCGCGACCAGGGCGGGGATCCGCGTCGCGTCGTACTGGTAGTCGGGGTGGAGCATCACGACGACCTCGGCGTCCGAAGTCGAGGGCCGCGGTCGTAGCAGGTCTTCTGGTTGCCGCCGTAGCCGAGGTTCTGGCGATGGACGATGACCTCGAGGCCGAGCCGGCGGGCGATGTCGAAGCAGTGACTGAACCGAGCAGGACAG
>CAWJUA010000004.1:0-8601 GCA_963845925.1 uncultured Chloroflexia bacterium
GATCCCAGCGCCACCGGCGCGCGACGATCGCGAGCGCCAGCAGGACGCCGATGCCGGCGACCGCGACGAGCCCGCGGTTGGGGTAGATCGCGGCCGCGAAGGCCCGCTCGAGATCGCCGACGACGTCCACGATCGACTCTCCAGCTCCGTTCCGTGGCGGCGAATGCTCGGGGTTCGATGCGACAGAACGATGACGACGGACGCGCGGCCCGCGCTGGGACGCCGCTCGAAGCGAGCCGGATCAGCGGCCGGCAGGCGATCGCATGTGGAGGACCGGGAACGGCAGCCCGTTGTCGTCGAGCTCCGATCGGCCCTCGACGACGAAGCCCATCGCCTCGTAGAAGCGACGCGCGCCATCGTTCTGCTCGTTGACCTCCAGTGTCAGCTCGATGCCGGGCCTCAAGGCCCTCGCTTCGGCGATCAAGCTGCGCCCGAGACCTCGGCGGAACTGCTCGGGCGCGAGGAAGAGCGCTTCGATCTCGTCGTCGCCCAGCCCCAGGAAGCCGACCGGAGCGCCCCGTTCGTCGCAGATCACGAAGAACTCGGTCGCGTCGGATGCGAGATAGTCGACGACCTTTGGCCGGAGCGTTGCGATGTCGTCCTCGGTCAGGAAGGTGTGGCTGGCCCTGGCGGATCGCTCCCAGATCTCGAGGAGAACCGGCCGTTCTGCCGGCTGGGCACGTCGGATCGCGGCCTGGGCGGCCGTGGGGATAGCTGGTTCGTTCACGTGAGCACCGTCCTCAATCTCGATGGTCGCGCCGGAACCGATCGGGCTCCATGCCTCTGTGGAATTCTCCGGCCTCGATCAGTCCGGACAGGCGGGCCGGCCGTTACAGGGCATGCACCGGGACATGTAACGGCTGCCGCATCCGTCGGCTCTGAATCGGGGCCGCGTGCTTGCGGCCCGTCACACGACAATTCCGGAGCATTCGATGATCAACGTCGCCATCCTGTACCCCAACGAGGCCGGTCGCTGGTTCGACACGACCTACTACATCCAACGGCACATGCCGATGTCGATCGAGCTGCTCAGCGCCCATCCCGGGTACCGCGGCGTCTCGGTCGAGCTCGGCCTGGGCGGTGGCACGCCCGGGACCGACGCCGCGTGCGTGGCGATGTGCAACTTCCGGTTTGACACGGCCCGGCAATTCGTCGCCGCGTTCACTGCCCATGCGGACCAGCTCCAGGGAGACATGGCTCGCTACACCGACATTGAGCCGGTGATCCAGATCAACGACGTCGCGATCGCCGCCTAGCGCGACTCACTGCGGGACGGTCGCCGGGTGTGGCAGGCCGACACGCGCGGACTGCAGGGGCATCTCGAAACCGGCCGACTCCGGCGCGACGTAGACCGGGAGACATCTCCAGGCCTTCAGCCCGATCGGCCTGTAACGCACCGGCCGATACGCGGGACAGGGATGTTGATCGGACCGCTCCGGCGGCACCGACGGTCCCACCGCATCACCTGACGGGGAACGCATCAAATGGATCTCGGACTTCTCATCATCCGGCTTGTCGTCGGAGGCCTCATCGCCGGCCACGGCGCCCAGAAACTCTTCGGTCGGTTTGGCGGCCTCGGCCTCGACGGCACGGCCGGCTATCTGGTCACGCACGGCCTGCGGCCCGGTCGACTGTTCGCCGCGCTGGCCGGCCTGGCCGAGCTTATCGGCGGCCTGCTGCTCGTTGCCGGACTGGCGACGCCGTTCGCCGCGGCCCTGATCGTTTCCACGATGATCGTCGCCGCCAGGACGGACCATGTCGGCAAGGGGCTCTGGATCTTCAACGGCGGGGCCGAGTACGCCTTGACGGTAGCCTCGATCGGCCTGGGCCTGGCGATCGTCGGCCCGGGGGGCCTGTCCATCGACCACCGCCTCGGCCTCGAGGTCGCGGGGCCCGCGGGCGGGCTCATCGCGCTCGCGGTCGCCACGATCGGCGCCTCTATGGTCCTGATGGCGCGGACGCGCCCGGTGCCCAGTCTGCAGTCAAAGGCCGCGGCATCCGCGGATCCGATGACCGAAAGGACCGCGGCATGAGCACGTCGACCGTCGGTGCGCCGGCCACCGTTCGCGGGCGGATTTCGGACCGAGACGTCCGACAAGCGCGTCCGCGCCTTCCTGGGCGGCCGGCTGGTCGCCGACTCGATCCACCCGGTCCTCGTGTGGGAGAAGCCGTATTACCCGACGTACTACTTCCCGCTCGACGACATCCGGGCGGGGCTCACCCCCTCGGGCGAGGTCAGCCGCTCCCCGAGCAGGGGTGACGGCACGGTCCACGACGTCGCCGTGACGGGTACAACGGCGCCGGGCGCGGCGATCCGCTACCTCGACTCGCCGATCGAGCAGTTGCGCGACCTCGTCCGTCTCGAATGGGACGCGATGAGCGAGTGGCTGGAAGAAGACGAGATCGTCTACACCCACCCGCGCGACCCGTACACGCGCGTTGACATCCTCCCAAGCTCACGCCACGTCCGGGTCGAGATCGACGGCATCGTAGTGGCCGAATCCAGCCAGCCTCGCCTCCTCTTCGAGACCGGCCTGCCGACTCGCTACTACCTGCCGATGACGGACGTGCGGATGGACCTCCTGCGACCGTCCTCGTCTCAGTCCTACTGCCCGTACAAGGGCACGGCGACGTACTTCCTCCTGGAGACTCCCGACTCGATCAAGCCGGATGTCGCCTGGATCTACCGCACGCCGCTGCCCGAGGGCCAGAAGGTCGCCGGCCTCGTGAGCTTCTACAACGAACGTGTCGACATCTTCGTCGACGGCGTCGCCCTTGATCGGCCCCCCGGAAGGGTCGGGTAGCTCCTCGTGTCACCCAACGCCGCGTGTGTCGAAGTTGCCCGCTCCAGCCCGTTGCCCGGGGCGCCGGCACTCCTCGATGCGCGCGCCGCGTACGGCGGCAGCGACCCGACGCCGCATCTGCCCGGCACGGCGGCGGCCGACGACGCTCACCTGCTCGCGCTCCTGCGCATGGGTGATGAAGCCGCCTTCAGGCTCCTCGTGGAGCGGCACGGACGGCTGCTGACCCGCCTCGCTCGCATGTACGCCACGGAGGCAGTCGCCGACGAGGTCGTTCAGGAGACGTGGATTGCCGTCCTCCGCGGACTGGACAGGTTCGAGGGGAGGTCGTCTCTGCGGACGTGGATGAGCCGAATCCTGGTCAACATCGCCCGCGACCACATCACACGGGAACATCGCCAGGTGCCGTTCTCGGCGTTCGAGGGCCCGGCCGACGATACGGGGCCGGCTGTCGACCCGGACCGGTTCCGGCCGGCCGGCGCCCAGTTCGCCGGAGGCTGGACCTCATTGCCCGAGCGGTGGGACGAGCAGCCCGAGCAACGCTTCCTCTCGTCCGAGGGCGTCGGCGTCGCCCGGCGGGCCGTCGACGCGCTGCCGCCAGTCCAACGAGCGGTCGTGAGGCTGCGCGATGTCGAGGGCTGGTCGGCCGACGAGGTCGCCGCGGCACTCGGGATCACGGCCGGCAACCAGCGAGTGTTGCTGCATCGCGGTCGATCGAGGGTCCGCGCCGTGCTCGAGACCGCGATGGGCGAGCGCGTGCCGGTCGGGGCAATGAGTCGATGAACGAGGGCGAGCCGATGGCAGTCCACCCTGACCTGGAGCATTACTACGACACCGCGACCGACCGGGCCGCCGCCGACGCTCATCTCGCCGAGTGCGGCAGATGTCGGGCATGGCTCGAGGACATCCACGAGCGGCTTCGCGGCCTCGCTTGTATCGAGTTTGTCGAGCTCGTGACCGAGTACCTCGAGAACGCGATCGATACCGAGCTGCGGAGGCGAATCGACGACCACCTTCGCCTTTGCGAAGGCTGCCGCAACTACCTCGACGAGATGCGAACGACGATCGCGACCCTCGGGCGGACGGTTGACGTCAGCGAGCCGTCGGACGCCGTCCGAGCCGGCCTGATGGCAGCGTTCCGGGCATGGCAGCCGGCCGCACCCGACCGGCGGTTTCCCGGCGACTGAACGTCGTCCTCCTCATGCGGGCAATTCGCCGGACCGGCCGGCCGCATCCTCAAGCAGCTTCTTGAGCGCGGCGTAGTCCTCGCCACAGTCCGGGCACGCGTCGATGTGGTTGGCAACCTCGGGGAACTCCTCCCGTGCTCGACGACCCGCCAGCTCAGACTCGACGAATTGGTCGAGCATGTCTCCCGAGTGATCGCAGCCGAGGTCGGGGCCGGTCGATCCGAGGATTCGCCCGAGCGTTCCGCGCGTTTCGTTCATGTCGCCTCTCCGGCAGCGCCAACATCCCAGCCCTGCGCCACGAGGGCCAGGCGCAGCTTCTGCCGTGCGTCGTAGAGCACCTTGTAGACTGCGCCGCGCGAGCTTCCGTGCCGATCGGCAACGACGTCGATCGGGATACCACGCACGATGATCGCGACGAAGACATCGCGCTGTCGCGGCGTGAGGTCCGCGGCAACCGTTCGCTCGACGACAGCCACGAGCTCCCGGATCTCCGTTTGCGCATGCGGATCGATCGGGTTCAGATCGGCGATCCGATCCCACGACTCGTCCTCGATCGTGATCGATCGCCCCCGCCACGCCTCACGCCGGAGCGCCGCCGACACCTCGAAGATCGCGAACTTGTAGGCCCACGTCGTGAAGCGGCTGGCGCCGCGGTAGTCGTCGAGCTTGCGCAGGAGCACGGCCAGGGCATCGTCGGCCGCCTGCCGCGCGATGTCGTCCAGCTCATCCAGGATCCGGGGCGGGAGCGAGCCCCGGCGACGGCGAGCCTCGTGCCGGGCGGCCCGGTGGAGCAGCTCGAACAGCGCATGGATCGCCCCCGGCCTGTCCGACCCTTCGGGATCCAGGCGCGCCAGCCACTGCCGCGACTCGTCGTCGAGCTCCACGAGCCGTGATGGCGCGTCCACGGGTCGGGATGTGTCGTAGGCCACCGTTGAAGGATGGCAGACGCTGGACAGCCGATCCACGACCCCGCCGCGCGCCGCGGGCGCGTTCGCTAGCGCGGCCATGAGCCGGCGGTCCAGGCACCTGATCGCCGGACGTCGAGCACCGCGTCAAGCTGTCCGCGCGTCGAGCATGTGGTGGGCCCAATCGACCCAGCCCTCCGGTAGCTCCGGTGCGTCGAGAAGGCGGGGGAGGAGCGACCTGTCCGCGTGGTAGGCGCGCTCGACGAGCCCAATCGTGACGCCGTGACCGGCCTTCGCACCAACCCGGATCGTGTCGCCGGCGGCGATGTCGCCCTCCGCCACGATCCGCAGGTACGCCCCAGGTCGAGCGCTCTGTGCAAAGCGCACCGGAAAGCGCGGGTCGTCCATGCGGATCCCGAGCTTGTAGCAAGGGATCCGCGGCTGGCTGATCTCGAGGACGGTGGTCCCGACCGCCCAGCGGTCGCCGATCGTCGCGGCAGCGAGATCGATCCCCGTGGTCGTGAGGTTCTCACCGAATGTGCCGGGTTCGACCGGCCGATCGAGCTGGGCGGCCCACCAGGCCAGGTCTTCCGCGGCGTAGGCATAGACGGCCTTGTCCGGGCCACCGTGGACGGATCGGTCGGCCTGGGTGTCGCCGGCGAGATTCACACCGCGGACCGCGACCGGACCAGCGACGGGCGACTTCCAGATGGCCGTCCGGACGGGCTCGCCACGAAGGCTGACCGTCCGGACACGACCGACATTGACCGAGGCGACGGCGGCCGTCGTGCGGACGGTCGGGACGCCATCGGCTGCGGCTGTGGTCACCCCGCCGCCGCCGAGTCCAGCATCGTCGCCGGGGCGACGCGCTGGGCGTGGAACCTGACGATCGCCTCGGCGATCTCGTCGAGGCGATCCTCGACGGCGAAGTGACCCGTGTCGAGCCGGATGATCTCGGCATCGGGCAGGTCGCGGAGGTAGGCCTCGCCGCCCTCGGGCGTGAAGAAGATGTCGTTCTGGCCCCAGAGGATCAGCGTCTCCGGCTGATGCTCGCGGAGGAACGACTGCCAGGCCGGGTAGAGCGCGACGTTCGTCCGGTAGTCGTAGAAAAGGTCGAGCTGGACCCGCCGGGCATTCGGACGCTCGAGGAAGTGGACGTCCATGTTCCAGTTGTCGGGACTGATCGCCTCGGGATCGCGATGGCCGTGGGTATACACGAGCTTCACCCCATCGAGCTCGAGAAATGGCAGAAGCGCAGCCTCCGTCTCGGCCGACGGGTCCACCCACAGCGCGTGGCGAATGGCGTCCCATGCGGCCGTGAAACCCACCTCGTACGCGTTCGAGTTCTGGATCACCTGCCACGCGAGCCAGTCCGGGTGGCGACTGATGATCCGATTGCCGACCGGCCCGCCGTAGTCCTGCATGTAGATGCCCATCGGCCCGGTGAAGCCGATCGCCTCGAGGAGCCCTTCGACGACCTCGGACAGGTGGTCGAACGTGTACTCGAAGCCGGCCGGGTCGGGCATGTCCGTGTTGCCGAACCCGGGGTAGTCCGGGCTGACGATGTGGAACCGGTCCGCGAGCGCGGGGATCAGGTTTCGGAATTGGTGCGACGAGGCGGGAAAGCCGCCGAGGAGCAGGAGCTTGGGCGCGTCAGCCTCGCCGGCCTCGCGGTAGAACACCGACACTCCGTCAACCTTGGCGGTCCGGTTCTTGACGTTCGACATGTGGATCTCCGTCTGCCGGTCGGCGTCGGGACCATCCCGAACTTCTCGAGAAACCTGCCGGCTCAGGGATTTGCGTCGGTCCGGGTGGGTTTCTTACGTCGGGATCACGCGTCGAATGCCTCGCGGCTCACGCCGGACGCGGCGTAACGCGGCGGCGGCGCCCGGCGACCAATGGTTGGTCACCCATGGCCCCACCCATCCCGGCGCGGGTCCGACCGCCGCCGAATTCCAGGAAGTCCCCAACGATGAAACCCACAAACTCAAGGATCGATGGTCGAATCAATCGACGGACCTCCGCCAAGACACGACCCGGGCTGGCGCTGTCCGCGCCCCAGGGCACCTACCGCCACCTCCGGATCCTGGGGCTCGAGCCGTCGGAGGCGGGGAACCTGGCGGCATTCGTCCGGGGAATCCCGCCCGTGGAGACGGGCTGGACGGTCAAGGAGATCGATCGCCTCCTGTTCCTTCGGTATCTCGTCGAGCGACGCCGGGTGGCGTGACAAGGCTTTGTAACGCTGACCGCCGTCGCGGGCCTCTAAGACCTCGTAACGACGGTGAGACACGAGACGAACAAGCCCAGCTCATCCGGGTTTCGACTCCCTCGCCCAGCTTCCTCCGCGGTCCGCCGCGGGCACAACAAGGAGACGACTCCCCAATGAGTCCTCGACACCTGGCCACGCATGTCCCGCTCCGGGTCCGGCGGATCGGCCTCTTCGCAACAGTCCTCGTGCTGATCGGATCGTCGATCGGCTCGACCGTTTCGGCGGCCGACCCGGACGAGATCGCGCCGGCCCCCGCCTCGATTGGCGCGGACGTGCCGCTGTCCTACTTCGGACCTGCACCCTCGAAGGTCCAGAAGGAGCTTGTCGGCCCGGTTCAGCTCCTGAACTCCGGCACGATCGACCAGGACAAGGGCACGATCACGTTGCCGCTCTACCGAGGCGAGACCAGGACCGGCAAGAACCTCTGGTACGTCCTGACCGACACCGACGACAAGGGCACGGCCGACGCCCTCGGCATCAACTACAGCCAGAAGCTGTCGAACGCGGCGACCGGCAAGGGCGCCCGCACGGCGACGCTCCGCAGCGATGGGATCCTGGTCTTCGACCAGGGCACCGTCGACTTCAAGCCGGTGCGCAAGGTCACCCCGGGTGATGCGCCGAACTTCTTCCCGCCCAAGGTCGCCGAGCCCGGCTCGATCGGGAGCGCCGACTACAGCCCGCTGGTCCGCATCACGAACACCGGCCACATCTATAACGCTTCGGTCATCGCCTACGACGTTCCGGCGAACAAACTGAAGTACGACGCCGGCAAAGTCGACTACAGCGTCGTCCACGACAAGGTCGTGTCGATCGCGGCAAGCGACAACGGCGGCAGCGTAACCCTCGACCTGACGACGGGTTTCAGCTTTGCGAAGCCGATCCTCTACCTCAGCCTCGACGCGAACAACGCGCTCCCCGCCGCGGTCGAGGGCGTGACGCTCGCCCCGGGCCTCAACGACGTCCGTGTCGGCGGCGACGACGGTGCCTTCAGTGGCGTCGAGCGACTCTTCACGGTCGTCAACGGCCCGACCGGCGTCGACAATCCCCAGCGCCAGGGCCTGAACAGCGCCCTGAGCGAGGGCCGCTCGCCGCTCAACGTGTTCGGCGGCATCCCGACCGTGGCCACCGACTACAGCCCCCTCTGGGACTTCAATGCCGCGGAATGGACCAAGGGTGCCATCGACAAGGGCTATCGCGCCCGGGTCATCGACGAGTTCCAGGTCCTGGGCCTCGTCAAGCAGGGCTGGCTCACCGGCCCTGGCGGCGCCAACTTCGGCTCCACCGGTTTCATCGTCAACTGCCCGGTCGTCTTCCGGTTCCTCTAGCCAACCCCAGGGCGCTCCGCCGCGCCCTTTCCTCCCTCCTCCAGCAGTACCGCGGTTCGCCGCGGTACTGCTGTGTCCGTGGCTGTTCTTGGTGGCTGGCCCACGTCCGGGTTG
>CAWJUA010000005.1:0-19962 GCA_963845925.1 uncultured Chloroflexia bacterium
GCCTGATCGCGTGACCGACGGTGCCGGTTCGATCGCCTCGGACATCCGAGCCGAGGCGGAACGGCTGACGACGTTGATCGCAGCGGCCGGCCAGCCGATCAGGTTGATGGGCGGTCTCGCGGTCTGGCTGGTCGCGCCGTCGGTCCGGGAGCAGCCGTACGCGCGGTCATATGCCGACCTGGACTTCGCGGCCAGCGGCCGGGATCGGGCCGGCACGAGCGGCTTCTTCGAGTCCGCCGGCTACGTTCCGGAGAAGCTGTTCAATGCCCTCCACGGCGCGTCACGACTGAACTTCCGGCACCCGGACGGAGCGTGGACGGTCGACGTCCTGTTCGATGAGCTCGACATGTCCCACAAGATCGACCTGCGGCGGCGACTCGACGGGACAGCGCCGACGCTGGATCTCGCGGACCTCCTGCTGACGAAGCTGCAGGTCTGGGAGATCAACCGGAAGGACCTCGGCGACATCGCCTGCCTGCTCGCGGACTGCGCAGTCTCGGCCGGCGGCCCCCTGTCCGACCCGCCGCCGGCCGGTGCATCGCGGGCCATCGACCTGGAACGCGTCGTGGCCCTGACGCGCGTCGACTGGGGCCTCTGCCACACGGTCGAGCGGAACCTCCGCCGGGTGGCCGCCCTGGCCGCGGCGGAGCCGCCGGTCGGTGGCAGCCATGATCCGGTCCGTGCGGCGGAGGCGATCCTCGGTGTGATCGATGCCGCACCCAAGTCGACGGCGTGGAGGCTCCGGGCGAGGGTCGGCGAGCGGCTGCCCTGGTACCAGACCCCCGAGGAGGTCCGGCACGAGGCATGACCCGCCTCAGTCTCCTACGTGCCCGTGGCGCCGCAGCGCGTCGCGCCAGTAGTCGACTGATGCGCTGAGATCATCGAGCACAGCCTCGTCCTCCTGCTCGAAGGGCGGGATGACCTCGAGCAGTAGGTCGGTCGCGTCGACACCCGCGTCGGCGAGCGCGTCGAGGACCCGGTCGGCATCGATTCGGCCCGTGGCATTGCGCTCGGCCGTGAACGGCCAGTGGTGGTCTCCGGCAGCGTCGGACTGCTGGAGCTGGATCATCGGCGCGGCCGCGCCGAGCTGGCGGAGCCAGGCATACGGGTCGCGCTCGTCGCCGACCGTCCCGGGGACGCACATATGTCCGACGTCGAGACAGAGGGCCACCGCCGCGCTGGTCGGCGACCCGGGACGGAGCAGTGACCGGACGAGGGCCATCGTCGACGGCTCGCGGGCAGCGGCGAGGTTCTCGACGACGATCGTCGACACGCCCGCGACGCGGGCCACGGTTGCGATCCTGTCGAGCCGGTCCCGGAGCTCTGCCCAGCGAGCGGTGCTGATCGCGGGGTCTGCGGCATCGGCGACGCTCAGGGCGCCGACGTGACCGCCGGTTGCGGTCGCCCCGACGAGCGACGTGAAGCGCACCGCCCGCCCGAACCATGCCTCGGCGGCGGCGCGCCGGTCGGGATCAGGATCCAGGAGCAAGTTCGAGGAATAGGCCGCAAGACCCGTAAACGTGCTGGTCACCGCGAGCCTGTTGGCGGCGGCGGCGGCTCGCACGGCGGTCGCCTGGCGCTCGAGGCCTGCATCCGTCGTCGCCAGGTCGACCAGGTCGAGCGAATGCTGGACCAGCCCGAGACGGAGCCGGTCGGCTACGATCGGGGCCCAGTCCTCCGGCCGGGGCCACCGCTTGACGGCGAAGCAGGTGTTGATCCCGAGTCGCAACCGCATCAGTCCGCCTCCTGCGGCGCCGCCCGGACCACGGCAGACGACGCGACCTGCCGGTACCGCCCGAACGCGTCGTCGTAGGCGGCCGCCGTGCCGGGATCCGGGTCGATAGCGGGATCCGGACGTGCACAGCGGCCGAGGGCGTCGGACACGTCGCGATAGACGCCGGCGCCCAGTCCGGCGAGCATCGCCACCCCGGTCACCGCTGCGTCGCCCGGGACCGTGCGAACCGGCAGTCCAGTGACGTCCGCCTTGATCCGGTTCCACGTCGTCAGCCGCGCGTCGCCGCCCGAGACGCGGAGTTCCGTCGGATCGATCCCGCCGAGTCGGAGCTGGTCCAGCTGGTCCCGGATTGCGAAGGCGACGCCTTCCATCACGGCCCGCGCGATCGCGCCGCGGTCGTGCCGCAGCGACAGCCCGACGATCGCCCCCCGCAGGTCGGGATCCGTCCGCTCGCCATCGCCGAGGACGGGCAGGACGAGCAATCCGTCCGCGCCGGCCGGCGACGCCGCGGCCGCCTCGTCGAGCCGGGCGTAGTCGCCGGCGGAGGCGCGACCCGCGCGTCCACCGTAGGCCAGGTTGGCGAGCCAGGCGATGGCCGCGCCGGTCGTGTTGATGCCCGTCTCCGTGGTGAGCTCGCCCCCGACGACGTGGGGATAGTGGGTGATCGCGGGAACCGGCAGGATATCGGCGACGACCGCGTTCAGGCAGGTCGAGGATCCGGCCATCTCGCTCACCGGCCCGGGCGAAACGACTGCGGCGCCCAGCGCGCAGGCCTGGCTGTCGGCGCCGCCGATGACGACCGGTGTCCCGGGCATGAGGCCGGTGCGTCGAGCGATCTCGGGCCGGACCTGCCCCACGACCTCGTCGGACTGGAGCACCGGCGGGAACCACTCGAGCGGGACGCCCAGCCAGTCCGCGAGGTCCAGAGCCCACGCCCGTGCGCGCAGGTCGAATGCCAGTGTCGCGGCCGCGTGCGTGCCGTCCGTCGCGATCTCGCCGGTCAGCGTCAGGGCGACCCAGTCGCGTGGCTGAAGGACGTGCGCGGCACGGCCCCAGGCGACCGGGTCGTTCCGGCGCAGCCACATCAGCTTGGGCCCCACGTGGAACGCCGCCGGCACATGACCGGTCCGCTGGTGGATGACCCCGACGCCCACTCCGTCCCCGAGGCGCCGAGCCTCCGCGCTCGCCCGGTTGTCGCGGTAGATCAGGCCGGGTGTCACGGGCCGGAGGGTTCGGTCTAGCAGCACCATGGATGGGCACTGGCCGGTGAGGCCGATGGCCAGGACGCGTTGTCCGGGCGCGAGGCGCCGGACCACACCCGCAAGCGCGGACACGGCCGACGACCGCCACCTGATGGGGTCCTGCTCCGCCCAGCCCGGCCGGCGTGACTCGGTCGGGTAGCCGCGGCGGACCTCGAGGCGGCGGCGGCCCTCGAGGTCGAAGGCGGAAGCTCTCGCGCCCGACGTCCCGATATCGAGGGCGACGATGAAGTCGGAAAATGACCGCTCTGCCCGACCCACCCCGTCAGCCCCGGACGAGCTGATGGGCGGCCACCTTCTCGCCGTCGAGCGTAACCAACGCGCCGTTCAGCGTCCCGGTCGAGTAGTCGCTCCCGGGGTTGATCGCGATCGTCCGGCCCAGACGCCGGATCCCGGATGACTCGTGGATGTGGCCGTGGAGCCCGACCAGCGGTTGTGCCTCCTCCAGCACCGTCCGGACCGCTTGGCTGCCGACCGGGGCGAACTTCACCTGACCGGCTACCTGGACGACCCTGAGGTTCTCGTCAAGGACCGGCGCATCGTCGAGACCCGTGGCGTACGGCGGCACGTGGATGTTCAGCACTGCCCGCTCCGGTGCCGCGATCTGCCCGACCAGGTCATGCAGGCAGGTCGCGAGCTGCTCTTCTGTCTGCTCGCGGTGACTGTGCCAGGGCGTGATATTCGAATAGCCCCACGACGCGAGCTCGTGACGATCGTCGAGGGCAATGACCCGCCCCTCTGCCGGGATCGCCCAGGTCGCCGCCTCGAGGACGGCCTGCAGCTCCTTGGGGTCGTCGTTGCCGAGCATCATGTAGATCGGGACCCCGAGCGGTCGGAGCCGCTCGTCGGCGAGGCCCAGCCAGCTTTCGAGCCGGCGGCGCATCAGGTTGAGGAAGACCGAGTCGACCCGGCCAGCCGCCTCCAGCTGCTCGAACTCGCCGGGCTCCACCCGGAGCGCGTAGTAGCCGTGGTCCTCGATGAGCTTCTCGAGCGCGTCGAGCTCCGCTCCGCCCTCGACGTCGTAGTCGGTCCCGATAAAGCGGCATCGCCATCGTCGGGCGGGTTGGGCCACGATCGTCTGAATGGCCTTGCCGGCGAGGTCGGCACCCAGGACGAGGACGTCGGCCTGATACACCGGCGCCGCGTTCACGTATTTCCGGAAGCACTTCGACGAACCGTGGAGGTCGGTCGCGAAGTAGACCCGGGTCTTCCGCGCCATCCCGGTCAGGCCGTCACCGCAACGGCGCGCGCCGCGCGCGCGGCGTCCATCAGCCGTGCAGCCCGGTCGGGGTCGACCTCGTTCCACGTGATGCCGTCGACCTTCAGGCTGGTGCCGACGATGACCGCGTCCGCAACGGAGAACACGTCGCCGATCACCTCCGCCCGGACGCCGGTGTTGGCGACGACGGGCGTGTCCTGCGCGGCCTCTTTCGCAGCCGCGAGGTCGCTCATCGCGAACGGGATGCCGGCCGCCGGACCGCTGATCAGGATCGCGTCGACGCCCATGAACGCCGCACCGCGGGCCCGGTCCGCGACGGTGCGGCTGCCGATCGCGCTCGCGAACTCCGGCTGGATGTTGTCGAACAGCAGGACGTCGTCGGCCCCGATCGCCGACCGGTACCCTGCGATCTCGCCGATCGCCGGCGTGATCATCCCCAGGTCGCTCTCGTAGACGCCCGTGAGGACCTCGCGGATGAAGACCGCGCCGGTGGCACGGGCGAGCGCGAGACTGGCGATGGGATCCCAGAGGATGTTGACGCCGAACGGCACCCGGATCTCATGCCGGAGCCGGCCAATCGCGGCTGCCATCGCCGAGCCGATCTCCGGGCCGACGGTGCGCTGGTAGGGCAGGTCGGCCTCGTTGCAGAACAGCACGCCGTCGACGCCGGCCGTCTGGAGCCGGTCGAGGTCGCGGCCGAGGACCTCGACGAAGTGCTCGACGCCAGCGGCCCGATCGTGCTGCGGCCGACCCGGCAACGCCGGGAAGTGGAGCATCGCGATGACCGGCTTGGCCACCCCGAACGTCCGCTCGAGCCTGTTCATTGGTTGGTCCTCCCTGAGAGTGGCGCATCCAGGTGGCAGGTCATCGCGTGGCCCCGGCGACTGCTCCCTCGGGCGCCGCTCGTGGGCCGGACGCCTCGACCGTGGCCCTGTCCCGTCCGCTCGCGATCACGACATCGACACCGGCCCGGCGCAGCGTTCGCAGCTCTCCCGGGGGAGCGGACGGATCGGTTACAAGCGTGGTGACGCGGTCCAGCGGCCCGACGATGACCGACGTCCCGAGGCCGATCTTCGAGCCGTCGGCGATGAGGACGACGCGATCGGCCTGGTCGAGTGCGGCTCGCTGGACCTCGGCCTCCTCATCCGTCAGCTCGGTGATGCCCCAGCGACTCGAGACCCCGGCTGCCCCGATGACGGCCAGGTCGAAGCGATACGACGCCAGCGTCCGCAGCGCGCCGGCCCCGACGCAGCACAGCTCATCGGGCAGGACGGCGCCACCCAGGCAGACGACCCGGACGGGCCGCGTTCCCAGCAGGCTCGCGATCGGCAGCGATGCCGTGACCACCGTCAGCGCCTCGCGGGCGGGGATGTACCGGGCGAACTGCTCGCACGTCGAGCCGATGCCAACGAACACCACCCGGGCGGTTCCGATCAGCTCGGTGGCCCGCATCCCGATCAGCCGCTTCTCGCGAGAGTGCTCCAGCGCCCGCGTGTTGAACGAGACCTCGAACGAGCGGGTCAGATGGGCGGCGGCACCGCCGTAGGTCTGGCGCACGAACCCGTCCCGCTCGAGGCCGCGGATGTCGCGACGGATCGTCATCTCGGAGACACCGAGGTCTCGGGCGAGCTCCGGCACGTGGATCGTCTGGTCGGCGGCGACGCGCTCGAGGATCTCACGGCGCCGGTCGACGGCGTGGATCGGCCGACGCCTGCCCGGGCCGGAGTGGTCGGATGCGTCGGTCAGTGAAGGCACCCGATCAGATTCGGACATCACATCCACGTGAAACGCACAAAACTAGTTGACGAATGATGTGCGATTGTGTTCGACTGTGCACGTCGAGCGCTCGCCTGTCAAGGACCGACCTCGGGAGGGGTGGCCGGCCCAGGAGGAGATGGATGGCATCGTCGACCAGTTCCGGCGAAAGCCGGGTGTTCGTCCGTCAGAGCACGGGCCTGGTGCGGGAGGCCTCAGCCGTCGACGCGACGATCTTCAACGCGGTGTTCTCGGCCCCCGTCGGGGCGACGCTGGCGTTCGGGCTGTTCTGGGCGCTTAGCGCGTTCCCGCGGGCGGACTTCGTCAGCGTCACGCTGATCACGTTCTTCATCAACGCGCCCGTCCTGATCATGATGGCCCTGCTCGCCTCGAGCATGCCGAGGACGGGGGGCGACTACGTCTGGGTGAGCCGGATTCTTGCGCCGCCATTGGCTTTGATATCGAACTTCGGCGCGGCACTTTCGGCCATGATCGGAGCGACGTTCTGGGCCCGCTACTTCGCGGTTCTCGCGCTGGGGCCGGTGCTGACCAGCCTCGGAGCGCTGCTCGGCATTCCTACACTGACAGAGTGGGGAACCCGGTTCCAGACCGACAAGCTGTGGACGTTCATCGGCGGGCTCTCGATGATCGTCCTCCTGACGGCGGTCCTCATCGCCGGGACCAAGACAACGTTCCGCTGGCAGAACGTGTTCTGGATCATCGCGTCCGCCGGGACGTTCCTCGCCTTTGTTGTCCTGCTCCTGGGCTCGACGTCGGACTTCCAGACCAACTTCGACGCGGTGAATACCGCCAACGGCGGCGGGACGATGACGCAGGTCATCTCGACGGCCGGTGTCCAGGGGATCACGCCCGACCTCGGCGACCCATCGATGACGCTGCCGGCGATCTTCATCGTGATGACGTTCATGATGTGGAACTGGTGGTCGGTCTACCTGTCCGGTGAATTGAAGAGCGCGATGAACCGCCGTCGTCAGATGACGATCATGTTCGGGGCACTCGCGTGGGACGTGATCTTCATCGCCCTCGGCGCGGCGCTCCTGTTCAAGGTGACCGGCTTCGACTTCGTCGTCGCCGCGAACACGCCCGACAGCGGCTACGCGATCCCGGGTGGCGCGTTCTACCAGTCCCTCGCGGCGCTGGTCTACAACATCCCGATCCTGACCGTCCTAATCGTCGGCTCGTTCCTGTTCTGGAGCCTGCCCGCGATGGTCGGCAACACGTTCATGCCCATCCGGACCGTGTTCGCGTGGGCGTTCGACCGCCTCCTTCCCGAGAAGCTGGCCGAAGTCAACGAGCGGACCCATTCGCCGGTCCCTGCGATCCTGCTCGTCATGGGCATCGTGACCGCCATGCTCGCGTGGAGCGTCTGGTCGACGGACTTCAACACGTGGCTCGCGCTAGGCGTCCTTGCCGGTGTCGTCTGCGTCGTGATCGTCGCCGTCGCGGCATTCACGTTCCCGGAGCGCCGACCGGACCTCTACCAGGCCTCGCCCGCAAACCTGAAACTCGGTGGGATCCCGGTCCTGAAGATCGTGGCCCCGCTCTCGATCCTCGTGATGGCCTTCCTCGTCTACTGCGTCCTGGCTTACCCGCCGCTCGCGCTCGGCTCCAGCGACAACACATGGTGGGTGCCCGCATTCCTCGGGATGATCGTCGTCGTCGGCCTCGTCGTGTACTACGGCGCCCGGATCATCCGGAGGGGCCAGGGCATTGACATCAGCCTCGTATACCGCGAGCTGCCACCTGAGTGACCTCGCTGGCACCCCGAGTGGGATCGCGCCCCCGGTAGGCGGGGGCGCACCCATGTCCGACGCCTCAGACCACCGTATGTAGTGGTATCCTGAGCGAACACCACAAGCGGTTGTGGTGCCGAGCTTGGAGGGTCGATGCGCTGCCCGCACTGCGGCGAGAAGGAGACGCGAGTTGTCGACTCGCGCGACCTCGACGACGCCGCGACGATCCGCCGCCGCCGCGAGTGCGCCGCCTGCTCGACGCGGTTCACGACCTACGAGCGCGTCGAGGCCGCCCGGCTCGTCGTCGTCAAGAGCGACGGCGTCCGCCAGGAGTTCGACCGCGAGAAGCTCGCCGTGGGGCTTCGCAAGGCGCTGACCCGCCGGCCCGTGCCGGACGACGCCGCGGACCGCGCCGCGGACGCGATCGAGGCCGAGCTGCGCGCGTCGGGCGCGTCCGAGATCCCGTCCGCCCAGATCGGCGCGCTCGCGATGGACCATCTCCGGGCGATCGACCAGATCGCCTACATCCGGTTCGCGAGCGTCTACCAGAGCTTCGAGGACCTCGAGGCGCTCAAGCGCGAGGTCGACCTGCTGTACGACGGCCGCGACACGATCGCCGTGGATCTCCGAGGCGGGGGCCGCTCGAAGGTCCGCCCAAAGTGAGCGTCCTCTCCGATCGCGACATCCGGGCCGCGCTCGAGGCGGGCGAAGTCGGGATCCGGCCGTACGACCCGGCCGACCTCCAGCCCAGCTCCGTGGACCTCCACCTCGATCGGTCGTTCCGGGTCTTCCGCAACAACCGCTACGCGTATATCGACGTCCGCTCGCCGCAGCCGGACCTGACCGAGCTGCTGAAGGTCGCCGACGACGAGCCGTTCATCCTCCACCCGGGCGAGTTCGTGCTGGGCCAGACGCTCGAGTGGGTCGAGCTGCCTAACGATCTCGTTGCCAGGCTCGAGGGCAAAAGCTCGTTGGGCCGCCTCGGCCTGCTGATCCACTCGACCGCGGGCTATGTCGACCCGGGCTGGAAGGGCAACCTGACGCTCGAGCTGTCGAACGTGGCGAACCTGCCGATCGCGCTCTACCACGGGATGAAGATCGGCCAGATCTCGTTCTTCAAGATGAGCTCGGCGGTCGACCGGCCGTACGGCTCGCCGGAGCTTGGATCGAAGTACCAGGGCCAGTCCGAGCCGACCGCGTCCGCGTTCCACCGCGACTTCTCGAACGGCAAGAAGCCGGGCGGCTGAGGGCACCGCCGGCATGCAGTACCGCCCACCGCAACGGCGCCGTGGCCTGATCTCGCCCTGGATCATGTCGGCCGCGATCATCGTGATCACGCTGGTCGCGGCGTGGCTCGCCGGCCCGCGAAATCAGACCGGTGTCATCGTCACCGGCGCGATCGTGCTGCTGGGCTATCTCGGCTTCGTCTACTGGGTCAGACGACGGGGCCGCGACGAGGTCGATCAATGACGCCGTCGGCCGGGCGGCGGACCTCGGCGGCGGCCTTCCACCGTGAGATCACCGACGCCGCGGAGAAAACCCGACGCTAGACTCCGCCGATGGACTGGCGCGCCCTCGTCGTCCTGGCTCACGTCTTCGCGGCGTTCTGGTGGTTCGCCGGTTACGCCGGCACGAACCTCTGCACGGAGATCGCCCGGCGATCGACCACGGACGACGACTGCCGAGCCGCCCTCGCGATCTCCGACCGGATCGACGTCGTGGCGAATCGAACGGGCGGCGTCGCGGTCGGGTTGACCGGGCTGCTTGCAGTGCTCGTCTTTGGCTACAGCCTGACGACGCCGTGGGTCCTGGCGGCGATCGTGCTGTTCGCGTTCGTCGTCTTCGGCGGGATCTTCTTCTGGGGCCGGTTCGGTGGCCAGGTCGGCGCGGCGGCAAAGGCCGGCGACTGGCCCGGCGTTCGACGGGCGCTCAGGGCGCCGCGGATCCTCGTCTACAGTCGGGTCGAGAACGTCGTCGTCGTGGTGATCATCGCCCTGATGGTCCTCGGGCCGGGTTGACTCGATGAGCATCAATGACGCCGTCGACTGGGCGCTCGATCTCGGCGGCGGGACCCGCGTCGCGTTGATCCAGGCGGGCTCGTTCCGGTCCGACGCCGGAGCACTGTTCGGGCCGGTCCCGCGGATCCTCTGGAACCGCCTCGTCACCGATGAGATCGACGACGAGCACCGCCTGCTCCAGGCGCTGAACTGCCTCCTCGTCGAGACGCCCGCCGGCCGCGTCCTCGTCGAGACCGGGATCGGCGAGCGCGTCACCGACAAGGTCCGCGAGATGCGCCGCTACGAGGGTCCTGCGATCGTGCCGGCGCTGCGGACCGCGGGCTTCGATCCCGCGACCGTCGACGTCGTGGCGATGAGCCACCTCCACTTCGACCATGCCGGCGGCCTCCTCCTCGCCGACGGCGGCCGGGCGTTCCCGCGGGCAACGATCGTCGCCCAGCGCGCCGAATGGGAGATCGCCCTGGGCGGCAACTCGCGGCTCGTCGCGAGCTACGACCAGCCGGAGATCCAGCTCGTCCGCGACTGGGGCGAGGACGGCGCGGCCGAGGGCGAGCGCGAGGTCCTGCCCGGCGTCAGCGTCGTCCCGACCGGCGGCCACTAGCGCCGGCCACCAGGCGATCGTCGTCCGGGGCACCGGAGCCGGCGCGAAGACCCTCGCGTTCTTCGGCGACCTCTGCATGCGGCCGTGGGCCGCGAACCCGCGCTGGGTGACCGCGTTCGACGACTTCCCGCTCGATTCGGTCGAGGTCAAGGGCTCGCTGTTCGCGAGGGCCGCCGACGAAGGCTGGACGATCGCGCTGTCGCACGAGTCCAGGATTCCGATCGGCCGGCTCGTCCGCGATCGTGACCGGTTCCAATACGAGGCCCGTTAGCCCAACATAGGCGGCAACCGAACGCGGAGGAGGGATACGAGTGACCGAGATCGACGAAGGGCTGATCGGCGGCGAGCAGATCGTGCTGCGGACGAACAAGCACTGGTTCGCGCCGGTCGCCGATTCCGGAGTCGCCGTCCTGATGCTGCTCGGCGTCGCACTCCTCGCCTGGATCGAGCCGGATCAACCGACGGGCCTGTTCACGTTCGTCTGGCGCCTTGTTGACCTCATCCAGCTCGGCCTGTTCCTCGGCGCGATCGGTTGGATCGTCTTCAACATCATTGCGTGGCGCACCGCGGAGTACGCGGTGACGACGCTCCGCGTTCGCGGCCACGAGGGTCTGGTCAAGAAGCGCAGCACGGACTCGTTGCTGACCTCGATCAGCGACGTGATGTCGAGGAGCGGCTTCATCGGGAGGACGCTGGGCTTCGGGAACATCAAGATCCTGACTGCGTCGGGAGACGCCGGGGACGACACGTTCACGTCGATGAAGGCGCCCGATGCGTTCAAGAAGGCCGTTATCGAGCAGAAGGCAGGGGCGCAAGGGCTCGCTTCGGCCGCGCCGGCGCAACCGGTCGCGCCGGCCACGGCGCCCCACCCACCCGGCTCGAAGGACGCGATGACGACCCTGACCGAGCTCGCCAAGCTCCGCGACGCCGGGGCGATCACGCCCGCGGAGTACGAGACCGAAGAAGACCGAGCTGCTGGCCCGGATCTGAGGAGAGCTCCGGTCGCGACAAACGGCGTAGTCCGTTCCGGACCTTTGGCCCGTGCCCGCCACGTGGTGCGGGCCGTAGGGTTCAGATCAACGACGGACCGCCGATCAGTCGCAATCAGTCCGGCGGCGCGCAGACCCTCCGACGGGATGTTGGGCGGCTGCGGAGCCGGCAAGGTGATCACCACGGTGGTCCGTCGCTCGATTCCCCGCCGACGCGATCAGTTCTTCGGCAGGATCGCCTCGACCTGGGCCTGCGCCCCCGCCTCGGTCAGCGGCGCGAGCACGACGGACCGGATGCCACCGTCGGGCGCGATGAAGAAGGACGTCGGCAGGCCCCAGAGCCGGTAGAGCCGGAAGATCTCGCCGGTGAGGTCGGCGCCGACCGTGTAGTCGAGCTGGTAGCGCTCCGCATAGGCCCGGACGTCGTCCGCGTTCGTCTCCTGGACGCTGATCCCGACGACCTGCAGGCCGCGGTCGCGATAGCGGTCGGCGATGTCCCGGAGAACCGGCGTCTCCGATTGGCACGGCGGGCACCACGAGGCGAAGAAGTTGATCCAGACGGCCTTTCCTTTGAGATCGGCCAGGCTGATCGGGTTGCCGTCGAGGTCGGTGAACGGGGTCTTCGTGCCGTCGGCCGCGGTCAGGGCGAGCGCCGGCGGGAGGTCGCCCGGCCGCAGGCCCTGGGCTGGGGCGGGCCCGAGGATGTATGGGGTCGCCGCGGCGTTGTCGGGGGCCGTCACGGGATTCGTGCCGAGCGGCGTCGTCACGATCGCGAGCCCGATCCCCGCGGCGACGACGAGGATCGCGGCGAGCGGCCAGCTGGCGGCCGGTGAACGGCCCGATCAGCCCGTGCTTCTCGCGCTTGTGGGTGAAGGCCGGACGCGGCTCCACGGAGGGGACGTCAGACACCGGCGAAGTTGAACCAGGCGGGCAGGAGCCGGAGCCAGTCGAAGATCATCGCGAGCCCGATCGCGACGACGAGCAGGCCACCGATGATCGAGACGGCCCGGCCGTGGCGGACGAGCGGCCGGAGGATCGCCGGCGCCCGGTCGAACAACACGGCGATCAGCAGGAACGGGATGCCGAGGCCCAGCGTGTAGGCGACGAGCAGGACCCCGCCCTGGGCGACGGTCGTCGATTGCGAGGCGAGACCGAGGATCCCGCCGAGGATGATCCCGATGCACGGCGTCCAGCCGACGGCGAAGATCGCCCCAAGCCCGAAGCTCGCGACCCAGCCGCCGCGGCTCGAGACCAGCCGGCCGCCGAGCCGGTCGCCGAACGTGGGTCCGCCGCCGGCCGTTGCCGCGCCGGCGGACGCGAACGACATCGTGCCGGTCGTGCTCGCCACGGAGCCTGCCGCCCCGGCGTCGAGCGGCCGCCACGATTGGGCGAGGCGGGGGATCGTGATGAACCCCGCGAGGTTCAGGCCCAGGACGACGAGGACGACGCCGCCGATGACGCGGAGCGTCGGCAGGTACTGGGAGAGGCCCGCCGCCGCGAACGTCGCGGTTACGCCGAGCAGCGTGAACACCGCCCCGAAGCCCAGGACGTAGGCGAACGCGTGGCGGAGCGCGAGCCAGCGACTGGGCTGCTCGCCGGGCGCTCGTCCCGCGACCGCGACCGCGGTGAGCTGGCCGAGGTAGGCCGGCACGAGCGGCAGCACGCACGGCGAGAGGAAGCTCAGCAGGCCCGCCGCGAAGGCGACGGCGATCGTGAGGTTGTCGCCGCTCACGCCGTGACCGCGTCGAGGTGGTCGGCGAGGAAGCGCCGGATCCGCGCCGGCGACGTCGCGAGCGCGCAGCCGGTCGCCACCCAGCTCGAGGACCGGGATCGCGTCGAACAACGCCCGCTCAAGGTCGGCGTCGCTCGTGATGTCGACCTCGCGAAGGCGGGCGAGCCGCTGGCTCCGCGCCGCGCGATCCTCGAGCAGGCCCTGGACGGCCGCGCTTGCCTCGTCGCACAGGTGGCACCCCGGGCGCGAGTAGAGGACGAGGTCGGGGAGGGGAGGGGTCGACGCCATGTCGCTCGGCATTCTAGGCGAGGGACGCTCCGGACCCCGCCGTCGGTGCCGCCGCGAAGTCTGCCCGAGTGGCCATTGACCCGCGGGCGAGGCCACGACCTGCGTTCGGCGCGTCAGATGACATCGGCCGCGGATCATGCGGTCAAGCGCGGCGACCTCAACGCCGCGACCGGCGGCAATGTCGCCGATTTCACGATGCCGAAGGAGCCGCCGAACGGTGTCGGTCTGGGCGTCGAAGAACCGCAAGAACCTCTGGGAGTCGTTCTACGGATCGGTGAGGCCACCGCAGTGACGGAGAGCCGCGCCGAGACGCATCGCGGCCGCGGTAGGATGCAGGTCGCGCCCCCGTAGCTCAGTGGATAGAGCGGCACCGTCCTAAGGTGCGCGTCGGCGGTTCGATTCGGTCCGGGGGCGCACAGACCAACTACGCCAGTCAGTTTCGGGCGCGAGGCTCGCCCACCTCCCCGGCGCCGAGCACGCGAGCCTGGAGACGAGCGCGTGCCCGATTCCAGGGGCGCGCACGGCTTCTACGGCCGGACGCGAGCGATCCCGGACTCGTAGGCCAGGACGACCGCCTGCACCCGGTCCCGAAGGTCGAGCTTGTCGAGGATGTGCGCGACGTGGGTCTTGGCGGTGTGCTCCGAGAGAACGAGCTCGGCGGCGATCTCGGCGTTCGAGAGACCGCGGGCGACCAGACGCAGCACCTCGAGCTCCCGTGGTGTCAGCTCGCCGAGCGCCGGCGGAGGCGCCAATCGGCGCGGCACCAGCGAACCGCTCGATCAGGCGCCGGGTCACCGCCGGGGCGAAGAGCGATGCACCGACGGCGACGATCCTGATCCCGGACACCAGTTGGTCCTCCGGGGCGTCCTTGAGCAGAAAGCCGCTGGCGCCGGCCCGAAGCGCTTCGAACACGTACTCATCGAGGTCGAAGGTCGTCAGCACCAGTACGCGAGGCGCGTGCTCGCCGCCGTCCATGATCCGGCGGGTCGCCTCGATGCCGTCCACGTTCGGCATGCGGACGTCCATGAGCACGACGTCCGGATTGAGCTCGCGCGCCAGCGCGATCGCCTCGGCGCCGTCTGCGGCCTCACCGACGACATCGATGTCGGGCTCGGCGCGCAAGATCATGCGAAAGCCGCCGCGGACGAGCGTCTGGTCGTCCGCGAGCAACACGCGGATCGTCATGCTCGTGCCGAGCCGAGCGGCAATCGGACGCGGAGCGCGTACCCACCCCGGGCCGCTCGCCCGCCTCCAGCTCGCCACCGTAGACGGAGACGCGCTCGCGCATCCCGACCAGGCCATAACCCGAGCCCTCGCTCTCGCCGGTGCCGGGGCCGTCGTCCGAGATCTCGATCTCGAGGTCATCCGTTCGGTACCGGAGCACGACTCGGGCATGCGCCGGGCCGGCGTGCCTGAGGGCGTTTGTCAGCGCCTCCTGCACGATCCGGAAGGCGGACAGGTCGACTCCCGGGGGCAGGTCCCGCGGCTCACCCTCGATGGCCAGCTGGACTGGCAGACCAGCTGCTCGCACCTGGTCGACAAGCGTGCCCAGCTCCTTGAGACTGGGCTGGGGAGCGAGCGGAAGCGACTCGTCGCCACTCCGGAGCATGCCGACCAGACGACGCATCTCGTCGAGCGCCTGCTGGCCCGTCCATTCGATGACGGCGAACGCATCACGGGCGTCAGCAGGGTCGGAGTCGAGCACGCGCCGGCCGCCACGCGCCTGGAGGACCATGACGCTGATCGAGTGCGCGACCACGTCGTGAAGCTCGCGCGCGATCCGCGCCCGCTCCTCCACGATCGCGGCCGCCGCCCTCGTCTTCTCCTGCTCGAGCTCCCGGTCGTTCAGGCGCCGCTGCCGGACCGCTCGACCCGCGACCCAGGGGGCACCCAGAGGAGCGCGAAGAAGATGACGTTGTCGGCGGTGACGTCGCGAATTGCTCATCGCGAGATCCGTGAGGTAGAGGCCGACGGTCATCCCGGCGGCGACCAGCATGCGACGGCCGCTCGTGTGCGCGGCAGCGCTGTACACCGCGAGCAACAGGAACACGAACACGCCCGAGTTGGTGGGCTGGGCGAACATCGGCATCGCGAGCGTCGCAACGGAGATGGCGAGCATCAAGCCGAGCAGCGGGAGCGGGTCACGAGATCGTCGCGCCGCCGCCGCCCCGAGGGCGACCGCCAGGGCGGCAGATGCGACCCGCTGCGATTCCGATGCTTCGGTCAGCGCGACCCCGAGCAGGGCGAGCGCCGTTAGCGCCACGGCCAGCACCTCGTCGCCGCGCCGCCGGATGAAGTTGACGAGCTCGTCCCGCATCGACTACACGCTACGGCATGGGCGTTCCCGATTCCATCAGTCGTGAGAGCGACCCGCAGTCGCGAAATCTCGCTCTCGCGAGCGAGCGAGGTTCAGCAGCCAGGGCGACGACACGGTCCGGGACCGGCTCCATACCGTCGAGTCGAGCGCGACCAACCGCGCGAGCCTGGCAAAGGGAGGACTGCATGATGCGAAGACCGATCACCGCCGCATTCCTGGGCATCGTCGCCAGCCTGGCGATCGCGTCATCGGCGCTGGGCCACGAGTGCACCAACGCCAGCAAGAGCGACCCGGCGGCCGGCGCGCAGGCCCTGATCGACTCGAACACTGGCGAGATCCTCTGGATGACCGAGGGCCTCGCCAATCGACTCGCCAAGGGCGTCGTCGACCCCGACACGAGCGAAGGCTTCCACGGCCTGTTGCCTTCGATGTCAACAGCGACGGCATCGCCGACTTCAGCACCTGGATCGGGGTGGGACCCGACGGCGAGGTCCCGCTGGTGGCGCAGCTCAGTGGACCGGCGTGCCGGGGCCTGACCAACCTCTTCCTCTATTTCACCGTGTGCGTGGGTAGCTAGGCATAGATAGCCGGGCCGACTGACCGATGGACCTCGCGCTCTGGATCATTCAAGTCGTGCTGGCGTTGGCATTCCTCGCCTTCGGGGGGCGCCCATGTCTCCCGATTTGATGACCTCGCGGCGGGTCCCCGAACGGGCTGGGTTCGCGCTGTGGGCAAGTCGAACCTTCGGGTCATCGGGGTTCTCGAGATCCTCGGAGCGATGGGCTCGTGCTGCCGGGCGCAACGGGGATCTTGCCCTGGCTGACCCCCCTCGCCGCCGCGATGCTCGCGTTGCTCATGGTGTTCGCGATCGCGTTCCACGCCCGCCGGCCAGGCGAAGCGCAGAACATCATGCTCAACGTGGTGCTCGGCGTGCTGTCGCTCGCGGTGGCCTGGGGGCGGTTCGTGTCAGGAGCCCTTCTAGCGGAGCCGCGCCGCCAACAGCAGCATCGGCGGGCTGAGCGTTAGCGAGGGGCAGGGACCATCCGTCGTCCGACCTCGAGGTAGTAATCGAGGATGTCGGTGTTGCCGGCGTGGGCTGGAGTCCGTCCGGGGGCGCTTGAAGCAATCGCTCGCGGTCGGAAGAATGGCTGTGCCGGCGCGGTCCAGACCGCCCGGACGACCTTCCGATCGGCCGTCTCGACCCCCTCGACGCGAGGGTGTGGCCGCTTGGGTCGGCGCCGGTAGCATTGCCCCATGAGCGAGAAGCGAACGACTGCTCGGGCATTCCACGACGCCGTCGGAGTCGAGGACTGGCGGGTCCTGTTCTCTGGCGCCCACGCCTACTTCCACGTCGGATCGTTCGCGGAAGCAGCAAGGTTCGTGGCCGCGATCGCCGAAGTTGCGGAGGTTGTGGGCCACTTCCCCGACGTGGACGTGCGACCCGAGGGAGTCACAGTCCGGACCGCCTCCGGGGAGTACGGAGCTCTGAGCCATCGTGATGTCGAGCTGGCACGCCAGATTTCGGCAGAAGCTCGGAAGTTGCGGATCGAGCCGGACCCCTCCCAGGTCCAGGTCGTGGGCATTGCGGTGGCACAGGATGCAGGCAGCGACGTAGGTCCGTTCTGGGCCGCAGCCCTCGGGTACAGGAGCCTTGGACCGAACGAAGACGTCGTCGATCGGCACCGACGGAACCCGCACGTGTCGTTCCAAAGCCTCCGCCCTCCCAAGCCGGGGCGTGGCCGGACCCACATCGACGTCAGCGTGCCGGCCGATCAGGCCGAAGCAAGAGTCGCGGCAGCACTCGAAGCTGGCGGACGCCTGGCGGACGGTACGCATGCGCCCCATTGGTGGACGCTCGCGTCGCCCGAGAACCACGGCGTCGACATCGCGGCCTGGCCGGACTTCGAGGACAACGAGGAGGACTAATCACGGACCGCCACCAGGGCGACGCCGACGGATCCAATCTGGCCGCCGGGCCTGGCTACCCCGCGTTGGTCGACCACGCGGCGCATCTTGCCGGCTGATCGTTCGAGCGGCCGGGTCGGGGAGGACATGGACGGTGACGGTGACGCCGATGATGTCCTTCACCGCTCGGCCGAGGTGCCGGCCGACGCGGCATCGGCGGTGTGGGTCATTGCCGGGCGGCAGGTTCGGCGGTGACAGTGAGGGTGTCGAGCGGACCGGCCTGGCCAGGATGCACTGGAAGTGCGGCGCGAGGGCCGGCCGCGGAGCAGGAGCTCCTCGACCTGCGTGGGGAACACGTTCACGCCGCGGACGATCATCATGTCGTCGGTACGGCCGGTGATCCTCTCCATGCGGCGCATCGTGCGGGCGGTGCCGGGCAGCAGCCGGGTGAGGTCGCGGGTGCGGTACCGGATGACCGGCATCGCCTGCTTGGTCAGCGAGGTGAAGACCAGCTCGCCGATCTCGCCCGTCGGGCAGGACCTCGCCGGTGACCGGGTCGATGACCTCCGGGTAGAAGTGGTCCTCCCAGATGTGCAGCCCGTCCTTGGTCTCGACGCACTCCTGGCGACCCCGGGACCGATGACCTCGGACAGGCCGTAGATGTCGACGGCGTGCATGTCGAGGCGCTGCTCGATCTCCGTGCGCATGTCGTCGGTCCACGGCTCGGCGCCGAAGATGCCGACCTTCAGCGAGGTGCGCGCCGGGTCGATGCCCTGCCGCTCCATCTCGTCGACGATGGCGAGCAGGTACGACGGGGTCACCATGATGACGTCCGGCGGAAGTCGGCGATCAGCGTGCACCTGGCGCTCGGTCATGCCGCCGGAGACGGGCACGACGGTGACCCGAGCGGCTCGGCGCCGTAGTGCGCGCCGAGGCCGCCGGTGAACAGGCCGTAGCCGTAGGCGATGTGGATCACGTCACCGGGGCGGCCGCCGGCGGCGCGGATCGAGCGCGGCCATGAGGCGGACCAGATGTCGATGTCGTCGGCGGTGTACCCCACGACGGTGGGCTTCCGGTGGTGCCGGAGGAGGCGTGGATGCGCACGACCTGTTCGCCGGCACGGCGAACATGCCGAACGGGTACTGCCGCGCAGGTCCTCCTTGGTCGTGAACGGCAGCGGCGAGGTCGCCCAGGCCGCGAGGTCGTCCGGGCGGACCTCGGCGGTTTCGAAGACGCGGTAGTGCGGGCTGTTGTCGTATGCGTGCCTTTCAGGGCGGCCGTAGCGGGTCTCCGCAGGGGCGCGCAGTTCGTCGGCTGAGGCGGTCTCGATCGGGTCCAGGACGGGCCGGGTTCGGGGTGGTAGGTCGGCATGTTCAGCTCCGCAGCGTCCGGTCGAGGAACTCGGTGATCAGCGCGAGTACCTGGACGGAGTCCACTGCTGTTCCTGGCGGCGGTTGAGCGCCATCATGCCGTGGCCGGCGCCCGCCAGTAGGTGGTGGGTGCTGTCCGCGCCCGCGTCGCGGAGGGACCGGTGCAGCGCGAGCGTCTGGCTTGGCGGGATCATGCGGTCGTCGTCACCGTGCAGGATCAGAAACGCCGGGGAGTCAGCTTTATGAGATGGACCGGGTTCGTCTCGGCGGCCCGGTATCGGCGAATTGGATTGCGGGGGTCGGCCAATCCTGCGTGCATGCGCTCGTCGAACCCGTCGGCCACAACGGACAGGTCAGAGGCGCCGAACTCGTCGACGACCGCCCGGATCCGCGAGTCGGTGAGCCCAGCGACCGAGGCGAGGTAGCCGCCGGCGGACTCGCCCCACAGCCCGATCCGTTTCGTGTCGATGCCGAACGTTTCGGCCTGGTCGATGAGGTGGTCGATGGCGGTGCGCAGATCGGAAAGCCCGTCGGTCACGGTGGCGTTCTGCCGGACGGTTCGGTACTCGACTGGGCAATCGCATGATTGACCTCCAGCCGGCGAACGAGAAGCTCCGGATCCGCTCGCGGCAATCCTGCGGGAGATCGCCGGCGTCGAGGATCGCCGCGCGGCCGAGATCCTGGCGAGCTGCGGGGGCGGCTCAAGCTCGCCCTGGTCGTGGCGCTCGCGGGCGGTCGAGCCGGAGGAGGCGCAACGGCTGCTCGACGCCAGCGGTGGGCAGGTCCGCGCGGCGGTCAGGGCAGCGACCGGAGTCGACTCGCGATGATGCTGGATCAGCCCTCTCTTGCTCGGGGTCGACGGCGGCGGGACGTCGACGGTCGCCCTCCTGGCCCGGCCGGAAGGAGAGCCCATCGGCCGGGGCGTGGCCGGGCCCTCGAATGCCAAGGCCGTCGGTGTCACGGCCGCGAGGCAAGCCCTCGAGGCCGCGATGGCCGCGGCATTCGCCGATGCCGGGCTCG
>CAWJUA010000006.1:0-7997 GCA_963845925.1 uncultured Chloroflexia bacterium
CGCTGATCGGCACGCTCGAAGACGAGCTGCTCGACCAGGTCATGCCCGCCGGCGGCGGGCTCGGCAAGGCGACGATGGCCCTCGCGAACCGCTGGGTGACGACGCGCCAGCTTGGCTTCCTGCTGGGGTTCATGGGCTCGAAGGTCCTCGGCCAGTACGACCTCGCGCTGCTCTCGGCCGAGTCCACGCCCGGCCGCCTCCTCTTCGTCGAGGAGAACATCCGCCACACGGCGCGGGTCCTGGACGTGCCGCTGGGCCCGTTCCGGACCTGGATCGCGCTCCACGAGACGACGCACGCCTTCGAGTTCGAGGCCCATCCCTGGCTCCGGCCCTACCTCGCCGACCGGCTCGAGCGCCAGCTGCGGCTGTTCAGCCGCGAGGCGAGCGGCCTGGGCCAGGAGGCGCTGAAGTCCTTTGGCCGGTCGCTCCGCGGCGAGTCCGGGAAGGACGCGCCGGAGCACTGGATCGAGCGGCTGATGACCGACGAGCAGCGCCGCCTGTTCCGCGAGACGCAGGCGGTGATGAGCCTGCTCGAGGGGTTCAGCGACTACGTGATGGACGAGGTCGGGCGGGATGTGGTCCCGGGCGTCGAGCGGATCAGCGCGAAGTTCCACGAGCGGCGGAACGCCCGGCGCTCGCCGTTCGAGCGGGCCGTCATGCGGTTGACCGGCATGGACGTGAAGATGGAGCAGTACCGCTCCGGCGAGCGGTTCGTCCGGGCGATCGCCGCGGTCGGCGGGGCGTCCGCGCTGCGACGGCTGTGGGAAGGCCCGGAGTCGATGCCCCGTGGCGACGAGATCGCCCATCCCGAGCACTGGCTGGGGCGAGTCATGCCCGAGCTTGCGAACTGATGAAGAACGGGATGCCGGGGCGGGTGGGTCCCGGCTCCGGGCCGGGCGGCGTGCCCGCGGCGATCGCCCTGACGCCGATCCTCTCGGCGCGCTACCGGTCGCGCGACCTCGAGCGGATCCGGGCGGCCGCGCCGGGGGCGCGGATCGTGTCGCTCAGCGTCGAGGGCCTGTCCGACGATCCCGTCGACGACGTCGAGGTCCTGCTCCACGGCTGGCTTTCCGCCGACGCGTTCGACCGGCTGCTCGCCCGGGCACCGCGCCTCGCCTGGGTCCACAGCGCGTCGGCGGGCGTCGAGCGGGCGCTGACCCCGACGGCCCTGTCGCGGGGCATCGTGATCACGAACGCCCGGGGCGTGTTCTCGAGGCCGATCGCCGAGTACGTGATGATGATGATCCTGGCCGTGAGCCGGAAGCTGCCTGGCCTGCTCGAGCTCCAGCGCGAGCGGACGTGGCAGCCGCTCGAGGGCACGGAGCTGCGCGACGTGACGGTCGGGATCGTCGGGCTGGGGTCGATCGGGCGGGCCGTCGGGGCGCTGGCGACCGCATTCGGCTGCCGGGTCGTCGCGACGCGCCGCCGGCCGGAGGCGGGGACCGCCTTCCGGGACGACGAGGAGCTCTCGTTCGGCGAGGCGATGCTGGACCGCGTCGGCGGGCCCGAGACGCTGCCGGCGCTGCTCGCGGAGTCGGACTTCGTCGTGCTCGCCGCGCCGCTGACGACCGAGACCGAGAACATGATCGACGCCGACACGCTCGCCGCCATGAAGCCCGGCGCGTGGCTGATCAACGTCGCCCGCGGCCGGCTCGTCGACGAGCGGGCGCTGCTCCGGGCGCTCCGCGACGGCCCGATCGGCGGCGCGATCCTCGACACGTTCCGGGATGAGCCGCTCCAGCCGACCTCGCCGTTCTACGACCTGCCGAACGTCATCGTCACGCCCCACACGTCGTGGTCAAGCGCCCGTGTCCTCGACCGCAGCTTCGAGCTGTTCTGCGACAACCTCCGCCGGTTCGCGGTCGGGGAGCCGCTCCTGAACGTCGTCGACCCGTCGCGCGGCTACTGACCGCGTAACGGTTCGCGCCCCTGCGCGTCCTCGTCTCGCCCGGCACAAGACGCGGCCGCGACGAGCGCCTGCTATATGTCGCGAATCCCGAGGGTCATCGACCGGGGGCACGTGAGGGTCGACGATGCCAGCTCCCGTTCGGTCACGTCTGGCCGCGGTCGCGGCCGCACTCCTTGTCCTCCTGGTGGCGGCTGCCCCGGCCGCCGCGACCCAGCGCGCGACCTCTCGTCCGTCGGCCGTCACGGCGGAGGAGCGCGGGCCGGGGACCCAGATCCCTTCGCGGCGAGGTGAGTCGCATGCCCGTCGGATGCTTGATCCCCGAGCCGTCGCGGCACCGCTTCCGGAACGCTCCGGAGCCGGCCGCCAGCTGAACCCGTGGACGATGAATCCGAAGCTGGGTGACAAGGCCCCGGCCTCTGACAATCCCGAGTCGCCCTCGAGCTCGAGCGGCCCGTCGACGCCCGTGACCGACGCCACGATCCCCACGACGACCACGCTCATCGCCCCTCAGACCGTCACCTATCCCGAGCAGGTCCACCTCGAGGCCGTCGTCAGCCCGGCGCCACAACCCGACCAGGGAGCCACGCCCGCGATCTCGTTCACGCTCAACGGCCAATTCTGGCGTCCGGCGCCGATCGACCCGACAACCGGCCATGCGTTCGTCATCGAGACGCTGCCGATCGGGACCTATCAGTTCGGTGCCCAGTTCGGCCCGTGGGGCGATCTCGAAGCGAGCGCAAGCGCGCCCGCGACCGTCCACGTCGTGGAAGTCCCGGGACTGGCGTCGAGCCTGCCATCGACGCGCGTCCAGTCCTCGCACGGCTTCGCGGGCTTGGCAGCGACGACCACCAGTTCCAGCCCCGGCCCGGAGCCCGGGATCGCCGTCGGCCCCGGGCACATCGTCCAGGCGACGACGGCGGGCTTCCGATTCTCGAACCGATCCGGTCAACCGATGTTCGACGTCCCGCTGCCAGACTTCTTCCTCGAGGACTACGCGACGAGCAGCGACGCTCGTCAGCCGCGGATCCTGTATGACGACCTGCACGATCGGTGGCTCGCGGTGGAGGTGGCCCGGGGCTCGGTCGGCCACCTGAACATCGCGATCTCGACGACGTCCGACCCGACGGACGTCTGGTGGGTCTACGACTTCACCTTTGCCCCCGGTCGCTTTCCGGACAACCCCTCGATCGGAGTGTCGAGCAACAAGATCGCGATCGGTCTGGACGAGTGGACGTCCGCCCCAGGGTTCCTAGGCAGCAGCCTTCTCGTGATCAGCTCAGCCTCGATCCTCGATGGCGACGAGACGATCACCTACGACACAACGGACCCGAACCCGAACCAGGTGTCATGGCGACCCGCGGTCGGCCAGTCGACCGGCAACACGCTGCACGCCGTGGCCTCGACCCCGGGCTTCGGATCCGGTCACCTCCTGCACATGACGGTCACGGGGACCGTCGCCGGCGGTCTGACGTTCACCGTCGAGGACCTGACAGCGGGCCTGCTGACGCTGCCCGGACCGGGCGAGGCCGTCCTGGCCCAGGCGGCCACGTCGGAAACCGGCGACGCCGTCGGGTGGTACCTCCCTCTCGGGCCGATCGCCGCGGTCTGGCAGGGCGGCAGCCTGTGGTTCGTGTCGGACCGGAGCTGCCTGCCTGAGGGCGCGTCCTCGGCGCAGGCGTGCGTCCGGGTGACCGAGCTGTCGACCGGTACGACCACGGGTCTCGTCCAGGACTTCGTCGTGAACTCCGAAGAGCGCTCGACCTTCGATCCGGGCCTGGGTGTCACGGGGGCCGGCGATCTGATCCTGACGTTCACTAGATCGGGTCCATTCACCGGCATGCTCCCGGCCTCTCCGGTCACAATCCTCGCGGCCGTCCAGAAGGCGTCAGATCCACCGAACAGCCTCCACGTGCCGGCGGTCATCGACCGGGCGAGCAGCTTCTCGGCGCCTTCGTACTGGAGCTCTGCGACCGGGGTTGCACGTGATCCGCTCGACCCGGCCGCGATCTGGCAGGGCGGGGCTGTGACGAAGGCGGGTGGCTGGCGGACGTGGATCTCGCGTCTGGCAGCCGCCACCGCAGGTCCCGGTGGATCGCTCGTCCTCAATGGCGGTCGTGGCCACGCGAACGCGTTGCGGATCTTGGCGGGCGGCTCGCTCGCGGCCGCGGACGGGGCGACGAGGATGCGACTGTCGGGTAGCTCCGCGACGACGAACGGCAAGCTCACGAAGGCCGCCGAGTTCCCGATCGGCGACGAGATCGCCTGGTCGCTCGCCAATCCCGCGACCGGCGGGACGACGGCCACGGGCCTCCGGCACGTCTACGTCCAGTGGGGCGACGGCGCGGGTGGCTGGTCGGCCGTCGAGGACGCGACGGTGACCGTCGATACGCCGCTTGGGGCGTCGTTCGTCCCGTTGAACCCGGCACGGCTCCTCGACACCCGGACCGGCATCGGGCTCAGCGGCAAGTTCGCGGCGCTCGCGCCCCGCTCGTTCCAGGTCACCGGGCGCGGTGGTGTTCCCGCCGGCGCGGTCGCCGTCACCGGCAACCTCACGGTCACGGGGCCGTCCCGGTCCGGCTATGTCTTCCTTGGCCCGACGGCCACGTCATCGCCAACCTCGTCGACACTGAACTTCCCGCTGGGGGAGACCCGGGCGAACGGCGTGACCGTCAAGCTCAGCGGCACCGGCAAGCTGGGGGCCGTGTACGTGGCGCCTGCGGGCGCGTCGACCCACCTGATCTTCGACGTGACGGGCTACTTCGTCGTCGCCGACCCGAACACGCCGACGGGGACAACCTGGCGGCCGATCGAGCCGCTCCGCGTCCTCGACACGAGGGTCGGCACCGGGCTCCTCGGCCGGATCCACAACAGCTCGCCGGTCGTGTTCTTCGTGACCGGCTTCGGGATCCCCCGCGACCGCGACCGCGGTCACCGGAAACGTCACGGTCACAGGCCAGACATCGGCCGGCTATGTCTTTGTCGGCCCATCGGCGTCGGCCAATCCCACGTCGTCGACGATCAACGTCCCGCTGAAGGACACCCGCGCCAACAACGCCACGGTTCGACTGGGTCCGGGAGGCACGCTGGCCGCCGTCTGGAAAGGCGCTCCCGGTTCGTCGACCCACCTGCTCTTCGACGTCACCGGCTACTTCGTTGCCGGGCCGGCCGGGGCGACCTACATCCCGCTGCCACCGGCACGGCTGCTCGACTCACGATTTGGCACGGGGCTCGTCGGGCCGTTCGTCAACGGCGTGCCACGCACGCTTACGGTCGCCGGAGTGGGCGGCATCCCCGCCGCGGACACGATCGGACTCACCGGCAACCTCACGGCCACGCAGAGCTCGGTCGCGGGCTACGTCTTCGTCGGGCCGACGCCCGTCGCCCATCCCACATCCTCGACCATCAACTTCCCCCAGGGCGACAACCGTGCCAACGGCCTCGCTGTGGCCATCGCAAACGGAACGTCCGTCAGCGCGGTCTTCACAAAGACGTCGTCGAGCGTGGCGTTGGAGGCCACGGATCTGCTCCTGGACGTCACCGGCTACTTCCGCTGACCCTCTGCCGCCGAGCCAGGCCGGTGTGTCGCAATCGGTCGGCGATACTTGGCCGATGCAGATTGCGATCGTCGGCCTTGCCGGCTCGGGCAAGACGACCGTCTTCAACACGCTGACCCGGGGCCACGCCGAGACCGGCGGGTTCGGCGGCCTCGAGCTCCACGTCGGCGTCGTCAAGGTGCCCGACGAGCGGCTCGACCGCCTGGCCGAGATCTTCAAGCCGAAGAAGATCGTCCACGCCGACGTCACCTACGTCGACCTGCCAGCGCCGCCGGCCTCGTCGGAGGGCCGTGTCGGGACGGAGGAGCTGCCGGCGGAGCACCTCGCCCGGCTCCGCGAGAGCGACGCCCTGCTCCACGTCGTGCGCGCGTTCGAGGACGACGCCCATCCCCATCCGGAAGGCTCCGTTGACGCACGCCGCGATCTCGACCGGCTCGACTTCGAGTTCGTCATCGCCGACCTCGCGCTCGTCGACCGCCGCCTCGAGCGCCTGAAGACGAGCGGCCGCCACGGCACGCCTGCGGAGCGCGAATCGAACGAGCGCGAGGAAGTCGTCCTCGGGAGGCTCAAGGAGGCGCTCGAAGCCGGCACGCCCATCCGCGACGTCGAGCTTGACGAGGGCGAGGAGAAGGCGATCCGTGGCTTCCGGTTCCTGACCCAGAAGCCGGTCCTCGTCCTCGTGAACGTCGGCGAAGGCGACCTGCCACGGGCCGCCGAGCTCGTCGCGACCGTCGGGCAGGGCTACGACCACGCGAGCTCGATGATCGATTCGCTGTCCGCCCGGATCGAGATGGAGCTGGGCGAGCTCGAGCCCGACGAGGCCGGGGTCTTCATGGAGGAGCTCGGAATCGCGGAGTCGAGCCTCGACCGCGTCATCGGGCTGTCGTACCGACTGCTGGGCCTGATCTCCTTCCTCACCGCCGGGCCCGACGAGGTTCGGGCATGGCCGGTTCGCGACGGTTCGACGGCGGTCGACGCGGCCGGTGCGATCCACACCGACCTCGCGAGAGGCTTCATCCGGGCCGAGACCGTCGCCTACGACGACCTCCTGACGCTGGGCTCGATGTCCGACGCGCGCAAGGCCGGCCGGCTCCGATCGGAGGGCAAGACCTACCGGGTCCACGACGGCGACGTCGTCGAGATCCTCTTCAGCAAGTAGTTCGGCGTGGCCGCCTCGAAGCTCGGGATCGAGGCCGCCGCTGTCCTCGTCGCCGACGCAGCGATCGTCGGGCGGGGCCTGGGCCTGACGGTCGACGACCCGGTCGTCCTCAAGGACAGCCTCAACCTCCTCGTCTGGCTCCGGCCGTCACCGGTCGTCGCCCGGATCCAGGCGCGGACCGGCCTCGTCCGCGGCCCGGAGGCGCTCGCCGACAGCCTCGCGCTGGCGGGGTTCCTCGCCGACGCCGGCCTGCCGGTGTCGCCGCCGGTCGATGAGGTCGACCCCGGGCCGCACGTCGGTGCGACCGGCAGGGCGATGACGTTCTGGCGCCACCTCGACGTCCGCGACGAGCCCGCCGACCCGGTCGCTGCGGGCCGGTCGCTGCGGCGGATGCACGAGGTCGCGGCGACGTACGACGGTCCGCTGCGCCACGTGGGACCCGTGGCGGAGATCGAGCGGCTCGCCGCGCTGCTCGCACCGCACGAGCCCGACGATGCCGCGCTCCTCATCCGGCTCCTCGACGCGATCGCCGTCCCGGACGGCCCGGTCCAGGCGGTCCACGGCGACGCCCACCTCGGCAACGTCGCGATGACGAGCGGCGGGCTGTGCTGGCTCGACTGGGAGGAGTCGTGGCGCGGGCCGACCGCCTGGGATCTCGCCTGCCTCGAGCACCAGCGCCGGACGTTCGGCGAGCGGACGAGCGACATCGGGCGGGCCCTCGAGGCCTACGGCGACTACGAAGCGGACGCCGTCGAGGCATGGCTGCCAGTCGTCGCCCTGTGGGCCGCATCGTGGGGTCTCGTCGGCGGGCTCGATGGACGCGAGGGCTGGATCGAGGCCGCCCGCCGTCGGCTGGCCTGGCTGTCGAATCACCTCGACGCCTGATCGGAACCGGCGATGAGGTCCCGCCCCATTCGGGACCGCTGTCCCATGACGCCGGGATGGCACCCGCCTACGCTCGCGTCGTGGAAACGCTAGGCGAGCGCGCAGACCCGTCGAGTGGCAGGGCCAAGGCGGTCGCCCTGTCGTACATCCTGCCGGCGATCGCGTTCGGAATCCCGACGCCGTTTGTGCTGTGGCGCTTCGCCAGAACCCTCGAGCTGCCGATGACGCCGTTCGGCTTCCGGTCGCACAGCGGGCCCTTCGAGGAGCTGGGACAGGGTCGCTTCATCTCGCTCGGCGTCGTGCTCATGGTGTCGTGCCTGATCGACGTCCTCGCCGGAGCGTTGCTGTGGCGCGGCCGGCGTCGCGGCGCCATCCTCGGGGTCGGCGCGACGCCGCTGACACTCCTCATGGCGTACGGCTTTGCGTTCCCGTTCCTGTTCCTCGCGATCCTGGTCCGGCTCGTCCTGACCGCGCGGGCCTGGTCGACGCT
>CAWJUA010000007.1:0-9736 GCA_963845925.1 uncultured Chloroflexia bacterium
TAGGCCGCTCGCGAGTGGATCACGCCTTCCGCCTCGGCGGTCCTGACGAAGCCGGCCCGTTCCAGGACCCCGATCGAGGCGTCGTTGTCCGAGTCGCACCTCGCGACGACGCGGTCGATGCCCGGTTGGCCACGCGCCCAATCGACGAGCGCCGCCGCGGCCTCTGACGCGAAACCGAGACGGCGTCGCTCCGGCACGACGCTGAAGCCGATCTCGACGACACCATCGACCGGCGGACCCATGAACCCGATGTCACCGACGACGCTGTTCGTCGCACGCTCGACCATCACCCAGATGCCGTACGGCTCGTCCTCGGGATCGGCCGAGGCCTGCATCGACAGGATGTCCAGCAGGTCCGCCTGCGGCCACGACGCCGGCAACGCCGCCCCAAGCAGTGCCGCAGCTCTGTCCCGGTCGCCGGGCAGCGCGGCCGCCGCGGCCGGGGGCAACGGCGTCAGGTCGAGACGATGGGTCCGCTCCACTACGGCATCATAGGTACGTCGCCGGCACCGTCAGCCCGACACACTCCTGCGTGAGGTGATCCCCGTGGCCAACAGCCGTTTCGAGTCCTCCGTGACCGCCGTGTCCTGGATCCCGTCCGACGCGATCACCGGACCGTCGAAGATCCCGTTCGAGCTGGGCGTCACCCACTACGACGAGCCACCGCCCGAACGTCCTCGAGGACCTCGAGGAGCTCCGGACGTCGGATCGGTTCCGCGAAGCGAACGAGCTGCGGGCGTTCATCGAGGTCGAGAACGGCCGCATCGTCAGCGCCGGCCATCTCGGCCAGGGCCACATCGGGGCCACGACCGTCCGCGTCGGCCCGGCTGCCGTCCGGTTCCCCGCCGTTCACCTGCCGGATATCCAGCAGGAGCCCGAGATCACAGAAGATCCGCCCGCTTCGTGCAGACGGTCGGCGGCCGGATGGGGCTGCCGACGCCGCGGCCGGTGCCGCACAAGAAGTTCTTCCAGTTCTGGCCGTCGATCGCCTGGACGACCCTTGCCCTGACGCTCAACGCCGACGGCACGTCGAGCCACGAGCTCGTCGGCGCCAGCCCGTTCCCGCGCCACTGGATCTACGACGCCGAGGGACGCCTGGTCGAGAAGTCGGGCGTCATCGACTTCAGCAAGTGGTTCAACCACGCGTTCGGCGATCGCACGCCGTGGGGCGAGGTCGACTCGCCGGCCGTCGTCTCGGCGGTCGAATCCGCGCTCGAGCGCTCGCTCTCGTCGGGCATCATGCGCGGCGGCACCAAGCCGAAGATGCACTCGGTCGCCGAGGGCGACACGCTCGTCAACCAGGGCGAGCCAGGCACCGACGTGTACCTGATCCTCGACGGGATCTTCGTTGTCGAGGTGGACGGCGAGCAGGTCGCCGAGGTCGGGCCAGGGGCGGTCGTCGGCGAGCAGGCGGGCCTCGTCGACGGCAAGCGGACCGCGACGCTCCGGGCGCAGACCCCGGCCCGGGTCGCCGGCGTGCCCGCCGACGCGCTCGACGCGAGCGCCCTGGGCAGCCTCGCGGAGGAGCACCGCCGGGAGAAGTAGCCGTGCCGGACGTCCTCGACCTGGCCGTCGTCGGTGCCGGAGCCGCCGGGACGTATGTCGCCTACCACGTCCAACGAGTCCGGGGCGACTGGTCGATCGCACTCTTCGAGCGTACCAACCGGATCGGCGGGCGCCTGCGATCGCTGCAGGTGGACGGTCTGGATCACCCGATCGAGCTCGGCGGGATGCGGTTCATGTCGAGCCATCGACGCGTCAGCGAGACGATCGCGATGTTCGGCCTGGCCACGCACGCCTTCAACGAGGGCGGTGGGCCTGAGCGGTCGTTCCTCCGCGGGACGTTCGGTGCCGGCGCCGACGACCCCACCGCCGGCAACGGCTACGACCTTCCCCAGGGCGAGCGCGGCCATTCGGCCGTGGGCCTGCTCGTCGGGGTGTTCGAGCACATCGTTCCAGGCGCGCGGTCGCTGACGGCCGAGGACTGGGCGGGCCTCCGCCGATCCGGCCTGTATCGCGCCAGGCCGCTGACGGATTGGTCGGTCGCCGGCGCGCTCGCCTCCGTGCTCAGTCCGGAAGGCCATCGGTTCGTCAGCGACGCCTTCGGCTACGACTCGGGACTCCGCGTGCTCAATCTCGGCGATGCGATCGAGTACCTTCTTGGCGCCGGGGACCCCAGCGCGGAGGCGCGCGTGCCCGACGAGGGGATGCACGCGATCCCGCAGGCGCTCGCCAGTGGCTTCCAGGGTGCTGGGGGAAGGGTCTTCGTCGAACGGGATCTCGAGGCAGTCAGCCTGGCCGATGGCATCCTTGGCTTGCGCTTCGCCAACGGTGAGGAGATCGCGGCCCGCCGCCTCGTCCTTGCGTTGCCGGTGCCGGCACTGGCGCATCTCGCGGACGCGTCGCCCTTGATCCACAGTCCGCCGGTTCGCCGGATGCTGGCTTCGGTCGAAGCGTTTCCCGCAGTGAAGCTGTACCTCTGGTACGACAGACCCTGGTGGCGCGACGACGGCGAGGCGATCCGCCTGACGACCGACCTGCCCCCGCGCAAGCTGTTCTACTTCGGCCGCGATCCCGACCGTCCGGCGGCGCTGCTCGCTGCCTACACCGACGGCCGGGACACCCAGTCATGGTGCGAGCTCGCGGCAGGGCAGGGGAGCGCGGGCTCGCCGGCGCCCCAGGCAATGCTCGACGCCGCCTACCGTTACCTGCGCGAAATCCATCCGCGGGTCGACCCGCTCCCCGAAACCGTCGGCTCCGCGTTCAGCGTGTGGGGCGCTGACCCACACGAGACCGGCTGGCATTACTGGCGACCCGGCTTCCGATCGGATGATGTGATCGCCGCGGTACTGCAGCCCGTGCAGGGCGTCGCCGTCTACGTCTGCGGCGAGGCGTTCTCGAGGGCGCAAGCCTGGGTGGAGGGCGCGCTCGAGTCGGCGGATCGGGTTCTTGCCCGGCTGACATAGGCGGTCGGGTTCTGGCTTGGCGCCTCCGATGATCCGATCGCCCTCCGCCCTGATCGACGGGGCGATCTTCGGGTAGGGAGGTACGGCCGTGGCGACCACGCAACCGGTGCGCTCCGGGACAATGCGGGGATGCAGGACGAGCCCGACGAAGATCCGACGCTGACCGGCGACGAACTCGCCGCGCTCGTCGGCGACAGCCTGGAGCGGATCGCCCAGCTCACCGCGTCCGGCGTCATCACCCCGGACGCGGACGGCCGCTACGTGCCCGGCGACGCCCACCGCGTCCGGGTCGTCGACGGCTTCGAGGCTGCCGGCCTGCCGCTCGATGTCCTGATCCGGGCCCAGGACGCGGGCCTGATCAGCATCGCCTACTACGACGAGCTCCACCCTCCGCCGGGCCGGCCCTCGGAGCGGACGTTCAAGGCGTTCCTCGATCAGCTCGGCTCGAGAGGCGTGCTCGTCGGCGCCTCCATGGCTGCGATGGGGATCGCCGCACCGGAGCCGGCGTCCCGCCTGACCGTCGAGGACGAAGCCTTCCTGACCGACCTAGCGACGATGATGGAGAGCGCCGGTGAGGTCGACCTCATGCTGCGCATGCTCCGCCAGTTCGGTGAGGCGACACGGCGGGCGTCCGTGGGAGCGCTGGAGACGTACGCCGAGCTGATCGAACGCCTGGGCCCGGAGTTTGCGGGCGTTCCGTCGAAGGCCGTGTACGACCGGTACTTCCTGCCGTGGGCCCGCATTGCGCGGAGCGTGCCTGGGATGGCGGAGTGGCTCACGAGCAAGCACCTGACCCGGGCGATCGACGCGTACAGCATCGACGCGACCGAGGCGATGCTCGCGGAATCCGGCTTTGTCCCGCGGCGGCCCGGAGGTCACCCGGCCGTCGCCTTCGCCGATCTCACCGGCTTCACGGCGCTGGCCCAGGAGCGAGGCGACGCGATTGCCGCGGAGGTTGCGCTGAAGCTGGCCCAGCTCGCCACCGACACGGCCGCCCGCCACGACGGCCGGGTCGTCAAGCTGCTGGGCGACGGGGTGCTGATGCGGTTCGGCGGCGCCGCGGCCGCCGTCGACGGCTCGCTCGACCTGCTCGAGCGGTTGGAGCGGACCGACCTGCCGCCGGGCCACGTCGGCGTCGCGGAGGGCCCGATCATCGCCCGCGACGGAGACGTCTTCGGCCGGACCGTCAACCTCGCCTCGCGGATCTCCGACGTCACGCCGAGCGGCGCGCTCTACGTCCCGGCCGTCACCGGCGAGGCGCTGGCCGATCGATTCCGGGTCGAGGCGGTGGGGCCATCCACGCTTCAGGGCGTAGGGACGGTCGCGCTCGCGCGAGTCAGCCGCGCTCAAGCCTGAGGGCCCTCGCACGAGGGAACGAACGTACCAGCCGCCGGGCTCGATGACGCCAGTGACGGAGCCGGGTCCCGGACCCTAGCCTCCGGGCATGGCCCATGAGATGGGGCGACGGGCGTCTGCGCCCGATGGCGGTGCAAGGGCGTGGCGCGTCGTCGGCCTCGCCCTGGTTGGCGCGCTCCTCGTGTCGGCCGTCGGGTTCGGCGTCGGGCCGGCGCTCGCCCGGACATGCGGCACGCTCACGATTCGAAACGGCACGGCGAGCCCGGGCTCTGGCACGACGGCGACGACGTTCTCGTTCGCAGTCCAGTTCAGCGACACGACCGGAGCAGCCCCGACGTCGGTGACGCTCCGGATCGCGGCGACCTCGATGGTCCTCAAGACGACCGGGACCGACTTCGCCGCCGGCGTCGAGTACAAGGGATCGCGCAAGCTCCCCGCCGGATCATGGCCGTACTCCTTCCGGGCGACCTTCGGCAACGGCCAGACCTGCGACAACATCCGCGTCACGCCGACCGCGCTGACGGTCGCCGCGCCGCCGACAGCCCAGCCGACCCCCAAGCCCACCCCGAAACCGACGCCGAACCACCCCCAGGCCGACCCCCAGGCCGACGCCCAAGCCCACCCTGAAACCCGCTCCGAAGCCGAAGGCCACGCCCAAGCCGACCGCGAGGCCCGCGGCCAGGGCGACTGCGAAGCCCAACGCCTACGCCTGCACCCGTGCAGACGGCCACGCCGACGCCGAGCGCGGCGGCCGCGACGGCGACGCCCTCTCCCTCGCCGACAGTGGCCGTGGCGGTGCTCGGTGGTGCCGGCTCGAGCGCGGGCCCCGGAGACGAGCCGAGGAGCGGCGGCGGAACCGCCCGACTCGGGCCGCGTGGCTCGCCGGGTCCCGATGGCCCGCTCGCGCCGTTCCTCCTGCTGTCGATGCTGGCCACGGCGGGGGTCGGCGGTCTGCTGTTCCTGATCCGACGCCGGCCCCGCGGTGACGGCATGCCGAAGGCCGCGCTCGCCGTCGCCGGCGGTGGGGATGCGGTCGCCATGGGCAGCGGCGCTGCTGGCGATGGCAATGGCGCCCCTCGGCCCCCCTCCGGTCCTCCGCCCGGCCGTAATCATCAGCCAGCTCCTGTTCGACCCGGCCGAGTTCGTTCCCGACTGGGCGAAGCCCCGCTCGAAGCCCGCGTCCGAGCCTCCGGGCGAGGTGGACATCGCGTCCGATGAGGCGACCGTGCAGACGGAGCCGTCCGATCCGGTGCCCGAGGCGAAGACAGCGAGCCGTCCACGACGTGCGAAGCCCGCCGCCGCTCCCAGACGGCGAACCTCCAAGCGGAGTCCCTGAGCCCCGCTACGCTCCCTTGACCGACTGGGTCATCGGACTCTCGTCGGTCTGCGTGACGGAGCAGGTGATCGTCCGCACGCCCTTGTCTGGATCGTCGTTTCGTTCGGGACGTTGAAGCAATCGCCGACCTTGAGGTGGTCGGCCGCCCACTCGGCCAGTGGGATCCTCGACGGGGGTCGTTGCAACGGTTCCGCGTGCGCCTCGGGCCATGTAACAGGAGGTGCCGCCGCACGTCCCTGAGTCACGTCGGCGAGGGGATCCGCCGAGCTGGCATGGACGGAGGGCGGATCGTGAACCTCATGAAGGCGAGCACACGGGTGCTCCTGGCGGCGATCGCTGCGGGCGCGATCCACCTGGCCGCGCCCGCTGCCACGGTCGCCAGCGCGGTCTGTCCGCCACCGGGGACGCTCGCCGAGATCATCGCGGTCGACGCCGACCAGCACGGCCCGCTGACCGAGGCGTTCCCGCCGATCTACGGCCCGTATGCCGAGGGAGCCGCCGCTTGCTGGCCGGGTCAGGAGATCGTCGTCACCGCGTTCGTCAGCAGTCCAGAGGGCCTGGGCGGGACAAGATCATTCACGATCGAGCCGGCCTGGCTCGTCTCAGAGGCCCATTTCCTGTCGACCAGCGCGACCGTCGACCCCGAGTCGGGACCGGTCGGGCCGTTCCTCCCTGTCGCGGTGCCGCCCGCGCTCGAAGGAACGTTCACGAGCCTCACGGGCCACTGGGTGCGCGCCTCCGGTCATTTCGACGACGAGGTCGCGCAGACCTGCGTCGTGGCCGAGGGCGACCCCGACGCCGCGCCGACGCCGGAGCAGGCAATCCAGATCTGTCAGACGTCCTTCGTGCTCACAGCCGTCGCGCCACTCATGACGCCGAATACCGACGCTGCGCCATCGGAGCAGTCCGCCGATGCGCAACCTGGCTTGCCTGCCCTCCCGCTGGCGGTGGCGACGGCGGCCGCGTTCGCCCTGTCCCTCCGGCGCTCCGCGCGCATCCGCGTCACTCGCTGATCGCGTCGCGACAAACGCGGCGCGAGCCGCCATCGGGTGACGTAGGCTCCATTCCGAGAGGAGCCCGGTCTGAAAATTCATGGATAGTGAGTCGGCCGTCCGACAACGCTATGTCGGGGTCCGCCGGCCTCGAGTGGACGGGCTTCCCAAGGTCACGGGCGCGACCCGGTACGCCGCAGATCTTCGGTGGCAGGGCATGCTGCACGCTCGGATCGTCCCTGCGGTGTATGCCCACGCGCGCATCCTTCGGATCTTTCGCGGGGCGGCGCTCGAGGTCCCTGGCGTGATCGCGGTGCTCACGGCCGACGACCTGCCGCTCGTCGGAACCGGGCCCCAGCGGCGATTCGAGCCCCTTGCCCGTGACGAGGTCGTCTACGCGGGCCAGCCGGTCGCCCTGGTCGTCGCCGAATCCGCGGCCGCTGCCGAGGATGCCGTCGGGCTCGTCGACGTCGAGCTCGATCGATTGCCGCCCGCCGTCGATCTGCTCGCCGCGATGGAACCAGGCTCGCCACTCGCTCGCATCCTCCACCTCAAGGACGCCGAGCCACCATCCCCGCTCGGACGAGCAGGATCCCGACGCGGAGCCGGTCGTCGGGCAATGTCTTCAGCCGGATCCGCGATCGGCAGGGCGACATCGACGCAGCCTTCGAACGGTCCGACGCGGTCGTGGAGGCCAGGTTCACGACAGCCTGGGCGTACCAGGCGTACCTCGAACCACACGCCGCGATCGCGTGGCTGGAACCCGACGGCACCCTGGCCGTAACGGCCAGCACGCAGGCGCTCTTCGCCACCCGCAACCACCTTGCGGCGCTCTTCGGCCTGCCGGTGTCGAAGGTGCGGGTCACGGGCGCCCCGGTCGGCGGCGCCTTCGGCTCCAAGCAGACCGTCATCGAGCCGCTGGTCGCGGCGGCCGCGCTCGCTCTCCGGGCGCCCGTCCGCCTGGAGCTCACCCGACTGGAGGACTTCGCCTCGACGAAGCCGGCACAGGCGACCGTCGTCGACCTGCGGATCGGGGCCAATCGGGCGGGCCAGCTCGAGGCGCTCCAGGCACGCGTGGTCTACGACGCCGGTGCCTACACCGAGTCCTCGTGGCACATGACCGCGGGCCTGGTGATCACGGGCCCGTACCGATGGCCGGCGTTCGACGTCGTCGGGCTGGGCGTGCAGACGAACCGGTTCGCCGCCGGCAACTACCGCGCACCGACCGGCCCGCAGCTCACCCACGCCCTGGAATCACTCATGGACGAGCTCGCCGAGCGGCTGGCCATCGATCCGGTCGAGCTCCGCATGTCGAACCTCGTGACCGAAGGGCATCGATCGGCGTCCGGAGAGGTCTGGCCACGGATCGGCGGGGTCGAATGCCTCGACGCGCTGCGCCGGCACCCGATGTGGGCAGCTCCGGGCAGACCTTCCCGCAGGCGAGGGCGTCGGACTGGCGATCGGCGTGTGGGAGGCAACCATGGAGCCGGCAGCGGCGACGTGCCGCCTCGAACCGGACGGGACGATCACCGTCATTACGGGCGTCATGGACATCAGCGGCGTCGCGAGCGGGTTCGCCGTGATCGCCGCCGAGACGTTCGGCGTGCCGGTCGACGCCGTCCACGTGATCTCGGCCAATTCGTCGACCGCGCCCCCGTCTCCCGGAAGCAGCGGGAGCGCGATCACATACAGCTCGGGCCTCGCGGTGCAACAGGCCGTCGCCGATGCACGCCAACAGTTCTCGCGATTGGCCGCGCAAGCGTTCGAGATGGAACCCGAAGATCTCGAGATCGTGGACGGATTCGTCCGACCACGCGGTGCGCCCGCCCGGGGTCGATCGGTCGCGGAGATCGCGGCCGAGCTGAGCGACGGGTATGCCGCGCCGGTCGAGGGGCATGCATCGACGGCCCACACCGCAGTCGCTCCGTCGGTCGCCGGCCATCTCGCCCACGTCCGCGTCGACGATGAGACCGGCCAGGTCGAAATCCTCGACTACGTCATCGTCCAGGACGTCGGCCGAGCGATCAATCCGGCGCTCGTCGAGGATCAGATGCTCGGCGGCGTCGTTCAGTCGATCGGTCGCGCGCTGCACGAAGCGATGCGTGCACGACGAACACGGCCAGCTCGTGACGGGGACATTCCTCGACTACGCCGTCCCGCGGGCGTCGTGGATTCCACCCATCGAGACGATCATCGTCGAGGTGCCCGCTCCCGAGGGTCCGTTCGGAGCGAAGGGGATCGGGGAGGCCTCGATCCTGCCCGGTCCCGCGGCCATCGCCAACGCGATTGCTGCTGCCGCCGGGATCCGGATGCGCGATCTGCCGATGACACCGGCGGCCGTGTGGGCCGCAGGACGTCGGCGGTCGGGATAGACGGCCCTGCGGGGAACTCATTCCGATGGCGAGCGCACCACTTCGGGACCAGATCGATGGTCCGTTCGGCTCTTTCCCGTAGGTCCACCAAGGGGTTCCCTATGGCAAGGAGGCACGGACATGACGAAGGTGCTTGTCGTCTATGGCAGCCGTCACGGCGGGACTCGCGGGATCGCGGAACGAATTGGAGACGTCCTTCGAAGCGCGGGGCTGGATGCCACCGTTGAGGCCACGGGCGACGGTCCGGGCGTCGCGGGCGCTGACGCGTTCGTGATCGGTAGCGGCGTCTACATGGGCAGCTGGCTCAAGGAGCCGCTGGAGTTCATGCGTCGCAACCAGGCGGCGCTCGCCGAACGGCCGGTCTGGCTATTCAGCAGCGGCCCGCTCCGGGGATCGACGGCCGGCAAGAGCGACGGTCCGGTGGAAGATGCGCTGGGGCCCCCGAGCGGGCCCGGCAGCGGCGGCCGGAAGAAGGTCGAGGAACTCGCGGCCGCGGTCCATGTCCGAGACCACGCGGTCTTCTATGGGGCATTCGATCCGGCGGATCCGCCAAAGGCCTTGAGCGAGCGGATCGTCCGGTCGATGCCGGGGTCCAAGGGCATTCTGCCGCCCGGAGACTTCCGGGATTGGCCACTGATCGAGGCCTGGGCCGAGTTGATCGCCCAGGAGCTCAAACCGGCCCAGGCGCCCGCCGAAGCCGACGATTCGAGGCCG
>CAWJUA010000008.1:0-4319 GCA_963845925.1 uncultured Chloroflexia bacterium
GAGGCGCTCTAACCAACTGAGCTAACCGCCCGCGGGCAGGGTACCTATCTCGACACGGCCCTGCCAGCAGTCGGTCGTCACGCCGTCGTGGGCGTGGCCTCACGCGGGCGCAGTCGGCGCGGTCAGACGGGGTGTGGTGCCCAGGCCGGGACTTGAACCCGGATGAGTTGCCTCATACGCCCCTCAAACGTACGCGTATACCAATTCCGCCACCTGGGCAGGTGTTTCGCAACTGTCAGCGGGTCACGAGAGAGGTGGTACCGAGGAAGGGACTTGAACCCATACGCCCTTGCGGGCACTAGCTCCTGAAGCTAGCGCGTCTGCCAATTTCGCCACCTCGGCGTCGACCCGCAGCGATCGGTTTGCACGTGCTCACCGGCCGTTTGCGAGGCGCCATGTTAGCACGTCCCAGAAACGATCCGACCCGTCCGAAACGGGCTGGACGACCACGTTTTCGAGCGTGTCGCGGGCCACGACGACCTCGTCGGCGAAGGCGATCGGGAGCAGGTAGCGGCCCGCCGCGAGCTGCGTCTGGAGGGCCGTGTAGGCGGCCTTCCGAGCCTCCTCGGTGCCGACCTGGCGGGCCGCCGTCAGCAGCCCGTCGAGCGTCGCGTCCTGGACGCCGGCCACGTTAGGCCGCCGGTCTGCGTCTGGCTCGACGCGAGCAGCGGGTACAGGTCCGGGTCGTGGCCGATCGAGATGTCGGCGACGGCAGCCGTGAACTCGCCCTTCTGGAGGCGCTCGGCCATCGGCGTCGCCTGGTCGGCCTCCACGACGCTCGTCGTCAGGCCGAGCGCGGCCCAGTCGGCGGCGACCTTCTCGGCGACCGCGTGGAGCGCCGGGTTCATCGCCGCGTCCGGGCTCAGGATCTCGAGCGTGTAGGCGGCCTTCGCGCCGGGCGGTCGGAGCTTGCCGTCGACCTTCGTCCAGCCGGCCTTCTTCAGGGCCGCGGCCGCGGCCTTCACGTTGGTCGGGACCGGGGCCGACGCCGTCGCGTCGAACGCCCAGGACGTCGGCGGAATCGGCGCGTCGGCGACCGTCGCCCGCGACCCGAACGCGTCGCCGACGATCGCGGCCCGGTCGATCGCCTCGAGCAGCGCCAGCCGGACCGCGGGATCGCGCAGCTCGGGATGTGTCGGGCGCTGGTTCAGGATCACGGTCGTGAGCGTCGTCCCCGGGTAGCGCAGCTCGCGCGCCGAGGTCGACTGGGCGAGGTCGGCCGCGTCGGCGGGCGCGAGACCCGACACCGCGTCGAGCTGGCCGTCGCGGAACGCCGCGTCCAGCTCGGCCGGGTCGCTGAAGAACCGGAACTCCATCCGGCCGATCGCCGGCTCCGGGACGGACGGTCGGTGCGTCGGTGCCGTCGTCGCGAGCGGGTCCGCGGGGACCGTCGGCGGGTTGGCGTCGCCGCCCTCGGGACTTCCGAGCTGGACCGACGCCGCGGGCTCCAGGACGGCGTGGGTGTCGTCGAGCTCGGTCAGGACGAACGGGCCCGAGCCGACCGGCGCCCGGCCGAACGGGTCGTCGGCCAGCCCGTCGACCGGCACGTCACTGAGGAGATGGGCCGGGGCGATCGGCTGGGTCGCGAGCTCGAGGAAGCCGCCGAGCGGCGTGGCGAGATCGAACCGGACCGTCCGCGCGTCGACCGCCGTCGCGGTGACCTCCGGCCAGGAGCCGGCGCCCGGGCCGGCGTAGGCCGGGTCGCGGAGCGTCTGGATCGTGTAGACGACGTCGTCGGCCGTGACCGGCTGGCCGTCGTGCCAGCGGGCGTCGGGCCGGAGGCTGAACGTCCAGGTCTTGCCGGTCGGGTCGACGGTCCAGCGGGTCGCGAGCCCGGGCACGAGCATGCCGTCGGGGCCGCGGGCGACGAGGCCCTCGAACACGAGCGCGACGAGATCGCGGTCGGCCTGCGTCCGGGCGCCGAGCGGGTTGACGGAGACGACCGGGCCAATGACGCCCTCGCGGTACGGGGCGACCTCGGCCGGCGTCGGCGGGGGCGTGGGATGGGCCGCGGCCGGCACGAACGCCGGCGCGCCGATCACGACGGCGATGACGCCGAGTAGCAGGACGAGGCCGCCGATGACGGCGTGGTCGATTCGATTCATGCAGTGGGGACGTGATTCCGACCCGGCAGGGCAGCCGGGAGAGCTGGCTCAGACGCTCGGCGGGAAGATGAACGACGCGAGCGAGAAGAGGACGAAGAGGACCAACAGCACGATCGTGAACTGCCACAGGCGCCGCTCCACGCCGCGGCGGCTGCGGTAGACCGCAGAATCTCCGCCGAACGTGCCGGACAGCCCCGTCCCCCGGGACTGGAGCAGGATCGCTGCGATGAGCGCGATGCTGACGATGACCTGGCCGATCGCCAGAAATGCGTTCACGCGGTGAGGACCTCCGTCTGGTACGGCGACGGATGGTATCACGCGTCCGAGGGGCCGGCCTCGATCGGATCGAGCAGGGAGCCGCCGGTCATGCCGTCCCAGCGCGGCAGGCCGGTCAGCTCGCAGATCGTCGGGGCGACGTCGGCGAGGACGCCGTCGTGGAGGTGGCGCCCTTCGACCGCCCGCCCCGCGACGACGACCGGCACCGGGCTGAGCGAATGGGCCGTCACCGGCAGGCCATCGGGGTCGCGCATCACCTCGGCGTTGCCGTGGTCGGCGGTGACGACGAGCAGGGACCCGGCCGTGTCGGCGTGGCGCACGTCCGTTGCCGCGAGCGTGGCGACGACACGGCCCAGGCACGCGTCGATCGTCCGGAGCGCCGCGACCGTCGCGTCCCAGACGCCGGTGTGGCCGACCATGTCGGGGTTCGCGAAGTTCGCCACGATCAGGTCGTAATCGTCCGAGTCGATCGCGTGGACGAGCGCGTCCGCGACACCGTCGGCGCTCATCGACGGCTGGAGGTCGTACGTCGCGACCTTCAAGCTGGGGATCAGGAGGCGATCCTCACCGGGCAGCGGCGCCTCGCGACCGCCGTTGAAGAAGTACGTGACGTGGGCGTACTTCTCGGTCTCCGCGACGTGGAACTGGCGCCAGCCGGCATCCGACGCGGCGTGAGCCAGGGAGTAGGACTCCTCGGGCGGGAACGCGACCTCGACGGGCAGGCCGCCCTCGTACTCCGTCATCGTCACGACCAGCAGGTCGCGTGGAACGGGTCCGGCCTCGGCCCGATCGAAGGCGGCGAAGTCCGCGTCGGCGAGGGCGTGGGTCAGCTGTCGCGCCCGGTCGGCCCGGAAGTTGGCGTGGACGATCGGGTCGCCGTCGCGGACGCGGCCGTCCACGCCGTCGATGACGGTCGGCAGGACGAACTCGTCGTTCTCGCCCCGGGCGTACCGGCGTCGATCGCCGCCAGCGCCGATGGGGCGTGCTCCCCCACCCCGTGGACGATCGCGTCGTAGCCGCGCTTCGTCCGGTCCCAGCGCGTGTCGCGGTCCATCGCCCAGTAGCGGCCGCCGACCGTCGCGATCTTCGCGTCCGGGTGCGCGGCCGCGAGTCGCTCCTCGAGATCCGCGATGAACGGGCGCCGAGCGGGCGGGGTGTCGCGGCCGTCGAGCAGGGCGTGTACGCGGACCTCCGGCACACCCTGTCGGGCGGCGAGCGCGGCCAGGCGACGAGGTGGCGGTCGTTGGCGTGGACGCCGCCGGGGCCGACGAGGCTGACGATGTGCAGCCGGCCGTCGCCGCCGGGGCGCGTCGCTGCTCGGCGACACGCGTCGAGCAGGGCCGGTCGCTCCGCGAACGACCCGTCGGCGATCGCCGCGTCGATCCGCGGCAGGTCCTGGAGCACGGGCTTGCCCGCGCCGAGGTTGAGGTGGCCCACCTCCGAGTTGCCCATCTGCCCGGGCGGCAGCCCGACAGCGTCCTCCGACGCCCGGAGGCGCGCGTGCGGCCAGCGATCCAGGAGCGCCCGCCAGTTCGGCATCGGCGTGCTCGCGATCGCGTCGGAGGCTGGGATGGCGCCGATCCCGAAGCCGTCGAGAACGACGAGGACGACCGGGCGCGGCCGATCCCCCCTCGAACGTGTCGGGCCGGCCGTCACCCGACCGCGGTCTCGGCGAGCCGGGCGTTCGCTGTGAGCGCCGCCCGGGCGACGATCCCGGCCATCTCGTCGGGTTTGAGCGAGGCCCCGCCGACGAGCGCGCCGTCGATCGCGGGCTCGGCGAGGAACTCGCCGACGTTCGCGGCGGTGACGCTGCCGCCGTAGAGGATCGGCTGGGCGTCCGCGAGCTCGCCCCAGCCGAGCTGTGTCAGACCGCGGCGGATCGCGTCGGCCATCGCCGAGGCGTCGGCGCCGCTCGCGTTCCGGCCCGTCCCGATCGGC
>CAWJUA010000009.1:0-13611 GCA_963845925.1 uncultured Chloroflexia bacterium
GCCCAGACCGGCTCATAGGCGATGACGAGTCCGGCGTCGGCGAGCGTCGATGGGTCGTGCGGCCCGACGGCGCCCCGCAGCTGGCCCTCGACGAGCGCCTCGGCCGCGGCCGCGCCACGCTCGCGGACCTCGAGTAGCTCGCCGATGCAGAGGATCGGCCGGAGCCCGCGCTCGACCGCCCGCAGGAGCTTCTGGGAGATGCGCTCGTCGGTCTCGGCGTGGTCGCGCCGTCGCTCGCTGTGGCCGACGATCACCCACGTCGCGAGGCCGGCGAGCATCGGCGCCGAGATGTCGCCGGTGAACGCGCCCGCGACCTCGTGGTGGACGTCCTGGGCGCCGACGGCGACGCCCGTCCCGCGGAGCGCGTCGCCGACGGCCGCGAGGCAGACGAACGGCGGGCAGACGACCCGCTCGACCGACGGCTCCGCGGTCCGGGACGCGATCGTCGCGGCGAGCTCGCCGGCGTCGGCGGGCGTCGTGTTCATCTTCCAGTTGGCGGCGATGATGACGGGTCGCATCTCCCGAATCATGCCAGAGCGCGGTCGCGCGGGCCCGTGCCGGACGGCCCCTCCCCGCCCGCCGTCCGATCCCCTCGTCGGGGTGGAGCGCCAGGTGCTCGATCCGCTCGAGGGCGCGCTGGGCGGTCGAGCGATGGACCTGGAGCCGCTCCGCGAGCTCGCCCAGCGTCGCCTCCGGCGTCTCGCGCCGGGCGTCGGCGACGAGGCGGACGATCGGCGGTTGGACCGCGAGCCGGCCGTCGGCCTCGAGCTCCTCGATCGCCGCGAGCTGCCGCCCGGCTGCCCCGACGGCCCGGTGGAGGTTCGCCGACTCCGCGTTGAGGACCCGGTTCAGGTCGCCGCGCAGCGCCCGCGCCACCTGGCGCGCCTCGAGCTCGAGCAGCGCCCCGCCCGCCCCGATCCGGCGCAGGAACAGCCCGACGGTATCGGCGTTCTTCCACGTGACGACGCCGCGGCCACGCCGCAGCCGCCACGCCGCCGGCAGCTCCTCGCGCTCCAGGCGGGCCGCAAGGAGCGGCGCCTCGGCGGCCGGGACGACGAACTCGAGGTGGGTCCGGCCGCCGGCCAGGCTGAGCGAGCCCCGGGCAAGGAACAGGCCGCGGAGGTACGCCATCCGGCAGTGCTCGGCCGCGAGGTCCCAGTCGAACGGATCAGGCGCGCCGGGGCCGTTGGTCGAGGACGTCGCCCCGCTCCTCTTCCCCAGCCGGACCGCCAACCGCGCGACCGGCCCCTCGCGCGCCGGCCGACCCGCGGCCAGCCCCGCCGCCTCGGCCCGCCGGTCGCACGGCCGCGACGGGTCGATCGCGGCGAGCTCTGCGCGCAGGGCCGCGACGAGGTCGCGCTCCGGTCGGGTCATGCTCGGGTCACGCTCGGGTCACGCCGCGCCGCGGGCCGGGTTCAGGCCGTTCGGGCGACGCTGGAGCGCCGTCGGCTGCCGCTCTCGCGGTCGTACAGCTTCAACAGCGCCGCGGCGAGCCGGGCGGGATCGTGGTGGTGGCCGTTCCCGGGATCCACGACGTCCTCGAGCGCGAGCCGCGGCACCGGGATCGACGAGGGCGGCCAGCGCAGCCGGACCGCCTCGGCGCCGTAGCTCGCCGGCACGCGCGCCCCGAAATGGTTGTTGCCGAGGACCGTCTCCACGATCCCGCTCCCGGCGTGGGCGACAAGCGCCTCGACATGGTCGGCGAGGTCGAAGCCGGTCGTCTCGCCCGGCTGCGTCGCGACGTTGCAGACGAAGACGCGCAACGCGGGCGACGTCGCGACGGCGTCGCGGATCTCGGGCAGGAGGAGGCTCGGCAGGAGACTCGTGTAGAGGCTGCCCGGGCCCAGGACGATGAGGTCGGCGTCGGCGATCGCGGCGAGCGCGTCCTCCGAGGCGCGTACGTCGGTTGGGGTGATCCACGCCCGGGCGATCGATGGCGCGCGGGCGATCGCGGACTGGCCGTCGATCACGGTCCCGTCGGCCAGCTCGGCGTGGAGGATCAGCGGCGTCGCCGTCGCCGGCAGCACCTGGCCGCGAACCGCGAGGACGCGGTTCATCTGGCGGATTCCCTCCTCGAAGTCGCCGCCCTCGACCGCCGTCATCGCCGCGATCAGCAGGTTCCCGACCGCGTGCCCACCAAGCCCCCCGCCGTCGTCCGCTGCGCCGTCCTCGAGAGAGCCCGGGAAGCGGTATTCGAGCAGCTCGTTCATCAGCGGCTCGGCGTCGGCGAGCGCGGCGATGCAGCGCCGGATGTCGCCGACCGGCGGGATCCCCAGCTGGTCTCGCAACACGCCGCTCGAGCCGCCGTCGTCGGCGACCGCGACGACCGCGGTGAGGTTGCTCGTGTGCTCCTTGAGGCCGCGCAGGAGCGTCGAGAGGCCGGTCCCGCCGCCGATCGCGACGATCTTCGGGCCGCGGGCGAGGAACCGCTTCTGATAGATGAGCTCGACGAGCGGGCCGTCGGCCGGCGAGCGGAACGGCTCGGTCAGCGCCCGGGCGACCTTGTACGCCCCGACGGCGACGAGCCCCAGCCCGGCGAGCAGCAGGATCAGGCCCCGGAGCGCGAGCGGCAGGAAATGGAGCGTGACGAGGTCGACGACGCTCTGGGCGACGCCGCCCGGTTCCAGGTCGCGGGTCGTCTGGCGGATGACGTGGGCCGTGCCGAGCGCGAGCAGGACGAGGCCCGCGAACATCACGAGCAGCCAGCGCTTGACCCCGATCCCGGGCGTCAGCCAGCGGCGGAGCCGGTGGCCGGTGTCATGCACGCTCGAGCTCTCGATGGAAGACCGCGACCGGCCCGTAGTCCTGCTCGCGGAGCCAGCGCGCCAGCTCCTCGGCGAGGGCGATCGAGCGGTGGTAGCCGCCGGTGCAGCCGAGGGCGATCGTGAGCCGCGTCTTGCCCTCGCCGACGTAGGCCGGCAGCGCGAAGTCGAGGAACTCGTGGAGGTACTCGAGGAACTGGCGGGCGACGGGCTGGCCCAGGACGTAGTCGCGGACCGCCTCGGTCAGGCCCGACAGCTGGCGGAGCTCGTCGATGTAGTACGGGTTCTGCATGAACCGGACGTCGAACACGAGGTCGGCTTCGAGCGGGACGCCGTACTTGAAGCCGAAGCTGATCAGCTGGATCGCGAGCCGGTCGGGGTCCGACGCGTCACCCAGCCGGGCGAAGATCCGCTCGCGGAGCTCGCGCAGCGACAGGTCCGAGGTGTCGATGACGACGTCGGCGTCCGAGCGCACGGGGTCGAGCAGGCGGCGCTCCTCGGCGATCGAGCTGGCGATGCCGCGCTGGTCGGCGAGCGGGTGGCGGTGGCGCGTCTCCGAAAAGCGCCGGATCAGGACCTCGTCGCGGGCCTCGAGGAAGAAGACCTGCGGCCGGATCCCGCGGCCCTCGAGCGCGCCGCGCATCGCGGAGAACGCGACCGGCGCGTCGCCCGACCGGACGTCGAGCACGATCGCGACCTTGTCGAAGCGCTCGGGCTCGTCCGAGACGAGCTCGGCAAGCTCCGGCAGCAGCTCGCCGGGCAGGTTGTCGACGACGGTGTAGCCGAGGTCCTCGAACAGCTTCGCCGCGGCGGTCTTGCCGCCGCCGGACAGGCCGCTGAGCAGGACGACGTGCTGGTCGACGGCCGCATCGGGCGAGGAATTCGCGTCCGGCTCCGGGTCGGGCGTCGAGCGGGCGGTCGCCATGGCGGTCAGTCTAGCGCCGCCGTCGCGCGGCTCCGGCCGGTCAGTGCCCGGACCGGCGGATGAACAGGACCGTCAGCTCGAACAGGACGTACATGACGGTCGCGAGCACCGTGGGGCTCACGAGGTCGCCGCCGGGCGTCGCGATCGTGGCGAAGATCACGATCCCGAGGAACACGTACCGGCGCGACGTCACCAGCGCCTTCGAGGTCACGATGTTCACCCGCGACAGGGCGATCAGCACGATCGGGAACTCCATGATCAGCCCGAACGCCAGGAACAGCGTCGTGACGAAGTCGAAGTACGGGCCGGCCGCCGGCAGGTTCGCGAACGTGCCGGTCGCGAAGCTGTAGAGGAACGCCATCGCGTACGGCAGGATGAAATAGGCGATCGCCACGCCGACGGCGAAGAACACCAGCGCGAGCGGGATCCACGGCCGGATCGTCCGCCGCTCGGCCGTCGTCAGGCCCGGCGCGATGAAGGCCCAGAGCTGGTAGAGCAGGACCGGCATCGCGAAGACGATCCCGGTCACGAGCGAGACGCGGAGCGTGATCGCGAACGCGTCGCCCGGGCCCAGGTTGAGGAGCTTGCCGCCGGCCGGCGCCGCGAGGGCCGCGATGATCTGGCTCGACAGGATGAGCCCGACGACGCTCCCGATCCCGACCGCGATCAGGCACTTGAACAGGCGGTTGCGGAGCTCGCTCAGGTGGTCGACGAGCGACATCACCTTGCCGTCCCCGGCGGGCGCGGCCGCAGGTGCCGGAGTGCCGGGCTGCGGTGGTCGCTCCTGGGCGGCGCCCTCGCGAAGGGCGTCGGCGTCGGTCATGCGCTGGGCAAGCGAGGCCTAGCCGTTCGACGTCGGCGCGACGTCGCTCGGGGCGGGGTCCGCGACCGCCTCGGGCGGCTTCAGGACATTCGGCTCGGCGTTCGTCTGGAGGACGTTCGGCTGCGGCTCGGCCGATGGCGCGACGGCGGTCGTGGCGACTGCCGACGCCGGGTCCGAGGGGGCGTTGGCCTGGGTGACCGAGGCCGGACCGGCGGGGGTCGGCGCGGCGTCGATCCGGACGGCGTCGGCGACCTCGGTCGAGGCCTTGCGGAACTCGCGGATGCTCTTGCCGAGCGAGGCGGCGACCTCCGGCAGCTTGCCCGGGCCGAGGATCAGCAGGGCGAGGCCGATGATGAGGACCCACTCGAAGCCGGACGGGAGTGGCATGGTCGTGCTCCAAGGTGCGTGGCACCGGTCGGCAGGTTCACGGTGGGCGTCGTCGAACGGGCCGCGCGCGGCGGCTAGGGTAGCACAGGGAGGCGGGCGGCCCACTCGGCGGCGGCCGTCCCGAGGGCGTCCGCGACCTCCCGTTCCGTGGTCAGGCCGGCCGCCGCGGCCGCGATTCCGCGGGTGACGTTGACGAGGAGGCCGCCGCCTGTCGAGGGACCGCCGGGCGCGTCGCGGGCCGGGCCCTCGGCGAGCACGGGACCGATCTCGCCGCCCTGGGCGCCGACGCCCGGGACGAGGAACGGCAGCCCTGGCGCGACCTGCCGGATCTCGGCGAGCTCGGCGGGCGCGGTTGCCCCGACGACGAGCCCGACCGTGCCACCGGGGCCCCACGATGTGACCCGCCGGGCGACGCGGAGGTAGAGCGGCTCCGGCGGGCCCTCGCCGTTGTCGACGACCAGCGACTGGAGCTCGGGCGCGCCGGGGTTCGAGGTCCGGCACAGGACGTAGGCGAGGCGGTCGGTCCGTTCGAGGAGCGGCGCGATGGCCTCCTCGCCCAGGTACGGGCTGACCGTGATCGCGTCAGCGCCGAGGACGTCGTAGAGCGCAACCGCCTGGCGCGCCGCCGTCGACCCGATGTCGCCGCGCTTCGCGTCGATGACGACCGGGATGTCCGCCGGGATGGCGGCCCGGATCCGCTCCAGCGCCGCGAGCCCCGCCGAGCCGAACGCCTCGAAGAACGCGAGATTCGGCTTGACCGCGGCCGCGTGCGGCGCGGCGACGTCGACGAGGAGCCGGGCGAAGCGCTCGACGCCGCCGACGTCGGGGCTGAACGCGGGCGGCAGTGCCGCAGGGTCGGGGTCGATGCCGAGGCACAGGACCGTGCCGGTCGCCGCGGACCGTGCGGCGAGCCGGCCGAGGTACGTGGTCGCGGTGGCCACGCTCCCGGTGGCGTCCGCCGCCGGGGTCACGGCGCGGTCGAGGCGGGCGCGGACGGTCCGGCGGACGAGCTTGGCGCGACCGACGGCGCGGGCAGCTCCGACGGCGGGATGAACCAGCCCGGCCGCGACCCGGCGTCCAGCCCCGACACCTCGGTCAGCGGCGTCTCGTCGCCCTTCGTCCAGCTGCCCGGCGTCCCATTGAGCTTGACCTCGACGAGGTCGGCGATCTCGCCGTCGAGCCGCAGGAACGCGATCGCGTCGCCGGCGGGCGACCAGACCGGCGAGAACGAGTGGTGGTCGTTCGTCAGCCGGAGGAGCTCGCTGCCGCTGATCGAGTCGATGATGACGATGTCGGTCCCGAAGCTGTCGGTCTTCGTCGCGGCGAGATAGCGGCTGTCGGGCGACCACGCCGGTGCGATGTAGCCGGGCCCGGTGATCGCGAAGACCTTCTTGTTGACCGGGTTGTACTTGAGGATCTGCGGCGCGCCGCGGCCGCCGTCGCGGGCGTTCTTGACGAACGCGAGGTAGCTGCCGTCCGGGGCCCAGGCCGGGTCCTGGTGGCCCAGCCCGGACTGGGCGAGCTTGGGCTGGGTGAACTTCTTCGTCGTCGTGTCGAAGAGCTGGATCGTCACGTCGCCCTGGTAGGGGTTGGGCCCGTCCGAGGCGAGCGCGATCGTGTGGCCGTCCGGCGACAGGACCGGCTCGCGCATCCAGAAGAACCACAGGTCGCGGCCGTTCTTGATCCGGCCGCTGACGACCTGGGCGGGATCGGCCGAGCCGTCCGCCGGGACCTTCGCGATCTCGGGGGTCTGGAGGTCGAACCAGGTGTAGCGGCCGCCCTCGGTGTGCTTGGCCTTGCCGGTCCCCTCGCGGATGAAGTAGACGTCCTTGCCGTCGGGCGAGAAGCTGGGCATCGAGTCGCGGCCGGAGTTCGTCAGCTGCCGGACGTCGTGGCCGGTCTGGATCCAGATGTTGCCGGCCTTCGCGTAGACGATCGAGCCCGGGAACGTCACGTCCGGCTCGACGATGACGACGTTGGACGGCGCGGGCGTCCGGTCGGGTCCGTTGCCGCCGCCACCGCCGCCCCCGCCGCCGTTGCTGCTCCGGAACGGCAGCTGGCCGTTCATCAGGCTGAATGTGATCACGCCGACGACGGCGAGCGCGAGCAGCGCGATCGCCGGGGCGACGTACGGGCGGGCCGGCCCCAGCCCGTACGGGTCGCGCGCGGTCGCGGTCTCGCGGGCGGGCGCGCGGCGGGTCATGCGGGCGCTCCGGCCGGCGCTGCGGCGAGCGCGGCGTCGGCGGCGGGCGGGGCGGCGACCGGGATCCCGGCGCGTTGGAGGATCGACGCGGCTTCCGGGTGCATCCCGGACGTCGCGACGTCGCGGATCTCGAGCTGGAGCGACTCGAATCCGCCGAAGGTCCGGCTCATCACGCGGGCGACGACGTCGACCCGGTCGCCCTCCGCGACGGACGCCGCGAGGTCCGGCCGGCCGAACGCGATCCCGTCGAGGACGTCGAGGTTCCGCTTCAGCGTGAGCTGGGTGTGGCCGCCGGCCGCCTCGCGGCTGCGCGTGACCGTGAGGCCGAGCACCGCGACGAGCGGCTCAGGGTTGCCGATGCCGCACGGGGCGAGCCGCGCCAGGCCGCGATGGAGGGCGTAGTCGATCTCGAGCGCCGGCAGCGCCAGGTCGATCGCGAGGGCGCGCCGCGGGTCGGTTGGCGCCCGGGTCGCGGCGATCGCGCCGAACTGCTCGACGAACTCCGGCCAGCGCTCGGTGGCGATCTCGAAGCCGGCGGCGCCGGCGTGGCCGCCGTAGCGGAGGAACAGCGGCGCGCACTGCTCGAGCGCGGCGCCCAGGTCGAGCGTGCCGTCGCTTCGGCACGACGCCCGGATGACCGGCCCCAGCTCCGCGCCGACGATCGCCGGCCGCCCGAGATCGTCGACGAGCCGCGACGCGACGAGCCCGACGATCCCGACCGGCCACGGGCCGCGAACGATCGTGGCCCCGGCGCCCGGTCCGGCGGCAGCAGGTGGAGCGGGAGTCGCGGTCGCATCGTCGGGGCCGGTCGCCTCGCCGGCCGTGACGGCTCCGGTGAGGATCGCCCGCGCCTCGGCGATCGTCGTCTTCGTCAGGTCGCGCCGGCTCGTGTTGGCCGTCTCGAGCTCCGCCGCGAGCGCGGACGCCTCCTCGGGCGTCTCGCTGAGCAGCAGCCGGGCCGCGACGAGGGCCTCGCCCATCCGGCCCGCGGCGTTGATCCGGGGAGCGACCGCGAACGCGAGCGTCTCGACGTCGACGTTGCTCGCCGCGACGCCGGCCGCCGCGAGGAGCGCCGCGATCCCGGGCCGCGGCTCGCGCCGGATCCGCTCCAGCCCGAGGCGGACGATCGCCCGCGTCTCGCCGAGGATCGGGACGAGGTCGGCGATGCTCCCGATCGTCGCGAGGTCGGCGAAGGCCAGGGCGGCGTCCGGGCCGCCGGGCTCGTCGGCGAGGAGGAGCTGGGCGATCTTGAACGCGACGCCGCTGCCGGCGAGGCCCCGCTCCGGGTATGGGCTGTCGGCACGCTGCGGGTTGACGACCGCGACCGCGACCGGCAGCTCGGGCGGGATCCGGTGGTGGTCGGTGACGAGGACGTCGATCCCGGCGGCGCGGGCGCTCGCGATCTCCGCCAGGCTCGTCGTCCCGCAATCGACGGTGACGATCACGGTCGCACCGGCCGTGCCTGCGGCGGCGACCGCGGCCTCGGACAGCCCGTGGCCTTCCTCGAGCCGGCTGGGGACGTACGGGATCGCCTCGACGCCGAGGCGCCGCAGGGTCAGGACGATGATCGCGAGGCCGGTCAGCCCGTCCGCGTCGAAGTCGCCGAACACGAGCACCCGCTCGCCGTCCCGCCTCGCACGCGCGATCCGGTCGCGGAACGCGCCGGCGTCGGGCAGCAGCGTCGGGTCGTGGAGGCCGGCCTCCGGCGACCCGAAGAACGCGTCCAGCGCGGCCGCGTCCGGCGACGCCGCGGCTCGCGAGGAGCCGGGTCACGCGGTCGTCGAGCCCGTGCCGGGCTCCTGCGGCGAGGGTCCCCTCGTCGACCGATGCAGCTTCGCCGGGGAACTGCCAGCGGAAGCGGGGCTCGGTCACGGCGTCAGGATGCCAGAAGCGGCTGCACCGCGACTTCGCCGGCCCTTCGCTGGCACTCGACGCCCGGTTGCGGCCGCCGCGGCGACGCGACGAGCCAGGTCAGGAGACGGCCCGCCGCGTCCTCGGGGCGCGGGTCGAGACCGACCGGCCGCGGCGCTTGTCGTCCCAGTTCTGCCAGACGACGAGGAGCGGCGCGGCATTGAAGATCGACGAGTACGTCCCCGAGATGATGCCGATCAGCAGGGCGAGGACGAAGTTCCGGATCGCCGACCCGCCGAAGAGCAGCAGCGCGAGCAGCGTCAGCACGACCGTGAAGCTGGTCATGATCGACCGGGCGAGCGTCTGCAGGATCGAGTGGTTGACGACCTCGGCGAACGGCTCGCCGGAGTGGCGGGCGCGGTTCTCGCGGATCCGGTCGAAGACGACGATCGTGTCGTGGACGCTGAAGCCGATGACGGTCAGCATCGCGGTCACGAACAGGGCGTCGATCTCGACGTGGAAGAACGTCCCGAGGATCGCGAACGTGCCGACGACGACGATGACGTCGTGGACGAGCGCCACGAGCGCCGTGACGCCGAACTTCACGTCGCGGAACCGGTACGTGATCCAGAGCAGGATGCCGAGCGAGCCGACCGCGATCAGGATCAGCGCCTGGTTCACGAGGTCGGAGCTGACGACCGGGCCGATCGTCGTCAGCGAGCCCTGCGAGGCGATCGGGCCCGAGCGCGGCCTCGAGCGCCGTGACCATCTCGCCGAGCTTGCCGTCGGTCGGGAGGTCGGTGTTGCCGGTGCCGGCCGACGGCGAGGGCGAGGCGCCCGCCGACGCGCCGGGGCTGGCCGAGGCGGCCGGCGACGGGCTGGCCGACGGTGTCGGGCTCGGCGACGGCGAGGGCGAGGGGCTGGGCGAGGCCGAGGGCGCGACGGGGACGCGGCCGGCGACCCGGACGGCGCTCGGCGACGCGGAGGCTGACGGAGAAGCCGTTGCGGACGCTGACGCGACGCTGCGGCTCGCTCCGGCGCTCGGTGGCGCGGTCGGGACGGGCGTCGGCGAGGCGGCCGGCGGCCGGAGGCCGATCGGGGACGTCTTGATCTCGAAGAACTTGTCGCTCGTTGACGACGACCGACGCCGGCAGGCCGTTGTCGGCGAAGACCTGGACGATCTGGTCGGGCGTGACGTTCGCGTTCTCGAACTTCAGCTCCCACTTCGTCCCGCCGGTGTAGTCGATCGTGAACTGCAGGCCTTCCTTCGCGCCGGTGAGCGGCGTCAGGAGGATGAAGAGGAGGCCGGGGATCGTGATGATTGCGGAGAAGAGGAAGTACCAGCGGCGCTTGCCGATGATGTCAAACACGTTTGGCCTCGCGTCGGAGCGTCGGCCGGCCGGCGCCGCGAGCGACGAACTCCTCCTCGGTGACGCCGTAGAGCCAGGCCTTGCGGGCCCAGTCGCGGGTGACGATCACCCGGAGGATGCTCCGGGTCACGACGATCGCGCTGAACATCGAGACGAGCACGCCGATGATCAGGACGAGGGCGAAGCCGCGGATCACCGACGACCCGAACAGGTACAGGATCGTCGCGGTGATCAGGCTCGACACGTTCGAGTCGAGGATCGAGTTCCACGCCCGGCCGAAGCCCGCCTCGACGGCCGAGGGCAGCGCCTTGCCGAGGCGCATCTCCTCTTTCATCCGCTCGAAGATCAGGATGTTGGCGTCGACCGCCATGCCCACCGAGAGCACGAAGCCCGCGATGCCGGCGAGCGTCAGCGTGACCGGGATCAGGCGGAAGATCGCGAGCACGACGATCGTGTAGTAGATGAGCGCGAAGCTCGCGACGACGCCCGGCAGCCGGTAGTAGATGAGCATGAACGTGATGACGAGCCCGATGCCGATCGCGCCGGCGAGGAGGCTCGCGTGCAGGAACTGCTCGCCGAGCGTCGCGCTGATCGTGACGTTCGAGAGCTCCTCGATCGGGAACGGCAGCGAGCCGAACTGGAGGACCGTGACGAGGTTCGTGGCCTCCTTCAGCGGGTAGCCGCCGATCCCGCCTGACGTGATCTGGACGTGTCCGCCGGGGATCGCGTCCTGGATCTGCGGCGCCGAGATGACCCGCGAGTCGAGGACGATCGCGAAGTAGTCGCCGACGTGCTTCGCCGTGTAGTCGCCGAACAACTTGGCGCCCTGGTCCTTGAGGATGAACGTGACCACACGGCCCTTCGTCGGGTCCTGGCCGATCGCCGCCGAATCGAGCTGCTCGCCGCTGAACAGCGGCGGGAACTCCTTGGGATCGATGACGTCGTCGACGTTCTTCTGGGTGCTGCCGAGCGGGACGAAGTCGAGCCGGCCGGTCGTGCCGACGAGCTGGCGGATCGCGTTGGGATCGGAGACGCCCGGCAGCTCGACGACGACGCGGTCGGTGCCCTGGGTCGTGATGACCGGCTCCGAAACGCCCGTCGCGTTGACGCGGCGCTCGATGATGTCGCGGATGACCAGGAGGTCCTCCGGGCGCGGGATCTTGTCGCCGACCTGCTTCGCCTGGTATTCGACCCGGAGGCCGCCCTGGAGGTCGAGGCCCAGCTTCGTCTCGAGCGTGCGCTGGCCATCGGCGGACGTCGAATCCGGGACTCGAAGCCCGGGGACGAAGACGACGATCAGCGCCGCGATGCCGATGACAACGATGAGGATGGGGCCGGCTCTACGCATTGGTCGCGGATGATACAGGGAAGGTCGGCCCGCCGCGCCACTCGGTTGCCCATTCTTATCGGTGCCTCAACACTCCGTCCCCGACGTCCACCCGGGCCCGGGTTAACGCCCGGCGTTCGTACCGCGCATGCCTGCGGCGACATCCGCGAAAGTCGAACCTGTGGGGTTCAAAACCGCCATTGGCGTGCGTGCCACGTTCGCGATCGACCAGTTCGACGTCGAAGGCGCTCACTACGAACGCCGGCGCGTTCACCCCGTCAGAGGAGGACGATGCCGCTGGCGGCAGGACGCCTGGATGCGGCGAGCTCGGACAGGATCGACGCACCAGCAAGCGGAAAATCGGCCGCCAGCTCCGCCCGCGCGACTCGCAGGACCGTCCGGTTGTGCCGGGTGTCTGCGACGAGCAGCACCACCACCTCGGACCCGCTGTCTCGTCGCTTCAGTGCGAGACGCCTGGTAAGCGCCTGGACGTCGTACAACCGGGTTTCGGCATCCACCGGAACGGTCCATCCCCGACCACCGATCGCGGCATCCCATGCCCGGAGATCGCCGCGTACGTCGATGGGCACCTCGGTTCGCCACGTGAGGCCGGGACCGAGGGCGACCCTGAGCTTCGCGAGCAGCCCGAGCTGCGCCCGGTCGCGGATCGGCTCGCCGGCCGGAAACGTCCGGAGCGGGAGATCGAGTCCGACGGCTGCGGCCGCGACGACAAGCGTTTCGAACGGGACATGCGGCGCGAGACCGCGCTCGATCCGGCTGACCTCCGTGTGCGACCGCCCGATCGCCCTGCCGACATCCAGGAGCGTCAGCCCGGCGTTCAGGCGCGCGACGTGGATCTCCTGACCGGTCCGCAGCAGGCTCTGGCCCGCTCTCGTCCGAGCCCGATCCAGCGTCCGCTCGCGACCCGCCATCGCGGCACCATGGCAAACAGCACTTACCTGCGGCTCACCGGCGTCTTTGCTGCCGATCCACTCGCCGCGACTTAGGGCGGCGGGAACGCCGCGGTGTTCGTACAGGACGTGCGCGGCGCGCCATCGGCGCGATCCGAACGTGCGTTGTTCAGCACCGCCATCTTCGTGCTGGCCAGGGCCATCCTTGACCGATCCGGCGCTGCCGGGGCTCGTTACGAACGCGGCGCGTTCACCGCCGCGCGCCAGCCGGTTCAGGCGCCCAGGGACTCCTTGATCCGGGCCGCCAGCGACGGGCCGATCCCGGGGACCGCCGCGATCTGCTCGACCGGGGCCTCGCGGACGCGCTTCGCCGAGCCGAAGACCCGCAGCAGCGCCCGTCGGCGCTTCGGGCCGACGCCCGGCAGGTCGTCGAACGCGGAGCGGGTCTGGCGCTTGGAGCGCAGGTCGCGGTGGTACGTGATCGCGAAGCGGTGGGCCTCGTCGCGCAGCCGCTGGACGAGGTACAGCGCCGAGGACGTCGGCGGCAGGACGACCGGGTCCGAGCGGCCGGGCAGGAACAGCTCCTCGCGCTCCTTGGCGAGCCCCGCGAGCGGCAGGTCGTGGAGGCCCAGCTCGTCGAGGACCTCCTTGGCCGCGGCGACCTGGCCCTTGCCGCCGTGTGTGTGTGTGTGTGTGTGTGTGTGTGTGTGTGTGTGTGTGTGTGTGTGTGTGTGTGTGTGTGTGTGTGTGTGTGTGTGTGTGTGTGTGTGTGTGTGTGTGTGTGTGTGTGTGTGTGTGTGTGTGTGTGTGTGTGTGTGTGTGTGTGTGTGTGTGTGTGTGTGTGTGTGTGTGTGTGTGTGTGTGTGTGTGTGTGTGTGTGTGTGTGTGTGTGTGTGTGTGTGTGATATATATATATATATATATATATATATATATATATATATATATATATATATATATATATATATATATATATATATATATATATATATATATATATATATATATATATATATATATATATATATATATATATATATATATATATATAT
>CAWJUA010000010.1:0-115421 GCA_963845925.1 uncultured Chloroflexia bacterium
GCGAGCGGTCCGCGCGACGTCGTCGTCTGCGCGGCGGGCTCGATGCCGGGCGACCTCCACAAGCTGTGGCGGACGCGCGACCCGAAGGGCTACCACGTCGAGTACGGCTACTCGACGATGGGATACGAGATCGCCGGCGGCCTCGGCGTGCGCCTCGCTGCCCCCGACCGCGACGTGTTCGTGATGGTCGGCGACGGCTCCTACCTGATGATGAGCCAGGAGCTCGTGACCGCGGTCCAGGAGCGGATCAAGCTCATCGTCGTGCTCGTCCAGAACCACGGCTTCGGGTCGATCGGGGCGCTGTCCGAGTCGGTGGGATCGCAGCGGTTCGGCACCAGCTACCGGTTCCGCGACCCGGCATCGGGGCGGTTCGACGGCGACCTACTCCCCGTCGATCTCGCCGCGAACGCGGCCAGCCTCGGCGCCCGCGTCGAGCGGGTCGCGACGATCGACGAGCTGCGGGCGTGCCTCGCCGACGCGAAGGCCTCGACGGAGCCGCGGCCGTTCGTCATCCACGTCGAGGTCGACCCGCTCGTCCCGGCGCCCGACGGCGGGGCGTGGTGGGACGTCCCCGTCGCGGCAGTCTCGGAGCTCGATTCCGTGCGAGATGCGCGCGCCACGTACGAGGCGGCGAAGCGGCGTCAGCGGCCGCTCATCTGAACCCCGCCCGCGGCCGCCGGCCGCTCCGCCGCCCGCCGCGCCTCGAGCCGGCGCCCTAGCCGCGCCAGCCGTCCCGCCAGTGCCTCGTCCAGCGCCGGGTCGAATCGCCCGATCTGCCGCCGCCGCTCGACGACCCGCCAGGCTCGTTCCGAGGCGGCGAACGCGCCGGGAAGATCGCGGAGCCGGTGCTCGCGGAGCTTCGCGACCTCGATCCAGGCGTGAGCGCTGAGCGGCCCGGCGCCCGCCCCGATCGCCTCCCAGACCGCCGCCGCGTCGGCGAACCGCCCGAGCCGCCGGAGCAGCCGTGCTCGCTCGACGAGGATCCGGTCCTCGGTCCAGGGCGAGTCGACCCGCGGCGGCCCGAACGCGGCAGCGAGGCGCGTCGGCCTGCCGCCGTAGTCGACCGGCCGCTGCGGCAGCCACCAGTCGTCATCGTTCGCTGCCGCGCGATCCGGGCGGCGGCTCGTCGCGGCGTCGAGGCAGCGCCAGCGCATCGTCCAGCCGGCCCTCGCGGGCATAGGCCCGGGCGAGCCCGGCGAGGTCGCCCGGGTCCGCCTCGGCGAGGGGCGTCCCGCCGGCGAAGCGGGCCACGACGTCGGCGAGCAGCCGGGCGAGGGACCGGACGTCCTCGCGGTTGTGGCGGACGACGTCGACGAGCGGCTCGACGATCCCGGCCCGGAGGAAGTCGAGGTATCGACCGGGGATCTGCCAGCCCTCGACGTCCTCGTGCCGCTCGACGCCGAGCAGCTCCGTCTCGACGGTCCGGAGCCTTGCGTCGACCATCCGGTGGCGGAACACGCGGCGGACGAACGGCAGCGGGTCGAGATCCCGGTGTGGGCCGGCGCGGGCCGGCGCGCCATCCGGTAGCGGGTCACGAGCAGCGGCCAGTCGAAGCCGCGGCCGTTGTACGTCACGAGCCACGCCGACGGCGGGAGTGGGCCTCGATCATCGCGAGCATCGCCGGCTCGTTTGGCTGGTCCGGCAGGATCAGCTGGGACTGCCGGAAGCGGTCGCCCTCCACCAGCCGAGCCCGACGAGGAACGCCATCGTCCCGGCCGCGGTCGCGAGCCCGGTGGTCTCGGTGTCGAGGCAGACGAGCGGCACGTCCGGCGGCGGCTGGCCCGGCAGGCGGGCAAGCGCCTCGCGGTCGACCGGCAGGACGACGGTCATCGGCTCGCAGCGCACGACGGCCTCGAGCGCCTCGCCGACGACTTCGCCGCCGATCGCCTCCGCGAGCCGCAGCGCCCCGGCCATCGTCTGCCGCTGGGCCGTGGCCGTCGGCACGGGATCCGGCCGGACCGCGGCGCGATAGTTCGCGAGCCGCCGCTCGAGCGTGCCCGAGCTCATGCCGCGACCGCCGCTCCTGCCCCGACCTCGTGGAGGAACCGCAGCGCGAGCGCCTTCGCGTCGATGTCGGGCTCGAGCCGCGGGCCGGTGCAGGCCGGGCAGCCCGCGTCGCACGCGCAGCCCGTGATGAGGTCCGCCGCGCCGGCGATCAGCTCCTCGTGCCGTTGCCAGAGCCGCTCCGACATCCCGATCCCGCCGGGCACCGCCTCGTAGAGGTAGATTGTCGGCGCCTCCTGGTGCGGCGACCGGACCTGGGCGACGAGCCCGAGGTCGCGCGGGTCGACCATCAGCAGGACCGAGGCGATCGTCTGGATCGCCCGCCCCGCGCCGATCAATGCGACGTCGAGCTCGTTGCGATTCCAGCGCGTCGGCAGCGAATCCGCCGTCAGCCAGTAGGCCGTCGTCTGGAGCTCGATCTCCGGCAGGTCGACCGGGCCCCAGCCGACGTTCTCGTCGGTGACGAACTTGAGCTTCTTGTAGAGCGTGACGAGGCTCGCGACCATGACCTCGCCGTGGACCCGCCGGCCCGACGTCGCGCGCGCCTCGCCGAAGACGTCGAGCGGCTTCAGGGTGACCGCGCGATTGGCGTACGTGTAGTGGTCGGCGTCGATCTTGTGGACGTACGCCTTGCGCTCGCCCCAGTCGAGCTTGTCCACGTGGTACTGGATCGACTCGTGGATGTAGATCGCGTGGTCGTGGACGAGGACCTGGGCGCTGAAGAGGTCGACCTCGCCGAGGACCCGCGGCCGGTCCGGGCTCGTGTCGATGATCACGACGTTCTCCGGCGCCGCGGTCCGCATCGAGATCTCCGAGGCCGGGAAGTTCTCCGAGCTCCAGTACCACTTGCCATCGCTCGCCTGGCGGACGTGGCCGGACTCGGAGAGGAATGCGAGCAGGTCGTCCGCGGGCCCCGGACCGAAGACCTCGCCCGGCTCGAACGGCATCTCGAACGTCGCCGCGCGGAGGTGGGCGAGCAGGATGTGGAGGTTGTCGGGATCGATCCTGGCCTCCTCCGGCGTCCCGTCGAGCAGGTACTCTGGGTGGTGGATCACGTACTGGTCGAGCGGCGCCGCCGAGGCGACGAGGATCGACACCGCGGTCCCGTTGCGGCGACCTGCCCGGCCGAACTGCTGCCACGTCGCGGCGACGGAGCCCGGGTAGCCGGCGAGGATCGACACGTCGAGGCGGCCGATGTCGACGCCCAGCTCGAGCGCGTTCGTCGCGACGACCCCGAGAATCTCGCCGTCGCGCAGGCCGCGCTCGATCGCCCGCCGCTCCGTCGGCAGGTAGCCGCCGCGGTAGCCGCGGACCCTCGACCGCGGCCCGAACCCCTCGCGCAGCGACTCACGCAGCCCCGTCAGCAGGATCTCGACCGCGGTCCGGGCCCGCCCGAACACGATCGTCTGGCGACCGGCCCGCAGGAACGGCAGCGCCCAGCGATTCGCGAGCGTCGCGGCCGAGCCCCTCGCCCCGGTCGACGCGTCGATGACCGGCGGGTCGACGAGCAGGACGTGCCGCTCGCCGGCCGGCGCCCCGGTCCGGTTGATCAGCCGCGACGGCCGTCCGGTCAGCATCTCCGCCAGCTCGGCCGGGTTGGCGATCGTCGCCGAGCAGCACACGATCACCGGGTGGCTTCCGTAGTGGGCACACAGCCGGAGCAGCCGCCGGATGACGTTTGCGACGTGGCTGCCGTACACGCCGCGGTACGTGTGCAGCTCGTCGATCACGATGACCCGGAGCTGCTCGAACAGCTGGAACCACTTCGTGTGGTGGGGGAGGATCCCGGAGTTCAGCATGTCCGGGTTCGTCACGACGACCTGGCCCGCCTTGCGAACCGCCGACCGGATGGGCGCCGGCGTGTCGCCGTCGTACGTCGCGGCCGCGATCGACATCCCGGCCGCTCGCGACAGCTCCGAGAACTCCGCGACCTGGTCCTGGCTCAGCGCCTTCGTCGGGAACAGGAAGAGCGCCCGCGACTCCGGGTCGTCGGCGATCGCCTGGAGCACCGGCAGCGCGTAGCAGAGCGTCTTGCCCGACGCCGTCGGCGTGACGACCGTGATGTCCTCGCCGGCGTGGACGGCCTCGACCGCCTCCGCCTGGTGGGTGTAGAGGCGCTCGATGCCGCGGGCTTCAAGTCCCGCCCGAAGACCCGGATGGAGCCAGGACGGCCATGCCCCGTACTCCGCGGGCCTGGCCGGGAGATGACGGTGGTGGACGACCCCTCGAGCGAGCGACGGCTCCTCGAGCAGGCGGGCGAGGACGGCCTCCGTGCCGGCGGGAGCGTACGTGCGCATCAGCCACTCCGAAACCGAACAGATGATCCAATTGGCGGAGTCTAGCAGGCACGATCGACCGCGGCCGTGTCACCTTGTCTGTCACGACCAGCCACCGCGAGCGACTCGAGGCAGGCTCGGCCGCGTTGACATGTCAGGCCGCGCGCAGCTACGCTGCCGTGATCGTGGACGACCGACGCGCGCACAGGCCGCCCGAGCCGCCCCCTCCCGACCGAAACGACGAGTCGGCGACGGCCGGCGCCGCCGCACCCGATTCCGGCAAGCCCGCGGCCGGCGAGAGCGTCGATCTCTCGTCGCTGTCGATCGCCGGGTTCACGCGGCGGCGGGTCGGCTGGGCGTGCGCGGCGCTTGTCGCGGCCTGGATCGTCGTGATCTTCGCCCGCCAGGCCGGCGACGGCGCCGCGGCCGCGGCTCGGGCCGACCAGATCGCCCGGGACAATGCCGCCCTCGCGAACGAGGTCGCCGCGCTCGAGCACGAGCTCCAGGTCATCGAGCGCCCGGAATACGTCGCCCAGCAGGCCCGCGGCTATGACCTCGGCACCGACAAGGAGATCCCGTTCACGCTCGACCCGTCGGTCCCGACGCCGGGGCCGGACGCGCCGGGATCCGCCTCGACCCGCGTCGGCGCAGACGCCCAGCACGTGACGCCGCTCGAGTCGTGGCTCTCGCTGTTGTTCGGTCCGGCCGACTAGCCCTGGGCCCCCGGCGCCCGGGCGTCGGGCCTCAGGCGGGGCTCGCGTCGACCGATGTCGCTGGTCGCGGCAGCCGCACGCCTCGCCGCTCGTCCGCGCGCCCAGCTAGCCAGCAGGTATGTTCCGGCGCGAGGAGCGATCAACCCAGCCGGCCCGAGGCGGCGCACGGGCCGGCGTCCACCGCCAACGTGGACGCGACCCGTCAGCGCCAGTCGGGCCAGCCGCTGGTGGTCCCATCCGGACCGAGGGTTCGAACCGCTTTGCCCTCGATGTTGATGATGACGATTCGCTGTGGTGATCCACCGGCATAGGCGAGGAACTGACTGTCGGCGGACCAGGTTGGATCCGACACGCCGACGCTCTCGGTCATGAGCTGATGTGCGCCGGTCCCATCGGGATGGGTCAGCCAGAGCTGTTTCGGGTCCGTCAGCTGGGCGCCGGGGTCACGACGGGTTACTGCGATCCAGTCGCCGTTCGGCGACCAGGCCGGGTCCTCATAGCTCGCCTCGTCCGTCGTGACCGCTTTCACGTCGTCGCCGTTCACATCCATGGTGTAGATCGCGAACGGTCCGTCCTTCCCCGGCGGTCCGTCCTTCCCCGAGGCGAAGGCGATCCGATCCCCGTTCGGCGACCAACTCGGATCCCATTCCTTTGCACCGCTGTCGGCGAGCGGGATGGGGTTGGCATTCGGCGTCGACGTAGGAAGCTTGTAGACGTCGTACGTGGTCGAGCGATCGCTCGCGAAAGCAATCGTGTCGCCGTTCGGGCTCCATGCGGGGTGCGTGTCCTTGACCTCATTTGTGAAGTTCATCACGGGATCGCCGCCCTTCGTGACGATCTTGAGCCCGACCCGCGTATCGCGATACACGATCTGCTCGTGATCCGGCGACCACGACGGATCGTTCTGGGTGCCGGCCTCCTGGACCAGCGGCTTCATCCCGGACCCATCCGCCGAGACGACCCAGAGGTCGTACCCGTCTCCAGCCTTGACGGCGAAGACGATCGTGCCCCTGGGCTCGCCGACGACGGACCCTCCGCTGACAGCGGGGGACCCGTGATCGGCGACATTCGGCGTCGGGCTCGGTCCGCAGTTGCGGCCAACGCAGCCGGCCCACGCGATGGCCCCGAGCAGCGCGATGCCGCCTGCCACCCCGCCGATCCCGATCATCAGTCTTCGGCGTCTCTTCGCGTCCTCTGCCGCAGCAGCGGCCCGACTGGCGGCCGCGGCGAGCTCCTGCCGCTCCCGCTCCTGCCGCTCCCGCTCCTGCCGCTCGAGCTCCTGCCGCTCCCGCTCCTGCCGCTCGAGCTCCTGCCGCTCCCGCTCCTGCCGCTCCCGCTCCTGCCGCTCCCGCTCCTGCCGCTCCCGCTCCTCGCCGCTCCCGCTCCTCGCCGCTCCAGCACGGCAGCCGCCTTGGCTCGCTCTTCTGCCAGCCGCGCCGACTCGTCCTCGCCGTCCCGTGGTTCGGGCCGGCCGGGCGCCGGGTTCGTCGGCCGGTCTCGAAGCAGTTGTTTCGCGGCCGTCTTGACCCGTTCGCTGTCGTCTGTGACCAAGGATCCGAAGGCAAGCGCGGCGCTGTCGGCGATTCGCTGATCCGGAGCTTCGAGCAGCCCAGCCAGCTCGGCGACAGCGGACAGGCGCTGGACGGTGTCGGTGCTCGTCATCCGCTGCCGCAGGTCCGCTGGGAGGAGGTTGATGCTCGGGCGACGGCTCGTGGCGATCTCCCAGTCGCCCACCTCGTTGAACGCCCATTTCGTCGGTGTCTGGCCCGGTGACGCCTCGCGAACCTTGTCGGCAAGGTACTCGAAGAGCTCGTTGATCGTGACCTTGCCGTCGTCGTTCCGGTCAGCCTCACCGGACTCGAGGCCGGTGACGAGGGCCTTCGTGAAGACCGACGCCTCTGGGGTGCCGACGAGATTTCCCGCCCTCGAATGCGTACTGGACGGCGTTCGAGGCGGTGATCACGACCCGGCCCGCCCCAGCAAGGTGCTCCTTGATTCCTGGTTGGTCGATCCCGACCCTGTGAACCATCCCGGTCGCGAACGCCCCGCCGAAGCAGCAGTCGAGGAAGACCGCGATCTTCGCGGACCGGCAATCGTTCATGAGTTGGCGCAGCCAATCGGTGTCGAGTGCCGTGGCCCTGAGCAGGTCGACCTTGGTGTCCGCGGCCGCGAGGTAGAGCTGACCTTCGTCGTCCTTAAGGCCGTGGCAGGAGAAGTGGACCACAAGTAGGTCGTTGCGGCCCCGGTTGGCGAAGAACTCCTCGAGACTCTCGCGCAGAGCCTGGACCCGCTTGTTGAGCGCGACCTGGACGGTGAAGCGACCGACCTCGGCGTTGCGCAGGACGTCTCGAAGGCTCGCGGCGTCCTGATCCGGTGAACGGAGCGGCGGCAGCCGCGCGTCCTTGTACTTGCTCGTCGCGACGATCAGGGCGTGCCGGTTCTCTTCCATCGGCGGACCGCCCTTGAGCAGACGCGTGCAGCGAAGCGAATCCTGTGGACTTGGTGCTCACTGCCGTTGGACGTTGATCGACCAACCGGCTTATCGAGCGGGCGTCCCGTTCCCTCTGCCATCGGTTCCTCGCTTGCCCGTAGTCGACAGATCGTAGTCCTCGCTGTGGCCGATGCCGTATCAACCGGCGGACAACGGGCCTCGGCGGTTGGACCGCGCCGCCGGGGTCGCGCGGTTGCTGGCCCCAGCAGGGCTCACTAGACTTTGTGCCCGTGGCGGAGTAGCTCAGTGGTAGAGCAGGGGACTCATAAGCCCTTGGTCGGTGGTTCGAATCCGCCCTCCGCTACCAGTCCATCCACCACGTCCCCATCCCATTCGGTGCGTCTGATCGACGCCTGATTCGCCCGGCCGACCCGTTGGACGGGGCCGAGAGAGTCCGGCGCTATACTCGCCCGGTGGTCGCCGCGTGGCGGCGACCGACATCCGGAGGCTCCTCGTTGAACCCCAAGTTCTTCCGCAACGGCATCGTGATGCTGGCCCTCGTGGTCGTCGCGCTCGCCGTCGTCATCACCCTCGTCACCCAGTCCAGCACCTCGCCGGACAAGGCCATACACAGCGTTCCTCACAGACGTCCAGCAGGGCAACGTCTCGGCCGTCACCCAGGAAGGCTCGAAGCTCACCGTTACGACCAAGGGGACCCCGCCCGACACGTACACGGTCGTCGTGCCCGGCCTCCTCGCCGAGACGCTGCCCGACATCCAGGCGGCCGCCGCGGCGGGCAAGGTTCCGGTCCCGGCGCTGACCGCGAAGCCCCCGTCCGACACCTCGTGGCTCGGCCTGATCATCACCGGCCTCCTGCCGATCCTGATCATCGGCGGGTTCATCTTCTTCATGATGCGACAGGCCCAGGGCACGAATAACCAGGCCCTCAGCTTCGGCAAGAGCCGGGCCCGGATGTTCCTCGGCAACAAGACCGTCGTGACGTTCGCCGACGTCGCCGGCGTCGACGAGGCGAAGACCGAGCTCCAGGAAGTCGTCGAGTTCCTGAAGTACCCCGAGAAGTTCAACTCGCTCGGCGCGCGGATCCCGCGCGGCGTGCTGCTCGTCGGGCCTCCGGGCACCGGCAAGACGCTGATGGCCCGGGCCGTCGCCGGTGAGGCCGGCGTGCCGTTCTTCTCGATCTCCGGCTCGGAGTTCGTCGAGATGTTCGTCGGCGTCGGCGCCTCGCGCGTACGCGACCTGTTCGACCAGGCCAAGCGCAACTCGCCGTGCATCGTCTTCGTGGACGAGATCGACGCGGTCGGCCGCCAGCGCGGCGCCGGCCTCGGCGGCTCGCACGACGAGCGCGAGCAGACCCTGAACCAGATCCTCGTCGAGATGGACGGCTTCGACACGAACACGAACGTGATCGTCGTCGCGGCCACGAACCGCCCCGACGTCCTCGACCCGGCGCTCCTGCGGCCCGGCCGCTTCGACCGCCAGGTCATCCTCGACCGGCCCGACATGAAGGGCCGCGTCGCGATCCTCAAGGTCCACACGAAGGGCAAGCCGCTCGACAAGGGCGTGGAGGTCGAGGGCGTCGCCCGCCAGTCGCCGGGCTTCTCCGGCGCCGACCTCGCGAACCTCGTCAACGAGGCGGCGATCCTTGCGGCCCGCCGCAACAAGAAGGTCATCGGGATGTCCGAGTTCCAGGAGGCGCTCGAGCGGATCGTGGCCGGTCCGGAGCGCAAGTCCCGGGTCATCTCGGACGCCGAGAAGGCGATCATCGCCTACCACGAGGGCGGCCACGCCGTCGTCCAGCGGATCCTGCCGAAGTGCGACCCGGTCCAGAAGGTCACGATCATCAGCCGCGGCATGGCCCTCGGCTACACGATGGCCCTGCCGTCCGAGGACCGCTACCTCCAGAGCAAGACCGAGTTCGAGGACAAGATCGCCGGGCTCCTCGGCGGCAACGTCGCCGAGCGGCTGGTCTTCGGCGACACGACGACCGGCGCGAGCAACGACATCGAGAAGGCGACCGACCTGGCGCGCCGGATGGTGACGGAGTTCGGGATGAGCGACCGCCTCGGCCCGCTCTCGTTCGGGAAGCGCGACGAGCTCGTGTTCCTCGGCCGGGAGATCGGCGAGCAGCGGAACTACTCCGACGAGGTCGCGAAGACGATCGACGAAGAGGTCCGGGCGATCATCGACCACGCCTATGAGCGGGCGACGGACGTCCTGACGACGCACCGCGACAAGCTGACGGCACTCGCCGAGAAGCTCGTCGCGGAGGAGACGGTCGACGCCGAGGAGTTCGAGAAGCTCTTCAGCGACCTGCCGCCCAAGGAGAACACCCACGCGACGCGGCCGCAGATCATCGGCCCGGGCCAGCCCACGCCGGCCCCGGCGCCGAACCCCCAGCCGGCCTGATCCCGCGGCGCCGAGGGGCGCCCGCAACCCAGCTGCCAACGAGCGGACCCGTCCCGGGTCCGCTCTTCGAATTCCGGGCCTCTTCGCGTCCATCCGGTCACGACCTTCGACCGGCTAGGATTTCCCGCCATGACCACCACCACCGCCGCCGACCCCGCCATCGAGCGTTTCCTCGACGAGACCCGCGACCGACGGCTCGATTCATACAAGGAGCTGCTCCGCATCCCGAGCATCTCCGCGCTGCCGCAGCACGCCGCCGACTGCCAGGCGACCGCGGACTGGATCGCCGCAGAGCTCGAGCGAATCGGGGTCGAGAACGTGTCGGTCGAGGAGACGACGGGGCACCCGGTCGTCTACGGCGACTGGCTCCACGCCGAGGGCGCCCCGACCGCGATCGTCTACTGCCACTACGACGTCCAGCCGGTCGACCCGCTGGAGCTCTGGGACTCGCCGCCGTTCGAGCCGGTCGTCGTCGAGGGCAAGATGCTCGCCCGCGGCGCGGCCGACGACAAGGGCCAGCTCCACCTCCAGCTCCGGGCGACCGAGGCGATCCTGGCGGCGCGCGGCGCGCTGCCGGTGAACCTCCGGTTCATCTTCGAAGGCGACGAGGAGTCGAGCTCGGCGCCGCTCGAAGGCTGGCTCGCGACCCACCGCGAGCGGCTGGCCGCCGACGTCGCGGTCATCAGCGACACGGGCTTCTTCGAGGGCAACCTGCCGGCGATCACGATCTCGCTGCGGGGCATGATGTACGCCCAGATCGACGTCACCGGCAGCGACGTCGACCTTCACTCGGGCGGCTACGGCGGCGTCGTCGACAACCCGGCCAATGCGCTCGCCCGGATCATCACGGCGCTCAAGGGTCCCGATGGCCGGATCCTCATCCCCGGCTTCTACGACGACGTCGTCGCCCTGACCGACGAGGAGCGCGCGCTGCTCGATGCGCTCCCGTTCGACGAGGAGGCGCACCGGGCGAAGATCGGCGTGGCGGCGCTCGCCGGCGAATCCGGGTTCGGCGTGCTGGAACGCAAGGGCGCCCGGCCAACGCTCGACGTCAACGGCATCTGGGGCGGGTTCCAGGGCGCCGGGACGAAGACGATCATCCCGGCCCACGCCCACGCGAAGGTCAGCTGCCGGCTCGTCACGGCCCAGGACCCCGATCGCGTCTTCGAAGCACTGCGGGCCTTCGTCGAGGACATCGCGCCCTCGAGCGTCCAGGTCAGCGTCACGCGCCTGGGTACCGGGCGGCCCGTCCTGACCCCGGTCGATCATCCCGCGACGCGTGCCGCCGCGCGAGCGCTGGAGGCGACGTTCGGTCGGGCTCCGGTCTACATCCGGGAAGGCGGCTCGATCCCGGTCTGCGCGTCGTTCGAGGAGAACCTCGGCCTGCCGGTCGTGCTCCTTGGCTTCAGCCCGCCCGGCGACCGGGCGCACGCCCCCAACGAGTGGATGGACCTCCAGAACTACGAGACCGGGATTCGCACGATCGTCCGGATGTGGGACGAGCTGGCGGCCATCGACCGGGCCGAGCTGGACGCCGCGTCATAGCCCGCATGGGGGTACCTTCGGGCCACCGACAGGGGGCTGTTCGGTCGACTGTCACGCAGGCAGGCGGTGCTACGATGCAACCCGCTTCACCACTGCCGGAGGACGACCCCTCGTGACCGAGACCGCGGACCCCACCTTCGCCAGCGGGCAAACCTGGCGCCTCGACGCCGACACCGGCAGCATGGCGCCGCGCTCCGCGCTCGATGTCCTCGTCGACCTCAATGACAAGGTCACGACCGGCAAGGTCGGCGAGTATCAGCCGGTCCCGCTCGGCTTCACCCCGATGGACAAGACGATCGGCATGGGCCTCCGCGCCGGAGAGCTGATGCTGATCGGCGGGGCGCAGGGCACCGGCAAGACGACGATGGCCCTCCAGATGGCCCGCAACGTCGCGTCCGGCGGCCAGGCCAACGTGCTCTACATCTGCTTCGAGCACGACGAGCAGTACCTCTTGAACCGCCTGATCGCGATGGAGTCGGCGCTGGCCCACCTGCCGCACAAGACCGGCGCGATCAAGATCCAGGACGTCCGCAAGGAGATCCTGGGGACGTGGGTCGCCGAGGGCGGCGGCGCGACCCAGCTCGCGAGCAACCCGCGGCTCCGGCCGTCGCTCGACCGGATCGCCCGCTACGGCCAGAACCTGTTCCTGCTCCGGGGCTCCCAGACGGCGAGCACCGTCGACAACATCCGGAAGCTCGTCCAGCAGCACCGGCGAGCTGTCGGGCGACCGCCGGCTCGTCGTGTTCGTCGACTACCTCCAGAAGGTGCCGCAGATCCCCGAGCCGGAGTCCGAGACCGAGAAGGTCACGTTCGTCGTCAACGGCCTCAAGGACATCGCGCTGTCCGAGGAGGTCCCGATGATCAGCATCGTGGCCGCCGACAAGGAGGGCCTGAAGGCGTCCCGCCTCCGGAACTTCCACCTCCGCGGCTCGTCGGCGATCAACTACGAGGCCGACATCATCCTGATCCTCAACGAGAAGTACCACATCGTCGCCAAGGTCAACATCGAGTTCAACCCGTACCAGGCGCAGCGCTTCCGCGACTGGGTCGTGATCTCGGTCGAGAAGAACCGCGGCGGCCAGGACAACGTCGACCTCGAGTTCGAGAAGCACTTCGAGTTCTCCTGCTTCGACCCGAACGGCCGAACGGTCCAGGAGAAGCTCATCGAGGAGCGCCTCTACAACGATTGACGGCGCGGCGATGCCGCGCCATGGCTGCGTTGGCGGGTGCGGTCCTCGCTCACAGGCTGCCGAGCCTGCTCGCTCCGGTCCTCCCCGCCGCCTTGCCCTGACACGGCCTCGCCGCGCCGTCCAGCGCGGCGATCGACGACCGAACGGCCCGGCTCGACAGCCGGGCCGCTTGATTCCCGGCCGGGTATCACGAACTCGTCCACAGGTCATCCACATTCCGTCGAAGTTCGTGGATTTCTCGAGGAGCTGCGATTCGATATTCGTGGACAAGTGCCTTGCCGCACCTGGGACCCGGCCCGTATGGTTCGTCTTGCCCGAAGGGGCTTTCGGAACGGTCAGGCGAGGCGAGGAGCGATCCGCGCAGCGCCGCCGGTCTGGACGGGATTGGACTCCGGTTCAAGCCTGGCCGACCGCCGATCCGGGACTGGCCGGCTGAGATCACATCAAGGCTCGTCGGACCCGGCGTCGCAACCGGTTCGTGAGGTTCCTTCGGGCGCTTTCGCGTGTCCGGACGCGTAAAGCCGCCGGCCCACCTAGACTGCGGCAGCATGTCGCGAAGCCGAGCCTCGTGAGCCCAAGCGCCGGCGACTTCCCCGACATCGTCGAGGTCGTCGTCGAGATCCCGCGCGGCAGCCGCAACAAGTACGAGTGGGACGAGAAGGCCGGCGTCTTCCGGCTCGATCGCGTCCTCGCGTCGGCGGTCCACTACAACTTCGACTACGGGTTCATCGACGGGACGCGCTCCGGCGACGGCGACCACACCGACGCCCTGCTCCTGATCGACGAGCCGACGTTCCCCGGCTGCCACGTCTGGGGCCGGCCCATCGGCGGGCTCGAGATGCGCGACGAGAAGGGCTTCGACTTCAAGGTCCTCTGCGTCGCCGTCGGCGACCCGCACCAGGCCCATGTCGAGCAGCTCGACCAGGTCCGGCCGCACCGGCTCGTCGAGATCGAGCACTTCTTCGAGACGTACAAGCTGCTCGAGGCGAAGGACACCGAGGTGCTCGGCTGGCGCGACGCGGCCCGGGCCCACGAAGTCCTCGCAGCCGACCACAAGACCTACCTCAAGGAGCGCAAGAAAGCGTGAGCCAGCCAGGCCGCGATGCACGACGCCCAACCGCCGCCGACGGGCCTGCCGCGCGCGAAGCGGCAGACCGCATGATCGGCCGCCGCGTCTTCGTGGCCGTCCCGCTCCCGGAGCCCGCCTTCCGCGCCGTCGTGGGGCTCGTCGAGGGCGTCCGCGCCGCCGCCGACCCGGCGGTCCGCGACGTCCGCTGGGTCCGCCTCGACGGCCTTCACCTCACGCTGCGCTTCATCGGCCTGTCCGACGAGGACGAGATCGCGGCCTTCGGCGAGGCGATGGATCGAGCGGCCGCCACGATCGCCCCGTTCGAGGTCGCGATCGAGGGCGCAGGGGCGTTCCCGGCGGTCGGCCGGCCGCGGGTGCTCTGGCTCGACGTCACGAACGGTCGGGACGCCCTGACCGCGGCAGCGGCCGCCCTCGACGACGAGCTCGCGGTCGCCGGCCTCGAACGCAGCGACCGGCCCTACCGTGCCCACCTGACCGTCGCCCGGGCCGACGGGATCCGGGCCGGGCCCGACGTCGCGAGGCGGCTCGCCGAGGCTGGCGCAGGCCACCTGACCACGTTCACGGCCACGGAGATCGTCCTGTTCGAGACGATCGGCGGCGGCGGCCCGGCGCGCTACGAGCCACTCCGGAGAGCGGAGCTCGGCGCGCCCGACGCTCGTGCGCAACGAAACGGCCCAGGCAGGGGCTCGGTGATACCATCCGTGCCGTCCGCGGTCCCCGCGGCACTCCGTCGGGACTCGTCGGAAGGAGCTTGGATCGGGACGTGACGTCAGCCCAGCGTGCCCGCCTCGTCGTCGCCCTCGGTGTCCTGAATCTCGTTCTCGCCTCTTTCGCCTTCGCCGTCGGGATCGGCGCCCCCCGCCTACCAGATCAGGCCATCGCCGCCGTCTCCGCGGCGCCGTCACCGCCGCTGACCGCCGCCCCAACCAGCGTGCCCGGGAGCGCCACGCCGCCCGCGAGCGAGGCACCCAGCGCCGGGCCGTCACAGCCGCTGACCTCGCCACTGCCCTCGCCGCAGGCCACCCCGACCGTCGAGCCCGGCTCGATCCCGGTCCCGACCGGCGAGGTGATCGTCGCCGAGCGGCCCTCGCAGCCGCCGTCGGACGGCGGATCGACGCCCGGCGCTTCGAACCCGGCCGCGACGCCGCGGCCTACCGCGAAGCCCAAGCCGACGCCGACCCCAACGCCGGCGTCGAATCCCACGCCGAAGCCGTCCCAGACGGCTCACCCCACGCCGAAGCCGTCACCGACCGCAAAGCCGCCGAAGCCGACGCCCCCGCCGCCACCGCCCGACGCGAAGAAGGACCATCCGCCGTGCCCGCAGGCCGTCGACGGGCCGCCTGGTCACAACAAGGGCCAGACCGGCGACCAGCCGTGCGGCAAGGGCAAGGGCAGCGGCAGCGACAAGGGCAAGGGCGGCTCGAACGACGGCGCGATCATCGTCCTGCCGCTCGCCCTGTCGGCCGCGCTGGCCGGCGGTCGCAACCGGGCGGCCCGCTCATTGCGTCGCCGGCGGTCCGCGCGGTAGGCTCCGCTCCCGGCCTGGCGCGCACCCACTCTCGTGCCCGGCGGCCGGCGCACGTGTGAGGGACCCGCGATGGCCCAGGTCATGACCCGCCGGACGAAGTTCGTCCTCGACGAAGACCGGATCCCGCGCGCCTGGTACAACATCGCCGCCGACCTGCCGGTCGCCCCGTCGCCCTACCTCCACCCCGCGACGCTCGAGCCCATCGGGCCGGCCGACCTCGCGCCGCTCTTCCCGATGGCGCTGATCCTCCAGGAGGTCAGCCAGGACCGCGAGATCGAGATCCCGGGTCCCGTCCGCGAGGCATACGCCCTCTACCGGCCCAGCCCGCTCTACCGGGCCCACCGCCTCGAGAAGGCGCTCGATACGCCGGCCCATATCTACTACAAGTACGAGGGCGTCAGCCCGGCCGGCAGCCACAAGCCGAACACTGCGCTCGCCCAGGCGTTCTACAACAAGGAGGAGGGCGTCGCCCGCCTCGCGACGGAGACCGGAGCAGGGCAGTGGGGCAGCGCGCTCGCGTTCGCCGGCGCGTACTTCGGGCTCGACGTGAAGGTCTATATGGTCCGGGCGAGCTACGACCAGAAGCCGTATCGCCGGATCCTCATGGAGACGTACGGGTCCGAGGTCGTCGCGAGCCCGTCACCGACGACGAACTACGGCCGGAAGGTCCTCGCGGAGACGCCCGACAACCCGGGCTCGCTCGGCATCGCGATCAGCGAGGCGGTCGAGGACGCCGCGACCCGCGACGACACGAAGTACGCGCTGGGCTCGGTGCTGGGCCACGTCCTGCTCCATCAGACGGTGATCGGCCAGGAGGCGATCGAGCAGATGGCGATGGCCGGCGAGGATCCGGACGTCGTCATCGGCTGCACCGGCGGCGGCTCGAACTTCGCCGGGCTGACGTTCCCGTTCCTCGGCCGGAAGCTGCGCGACGGAAGCGGCCCGCGGATCGTCGCGGTCGAGCCGGAGGCGGCGCCGTCCCTGACCCGCGGCGTCTACGCCTACGACTTCGGCGACACCGCGAAGATGGCGCCGGTCGCGAAGATGCACACGCTGGGCCACGACTTCATCCCCGAGCCGATCCACGCGGGCGGGCTCCGCTACCACGGGATGTCGCCGCTCGTGTCGCTCCTCAAGGACCACGGCGACATCGAGGCCCGCAGCGTCCACCAGCGGGCGAGCTTCGCGGCGGGGGTCCAGTTCGCGAGGGCCGAGGGGATCCTCCCGGCGCCGGAGCCGAGCCACGCGATCCGCGTCGCGATCGACGAGGCGCTCGACGCCAAGGCCCGGGGCGAGGAGCGGGTGATCCTCTTCAACCTCTGCGGCCACGGCCACTTCGACCTCGGGGCCTACGAGAAGTACCTCAACGGGACGCTCGAGGACTTCGAGTACCCGGCGGAGGCCGTCGCGGCCGCGCTCGAGGGGCTGCCGAAGGTCCCGGCGAGCTGAGGGGAAAAGGCGCGGGCCGTCTCGGGGGGGAGCGAGACGGCCCGCTACCGGCCACCTGCCCGAGTGGCCGGTCGGTCGCCGCAAGCGACGAACCTCGGCGGATGATGTCGGACGCGGGCAATGTCGGCCTCATCCAATCGACGTAATCTGGGTTAAGCCTTCACAACGGCGCCGCACCGCCGAACACGAACGAATCTCAGGGGGCACGGGATGACGGGACTCGCCTGCTGGTCGTGTGGACGACAGATCTACACGGTCGCGCCACTCGAATCGCTGTTCGCCGAGGAGCGACGCTGTCCGCGCTGCGGCGCGTTCCTCCACAACGAGCGACGCGGCGAGGAGCGGCGATCCGGCCACCGCCGCCAGGACGCGGCGGGCGACCAGGCCGGCCCGGGCGATGCCGAGCGGCGAGTCGACGAACGGCGCCACGCTCGGCGTCGCGCCCCGTCCGACGGCACCGGCCGTCCGATGGCCGATGGGGCGCTGCGCGAGACCGGCTGAGGCCCCGCGCCGTCAGAGGGCCGAGACGGCGTCCTCGGCCCGGGGCGGCTCCACGAGCCGGTTCTTCAGGGCGAACGCGACCGCCTCGAGCTTCGAGTGGACCCGGAGCTTGCCCATGATGTTCTGGACGTGCGTCCGGAGCGTGTTCGGGGCGATGTACAGCCGCTCGCAGATCTCCGGCGTCGAGAGGCCATCGGTCAGGGCTCGCAGGACCTCGAGCTCGCGCGGCGTCAGCGGCTCGATCATCTTGCGGTCGTCGCCGCGCTCTTTTGCCGCGGCCACCCGCCGGGCGATCTCGAGGATCACGGACCGCGGCAGCAGCGTCTCGCCGGCGTAGGCCGCCCGGACGGCCTGCACGACGTCGTCGGCGGCCCGGTCCTTCGTCAGGTAGCCGTCGGCGCCGGCCTGGATCGACTCCAGCACGGTTTCGTCGTCCTTGATCGCGGTGAGCATCACGACGCGCGCCAGGGGCCAGCGGGCCTTGATCGCGCGGGTCGCCTCGGCGCCCGTGCCATCGGGCAGGCGGTAGTCCATGAGCGCGACGTCGACGCGCTCGCGGGCCATGGTCTTGGCCTCGGCGACGCTGCCGGCGACGCCGACGACGGTCATGTCGGGTTCGCGGGCGAGCATCGCGGACAGCGCATCGGCGAGGAGCTGGTGGTCCTCGACGAACAGGACACGAATCGGTTTCTGGTCGGCGGTCACGAACACCCCCTGGTCGCGTGATCCCCCGGGCCCTCGCACCCGGCCGGGCAGGCGTCCTCACGGCGAGTCTAGCACCGGCCGGAACGGGCCCCGTCCGGCCCTGCGATACTCGGCCGGTGAAGGTCGCGCTGCTCGGATTCGGGTTGATCGGCGGCTCGATCGCCTACGCGCTCCGCCGCAACCCGGAAGACTGGACGATCGCGGCGTGGAGCCCGACCGGCGGCGGACCGGCGGTCGCCCGCGCCGAGGAGCTGATCGACGAGGCGGCCGACTCGCCGGCCCGGGCGATCCAGGGCGCCGACCTGATCGTGATCGCGGCGCCGCCGCTGGCGGCACTCGACCTCATCGACGCGCTCGCCGGCCCGCTGATCGTCGAGATGGCGCCCGACGCGCTCGTCACCGACGTCGTCAGCACGAAGGGCGCGATCGTTGCCCGTGCCGAGGCGGCCAGGCTGCGGTTCGTCGGTGGTCACCCGATGGCCGGCCGCGAGGTCGGCGGATTCGACGCGGCGCGGCCAGAGCTGTTCAGCGGCCGACCGTGGGTCATCGTCCCTGCCTCGACCGCGCGGTACGGCGACCGGGAACGGATCGAGGCGCTCGCGACGGCGTGCGGCGGCGTTCCGGTGGCGATGTCGGCCGGCGATCACGACACGGCCGTCGCCGCGATCAGCCACCTGCCGCTGGTCGTCGCGGCCGCGCTCGTCGAATCGGTGGCCGGTGGCGAGGGCGCGGCGGCCCGCCCGGACTGGACCACGGCCGCGAGCCTCGCGGCGACGGGTTGGGAGGGGATGACGCGCCTGGCCCGTGGCGACGTCGCGATGGGCGCCGGAATCGCGGCGACGAACGCCCCCGCGATCGCGGCTCGGTTGCGCGACCTGCAGGCAGTTCTCGACGCGTGGCTCGTCTACCTCGACGGCCCGACCGCCCCCGACGCCGAGCGGATCCGGGCCCGCTTCCACGAGGCGCGAAGCCTGCTGCTCGCATCGGACGCGGAGGCGGCGGAGTGACCGCATCCGCCGGCGAGCAGGTCCTCGTCGTGCCCCGGGCGGCCGTCATCGACGAGCCGGGCTGGACCGGCGTCCGAACCGACGGGGTCGAGGCGTTCCTTGCGGCCGTCGAGGCGAGCGGCCGGTTCGCCGCGCGGGCCGCGATGGAGGAGGACCCGGCGTTCAAGCAGATCATCCCGTACCTCGTCCTGCGCGACGGCGAGCGCTACTTCCTCATGCGCCGGACGAGGGCCGGCGCCGACGCCCGCCTCCACGACCGCTGGTCGATCGGCGTGGGCGGCCACCTGAACCCGGGCGACGGCGACCTGCTGGGCGGGCTTCGCCGCGAATGGGACGAGGAGGTCGTGGCCGGCTTCGTGCCGGACTTCCGGCTCGTCGGGCTCCTCAACGACGACACGACCGCGGTCGGGCAGGTCCACCTCGGCGCGGTCTACGTCGCCGACGCCGCGGGCCGGCCGGTCGAGATCCGCGAGACCCAGAAGCTGAGCGGCGGGTTCGCCACGCCGCAGGCCGTCGCGGCCGTCGCCGACGACCTCGAGACGTGGAGCCGCCTCGCCTTCGACTTCCTCGAGCTGACGCCGACCGGGCCCCGCTCCGCGTGATGCGATAATCCTTGCAGGAGGTCGCACCACCCGTGGGCCGTCACATCGTTCGCCTCGTCTCGGGCCTGTCGCTAGCTGTTGGCGCCCTGGCTCTGGCTGCATCGGCGTTCGCCGCGGGCGACAAGCAGGTGATCCTGCTGCCGACGACCGGCATCGTCGACCAGGGCATGGCCCAGTACCTCCACGACGGCATCGCCCGGGCGGAGCGCGACGGCGCCGCGGCCGTGATCATCAAGCTGAACACGCCAGGTGGCGCGCTGACCTCGACGAACGACATCGTCGGGACGCTGCTCGAGGCGAAGGTCCCGGTGATCGTCTGGGTGGCGCCCGCGGGCGGGTTCGCCGCGAGCGCTGGCACGTTCATCACGCTCGCCTCGAACATCGCCCTGATGGCTCCCGGTACGTCGATCGGCGCCGCCTCGCCGGTCGGCGGCCAGGGCGAGGACATCGGCGGGACGATCGGCGAGAAGATCAAGAACGACGCGATCGCCAAGATCACCGCGATCGCCCAGGCCCGCCACCGCAACGTCTCATGGGCCGTCTCGACCGTCGATCACGCCCGTTCTTCGCCGGCCAGCGAGGCGGTCGCGCTCGGCGCCGTCGACGGCATCGCGCCGACGCTCGAGGACGTACTGGCGTTCGCGAACGGCAAGCAGGTCGAGGTCGCGGGTGAGCCGGTCACGCTCGACCTCGACGGGGCGACCGTCACCGAAGTCGACATGAACCCGTTCCTGAGCTTCATCCGGATCCTGTCGGACCCGACGATCGCGTTCCTCCTGTTCAGCCTCGGTTCAGCCGGCCTGCTGGCGGAGCTCTACAACCCCAACTTCGTCACCGGCATCCTCGGCGGGCTGGCGCTGATCCTGTCGTTCCTGGGCCTGGGGGCGCTGCCGCTGAACGTCGGCGGCCTGATCCTCATCGTGTTCGGGCTCGTGCTGATCGGCCTGGAGCTGACCGTCACGAGCCACGGCCTGCTTGGATTCGGGGGGATTCTGTGCATCGCGCTGGGCGCGGCGGCGCTGTACACGGAGCCCGGGCGATCCGTTCGCCCCGGTGCTGCGGGTGGCGCCGGCCGTCATCATCACCGTCACGATCACCGCGTCGCTGTTCATCGGGCTGATCGCCCTCGTCGCCGTCCGGACCCGCCGGATGCACGCGCCGGGCGGGCTCGTCGGGCCGGCGGTCGCGTCCGGGTCGCACGGCGTCGTGCGGAGCCCGCTGGCGCCGCTCGGCTCGGCCTACATCTCGGGCGAGGAATGGACGGCTCGATCGGCTGACGACCGGCCGATCGACCGCGGCACCCCCGTCACGGTCGTCGCGATCGACGGGCTGACGGTCCTCGTCGAACCCGATCCCCACCCGTCGGGCGCCTAGCCACCGGAGGTCCCATGGACGTCATCATCCTCGCCATCACGGCCGCGATCATCGTCGTCATCCTGCTGACGATCCTGTACCTGTCGGTCCGGGTCGTTCAGCAATACGAGAAGATGGTCGTGTTCCGGCTGGGGCGGACCAGTGAGAACCTCGTCCGCGAGCCGGGGCTGCGGTTCCTGATCCCGATCGTCGACCGGCCCGTCAAGGTCAACATCCAGGAGCAGTTCATCGAGGTCCCCAGCCAGACGACGATCACAAAGGACAACGCCCCGATCAACGTCGACTTCCTGATCTACTGGCGGATCAGCGAGCCGCTCAAGAGCGTCGTCAACGTCGCGAACTTCCCGGGCGCCCTCCAGGGCGTCGCGACCACGACCCTGCGGGCCGTGATCGGCGACATCCTCCTCGACGAGGTCCTCTCACGGCGCGAGCAGATCAACGAGGTCCTGCGGGTCAAGCTCGACGAGGTCACCGAGCGCTGGGGCGGCAAGGTCACGACCGTCGAGATCCGCGAGATCACCCCGCCGCGCGACGTCCAGGACGCGATGAACCGGCAGCTGTCCGCCGAGCGGACGAGACGCGCCGTGATCACCGAGTCCGAGGGCAACCGCCAGGCGGCGATCAACAACGCCGAGGGCCAGAAGCAGTCGGAGATCCTCAAGGCCGAGGGTGAGCGCCAGGCGGCGATCCTCCGGGCGGAGGGCTTCAGCCAGGCCCTGACCCGGATCTTCGACGCGGCGTCGGGAGTCGACGAGAAGACGATGGCGCTGCAGTACCTCGAGGCGCTGAAGGCGCTCGGGGCCAGCCCCTCGACGAAGTTCGTGATCCCGGCCGAGGTCACCCGCTGGATCGAGCCGCTCGCAGGCTACATCGAGAAGGGGATCACCAAGCCCGCAGGCTAGACCCGCCGCGGGCTGTCAAGTGGCCCGGTTGGGTGATCGCCGATGGGGCAAGTGGCACGCCTATAATCCCGCTGCCGGTGTCCAAGGATGCTCCCGACTCGGCGGGGGACAGGAAGGAGATTGATGGCGGCCAAGATCCTCGTCGTCGACGACGACCCGAACGTTCAGCGCCTGCTCCAGTACACGCTGAAGCAGGAAGGCTACGAGGTCGTCGTCGCGGGCGACGGCGCCGAGGGGTTCCGCCTCTGGGGCGCCGAACAGCCCGACCTGATCCTCCTCGACGTGATGCTGCCCAAGCTCGACGGGTACCAGGTCGCCACGAAGATCCGGACGGAGGAAGGCACGATCGGCCACGTCCCGATCATCATGCTGACCGCCGAGCGGGAGGTCGAGCAGAAGGTCCGCGGGCTGCGGGCGGGCGCCGACGACTACCTGATCAAGCCGTTCCACCCGGCCGAGCTCATGGCCCGGATCAAGAGCCTCCTCGCCCGGTTCGCGCCGCGCGACACGCTCGTCGGGCGGCCGCCGCTGGGCCGGGTCCTCGCGATGTACGGGGCAAAGGGCGGCGTCGGGACGACGACGATCGCGATCAACGCGGCGATCGCGCTCCACCGCGAGCTGGGCCGCAAGGTCTGCCTCGTCGACGGCAACCTCCAGTTCGGCGACCACCGGGTGTTCCTCGACCTCGGCCTCGACCGGAAGTCGATCGTCGACATCGTCACCGCGCCAACGATCGACGGCGACCTGATCCGGCAGGTCCTCGTCAAGCACGATTCGGGCGTCGACCTGCTGCTCGCTCCGCCTTCGCCCGAGACGGCCGAGCTCGTGATCCCCGAGCACCTGCCCCAGATCATCGACAACCTGCGCGGCCTCTACGACTACATCCTGATCGACATCGACAAGCGGCTCGACGACGTCAACCTCGGCGTCCTCGAGGTCGCCGACACGATGTTCGTCGTGATGACCGCCGACCTGTCGTGCCTGAAGAATGTCCGGCTGGTGCTCGAGACGATCGGCCACCTCGGCTACGAGGCGGGCAAGGTCCAGCTCGTCCTGAACCGCTCGAATGCGTTCACCGGGATCAACGTGAAGAACGCCGAGGGCGCGCTGAAGCGGACGATCGACCACCAGATCGTGAACGAGTACCGGGGCGCGATCAGCGCCCTGAACAGCGGCGCGCCGTTCATGTTCACGAAGGCCGATTCGCTGCTGGGCCGGTCGCTGCTCGACTTCGCCCGCGTCGTCGACAAGCAGCCGACGCCCACGCCGACGTCGCCGCCGGCGGGCGGGGCGCGCCTCCAGACCGCTCCCGCGCGGTAGGCCCGCCGGACCCGGGTAACTCGCAGCTGAAGCGGGGGATGAGCCGCGGTCGAGCGCTGGCCGGTACGGTCGCAGCGTGCTTGCGACGCTGCTCTCCGCCACGCTCGCGGGCCTCGACGGCCGGGTGATCCGGGTCGAGGTCGACGTCGCCTCCGGGTTGCCCGGGTTCACGATCGTCGGCCTCGCGGACGCCGCGCTGCAGGAGGCGCGGGAACGGGTCCGGGGCGCGATCCGCAACGCCGGCTTCGTCCATCCGCCGCGGCGGATCACGGTCAACCTCGCGCCGGCGGAGCAGCGCAAGGCCGGCGCGTCGCTCGACCTCGCGATCGCGCTCGGGATCCTGCTCGGGTCGGAGCAGGTCCGTGCGGCGCCGGGACGTGCCGCGCTCGTCGGGGAGCTGTCGCTGGGCGGCGAAGTCCGGCCGGTGCCCGGGATCCTGCCGATGGTCGCGGCGCTCGCCCGGCGTGGCCTCCGGCGGGTCGTCGTGCCGGCGGCGAGCGTCGACGAGGCCGGGCTGGTCGACGGGATCGAGTGCATGGGCGTCGAGACGCTTCACGACGCCGCGGAGCTGCTGCGACGGCGACCCGGCCGGCGGGCGACGACCGCGCCGCCCCGGGTCGACCTGGGTGCGGACGCCACGGTCGAAGCGAGCTCGTCCGCCGCGGCGGACGCCGTCCCGGTCCCGAGCGCCCCGTTCGCCGTCGCCGACCTGGCCGAGGTCCGCGGCCAGCTCGAGGCGCGGCGCGGGCTGGAAGTCGCGCTGGCCGGCGGCCACGGCCTCCTGCTTGTCGGCCCGCCCGGGTCGGGCAAGACCCTGCTCGCCCGGACGATCCCGGGGCTGCTGCCGCCACTCGGCGACGCGGAGGCGCTCGCGGCGACGATCGTGGCGTCGGTTGCCGGCGCGGAGCCGCGGTCGCTCGTCCGCCAGGCGCCGGTCCGCGCCCCGCACCACACGCTGTCGTACGCGGCAATGGTCGGTGGCGGGCCGCGGCTGTCACCGGGCGAGGTCACGCTCGCCGACCACGGCGTCCTGTTTCTGGACGAGCTGCCGGAGTTCGACCGGGACGTGCTGGAGTCGCTCCGCCAGCCCCTCGAGGACGGCCGCGTCTCGGTCGCCCGGGCCGGCCGTTCGACGACGTTCCCGGCCCGCTTCCAGCTCGTTGCCGCGATGAACCCGTGCCCGTGCGGCTTCGCGGGCAGCGAGCCGGGCCGGTGCCGCTGCGGGCCCGGCGTGCCGGAGCGCTACACGGGCCGGGTCTCGGGGCCGCTCCGCGACCGGATCGACCTGTGGGTGACGATGCCGAAGGTCGCTCCGGCCGCGCTGATCGGCGGCGACGAGCCGGAGGGTTCCGCGGCGGTCGCCGGGCGGATCGCCGACGCGCGGGCGAGACAGCGGTCTCGCGGGAGCGGCCGGCTGAACGGCCGGGCCTCCGGCCGCGAGCTGAAGCGGATCGCGGCGATGAGCCCGCTCGCGGCTCGCCGGGCGATCGAGCTCGCCGATCTCGAAGGGTTGAGCGGCCGTGGCACGGAGCGGCTGATCCGCGTCGCCCGGACGATCGCGGACCTCGCGGGAGCGCCGGCGGTCCTCGGCGAGCACCTCGAGGAGGCCGCCCGGTTCCGCTCGCCGATGTCGGTCCTCGAAGCGCGGGAGGCGAGCTGATGATCGGCGTTGGTGCCGCCGGCCCGACCGGGGCATGGGCGACGTCCGTGGAGCCGTCGCCGGGGTTGCCTGGGGAGCCGCTCACGCCCGCCCCAGCAACCCTCAGGCGCTCCGCGCCGCTCACCGAGCGCCAGGCGTGGGCGGTGCTCACGTGGGTCGACGGACTGGGGCCGGTCGGGTTCGGAGCGTTGCTCCGGGCGTTCGGGTCGGGCCGGGCGGTGCTCGAGGCGGCGCTTCGGCCGGGCGCGACCCGGCGCCTCGTCGAGGCCGGCGTCGTCGACGAGCGCGAGTCGTTCGACGCGACGACGGCCGGGGCGATCGCGGCGGTCGCCGAGGATCCCCGGGCGGTGCTCCGTCGCATCGAGATCCCGGGCGTCGAGATCCTCACGACCGAGGACGCTGCGTACCCGTCGAGGCTCCTCTCGATCGAGCTGCCGCCGCACGTCCTGTTCGTTCGCGGCTCGGTCGAGGCGATGGCCGCGGGCCACGCGGTCGCCGTCGTCGGGACGCGCCGGCCGACCGAGGCCGGCAGGGCGACCGCCGGGCGGATCGGCGGCGTCGCTCGCGAAGGCCGGCGCCGTCGTCGTCTCGGGCCTCGCGGTCGGCATCGACGGGGCGAGCCACGCGGCCGCGATGGCCGAAGGCGCGCCGACGGTCGCGGTGCTGGGCTCGGGCCACGGCCGGCTCTACCCGCGGGCCCACGTGAAGCTCGCCGAGCGAATCGTCGCCGACGGCGGCACGGTCGTCTCGGAGTTCGTGCCGGAGAGGCCGCCCAGCGTCTACACGTTCCCGAGGCGGAACCGCCTGATCAGCGGCCTCGCGGACGCAACGGTCGTCGTCGAGGCGGGCGCCCGGAGCGGCGCGCTGATCACCGCCGCCTGGGCGCTCGAGCAGGGCCGCGACCTGTTCATGGTCCCGGGCTCGATCGACGCCCCGCAATCGGCGGGCTGTCTCGAGTGGATCCACCGCTATCCGGGCCAGGCGCGCGTCGTGTCGAGCATCCCCCAGCTGATCGAGGACCTCGAGCTGTTCGGCGAGACGACCGGGCGCGGCCGGCGGCCGTCGCTCAACGCTGAGCTCATCGAGCTGGGGGCGACCGCTCGGGCGATCGCCGAGGAGCTGGTCCGCGGCCGGGGCACGGTCGACGAGCTCGTCGCCGCGTCCGGCCACAGCGTCGCCACGGTGCTCGGGGCGCTGACGATGCTCGAGATGCGGGGCCTCGCGACGAGCGCGTACGGCCGCTACCGACCGGCCGGGCGGCTCGCGACGGCGCCGCGTCGGGCGACCAGGACAGGGTGACCCGAACGATCGGATGGGCGGCAAGGTTTGCCCGGCGGTTGCGACGCGTGCTAGTCTGCGGCCGGCCCCGGAATGAGCCCCGAGCGGCCTGACAGCCCCACGATGCTGTGTCGTCCCCCAGCGAAACGAGCCAGGAGACTGTCTATTGCGAAAGCTCGCGGCCCTGCTGCTTGCTGTGCCCGTCCTCGCGACGTTCTACGTCCCGATCCTGCTGCGCCGATCGACAGCCGCGCGGATCGGTCTCGCGATGGGAGTCGGCGGACTCGTGGCGCTGGGCGCGCTGGGCCTGCTCAGCCCACCGGGGACGACGGCGACGAAGCCGCTGCCCGCGATCGTCCCGCTCAGCCAGGCCGCGTTCACGACGACGATTGCCGCGGGCCAGGAGCTCGATGCCCCGGTCGAGCTTGCGTTCAGCGGGCCGATGGACCAGACCAGTGTCGCCGCGTCGCTCGACGTCCAGCCCGCGACCCGCGTCCGCCTGACGTGGGACCCGACCGGCAGCCGGGTGACGGTCAATCCCGCGTCACGCTGGCAGCCCGGCGCCTACTACACGATCACCGTCCGTGCCGGCGCCCTCGGCGCGAGCGGCCGGCCGATGGCCAAGCCGGCCCGAGCCGTCTTCCTGACCCGTGACGCGACGACCGTTCGCATCGCCGCGACCGCGTTGTCCGGCAACGTCGCCGCGGTCAGCACCGGGTTCACGATCAGCTTCGACCGGCCGGTCGCGATCGGCGCAGTCCGCAAGGCGCTGGCGATCGAGCCCGCGGTCCGCGGCGCGCTCAACGTCGTCGCCTCGGCGCCCGGAACCTCGACCTATGTCTTCACCCCGTCCGAGGTCCTCGCGACCGAGACGCCGTACTCGGTTGGGCTGGGCCCGCTGCTCGACGCATCAGGCGCGCCCGTCGCCGAGACGCCGGCCTTCACGGTCACGACGACCTCGGCCCCCGCCGTCGTCCGCTTCCGCCCGATGAGCAACACCGCCAGCGCCGAGCGCGGCTCGGTCCTCTCGGTCCGGTTCACGGAATCGATGGATCGCAGGAGCACGAAGCGGGCCTGGGTCGTCACGGCCAACGGCCAGCCGGTCGCCGGCACCGTGTCGTTCGCCGAGAAGGACTCGGTCCTCGTGTTCCGGCCGGCCTCGCCGCTGCCGTACGGGGCCGTCGTCGAGATGCTCGTCAAGGACACCGCCCGATCGGCGGCCGGCGCCCCGCTCGAGGCCGCCCGGAGCGTCCGCTTCCGGGTCCAGGAGCAGCCCAAGGTCGCAACCCCGGCTCGCGCCGCGACGGGCGGAACGATCCCGCGCGGCAGCTCCGGCGGAGGCTCGGTCGGCGGCGGCAGCTGGGGCGCGGTCGAGACGTACTACCTGCGGCTGATGAACTGCACGCGGACGGGCGGCTGGGTGACCTCGTCGGGCAGCTGCTCGAGCCCCGGCGGCCGCAGCGTCAAGGCCCTTTGGATCGACAGCGGCATCAGCTCGAAGGTCAGCCGGCCGTACGCCAGGCGACTCGCGACGAGCGGCCAGTGCAGCCACTTCATCGGCGGCAACCCCGGCGACCGGCTCCGCGCCGCGGGCTACTCGAGCTACATCTGGGCCGAGAACCTCGGCTGCCGCTCGGGCAACCCGTACAGCGCGGTCCTCGGCTCGCACCTCTTCTTCCAGAGCGAGCGGTCGTACAACGGCGGCCACTACGTGAACCTGATGAACGCCAAGTACGACCGCGTCGGGATCGGCGTGTGGGTGTCGGGCGGCCGCGTCCGGCTCGTGATCGACTTCTACCACCCCCGCTGACGTGATCCGGAATGTGGTCCTCCACCTGCAGAACGAGCAGCCGCTGCTGGTCGACTTGTTCGAGACGCCGAAGGCCGAGGATCAGGGCCTCGTCTGCACGAACCTCCGGATGATGGACGGCAAGCGGCCGATCTTCATCGACCGGATCGAGTCGGTGTTCTTCTTCCCGTACCTCCACATCCGCTTCCTCGAGATTCCGCCCGATTCGAGCGGGTTGGTCGAGGTCGAGGCGCCGTCGGAGGAGGCGGCGCCCGCCCCGGCCGAGACCCCCGCGCCGGAGGAAGACCTGGAGCTCGACGAGGACTTCCTGAGGCGCATTCGCGAGGTCTGACGCAACGGTTCGTCCGGGTTGGCAACCTCGCCGGCGAACTGGAAATCGCCCACCGAGGCCTTAGGCGGAGCTCCGCGACGCCATAAGCCCGAGGTAATCACCCGGCTATCGCCGGGTGAGCGGCCGTGCAGAATCCCGGTGCTACACTCCCGGCCGTGCCAAAGAACCTTGTGATCGTCGAGTCGCCGGCAAAGGCGCGGACGATCGAGCGCTACCTGGGCGACGACTACCGCGTCCTCGCCTCCTACGGCCACGTCCGGGATCTGCCGGAGAATCCCGGCAAGGGCAAGTTCGGCGTCGACGTCGACCACGACTTCGCCCCGGAGTACGTCGTGTCGGACGACCGCCGCAAGCAGGTCGCCGAGATCACGAAGGCCGCAAAGTCCGCCGACACCGTCTTCCTCGCCACCGACCTCGACCGCGAGGGCGAGGCGATCGCCTGGCACGTCGCGGAAGCCGCGACGATCCCGAAGGCGAAGACCCAGCGGGTGACCTTCAACGAGATCACCGAGGGCGCGATCCGCGACGCGTTCGCCCATCCGCGGGACATCGACACGAACCTCGTCGACGCCCAGCAGGCCCGCCGAATCGTCGACCGGCTCGTCGGCTACACGCTGAGCCCGCTGCTGTCGCGGAAGGTCCGGTCGGGCCTGTCGGCCGGCCGCGTCCAGTCGGTCGCCGTCCGGCTCGTCGTCGAGCGGGAGCGGGAGATCGAGGCGTTCACCGCGCAGGAGTACTGGACGCTCGAGGCGATCCTCTCGACGGTCGACGGCAGCCGCTTCGCCGCGGAGGTCGTCCGCATCGACGGCAAGCCGATCCGGATCGGCGACAGTGGCGAGCCGATCGGCGACGGCGACACCGCCGACGTCCACGCGGCGATGCTGCGGACGCTGAAGCCGGAGGTCACGAAGGTCGCGACCCGGAAGCAGTCGCGCAGCCCGGCCCCGCCGTTCACGACGTCGACGCTTCAGCAGGAGGCGAGCCGCAAGCTGGGGTTCAGCCCGAAGCGGACGATGTCGGTCGCCCAGAAGCTGTACGAGGGCGTCGACACGCCCGACGGCCACCTCGGCCTGATCACGTACATGCGGACCGACTCGACCGCGATCGCCGGCGTCGCGATGGGCGAGGCCCGCGACGTCATCCGGGACCGGTTCGGCGAGCCGTACACGATGCCGAAGGGCCGGGTCTACAAGACGAAGTCGAAGGGCGCCCAGGAGGCGCACGAGTCGATCCGCCCCACGAGCTTCCGGCGCGACCCGGACTCGCTGGCGGGGTCGGTGAAGCCCGAGGAGCTCCGCCTCTACCGCCTCATCTGGCAGCGGGCGATCGCGTCGCAGATGGCGGCGAAGGAGCTCGAGACGACCACCGCCGATCTCGCCGCCGGCGCCTACGAGCTGCGGGCGAGCGCGACGAAGACGCTGTTCGACGGCTTCTCGGCCGTCTACACCGAGGGCCGCGACGACGGCGCCGAGGACGAGGAGGAGCGGCGCCTGCCGCCGCTCGCCGAAGGCGACGTCACGACCGTCGAGGACGTCACGCCGAACCAGCACTTCACGGAGCCGCCGCCGCGCTTCACCGAGGCGACGCTGATCAAGGCCCTCGAGGAGCACGGGATCGGGCGGCCGTCGACCTACGCGGCGACGATCTCGACGATCCTCGAGCGGGGCTACGTCCGGGTCGAGGACCGTCGCCTGCGGCCGGAGATCGTGGCGAACGTCGTCACGGACCTGCTCGTCGAGTACTTCGCCGACTACGTCGACGTCGAGTTCACCGCCCGGATGGAGGAGGAGCTCGACGAGATCGCCCGCGGCGAGCGCGACTGGGTGCCGCTGCTCCAGGCGTTCTACCCGCCGCTCCGCGACCGCGTCGCCGAGGTCCGCAAGAACACCCGCCGCCGCGACTTCACGACCGAGGAGACCGACGAGGTCTGCTCGCTGGGCCACCCGATGGTCATCCGCCTCGGGCGGAACGGCCGATTCCTGGCCTGCTCGCTTTACCCGGAGCACAAGGAATCGCGGCCGCTGCCCGGCGAGGAACCCGCGCCCCAGCCGGGCGAGGGCGAGACCTGCCCGCAGTGCGGCGAGGGGACGCTCGTCGGCAAGCGCGGCAAGTTCGGGCCATTCGTCGGCTGCTCGCGCTACCCGGACTGCAACTACATCAAGAAGGAGGGTCCGCCGCCGCCGGATCCGCTCGCGTTCGAGGTCGTCTGCCCGAAGAACGCCGACGGAACGCTCGTCGCGCGTCGCGCCCGGCGGACCGGCAACGTCTTCTGGGGGTGCTCGAACTACCCCAAGTGCGACTACACCACGAACTTCGAGCCGGTCGGGGCGTTCCACGACGCCGACGACGGGCCCGTCGCGAAGAAGGGCGAGTCCGGGATCTGCCTGAAGTGCGGCGCCGACGTGCCGCTGCCCGGCGACACGACGCTCGTCGGCGCGCGGCTCGCCGGCGGGCCGCCGAACCCGGAGGCGCTCGCCCGGCCGGCCCGGAGCGGTGGGGCGGGGCGACGCGGCGGCGGCCGGAGCGGAGCCAGCCGTGGCGGCCGAGGGGGACGCGGAGCCGGTTCGCGGACGACGCGCCGGACGCGACAGACCGAGGGCGCGCCGGACGCGTGAGCGGGGCGGCGGCGTCCCATCCCGCATTGGCGCGGTTCCTGCGCGGCCTCGCCGCGAGGGACGCCTCGCCGAACACCCGCCGGTCGTACGAGACGGCCGTCGGCGCGTACCTCGACTGGCTCGACGCCCGCGGCGTCGACTGGCGGCGGCCGTCGCGCACGGACCTCCGGGCGTACCTCGCGGAGCTGGGCTCGCGCGGCGCCCGCAGCTCGACCGCCCAGCGGCTCGCGGCGATCCGCTCGTTCCACCGCCACGCCGCCCGGGACGGCTTCGCCGACGGCGACCCGTGGGGCGCGATCGCGACGCCGCGCCTGCCGCGCCGCCTGCCGCGCGTGCTCGAGGTCGACCAGGTCGAGCAGCTGCTGGCGGTCGTCGACGAGGAGTTGGCCGCGGCCGGCGGGGAGGGCCAGCGGGCGGCGCTCGCGACCGCGATCGCGCTCCGTGACCGGGCGCTCGTCGAGACCGCCTATGCCGCCGGGCTCCGGATCAGCGAGCTGGCCGCGGCCGACCTCGGGTCGCTGGACCTCCGGCGCGGGGAGATCCGGGTCCTCGGCAAGGGCCGCAAGGAGCGGATCGGGCTGCTGGGCCGGCCGGCCCGTGAGGCGCTCGGCGCGTACCTCGAGGACGGCCGCCCCGTCCTCGTCGAAGTCGGCAGCACGAGCACGGTGCCCGCCACGACGGACGACGCGCCGACCGAGGTCTTCCTGAACCACCGCGGCCGGCCCCTCGGCGTGCGCGGCCTCCGCTACCGGCTCGACCTCCTCCGGCGCCGGGCCGGCCTGCCGGATGGCGTCTCGCCCCACACGCTCCGCCACTCGTTCGCGACCCACCTGCTCGACGGCGGCGCGGACCTGCGGGTGGTCCAGGAGCTGCTCGGCCACGAAAGCCTCGCGACGACGCAGGTCTACACGCACGTCTCGGCGACCCGCCTGCGGGCCGCCTACCGGGGCGCTCATCCGCGCGCGACGCGACCGGCCGCGGACGACGCCCCCGACGGCGGCGCGGCATCGTGACGGCGACGTGACCACCACGTGACCGCGACGTGACCGCCACGTGACCACGACCCGGGCCCTGGCGAAGGCCGGGCTCGTCGTCTCCGGCGCGTTCCTGATCTCGCGGCTCCTCGGCTACGCCCGCTACGTGCTGATCGTGACGACGCTGCCGGAGCGCGACGTCGACACGTTCCTCGCCGCGTTCCGCGTGCCCGACACGATCTTCCAGCTTGTCGCTGCCGGCGCCCTCTCGTCGGCGATCATCCCGATCGTCTCGGCGCTCATGACGTCGAACGAGGAGGCGCGCGCCTTCCGCGTCGTCACGACCGTCACGAACCTGATGCTTGCCGCGCTGCTGTTGCTGGGCGCGATCGTCTTCGTCCTCGCCCCGTGGCTCGTGCAGGTGATCACGCCGGGCTGGCCGCCCGACCAGATCGCCCAGGAGGTCCAGCTGACGCGGATCATGCTGCTGAGCCCGCTGTTCCTCGCCCTCGGGGCGATGGCGACGAGCGTGCTCAACGCCCACGGCCGGTTCCCGGCGTCGGCGATCGCCCCGATCGTCTACAACCTCGTGATCATCGCCGGGACGCTGACCCTGGGGCAGACCCTTGGCGCGACGGGCGTCGCGATCGGCGTCGTCCTCGGGTCGCTCGGCCACCTCCTCGTCCAGCTGCCGTCGCTCTACGTCATCGGCTATCGCTACGCGTTCAAGATCGACCGATACGATCCCCAGTCCCGGCGGGCGTTCGTGCTGATGGCGCCCCGGGCGATCGGCCTGGGCGCTACGCAGCTCACGTTCATCGTCGTGACCGCGGTCGCCTCGACGCTCGCGGCCGGCAGCGTGACCGCGTTCAACAACGCGTTCCTGCTGCTGGGGATCCCGCTCGGGGTCATTGGCGTGCCCCTCGGGATCGTCGTCCTGCCGACGCTCTCGCGCGACGCGGCGGCCGGCCGGCCGATCGAGTACGCCGCGCTCATCTCGCGGGCCCTCCGACTGCTCCTGTTCGTCATGCTGCCAATCGCCGGCCTCGGGATCGTGCTCCGGTACGACGTCTCGGCGCTGCTCTTCGGGCACGGCCACATCTCGACGTCGACCGTCGACGCGACAGCGGCCACCCTCGGCGCGTTCCTCCTCGGCCTCGCCGCGCACGCGATGATCGCCGTCCTCGCCCGGGCGTTCTACGCCCAGCAGGACACGAAGACGCCGGTCATCGCGGGCCTCGTCGCGGTCGTCGTCGACTGCGTCCTCGCGGTCGTCCTGAGCGGGCCGCTGGGGCTGCCCGGCCTGGGCCTCGCGATCGCGGTCGGCGCCTGGATCGAGGCGGCGATGCTGCTGGTCATCCTGCGCGGGCGCGTCCATGAGCTCGAACTGGGCCCGGTCTGGGCCGTTGCCGCGCGCTCGCTGATTGCCACCGTGATCGCGTCCGTCGCGGCGGTCGCCCTCAACGGCGGCCTCGCGATCATCGTGGGCCCGGAGCCGGGCGTCCTCGCCCTGGCGGTCCAGATCGCCATCGTGAGCGCCGTCGGGTTCGCGGCGTACGCGCTCGTTGCCCACGTCTTGCGCATCACGGAACTGCCCTCTATCGTCGGGATCATGGCCGACCTGCTCCGCCGACCGCGCCGAGCGTGAGCGATCGGCAGACGAGCCTCCACGCCGACGACACCGCGACCTGGGACGCGTTTGTCTCCGACGCTCATCCGGGTTCGTACCTCCAACTCTCGTCGTGGGCCCAGGTCAAGGCCGTCAACGGCTGGTCGGCGGTCCGGCTGCTCGCCGGCGACGGCGCGGACGGCCCCATCGGCGGCCAGGTCCTCGTCCGGCGGCCGCGACCGCTGCCCTGGGCGTTCGCCTACGTCCCGCGCGGACCCGTCGCCGCGGGCTGGTCGCCGGGCGGCGCCGCGGATGCCGCGGCGGCCTTCGCGGAGGCGTGCCGGTCGACGCTCCGGGAGCGGGCAGGTCGCGTGTCGCACGTCCGGATCGACCCCGAGCTCGAGGAGGGCGGTCCGGCCGACGAGGACGGCGCCGTGCGCCGAGCCCTGCGTGGCGCCGGCTTCCGCCCCGCCCCGCCGATCCAGCCGAACGCGACCCGGATCATCGACCTCGCCGCCGACGAGGACGCGCTCTGGGGCGACCTCCGCAAGAAGTGGCGGCAGTACGTGAACAAGGCCCGGAGCGCGGGCGTGACGGTCGTCGAGGCCGACGGCGACCGGCTCGGCGAGTTCTACGCGATCTACCGCGAGACCGCCGACCGGGCGGGGTTCCTGATCCGCACCGAGCAGGCCTACCGCGACGTCTGGGAGGCGTTCGCGCCGCACGGCCTCGCCCGGCTGCTGTTTGCCCAGACCAAAGACGGCGAGCCCGTCGCGACGCTGCTCCTCGTCCGCTGTGGACCGCGGGTCGTCGAGCCGTACGGCGGGATGACCGCGGCCGGCGGCGACTCGCGGGCTAACTACCTCCTCAAGTGGGAGGCGATCCGGACGTCGCGCGAGCAGGGCGCGACGAGCTACGACCTGTGGGGCCTCGCGACCGGCGGGATCGCCCACTTCAAGACCGGCTTCGGGGGGCGCGAGGTGCAGTACATCGGGGCGTGGGACCTCGTCCTCGACCCGCTGGGGCGGCAGGTCTACAGCGCGGCTCAGGCCGGCCGCGTCCGGATCGAGCGGCGGCGTCGCGGGCTGAGCGGCGAGGGCTCGGCGTCGGCGTACGCGGGGGACGCCGGGGGCGACGCCGCGTGACCGAGACCCTCCGCGACCGCGACCCGTGGCCGGTCGAGGGCCCGGTTCGCGTCGAGCGCGAGCCGCCGCCGGCGTGGGACGAGCACACCGTCGACCAGCCCAACGGCCACGTCTACCAGTCGCTGGAGTGGGCGGCCCACCGGGCGGCGAGCGGCTGGCTGCCGCGCTACATCGTCGAGCCCGGCGGCCCGGGCGTCCTCGCGCTGCTCCGGCCGTGGCCCCAGATCGGCGGGTTCAGCGCGTACGTCCCGCGCGGACCGATCTCGACCGGCTCACCGGACGACGACGCGGCCCGTCTCATCGAGGTCGCGGCGCTGCTCGAGGCCGGGGGCGTCGACGTCGTCGCCGCCGACAGCGAGGTGCCCGCGACCCCGGACTACGCCGACGCCCTCGCCCGGGCTGGCTTCCACCCGATCGAGGAGATCCAGCCGTCGCGCCATCGGATGTCGCTGCCGCTCGCGGGGGCCGACGAGGAGTCGGCGTTCGAGGGCATCTCGAAGTCGACCCGGCAACGGATCCGCCAGGCCGAGTCGAGCGGCGTCGTCGTCGTCCGACACGACGCGCGGCTGGGGCGAGGCGGGCTGGGGGAGGGCTTCAGCCCGCCGCAGGAGCCGACCCCGGTCGCTTTGGACCGCTTCTACGACCTGCTGCTGGAGACCGGCGAGCGGCGCCACTTCTCGTTCGGGCCGCGCTCGTCGTTCGTCGGCTGGTGGACGGCCGCCCAGCGGGCCGGTCACCTCGCCTACTTCGAGGCGCAGGCACCGGGCGGCTACCCCCTGGCCGGGCTCCTCCTGTATCGCCACGGCCGGCGGCTGACGACCGTCCACAGCGGCGACCACGAGGCGGCCCGACGCGACCATCCGGGCGCGCTGCACCTGCTCCGCTGGCGGGCGATCCAGCTCGCGATCCGCGAGGGACGCGACGAGATGGACCTTGGTGGCGTCGACGTGGCTGGGGCGCGACGCGAACCGCGCGAGGGCGACGCCACGTTCGGCCTGTACCAGCACAAGAAGTCGTTCGGGGCGGAGTGGGTCGAGCTCGCCGGCGCGCATGAGAAGGTCATCCGCCCCAACCGCTACCGGGCCGGCCGGGTGATGTCGAAGCTGTCGCGGCTGCTCGACCGGCGGCCGGCCGGCGATGCGACCGACGACTCCGCCACCTCGAGCGAGGCGTGACGGCCGTGGCGACGATCGACGCGCTGCTGGCGGCAGCGGAGCCGCGCGAGCCGCGCCCGCTCGGGTCGCTCGTCGAGCGGCTGACGTCGCGGCTGGGGGCCGTCGGGGCGCGCGACGGCGGCAAGGCGATCGGGCCTGCGGCGCTCGCGGATGTCGAGGTCAGGGGCCTCAGCGACGACACCCGCCGGCTGCGCCCGGGGTCGCTGTTCGTCGCGATCCAAGGCGAGCACGTCGACGGCCACGACCTGCTCCGCGAGGCGGCCGTCGGCGGCTCCGCGGCCGCCCTCGTCGAGCGTGCGGTCCCGGACAGCCCGCTGCCGCAGATCGTCGTCGCCTCGACCCGGGCGGCGCTCGCCGAGGCCGCGTCGTGGTGGTACGGCGACCCGAGCCGCGAGCTGGGCATCGTCGGCATCACCGGCACGGACGGCAAGACGACGACCTCGTTCCTCGCCGTGGCGGCCCTCGAGGCCGCGGGTCTCTCGACCGGGCTGATCGGGACCGTCGAGACGAAGGTCGGCGGTCTGCGCGAGGCCCACGCCGAACACCTGACGACGCCCGGCGCGCTGGACCTCCAGCAGGCGCTGCGGGCGATGGCCGGCGCGGGCAACCGGGCGGCCGTCCTCGAGACCACCTCGCACGGCCTCGCCACCGACCGCGTCCGCGCCGTCGCCTACGACGCCGCGATCCTCACGAACCTCAGCCACGAGCACCTCGAGTTCCACGGCTCGTGGGAGGCGTACCGCGACGCCAAGCTGTCGCTGTTCGAGCGTCTCGCGACGACGCCGGCCTACGCGGCCAAAGGCGATGCGGCCCCGGCGTGGCCGCGGACCGCGGTCATCAACGCCGACGACCCGTCGGCCGGCGCGTTCGTCGGCGTCGCCCAGGAGGCCGGTGCCGCGATCGTCACGTACGGCGCTGACGAGCACGCCGACGTCCGGCTCACCCGGGTCGAGGAGGACGGTCGGCGGCTGCGCGTCGCGTACGAGAGCCGCGCCGGTGCCGCCACGCTCCAGATCCGCCTCGCGGGCCGGTTCAACGCCTACAACGCGCTCGCGGTGGTCGCCCTCGGCGAGGAGCTCGGGCTCGACGCTGCCGCGATCCGGGCAGGACTCGAGTCCGTCGAGAGGGTGCCGGGCCGGATGGAGACCGTCGACGCGGGCCAGCCGTTCGGCGTCGTCGTCGACTTCGCCCACACGCCCGCGTCGCTCCAGGCGGTCCTCGACACCCTCGCGCCGGTCGCGGCGGCCCGCGGCGGCGGGCTGATCGCGGTGTTCGGGTCGGCGGGGGAGCGGGACACCGACAAGCGGCCGATGATGGGCCGGATCGCCGGCGAGCGGGCGCGGCTCGTCGTCGTCACCGACGAGGACCCCCGCAACGAGGACCGCGAGGCGATCCTCGAGCAGATCGCGGCCGGGGCCGAGGACGCCGGCCGGCGGCGGGACCGGGACCTGCTGCTCATCGCCGACCGGCCGGCGGCGATCGCGGCGGCGTTCGAGCGGGCCCGTCCCGGCGACGTCGTGCTGCTGGCAGGCAAGGGCCACGAGACCTCGATCATCGGCCCCGGCGGGCCGGTCCCGTACGACGAGCGGCGGACGGCCGAGGCGGCTCTCGCGGCGATGGGCTACGAGGCGGGCTGAGCCGTGCGTGGCTGTCTGAGCGTCCTCGTCATCGCCGCGCTGTTCGTCGTCGTCGGGGCGTGGTTCGGCGGCCCACCGATCGCCGGCGGTCCTTGTCACGACCGGGCTCACGAGCGCCGGCTTCCACGCCGAGCGATCTCGATGTCGACGTCGAGGCCGATCCGCCGCTCGAGCTGGCGCTCGGCCGGGCCGACCGCGTCGTCGTGCAGCGGGAGCGACATCGAGTGGAACGGCTGACCCAGCGGACACGCTCGACCTGACGCTCCACGGACGTCGACTTCCTCGGCGCGCACGGCGGACCAGGCGGACGGCCGCCTGACCGGCGTCGAGCTGCCGAACGTCGATCCGCCCGGCTCGAACGCGAGCGTCGACATCGCGGGCCCGGGCGATGCGGCGGTCGTGACGATCACGATCGACGGCGCGACGGTCGAGGCGATGGCGATCGAGGCGTTCGACCAGAAGCTCGGCGTGCGACCCGACGAGCGCGACACTGGCGGAGCCGAACGTCATCCGCTTCAAGGCGGGCCCCGATCACGGCGGCCGGCGCGCTGACGATCGGGCCGGACGGCTCGCTTGGACGTGGTCGACGCCGCTCGGCACGGTGACGGTCCTCGAGCCCAGCCCGTCCCAGCCGATCCATCTCGCAAGCGTGGCCGTCGAGGGCGACAACCTGGTCCTGACGGGCACGCTCGACGTCGGCGATCTGCTCCGATGACGCTCGGCGCCACACCCCGCGACGACACGGCGACCGTGCCCGCGTTCGTCGGCGCTGGTCGTGCTGATCGGGACGAACCTCGTGGCGATCCGGATCGGGAACCGCGAGCTGGCGCCGCTCTGGCACGCGGGTTTCCGCTTCCTGATCGCGGCGGTCCTGTTCGTGGCGATCGCATTTGTGAGGCGCGCCCCTCGGCCCAGTGCGCCCGCGGCCGGCGGCGCTGCGGCTCTACGGGCTGCTGTCGATCGCGGCGTTCTTCGGGTTCGTCTACGGCGGACTCGAGAGCGCGCCGGTCGGCGTGGCGACGACGACGCTGGCGCTCGGGTCCCCTGGTGACCCTCGCCCTGGCGGTCGCGGTGGGCCTCGAACGGCTCCGGCCGGCCGCGGTCCTCGGCGGCCTGATCGCGTTCGGCGGCATCGCCGTCATGTACGCGTCCGCCGATTACGGGCAACGTCCCGTTCACGGCGCTCGGCGATGCTCGTCGCGGCGGCGCTTCTCGTTCGCTGCTGGTGGCATCGTCGTCAAGCGGACGCCGCCGATCGATCCGGTCGTCCAGAACGCGATCGCGAGCATCGTCGGCGCGGCTGTGCTGGTCGGCCTCTCGATCGTCCTCGGCGAGACGCAGGCGATCCCGCAGCGCACCGAGACCTGGCTCGCATTCGCCTACCTCGTGCTGCCCGGGACCGTGCTGACGTTCGGCATCCTCCTGTACCTCCTGCATCGCTGGCCTGCGTCCCGCGTCGCGTACCAGTTCGTCCTCGCGCCGATCGTGGCGATCGGCCTGGCCGCCGTGCTGCTGCAGGAGCCGATCGAACCGGCCGTCGCCGCGGGGACCGCGCTCGTCATCGCCGGAGTCTGGATCGGGGCGCTGCGGTCGACCGCTCCGGACGTAGCGGCCGGGCTCGACGAGGCCCGCGCGCTATGCTTCGAACATGGCTCAGCCCCGCACGTCCAGCACCCGCGACGACGCCCGGCCGCCACGCAAGACGCGAACCCCGCGATCGAAGCCGAGCGGCCCGCGCCGGACGACCGCGCCCGCGAACCCCAAGACGGCCGCCGGTCCGGACCTCGAGGCGCTCCAGAGCCAGCTCATCGAGACGGTCGCGAAGCACTACCCCCAGGCCGATCTGCAGCCCGTGCGCGACGCGTTCGACCTCGCGGTCGAGGCCCACACCGGCCAGATGCGGGCGACCGGCGAGCCGTACGTCACCCACCCGATCGCCTCGGCCCAGATCACCGCCGAGCTCGGCATCGACCCGGTCGCGGTCCAGGCCGCGCTCCTGCACGACGTCCCCGAGGACACGGAGTACAGCCTCCAGGACCTCGAGGAGCGGTTCGGCGCCGAGGTCGCCCACATGGTCGACGGCGTCACGAAGCTGTCGAAGTTCAGCACCCACAGCCACGAGCAGCAGCAGGCCGAGAACATCCGGAAGATGCTGCTGGCGATGGCCGAGGACATCCGGGTCGTCCTCATCAAGCTCGCCGACCGGCTCCACAACATGCGGACGCTCTACGCGCTGCCGTCGGAGAAGCAGCAGCGGATCGCCCGCCAGACGATGGAGATCTACGCCCCGCTCGCGGAGCGCCTCGGGATCTGGCAGATCAAGTGGGAGCTGGAGGACCTCGCGTTCAAGGTCCTCGAGCCCGAGCACTTCCGGGAGCTCGCGAAGCTGCTCGATACGCGCCGCAAGGGCCGCGAGGGCTACATCGAGCGGGCGATCGCCGAGCTCGAGCCGCGCCTGAGCGATGCCGGCATCGAGGCCGACCTCCAGGGCCGCCCGAAGCACATCTACAGCATCTGGAAAAAGATGCAGCGCAAGGGCGCCGAGTTCGGCGAGATCTACGACGTCTACGCGATCCGGATCCTCGTCGACGAGGTCCGCGACTGCTACGCCGCGCTCGGCATCGTCCACGCCCTGTGGCGGCCGATCCCGGGCCAGTTCGACGACTACATCGCGGTCCCCAAGAACAACCTCTACCAGTCGCTCCACACGGCGGTGATCGCGCTCGACGGCAAGCCGCTCGAGATCCAGATCCGGACCCACGCGATGCACCAGGTCAGCGAGGTCGGCATCGCCGCCCACTGGCGCTACAAGGAAGGCTCGAAGAGCGACCGCGAGTACGACGCGAAGCTGGCCTGGCTGCGCCAGCTGATGGACTGGCAGCGCGACGTCAGCGACGCCACGGAGTTCGTCGAGGGCATCAAGCTCGACATCTTCCAGGACCAGGTCTTCGTGTTCACGCCGCGCGGCGATATCAAGGACCTGCCGACCGGGGCCACCCCGCTCGACTTCGCGTACCGCATCCACACCGACGTCGGCCACCGGACGATCGGGGCGAAGGTCAACAACCGCCTCGTCCCGCTCGACTACCGGCTCAAGAACGGCGACATCGTCGAGATCGTCACGACGAAGGGCGAGCACGGCCCGTCGCGTGACTGGATGAACGTCGTCCGGACCCAGCACGCCCGGGAAAAGATCCGGCAGTGGTTCAAGAAGAAGGACCGGGCCGAGAACATCGTCCACGGCCGCGAGGCCCTCGAGCGGGAGCTGCGGCGGCTCGCCCGCAAGAGCATCCAGTCCGTCGGCCACGACAAGATCAACGAGGTCGTCAAGCAGTACAACATGGACTCGCTCGACGACTTCTACGCCGCGATCGGCTACGGCGCGATCAGCGCCCAGCAGGTCGTCTCGCGACTCGGCGTCGTCGACGACGAGGAGGTCGGCCTGCCGACCGTCGCCCCGGCGACGATTCCGGCCCGGACCGGCGGCGTCCGGGTCAATGGTGTCGGCGACCTGCTTGTCCGCTTCGGCAAGTGCTGCCATCCGATCCCGGGCGACCCGATCGTCGGCTTCATCACGCGGGGGAAGGGCGTGACGGTCCACCTCCAGAGCTGCCCGACGGTCCTCAACGAGCGCGAGGTCCCGAGGCTCATCGAGGTCGAGTGGGAATCCGCACCGGCCCAGAGCTACCCGATCGCGATCCGGATCGAGGCGTTCGACCGGACCGGGCTGCTCAACGACATCACCCAGGTCGTCGCGGAGAACAAGGTCAACATCGTCGCCGCGGCCGTCCACGTGAACCCGGACCACACGGCGATCGTCACCGCGACCCTCCAGGTCGCCTCGGTGTCGCAGCTGGCCCGCGTGATGAGCCGGATCGAGGGCCTGAAGGACGTCCTGAACGTCCAGCGCGACCTCGGGTAGCAAGGTCCAAGGAGGGCTCGAGATGAAGCGACCGGTCGGTGTCCTGGCACTCGCGATCCTGACGTTCCTGGAAGGCGTCTACCAGGTCTACCTCACGCTGATCTGGCTGGGCGTGGTCGGGTTCGAGTTCGCCGGCAGGACCGTCAGGCCGGGTGAAGCCCAGTGGGGTCAGGCGCTCCTGGCCGGGATCCTGGCGCTGCTCTACTTCGCGATCGCCTACGGCTTCTGGACCGTGCGGGTCTGGTCCTGGATCTATGGCGTGTTCATCACCACGTACAACCTGTTCTCGCTGACGGTCGTGGTCCTCGGTCCCGTCCTGACGCTGGAGTCCGTGCTCGTCCCGATCCTGATCAACCTCCTGATCCTGGGCTACCTGATCGCGCCGGGAATGCGGGCGCGGTTCGCCGATTCCGAGGGCTCCCGGATGGACGCGATGATGGACGCGCAGCAGTCCGGTAGCCTGCCGCCGCTCGCGCCAGCGCCCCCACCGCCGGCCGCGGCTCCTCCCGCGGCCCCTTCCGCTCCGGACGCCCCGTCGGAGAGCTCAGGCTCGTAGCAGGGCCGATGCCTCGGAGCACGCGGCTCGCCCCACGTGCGAATGCGACCCGATCTGCCTCCGGGCGCCGGCAGGAAGCACTGAATCTGGACCTGTTGCACGGCCCGCGTGCCAAATCGGTTGATCTGCCCTGCCTCGGACGTCTGCCGCGTCGCATTCGCACGCCCGGCGTGCAAGGAGCATCCGGCTCGAGCCGGATGCTCGCCCTGCGTTCATCGCGGACGCCGACGGCGCTCCGGCTGCGTGGCTTGCTCGCCCAACGCACAAACGCCGCGTTGCTGAACGCACGACGCACGGAAACGACCCAGGAAGCGCTATACGGGTTGGATACGAACGCCGGGCGACCATCCGCCGGGCGACGGCCTAGCCGATCACGCTCCAGAGCCACAGAGACGGCCGTTGCTCATCGGGCGGATCGTAGAGCGCTGAATGTGCCCGCGGAAGCCCTCCGGCGCAGGTCCGGCCGCTAGACTCCCGCCCATGCCGACCTTCCGCGCCCCGCGCGGCACCCGCGACTTCCTGCCGGCCGAGCGAGCCGCCCTGCGGCGGCTCGAGACGATCGCGTCGGACCTCGCCCGGCGCTACGGCTATCGCGAGATCGAGACGCCGATGTTCGAGCAGGTGGCAGTCTTCGAGCGGGGCCTCGGCGAGGCGACGGACGCCGTCGAGAAGGAGCTGTTCCGGCTCGCCCCGCGAAGCGACGAAGGGGAGGCCTGGGCGCTCCGCCCGGAGCCGACCGCCGGAATCGTCCGGGCCTACGTCCAGCACGGCATGCAGACGCTGCCGCAGCCGGTGAAGGTCACGCTGACCGGCCCGATGTTCCGCTACGACCGGCCCCAGGCCGGCCGCTTCCGCCAGTTCTGGCAGTTCGATGTCGAGGCGATCGGCGACCCGGGCCCGGGGATCGACGCCGAGCAGATCGAGCTCGCCTCGCGCTTCTACCGCGATATCGGGCTCGGCGACGTCATCGTCCACGTCAACTCGATCGGCGACGCGAACTGCCGCCCGGCCTACATCGAGGAGCTGACCGCGTACTACCGCCGTCACGTCGGCCAGCTGCCGCCGACCGAGCGCGACCGCCTCGAGAAGAACGTGCTCCGGCTGCTCGACTCGAAGGACCCGGCGATGGCCGCGCTGAACGCCGCCGCGCCGCGGATCACGGACCGTCTCTGCGACGCCTGCAAGGCGCCACTTCGCGTCCCTCCGGGCCCATCTCGACGCGCTCGGCATCGAGCACATCGTCGAGCCCGGGCTCGTCCGCGGCCTCGACTACTACACCCGGACCGCGTTCGAGTTCTGGCCGAAGGCCGGCGGTGGCCAGCAGTCGGCGCTCGGCGGCGGCGGGCGGTACGACGGCCTCGTCGAGCTGCTGGGCGGCCGGCCCACACCGGGGATCGGGTTCGGGCTGGGGCTGGACCGGGTCCTGCTCGCGCTCGAGGGCCAGGGCGCGACAGCGACGGGGGACGTGCCACTCGCGGTCGTCGTCGGCGCCGACCCGGACGCGACGGCTGAGAGGCTCAGGATCGCGACCGACCTGCGTGGCGAGGGCCTCGCGATCGGCGTCGACCTCGTGCCGCGCAAGCTCGGCCGCCAGCTCGAGTCGGCCGTCAAGGCCGGGGCCCGGTTCGCGGTGATCGTCGGCGATGAGCTGGCCGACGGGAACATCGTGCTGCGCGACCTCGACGCGGCCTCCCAGAAACCGGTGGCCCTGGCGGACCTCCCGGCGTTGCTCCGGCGGAAGACCGGCGGCTGACGCTCGCCGAGGCGAGGCGCCTCAGGCCGGATCGTCGAACTGGAACAGGCCGACGAGGTTGCCGTCGGGGTCCTTGAACCACGCGGCGCTGCCGGCGGGCAGCCGCGCGACGCCGTTCTCGGTCTTCGGCGTCTCGTACGACTCCGGCTCGACGCCGCGGGCGCGAAGGTCGGCGACCTCAGCCTCGACGTCGGTCACCGTGAACGCCATCTGGGTGTGCGCCCCGCTCGACAGCCCGCCCGTCCGCGAGACGACGAAGACGGATCCGGGACTCGTCTCGAAGACCATGGCGGCCGGCCGTTCCGCGAGGACCCGAATGCCGAGGACATCCCGATAGAACGCGCCCAGCCGCTCCACGTCGTGCGTCGGCATCACCGCGTGGACGCGCTTGTCTGCGAGCATCTGGATCACTCCCCTCGACCACTCGAAGCGTCCCCGTCACGTACGATACGCCGGCCATGACGACGACCAGCCCCAGCCTCGCCACGCCCTACCGGACGCACACCGCCGGAGCCCTCCGCGTCGCCGACGCGGGCACCAGCGCGCGCCTGAGCGGCTGGGTCCACCGCCGCCGCGACCACGGCCACCTGATCTTCCTCGACCTGCGCGACCGCCACGGGATCACCCAGGTCGTCGTCGACCGGACGCAGCAGCCGGAGGCCCACGCGGTCGCCAGTCGCGTCCGGAGCGAGTTCGTCATCACCGCCGCTGGCGACGTCGAGCGGCGGCTGCCCGGGACGGAGAACGCGAAGCTGCCGACCGGCGAGATCGAGCTCCGGGCGACCGAGGTCTCGATCCTCAACGAGTCGAAGACGCCGCCGTTCTACATCAACGACCCCGACGCGCCCGTCGACGAGTCGCTCCGCCTCAAGTACCGCTACCTCGACATCCGGCGCGAGCCGATGGCCCGCCGCCTGATCCTGCGGAGCCGCCTCGTCCAGGCGATCCGCGAGGTCCACCACGCGAACGGCTTCGTCGAGGTCGAGACCCCCAACCTCATCAAGAGCACGCCCGAGGGCGCCCGCGACTTCGTCGTCCCGTCGCGCCTCCAGCCGGGAACTGTCTACGCCCTGCCCCAGAGCCCCCAGCAGCTGAAGCAGCTCCTGATGGTCGCCGGCGTCGACCGCTACTTCCAGATCGCCCGCTGCTTCCGCGACGAGGACCTCCGCGGCGACCGCCAGCCGGAGTTCACCCAGCTCGACCTCGAGATGAGCTTCGTCGACGAGGACGCGGTCATGGGCTTCGTCGAGGCGATGGTCATCGAGGTCTCACGGGCAACGACCCCCGAGCGCCCGATCCAGGAGGTCCCGTTTCCGCGCTTCACGTACGACGAGGCGATGGAGCGGTTCGGCAGCGACAAGCCGGATCTGCGATTCGGGATCGAGCTGGTCGACCTCGCGCCGGCGATCGCCGGCGGCAGCGGCTTCCGCGTGTTCGACGAGACGCTCGCCGGCGGCGGCCGGGTCAAGGCGATCGTCGGACCGGGGATGGCCGGCGCCACGCGCCGCGAGACCGACGATCTGACGGAGCTCGCGAAGCGGTTCGGGGCGAAGGGCCTCGTCCACCTCGCGGTCCAGGCGGACGGCGAGCTCCACGGGCCCATCGCGAAGTTCCTCTCGCCCGACGTCCAGCAGCGGCTCGTCGAGGCGACCGGCGCGGATGAGGGCGACCTGATCCTGATCGTTGCCGACTCGGCCGACACGACCGCCGACGTGCTGGGCCGCCTCCGGGTGGAGCTCGGCGGGCGGCTCGGCCTGGCCGACCCGGCGGTCCTCGCGTACTGCTGGGTCCACCGCTTCCCGATGTACAAGTGGGACGCGGAGAACGGCCGCTGGGACGCGACCCACAACCCGTTCAGCGGCGTGCTGCCCGACGACGAGGCGCTCCTCGTGACCGCGTCGGGCGACCCGCTCGACCCGTCGCCCGACGACCCCGCCGGGCGGGCCCGGGCGCTCCAGTACGACGTCGCATTGAACGGCTGGGAGCTGGGCGGCGGGTCGGTCCGGATCTGGCGGACGGACCTGCTCGCGAAGAGCTTCGCGCTGCAGGGCTACACCCGGGAGCGGATGCAGAACATGTTCGGGGCGATGCTCGAGGCGTTCGACTACGGCGCGCCGCCCCACGGCGGGATCGCGCTGGGCATCGACCGCTGGGCGGCGCTGCTCTCGGACCAGACGAACATCCGCGAGGTCATGGCGTTCCCGAAGACCCAGTCCGGCACCGACCTGATGCTCGAGGCGCCCTCGGCGCCCGATCCGGCGCAGTACGCGGAGCTGGGCCTCGCCTTCGTCGGCGGGCCGAAGCGGGCTGCCGGCGGCGGAGGAGCGAGCGCGACGAACGACGGCGCGGCCGTGGACGTCGCAGGCGAGCCGGCCGCGCCGGCCGGTACGCCCGAGCGCTGACGCGGCGAGCGGCCCCACGGGCATGACCCCGGTGCTGCGCCTGCTCACGGCCGACGACACGGCCGCGCTCTCCGCCGAGATCGCCCGCGCTGTCGAGGCCGGCGACATGCTCGCGTCGTCCGACCCGGTCGGGTCCTTCGTGATGAAGTCGTTCGCGCGTCGATCCCGGGCCAGTTCGGCGGCGCGTTCGACGGTGGTCGAGCTCGTCGGCTTCGTGTCGTCCGAGTTCAAGATCACCGTCGTCCGGCCCGGATCGGCGCCGGGAGGGGATCGGCCGGGCGCTCGTCGATCTCGGCCTCGAATTGGCCGGCGACAAGGGCTATCCCGAGTTGCTGATGGGTGTGCGTGCCCGGGCGATCCCATCGGTCCGAGCGTTCCTTGAGGCCACCGGGTTCGCCTACCACTCGACGGTCTGGGACCTCGACCTGCCGCCGCAACGCATGGTGCCGGCCGCCGTCATGGCCCGACGGTCTCGTCGGGCGCCCGTTTGACCGGCTGCGTGACGTCGAGCCTTGGGTCCGCGTCTTCAACGCCGCATTCGCCGATCACCCGACGCCGCTCCAGCTCGATGCGCAGTTCATCGCGGCGGGCCTCGACGACCCGGACCTGCGACGACGCCGACTCGTGATTCTCGAGGAGGTCGCGACTCGGCGAGCTTGTCGGGTTCTGCGCGGCGGACCCACAGCGACGCGAGGGACGTGGTCGGGGCCCACGGCGAGCTGTGGGCGATCGGCGTCCGGCCTGACCGCCAGGGCCGTGGGATCGGGCGGCAACTGCTCCGGGCGGGCGTGGAGCGCCTGCGGGCGATCGGCGTCCCGAACATCAGCCTCTCGGTCAACGGCCGGAACGAGGGCGCGCTGGGGCTGTATGAATCGGAAGGCTTCGTCCGGAGCCGGACGCGCGACCGCTGGTCGCGACCGGTGGCGACGGAGGCGGAAACCTGAGGGACCCAGCGTCCGCCGCCGGCGCGTCCTCCGACCTGCCCGGCCCGCTCGCAGTCATCGCCGCGCGGCCGCGCCTCGCGGCGCTGCTGGGCGCGATGTGTATCTCGTTCTCGGGGATCTTCTATAGCTGGTCGGAGGTCTCGCCCGCGACCGGGACGTTCTATCGCTGCTTGTTCGGGCTGCCGTTCCTCGGCCGCGGTCGCGTACCTCGAGCGGCGGAAGTTCGGACCGCTGCCGCGCTCGACGGTGCGGCTGGCGCTGATCGCCGGGATCTTCTTCGCCGGCGACCTGACGTTCTGGCACCACGCCATCGAGTTCGTCGGGTGCCGGGTTGGCGACTGTCCTCGGTAACCTCCAGGTTCTGGTGGTCGGGCTCGTTGCGTGGGCGGTCTTGGGCGAACGGCCGCCGCGATCGGTGCTCCTTGCCCTGCCGATCGTGCTCGTCGGCGTCGTGCTGATCAGCGGGATCGTCGGGACCGGCGCGTACGGCTCGGCGCCGGCGTCGGCGTGCATCCTCGGGCTCGCTGACCGCGACGTGCTACGCGGGCTATCTGCTGATCATCCGGCGCGGCGGCCGCGACCTGCGGCGGCCGGCGGGCCCGGTGGCCGTCGCGACGGCCTCGACGACCGTCTGTGCGCGGCGCTCGTCGGGCATCGCGTTCGGCGACCTCGATCTGACGCCCGGGCCGGCAGAGCCTCTTCTGGCTCGCGATGCTCGGCATCACGTCGCAGTTCCTCGGCTACCTGCTGATCTCGCTCTCGCTGCCGAGGCTGCCAGCCGTCGTGACGTCGATCATCCTGCTGGCCCAGCCGGTCGTGACGGTCGGCGCTCGCGATGGTTCTGCTTGGCGAGTCGCCGTCGACCGGCGCAGCTGGCGGGCGTCGGGCTCGTGATCGGCGGGATCGCGGTCGCCACGGTCCCGGCGGGCCTCGCCCGTCGATCCCAGCTCCGCCCGAGCCGGGAGCCCGGCTAGGTCAGTCGGCCTCGCTGTCGGCCCCGGCCGGCGCGTACGGCGCGAGCGAGGGACCCTCGAGCGGCGCGTCGTCGGCCTGGTCGGCGACCTGGGCGCCCCACTCGTGGACGTGACCCGCCGGCGGGTCGACCGGCCCGACGTACGGCGGCAGGTCCGCGCGCGCGGTGTCTCGGTCGTGGGTCACGCCCGGGTCGCCCAGGTCGAGGTGACGCTCGCGGACGCCGGAGGCAACGACGTCCGTCGATGATCGCCGGCGGCATCCGATCCGGGCCGATCGCCAGCAGGGCGTCGAACGCCGCGACAGGCAGCAGGACCGGCCAGCCTGGCTCGCCCTCGTAGTCGGGCCGGAGGACGGCGCCCTGAGCCGTGCCGTGGGCCTCGATCAGCGACGTGACCGTCTCCGGCCCGACCCAGACGAGCCGGGCAGGCCAGATGAGCACGCCGGTCAGGTCCCGGACCTCGCCCATGGCGACGTCGATGCCGCGGGCCATCTGGCCCGCCGGGCCCTGGTCCTCCGGAGCCGGCTCGGCGAGCGTCACCGGGGCGCCGGTGAGGGCCGTCGCGACGTCGCCCGACGGGTCGAACGAGACGACGACGATCGGCACCGCGCCACCGGACCACGCGACGTCGGCGATGCGACGGACGCTCGGCAGGCCGTCGGCGTCGGCGACGGCGCCATCGGCTGAGGCGGACAGGATCACGGCGGCGACGGTCATGGCCACCGATGCTACGCGTTCGGGCGTCGCCTTGTCGCGACACGGCGGCTACACTCGACAGGCGGCCGCGCCACGGTCGGCCCCGGGGGATCGAAGGAGGGACAACCGAAGCATGTGCTGCGTGATCGCCGCCCTGTTCGCGCTCGGCCCGCGGGCCGCCATCCTGATCTGGTGGCTCGTCGATCAGGTCCGCTGGAACGCGGCGTTCGAGACGTTCCTCATCCCGTTGCTCGGCTTCCTGATCCTGCCCTGGACGACGCTCATGTGGGTCCTCGTCTTCCCGGGCGGCGTCGACGGCTTCGACTACGTCTGGCTCGGGATCGGGGTCGCGTTCGACCTGTTCAGCTGGTTCGGCGGCGGCTACACGAACCGCGACCGGATCCGGGCGGCGCGGTACTAGACCTCGTGGCGAGCGCGTCGTGCGCACGAACCTGACGGCCGACGACGTCGCCGACCTGCTCGAGGCCCCGGTCGTGGCGATCCTCGCGACCCGCCGCGCCGGACGACACGACGATGCTCAGCCCCGTCTGGTTCGAGTGGCGCGACGGCGGCTTCAACGTCTGGGCGAGCGCCAGTGACAAGGGCAAGGTCGGCCACATCGAGCGCGACCCGCGAGTGAGCATCGTCGTCGCCAACTCGGAGTGGCCGTACAAGGGGATCGAGGTCCGTGGCGAGGCCCGCCTGAGCGCGGAGGGCTTCTTCGACGTCCTCGGCCGGACGGCCCGGCGCTATTTCGGCGATGAGGTCGGAGCGGGGTTCGCGGAGTCGTTCACCCGGCCGGGTGTCGTGATCCGGATCGAGCCCGGCGAGCTGCGCGCCTGGGACTACGAGGACGAGGTCTGAGGGCCCGATAGCCGGGCTTGGAAAGGGCGCGGGCGGCGGTGCGTCGAGGCAACCCTTCTTCACCGGAGTGCACCGTTTTGGTCTGGACCTGACCGGACTGCCGAGGCAACAATCGGCGGACAGCCGGACGGTCGGTGCGGACATCATTCGTCACACGTGGCCGACTTGGGGTGCCGGTTCGCCCAAGGGAGGAAGCGCATGCGAGTCATTCGTGCGGCGTTCGTCATCGCCGCGATGGTCTTTGCCCTCGTCGCCCAACCGGTGTCGGCGACCCACTGGAGCTCCTCGACGTTCATCGCGGGCAATCCGCGCTGCGCCGAGGGCCACAAGATCGACCCGGTCTCCGACGGCACGTTCGCGATGGACTTTGGCGGGTTCTCCGGAAGCATCACGATCGATGTGACGGACACGCCCAGCGGGCCCACCTTCTCCTTCGCGACGGACAATCAGTTCCATGTCATCACCTCGGTCGTCGTGAAGGGCGGCCCGAACGCACTGCTCTACACGTACTCGCCCGGTGTGAACAGCGACAGCGGCCTCCATTCGCCGTTGAACCCGAACAACGGGAAGTGGTACGGGCTGAGCCACCTCTGCTTCCAGACGGTGAAGAAGTCGGCCTGACGCCCGATCCTCTCGGGTGGATTCGGCGCCCCCGGTCTTCGCCGGGGGCGCTGTCTCTGTCCGGTCCTGATCGAGGTTGAGGACGTCTCGTGCCGAAATCTCCTCGTGGCCCCGTGGCGCGGTTGGCCCTCCTCGCCGTCGCGATCGGGATCACTGTGACCGCGGCGGTCGTCGTCACCTCCGGAGCCGACCAGGACCCGCCACCGCTGCCCGCACGCGTCCACCCCCTGTTGCCCGACCTGACGATCGCCCCGATCACGGAGATCTTCGGCGGCGTCAACGAGGACGGTACGAGGACGCTCCGGTTCGGCGTGGCGATTGCGAACGTCGGCGCCGGCGACTTCGTACTCCGCGCTCGGCGGTCGAACTTCCTGAGCGACGACTGGCGTGTGGTCCAGCGCGTCAAGGAGGCGTCCGGCGGCTTCACGGAGCTGCCCACCGACGCCACGCTGGTCTGGGGCGGCGACGGGCACGATCACTGGCACATCCGGGAAGTGGAGAGCCACACGCTGGAGACCCTCGACGGCACCGTGCTCGCGCGTGTGTCAAGAACGGCTTCTGCTTCTTTGACACGGACCAGCTGCACCTGGACCTGCCCGGCACACCCGCGACGGCTGTCTACAAGTCGACCGGATGCGGTGGCCGGCTTGAATTGACGGTCCGGATGGGCCTCTCGTCGGCTGGGGGGACGACTATCCCTGGCATTTGTTCCAGCAGGAGATCGACATCTCGGATATCCCTGAGGGCACCTACCGCCTCCGCGCCGTGGCCGACCCTGACGGCTGGTTCGACGAGCTGGACGAGTCCAACAACGAATACACGGTCGAGATCACGTGGCACATCAAGGATGGTGCGCCGTACGTGGAGGTCCTCGGGTCGCCGGCGCCTTCGGCGACACCGTGACCGCTTCACTGAGCGCGGGCGAGCCTGGGACTATGAGGACGAGGTCTGAGGTCCTGCTCCGTCGCGACGGAGCGTGACCGCGAGGACGCCGCCGCCGGGCGTCCAATGCGATCCGCCGACAAGGACGCCCGCAGAGAAAACGGCGTCCCAGCCCCAGACGGTTGCCACGGGATACCAGCCCGAGGTGGCGGCCTCCGACAGGTCGGCCTCGTAGGCCTGGAGCGCCTGGGCGAAGGTCGGCCCGGGGTAGTAGCGGATTGTCACCTCGGCCATCAGGCGAAGTCTATCCATCGGCCGATCGCGCATTCCGTGCGAGAATGCCCGCCGCTCACCGCCTGAACGCCAGGCCCGCTTCCGAGGAGACCCGCCGCACCGTGCCCGCCGCCCCCAGCTCCGCCCGCGCCATCCGCTCCGACCTCCGCAACGTCGCGATCGTCGCCCACGTCGACCACGGCAAGACCACGCTCGTCGACGCGATGCTCCGCCAGACCGGCACGTTCCGGGCGAACGAGGCCGTCGTCGACCGGGTCATGGACTCGATGGACCTCGAGCGCGAGAAGGGCATCACGATCCTCGCCAAGCAGACGACCGTCGACCACGGCGGCGTCCGGCTGAACATCGTCGACACGCCGGGTCACGCGGACTTCGGCGGCGAGGTCGAGCGGAGCCTCCTCATGGTCGACTCCGTGCTGCTGCTCGTCGACGCCGCGGAGGGGCCGCTGCCGCAGACGCGCTACGTCCTCCAGAAGGCGATGGCCCGCCACCTGCCGGTCGTCGTCGCGATCAACAAGATCGACCGCTCCGACGCGCGCGCCGCCGAGGTCCTCGACGAGGTCTACGAGCTGTTCATCGACCTGGGCGCCGACGACCGCCAGATCGACTTCCCGGTCGTCTACACGAACGCCAAGGCCGGAACCGCGACGATGTCCCTCGACGAGCCCGGCACGGACCTGAGCCCGCTGCTCGACCTCCTCAGCGAAGTGACCCCGCCGCCCTCGTACGAGGAGGGTCACCCGCTCCAGCTGCTCGTCACGAACCTCATGGCGAACGACTACGTCGGGCGGATGGCGGTCGGGCGGATCTGGAACGGCACGATCCGGACCGGCCAGCGAATCACGGTCGTCCGCGAGGAGGCCGACGACACCGGCGGGACCGTCGAGCCGGGCCGGACGGTCACGCTGCAGGGGACAGTGACCTCGCTCCAGACCGCCCACGGCATCGAGCGAATCGACATCGCGGAAGCCGGCCCCGGCGACATCGTCTCGGTTGCGGGCCTCCCGGAGGTCACGATCGGCGACACGCTGACGGACCCCGCCGACCCGCGACCGCTGCCGCGCCTCGACGTCGACGAGCCGACGCTCCGCATGACGTTCGGCGTCAACACGTCGCCGCTCGCCGGGCGCGAGGGAAAGCTGCTGACGAGTCGCCAGATCAAGGCCCGGCTTGACCGCGAGACCCTCGGCAACGTCTCGATCGAGGTCCGCCCGACCGAATCCGGCGACACGTACGAGGTCCGGGGCCGGGGCGAGCTCCAGCTGGCGGTCCTGATCGAGCAGATGCGCCGCGAGGGCTTCGAGCTCACGGTCTCGCGGCCGGAGGTCCTGCTCCACGAGGTCGGCGGCGACGTCCAGGAGCCGTACGAGCGGATCACCGTCGACATCCCGCCCGAGTACATCGGCGCGGTCCAGGAGGCGATCGCCGGCCGCCGCGGCCGCCTCGAGCAGATGTCGACCGACACGGACGGGCGGGTCCGGATGGAGTTCGTCCTGCCGGTCCGGGGCCTGATCGGCTACCGCGGGCAGCTGCTGACAGACACGCGAGGGACGGCGCTGCTCCACCAGATCGGCGAGGGCTACGGGCCGTGGGCGGGCGAGGTCACCCACCGGACGTCGGGCGTGCTCGTCGCCGACCGTCAGGGCTCGTCCAACGCCTACGGCCTGTTCAACCTCCAGGAGCGAGCCGAGCTGTTCATCGGCGCGGGCGAGGATGTCTACGAGGGCATGGTGGTCGGCGAGAACAGCCGGCCCGGCGACATGGACGTCAACGCGACGAAAGAGAAGAAGCTCACGAACATCCGGACCCACGCCCACGACGAGTCGCTCCGGCTCACGCCGCCGCGGCCGCTCACGCTCGAGTCGGCGATCGAGTTCATCGCGGCCGACGAGCTGGTCGAGGTCACGCCGGCCTCGATCCGGATCCGGAAGCGGATCCTCCCGGCCCACGACCGCCGCCGGGAACGCGGCCGGGAGTACGACCGCAACGCGGCAGAGCGCAGCTCAGAAGGCTGACCCGCGGCCCCGAAACGATCCGGACACGACGATGCGCGGGCGCCGTCTCGAGCGCCCGCGCATCGTGCGAGGAGGGGAGTCCCGCCGCCGGCAGGACACCGTCAGCGGACCTAGGGGAGATTCCTCCGGAGCCCGTCCGTGAGGCGTTTGGGAACGAGGGGTCTGGGAGCAGATCGTTTGGCGTCGCGTTCGCGGGTCCGGTCCGGTTCCTCCCACAGGCCGGGCTCGTTCTCGGCAAGCGCGGCGCGATGCAGGCGCATCGCCTCGATCCGCGAGCCGATCGCCAGCCGGACGTCGCCGGCCAGCCGGTCGACGCGGGCGTCGCCGGAGGGTCGCCGCTGGGTGGTGGACGAGGTTCCCGTCATTCGGGTAGTCATGTCTGTGAGCAAGTCTGCCAAGCAGGGCATCCCGTCCGCCTGCAACGCCGCCCGGGGACGTTGCGAACGGCTCGCAGCCCGGGGCTGACTGGGCGCCCGGCGTACAATCCCGGCCGATGGCCATCTACCTCGACCACGCCGCCACGACGCCCCTCCGCCCCGAGGCGCTCGAGGCGATGCTCCCGTTCCTGACGGAGCAGTTCGGCAACCCGTCGTCGGCGCACGCGTTCGGGCGCAAGGCCCGGGCCGGGCTCGACGAGGCCCACGAGCGCGTCGCGAAGCGCCTGAACGCGGAGCCGCGCGAGATCATCTTCACGTCGGGCGGCACGGAGGCGAACAACCTCGCGATCAAGGGCGCCGCGTGGGCGGGCAAGGCCCGCGGCCACCGGATCGTGACCTCGCCGGTCGAGCACCACGCCGTCGGCTACACGCTCCAGTACCTCGAGCGGTTCGGCTTCGAGATCGTCGAGGTGCCGGTCGACCGCTACGGCCGCGTCGACCCGGACCAGCTCGACGCCGCGATCACCGACAAGACGATCCTCGTGACGATCATGCTCGCGAACAACGAGGTCGGCAGCATCCAGCCGCTCGCCGAGATCGCGGCCAAGGTCAAGGCCCACAAGGGCGTCCTGCTCGCCGTCGACGCCGTGCAGGCCGCGCCGTACATCGACATCGACGTCGCGGCGCTGGACGTCGACATGCTGTCGATCGCGGCCCACAAGTTCGAGGGCCCCAAGGGCGTCGGCGCGCTCTTCCTGCGGCACGGGACGCACATCCTGGCCCAGCAGCAGGGCGGCGAGCAGGAGCGCCATCGCCGGGCCGGCACGGAGAACGTCGCCGGGACGGTGGGGCTCGCGGCCGCCTACGACCTGTCGTGCGACGAGCGGCCGGACACGGTCAAGCGCCTCCGCCGCCTCCGCGAACGGCTTCAGAAGGCGGTCCTCGCGGTCGACGGCACGGAGCTGACCGGCCACCCCAAGAACCGCCTGCCGGGCCTGCTCTCGATCATCGCCCGCGACACCGACGGCGCGTCCGTCGCGCTGTCTCTCGATCTCGAGGGGATCGCCGCGTCGGTCGGCTCGGCGTGCACGACCGGCTCGACCGAGGTCTCGCACGTGCTGTCGGCGATGGGCTACCCGGAGGAGGAAGCCCGCGGCGCGCTGCGGCTGTCGCTTGGCCGGACGACGACGGAGGCCGAGATCGAGACGGCGAGCGAGGTCGTGCCGCGGGTCGTCGCCTCGATGCGGATGGGCTCCGTGGCGGTCGCCGCCGATCCGCTCGGCCAGGGCGTGGGAGCGTGACCCGGATCCTCGTCGCGATGTCGGGCGGCGTGGACTCGTCCGTGGCCGCGGCGCTCGTCGCTCGCGAGGGGCACGAGGCGGTCGGAGTCTGGATGCGGCTCCACGACGTCGCCGACACGTACTCCGAGTTCAAGAAGAGCTGCTGCTCGCTCGACGCCGCCGACGACGCCCGCCGCGTAGCCGCCGAGCTCGGCATCCCGTTCTACGTGATGAACCTCGAGCGCGAGTTCGACGCCGGCGTTCTGCAGCCGTTCCTCGACGCGTACCTCGACGGCCGGACGCCCAGCCCGTGCGTCGACTGCAACACGTACGTGAAGTTCGGGGCGCTGCTCGGGCGGGCCCGGCACCTCTATGACTGCGAGGCGGTCGCGACCGGGCCACTACGCCCGGCGCGTCGTCGGCGACGACGGCGTGGCCCGGCTCGGCCCGGGCCCGCGACGAGGACAAGGACCAGACCTACTTCCTCTACGGCCTCCGGCAGGACCAGCTCGAGCACGCCCGGTTCCCGCTCGGCGAGCTCACGAAGCCCGAGGTCCGCTCGATCGCCCGCGAGCTGGGCCTCGCGACGGCCGACAAGCCCGAGAGCCAGGAGATCTGCTTCGTGCCGGGCGGCGACTACCGCGACGCGCTCCGCGACCGGGCCGGCTGGCGCGAGACGCCCGGGCCGATCGTCGACGCCGACGGCGAGCGGCTCGGTGAGCACCGCGGCGCGCCGGCCTACACGGTCGGCCAGCGGAAGGGCCTGGGCGTCACGGCCGGCGACGGCGCGCCGCGCTACGTGAGCCGGATCGACCCGCTGACGAACACGATCCAGCTGGGACGGCGCGAGGACCTCGAGACGCGGACGTTCGGCGTGGAGCGGGTGTCGTTCGTCGCCGAGGGGCGACGCCGCGACGCGCTTCCGGGCGGACGTCCGGATTCGCCACCGCGCCGCGCCGATCCCGGCAACGGTCCGACCGGCGACGCCCGGCGAGCCCGCCCGCGGCGGTCGCTGGATCGTCGAGACCGACGCGCCGGTCTGGGCGGCGGCGCCCGGCCAGGCGGCGGTGTTCTACGACGGCGAGGTCGTCGTGGGCGGCGGCCGGATCGGCCGGCCGGAGGCGATGGTCGGGGCGGCCTGAGGTCCGGTCGCCAGAGCGCGCTCGATGCGCGCTGCAAGGTCTGCTTTTCGGCGCGGTGCTATACCACGCACGCCGGGTAGGGCGCAGGAGCGGCACGATTTCGCCGCAGGACGCAACGGGAGAGCCGGCCCGGTCGCAGCACAGGGGACTGGTCATGCCTGACCCTTCCACCCGCGCATTCGGGCACCCGCCCGCCCGCACCACGCTCCGACGCATCATCGCGATCGGCGTGGCCTCGCTTCTCGCGCTCGCGGTAGTCGGTCCGCCGGCTGCCGCCGCGTCCAGAACCGGCGTCGGCCACCGGTCGACGGCGAAGATCACGAAGATCCACCAGACGCACATGGCGAAGAAGGGCGGGACGGACCTCGAAGAGGGCGCCGACCCGGAGACCGGCCCGCGCGAAGAGGAGGACCTCGGAACGAAGACGCCCGGGTCGCAGTCGGCGAAGCGCGTGCCCGCGGCCCACGTCCCGACGCCCGGCGATCTCGCGGTGACCGGCGCGGCCGGCGCGGCGGGCTTCGACGGCCAGACCCACGCCGACCAGCGCCTCGCCGGGACCGGGGCCTACGCGAACACGAACTTCTCGACCGAGCCGCCCGACCACGCGCTGTGCGTCGGGAACGGCTTCGTCGTCCAGGGCGTGAACTCCTCGGTCCGCGTCTTCTCGACGAGCGGTGCGCCGCTCACGGCGTCGACGCCCCTCAACCAGCTGTTCGGCGTGACGCCAGCGGTCAACCGTGCGGCGAACCCGGTCACGTTCGGCGACGACGTCGGCGACGTGAAGTGCTATTTCGACGCCGATACCGGCCGGTTCTTCGTGAGCTCGTTCCTGCTGCCCCTGGATCCGGCAACCGGAGCGTTCCCCGACGACGAGTCCGGTGTCCTCCTCGCGGTCAGCGCGAGCGGCGACCCGACCGGGACCTGGAACGTCTACGAGCTCGACACGACCGACGGCAATGGCACGCTCGCGGACCATCCGAATTGCCCGTGCTTCGCCGACCAGCCGCTGATCGGCGCGGATCACTTCGGCTTCTACATCTCGACGAACGAGTACTCGCTCGTGCCGTTCGGCGGGTTCTTCAATGGCGGCCAGGTCTACGCATTCAACAAGGCCCAGCTGGCGGCCGGCTCCGGCGGATCCCTGACCGGCGTCCACCTCTCGGGCATCCCTCTGGCCGAGGGCCAGGCGTACACGATCCAGCCCGCGACGACGCCGTCGGGCGGCACCTACGAGCTGAGCCAGGGCGGCACGGAGTACTTCCTGTCGGCGCTCGACTTCAACGCCGGCCTCGACAACCGCATCGCGGTCTGGGCGCTGACCGGCACGAGCACGCTCGGCACGACGAATCAGGTGACGCTGACGAGCGAGGTCCTCGCGAGCGAGGCGTACGGCCAGCCGCCGGACGCGGAGCAGAAGGACGGTCCGACGCCATTGCTGGACGCTGAGCGGGCCGGCCTCGAAGGCGTCAAGAGCGTCGAGCACCTCGAGCTGCTCGCCGGCAACGACGACCGGATGAACGATGTCAAGTACGCCGCGGGCAAGCTCTGGGGTGACGTGAACACGGCGGTCAAGAACGCCAACGGCAACGTCAACGTCGGGATCGCCTGGTTCCAGGTCACGCCGTCGATCGGCGCGGGCGGTGTCGACGGGTCCGTGACCAGCCAGGGCTATGTGGCCGTGAACAAGGCCAACGCACTCTTCGGAGCGATCGCCGCGAACAACAACGGCGACGCGACGATGGGCTTCACGCTCAGCGGGACCTCGTGGTTCCCGAGCGCGGCCTGGGTCTCCCTCGGCGCGAACGGGTCCACGAGTGCGGTCCACGTGGCCGCCGCAGGCCAGCTCCCCGAGGACGGCTTCACCGGCTACGTCGTCGAGGGCGGCGCCGGAACGGCCAGATGGGGCGACTACAGCGCCGCGCAGGCCGACGAGAACGGGAACCTGTGGATGGCCACCGAGTACATCCCCAACGCGCCGCGGACGCTGTTCGCGAACTGGGGCACCCGGATCATGGTGGTCGCGCCCTAGGCCGAGCCATCTCTCGCGCGCGGCTCTGGAGCCGGGTCCTGCGGGCCCGGCTCCGCCGCGGAAGGAACCTATACTCGCACGGTGATCGGCCCCGCGCCCATCCTCGCGCTGCTCGTCGGGATCTTCAACACCTCCCTCTATGTGCTCATTCGTGGCTCCGCCGGCGGCCAGCTGCCGCTGCTCCTGATCGCGGCGTTCCTCGGGGCCTGGGCCGGCGACGCGCTCGGAGCGCGGCTCGGGATCGACCTCCTCCGGCTGGGCGACTTCCACATCGCGGCCGCGGCCGCAGTGTCATGGATCGGGATCGGGTTCGTGTCGATCGTGTCGATCCTCGGCCCGACGAAGCGGAGCGCGGGACCATGACCCAGCCTGATCGCGCCACCCTCATCGACCGCCTGACCGGCGGCGCGACCGCCTCGGACGAGGATCCGCGCGCGGCGCAGTTCGTCCGCGGCCTCGCCCTGGGTGCGCTCGTCGGCGCCGCGATCGCGGGGTCGACGATCTGGCAGCGCCGGCAATCGCGACGCGAGCTGCCCCCGGACGCGACCTCCGTGAACGCCGGCCGGCCCGCGATCAGCCCGCCTGACGCCCAGCCCTAGCCCGCGGCGATCACCGCGCCAAGCGCGAGCAGCGCGGGGACCGTCTGAACGACAAGGATTCGACGGTTGACCGTCGCCGCGCCATAGAGCCCGGCGATCGCGACGGCGGCGAGGAAGAAGACCTTCACCTGGAAGCCGACCGGATCGGCGGCGACGGCGCCCCAGATCAACCCGGCGGCGAGGATGCCGTTGTACAGGCCCTGGTTCGCCGCGAGCGTCGCCGACGCGTCCGCGAACGCCTGATCGGTGCCGAACGCCCGTCGGCCGCGCTCCGTCCGCCACAGGAACATCTCGAGGACGAGGATGTAGATGTGGATCGCGGCGACGACGAGGACGAGCAGCGTTGCGACGGTGGCCACGGGTTCCCTCGAAGCGATTGGAATCGCAGCGTACAGGACTCGTTTGGACGGGCGTTCGCCACGCGTCGGCCCTGCTCGCCCGTTCGGTACCATTGCGGCGGATGTCCAGCCCCACGATCGACCGCGATCCGCGGATCGCGCCCCTGCCCGCGGCCGAGATCCGGCGGCGCTTCGTCGAGTTCTTCGCCGAGCGCGGGCACACCCATGTCCCATCCGCGAGCCTCGTCCCGGCCGGCGACCAGACCCTCCTCTTCACGAACAGCGGCATGGTCCAGTTCAAGGAGGTCTTCACCGGCGCCGAGAAGCGCTCCTACACCCGGGCGGTCGACTACCAGCGCTGCCTGCGGGTCGCGGGCAAGCACAACGACTTCGAAGAGGTCGGCCGGACGCCCCGCCACCACTCGTTCTTCGAGATGCTCGGCAACTGGTCGTTCGGCGACTACTTCAAGCGCGACGCGATCCTCTGGGCCTGGACGTTCCTGACCCGCGACATGGGCATCCCCGGCGACCGTCTGGCGGCGACGACGTACAAGGACGACGACGTCGCCTGGAACATCTGGCGCGACGAGATCGGCCTGCCACCGGAGCGGATGGCCCGCTGGGGCGACGTCGAGAACGGCGACGACAAGAACTTCTGGCGGATGGCCGAGCTGGGCCCGTGCGGCCCGTGCAGCGAAATCCACTACGACCGCGGCGCGCACCTCTCGGAGGGCCCGTGGTGCGTCCCCGACCACAGCGAGCACTGCCCACGCTGGCTCGAGATCTGGAACCTCGTGTTCATGGAGTTCGACCAGCGCCCCGACGGCCGCGTCCCGCTGCCGTTCCCGAGCGTCGACACCGGGATGGGCCTCGAGCGCCTCGCGAGCGTCCTCCAGCAGGTGCCGTCGAACTACGACACCGACCTGTTCACGCCGATCCACGCCCGGCTCCGGGAGCTGCTCGATCACGACCCCGACGCGTTCGAGGCGGAACGGTTCAGCTACCAGGTCATCGCCGACCACTCCCGCGCGGTCACGTTCCTCGTGGCCGACGGCGTGCTGCCGTCGAACGAGGGCCGCGGCTACGTCCTGCGCCGGATCCTCCGCCGGGCGGTCCGCCACGGTCGGCTCCTGGGACGAACGGAGCCGTTCCTGGGGGCGATGGCCGACGTCGTGATCGAGGTGATGGGCGAGGCCTATCCGCACATCGTCGAGCGACAGGCCGAGATCCGGGCCGCGATCGAGCGCGAGGAGGCCCAGTTCGCGCGGACGCTCGACGCCGGCACGCGGCTGCTCGAGGCGGAGCTCGCCGGCTCTGGCGGCAGGCGAGCGGGTCGTCGGGCGGCGCGCGGAGGACCTTCCCCCGGGCGCGCCAAGTCTCGACGGCGGCGTCGCGTTCCGCCTCAACGACACGTTCGGGTTCCCGTACGACCTCACGGTCGAGCTCGCCGCCGAGTACGGCGTCGCCGTCGATCGGGCCGGCTTCGACGCCGCGCTTGACGAGCAGCGCAACCGCTCGCGGCAGGGAACGAAGGCCGGCCTGAGCCGCCAGGCGGAGGCCGTCGCGCTGTACGGCGCGATCCAGGCCCGGGCCGGCGACAGCGAGTTCCTCGGCTACGAGACGACGACGGCGGACGGGACCGTCGTCGCGATCGTCCGCGACGGCACGGAGTTCGACGAGCTGACCGGCCAGGGCGCCGCCGAGGTCGTCCTCGATCGGACGCCGTTCTACGCCGAGGGCGGCGGCCAGGTCGGCGACCGCGGGGTCATCCGCGAGCCAGGTGGCGGGTCCGAGCTGTTCAGCGTCGAGGACACCCAGAAGCCGGTCGGGGGGCTGATCGTCCATCGCGGCACGCTCCACGGCCGGCTCCGGGTCGGCGAGACCGTGAGTGCCGTCGTCGACGCCGAGCGACGGGCCCACACGATGCGCAACCACACCGGTACGCATCTGCTCCACCGGGCGCTTCGCAACGTCGTCGGCGAGGGCGCCCGCCAGGCGGGCTCGCTCGTCACGCCGGAGGGATTGCGGTTCGACTTCCCGTTCGACCGCGCCCTCTCGGACGAGGAGCTACGAGCGATCCAGGACGAGGTCCGACGCGTCATCCGCGAGGATCGCACGGTCACGCCGAGCCACATGACCATGCAGGAGGCGATCGACGCCGGCGCGGATGCGTTCTTCGACGAGAAATACGGCGAGACCGTTCGCACGATCAGGGTCGAGGGCTACTCGCACGAGCTCTGCGGCGGGACTCATGCGCGGGCCACGGGCCAGATCGGTGGCTTCGTCATTACCGGTGAGAAATCGATCGGGTCGGGGATCCGCCGGATCGAGGCGCTGACCGGGGCCGGCGCCGACGCCTGGCACGACACCCAGGTCGAGACGCTCACGGCCGCGCTCGAGGAAGCCGGCGGCCAGACGGCCGAGGGACTCCCGGACCGGATCCGGGCGATCCAGGGCGAGCTGCGCGAGGCCAGGCGTCGACTGAGGGCGGGTGGGGGAGCGGGGCTGCCGAAGCCGGGCGAGCTCGCGGCGCGGGCGGAAGAAGTCGCGCCGGGCGTCAAGCTCGTCTCGTTCGCCGGGCCGTTCGAGTCGATCGACGCGCTCAAGGGCGTCGCGAAGGACGTCCGCGGCACCTTCGACGACGGCGTGATCGCGCTGGGGCTCGAGGGCGACGAGCCCCAGATCTTCGTGACGGTCAGCGACGACCTCGTCGCGCGCGGCGTTTCGGCCGGCAGATCTCGTGAAGGAGGCCGTCACGGCGATCGACGGCCGGGGCGGCGGCCGGCCGGAGATGGCGCAGGGCAAGGGCACGAAGGCCGACGGGCTGGGCCAGGCGATGGAGGCGATTCGAACAGCCTTGACCAAGGCAGGCTGAATGGCCTTCTGGCGGCGGATCCTCCAGCGCGACAGCGGCGAGGCGCTGGCCATCTGCACCGCGCTCGACATCGGCACGGAGTTCGCGAAAGCCCTCGTCTTCGAGATCGGCGACGACGGCCATGGCACGGTCCGCGGCGTCGGCCGCAAGCGCCAGGGCCTGTCCCACATGCAGTCGGGCACGGTCGCCGACATCGCCGCGGTCGTCGACAACTGCGCGGTCGCCCTCCAGGAGGCCGAGGAGATGGCCGGCTTCCGGCCATCGCAGGTCGTCGTCGGCATCGCCGGCGAGCTCGTGAAAGGCTTCACGACGACCCACAGCCAGGAGCGCAAGCGTCCCGACCAGCCGATCAGCGAGGCCGAGCTCCAGAAGCTCATCGACTTCGTCCAGCGTGAGGCGCTGCGCGAGGCCGAGCGATCCATCACGTGGGAGACCGGCCTGCCGAACGTCGACGTCCGGCTCGTCCACGCGGCGATCGTCGGGGCGTCGATCGACGGCTACGCGCTCACGAACCCGGTCGGGTTCCAGGGCCGCCACGTGAAGATCGGGATCTTCAACGCGTTCGCCCCGCTCGTCCACCTCGGAGCGCTCCAGACCGTGGCGTCGCAGCTCGACCTCGAGCTGCTGGAAGTCGTCGCGGAGCCATACGCGGTGGCCCGGGTCCTCGGGTCGGAGCAGGTTCGCCAGTCGGGCGCGCTGTTCGTCGACGTCGGCGGCGGCACGACCGACGTGGCGCTCGTCCGCCAGGGTGGGATCGAGGGCACCCGGATGTTCGCGCTCGGCGGCCGGGCGTTCACGAAGAGCCTCGCCGACCGGCTCGACCTGCCGTTCCCGCGGGCCGAGTCGCTCAAGGTCGACTATGCCCGGGGCCTCGCGGTCGACCAGCGCGACGAGGTCGCCGGGATCGTCGCCGACGACGTCGAGGTCTGGGCGGCCGGGCGTCGAGCTCGTGATGGAGGAGCTGGGCGGCGGCGACCTGCTGCCGGGCCGGATCTACATCTGCGGCGGCGGATCGCGGTTGCCGGAGATCCGCGCCGCGCTCGCCGCCGACCGGTTCTGGAAGCGGCTGTCCTTCGCCCGGCCGCCGGAGGTCATCGTCATGGCCCCCGACCAGGTCGAGTCGATCACCGACGCGACCGAGCTGCTCGTCGACCAGCAGGACGTGACGCCGATGGGCCTCGCGTTCCAGGCGATCGAGCTCCAGACGACCGAGGATCCCCTCGATGCGGCCCTCCGCCGCGTGCTTCGCGCGATGAAGGTCTAGGCCCGGCCGCCGCGGTCCGGGACAGGTACCCTTAGCCCCCGGAATGGCAACGGGCACCGTCTATCTCGACGTCGACGACGAGATCACCTCCGCCGCCGCGAGGATCCGAGGCTCCGAGGCGACGAAGGTCGCGCTCGTGATCCCGTACGGATCCCGGATCAGCACCTCCCGGATGAACTTCCGGCTGCTGTCGCGCGAGGCGATCGTCAACAACCGGCGCCTCTCGATCGTGGCGTCCGACCCGGCGACCCGGGCCCTCGCGGCGTCGGCCGGGCTGCCGGTGTTCTCGTCGGTGGCCGAGTACGACGCGGCGTTCGCCGCGCCGAGCGCCGACGGCGACGGGCCGGGACGCGACGGGCCGGACGCAGCGGCCGGCGCGACTGCGATCGCCGCCGCAGGATCGATGCGATGCCGTCGAGGAGCCCGGGCCGGGCGCGATCGACGAGCAAGCGCCGCCGCCACCCGTCTCCGACGAGACGCAGAAGGTCGAGCTGCCGCCGCCACCGCCGCGTGCGTCTCGCCGCAAGGCCGCCGCCGGAGCCGCGGCCGGGGCAGCGGTCGCCGCTACAGCAGGCGCCACGGCCGTTGGCGCCTCGCCCGCTGGTGCCGCCGCCATCGCGACGGACGCCGCCTCGCCCGCGACCGCCTTCACGCCCCGACCGCCGACCGCGGGCTCGACCGTCGTCCCGGCGCCAACCGTCCGAGTTCCGGTCATTCGCAGCCGCCGCATGCCCCGGATCGGCACGACGGCGCTCGTCATCGCCGGGGTCGCGCTCCTCGCGATCGTCGTCGTCGCGATCGCGGGCTACGTCTACCTGCCGTCGGCAAGCATCAGCGTCACGCCGAAAGCCGAGCCGATCCCGCCGATCTCCCTCACGGTCCGGGCCGATCCGAACGCCGCGACCACCGACCCGGAGGCGGGCATCGTCCCGGCCAGCCGGATCGACGTGCCGGTCTCGGTGTCGGACACGTTCACGACGAAGGGCAAGCGCGTCGAGGAGGCGCAGGCCAAGGGCACGGTCACGTTCCGCAACGTCGACTTCACCGCGTCGAACACGATCGCGGGCGGCAGCGTCGTCAGCACCCAGTCGGGTGTCCGCTTCCGCACTGACCGAACCGTCACCGTCGGCCGGGCCCGGCTCGTCGGGTTGCAGGTCTTCCCGACCGAGGCCGACGTCGGCCGTCACCGCCGTGAAGCCGGGCGAGGCCGGCAACGTCGAGCCGAACACGATCACCGTGATCCCCGCGGCCGAGGATCCGCTGACGCTGTCGGTCCGGAACAAGGCCGCGACGAGCGGCGGCACGCACCAGGAGTTCCCGCAGGTCTCCCAGGCCGACGTCGACGACGCGCTCGCCAAGCTCGACACGGAGCTCGCCGACGCATTCCACGCGGCCGTCGCCGACGGTAGCGGCGCGCCCCAGAACGCGCAGGTCTACCCGGACACGGCGATCCTCGGCGAGCCGACGACGAGCGTCGACCCGGCCAAGCTCGTCGGCCAGGCGCTCCCGACGTTCGACCTCGGGCTGAACGCGACCGGCTCCGTGATCGCCGTCGACGCTTCGCCCGTCGAGGGTGTCGCCCGCTCGCGGTTGATGGCGAACGTCGGCTCGGACTACCGGCTGGTCGACGGTTCGGTCGACATCGAGCAGGGTCCGGCGACCGTCACGAACGGCCAGGTGAGCTTCCCGGTCACGGCCTCGGCGTCGCGTGTACGCGTCCTCGACCCGGCGCAGCTCCTCGCGCTCGTCAAGGGCAAATCGCTCGCGGACGCGAAGGCCGCACTCGCTCCGTTCGGCGAGGCGAAGATCACGCCCGTGGCCCGACTGGGTCTCGACCGTCCCGACCATCGATTCGCGGGTCAGCCTCGAGATCGTCGGCCAGGACGGGTCGGCGGGCGCCTCTCCCGGCGCGTCATCGCCCGGCGGATCGCCGCCCGGCGCCAGCGGGAGCCCGTGACCCGGCTCCTGGGGGTCGATCTCGGCGAACGGCGGATCGGGCTCGCGATCGCGGACCGCGACGGTGGCAGCGCCTTCGCGCTCACGACGCTCAACCGCGCCCGGGACACGGCGGCGGACGCCGCGGCGCTCGCGCGCGTGGCTGCGGAGCAGGCCGTCGACGAGCTCGTCGTCGGGTTGCCGCTCCACGCGAACGGCGACGAAGGCTCGCAGGCGGCGGTAACCCGCGAGTGGGTCGCCGCGGTCGCCCCGATCCTGGGTTTGCCGGTAACCTTCCGCGACGAGCGTCTGACGAGCCACCTCGCCGAATCGCGGGTGGGTCCCATGAAACGGGGCCGTTCCGGCGGGCCGCCGACGCGAGTGCAGCGCGACGCCTATCGCGCCAGGATCGATCGCGAGGCTGCCGCGATCATCCTCCAGGACGAGCTGGACGCACGAGCAGCCGCTGCCGACGGGACCGCCGGCACGAGCGACCTCGCGACGAACACGATCAGGCGCGCGCCGGGCCCAACGCGCACGAACGACGACACGGAGACCCCCAGATGACGATCCGCTCCGGCGGTGGACCGCGCGACACGCGACAGGCCCATCCACTGGATACGGGCACGTACGACGACGCGTGGCAACCCGACTATCGAACGGACGGCTCCGGGTCCGGCAACGGCTACGGCAACGGCCGTGGCAACGGTTACGGCAACGGTCGGAGCCGGCGTGGATCGGGCGGCGGCCACCACGGCATCCTGCGGTTCCTCGTGTTCGCGCTGGTCCTCGCGGCGATCGTCCTCGTCTCGCTCGTGACGGTCCTCCGGCCCGTCGTCCAGGGCGCCGTCGTCGACTGGGCGTCGGACAATCCCGGCGCGCTGGGGATCTCCTTCGTCGCCGACATGGTCCGGGCCGACCTCGGGCCCAAGCTCACGGACCCTGCCTCGACCGACACCGAGCAGGTCACTTTCACGATCGGCTCCGGCGAGACGGCGACGACGATCGCCCAGCGCCTCGAGAACGAGGGCTTCCTGGCCGACCGGCGCTCGTTCGTGCTGCTCGCGGTCGAGCGCGACCTCGCGAGCCAGCTCCGCTCGGGCACGTTCATCCTGCGGAAATCGATGACGCCCGACCAGCTCGTGACCGCGCTGCTGAAGCCGGGGGCGACGCCGTACATCGACATCGCGCTCCGGACCGGCCTCCGGCTCGAGCAGATCACCGCCAAGCTGGAGACGATCCCGGGTCTCGAGATGAACCCGGCCGACTTCCTCGAGCTGGCGCGACATCCCACAAAGGAGCTCCTCGCCGACTACCCGTGGCTCGACCTGCCTGACGGCGCGTCGCTCGAGGGCTACCTCTGGCCCGCGACCTACCGCGTCCTGCCCGACACGACGCCCGAGGAGCTGGTCCGGCTCATGCTCGACAAGTTCAAGGTCGCGATCGGCGACCGGATGAACGTGCCCGAGTCGCGCGGGATGACCTGGCGCCAGGTGCTGACGCTCGCCTCGCTGGTCGAGCGCGAGGCGACGCTCGACAGCGAGAAGCCGCTGATCGCCGGGGTCTTCCAGAACCGGCTCGATCCCAAGCTCTTCCCCAACGGCCATCTCGGGTCCGACGTGACCGTGTTCTACGTGAACGACACGCTCCAGCTCGCAAACATGCCGGTCGAGCAGTGGAAGGAATACGTCTTCTGGACCACGCTGAAGGACAACCTGCCGGCCGACCTTCCGCCCGCCCTCGCCGGGTACAACACGTACACGAGCACGGGGCTCATGCCGGGCCCGATCGCCACCCCGACGCTCGCCTCGATCGACGCCGCGCTGAACCCGGACACGAAGGACCACTACCTCTACTTCCTGGCGAAGAAGGACGGCTCGGGCGAGACGGTGTTCGCGAAGACCCACGCTGAGCACGAGCAGAACATCGCGAAGTACGGGCAGTAGGCCGATGGCGCTGCCGAGCCCGGCGGATTTCGCGCCGCCGCCCACGGCGGAGGATCACGCCCGCTGGGCCGAGGCGGACATCGCGGCCCGGCCCGCCCGGCTGGAGCGGCTGCGGGCCCGGTTCGCGAGCCTCGAGGTCGAGGCGTACTTCGGGACGCGGCGCGAGAACAGCCGCTACCTGACCGGCTTCGTCCTCGCCGACGGCGAGGAGAAGGTCGCGGGCCACTCGGGCCAGTTCTTCGTCGGGCGCGACGAGGTCGTCGTGCTGGCCGATTCGCGGTACGCAGATCCAGGCCCGCCGCGAGGCGCCGGGGTCGCGGATCGTCGACGCCGGCTACGACCTGCCGGGCGCATGGTCCGGGATCGTCGCGTCGCTCGGTGCGAAGCGGGTCGCGGTCGAGGCCGGGTTCGTGCCGTACGCGGCGTGGCGGCGGCTCGAGGCCGCCGCCCCGGACGTCGAGCTCGTCCCGGTCGAGGGCTGGGTCGAGGCCGATCGGGCGACGAAGGAGCCGAGCGAGCTCGAGCGGGTCGCCGCGGCCTGCGCGATCGCGGACCGGGCGCTCGCGACGCTGTTGCCAAGGATCGCGCCGGGCGTGTCCGAGAAGGATCTCGCGCTCGAGCTGGAGTGGCTGCTGCGGACCGGCGGCGCGGAGACGATCGCGTTCGACCCGACGTGCCTCGTTGGACCCGCCGCCGCGATGCCCCACGGGTCGCCGTCCGACGCGGTCGTCGAGTCGGGTCGCGTCGTCCTGTTCGACTTCGGTGCCCAGGTCGACGGCTATCGCAGCGACATGACCCGGACGCTGTTCTGCGGCGAGCCGACGGAGCGCGACCTCGCGGTCTACCGGCTCGTCGCTGCGGCCCAGACCGCGGTCATCGACCAGGTCGCGGCCGCACTCGACGCGGAGATCGAGCTGCCGAGCGGCCGCGACCTCGACGCCGTCGCCCGCGGCGTCATCGACCGCGACGGCCGCTGGCCGGCGTACCGCCACGGGCTGGGCCACGGGATCGGGCTGGCCACGCACGAGGGCCCTTCGCTGAGCCGGTCCGCGCCCGACGCGCCGCTGCCGTCGCCGACGGTCTTCAGCGTCGAGCCCGGGATCTACCTCGAAGATGAGACGGGCGTTCGGATCGAGGACCTCGTCCGCCTCGACGCCGGCGCGGGCAGCCTCGAGTTCCTGACGCGGTTCCCGCGGGACGTGCTGGTCCTCGGCTGACCGCCCGGCGCGGGAGCGGTCGTCGGCTACAATCCGGTGCCACCACGCACGATGACCGCGCCCCGGCGCGCCCGACGGCCATACCGCCGCCGCCCCACAGGAGCCCACGAACGACATGATCAGCACCGGCGAACTGCGCAAAGGCGTCGCCATCGAGCTCGACGGCGAGCTCTGGCAGATCCTCGACTACCACCACATCAAGATGGGCCGCGGCTCGGCCCAGGTCCGGATCACGCTCCGGAACATCAAGCGCGGCCAGACCGTCGAGCGCAGCTTCCAGGCCGGGACGAAGTGGCCGCGGGCATCGATGGAGAAGCGGCCGGTCCAGTTCCTCTACCACGAGGGCGACGACTACCACTTCATGGACACCGACACCTACGACCAGTTCATCCTGTCGACGGACCAGCTCGGCGACGCGGCGCAGTACATGAAGGACGGCATGACGCTCGACCGGACGAGCTACCAGGGCGAGACGATCGGCGTCGAGCTGCCGGTCAGCGTCGACCTCGTCGTCCGCGAGACCGAGCCCGGCTTCGCCGGCGACACGCAGACCGGCGCGCGCAAGCCGGCCACGACCGAGACGGGCCTCGTCGTGACCGTGCCGATCTTCGTCGAGGAGGGCGACACGATCCGCGTCGACACCCGGACGGGGGAGTACCAGACCCGCGTCTGAGCCGTCGAGATGGCCGGATTCCGACCACGTGACGGTTCGCGGTGGTCGCGCCTTCTCAGGCAGTCCTCACGGCGAAGAATTAGCCTCTGAAGGTTGACGCGACGGCCCCCGAGGTTGAATCGCCTCCGCGGGGCGCCGCCACGCGTCACCTGACTGAAATCTGGACAACTTCGCGCCGTTTCGACCGTGCGTTTTGGCGGCCGACAGCGTGTTATGGGTGTGACGATCAACGTGGCCGCCGTGGAACCGACGGAGCTCGCCTACGAGCGGGCCTACGACGAGCACTGGCCCGACGTGTTCCGGTTCGCCCTCGCCTGGACGAACGACTGGGCCGCCGCGGAAGACCTTGCCCAGGAGTCGTACCTGCGGCTCTGGAATCAGCGCAACCGCCTCGACTGGAGCCGTCCGGCGCTGCCGTGGCTGCTCGTCACGACGCGGAGGCTGGCGACAGACCGGTTCCGGCAGCTTCGCCGCCGCCTCGCGCCCCCGCCGCCGCCGGAGTCGCTGAACGACGCCGTCCACGCCCGCTGGCTGGACGTTTCGGCGGCGATGGGGTCGCTCACGCCGATCGAGCGAAGCGCGCTCGTGATGACGGCAATCGAAGGCCTCCCGTACGAGGAGGCGGCCCGCATCCTGGGCACCACGGCCGGGGCTCTCCGCGCGGCCGTGAGCCGCGCCCGAACCAAGCTTGAGGGAGCGTGATGGAGCCGACCCGATCCGACCAGATCCTCGACGAGTGGTCGTCCGTGGCCCGATCCGCCACGCCGCCCGGCCCGCCGCCGCACGCGGCGACCACCGGCGTCGCGGGCGCCGGGATCAGCCTCGCGGGCGCCGCGGTCCTCGTCGTCGCGCTCGTCGCGGCGTTCGCGGTGCTCGGGAACCGACCCAGCCAGAGCGGCCCGGCAGGCCTCCCGACGGCCTCGCCGTCGCCGTCGCCGTCCGTTGCGGTCGCGATCCCCGCTCCGCCGACACCGGAACCGACGTCGACCCTCGGCGCCAACGCCGACGCCGACGCCGACGGGCAGCCCCGAAGTCGCCGCCTGCGCCGGCGCGACACTGACCGCCCGCATCACGTCGTGGGAAGGCGCCGCGGGGAGTCGGATCGCCAACGTCGTGCTCACCAACCCCGGGTCGGCACCCTGCACGACGACGGCCGTCGCGCGACCCCGTCTCGTGGACGGCAGCGGCACGGAGCTCATGCAGGGGTCGCCGGCATCCGGCAGGGCCACCGTCACGATCCCCGCCGGCGGCTCGGTCACGACGCTCGTCGAGGTCTCGAACTACTGCGGCGCGGCCCCGGTCGCACCGGTCGGCATCGCCTTCGATATCAACGGCATCGCGACGGTCCTCGCCACGCCTGCGTCGAACACCGACGCGACCGTCCCGCCGTGCAACGGTCCGGGCCAGCCTGGCACGATCCAGATGCAGCCGTGGTCGGCGAGTTGAGCGGGACGACGCGCTCGGTCGCAGTCTCGGCGCTCGTCGCCGTCGTCCTCGTCGCGGGCTGCATGCCCGCGGCGCTCGCCGCGGCCCCCCGGGCCTCGTCGCCGACCGGCCTCGGGACGGCCGTGGCCACCCAGCCGCCCACGGCCGCCGCCGCCCTCGCGGCCACGCCCCGGCCGACGCCGATCGCCCGCGCCTCGGCCGCCCCGAACCTCTCCCAGCTCGTCGGTCAGCGCCTGATCGTGGCGATGGACGGCACGACGACCCCGAGCCCCGGCCTGCTCGGCCGGATCCGGCGCGGCGAGATCGGCGGCGTGATCCTGTTCGGCCGGAACGTCACGACGGCGACCGCGCTGCGGGCGCTCACGAAGCAGCTTCGCGACGCAGCGACCGCCGGAGGCCAGCTGCCGCTCCTGATCGCCGTCGACCAGGAAGGAGGCTCGATCAAGCGGATCCCGTGGGCGCCGCCGACGCTCTCGCCGCCGCAGATGGGCGCCGACGGCCGGACGAGCACCGCGCGTTCGCAGGGCGCGGCCACCGGCACCGCGCTCGCGGGCCTCGGCATCAACAACGACCTCGCCCCGGTCGCCGACGTCCCCGTGCACTCCTACTCGATCATCAACAAGCAGGGGCGGGCCTTCTCGTTCAACCCCTCGGTCGTGTCGGCGCTCACGAATGCCTTCGCGGAAGGGCTGGAGTCCGAGGGCGTCCTCCCGACGATGAAGCACTTCCCGGGACTCGGCTACGCCACGACGAACACCGATACGACCGTCGTCACGATCACCGCGTCGAAGGCTGAACTGGACCCGGGCCTCGAGCCGTACCGGGCGGCCGTCGCGAACCACCTCCCCCTCGTGATGCTGTCGAACGCGACGTACCCGGCGTATGACGCCGCGAACGCGGCCGGCTGGTCGCGGGCGATCGGGACGGACCTGCTGCGCGGCGACCTGGGCTTCACGGGCGTGACGATGACCGACTCGCTCGACGGCACCGCCCACGCCCGCGGCGTGTCGTCGGCGTCGCTCGCGCTCAAGGCCGCGCGGGCCGGCACGGACATCATCCTGTTGACCGGCTCGCAGGCGACGAGCGGCGCGGTCTTCGACGCGCTGTACCAGGCCGCGAAGAACGGGACGCTCAGCCGGACCTCGATGCTCGCCTCGTACGCCCGCATCCGCGACCTCAAGGCCGGCCTCTGAGCCCCGGCGCTCGCGTTCGCGGCGAGCGCCTCGCTACCATGGTCGCCTTGGACGATCGACTGCTCCTGCCCGCCTGGGACGCGACCGGTGCGACCGACGAGGGCGTTCCGGCGCCGGCGCCGGGGCCCACGCCCGCGCCGTCGCGCACGCCGCCCGGAACGTTCGGCCTGCGGATCCTGGGCGTCAGCGAGGTCGCGCGGGCCGTCCGCGAGGCCGTCCGGGCCGACGATCGCCTGAACGACGTCTGGGTCGAGGGCGAGGTCGGGCGGGTCACAGTCAGCTCGGCCGGCCACGCCTACTTCAGCCTCAAGGACGACCGCAGCGCGCTCCAGTGCGTGTGGTTCCGCGACGAGCGGGTCCGCTCGGCGTTCCAGCCGCAGGCCGGGCTGCGGATCGTCGTCCACGGCCGGGTCGACCTCTTCGAGCCGCAGGGCGCGCTCCAGCTCTACGTCGAGTCGATCCAGCCGGCGGGGTTCGGCGACCTGACGCTCCGGTTCGAGGCGCTCAAGGCGAAGCTCGCCCAGGAGGGCCTGTTCGACACGGCCCGCAAGCGGCCGCTGCCGGCCCGGCCGACGACGATCGCGGTGATCACCAGCCCGACCGGCGTCGTCTGGCGCGACATCGGCAACGTCCTCGCCCGGCGCTGGCCGCTGACGCGCGTCGTCCTCGTGGCGTGCCAGGTCCAGGGCGACGAGGCCCCCGCGAGCATCGTCGCGGCGTTCCGGCGCCTCGAGCGCTGGCTGGAGCAGCTCCGCCGCGACGGCCGCGAGGACGACGCGCCGCAGGTCACGATCCTCGCCCGCGGCGGCGGCAGCCTCGAGGACCTCTGGTCGTTCAACGACGAGCGGGTCGTCCGGGCGGTCGTCGCCCACGCCCTGCCGGTCGTATGCGGCGTCGGCCACGAGGTCGACGTCACGTTGGCCGATTTCGCGGCCGACGTCCGGGCGCCGACGCCGTCGGCCGCGGCGGAGCTCGTCGTCCCTGACCGGGCCGACTGGCTGGCGTCGTTCCGGCGGGCGGGCGAGCGGACCGGTGCCGCGGTCTGGCGGTCGCTCGAAGCGACCCGCCGCGAGCTTGCCGCGGAGCGTCGGGCCCTCGACCGGCTCGACGCGCGCGCCCAGCTCGCCGCCGACCGCGAGCGGGTGGGGCTCCTCCTCGACCGAGTCGTCCGGGTCGTGGACCGGGCCCTGGCGACCCGTCGGGCCGGCCTGGACGCCACCGCGGATGCCGCCCCGCGGCCGCTTCTCGCCCGGCTCGCGACGGCTCGGGCGACGCTCGACGCGACGAGCAGGGCGCTCGCGGTCCTGGGACCGCAGGCGACGCTCGAGCGCGGCTACGCGATCGTTCGGCGCGCTGCGGACGGCGCGATCCTGCGGACCCCGGCGGAGGCGCCCGGCGGCACGCGCCTCAGCGTCACGCTGGCCGGCGGCGACCTGCCGGCCACGGCGGACGACCGGTGACGTTCCTCGCGATCGCGATCATCGCGATCGCCGTGCTGGCGATCGGGTTCGGCGTTGGTATGCTCGTGGCCCGCCCGCTGGCCCGCTGGGCCGGTCGCGATGACGAGGAGCCCGATGACGTCTGAGCAGGTCGCGACCACCGCCGCCGAGACCACGGACCCCGCGCTCGCCGGCCTCTCGTTCGACGACGCGTTCGCCCAGCTGAAGACCGCGGTCGCGGAGCTCGAGGCCGGCGGCCTGTCGCTCGAGGACACGATCGCCCGGACCGAGCGGGCCGTCGCGCTCCAGCGTCACTGCGAGCGGCTGCTCGGCGAGGCGGAGCTGCGCGTGAGGCAGCTCGTCAACCGGCCCGGCGGGGGGCTCGAGGCCCGCGACATCGCGATCGACGAGGCGTCCGAGGGCTGATCCGGCCGCGCGGCGCCCGGCGCCCTAGGCGTCCGCGGGCGGGATGTTGTGGTTGAACCGGAACAGGTTGTCGGGGTCGTACCGCCGCTTCACCGCCCGCAACCGGTCCCAGCGCTCGTCGCCGAAGGCCGCCTTCACCCGCTCCGCCGGCTCGTCGGCCTGGGCGTAGTTGCCGTAGCCCGCCCCGGTGTACGACGACCCCTTCAGCCCATCGGCGGTCCGTCGCACCCAGGCGATGTTCGCCTCGTCGTCCGCGGGGTCCTCCCAGATCCCGAGCGCCGACGCGTTCCAGCGCGCCCCGCGCTGGCCGAATGCCGCGCCGCCCTCCGGCTCGCGACGGGCCCGGCCCGTGATGGCCTCGAGCAGCAGGAACGAGTGGCCGGGCGGCGTCTCCGCGGCTGCCGTGGCGACCGCGTCGATCGCCGCGTCATCGAGCTCGCGCAGGAAGTGGCCCTTCCAGTAATGGCGCAGGCCGAACGGCAGGATGCCGGTCCGTGACTGCATCTCGGGGTAGGTGGCCGGTGTGAATCCGCCCGTGACGCCGGGGAGAGCCCGGAGCTCGCGCAGCGACGCGATCGCCGCCTCGGCGTCGGCCGCCGTTCCCTGGAAGGCGAAGTTGATCGCGACGACGAGCGGGTCGGTCTGGGGATCCGGCTGGTGGTCCGGTGGCGTGTCGAGCGCGGGGCCGACCACGAACATGTTGAGCTCGTCGGGCATGTCGTGGGCCTGCGCCGCGGCAGGCTGCGAGTGCTTGGCGGAGGTGGGCGATCGGCACGACGATCCGGCCGAGCTGTAGCTCGCCAAGCGGCTGCAGGCGGTATTCGAACGCGGTCACCACGCCGAAGTTGCCGCCGCCGCCGCGCAGCGCCCAGAGGAGCTCCGGATCGCCGTCCTCGCCGGCTCGCACGACCTCGCCGTTGGCGCTGACGACCTCTGCGCCGACGAGCGTGTCGCAGGTGAACCCGCCCGTGCCCATCAGATAGCCGATGCCGCCCGTCAGCGTCAGGCCCGCGATCCCCGTGTCGACGAACGTCCCGCCGGTCGTCGCGAGGCCGTGGGCGACGGTCGCTGTATCGACGTCGAGCCACTGGGCGCCGCCCTCGGCCCGGGCGATCCGACGCTGCGGCTCGACGTCGACGGCCCGCATGTAGCGCAGGTCGACGACGAGCGCGTCGTCGGCGACGCAGTGGCCGGCCACGCTGTGCCCGCCGCCTCGCACGCCGATCGGCAGACCGGCCGCGCGCGCGGCGCGGACCGCGGTGGCGACATCCTCCGTCGAGAGGCACTGGACGATCGCCGCCGGATGCTTGTCGAGCATGCCGTTGAACGTCTGCCGCGCCTCGTCGAAGCCGGCGTCGTCCGGCATCAGCACGGTTCCTGCGATCCCGTCGAGTCCGCCCGGTCGATCCACCAACGTCACGTCATCCTCCTGCCGCGTCACACCGGACGATCGTAGGTCGTGTCACACACGGCGTGTCGGTTGCCACAACATGCTCATCCGTGGTATCACGTAATTCGCAGCGCGACCCGCCATCGGAGCCAGCCCCCGAGTCGCGCTAGACTCGCCCGACCCAGCAGGAGCCAACGCGCGTGCCGATCCTCCCCAGTCTCCACGGTCCTGCCGATCTCCGCGGACTGACCGAAGCCCAGCTCGAGGAGCTGGCGGCCGAGATCCGCGAGACGATCATCGCGACCGTGTCGTCGACCGGGGGCCACCTCGGCAGCTCGCTCGGCGTCGTCGAGCTCACGATCGCGCTCCACCGGCTGCTCGAATCGCCGCGCGACCGGATCGTCTGGGATACCGGCCACCAGGCCTACCCGCACAAGCTCCTGACCGGCCGCTACGAGCGCTTCGGGACGCTCCGCCAGCTCGGCGGGGTGGGTGGCTTCCCGCGTCGAACGGAGTCGGAGCACGACGTCTTCGACGGCGGCCACGCCGGCACCGGCCTCTCGATCGGCCAGGGCCTCGCGACCGCCCGCGACCTGCGCCACGGGATGGAGCGGATCGCGGTCGTCGTCGGCGACGCGGCGATCACGAGCGGCCTCAGCCTCGAGGCGCTCAACGACATCGGCCAGCGCAAGACGCAGCTGTTGATCGTGCTCAACGACAACGAGATGTCGATCAGCCCGACGGTCGGGGCGCTGTCGTCGTATCTCAGCCAGATCAAGCTCTCCGGGACGTGGCAGGCCAGCAAGCGCAAGTACGACTCGCTCGTCGGCCAGATCCCGGTGATCGGACCGTCGGTCCGCGAGCTGGGGCAGCGGTTCCGCCACTCGGTCGTGAACTTCGCCCAGGCGGGCCGGTTGTTCGAGGATCTCGGGATCACCTACATCGGCCTCGTGCCGGGCCACGAGATCCGGGAGCTGCTCTCGACGTTCGCCCAGGCGCTCGAGCTGCCGGGGCCGGTGATCGTCCACGTCCGGACGCAGAAGGGCCGCGGCTTCAAGCCGGCCGAGGCTGACCAGATCGGGTTCCACGGGGCGGCCCTTCCGCCGATGTCGGTCCCGAAGCCGGTCAACGGCAACGGCCTTGCCGCGATGCCGACCGAATCGATGGCCGACGACGCGGCGCCGCCGACGGCGACCGCGGCCAAGCCGACGGCGAAGAACCCCAACTACACCGCGGTCTTCGTCGCCGAGCTGATCGAGCTCGCCCGGACCGACCGCCGGATCGTCGGGATCACCGCGGGCATGCCGACCGGGACCGGCCTCTCGAAGTTCCAGGCGGCGTACCCGGACCGGTTCGTCGACGTCGGCATCGCGGAGCAGCATTCCGTGGCGCTCGCGACGGGACTCGCGATGGGCGGGATGCGGCCCGTCGTCGCGCTCTACTCGACGTTCCTCCAGCGGGCCTTCGACCAGACGGTCCACGACGTCTGCCAGAACGACCAGCCGGTTCTGCTCGCGGTCGACCGGGCCGGGCTCGTCGGCGAGGACGGAACGAGCCATCAGGGGATGTTCACGCTGCCGGCCCAGCGCCAGCTGCCGAACCTCGTGATCGCCTCGCCGAAGGACGAGCAGGAGCTGCGGTCCTTGCTCCGGACGGCGCTCGCCCAGGACCACCCGTTCGCGCTCCACTACCCGCGCGACGCGGGGTTCGGGCTGCCGCCGGTCGAGCCGTCCATCCTGCCGATCGGGCGCGGCGAGGTCGTACGCGAGGGGCGTGACCTGCTGTTCGTCGCGTTCGGGCCGATCGTGGCCCGAGCCGTCGCCGCGGCGGACGCGCTCGCGGGCGAGGGCTGGTCCGTCGCGGTGATCAACGCCCGGTTCGCGAAGCCGCTCGACCGGGAGCTGATCCTCGCCGAGGCGCGTGGCAAGCGGCTCGTCGTGACGTTCGAGGAGAGCGTCGTGAGCGGCGGGTTCGGGTCGGGCGTGCTCGAGACGATCGAGGAGGCGCGCCTCGGCGATGTCGCGCTGCGCGACGTCCCGGTGCGGATCATCGGGATCCCCGGCGAGCGGTTCGTCGACCACGGCTCGGTCGCGGATCTCCGCCAGCTCCTCCGGATCGACGCGCCGGGTCTCGCGGCCCAGGTCCGCGAGACCCTCGCGGAGCTCGGCGTCGCGCCGCCGGAGTCCGCGTCGATCCCTGCCTGAGGGCTGGACTCAGAGTCCAGTGTTTTGGGCCCAGGGCGGCGTGCAGCGCCGCCCATGGCGATTTGGTGGACTGACAGTCACCGAAGCGTCGGAGGATGGCGGCTTCCTCCCGTTCGACCCGCAAACGTGGACCGTGAGTCGGCGGTGATCGCCGGTTGATCGCGAGTGAAGCCCTTGCTGGTTCCATATCGGCATGCCACTCACGACGGCGGGAGTCCAGCGCGAAGCCGAGCGACGCAGCCGCCGCCGGCGGTGGTCGATGGGCGAGGACCTACGCAGGCTGAGGCTCGACGCCGGTGTCTCCTTGAGAACGCTCGCGGAGCTCGTCGGCGTCGATCCGTCGCATCTCGCCCGGATTGAGAAGGGATTGAGCCAGCCGAGCCTCGACCTTCTCGAGCGGAGCGCCGTCGCCCTCGGCGCGGACCTGAGCGTCCGACTCTTCGGAGGCACCGGACCCCGCGTCCACGACCGCTTCCAGGCCCCGATGCTCGAAGCGTTCATCAAGATGCTGCATCCCCGATGGACACGCGAGCTCGAGGTCGCCGCGGCTCGCGGACGTGGCTTCGTCGACCTCGTCCTCGCCGACCGGCTGACGCCGGCTGTTGTGGCCGTCGAGTCGCAGTCCGAGATCCGGAGGTTCGAGCAACAGGTTCGCTGGGCGGCCGAGAAGTCGGACTCGCTGGCCGAGCGCTACGAAGGGCGGCCGGTCTCACGGTTGTTGCTGCTTCGCTCGACCGTGGCGACGCGCGAGCTGGCCCGGACCTATGCGGAATCGTTCCAGGCTGCCTACCCCGCGCGGACTGCGGACGCACTCGAGGCGCTGACGTCGGGCGCGAACGCGTGGCCGGGCGCCGGCATCGTATGGGTCCGGTTGGAGGCTGGGAAAGCGACCGTGCTGCCCGGACCGCCCCGAGGCGTCGCGGTCGGGCGTTGACTCTCAGTCCAGATTTGGGTCGTGTTGCGCCTTCGAGGCCGCCCCTCGCGCCGCCACCGTGACTCTGAGTCGGCAAAGCGTGTCCGAGACCCTGGCAGCGCCGGTTCGAGGTGAAAAACTGGACTGTCAGTCCAAACGAAGCCACCGCCGGGTATCGGGCGCCAGCAGCAGGGTCAGCGCGATGGCCCACACGACGACCCCGAACATTAGGACTACGTCCCGACCGACGACGGCGAGTGACCAGATCAGGACGCTCAGGCCGGCAGCGTCGGTGAGCAGGGCGAGCCACCAGCCGCGGCGCGATCGCCGCCAGACGCCGACGCCGCCGGCGATCGCCAGCACACCGTAGATCAGGATCCCCACCACGATCCCGAGCGCCGCAGCAGTCGGGGTGTCGGACGGGACTGCGATCCCGATCGACGCGACGACCAGGGTCAGGCCGACGAAGAGCCCGCTCAGGCCGATGATCACGTTCAGGATCGCCGCAGCGGCCAGCGTGATCGGTTGATTCACGGGGCGTCCCTCCCGGCGAGGTGATCCGCGGTGAAGCGGGCTGTGCCACGATACGGGGGTGAGCGCGACTGCGACGCGGAACGCCCGCGGCAAGGCGTCCCGACAGCGTCTGGACCAGCTCCTCGTCGAGCGCGGCCTCGCCGAGACGAGGACGAAGGCCCAGGCACTCATCCTCGCCGGCAAGGTCCGGGTGGGCGAGGGCGACGCCGCGCGCTCGGACCTGAAGGCGGGCGACCTGCTCCCCGCTGACGCGCCCATCGCCCTTGTGGAGCGCGAGCCGTACGTCAGCCGGGGCGGCCACAAGCTCGCCGCCGCGCTGGACGCGTTCGAGATCGATCCGGCGGACCTTGTCTGCCTCGACGTCGGCGCGTCGACGGGTGGCTTCACGGACGTTCTCCTGCAGCGCGGCGCCGGGCGCGTCTACGCGGTCGACGTCGGGCGGGGCCAGCTCGCGGAGGCGCTCAGGCGCGACGAGCGGGTCGTGTCGATGGAGCGCCTGAACGCGAGGACCCTGACCGCGACGACGCTCCCAGAGCCGATCGACCTCGCGGTCGTCGACGTCTCCTTCATCTCGCTCGCGCTCGTGCTCGGGCCGGTCGCGAGCACGCTCCGGCCGGGCGCCCGGGCGCGGATCGTCGCCCTCGTCAAGCCCCAGTTCGAGGCCGGCCGCGGCCGGACCGACCATGGCGTCGTCCGCGACCCGGCCGTCCACCGCGAGGTGCTCGAGCGCGTCATCGACCAGGCCAGAGGCATGGGGCTGGGTGCCCAGGCGCTGATCGCCTCGCCGATCCTCGGGCCGGAAGGCAACCGCGAGTTCCTCGTCGCGTTCCACCACGGCGTCGAGTGCGCCGACCTGGCCATCGTGATCGCCGCCGTGACCGCCCCGTGACGATCCGCCGCATCGGTTTCGCCTACAACCCCACGAGCGAGGCGGCAATCGAGCTCCGGGAGCGTGCCGCCGGCTGGTGCGCCGTCCGCGGCATCGACCAGTGGGCGGCACAGGCCGGCGACTTCGACGCGCTGTGCGCGGACCTGCCGACGACCGACGTCCTCGTCGTCCTCGGCGGCGACGGCACGTTCCTGCGCGCCGCGCGGGCCGTGATCCAGGTCGACGTCCCGCTGCTCGGGATCAATCTCGGCAAGGTCGGGTTCCTCTCGAAGGCCGAGGCGAGCGAGCTGGAGACCGTGCTCGCGAAGCTCGTCGCGGGCGAGTTCACGATCGGCGAGCGGATGGCGCTCGAGGCCCGGATCCTGCCCGGCGGCCGCGAGTCGAACGGGCCGCCGCATCACGCGCTCAACGACGTCGTCATCGCCCGCGGCGCGCTGGCCCGGGTCTGCCGGCTCGACGTCGCGATCGGGCCCTCGCACCTCGCGACCTTCATCGCCGACGGCCTCGTCGTCTCGAGCCCAACCGGCTCGACCGGCTATTCGTTCAGCGCGGGCGGCCCAGTCGTCGACCCGCTGAGCCGCAACCTGATCGTCACGCCGATTGCCGGCTATCTCTCCGCGATCCGGTCGGTCGTCGTGAGCCCGAAACAGACGGTCCGCTGCCGCGTCGTCGACGCCAACGAGGCGCTCGTCAGCATCGACGGCCGCGAGGACCTGCCGATCGTCGCCGGCGACGCCGTCGAGGTCCGGGCGCTCGAACGCCCCGTCCGCCTCGTCGAGCCTGCCGGCGACCAGCCGTTCTGGGACCTGTTCCGGCGCAAGGTCGAGCTGCTGCCGTCGTGACCGAGCCGGACGGACGCGCGACATGACCGGGTCCCAGGCGGCGGGCCGGCTCCTCGAGCTGACCGTGTCCGACCTCGCCCTGATCGAGCGCCTCCGCCTGGAGCTGGCGCCGGGCCTGAACGTGTTCACCGGCGAGACCGGCGCCGGTAAGAGCCTCCTGATCGACGCGCTGGGCCTCGCGACCGGGGCTCGCGCCGACACGACGCTGATCCGCCACGGCGCCGACGTCGCCCGCGTGACCGCGCTCTTCGACCGCATCCCGGAGCCGCTGATCGCGTCACGCGACGTGGCCGCGTCCGGCCGGTCGACGGCCCGCCTCGACGACGAGCCGGTGACCGCGACGCGCCTCGCCGACGTGGCCGGCGCCCTCGTCGAGGTCCACGGCCAGCACGAGCAGCAGCGACTCCTCGACGAGCGCTGGCAGCGCGACCTGCTCGACGCGTTCGGCGGGCACGAGCCGCTGCGGGCGACGATGACCGGGGCGGTCGACCGCTGGCGGGCGAACCGGGCGGCGCTCGCGGAGCTCGAGCTCGATCCGCGCGAGCTGGCCCGCAGGCTCGAGATCGCGGAACACGAGGCGAACGAGATCGCGGCGGCGCGGCTGCGGCCGGGCGAGGCGACGGAGATCCGGGCCCAGCTGGACGCGACGCAGCACGGCGAGGCGATTGCCCGCGGCAGCGCGACGCTCCACGAGGCGCTCGCGGGCGACGAGCGGGGCGCCCGCGACCGCCTCGCGGCCGCGGCCCACGAGGCGCGCAGCCTCGCCCGACTCGATGGGCGGTTCGAGGCGCTCGCCGACCGGATCGCCGGCCTCGAGGCGGAGGCGGACGACGCGGCCGGGGCGGCCCGCGAGCTGGCGGAGTCCGTCGAGCACGACCCCGCGGAGCTCGTTCGCCTCGAGGAGCGGCTCTCCGCGATCTACGCCCTCGAGCGACGCTACGGCGACGACGAGGCCGCGGTGATCGCCCACGGCGAGCGGGCTCTCGCCGAGGCAGACCGGCTGCGCGGGCTCGAGACGGAGCGCGATGCCCGCCGGGCCGAGGACGCGCGGCTCCTGGCGGAGGTGGCGGTCGCCGCGGCGGCACTGTCGGTCGCCCGGGCGGCGGCGGCACAGGCGCTCACCGACGACGTCGGGGCGGTGCTCGTGTCGCTCGGCTTCCCGGACGGCGTGTTCGACGTCGCCCTGGGGCGGGAGCCGGCCGACGAGGACGACCCGGCGGTCGAGCTCGACGGCGACGCGCTGGCGTTCGATGCGAGCGGCGTCGACCAGGTCGTGTTCATGCTCGCGCCGAACTCTGGCGAGCCGCCCCGGCCGCTGGCCAGGATCGCCTCGGGCGGGGAGATGAGCCGCGTCGCCCTCGCGATCAAGCAGGTCCTCGCCGAGGTCGACGACACGCCCACGCTCGTCTTCGACGAGGTCGACACCGGCATCGGCGGCCGGAGCGCCGACCCGATCGGGCGCAGCCTCTGGGCGCTGGCCCGCCGCCACCAGGTCCTGTGCGTGACCCACCTGCCGGGGATCGCGGCCCACGCCGACGCCCACTTCCGGATCGAGAAGCGGGAACGCGACGGCCGGACCGTGACCGAGGTCCAGCCCCTCGACGAAACGGGGCGGATCGACGAGCTGGCAGCGATGCTCGGCGGCGGCGCGGAGACGGCGCAGGCGTCGGCCCGGGAGCTGCTCGATCGGGCGGAGGCGTGGCAGACGGCCCGCGCCGGCGTCGGGCTGACGTGCCGGCCCCGACCCACCTCGACCGGGCGATCGACGACTTCCTCACCTACCTCCGCGTGGAGCGCGGCCTCTCGCGCGGCGACGTTGCGCGCCTACCGCTCCGACCTCGAGGACTTCGCGGCGTCGCGCGGCGCGGCCGCGGGCTGGGATCGCTCGGAGGATCCGGCCGTCCGCTACCTCGCGTCCCGAGCGCGGCGCGGCCGGCCGCACGACCCGGGCCTCGCGCCAACCTCGCTGCGGCGTCGCGCGGCGAGCATCCGCGGCTTCTACCGTTTCGCCTACGGCGAGGGCGTGATCCACGTCGATGTCGCCCAGCACATCGACCTGCCGCGCCAACCGCGCCTGCTGCCCGACACGCTCACGGTCGAGGATGTCGAGGCGCTCCTCGAGGCCGCCCCGGACCTGCGGGCACGGGCGCTGCTCGAGCTGCTCTACGCCGCGGGCCTCCGGGTCAGCGAGGCGACAGGACTCGACGTCGAGCACCTCTCGCTCGACGGCGGCTTCGTCCGGGTCGTCGGGAAGGGCGATCGCGAGCGGCTCGTGCCGGTCGGCGACATCGCGATCGACTGGCTCCGGCGCTGGCTCGACGAGGGCCGGCCGCTGCTGCTCGAGCTGGGCCACGCACCGGTCGAGCACGGCGGGCCGCTGTTCCTCGGCGACCGCGGCGGCCGGCTTGCCCGGCAGCAGGCGTTCGCGATCGTCCGGTCGACGACCCGCGCCGCGGGACTCCGCGGGAGGATCAGCCCGCATACCCTCCGCCACTCGTTCGCGACGCATCTCCTCGAGGGCGGGGCCGACCTGAGGATCGTTCAGGAATTGCTTGGACATGCGAGTATCTCAACGACCCAGCTCTACACCCACGTGACCGGCGAGCGGGTCCGAGAGGTCTACGCCCGCGCACATCCGCGGGCCTGACTGGAGGGCGTTTCGAGCGATGGCCTACATCGACAGCTTGCTGGCTTCGGGCGAGCGGCCGATCAAGCGCGAGCACCAGCACTGGTTCATCCTCGTCGCCAACGCCGCGTACGGGATCCTCGCCCTCGTCGCCGCGATCCTCCTCCTGTTCATCAGCGGCAACCTGGGTCAGGGCTTCGTCAAGGACGTCCTCGGCTGGGTGATCGTGATCATCGTCGTGGGCGGCCTGGGATACCTCGCCTGGGAGTCGATCCGCTGGACGAACCGCGAGTTCGTCGTCACGACCCGGCGCGTCCTCCAGATGGAGGGCGTGATCAACAAGCGGGTCAGCGACAGCTCGCTCGAGAAGATCAACGACGCGATCCTGACGCAGTCGCTGTTCGGCCGGATGTTCGGCTATGGCGAGCTCGAGATCCTGACCGCGTCCGAGAGCGGCATCTCGCGGCTCCGGATGCTCCGCGACGCCGACGACTTCAAGCGGGCGATGCTCGAGGCGAAGCACGAGCTGGAGCTGGAGCTGTCGGGCAGCCGGCCGATGCCGTCGCCGCCGCTGCGGGCCGTGCCGCCGGATCAGCCGTCCGCCCCCGCTCGGCCGGACGAGCCCGTCGGACCGCCGCCGGCCACGTCACCGGCCCCGGCCGCTGCCGCCGCCGCGAGCGCACCGCCGCCAGCCGCCGCCGCGTCCTCGGCTCCCAGCCAGATGAGCGCGGACGACGTGACCCGGACGCTGGCGAGCCTCGCGGACCTCCGCGACCGGGGCGCGATCAGCGCCGAGGAGTACGAGGCGAAGAAGGCCGACCTGTTGCGCCGGCTCTGAGATGTTCAACAGCATCTACGCCGTCGACCATCCCGTCGATGCGGCGATCATCCTGGCGTTCTTCCTGCTGATCGCGTTTCCGGTCCACGAGTTCTTCCACGCGTTCATGGCCTACCGCCTCGGCGACGGGACCGCCAAGATGTTCGGCAAGCTGACGCTGAACCCGCTCGCCCATTTCCACCCTGTCGGCGGCTGGATGCTGATCATCTCGACGGTGCTCTTCGGCTTGCCGTTCGGGTTCGCCGCGACGCCGGTGAACCCGTCGAACCTGCGCGGTCGCTACGCGGAGGCCTACGTCGCAGCCGCCGGTCCGCTGTCGAACTTCCTCATCGCGGCGGTCTTCGCGATCCCGCTCCGGCTCTTCATCGCGTCCGGCCTGAACGTCGACTTCCAGATCGTCGGCCAGGCGCTCCTCATCATCGTCTACTACGACATCCTGCTCGGCTTCTTCAACCTGATCCCCGTGTCGCCGCTGGACGGTGGGACGATCCTGCTGAACCTCGTCCCTCGACAGACGGCCTGGCAGCTTCGGCCCCTCTTCGCGCAGTACGGGATCTTCATCCTGATCGCGATCATCGTGTTCGGCGGTCCAATCCTGCGGCAGCTCGCGGATGCGGTCTATGGAATCCTGGTGGGCTAGCAAGGTCCGCCAATTCCGATCGCACGTCGGGGCGCGCGTCGCGCCGTCCGAGCGCGACGAGCTGGCGACCTGGCTGACCGAACCGCAGATCGCGCTCTTCGACACGATGCACGTCGCCGACCGGCGCCACGGGCTGGACGTCGTCGCGACGCTCCGCGGCGATGGGGTGGGGGAGCCCGACGTCCTCGTCGCGGGGCTGCTCCACGACGCCGGCAAGGGCGCGACCGGGGTCGGGCCGCGCGTGGCGTACTCGCTGGGCCAGCACTACGGCCGCTGGGCGTGGCGCGTCGCGGGCATCCTGCCGGGCTGGCATGACGCGCTGCGGCGGCTCGAGACACACGCCGAGACGTCGGCGGAGCTCGCGGCGGCGGCCGGCTGCTCGCCGCGGACCGTCGCGCTGATCCGCGACCAGGACGCGCCGCGCGACGCCGAGTTCGGCGAGCTGCTGCGGCTCGCGGACGAGGCGAACTGATGACGGTCGCCGGTTCGCCGTCGACCTCGCCCGGCACCGCGGCGGCGCTCTCGATCGCCTTCGGCGAGGGCCGCCGGCCGGACGCGACCGTCACCCACGTGACGTCGCCCGCGTTCACCGGGCCGCTGGGCCTGCTGCTCGCGCTCATCGAGGCGCGCCAGCTCGACGTCCTGAGCGTGCCGCTGGGCGACCTCGCCGGGGCCTACCTCGAGGCGCTCGCCTCGCTCGAGGACGACCGGATCGGCAACATCAGCTCGTTCGTCGCGGTCGCCAGCCAGCTGATCCTCATCAAGAGCCGGGCGATGCTGCCGCGCCACGAGGACCTGCCGCCGGGCGTGCTGCCGGAGGACGAGCCGGACCCCGAGGCGGAGCTGCGGACGCGGCTGCTGCTCTACCGCGCCCACCGCGACGCCGGGAGGCGGCTCCAGGAGCTCGCACTCGCGAGGGTCGGGCTGTGGCGGCGCGAGGCGTCGGCCGCGGCTGCTGCGGCCCTCGCGGGCGCCCGGGCGCCGGACGCCCCGCCGCTCGACCCGCGCACGCTCGTCGCGGCGCTCGACGGCCTCGCCCGGCTCGCCGAGCCGCCGGAGCTGCCGCCGGAGGTCGTGCCCCGGACGATCACGCTCACGGAGCGCGCCGCGATCATCCGCGAGGCTTTGCTTCAATCGGGCGCCGGCTCGATCGTCCTCCAGGACCTGCTGCGCGGCGTCCGCGACCGTGTCGTCGTCGCGGTCACGTTCCTCGCGATGCTCGAGCTCGTGAAGCGGCGCGAGATCACCGTCAGCCAGGACGCGCCGTGGGCGCCGATCGTCGTCCGGGCGATGGAGCCGCCGGCATGACCGAGCTCGACGCCCGCGAACGGCGCGGACGCTGGTCGAGGCCGACCTCGACACCCCGCCCGGGGACCTCGACGGCGTCGCCGACGAGGGTCCGGGCGAGCTGACCGAGGGCCAGCTCGAGGCGCTGCTCTTCGTCGCCGAGCGGCCGCTCTCCCGGCGCGAGATCGCGACGCTCGCCCGCGTCGACCGCGCGACCGTGGACGAGCGGCTCGGCGACCTCGAGGTGTCGCTCCGGGAGCGCGGGATCCGCCTCGTCCTGTCCGACGACCGCGTCGAGCTGGTCACGGCGCCGGACGCCGGCGCGCTCATCGCCCGTTACGTCGGGGCGGACGCGGTCCGCCTCTCGGCCGCGTCGCTCGAGACGCTCGCGATCGTCGCCTACCGCCAGCCGGTGACGAAGGCCGCGGTCGAGCGGATCCGCGGCGTCGACTCGGACTACACGATCCGGTCGCTGCTCCATCGCCGGCTCGTCGTCGAGCTGGGCCGCTCCGACGCGCCGGGCCGGCCGTTCCTCTACGGGACGGGTTTCGAGTTCCTCGAGCGGTTCGGGCTGACGACGCTCGACGAGCTGCCGCCGCTCGAGGTCGACGTCGCCGCGCGGCTCGCCGAAGAAGGCGGGTCGGGCGCGACGGGGGCGTCGGTCGAGCCCGAGTCGGGCGAGGCGGCTGCGTCGGAATCGGGCGAACTCCTCGCCGCCGACGACGCCTGAGCGATGCCAGCCGAGCGGCTCCAGAAGGTGCTCGCGGCCGCGGGCGTGGCGAGCCGCCGGGCGAGCGAGGAGCTGATCGCCGCGGGCCGCGTCACGGTCGATGGCAAGCGGGCGACGCTCGGTCAGCAGGTCGATCCGGACAAGGCCGCGATCCTCGTCGACGGCCGCCCGATCGGGACGGCCGCCCACGCGACGTACCTGCTCCTGAACAAGCCGGCCGGCGTGACGTCGACGACCCGCGACCGGCACGCGGTGACGACCGTCATCGACCTCGTCCCGACGGCGCTCATCCCGGAGGGCTCGCGCCTCTACCCGGTCGGGCGGCTCGACCAGGACTCCGAAGGGCTGCTGATCCTCACGAACGACGGGGCGTGGTCGGAGCGGGTGCTCCATCCGCGCTACGGCGTCGAGCGGGAGTACGCGGTCGGGGTCGCCTGGCCGCTCACGCCCGACCAGGAGGCGGCGCTCGAGCGCGGCATCCCGCTCGAGGAGGGCGTCGCCACCCTCCACAACATGCGCCGGATGTCGGAGACCGAGGTCGGCCGGCTCGACGGGCTGCTCGACCCGGAGCCGCCACCCGGGCTCACCTGGTACCGGGCGGTCCTGCGCCAGGGCTGGAAGCGCCAGCTGCGGCGGATGTTCGGCGGGGTCGACGCGCCGATCGAGCGCCTCGTCCGGATCCGGATCGGGCCCGTCCGGCTCGACGGTCTGCGGTCCGGGCGGATCCGGCCGCTCAAGGCGCCCGAGGTGCGCGGTCTCGCGGGCGGCGGCGGCCGTTCGCGCGAGCCGTCCGCCGGGGGCGGCCGCTCGAAGCGCCGATGATCCTCGAGATTGGTTTGACGCCAGGCGTGATCGCCCTGGCGCTGGTGCTGCTCCTGGGCGCCGGCGCCGTCCTCGGGCTCGTCGCGGCGGCGATCGCCGTCCTCGTCCTGGGGCCGCGGACCTGGGAGGCGATGACGCTGCCGGCCGGCGCGGCATTCGTCGCGAGCGTCGGCTACGTGCTGCTCAGCGGCGGCCGGGTCTCGCCGATCCCGTCGGCGACCCTCGTCGGGTTCCTCGTGGCGTTCGTCATCGCCTGGCTGCAGCGCGACTCACTCGACGGCCGCGATCGACGTGCGCAGCAGGCGGCCCGCGCGATCCGGATCGTCGGCTCGGCCCTCGCGTGGCTGCTCGGCGGTCTCGCGATCGGGCTCGTGATCGGCGCGGCCACGCAGAGCGCGTTCCCGCTGCTGATCTTCCCGCTGATCGGCGTCCTCATCGGCCTGCGTTCGGCGCTCATCCTCGACCGGAAGGCGGCCCGGCGCGAACGCCGACCTCGACCCCGGAGGAGACGCCACCGCCGGCGGGTATCCTCGACGAGTGACGAATGCCCAGCGCCCAGGTCTCGTCGTCGCCATCGACGGGCCGGGCTCGTCGGGGAAGTCGAGCGTCGGCGCCGCGGCCGCGCTCGAGCTGGGCTACCGATTCTGCGACACGGGGCTGCTCTACCGGGCGGCGACCTGGCTCGCGCTCAAGCGCGGCGTCCCCGCCGCCGGCAATCCCGCCGCGCTCGTCGCGCTCGTTCCGGAGATCGCGCTCGTTCCCGACGCGAACGGCCGGCTGGCCCACGTGACCGTCGACGGCGCGGATGTGACCGCCGACGTCCACACGCCGCGCGTCGACGAGGCGGTGTCGGCCGTGTCGCGCGTCCCGGAGCTGCGCGCCGCGTTGCTCTCGTTCCAGCGGGCCCTGGCCGCCGAGCCGGGCGGGATCGTCATGGCCGGGCGCGACATCGGAACGGTCGTCCTGCCGGACGCCGACCTGAAGATCTTCCTCGACGCGTCGGTCGAGGAGCGGGCCCGGCGCCGGACGGAGGAGCGCGGGCTCGACGCCGACAGCGCCGAGGCGCGGTTCATCCTCGCCCAGCTCCGGCGCCGCGACGACCTCGACCGGAACCGGGCGGTCGCGCCGCTGCGGCCGGCCGAGGACGCGGTCCACATCGTCACCGACGGCAACGGGTTCGAGGACACGGTCGCGGCCGTCGTCGCCGCGATCCGGTCGGCCGAGGCGCGGGCGGCCGTCGGCGGGGCAGCCGGCCGATGACCGACGCCGCGAAGGAGTCGAAGTCCGTCTCCGAGAAGCCGGCGATCGACGAGGAGGAGCTGCTCCGGGGCGACCTCACCCCGCTGATCAGTGGGGCGGCGCTCGGTGCCCGGTTCGTCGCCCGCGGCTTCACCCGCGTCCGGGTGGAGGGCGCGATCGACGCGATCCCGCGCGAGGGCCCGGTCATCCTGGCCTCGAACCACATCTCGAACGCCGACGGCGTGATCATCGGCGCGTGGCTGACCCCGAGGCTCGGCCGGCGGGTGCACTGGCTCGGCAAGCGCGAGATGTTCGACTGGCCGATCGTCGGCTGGATGGCCCGCAACGGCGGCATCATCCCGGTCGACCGCGGCGCGGCGGACGCCGAGGCATTCCGGCTGGCCCAGCGGATCCTCGCCGCGGGCGAGGTCCTGATGGTGTTCCCGGAGGGCACGCGGTCGCCGACCGGCGAGCTCCAGCGCCCCAAGGACGGCCTGGCGATGCTCGCGCTCCGGTCGAACGCGTGGATCGTGCCGATCGGCATCTCGAACACGGACAAGGTCTGGCCGAAGGGCCGGCCCGTCCCGAAGATCGGCGGCCACGCGACGATGCGGGTGGGGGAGGCGTTCAGGCTCGCGGACGAGCTGCCGGAGGGCCTCGACCGCAAGTCCCAGAAGGCGCTCTCGACCGATCTGATCATGCACCGGATCGCGGCGCTCCTCGACGAGCGCCACCGCGGCCCCTACGCGGGACCGTCGCCGGCGTAGTCGCCGCCCTCGGGCGGCTCGGCCGGGCCCGAAGAGGGCCCATGCGATACTTGACCCGGTATGGGAACCGTCGAATCGATCCGGATCGCGAAGCGGACCGGCTTCTGCTACGGCGTCCGCGAGGCGATCGACAAGGCCAAGGAGGCCTCGGCCGCCGGCAAGGCGACGCACACGCTGGGCCAGGTCGTCCACAACGAGGGCGTGATCAGCGACCTCGAGCGGCTGGGCATCGAGACCGTCGAGACGCTCGACGACGTCGATCACGGCGCCGCCGTCGTGATCCGGGCCCACGGCGTCCGGCCCGACGTGATGGAGCGCGCCAACCAGCGCGGCCTCGAGGTCATCGACGGCACCTGCACCTGGGTCATCCAGGAGCACAAGGAGCTCACCCGGCTCGTCGACGAGGGCTACACGATCGTCCTGCTCGGCACCCCGAACCACGCCGAGGTCGTCGGCATGCTCGGCTTCGCCCCCGACGCGATCGTCGTCGACGAGGAGGACGAGTGGGAGCAGAAGGTCCCGCGCAAGAAGCGGATGGCCCTGATCTCGCAGTCGACCCAGCCGCCGTGGAAGTTCGAGAAGCTCGCCGCGTTCATGGTCGGGCGCAGCCACGAGCTCAAGATCGTCAACACGGTCTGCCCGGTGACGATCCGGCGCCAGGAGGACACCGTCGAGGCGGCGAAGGAAGTCGACCTGATGGTCGTCGTCGGCGGCCGGTCGAGCGCGAACACGAAGGAGCTGACGCGGCTCGTCGGGATCGCCGGCAAGCCCGCGATCCAGATCGAGGGCGAGGCCGACCTGACCGACCCGGGCGTCTTCGACGGGACACGGGTCGTCGGCGTCACCGGCGGCACGTCGACCCCGATCGAGGACCTCCGCGACGTCGCCCGGCGCGTGCTCGAGATCGCCGGCACGCCCGACGTCGCCGCCCACGCCGACGACCTCGCCCGCGAGGCGCTGGCCGGCGCCGCCACTCCGGCCGGGCGGACGACCTCTCTCCCGACGACCGCCGCGTAGCCGGCGATGGCCTCCATCAAGGCGGGGTTGCCCGTCGTCGCCATCGTCGGTCGCCCCAACGTGGGCAAGTCCACGCTGTTCAACCGCTTCGTGGGCGGCCGCCAGGCGATCGTCGAGGACCGGGCCCGGACGACGCGCGACCGGATGTACGGCGACGCCGACTGGAACGGGCGGCGGTTCGTCGTCGTCGACACCGGCGGCCTCGAGGTCGACCCGGCCGACCAGATCGAATTGAAGGTCCAGGAGCAGGCCCGTCTCGCGATCGGCGAAGCCGACGTGATCCTGTTCCTCGTCGACGCCGCGACCGGCCTCACGCCAGCAGACGAGGAGGCCGCGGAGCTCCTCCGCCGGTCGACGAAGCCGGTCATCGTCGCCGCGAACAAGGCCGACAACCAGGCCCGCGAGATCGACGCGGCCGAGTTCTATGCGCTCGGCTGGGACGAGACCTACCCGATCTCGGCGTCGCACGGCCGGGGCACCGGCGACCTGCTCGACGCGATCGTCTGGGCGCTCCCGCCCGAGACCCCGGAGGAGTTCGCGCGAAAGGCCCGCGAGAAGGAAGCCGACGACTGGGCCCGCGACGTCGCGACCGGCCACCTCGAGCCGTTCGTCGTCGGCGACGAGGAGCCCGACGAGGACGGCGACGGCACGGGCGGAGACGAGACCGACGACGTGGCCGCCCGCTGGGATGCCGAGATCGCCGCCGCCGCGGAGGACGACGAGCCCGCGTCGATCGCCTTCGTCGGCCGCCCGAACGTCGGCAAGTCATCGCTCCTCAACGCGCTCCTCGGGGAGGACCGGGCGATCGTCAGCGAGGTGCCCGGCACGACCCGCGACGCGATCGACACGGCGCTGGAGTGGGGCAGGAGCCAGGTCATCCTCATCGACACCGCCGGCATCCGGCGCCGGGGCAAGGTCGCCGGCGGACCGGCCGCGGAACGCTTCTCGACGCTCCGGTCTCTGAAGGCGATCGGCCGCGCCGACGTCGCGGTCCTCGTCATCGACGCCGTCGAGGGACTCACCGCCCAGGACGCCCACGTCGCGGGCTACGTCGTCGAGGAAGGCCGGGGGCTGGTCGTCGCGGTCAACAAGTGGGACCTCGTCGAGGACAAGACCGACCGGTCCTTCGACCAGTACGTCGAGTGGATCCGGAGCCAGACGCCGTTCCTCGACTTCGCCCCGGTCGTCTCGATCAGCGCGAAGACCCACCAGCGCGTCGGCAAGGTCCTGGAGCTCGCGGTCGACATCTGGGGCGAGCGCCGCAAGCGCGTCTCGACCGGCGAGCTGAACCGGATCCTGCGCGCGGCGACGGACCGCCAGCAGCCACCGGTCGTCAAGGGCCGCCGGCCGAAGATCTTCTACGCCACCCAGGCCGCGATCGCGCCGCCGACCTTCGTGTTCTTCGCGAACGACGCGTCGTCGGTCCACTTCAGCTACCGGCGCTACCTCGAGAACCGGTTGCGAGACGAGTTCGGCTTCCACGGGACGCCGATCAAGCTGATCTTCCGCGACCGCGCCTCGGTCAAGCTGCCGCGCCGGCGGAAGAGCGCCGTCGCCGGACGGTCGAAGGCCTCGTCGAGCAGTCGCTCCACGAGCGGCCCGAGCAGCCGGACGAAGCGCTGACCGGGCCCCTCTCGCACTTGACGGTCGATGCGCCGTCGGCCCATCCTCGACAACGCCCCCAAATGGAGTCCGCGAGCCGAGGTCCCCCGGTGCCGTACTCCCCGCCAGACGCAGCCGCGTTCGTCGACCGCATCGCCGCAGCGCCGTGCTGCGCGGCAATCACCGTCGAGGATCAGCTCGACGGTGCGCTCGCGAGCCGCGCGCCGGTCGTCTTCGTCCTGCGCGGCAACGGCCTCCAGATCGGCCGCCTCGTGCAGCGCGTCCACGCCGCCGACAAGCTCGCCGCCGTTCACATCGATCTCGTCGGCGGGCTGCGGGCGGACCGGGCGAGCGTGGCCTGGCTCGCCGCCTCGGGGGTCGACGCGGTCATCAGCTCGCATGGCCAGCTCATGGCCCCGATCCGCCACGAGGGAATGACCGCGATCCTGCGGCTGCTGCTGACCCGGCACAGCTTGCTCGACACGGCGGTCGGCGCGATTGCGCGATCGAATCCCAACATCGTCGAGGTCCTGCCAGGCGTGATCCTGCCCTCGGTCGCAGCGCTGCTTCCGGATTTCGGCGTCCCCGTGCTGGCCGGAGGCTTCATCCGGACGTCGAGCGACGTGGACGCGGTCCTCTCGGCCGGCGCGCTCGGCGTGACGACCAGCGCCGGCCAACTGTGGGGCACCGCGTGAGCGGGGCGTCGCGGACTGCGTCCCGGCTCCCGGCCGTCCTGATCGCGAGCGACGGCCATCACGCGATCCGCCCGCCGGACGGCATCGACGCCGGCGTCCTCATCCGCGACTCGGACCTCAACACGTTCGTTCATCGCGTTGCCAGCGACTGCCCGCCCGTGGCGGTCGACATCGACAGCGTCGCCGGGCTGGGCACCGACGAGGACGCGCTCCGAATTCGTCACCGGCCGCCTGGGCATTGGAATCGTCCTGACGCGCCGATCGCAGGTCGCCGCGCGAGTGGCGGCGCTCGGCCACCTCGGGCTGGTCCACGTCTTCGCCTACGACTCGACGGGGATGAGCCGCTCGCTGGAGACCCATCCGCGGTCCGAGCGGGTCGGCAGCGTCCTTTCGCCGGCCCAGGTGATCGTGCACCTCCGGCCCGAGGAGCTCGAGCGACTCCCGCGACCGGTCGTGGCCTACGGTCTGATCGAGGAGGTGGCCGACGCTCGCGCCTGCGCCCTCCTCGCCGATGCCATCGTCGTTCGGCCGCCGGTCGCCGCACGGCTCGCCGCGGACGCGATGCGCGGGGCCCTCGAGGAGGGAGTGCGCCTCCGCCTGCCGGTGACGTCGGCGCCTTGACACCTCCCGGCGTCGGGAGTACAACGGACAGGCTCTGACCCGGGACAGTGAATCGAGAAGTCCCGCCTACGGCAGTCGTGCCGAGGCGCGGACTTTTTCTTTTGCGCGCGATCCGCCCCGGGCGGGAGGGAGGGCATCGAGGAGCCGGCGGCACCAGGCGGTCGGCACGTTCGGAAGGAGAGGAACATGGTCGAGAAGTTCCTGGCCGAGGTCCTCGGGACGGGAGCGCTGATCCTCCTCGGAGACGGTGTCGTGGCCGGCGTGCTCCTATCCAAGTCGAAGGCCCAGAACTCGGGCTGGATCGTGATCACCGCGGGCTGGGCATTTGCGGTCATGGTCGGCGTGCTGATCGCCGGTCCCATCAGCGGCGCCCACCTGAATCCGGCGGTCACGCTCGGGCTGGCGATCAACGGTGCGACCCCGTGGAGCGAGGTGCCCGTGTACTGGGCCGGGGAGTTCATCGGGGCGTTCATCGGCGCGGTGCTCGTCTACCTCCACTACTACCCGCACTGGGGGGAGACCGAGGACGCCGACCTCAAGCTCGCCGTCTACAGCACGGGGCCGGCCATCCGCACCCCGCTCTGGAACATCGTGAGCGAGGTCATCGGCACGTTCGTCCTCGTGTTCGTGATCCTCGCCTTCGGCGCCGGCAGCAACAAGGCCGGCCTGGCCTCGCTCGGCCCGCTCCCCGTCGCGTTCCTCGTGCTCGTCATCGGCCTGTCGCTCGGCGGGACGACCGGATACGCGATCAATCCTGCCCGCGACCTCTCGCCGCGGGTCGCGCACTTCATCCTGCCGATCCCGGGCAAGCGCGACTCCGACTGGGGCTACTCGTGGATCCCGGTCATCGGGCCGCTCGTCGGCGGGGCCCTTGCTGCCCTGGTCTACTCCCTGACGTTCACGAACTTCATGCTGACCACCGCGACCTGAGACAGCGGGATCTGCACGAGGGGAAACAGGAGGCGTGCACATGGCGAACTACGTCGGAGCCCTCGATCAGGGCACGACCAGCACCCAATTCATGATCTTCGACCACGGTGGGCTGGTCGTCGGGATCCACCAGAAGGAGCACGAGCAGATCTATCCCAAGCCGGGCTGGGTCGAGCACGACCCGGCCGAGATCTGGGCGCGCAGCCAGGAGGTCATCGACGGCGGGCTCAAGAACGCGAACATCAAGGCCTCGGACCTCGCGGCGGTCGGCATCACCAACCAGCGCGAGACAGCCGTGGTCTGGGACCGCAACACCGGCAAGGCGATCCACAACGCGATCGTCTGGCAGGACACCCGGACCGACCAGATCATCAACGAGTTCGCGAAGGACGGCGGCCAGGACCGGCTCCGCTCCAAGGTCGGCCTGCCGCTGGCGACCTACTTCTCCGGTCCCAAGGTCAAGTGGATGCTGGACAACGTCCAGGGCGCTCGCGAGCGGGCGCAGGCCGGTGATCTGCTGTTCGGCAACATCGACACCTGGTGCATCTGGAACCTGACCGGCGGGACCAACGGCGGCGTCCACGTGACCGACGTCACCAACGCCAGCCGGACGATGCTGATGGATCTCCAGACCCTCGACTGGGACGACGAGATCCTGGCGCTGATGGGCATCCCGCGATCGATGCTGCCGGCGATCAAGTCGTCATCGGCGGTCTACGGCCAGGGCGTCGGCACGCTGGCCGGGATCCCGATCGCCGGCGATCTCGGCGACCAGCAGGCCGCACTCTTCGGCCAGACCTGCTTCTCCGCCGGCGAGGCGAAGAACACCTACGGAACCGGCTGCTTCATGCTGATGAACACCGGGACCAAGGTCGTGCCGTCGAAGAGCGGCCTGCTGACGACGCTCGGCTACAAGATCGGCGACCAGCCCGCGGTCTACGCGCTCGAGGGCTCGATCGCGATCACCGGGGCGCTCGTCCAGTGGCTCCGCGACAACCTCGGGATGATCACCTCGTCGCCCGAGGTCGAGGCGCTGGCGAACACGGTCGAGGACAACGGCGGCGTGTACTTCGTGCCGGCGTTCTCGGGACTGTTCGCGCCGTACTGGCGGAGCGAGGCCCGAGGCGTGATCGCCGGGCTGACCCGCTACGTGAACAAGGGCCACATCGCCCGGGCGGTGCTCGAGGCGACCGCCTGGCAGACCCGCGAGGTGCTCGACGCGATGAACGCCGATTCCGGCGTTGAGCTGACGGCGCTCAAGGTCGACGGCGGGATGGTCTTCAACGAGACGCTCATGCAGTTCCAGTCCGACGTCCTCGGCGTGCCGGTCATCCGGCCGAAGGTCGCGGAGACGACCGCGCTCGGCGCGGCCTACGCGGCCGGCCTCGCGGTCGGGTTCTGGAAGGCGGTCGACGACCTTCGTGCCAACTGGGCGAAGGACAAGGAATGGACCCCGAAGCTGGATGCCGCCCGGCGCGATCGGGAGTACAAGATGTGGAAGAAGGCCGTGACCCGGACGTTCGACTGGGTCGAGGCCGAGGAGCGAGAGCTCGTCCACGCATAGGCGGCGCGGCTCGCCGAACCTGACGGGCCGCGCGAGATGAACGGCTCGACGACCGTCGACGCCCTCGTCATCGGCGGGGGCGCGACGGGCGCCGGGCTGCTCCGCGACCTCTCCAGGCGTGGCCTCAAGACGCTGCTCGTCGAGAAGTCCGACCTGGGAGCCGGCACGAGCGGCCGCTACCACGGGCTCCTCCACTCGGGCGGCCGTTACGTCGTCACTGATCCGGCGGCCGCTCACGAGTGCGCCGTCGAGAACGCGATCGTCCGGCGGATCGCTCCGGCCTGTGTCGAGGACACCGGCGGGTACTTCGTCGCGACGCCCGAGGACCCCGACGACTTCGGGGAGGCCTTCGCCGCCGCGTGCGCGGCAAGCAGCGTCCCGGTCGACGAGGTCTCGACCGCCGCCGTCCGCGCCCGCGAGCCCGCGCTCAATCCGGCGCTCAAGCGCGCGTTCCGCGTCCGGGACGGGGTCGTCGAGCCATGGCAGCTGATCGAGGCGAACGTCGTCGACGGCCGCTCCCGTGGCGGCGACGCGTGGCCGTACCACCGGGTCGTCGCGATGCGGCGATCCGGCGCCCGGATCCTCGCGGTGGACGTCGCCGACGAGCGCACGGGAACGATGCGCACCGTCCATCCCCGGATCGTCGTCAGCGCCGCCGGCGCGTGGGCAGGCCGGGTGGCGGCGCTCGCCGGCGCCGACCTCGCGATGTCGCCCGGCAAGGGCACGATGCTGATCTTCAACCAGCGGATGACCGACACCGTCGTCAACCGCCTCAAGCGACCGGGCGACGGCGACATCATGGTCCCCGTCCACAGCGTGGCGATCCTCGGCACGACCGAGGAGGAGGTCGACGACCCGGACGTCTACGGCATCCGGCGCGAGGAGGTCGCGGCGCTCCTCGCCGAGGGCGAGAAGCTCTTCCCGGACCTGCCGCGGATGCGGCTCCTGCGGGCGTACGCCGGCGTCCGGCCGCTGTACTCGGCCGAGCCCTCGGCAGGGGAGGCGGAAGACGGGCGGGCGATCTCGCGGGCCCACGTCGTGATCGACCACGAGCCGCGCGACGGCGTCGACAACCTCGTCTCGATCGTCGGCGGCAAGCTGACGACCTACCGGCTCATGGCGAAGCAGACCGCCGATGTCGTCGTCCGCAAGCTCGGGTTGGAGGCGCCGTGCACGACCGCCGAGGAGGTCCTGCCCGGCCAGGGCGACGGGCGGACGTACTGGCTGGGCCACCGGCTCGCCGAGCACGAGGCCGCCGGCGGTGGCGACGCTGACCTCGTCTGCGAGTGCGAGCTCGTCACGCGAGCGGTGGCTCGACGCGTTCCTCGACGAGCGCTGGCCGTGCTCGATCGACGACGTCCGCCGCGGCACGCGGCTGGGGATGGGTCCGTGCCAGGGAGGGTTCTGCACGTTCCGGGCGGAGGGGATCCTCGCGGAGCGTGCGGTGACGAGCGACACGCCGCTCACGAACGCCACGCTCGACACGACGCTCGGGGACTTCATCGCCGAGCGGTTCCGGGGCACGCGACCCATCGCGTGGGGCCGGCAGCTCCAGGAGCTGTGGCTGACGTCGGGGCTGTACACGGGCGTCCTGGGCGTCGAATCGCTCCCGGGCGCCGACGTCGCCGCGGGGGATAGCGCCGTCGCGGTGCGCAGGACCGACGATGCCGACGGTTGACGTCGTCGTCATCGGGGCCGGCCTGGCGGGCATGACGGCCGCGCTGGCGCTCGCCGAGGCCGGCGCGAGCGTCGAGGTCGTCGCTCGCGGCCACACGGCCACCCATTGGACGTCGGGCGGGCTCGACGTCGCCGCGCCGCCCGGCGCCTCCAGCCCCGCCGACGGCGTCGCGTCGCTGCGCACGGTCCCCGGCCATCCCTACGCCCTGCTCGCCGACGAGGTCGCCGTCGCGACCGAACGCCTCCGCGGCTGGCTGGCGACGGAGGGCGTGACGTTCGAGGGCGACCTCTCGAGCCCGATCCGGCCCGTCCCGACGTCGATCGGCGGCGCCCGACCGGCGGCGATCCTGCCGAGCGCGCAGGCGGCCGCACTCGCCGCCGTGGTCGCCCGAGGAACGGCTCGTGATCCTCGGGTTCCGCGGCTTCAAGGACTTCTGGCCCGATCAGATCGCGGCGAGCCTCACTCGACCCGCCGTCTGGGACGCGGGGCGGAGGGATCGGCGAAGGACCCGGCCTGCGGCCGGAGCGCGTCGAGTCGCTGGCGATCGAGCTGCCAGGCCTCGCCGGTCGCCACAACGTGACGGCGCTGACCATTGCCGGGCTGTTCGACGACCCCGTCGCTCGGCGCGAGTCGATCGACGCGATTGCCGCGGCCCTCGAGCGGACCGGGAACCGTCCCGGACGGGTCGGCCTCCCGGCGACGATCGGCCACAGGGACCACGCCGCGGCGTTCGCTCAGCTTGCGGCGGCCATCGAGCTGACGCCGTTCGAGATCCCGCTCGTTCCGCCGAGCCTTCCCGGGCTGCGGCTGTTCGAGGCGCTCCGGTCGGCGCTGCGGGCGAAGGGTGGCCGGATCACGGTCGGCGAGCCGGTCGAGGCGGTGACGCGGGACGGACGCCGGGTGACGGCCGTGTCGACTCGGGCGGCGGCGCGGATGCGCACGATCCGGACCGGCGGCGTCGTGCTGGCGACCGGCGGGATCGCGGGCGGCGGGCTGGTCGGGCACGCCGACGGGCGACTCGTCGAGGCCGTCTTCGGGCTGCCGGTGGAGGCACCGGCCATCGACGACTGGCTGGCACCGACGCCGTTCCCGCCGGACGGGCATCCGCTGGAGCGGGCCGGGATCCGGACGGACGGCGCGCTCCGGCCCGTCGACGCGTCGGGCAAGGTCGTCCTCGAGAACGTCGCGATCGCGGGCAGCGTGCTGGCCGGGATGCGCTACCTCGAGGAACGGTGCGGCGACGGCGTCGCGATCGCCAGCGGGATCCGGGCGGCCGAGAACCTGGGTCGATCGCTGGGTGGGGCGCCCGCGGACCGGCCCGCCCGGAAACGCGACCGGCGGGCAGCGGCTGCCGCGGCTGCGGGACCGGCGTCGCGATGACGATCCAGGACCTCGTCGTCGAGGCGTCGGCGTTCGAGGTCGGCCTGTCGGCCGAGGACTGCCTCAAGTGCAACGTCTGCAACACCGTCTGCCCGGTCGCCCGCGTCACCGACCGGTTCCCGGGCCCGAAGTACGTTGGGCCGCAGGCCCAGCGATTCCGGCTCGCCACGCTGCTGCCGCCCCAGGGCGGAACGGTCCCGCATGTCGCGTCCCCCGACGCGACCGTCGACTGGTGCTCCGGTTGCGGCATGTGCTCGATGGCCTGCCCGGCGGACGTGAAGATCGCCGAGATGAACAACCGCGCCCGCGCCCAGCTGAAGGCCGGCCATCGGCCGCGGTTCCGGGATTGGCTCCTGGGCCAGACCGATTTCGTCGGGCGAATGGGCGTCCTGACGGCGCCGATCGCGAACTGGTCGCTCCGCGTGCGTCCGTTCAGGGCCCTCATCGAGCTCCTCGTCGGGATCCACCGGCACGCGCCGCTCCCGGCGTTCTCTCGCCGGACGCTCCGATCCCGCCTGGCCGCTGAGCGCCGGCGCCAGGGCGCGACGCTGACGACGCCGGAGCCGCCGCCGGATCGGGCGGTCGTGCTGTTCCACGGCTGCGCGGCGAACTACTACGAGCCCGACGTGGCGCTCGCCGCGATCGACGTGCTCCGCCGCAACGGCCTCGAGACGATCGTGCCCGAGCAGGTCTGCTGCGGCCTGCCGATGATCAGCAACGGCCTGTACGCCGGCGCGCGCGGCCGGGCCGCGACGAACCTCGGCGTCCTCGCCGACTACGCTCGGCGCGGCTATCGGATCGTCGGCACCTCGACGTCGTGCACCCACACGCTCAAGGCCGAGTACCGCGAGATGCTCGACATCGACGACGCCGACGCCCGCGCGGTCTCCGAGGCGACGTGGGACATCTGCGAGCTGCTGCTCGACCTCCACGACGACGGCCGCCTCGACACGCGGCTTCGGGCGGATCGACGAGATCGTTCCGTACCATGCCCCGTGCCAGCTCCGCGCTCACGGGATCGGGCTGCCGGCCATGGACCTGTTCGCGCTCGTGCCCGGCCTGACCGCGGTCGACCTCGATCATGATTGCTGCGGGATCGCGGGCACCTACGGGCTGAAGAAGGAGAAGTACGACATCGCGATGGCCGTTGGAGCGCCGCTGTTCGAGAAGGTCCGGGCCGCCACCGACGACGGCGCGACACGGGCGATCTGCGATTCCGAGACGTGCCGCTGGCAGATCGCCGCGGCGACGTCGACGCCGGTCGTCCACCCGGTCCAGGTCCTCGCCGCGGCGTATGCGGCCGCCGATGCGGGACCCTCGGCGTCACCGGCGGTCGCTGCGAGCGTTGACGCCTCGTGATCCTGCCCGTCCGATGACCGACCTGATCGTCGGCGGCGGCGCGGTCGGCTCGCTGGTCGGGTGGGCGCTCGCGGCGGGTGGCCGGGACGTCGCGATCGTCCGCCGCGGGCTCGCGTCGGCGCCCCGCACGGCCGACCTGACCGTCGTCGAGCCGGATCGCGAGGAGCGGACCGCGACCGTGACCGAGGTCGCGCGGCCCGAGGACCTCTCGGCCCCGCCCGACGTCATCGTCGTCGCGGTCAAGCTGTTCGACGTCGAGGCGGCGGCGCTGTCGTGCGCGGCATGGCCGGACGCCGTGACCCTGACCGTGTCGAACGGCGTCGGGGCGGAGGAGATCGTCCGCCGCATCCGGCCCGGGGCCGGTCTGATCGCGGGCTCCGTGACGGCGTCCGTGGATCTCGTCGACGAACGGACCGTCGCGCGACTGAACGGGGGCGGCATCGGCGTCGCACCGGCGGCGGGCGACACGCGCCCGTCGGCCGAGTCGCTCGTGTCGGCCTTCCGCGCCGCGGGCCTCCGCTCCGAGGTCCTCGACGACGCCCGCTCGATGAAGTGGTCGAAGCTGATCGCGAACCTCGCCGGCAACGCGACGAGCGCGATCGTGCGGCGGACGCCGGCCGAGGTCTACGGCGACCCGCTTGGCTACGAGGTCGAGCGGCGACAGCTCCGCGAGGCGTTCGCGGTGATCCGCCGGAGCGGGCTGCGGGTCGTGGCGCTGCCGGGCGGCGACGTCCGGCTGCTCGACCTCGCGACACGCCTGCCCGCTGCGATCGCCCGGCCGATCCTGTCGCGGGTCATCGGCGGCGCGCGAGGCGGCAAGGCGCCGTCGCTGCTGCTGACCGCCGAGTCCGGCGCGGAGCGGTCCGAGGTCGAGTGGCTGAACGGGGCGGTGGCGAGGGCGGCGACGGACCTGGGCGGCGTGGCCGCGGTCAACCGGCGGCTCGCCGAACTCGTCGCCGAAGTCCTCACGGACCAGCGGCGGCGGGCCTGGTTCGACGGCCGGATCGACCGGCTCGCGGCGGAGGTCGGCGTCACGGGCTGAGGGCCAGAGGCAGGATCGGCCGTCGGTATACTCGGGCGAATGGACACCGGGCAGGTCGTTGTTGGCGTCCTCGTGATCCTCGCCGCCTACCTGATCGGCGGGATCCCGTGGGGCGTCGTGATCGCCCGGCTGACCGGCGGCCCGGACCCGCGGACGATCGGCAGCGGCCGGACCGGCGGCGCGAACGTCATGCGGGCGCTCGGGCCGCGGCTGGCGCTGGCGTCGGGCCTGCTCGACGTGGGCAAGGGGGTCGTCGTCGGTGCTGCTGGCGATCGTCGTCGGCGGAGGATTGCCCCTGGAGATCCTTGCCGCGCTCGCCGCGATCGTCGGCCACAGCCGCTCGATCTGGATCGGGTTCGCAGGCGGGCGGGGGATCGCCCCGGCGTTCGGCGGGCTGATCGTCATCGCCCCGATCGTGGCGCTGATCGTCATCCCGATCTTCTTCGGCGGTCCTGCTGATCAGCCGCTACTCGTCGCTGGCGTCGCTGACCGCGACCGCCATGGGCGCGCTGATCGTGATCGCGATGGTCGCCCTGTTCCAGCTGTCGCCGCTGTACGCCGTGTACGCGGTCGCGGCGGCGGGGCTGATCTGGCTGTTCCACCTCGACAACATCCAGCGGCTGCTGTCAGGCTCGGAGCGCCAGATCGAGTGGCGCCGGTAGGGGAGCGCGTCGCGCCCGCCCGACCCGCCGGCCGGTCGGCCGCCCGGTCCCCGAGTGCTAGACTGACCGACCTGTCGGGGCGTGGCGCAGTCTGGTAGCGCACCAGTCTGGGGGACTGGTGGTCGTCGGTTCAAATCCGGCCGCCCCGACCAAATCCCCCGCACGAAATGGCACTCCTACCGGTCAGGCTCGGCGACCGAGCCGGGGCGCTTCGCTGCTGCGATCTTGTCGGCGTGGGCTCGGCAGGCCACGGCCAGTACCTCCCGTCGACGGTGCGCGGCCCGCGTTCCGGTACCGCGCCGATCGCGAGATAGATGGCGAGGGCGATCAGCGCCAACCCGACCAGACGCTCGGCCGCTTGCTCGACCTGGTCGGCCCGGTAGAGGCTGTCCAAATTCCACCCTGAACCGCCAGACCAAGGCCACGGAGGCGACCGCGTCGATTCACCGCATCGGCGCCGAACCCGAGGAGCGGAGAGGCTGCCGCTCGCGAGGGCGACATAGACCGCGATCGACCCGCTGATGGTCAACGGCCAAGACGTCACTCACACGCTCGCCGAGCATCTGGAGCTGGATGCAGGAACTCGCAGAGCGTGTGACGGCGTTGGAGCGCCGTATTTGAACCACCTGCACCCGGGGGGTTAGGGGCGGTAAGCCCCAGCTAAGAGGCGGTCGCTACGCCGGGGCTGCCCCGGCTCCGCGCGTCCGCTCCGTCGTGACAGCGAGACGGACGGCGACCGTGGCGGTTCTATGCTCCGCTCATGGGGAGTCCCGTTTGAGGAGGACAACGGGCGAGTGGTGCTGGTCTGATCTGGAGGGCGACGGTCATGCGCACAGCGATCGTCTTGGCGTCGGTCCTGGCGCTCATCTTGGGGGCGTGCGCCGGCGCTATGGACAACGAGGACGCTGCGGCGGACACGGGAGCAGTCTCGACGGCCCAGGTGGGCGGCGGGCTCGATCGTGATCAAGACGAGCGTGGTGATCGCCGACGTGGAAGGGGCAGAGATCCACCGCGACCGGCGAGGTCCTCGAGAGGCTCCACCCTGGGCGAAGCTGGCCCTTCTGTGTCGGCGGCACCATCGAGGATCGACACGCCGACGAGGACCCAGCCATGGAGCCGTACGGCTTGGTTGGCCCGGACGATCGCCTGCCCGGACGGGACCGTGAGGGTGGGCCTTCACGCCTCGAGGTGACGCCCGATCAGGTGCAGGGCCAGCCCCAGTCGGGCTCGTGGACGATCGTCAGCGGCACCGAGGCCTTCGAGGGGATGCGCGGGAGCGGGGAGATGGAGACCACGTACGACGACAGCGACGACTCGCTAACACACGAGACGCTCACGGGGACCGCCACTCGCTAGCCGCTCGGTCCCGCTCGCCCTCGCAAGAGGCCAGCCCGACCCGGCCGACTGCGGTTGACTATGACTGATCACCCCCAATGCCGGCGATCAAGACGTGACGGAGTGAGTCCCCGAGTACGCTGGCCGCCATGAGGCGCGCGCTCGGGATCATCGCGACGATCGCCCTCTTGGCGGATGCGCCCGGGGGCACCGCGAGCAGCGGTGGACCGACACCGACGGCCGCTCCACCGATCGGCGGCTCGCCTGTCGTCAACCCCTCGGCCACAAATGCCGCGAGCGACCTCGTCGGCTCATGGCACCGCGCTCAGACTTGCCAGGAGATGCTGGCCGCATTCGAACGGGCCGGCCTCGCGAAGTCGCATGTCCAGTCGCTGGCGCGAGGGCCGTTGCAGCATTCTCATTTCTTCACCGCGTCCGGGGCATTCGGTTCGCGTGATGAGAACGGGCAGCAAGTCGACGAAGGCGACTACGTTGACGTAGACGCCAACACGCTGGCGTTCCCATCGCATGCCACCGAATTCGGGTATGCCGGTGCCCTCGTCGTCGACTATGCGATCAAGAATGGCGTGCTGACGTTCGACCTGACGCTGCCCCAGCCGTGCGAGGGCTCCTGCGCGGATGCATACGCCTGGGCGCTATCCGCGTTCGCGTCGGGTCCATGGTCGAGTGGCGACGTCCCATAGTGAGTGACGCCGGCCTCACCGACGCCAGGTCACCTACCTCGACGTTGGGTCAGCCCGCCCACCCAACGTAGCCCCGCGACAACGAAACGGTCTTGACTCAGCGTCCTACTTGGCGGCCTGAGGGGCGGGCTCTTTCCCCGGTTTATGGGATCTCATCCCCATCCTTCGACGCCATGCGGCTGTCGACGACGTCGGAAAGCTCCCCGAAACGCTCGTACACCAAACAACGCCGCACCGATCCAGATAAGGAGTGGCGGATAGGCGCTGGCGTGCATGGCTTCCGGATCTGGCGCCGCTGACGCCGCCAGCGACAACGTAAAGACGATCGCCGCGATCCCGGCAATGGTCCAGGTCACGAGGTCCTCGCGGCTTCTGTCCACCGCTAGCAGACCTCCCAGGATCAACGCTGATCCCGATGGATACGCGAGCAACTCCGGTTGCGGGGAACTTTCGACGCTTCCAAGGATGGTGATCGTCCCCAGAAAGATCATCCATGCGCCGGCGGCACGCAGCCCGTATACCTCGAGTCGTGGCCACCGCGCATCGAACCAGGCACGCGCGTGCTCCATCGGTCGCACCTCCATTCCGCCCTCAACGGGGTAAACCTGCGGCCCGGAGGGGTGACAGGCAGGCTTGACTGGGGGCTGCGACAGGATACAGAGCGGGCGTTCTCGCGTCCCTTCCGCGTAAAGCCGCAGCTAATCGGCCCGCGTCACACTCTTATTCGCCCGGGCTCCGGCCGGGTCGCGCGATCCCGCCCCGGCGGCCTGCCCGACCCGGGCCGACCGGGGCCAGTGTTGTCCAGGCATATGCCGCAAGGGTCCCCCTAGCGTGCCCCGCCCACACGTCGGTCCCGTCAGAGGAGCAGCGGCCAGTACCGTGCCGTCGCCATAGCCGCAGCAGCGCCGATGAGGAAGGCGAGGACCGTGGGGCCCAATCGGTCCAAGACCCGCTGAGAAGTGGCGAGGATGCGCTCCTCATCCTCGCTTGGCGGTCGCCGCTCCACCTCGAGCCGATTGGCGATCGCAACCATCCGCCGCCCGGCCGGGTATCCGACGAGCACGAAGAGGAGCAACGCGATGGCCCCTGCGATGGCGCCGACGGTGAACCCGAGAGCCTGCGGTTGGGTCATCAACGCCAGCTCAAAGCCGTTGGTGTTGCGCCAGAACAGGATCGCGCCTGCCGCTCCAGTGAGGATGGCGTCGACCAGAACCACCTCGCTGAAGTGACGATTGCGCAGAACATGGAGCATGAAACGCTGGCCTTCGGGAGCGGTCGCCAGCGCTGTGGGCTGCAAGAAGAGGAACAACGTTGCGGCTGCGCCCAGCCAGAAGGCACCGCCGACGACATGGATCAGTCGCAAGACCACGAAGTCCATCCAGCTCTGTTGATATCACCGGCGTCAACCTCGGCCGGCGGTGAGCGTCGACTAGCACCCTCGGGCAACGCGAGGGCATGCTCGTCATTCGACGCGTGCCGCGGATTCGCTGATCAAGCGCACCTAACCCCTCGATCCCGTTCCGCAATTCGAGTGACATTTGCCACACGCTGGCTGAGAGCGGGTGACGATCTGACCGGGACCGGATCCAGGACCTTCAGCGAGAACCCGTGACGACAACGACGTCGGTGGTCTGCGATTTGCCCTTCAGTTGCAGCGAACGACGCGGCAGATCACCAGGCAGGCCGGCCGCGGCGGCGGCCGCGGTCGTGACCAGGACCTCGCCGGCCGCAGCCACCGATGACAGGCGGGCGGTCACGTTCACGACATCGCCCATGGCGGTCATCTCGGTGTCGGAGCCGTCGCCGATCGAGCCGACGTAGGCCACCCCGGTGTTGACGCCGATCCCGATCGGGACCCAGGGCCCGGACGATGTCCCAAAACCAGTCGCGGTCAGGAGCGTTCGAGCGGCGTCGACGGCCCTGGCCGCATGCTGCGGGGAGGCCATCGCGGGAACGAAGATCCCGATGATCTCGTCACCCACGAACTTGTCGACAATGCCGTCGTGATCGACGAGAACGTCGGTTGCCGTGTCGTGGAAATCGACCCATCAGACGGTTGAACTCGCGCGGTGACATGCTCTCCGCCAGGGTTGTGGATCCGCGAACATCGGCGAACAGGAGCGAGCACTCGACCTCGGCCCCGCCGTGGTTGCTGCTGAGCATTCGGAAGCAGCCGGTGCAGTACTTCGGGTTCTTGGCCCACCTCGCGTGGCCGACGAACCGCATGACGATCCCGCCAGGCCCGGAAAACGGCGCCGCGCACAGCTTGCACCGCGGCGAGCTCGGAAGCCGGGCGTGCAACCGGCGGCTCCGCAGGAACGGCGCCTGGTCCACGAGCAGGCGCCGCCACTTCTCTTCGGACGGCGGGGGGCCGTCCGTTGACGGTGCGGCACTCGGCGGCGGTGCGGCGCTTGGCATCGCGACGATCCTACGCCGCGCTTGCGAACGACCCCCGGGAACACAGTCCGCGCGATCTCAGCTCCGCGGCGACCACCCCGACCCGGATTCTACGGTGCATGGGATGCGCGGCGGACGGCAACGCCGAGCCAGATCGACCAGATCGGAAGCAGGACGAAGATCCCGAGCCAACCAACGAAGCCGACCCACACCCACCAGGGCGCGGTGTCCATGTCGTCGAGGCCCATGACGATCCCCGGGGCCACGATCAGGCCGATGACCAGGAGGATGCCGGTCGCGTAGCCAAGGGTCGGAAGGCGAGGCGGCCACCGGCCCCCGGGCGCCATCGACCTGCTCAGGGCGATGAGCCAGCACCCAAACAGCGCGAACCCAAGACTTTCGACGAGACCCGCCAGCAAGAAGCCGGTGGTGTCGGAGATCACGAGCCAGGCGCCCACGACGACCAGAATGCCACCGACCACAGCCACCGCGCGAAGGATGACGCCATCTACCGACGCATCAGCGACGTCGGTCGCCCTGATCGCGAGCACGAAGGTGACCGCCAGCACGCCTGAGACGCCGATGGACCAGTCGTTCAGCGCTCCAAACGGCCCGCCGATCGCGAAGAAGAGAGCGAGCGTGACGAGGCTGAAGAGCAGGACGATGCCCAGCGCGAGCGCGACCGCGGCCACCGTTCGAACGGATACCAGCACTGCTCCTTCGCCTACCGATGCTGCGGCGCGAGTTGCGACGGTATCCAGGGGACTCTAGCTGAGGCGCGTCTCCCATAGGGCCGGGCTGCAAGGCAACTGCGAGTACCTGCCGTGGCCTGAGCGTCACCGCGTATCAGGTTCGTTGCAGCACGGTCCATACCCAAAACGAAGGTCCTCGCGCGTCGTTTCTGCGAGCACATCGACATGCATGCGCCGGCTCCGATCTCCTGCCAACTCGCACGCCACGCCGATGCTGAGACATCGAAGGGTCCATTCATGGCCGACTCAACAGAACAGGCTCGCAGGACCGCAATTGGGATCATCGCTCGAGACCTGAGGATCGATCTTGAGGAAGCCCAGCGCTGGTGCGACGCTTGGGAGCGATTCGCCAGGCGGGGCGGCGTACCTCGTGGTCGCTACTTCTGGGACTCCGGCCGGGGATGGATCGACGCTCAGCGTTCCTTCGAGAAGGCAAATCGATCACCCGAGCAGGCGAATAGATCACGCGAGCGTTCCCCGCTGCCCCAGTCGCGAATGCCCCAGGGACCTCCAATCGCCTCCGCGCGCCGAGTCGACCAGCTGCCCTAAGGGCCGCCCCTGTCACCGCCCTGGCACCGGTCCGGGTCGAGCGGTCTCGCCTCGTGCGGCCAGCCGGTGATGGTGCGACACGTCGAGCTGCCGCAACCGGCCGAAGGCCGGCTCGACATCGGGCCAGGGCGAAGGCCCGTGCGGCCGCGTCGACCCAGGCAGCCCTTCCTACGAGCTGACGGTCCGCTCCAGCATCGGTCGCACCTCGGTCGCGAGGTCATCCACTCCTCGTGGTGCGGGCCCGGGAAGCCGGCGACGCTACACCGGCTCGATCGGCACGCGGAAGACGGAACGGGCGCGCTCCCGAGGGACGACATCGGCATCGGCGAGGACGATCTGATGGAGATCGCCGCGGGTCCGGAAGCCCGACTCGACAACAAATCGGTAGAGGTCCCGGATGCTGTGCGCCTCGCTGTGGCCACCAACGCTCAGGATTTGAGCGGCCGCACCCTCGGTCAGGCTCAGCACCCGTACTAGTGGCTCCGCTCGACCCGCCTGCCGGCGAGCATCGTCGATCGCGGCGGCGGCCGCGACATCGGTGACGCCCGCGGGCAACTCGATCAGCTGGCACCACCGGTGCGAGGCCGGGTGCTCGAACGACTCGATGATCTCGTCAATCATCAGATCGGCCGAGATCGACCAAATGACTTCGATGATCGTCCTGGCAAATTCGAAGCGGTCGCGTGGCAGCCCGGCACGAACCGTGTGGGCGACGTTCCGGAGCGCGGCCGTGGCCAGTGCGAACTCCAGGGTCCGTGGGTGACCCGCACCTCTGATGGCCAGGAACCGTCGTCCCGGGACGACGACGACGACAGGGTGATCCGTCGACGCGTGCCACAGCTCGAGCGGTGGGCTCGGACGGGTCGCCCATTGCGGGGGCACGACCATGTCCGTTCCGGGGTCATGCATAGCGGGCGAGCTGGCTGGCGACGGACTCGAGCATCGCAACCGGATCTGCGGCATGATCGGGCGGTCGATCGCGGAGCGCGAGCCCGATCAGCTCCCGGCGGCGCCCGACGACCGCGTCGACGAGATCGCGGCCGACCCGGGTCGTCCTGACGATGGTGGTTCGCCGATCGTGGTCGGGGCGGGTCGCCGTCACCAATCCCTTGGACTCGACACGCCGGATGATGCGACTGGCGGACGGCACGGTGACGCCGAGGTGCGCGGCAACCTCGCCGACTCGGAGGCCGCCGGCGGCGTGCGCCGTGATCACGAGGACGCGCCACTGGGGGAGCGTGAGGTCGGCAGCGTGATCGGTCTGGTCGATCGCGAGCGCCGTGATCCCGATCCCCGCCGTGAGGAGGCGCTCGATCGACTGTGCAAGAGCTGCATCGTCGACGGTCACGTAGCCCGGGCTCCGGCAGCCGAAACACTTGTCATACGGCATATAATAGCGAATAGAACAAATCAGTACTCGAGGAGTTGAGCATGAACGCTTTCGATGACCGACCAGTCGATCCCGTGGGACAGGCGTGAATGGGCGGGCGGCAGCACGTCGATCCCACCTGCCGAGACCGGACCGCGTTGGTCGCTCTGGCAGTGGGTCGGCCAGCGGCCGTCCGAGCGAGAGCGTCTCGGAGTCGGGGACAGCGCGTTGTCCGGTTTTGGCCACAACCCGAGCGGCCAGCATTGGGCAGAAGCCCCGCGACAGCCTGGCGGCGCCGGCTAGGCTGCCACGGCCCCGGCTCCGGTCCGGGTCGCGCGATCCCGCCTCGTCGGCCAGCCCGACCCGGCCGACCAGGGCTTGCACCCCACGCGGAGTTCGAGCGATTGTTTGCGCCTACTCGCGATCTGGGGAGCGAGAGGACAGTGGCACTCGAGGCCGGCGGAGACGAACTGAGCATCACTGACCCGTTACCGCCCAGGGCCAGCCGACTCGACCCGCGCGTGGCGGTGCGGCCGTCGCCATCGTCGGCCTCGGGCTCTTCGCGGAACGTCCAATCCGCGCGGGAGAGCCGGTCGCGGAGCTCGGCGGGCGGGTCGTTTCGGATATCGACGTTCGCACCACGATCGCCGCCGGTCGCCGCTATGACGGGATCGCGCTCGGAGAGGACCGCAACCTGGTCATCGAGCCCGACGATTGGCCGGGCCGTCACGGCAACCACTCGTGCGACCCCAACCTCGGGATGCGAGGCGCCTGGACAGTGGTCGCGACGCGCGCCATCGCCCCGGGCGAGGAGCTGACGATCGACTATGCGATGCACACCGTCGACCCCGCCTGGCAGATGGTCTGCCATTGCGGAAGTGATCACTGTCGGCGCCTCATTCGCGGCGACGACTGGCGTCTGCCGGAGCTCCACGAGCGCTATCTTGGACAATGGGCGCCTGTGGTCGAGCGCCGGATCGCGTCGATGAAGGCCGAGTCGTGAAGACATTGGTCCGCGAAACGAGACGCGGACCGGTTCGCCCCAACGACCGGCCCGCTCGTCGACCTGTAGCCGAGGTTGACCGTCAAGGTGACGGAGGGACTGCGGGCGTGCTTGCCCTGTTGGCGCTTCTGGTTCTCGTCCTCGTACCCCTTCTTACGTGGAGCGACTGAAGCTGATCAGTCGACGCCCAGGCCGATCCGGGCCGCCCTGGTCAGCCGGCCCGGCGCGCGCCGGAGCGTCGCGTACTCCAGGGCCTCGAGGATGGAGCCGCCCCCGACATCGTTGGGGGCCCGGCCATGACGAGCAGGTGGCCGTGCTGCTCGACGACGCGCCAGCTCGCCGTCCCGTCTTCGCGCCGCGTAAATCGGATCGCGACCGACGCGCGGCCGATGCGAAGGCGGCGGATGGTCAGCTCCGGCAGCCAGGTAGGCAGCCTGGGGCGGACGACCGCGAGGACGTTGAGCGGCGCGAACGGATAGAGCCCGAGCATGACCTGGACGATCTGGATGAGCGCGCTGGCAGACCATGCCTGGGGCACCGAGGCATTGGGTAGGGGACGGGGCTGGCGAACGTCCGGCGATCATGGCCCGTCCACGCCTCGTGGATCCGACCTCCCTCGCTCGCCGCCGCGGCCGCCAACAGGCCATCGACCAGCCGGTCCGCGTGCCCGTCAAGGCCATACCGCTCGAACCCAAGGGCAAAGGTCGCCTTCTCGACGGGCCAGACGCTGCCGAGGTGGTAGCTGAAGGGATTGTAGCGCCGGGTGGTCACGCCGAGAGGGACCGGATCCCCCAGCCGCTGAACAGGTCGGGGGCCATGAGCCGCTCGACGACGCGCGGGACCCTGGCCCGCGGCACGAGGCCGGCCACGAGGGCAGGTCCGGCGTTCGACGCGATGGAGCGCACCGGCGGGCTTCGGCCCCGAGCGCCATCGCATAGAAGCCCTCGTCAGGCAGCCAGAAGGCGCGGTCGAAGCGCTGCTTGAGGGCGCGCGCCTGCCGAGCAGCTCCAGACCGTAGTCGCATCGCCGGCCAGGGCGAAGGCGACGCCCGCCTGCTGGAGCGCGGCATACCGGTAGGCTTGCAGCTCGCTGGTCGCAATCGGATTGGGGACGATCTCGCCCCGCTCGTCGACGATGGCCTCGTCGGAGTCCTTCCAGCCCTGGTTCTTCACCCCTTTGGGCAGAGCGCCGGTGGTACTGATGAAACCATCCCGGTCGAGGTCGCCATAGCGCTCGGGCCAGTCGACACCCTGGCGGGCGGCAGGCAGCAGCTCGCGCACCGTCGCCAGGTCGGCGGTCCAGGAGGTACTGGCTGAGCATGATCAGGAAGCCGGCACGGTCGCCCGTCGCCGTAGTAGCGCACGAAGGGTGAGGCTGAGGAGCGACAGGGGGCCCTGCCGGGCCTGGTGGATCATCTTGCCGGGCTCCTCGTCCCGCCAGTCGTCGATGGGCCGACCCTGCCAGGCGGCGTTGAGGCGCAGCGCATCGCGCAGCATCGTCGGCATCGCCAGGAGCGCTTGCCAACCAATGGTCAGCATGTCGCGGCCGAAGAACTGCTGATAGGCGGCAAGCCGCGCTCGGCGCGGCGGCCCGAGCCGTCCCGGGCCGAGGCGGCGAGGCGAGGTCGAGCGTTGCGGTCTGCCAGGCCCGCGCCACGGTCGCGTTCGTCGTGGTGAGGGGTCGGTTGTGGATCGCGCGGGCCCCGGCGCACGCGGTCCAGCGACGTACCCCCATCGCCGAAGGAGGCTCGCGGCGGTGGCAGCCACGGTCGGCCCTCGTAGATGGGCTCGACGCAGCAGGCGCAGCTCGAGAGCGCCGTGAGGGCGAGCTCGAGGTCGACGACGAGCGCGCCGTCTCGTGGCGCACGGGCGTCGGCGCTATGCTCGACGCGGACGGCGACGGCCCAATCGAGGCGCGGGTGGGTGTACCGGAACCGAGCTCTTGCCGCGCCGCGTCCCAGCACGTCTGGACGTCGGCCTGTGCTGGCGGCAGCCCTGCCTGGCCTCCTCGACGTCGGCAAAATCGGCGGCGAGGTGGATGCTCAGGGCGGACCGGGCCGTCCACGCGCGCGCTGTAGTTCTCGAGGCGCAGGACCTGCAGGCCCCGGCCCACGAGCAGCCGAGTCTCGACGGCCACGGCGCGCGCGGGCACCGGCCGGTCCCCGGGCACTGCGCGTAGGCCAGCAGCGCGCTGCCCCCCACGGGGCTGGCGGCCACCAGTCGAGCGGTCGGCCATCCACGGTCAGCTCAGCAGTCGCGAGAGCAGCCGCGTGTTCTCGACGTAGAAGCCCTCGCTGCCCTCGCCCGTGACCCGCCGGCGAGGTCGGCGATGAGCACCGAGCGGCCGCTGTAGGCATAGTGCTGGTTCGCGCGGGCGCCGAGAGGGCCAGGCGATGCGCCATCGGCTAGCGCGCCGTGCGGCGCCAGAGGGGAGCGCGCCCACGGCCGTCGCCGCGACGAGGGCACGCTTTCGACGGGGTGCAGCTCCAGCAGGCGCGTGTAGATGCTCGCCGCCTTGGACTGCTGCCCGAAGTCGCCGGTACTCGAACCGCGGCCCCGGCTGGGCTGGAACAGGTTGTCCTGCCCGTCGATCCGGTTGGCTCGTCTTCTGCTTGTTGAACATCTGGCCGCGGAAGAGCATGTAGCGGTCGAGGAGCGACGGCGCTGAGGCGCTGACCGACGGCAGGTCTTCCCCGGCCGCCCCGACGATCTCGCGCCGCGGCTGCTCGCAGGCGAAGACGAGCGCCTCGGCGACGACGCGCGGCTCGTAGATCGGGGGGAGGGCATCGGCTTGACGCCCAGCTTCGAGCGCGCGTGGTCGAACAGCGGCGTGTTGATCGACGAGGGCAGCACGAGTGTGAGCGTGATCCCACTGCGCTCGTGCTCCAGCTCCAGCCGTAGCGCCTCGGTGAACCCCTTGATCCCGTGCTTCGCCGCGCAGTAGGCGGCCTGGAGCGGGATCGAGCGGTCGGCCAGCGCGGAGGCCACGTTGATGATCGCCGCCGCCGGTCCCTTCAGGCGGAGATGCGGCAGCACGGCCTGCAACCGTAGATCTGGCCAAGCAGGTTGACCTGGATGACGCGGGTCCATCTCCTCCGGGCGTCGCTGCTCGACCGTGGCGTAGGCGCTCATCGGCCGCATCGTTGATCCAGCGTGTCGATGCGGCCGAAACGCTCGATCGCCGGTTGGCGATCCGCTGGTCCACCTGCTGCCACTCGGCTCACGTCGGCGGCGACGACCACCTCGGCCCGGCCATCCAGGCGTTCGATCTCATCGCGCGCCATGAAGGGCCGTCTCGTTCCGCGCCGCAAGGACCACGGCCGCACCCCGCGAGGCGAGCTCGAGGGCCGTCGTTCGGCCGATCCCCTGGGAAGCTCCGGTGATGACGACAACCTGTTCGGCGAGGGTCTGCCATCGGTCTGCCGAATGTCTTCGCCGTCAGCCGGCGGCGTCGGCGGTTCCGCCGGCGATCAGGCGTGACTTCCGGCCTCGACGGTCAACGAGTTCGGGGCGTCGAGGTTCGCGTCGTCGTCGACGCCGACCCGTAGCCGGAACACGAGCTGGCCGCCAGCCAGGCCGTTCCGAGGGCGAGACCCACGGCAACGAGCCCCAGGAGGAACGGCAGGATATTCGGCGCGTAGGCGTGGTCGGCGAGCCGCAGCAGCCAACTCGCGGCGAACAGGAGGACGATGACGAAGTTGCCGATCCCGTGCAACAGCCCGACAGACTTGGCCCGGGTGACCGTCGGGATGCCGAGCCCAGTCGATCAGACCAAACAGTGCGGCGAGGAGACCGCCGACGAGCCCGACCGTGATCGTCCAGAACGCGACCGTAGCGAACTCGTCGTTGCCAGTGGCCAAGTAAACGATGTCGAACAGCAAGCTCGCCGAAAACAGGCCGAGTGGCAGAACAATCAGCATCGGGTGGATCGGGTGACCCAGCAGTCTCATCCGAGTTTCCATGGCGGGCTCCACGAGCGCGGTTTCGGCGTCCCCGCGGACGATCGTGGACCGCCCGCCATTGCAATGACCAGCCGATCTGCCCGCTCGCGTCACATCGTTGCGTCAGACGCCGTGCTTCTCCTGGACGGCCCAGTTGTTGCCGTCGGGGTCCTTGAAGAAGAACGAGTTCCACGGACACGCGGCTTCTTCCCGCGAATACCCTAGTGTGGAATGACGCTCGCTCGAAGCCTGCTGGTCCTTTCCGCGCTGCTGCTGGCCGCAACCGGCCTCGGCTATCTGTTCGTGCCGGCCGCGATGTTGTCGGTCGTCGGCATCGGCGGTTCCCCGACCGAGGTCTTCCTGATCCGCACCGAAGGCGTAGCGCTGGTCACCGCGGCGGCCTTGACCGAGACGGCTCGTCGGGCCGGAGGGCGGGCCGTCCAGCTGGCCCTGGTCATCCTCGCGTTCTACTTGGTCGCGGGGTCGCTGATCGACCTCATCGCGTTCCGCGACGGCATCGTCGGGCCAGCCTCGGTGCCGAGCGCCATCGGTGCGAACGCTGGCCGGGGCCCTCTGCCTGTTCGCGGCGCGGAGGACGCAGACGACCTAGGCGCCGACCACCGGTAGGTCAAATCCGTGCACCCACCAGCCGCCCGCGCGACCGGGCGAACCTTCCCCATGGATGGTGCTTTCGGCCGTCAGGAGGCATCGCTCAAGCGCGTGCTCGGAGCCGTCTCGATGAACCAACTCGGGAAGGACTTGACGAGATTGGGGTCGCCGAAGAGTTTGATGGACCCGTCAGCGAGGGCCGCGCTCCAGCTGCGAAGCCCTCGCGAGACCGGGTACAGGTCGGCGGCCAGGGCTTCGAGGTAGACGTAGCGATCGGCGAGAGGCCTGGATCCTCGTCGCAGATCGACGGCGGTGCTCCCTGTTCGAGGACCAGCCATTGTCGTTGGGCCCTCGGACCGCGGATATCAAACGCGATGACGACGGAACGGTCGGGCAGATGCACCGGGTCGACGCGGTGCGAGAGCCAGAACGTGATGACGCTGGGATCGCGCTCCGCCAATGCTGGGTCCTCGGGCACCCAGCGCCTGGCCCACGAGTCGAGGGACAGCAGTGTCGGAACGAGTTGCTCCCGGCGGGCGCAAGGCGGTACGGCGCGACGGACCTGCGGGCGGACGGGTCGCGGACGATCAGTCCCAGCTCTTCGAGCTTGCGGAGCCGTCGGGCGAGAACCGATCGGGAGACGCCCGGAAGGCCATCGGCGATCGCATTGAAGCCGCGCGTTCCGTGCATCGCGAGCTCCTTGACGATGATCAGGCTCCATCGGTCGCCCAGGTGCTCGATCGCCTTGTTATAGGGGCAGAACTCACCAAACGAGGCCATGCAGTCATTCTCCCACCAGCGCACTACCGAAGAAGTTTCTCCGAAGAACTTCCTGATGGTGAGCTCCCAATCTACGGTGCCCGAGGAGGTGCCGCGGTGGCGATGCAATCGGTGATCGAGATCAATCGACCGGTCGAGCCGGTCTTCGGCTTCTTCCTCGACCTCGAGCAGAGCGTCGCCCGTACGGACCCGAAGGTCGAGTCCATCGTCAAGGTGACCGAGGGGCCGCTGCGGGCGGGCACGACGTTCCAGATCCGACAGCCGGTGATGGGCAAGGTGCGAGAACAGACGATGCGCGTCACAGGCATAGAGA
>CAWJUA010000011.1:0-162310 GCA_963845925.1 uncultured Chloroflexia bacterium
TGAAGTCCGCCAGTCGGGACTTTGTGCCGCTCCAGCCGAAGCGGCCGCTGGGTTCGGGTGTCGCATACCAGTAGCGGTTGCTGGCTCCGCGGTTGTTGGAGGCGGCATCGAAGAGCACGCCGGTCCAGTCCTGGAGGAACCCGACCGCGAACTTCTCGGAGCTGTCCGAACTGACCGGGGCAACGGCGACCGTGTTGCCATGGACGTAGTTGCCGACGATGGGACCGGGCGCGTCCGAGCGGCTCTGGCTGATGACGGAGATCCCGTCCGCGTTCCAGGCGAGGAGGTTGTCGTGAACGTCGGCGTTGCGCGACGAGCTGATGAGGATGCCGGCGCCCCAGCCCCAGGCGCGGGAACCCCAGCCGTTCTCCCAGACGACGTTGTCGGACACGACCGCGCCGTCGCTGATCTCGAAGAAAATGCCTGCCGAGGCGTTGTGGTGGACGCGGTTCCGAGCGTAGGTGACGTTCTGGCAGTCGATGTCGCACCAGAGGCCCGGGCCGACGTTCCCGTAGACGTCGTTGTCGGTCATCGACAGGTCGGTCGAGACCGCGGCTTTCAGCCCGCCGGCTTCCCAGCCGGATTGGAAGCCCTCGGTGTTGTTGTCATGGATGCGGTTGCCGGCGATGGTCACGCCGATCGTGAACGACCCACCGACGTGGACGCCGAGCTGTCCGCCGCGGCTGACATCGCTGTTCAGCAGGGCGCTGCCGATCGTTCCCTGGAAGTTGACGACGGCGCCGTGCGTGTCCGACAGGACCGAGTTGCGGACCGTCAGCCGATCCACCCCGGAGTTCTCCTGAAGGCCACCGGACTGTGGTCCGTTGGCCGCGTGGCGCATCGTCAGACCGTCGATCGTGACGTCGTCGGCGGCCACGGTGAGCCACGTCTTGCGGACCGTCACTTCGACCGTCCTGCCGGCGGGTGAGCTGCCGAGCACCACGTGTCGCGCCGCATCGAGCTTGAACTGGCCGGCCGCCGGGGTGTCCGTCGTCGCGACCTGGACCTGCGGCGTGCCGTCGATGAACACCTGCTCGGGCCAGGCGCATCGAGCAGCGGTGCAGTTGCCGTTCGTGGGCAGGGCAGGGACGGCCGCCACCGAGACGTTGCCGTTCCAGCTCGTCCACACGTCTGAGCCCTTGATCGTCGCCGGGCCCACGATCGTCAGCGGCTTCGTGACTGTGGCCGATTTGCGGAAGACGCAATTCGGCAGGTGGAGCACGGATCCGGTCGCGGCACCAGTGATCAGGCTCTGGAGCGACGCGCCGCAGCCGGAGGGGGGCGCCGGGGTGGGTGTCGGTGTCGGGGTCGGAACGGCCGTCGGCACGGGCGTCGGGACGGCAGTGGGCGTCGGGGTCGGAGCCAGGGTTGGGGTCGGAGTCGGGGTCGGCTTGGGGGTCGGCGTCGTCGTGGGGGTCGGCGTCGGCGTGGGGGTCGGGGTCGGCGTGGGCGTGGGGGTCGGGGTCGGCGTGGGCGTGGGGGTCGGGGTGGGTGCCAGGGTTGGTGCGGGGACAGCGGTCGGGGTCGGCGTGGGTGCCACCGTGGGGGCGGGGACGGGCGTGGGCGTCGGGGCCGGCGTCGGGGTGGGCGTCGGGGCCGGCGTCGGGGTGGGCGTCGGGGCCGGCGTCGGCGTGGGCGTCGGAACGGGCGTCGGCGTCGGCGCCGCGGCGATCACGATGGTCGTGCTGGCGAGCTCCGGACCGGTGGCGCTGGCTGCGAGCTTCGCGTCGAGCGCGATCGCGGCGACCACGTGACTGGTTCCGGCCTTGGCGGCGGGAACGGGGAACGCGGCGCGGAAGCCCCCTGCGCCGGAGACCGTGACGATCGGCATCCCGTCCGCGGCGCCGTCCCAGGTCAGCTGGACCGGAGTCCGGCGGGCGAAGTCCGTCCCGCGGACGGTCAGCTTCTGGCCCACCGCGATTGGCGACGGCGCGGCCTTGATGGCCGGCCCGGCTGCCGCCGATGCCGGGAACCAGGCAATGATGAGCGCTGGAAGGAGCAAAACGATCGGTAGCGTGGCGACGATGTTCGCCAGCCTGCCCGGTTCTCGTCGCCGGGGCGGAACCTCCGGCCGGTAACGGTCGGCCGGATCCGCGATTCGGATGTTTCGCACGATACTCGAAACCTCCAGGGGGAACCCAGGAGGCGAACGCGTGCGCCGATCAACGCATGCCGCCGCGACGGTCGGCGACGTGTGGATGCATCGACTTCGGCAACCCGGCCGCCTGTCTCCAGGCCCGTGGCTTTGCGGCCCCGCCTCGCGACGGGAGTGCTATTTCGGTCGCTGCGAGCCGGGCGTGCGCGGCTGCGGCCGCCAAACGTTTGCACGGGGCTGGTCGGCTGGCAACCCTTACGATGGTCCGCGTTCCTGCCCGGGCGGGCAGACGGTTCAAGGACTCAGATCGTGGTCGTGCGCGCCGCGCCGCCCGTCGGACTCCCCTGAACGCCGCAGGTCAGCCAGTACCGTCAGCGGCGACTCGCCGGATCGATGCCGCTCGCCGTGCCACCGCGGACCGGTAGATCGCTGCCAGTCGCGCGTAGTTCGGTTCCGGCGCGTACGTTTCGAGATAGGTGCTCCGGGCGGCCCGACCCATCGCGGCGAGGCGGGTCGGATCGGCCACCGCGCGGGAGATGCCGGCCGCCAGCGCGCTCGGATCGCCCGGTTCAACAAGAATCCCGCTGCGCCCGTCCTCGATCATGCTCTCCATGGCCCCCAGGCGGGATGCGAGGACGGGTAGTCCTGCGGCGAAGGCCTCGATCAGGCTCAGCGGCATGCCCTCGTACCACTCCGACGGAAAGACCATGACCGCAGCCGATCTCATCTCGGCCTGGACATCGTCGCGCGATACCGGGCCGACGAACGTGATGCCCGGTGTGGCTGCTGCGGCCGTCCGCACGTCGTCGACAAGCGGCCCGCCGCCGACGATCCGGAGCTGCCGGCCATTGTCCACGCGAGGCCAGGCCGCGATCAATGTGCGAATGCCTTTCTCAGGCGCAAGACGGCCGACGAAGAGCACGGGCCCGTTCGCGAATCGGCTGCGGGTCAGGGACTCATCGGCATGCGGGTCGCCGTCGTCGGAGGCGAAGTTGGGTTTCACGACGAGGCGGCGGCCGGGCAGCCCGCCGGCGATGAACCGGTCGCGCCCGAAGTCGGTCAGGGCGATGAACGCATCCACGTCGCGATGCCATGTTCGGCGCGCCCGGTGGACGGCAAGCATCGCTGTGACCGCAGCCGTCTGGGCCCGCGAATCTCGATAGCAGGCGTGGACCACCGCCGGGAGCGCGACCGGCAAACGGACGCAATCCTCGCACGGTGCGCCGTCCCGGAAGAGTGTCGCGGCGGGGCAGATCAGGCGGTAGTTGTGCAGCGTCTGCACGACCGCAGCCCCGGTCGAGCGGGCTGCGCCGTAAATCGCAGGCGACAGGAGCGGCAGGAAGTTGTGGACGTGGACGACGTCTGCCCGGACGGCCCGGGCACGATCGGCGACAGCGGCGGCGGCCGCGGACGCCCACACGGTCTGCACCGCCAGTCGGACACGCTGGGCCGCCGACGGCCGATCGGGAATGGCGTCATTGTCGACGACGAGGCGGTCTACACGGTGGCCGTGGCCTGCGAGGAGCTCGGACTCGGCCTCGACGACCGCGTCCTCTCCGCCGGCCTGGCGGTAGCGGTTGTGGACGATGAGGATGGATCGAATCGGTTCGAGCTCGGGAATGGCCACGTCATCAGACGGGTGACCGATGTCGGGGAACACTCCTTTATCCTAGCCGCAGCCACTGCCCGGACTCCAACGACCCCAAGGGTGGCGGCGCTCGCCCAACATGAGACAACGCCAGGGACAACGCCGATGAGAGTCAGCCACGAGACGTCGGGACCGTGGACCGCGAACGGGCGGCGGCCGCATGAGGGCTGACGCTGGCGGCCATCGCACCGGCCGCGGTCCGGGCCGGGACCAATGCGCGTCCTGATCACCGGCAGCGAGGGCTACATCGGCACGATCCTCGCGCCGTACCTGATGGCCCGAGGCCACGACGTCAGCGGCGTCGACACGGGCTTCCACCGTGTTGGCTGGCTCTACAACGGCGTCGATCGGGCGCCGGCGTGGCGGGCGGCCGACGTCCGCCAGCTGTCGGTCGACGACCTGCGCGGCTTCGACGCCGTGGTCCACCTGGCGGAGCTCTCGAACGACCCGCTCGGCCAGCTCAACCCGGACGTGACGTTCGAGATCAACCATCGCGGCAGTGTCGGCCTCGCGACGATGGCCCGCGAGGCGGGGGTCGAGCGGTTTGTCTACATGTCCTCGTGCAGCGTCTACGGCGCCGCAGCGGACACCTTCAGCACGGAGTCGTCGCCGGTCCTGCCGCTCACGGCATATGCCCAGTGCAAGGTCCTCGTGGAGCGCGACGTCGCCCCGCTCGGCGACGACGGCTTCTCGCCGACGTTTCTGCGCAACGCGACGGCGTTTGGTGCATCCCCGCGCATGCGATTCGACCTCGTCGTCAACGACCTGGCCGGCCACGCCTGGACCGAGAAGGTGATCCGGATGGACAGTGACGGCCGGCCCTGGCGGCCGTTCGTCCATATCCTCGACATCAGCCAGGCGATCGACTGCGTGCTGCGGGCGCCGCGCGCCGCGGTCCACAACGAGATCTTCAACGTCGGCAGCAACGCCCTGAACTACCAGATCCGGGATATCGCCGAGCAGATCTCCGGGACGTTCCCCGGATGCCGGCTGCACGTCGGCGACAGCACCGGCGACGACCGCAACTACAAGGTCAACTTCGACAAGATCCACGAGCGCCTGCCCGGCTTCGTGGCCCGTCACGACGTCGCGAGCGGGGCCCGCCAGCTCCTCGAGGTGTTCCGCGCGGTCGACATGTCGACCGAGCTGTTCGAGTCCCGCGGCCACACGCGGATCAAACAGATGCGTCACCTCCTCGAGACGCGCCAGATCGACAGCCATTACTACTGGACGGATCCGCCCAAGCCAGCCGACGACGATGCGACAGACGACGATGCCGCGGCCGGCGGACGCCCCGCAGCCGCGAGCGGTCAGGGCGTGGCGGAACTCGGCTCGGCCTGAATCGGCAACGCTACGGCGAAGCGATCGGGCCCACGATCACGATCAGGTCGACCCGGATCGCCACGAGCGGCTTCATCACGTCGAGGACGTGCTGGCCGCCGGCCTTGTACGCAGCGGCGTTGGTGATGCTCGCCCGTTGCGTGTCGGCGACGGCCTCGCTCGTCTGGTCGCTCACGGCAAGCAGCCGGGCTGCGACAGCGGCCGCGTTGGGGTCGCCCTGGAGCTCCGCAAGCGGCGTTTCGAGCGTGATGAGCGTGGCGTTCACGGATCGCAGCCGATTCGCGATGTCCTGGGCATCAGGCTTCCGCGGGGCGACCGCCGAGGCCAGATCGGAGCGGTTCGCGAGCAGCTGGTCGACGAGCTGCAGGACGATCCGGGCGGTCGCGGTATCGGGCGTCGGGCTGGGCGTTGCGACCGGCGTCGCGGCCGCAGGCGTCGACCCAGCTGGGGTTGGCGACCCGACCGACGCGGGCGGCACGACGGCAGCGGGCGGCACGACGGCGGCGGGCTGTCCCGACCCGCGGGCGGTCAGGAATACGAGGATCGCGACGATCACGACCGGCACGGCCAGGATCGTGGCGAGCGCCTCCGGCCCGAGCCGCGCCCCGATGCGCACCGACATCGGCGCGTCCGGCGGGATCTGCGTCATCGCGAGGCGATCGCGCCGGTGGACGCCGCGGTCGCGATGATCTCCGGCGACCCGCTCGGGCGTCCCGCCGGCGAGCGCCATGAACACCAGCGCGAACTTGCTCCGGAAGCTTTCGTCGGCGGTGATGATCAGCTGGCCTTGCTCGCCGGTCGCGTCCAGGCCGCGCAGCTGGCGGAGGACCACGATCGCCGACGGGTCGACGTCGACCGGGCCGAGGATGGCCAGGTTGCTTCCGATCAGCGCGATCCCGTAGCGGCTGCCCGCCTGCAGGCCGCGGGTCCCGGTGACGTAGATGGCGGACGCAAGGATGATCTCCCGCGGCTCGCCGCCAGGTTGGGTCACCGGCGAACCGGACTGCGACACGCTCGCCGGGCCGGTGGCGGTCGAGGGGCCCAGCACGGACTTGAGCCGATGGACAGGTCCCGCGTCCAGCGAGTCGACGCCCGTCTGCGCGTCCGCCGTGGCGTGGGCGGCGGTTTCGGTCGCGAGCTCGGCCGGGCGGCCGGGATCCGGGCCGGTTCCACGGATGACAGTCAGGGTTGTCGGAGCTGAGACTCGAGCGTCCGGCTGGGCCATCGGCTTAGCTGACCGCTCGGCCGGAAGGCCGCGGACGTCCTCACCGCACCACATGCACACCATCGACCAGCCGACCGTTCGCGCGGCGCAGCCCGCGCACCGGCCGGGCGGGGCGCGCAGGAGGATCAGCAGGGCGAACGGCCCGAGGATCGCGCCCAGAACGGCCCACCACATCGGATTCCGGCGGCGCCGGACGGCGAGATAGGCCGCAGCGGCTCCGAATCCGATGAGCCACGCGAGGACGGCGACGAGCGGCAATGCGTCGATGGGAACCCTCGACATGAGGAACGGTCAGATTCCGCGGGCGCCCAGGATGAGGCGCCCACGGCCGATAACGGTACGGCAAGACTGTCGAGAAGGCGACGGTCAGCGATCCGAAAGGGTTGCCGCGATCGCAGTCCCGCTCGACGATGAGCCTGCCGGGACCGGCTCGCTGGCCCGCACTTCACCCGTGAGTCTTCCGCCGAATCCCGCGATCGCCCCGAGGATGATCCAGAAGATGGCCGCCGCCGACGGCTCGGCGGTCATGAACGAGTCGGTCACGAGGTGGACGGCGGCGGCACCCATGAGCCCGGCCAGGGTCAACCTCGCCGCCAGCGAAACGTCCCGCCGGGCGGCTCGGACGCCGGCGGCGAGCGCCAGACCGATGATCGCAACGTAGGCGATGAGCGCCGGGATTCCGGCACCTGCGGCGGTCGAGATGTAGACGTTGTGAGCGCTCTCGGGCCTGAACCTCGCCATGACCGCCGCCCGTTCCGGGGTCAGGACGCGGTCACGGTAGTTGCCGAAGAGCAGGACGTACGTGTCCGGGCCCGTCCCGATGATCGGATGCTCGGCGGCAATCCGGATCCCGACCTCCCACATGTCGAGGTGGCTCCGATTCGACGTCTCCGTCACGGCAGGGATCGAGAAGGCGCGCTGCGCAATCTGGCCAGCGACCGCGTTCGCCGGCCGCCACACGAGCACGACCGCGCCGAGCACCAGGACGGCCCCGGCGACCGGGATGGCCGCTCGGAACACGCGGGTCCACGGGACCGACCCGCTGCGTCCCGCCGCGAGGACGAGCCCTGCCACGATGACGCCGGCCACGATCCCGAGGTAGCCGCCGCGACTGAGCGTCAGCGCCAAACCGATCGCGCTGAGAAGGGCGCCGGCGAGGACGATCGCCTGGACTCGCCGCGGACGACCGACGACGAGCGACAACGACAGCAGCGTCGCCATCCCCAGCACGGACGCCAGCGCGCTCGCCTGTCCCATCGTCGAGAACGGGCGGTCCTTGTACAGCGTCGTCCAGATGGGATCCAGCGACAGGCTCTGGGCGATGGCGTACGTCGCCACAACCGTCGCGGACGCGAGGAGGCCCAGCGCCACGCCCTGCACTCGCGGCATGCTGGTGATCGAGCGTCGGGCGGCAACGAACAGCACGACGTACGCCAGCGTCGACAACAGGCCCTGATACGTGAGGCGCTCGCCTGCGAGGCTTTGGCCCGGGTCGATCGACAGGATCGTGGCGAGCACGGTCAGTCCGGCGAAGGCCAGGACCGCGATGGTCAGCGGGTCCGCCCGCCGACGGCGGCCGTCGCGGACGACCGCGAACGCCACCAGTACCGCGACCACGACCGCGACGGCCCAGAGCGCGACCGTCTTCGGCAGCGTGAAGACGTCCGTGGACGCGATCGTGAAGACCAACGGCAACAGCACGCACGCAACGGCGAGGAGCGATGCGATCGCTCGGCCCAGGTCACCGTCCGCCGGGGGATCGCCGGCCGAGCCGGCGGTTCGCTCGATTCGACGGAGCCGCGAGAACAGGAGGGCGAACGCAATGAGCGCGATCGCCGCGAACAGCACCGTCGCCGCCACGAGGCCCTCGCGGCTTTCCAGAAACCGGATGAGCTCCTGCCTGGTCGTGAGTGTCACGGCCGTGGCTGGACCTTCGCGTCGGTCGGACCGCGCGCCGGATCGCCGGTCAGACGGTCCCGCCCGGCTCCGGCGCGTGGACCTCGACGTCGCCGAGGCCGCGCGCGGCGAGCTCCGAGCGGAGCTGGTCCGGCGTCCCGGCGAGGATCGGGAACGTCCCGTAGTGCATCGGCAGGACGTGCTTCACGCCGAGCAACTCGACTGCGTGGGCCGCCCCGACAGGGTCCATCGTGTAGTGGCCGCCGATCGGCAGGAACGCGACGTCGGGCCGGTACCGCTCGCCGATGAGCCGCAGGTCGCCGAACAGCTCCGTGTCGCCCGCGAAGAACAGCTTCTGGCCGTTCTCGAGCTGGATGACCAGCCCGACCGGCTCGCCGAGGTAGATCGGCGCCTCGGCCGCGGCGTAGATGTCGCCCGAGGAGTGGTCGGCGTGGACCATCGTGACCCGGATCCCCTCGACCTCCACCGTCCCGCCCTTGTTCATCCCGATCAGCGTGTCCTTGTGGGCGTAGTTCCGGCTCAGCCACAGGCTCAGCTCGTGCATGCACGGCCAGACCGGCTTCGTCCGGCTCGCGATCGGCAGCGCGTCGCCGAAGTGGTCGAAGTGGCCGTGGGTGACGAGCATCAGGTCGCAGCGGTCGACGGCGTCGGGCGCCTTGGGGCTGCTGGGGTTCGAGAACCACGGGTCGAGGAGGATCGTCCGCCCGCCCGGCGTCCCGATCTCCCAGCAGGAGTGGCCGAACCACGTGATCGTCGTGTCGGGGACGAGTGCCACGAGCAACCTCCTTCGTCGTTCCGCCCATCGTAGGCGGAGACGCGATTGGTCGGGATTGGGCGCGCCACCGGTACACTCGCGACGTGCCTGCCGAGCGGATCGCCGAGAACCTCGCGTTCATCAACTGGACGCTGCTGACGGCGCTCGCGATCGGCTCGCTGGGGGCGGTGATCCTGGCCCGGCTGCGAACCGACGCGACGCGCGGCTTCCTCGCCTTCACCGCCGCGTGCGCGGTCGTGTTCGGGGCGTTGGCATACCTGTCCGACCGGGCCCTGCCCGTGACGCTGGGCGACTCGCCGATCGTCGTGAACGCCGCGTTCGACGAGCCGCGCCGGGTCGCGTTCCTCGTGCTCATCGGTCTCACCGCGATCTACACCGTGGCCCTCGCCCGCGGTCGGCGGGCGCCGCTGCTCGCCGCGCTGTGCGCCGCGGCGGCGATCGCGGTGCTGGTGTTTGCCGCGCTCGCCTGGGGCGGCGGGCCGCTGGGCACGGTGCCGCTCCTTCTCCAGCTCGCCGTGCTGGCGGTCGCGACCGGCGGCGTCTTCGCCGCGATGATCCTGGGCCACTGGTACCTCGTGACGCCCAAGCTGCCGGAGGCGCCGCTGATCCTGATCGCCCGCCTGCTGCTCGCGGTCGTGGCGCTGCAGGTCGTGCTCTTCGCGGTCTGGGTCGCGACAGGCGCCGGGCCTGCTGGGAGCACCCCGTTCGGCGTCCTCGTCGGCCAGTGGGCGTTCTTCGTCTGGTGCCGCCTGATCATCGGCCTCGTGTTCCCGCTCGTGGTGTCGTGGGCGGCGGTCCAGACCGCCCGGTCCCGGTCGATGGAGTCGGCGACGGGTCTGCTCTATATCAACGTCGGGACGATCGCCGCCGGCACGATCCTGGCCGCCGGGCTGTACTTCGGCGCCGGGCTGCTCGTGTGACGGCGAGTCGGTGAGGAGCGACGTCGCGGTGCGGGTGCGGGTCCGCTTGTTCGCGATGCAGCGCGAGCTGGCGGGAACCCGGGAGGTTCCGCTCGATGCTGCCAGCGGGCTCGACGATCGAGGACGCCTGGGCGGCGCTCGTGGCGATCCATCCACGGCTCGCGCCGGGCCGGTCGTCGGTCCGGTTCGCGCTCAACACGGAGTACGCCGACGCGGACGCGGCGCTCGACGACGGCGACGAGCTCGCGCTGATCCCGCCGGTCAGCGGCGGCGCGGACGCTCCAGCCGAGCGCGTCGCGCGGCGGATCCTCGAGGTGCGCGAGGCGTCCTTCGACACGTCGATCCTCGCGGAGCTGGGCGACCGGCTCGCGACCGACGAGGACGGCGCGATCGTCGGCTTCATCGGCCGGACGCGGATCTCGCCGGGCACGCCGGCGCCGGGCCAGGAGGCGGAGGCCGCGCAGCACGCCGGACGGAGCGTCCAGGGCCTGGCCTACGAGGCCCACGAGCCGATGGCGGTCGCGGTCCTCGCCCGGATCGCCGACGAGATCGCGGAGCGGTTCGGCGTGGATCGCGTCGCGATCGTCCACCGGACCGGCGAGGTGCCGCTCGGCGAGGTGAGCGTCGCGGTCGTCGCGGTCTCAGCCCATCGCGACGCGGCGTTCGAGGCGGCCCGCTACGCGATCGACGAGACGAAGGCCCGGGCGCCCATCTGGAAAGCCGAGCGCTTCGCCGACGGCCACGTCTGGATCGGCGAGCCGGCGCGGACCGGGCCGGGCGGATGGCGGCGCGGACGGGCAGGCGCGGTGAAGGTCTACATCAGCGTCGACATGGAGGGCGTCGCCGGCGTCAACCATCCGGCCCCGACGGCTCGCGCCGACAGCCGCTACCCGGATGCCGTCGCGCTCATGGTCGGCGAAGCGAACGCCGCGATCCGGGGCGCGTTCGACGGCGGCGCAGCCGAGGTGCTCGTCAACGACAGCCACGGCGCGATGTTCAACCTCCGGCCGGCCGAGCTCGACCGCCGGGCGCGGGTCCTCCAGGGCCAGAAGGCGTGGTCGATGGTCGAGGGCGCGGGCCCCGACCGGGGGTTCGGGGTCGCCCTCTTCGTCGGCTACCACGCTCGGGCCGGCCACCCTCGCGGGACGATCGCCCACACGTACAGCGGCCGGCCGACGGCGACGCGGCTGAACGGCCGGCTCGTCGGCGAGACGGGGATCAACGCAGCGGTCCTTGGCGCGTGGGACGTGCCGGTCGGGCTGGTGACCGGCGACGACGCCCTCGCCGAAGAGGTCGCCGAATGGCTGCCGTGGGCGGAGCGGGTCGTCGTCAAGGACGCGGCCGGCGGGAGCAGCGCGGCGTCGCTCCACCCGGCGGCCGCCGCGGAGCTGATCGCCGAGAGCGCGAAGACGGCCGTGCGGCGGGCGACGGTGGTCGGCGACGGCGGACTGCGGCCGCTCGAGGTCGAACGACCGGTCGTGATCGAGGTCGACTACGTGAACGGCGTCTGCGCGGACTTCGCGGCGGTCGTCCCCGGGGCGACGCGCGTCGGCGACCGCGGCGTGCGCTTCGAAGCGCCGGACTCGGTCACGGCCTATCGCAGCCTTTCTGGCGGGCGTCCGACTCGCCGGCATCGTAGAGTCCTGACGATGTCCAAGGCCGAGCCCTACGGCCAGATCGACCGCCTCGCCGAGCGCGCCGAAACGCTCGCCGGCGCGTGGGCGGCGCGGGCGCGAACGTCGACGACCGTCGGTCGTGAGCGGGCCCTGCTCCGGTTGTTCGGCGTCGGCGGGCTCGACGCGGCAGGCCGGCCGCTCGCATGGGCCGTCGTCGACCGCTACCTCGCCGGCGGCCGGCGTCGCCTCGGTGGCGGTGTCGTCATGCCGTTCGCGATGGCCCTCGTCGAGTACGACCTCACCCCCCAACGTCTCGCGCTCGACGTAGCGTCGGGCGCCGTCGACCTGGGCATGGAGGGCGAGCTGCTCCGCCAGGCCGACCGCCGGGCCGTTGCCGAGGAAGAAGCCCGGCGCCTCGCCGACGCCGCGATCGAGCGGATCGACGCGAACCGGACCGCCCGGCGCGAGCTGCTGGGCGTGCTGGGTGACCCCGCCAGGCCGTGGATCGGGGCGTCGATCCCGGACCCCGAGATCGAGGAGGCGATCAAGGCCTCGCGTCGTGCCCTCGACGCCGGCGCCGACGTCGTCCAGGTCGAGGTGCCGATCGGGCGCGAGCTGACCGAGCGCCTCCGCGACGCCGGCATGGACGCACCGGTCTGGCGCGGCCGCGCCGAGGACCTCCGCTCGGAGGGCCTCGACCACGCCCCGACGGGCAGCCAACGCGCCCTGACCGTGCTTCGCGGCCAGCTCGACGAGATCGCGGCCCAGCGCCGCAACTACGTCCGGCTCGCGGCCGTGCCGCCGGCCCTCGGCGCACCGGAGTCGGCGGTCGTGGCCGCGTTCGAGCGGGTCGACGTCGTCGACTCGGACCCGATGAGCGAGATCATCGCCGGCCGCGTCGCCCCGGACCGGGCCCTCGCCGACCATGCCTTCGCCCACGCGCTGCTGGCCCGGGCCGGCGTCGTGGTGTCGCTCTCGGCGGGGCCGCTCGTCGTCGCCCCGGACCTCGCCCGCGGCGTGCCATCGGACCCGGCGACGCGGGCCGGACGGGCGCTCGCGATCCAGGCGCTGGCGGTGGCGATCGCCCGCGGCAACGGCGTCCCGGACGAGCTGCTGCTCGTCGGCGCGGTCCCCGGCTGGCTCGTGGACGAGTCGCAGCCGGCGGCCCGGGCCGCCGCCGAGGTCGCGATCCGGCGTGAGCTCTACCCGACGCTGGGGCTATCGTTCGAGGAGCCGCCGCAGTCGCGGACCTCGGGTGGCGCCTGGGCCGCGATCGTGGCCGCGGTCGCCCCGGCGGTCGGGGCCTCGATGATCCTCCGCCGGCCGGGCGACGACGCCGGCCACGCGATCTCGACGTCGCGGATGGCGGCGACGGTCGGCCGGGAGCTGGCCGCCTCGATCGATCCGCCGGCGCTCCACGGCCCGGCGCTCGACCATGCCCGGGCGACGGTCGCGGCCGCGACGACGACGCTCGAGCGGCTCGCCGACGACGGCTGGCGGGCGGTCCTCGGCGACGCGTTGCAGGGCCCGGAGCGGGTCCGGCTCGGCGAGGACTCCGTCGCCGAGCGGACCGAATCGTTCGACCCGTTCTCGAGCGCGATCGCCGCGCTCGGGCTCGTCTAGGACCGCCGCCCGACCGTCCCGCGCTCAGCAGCCGCCAGACACCGCCGGGATCACGTGTAGCGTCGCGCCCTCGGGGAGCGCCGTCTCGAGGTCGGCCTGCTCGCCGTCGACGAACACGTTGATGTGCTCGCGGAGGACCGGCCCGCTGTCGACGAGCCGGTTGCGGAGCCCGGGCGTCCGCGTGTCGAGTGCCTGGATCGCCTCGGCGACGGTCGCCGCCTCGACCTCGGACCGGCGGATCGTGCCGGGGATCAGGCTGACCAGCGACCGCGGCAGGATGACGGTGACGGCCACGACGCTCCTCGCTCAGTCGACCTCGATCGCCTGGACGCCCCAGATCGCCGGCAGGTTGTCGGCGATCCGCTGCCAGCTGGCGCCTTCGTCGGTCGAGCCGTAGAGCTGGCCGGTGCTCGTCCCGAAGTAGACCCCGGCCGGGTCGCCGCGGTCCGCGGAGAGTGCCTCGCGCAGGACGCCGACGTAGGCGTTCTCCTGCGGCAGGCCGTTCGCCTGGCGCTCCCAGGTGTCGCCGCGGTCGCGCGTCCGCCACGCCGCCAGGGCGCCGCCGGGGACGACCCGGCCCTCCTCGGGGTGGCTCAGCGGGATGACCCAGGCGGTCTCCGCGTCGCGCGGATGGGTGGCCATCACGAACCCGAACTCCGACGACAGCCCCGTGTCGATCTCGTCCCACGTCCGGCCGCCGTCGAACGAGCGGTACACGCCGCAGTGGTTCTGCTGGTAGAGCGTCTCGGGCTCGCCGGCGGCCCTGACCAGCTTGTGGACGCACTGGCCGGTCACCGGCTCGGGGCCCGGGTTGAAGTCGGCCCGGACGCCCTTGTTCCGCGGCTCCCACGTCTGTCCGCCGTCGGTCGTCTCGAACGTGCCGACGGCGCTGATCGCGATCCACATCCGGTCGGCGTCGGTCGGGTGGGGGACGATCGTGTGGCAGATCAGGCCGCCGGCGCCCGGCGACCAGCCCGGATCCTGGCGGCTGGGGTGGTCGCGCAGCCCGTGGAGGTGGGTCCACGTCTTGCCGCCGTCGTCGCTCCGGAACAGGCCCGCCGGCTCGACGCCGGCGTAGATCGAGCCGTGGGCCGGGGTCACGTTCCAGACGGTCGGGATCTTCTCGCCGTCGTCGCCGTAGTTCATGCCCTCCGACGAGTGCGTCCAGGTCTTGCCGAGGTCGTCGCTCCGGAACACGGCCGGGCCGTACCACGACGAGCCGCCGCCGGCGTAGATCGAGCCGGTGGTGTCGTCCCACTGGAGGTCGTGGATCGGCCAGCCCTCGCAGAGCGGCTCCGAGAGGGACCAACCGGTCCGGTCACGGCCTCCGTCGAGGATGAACGCGCCCTTGCGGGTCCCGACGAGCAGCAGCGTCCGAGTCATGCCGAAGCCTCCACGATCAGTGCCGTAACGATACCTAGACACGGCAGCGGCCGGAAACTCATCGGTCCCGTCGGGCTAGTTGCCCGCCTTGAACGGGTACACGACCCAGTTCTCGGTCGTCGCGGCGTGGTGGTCCGGCGCGCCCGGGACCTGCGAGCGGCCCGGCTTGAAGTGGAGGACGACCGTCGTCGGGATGCCGCCGGCCTGGCGGACGCGCTCCGTGACCGCGTGGATCGTCGTGCCGCTGTCCCAGACCTCGTCGACGATGAGGATCCGCTGGCCGCGGAGGAGGGGATCGGCGGGGAACTGGAGGAACGTCGGCTTGGGACCGGGCCGGCCCTCGTCGTCGTAGAACTCGACGGCCGCGACGAGGATGTTCCGGATCCCCAGCCGGTACGCGAGCATGCCGGCCGGGACGAGGCCGCCGCGGGTGATCGCGAGCATCAGGTCGTAGTCGGCCGGGCGGAGGTCGTCGGCGAGGCGGCCGATCATGTCGGCCAGGTCGTCCCAGCTGACGATGTCGCGTGACGATCTCGGTCGTCATCGAGCGCTTCCTCCTCCGCCGTCGTGTGGCCGGCCGTCTGCCGCCGCGGCGATCGCGGCGATCGTCGCCGGGTCGTCGAGCGCCGACAGGTCGCCCGGGTCGAGGCCAAGGTACGCCGCCCGGACGACGCGTCGCATGATCTTGCCGGATCGGGTCTTCGGCAGCGCGGGCACCACGACGACCGCCTCCGGGCGGAGCGTCTTGCCGAGATCCTCGACGACGCGCCGGGCGATCGAGGCGCGGAGCTCCTCGTCGTCGGTCTCGCCGCGGCGGAGGATCGCGACGACGACGATCGCCTCGCCCTTGACCGCGTGGGGGATCGCCGATCGCGGCGGCCTCGACGACCGATGGGTGGGCGGTCGCAGCGGCCTCGACCTCCGCCGGGCCGACGCGCTTGCCTGCGACCTTGAGCGTGTCGTCCGAGCGGCCCCGGATGTACCAGTAGCCGTCGGCGTCGATCGACCGCCCAGTCGCCGTGGACCCAGGTCCCGGGCCAGCGCCGCCAGTACGTCTCGAGGTAGCGGTCCGGGTCGTTCCAGAAGCCGCGCGTCATGGCCCGGATGCGGCCTCCGGATCACGAGCTCGCCGACGTCGCCCCGGACGGGTTCGCCGTCGGCGTCCCAGGACGTCCGCGGCCATCCCCGGGCACGGCCCGTTGAATGACGCCGGGCGGATGGGGCTGAGCAGGTTGCAGCCGACGATCCCGCCGCTGACCTCCGTCCCGCCGGAGTAGTTGACGATCGGCGTCCGGCCGCGGCCGACCTCGCGGAACAGCCACCACCACGACTCGGGGTCCCACGGCTCGCCCGTCGAGCCGAGGACGCGCAGGGACGCGAGGTCATGGGCGCGCACTGGCTCGACCCCGTGCGGGATCAGCGCCCGGACGACGGTCGGGGAGACACCGAGGTGGGTGACGCCGTGGCGGGCGGCGATGGACCAGATCCGGTCCGGCCCCGGGAAGTCCGGCGCGCCCTCGTAGAGGACGATCCTCGCGCCGAGCAGGAGCGACCCCTCGATCGCCCACGGGCCCATCATCCAGCCGAGGTCGGTGAACCAGAACAGGGCGTCGCCACGGCGCAGATCGAACGTGTGGGCGAGGTCCTCGGCGGCCTTGATCGGGAAGCCGCCGTGGACGTGGACGGCGCCCTTCGGCCGGCCGGTCGTGCCCGAGGTGTAGATCAGCATGTACGGGCGTCTCGGGATCGGTCGCATCGGGGAGCGGCGCGGCGCCGGAGCCCGACCTGTCGACCGCCGCGATCGCCTCGTCCCACCAGCGGTCGCGCTCGAGGTTCCAGGGCGTCGCCGCGCGATCGCCGATCCGCGGCACGACGATGACCCGTTTCACCGATGGCGACATCGCGACCGCCTCGTCCGCGGCCTGCTTCATCGCGACGCGCGAGCCGCGGCGGAGGAACCCGTCGGCGGTGACGAGGACGGTCGCCTCGCAGTCGCGCAGCCGGGTCGCCACGGCCGGCGCGCCGTAGCCCGAGAAGATCGGCGTGAAGATCGCCTCGAGGCGGCTCAGCGCCAGCGTCGCGATCACGGTCTCGGGCAGCATCGGCAGGAAGACCCCGACCCGGTCGCCGGCGCTGACGCCCTGGGCCGCGAACATCCGGGCCGCCCGTTCGACCTCGGTCGCGAGCTCGCGGTTCGTCAGCCGCCGAATCGACCCGTCCTCGCCCTCCCAGGCGACTGCGCCGCCGTCAGGGTCGCGCGCGGCGCGCGGCTCCGTCGCGGCGATCGCGTGGTTGAAGGCGCCGCCGCTCCACCACGTCGCCCACTCAGGGCCGCGCGAGATGTCCATCGTGGAGGCCGGTCGGCGTTGCCAGTCGAGCCCCAGGTCGTCGACGGCGGCAGACCAGAACCAGGCCGGATCGTCGACCGCGCGGGCCTGGAGCGACTCGAGGTCCTCGGCGCCCGTCGCGCGGAGGAGGCCGGCCAGCCGAGCGTCAGCGAGGAGTTCGGGCGGTGGGCGCCAGGCGGCATCGGGGACGTCCCGCCCGAAGATCGGCGGTCGCGCGATCGTCATCGTCCGAGCCTACGCCAGCGCCCGCGCCGCCGCAGCGCGGACGGATCCGCCGGTCCGTCGCGTCCCGTACTGGGCTCCTATCGGCGGCGGGACCATCGGCGGGGTTGCGCGGACGCACCAATCGGAAACACTCCCGGACATGTTCAATCGACACCGGACCCACCCGGAACGAACGGCCGGCGCACCGGCCCGCGACGACCGTCACGCCGTCGCGGTGCTGGATCGCACCGAGGCCCGATCGTTCGACGCGGCAGCGGTGCGTGCCCGCCTCACCGCCTCGACGTCGGTCGGGCTTCGCGACCGCATCGGGCGTTCCGCGCTCGCGACCAGCCGCTAGCCCCCCCGAGCCCGGCGCGAGCCGGGAACGTGCTCATCGGCGGCCTGCGGCCCGGCGTATCGTGCGCCCATGACGACCGAGGCCGGCCGGCGTCGACCGCGTCGGACGTCGGGCGGGATCCCCCAGCTGCCGTGGCGGACCGTCCGGAACCCCTACCGCCCGGTCGAGATCCTCTCCGCCGACGAGGTCGAGACGCTCCACCGCGCGTCGCTCCGGATCCTGTCCGAGATCGGCGTCGAGCTCCTCGGCGACCGGGCCATCGACCTGCTGGCCGCGGCCGGCGCGACCGTCGACCGCGAGACGCGCCGCGTGCGGCTCGACCCGGCCCACGTCGAGGAGCTCGTCGCGAAGGCCCCGTCGACGTTCCGGCTTCACGCCCGCAACCCCGCGAAGAGCCTGACGTTCGGTGACGGCCACGTCGTCTTCTCGGCCGTCGGCGGCCCCGCCTTCGTCACCGACATCGACCGTGGTCGGCGGCCCGGCAACCACGCCGACTTCCTCGACTACGTCCGCGTCATCGGCGCCCTCGACATCGTCCACCAGGAGGGCGGCGGCCCGCTCGAGCCGACCGACCTGCCGGTCGCGACCCGCCACCTCGACATGTACCGGGCGTTCGCGACGCTGCTCGACAAGACGTGGCAGTGCCTCGGGTTCGGGGCGGCCGTCGTCCACGACGCGCTCCAGATCGCGGCCCTCGCCCGGGGCGTCGATCACGACGCGCTCGAGGACGAGCCCAGCCTCATGACGATCATCAACACGAACAGCCCGCTCCGCCTCGACGGCCCGATGTCGGAAGGGTTGATCGAGATGGCGAAGCACGGCCAACCGGTCGTCGCCACGCCGTTCACGCTCGCGGGCGCGATGAGCCCGGCGACGCTCGCGGGCGCGATCGCCCAGCAGAACGCCGAGGCGCTGTTCATGGTCGCGCTCGCCCAGGTCGCCCGGCCCGGCGCGCCGATGGTCTACGGCGGCTTCACCTCGAACGTCGACATGCGGACCGGGTCGCCGGCGTTCGGGACGCCGGAGTTCGTGAAGGCGGCGTTCGCGACCGGCCAGATGGCCCGCCGCTACGGGCTGCCGTGGCGCTCGTCGAACGCGACCGCCTCGAACGTCGTCGACGCCCAGGCGGCGTACGAGAGCCAGATGGCGATCTGGGGCGCGATCATGGGCGGCGTCTCGCTGCTCTACCAGGGCGCGGGCTGGCTCGAGGGCGGCCTGACCGCGTCGTTCGAGAAGCTGATCCTCGACGCCGAGATGCTCCAGATGATGGCCGAGGTCCTCGTCCCGTTCCGGGTCGACGACGCCGAGATCGGGCTCGAGGCGATGGCCGAGGTGGGGCCGGGCGGCCACCACTTCGCGACCGCCCACACGCTGGAGCGCTACGAGACCGCGTTCTACCGGCCGATCCTGTCGGACTGGCGGAACTTCGAGACGTGGTCGGACGATGGGGCGCGGACCGCGACGGAGCGCGCGAACGGCATCTGGAAGCAGCTCCTCGCGGAGTACGAGCCGCCGCCGCTCGACGAGGCGGCCGCCGCGGCGATCGACGACTACGTAGAGCGGCGCCGGCGGGAGATCGAGGCCACGCCGGCCTGACCGCCCGATCTGCGCGTTCGGGCAGAGGTGACGCCACGGCGTTGGCACCGGAATCAGGGCCACGGACGATCCCGCCGATGACCTGGGACCAGCGTGCTCGCCACGTGGACGAGGGACTGCCCGAGGCCTTGAGCGAACGCTCTGGGTCGCGGACTGAAACCAAATCGCCCCCGGCTGCCTCGACTGGTTAGAGGGTCCTTGCAGCCGAGGTAGCCATGCGTCCGCTTTCGCGCCCCGTCGATTCGATCCCCGTCATTCGAGACCGCGTCCGATGCGCCTGAGTACGGCAACGCTCGTGGCGGTCGCCGCCGCCGCGGTCCTTCTCGTCCTGGCGGTCACGAACCTCGTCCTGCCCGCCGACACCGCCCGCCTGACCGATACCCGGCCGTGGATCGCGGCGCGGGCGACCGGCGTCACCGCGTACCTGCTGCTCGCGGCCCAGGTTGTCGCCGGCCTCGTGATGAGCCACCCGACCAACCTGTCGACGTGGAAGCAGTCGAAGCGCCTGTTCCCGTGGCACGAGCATCTCGCCGTGTTCGCGATCTCCTTCCTCGCGATCCACGTCGTCGCGATCTCCATCGATCGCTACGCGAACGTTGGGGTCCTCGGTGCGATCGTCCCCGGCCTCTCGACATATCGGCCGCCGGCGGTCGCCGTCGGGACGATCGCCCTGTACAGCCTGCTCGTCACGTCGATCACGGCGCGCTGGACCAGGCTCCTGCCGCGTGGCGCCTGGCTGAAGATTCACCGGCTCTCCGCCGTCGCGTTCGCGCTCGCGTGGGCGCACGCCGTGCTCGCCGGCACGGACGGCGCGGCGCTGCATGCCGCTCTATCTCGCGACCGGGCTGCCGATCGTGGCCCTCGCCGCCCATCGCTGGTGGGTGGTCCGAGTGCGGCCGGCGCGACCGGTGCCCGTGACCGTCGGCGGTCCCAACGCACACCGTGGAGTGGAGGTGTCCCGATGACGCTCCGCCTCCTCGCGCGACGGCTGATCATCGCCGTCGCGTGCCTGCTGGCGATCGTCGCCGTCGTGGGGATCGTCCGGACCGCCGCCGTCCTCCGCGCCGAAGCCGCGCCGCTCGTCGTCGCGCCGGTCTCGCCGAAGCAGGTCTCCGCCGATCTGACGCGCCGAGCTCGACCGCGCCGACAGCCTGGCGACTGATCTCGCCGGGCTCGGCGAACGGACTGCCGCGCTCAATGACGCCTTGTCCGCGGCCGGCGACCAGATGAGCGCGGACTCGACGACGGCCAGCCAGCTCCGGGCTGACCTCGCCGCGGCAAGCGATCGGCTCGCCACGGTGCGCGCCCAGCTCGCCGCGGCCCAGGCGCGTCTGGCCCGGCTCGTCGCCGCGGCCAGTGACGCGAGCGTGACGCGCGGCGCCCGCGGCCGCCAGCTCCGGCGGTGAGCACGAAGGTGGCGGCGATGACTGACCTGCCGATCTCGCGCCACGGCACCCGTCCGGTCGGCCATCGATCCGCCGCCGCGAGGCCGACCCGCTCGTCGAACGACTCCGCCGGCCGATCCATGTCGGCACGCTGCTGGGCCTGTCGACGGGCCTCTACGCCACGACGCTGGCCGGCGTGGCGATCCTGCAGCAGCAGGCGGATCGCGAGCTGGCCGCGGCTCGGGCGCCGGCGGTGGCCCAGGTCGCGGAGCTCCAGGCCATGAACCGCCGCCTCGCCGATGCGGTGAACCGGCTCGCCGACCAGGAACGCGCCCTGAGTGCCAGATACGACGCATTCCGGTCCGGCGTCGATACCGCGGAGTCGGCGTTGACCGATCTGGCCGGCGTCGTCGGCGACGTCAAGGGAGCCGCCGCGGCCCTGCCGGAGCGGATCGCCCTGCCGCCGGTGCCCCACGGCGCCGGTGTCCACGCCGCATCGACTCCGGCACACGCCACGACGGGCGGCTCGTAATGAGCCGCCCGTCAGGGTCGCGGAAGGGTCGGTGGGTCAGCGTGGGACGACGGTCTCGCCGTGGATCTCGCCGCGCCAGGCGCCGGTCGCCACCTCGCGGGACTCGATGAACTCCTTGAACCGCTTCAGGTCGCCCTCGACCGCGCGCTCGAGGATGCCGAGTGCCGCGCCGACCGTCTCGACCGGGCCCTGCGGGTCGGCCTCGATCCGGAGCGTGACGCGCGGTCCGGTTGTCGTCGAGCGACTGGAACAGCACGGCGCCGTCGTTCTTGTCGCCGGACGTCGACCGCCAGGCGATCCGGGTGTCGGGCGTCTGATCGGTGATCTCGGCCGTCCAGTCCTTGCGCTGGCCGGCGATGCTCGCGACCCACCGGAGCGTCCTGTCGTCGATCTGCTCGACGCTCTCGACGTTCTCCATGAACCGCGGGAACTCCTCGAACTGCGTCCACTGGTCGTAGGCGACCCGGACCGGGACGTCGACGTGGACGGTTGACTCGAATCGGGGCATGGGTGGCTCCTCCTTGCGTTTCCGTTCGAGCCTCGCAGGGTGGGGCCTCCGGTTGACTGGCGCGATGGCCATCCCACGTTGCAGTGAGGCCACAGCCCGCCCTCCCTGAGGGTCGACCAGAGGGCCCGCCGGGAGAGGCCGAGCGGCACTGTCCGCGCCGTGGGCAGGGGAGGAAAGTGCTCGTGGCGAACCCGCAGCGGAGGTGCAGCCATGACACCGATGGCGATCGAGGGACGAGAGGTCGTGCACGCATTCGTCGAGCATGAGCACGACGAGCTGGCGGCGGGCATCGACCGGATCCATGACGCGGCGTGCGACCTGACCGGGCTTCCGGCGAGCGAGATCGTCGTCCGCGTCGGCGACATTCTGCGCTGGGTCGACGAGACACTGCGGCCCCATATGGCCTGGGAGGAGACCTGGCTGTTCCCACAGATCGATAAGCGGGCGCAGACGCCGTGGGCGACGCGCCTGGTCCGGTTCGACCATCGCCAGATCGACCGTCAGGCCGAGCTCGTCAGCACCCATCGGCTGGACGTCCGACACGGCCCGTCGGCCTTGGCGGCCGGTGACCTCCGATGCGACCTGATCGCACTCGAGGCCCTCGTCCGAGCGAACCTCGAGCGCGAGGAGCGGTTCCTCCTGCCGATCCTCGAGACCCCGGACGAGCCGTGGACCTCGGAATGACGCGACTGAGCGTGCCAGGCGCGGTGGCCGAGCGGGTGACGCCGCCGTCCGGCGAGCTTGACGACCACCTCCGCGCCGTGGATGTCGCCCCGCGGATTGGCCGGTGGGGCTTTCTCGCCCATCCGGACCTGCCGGACGCGCCCGGCCCGGCGTTCCTCCTGGTTGCCCTCCGCCCCGCCCCGACGCTCCAGCACTACGATCCGGAGGCGATCGACTACTGGATCTCGCAGGCGGGCCACGGGGAGCGGCGGACGCTGACACGCGAGACGCCGATGCCGCGGTCGGAAGACTTCTCCTGGGGCCTGATCCGGCTCGTCGATCGCCTCCGCGTGACGAACGAGTACCTCACGTTCGGCGGGCACCTCGACGCGGCGGCGGTCGACGAGATCGTCGTCGCGGCCTTCGCGTCGCCGGCTCCGCTGCTCCGACGGGGCGGCCACTCCCAGGGTTGGGACGCCGGCGCGGACGCGGTCGGCGCGTTCTTCGGTCGGCTGATGGTGGCCGTCGACTTCACCCCGGGTTTCGAGGCCCTGCTGGCGGCGACATCGCCCCTCACGCGCTACGCGGCGTTCGTCCGCGACGCGGCCGGACGCGAGCCGACATCGTCCGAAGTCCGGACCGGCGACAACCTCTTGCGGCTGCTCCACTCCGAATCGGCCCGTCTGCGAAGGACCTCTGCGTCCGACTGGGAGGCCGCGGGCGCCCTGCTGGTCGCAGCAAAGACGGCGTGACGTCCCGCCCGTGACGGGCGAAGCCGATTGGTCCGATCGGCATCACTCGCGGGGCCGGCAGACCCTGTCGAAGGCCCAGTCACACGCCGCAGGATGGAGGCATCACGGACTCTGTGAAAGGAGGTCCATCAATGGAATGGACGATTGCCCTCGGACTAGGTGGTTGGATCGTCCTCGTCGCCGGGGCGTTGATCTTCGGTGCTGCCATGCAGCTGATCGGCGAGACTCGGACCGGCTTCGAGTGGCTCACCGACGCGATCGCGGCCGGCATCGGCGCGCTCTTCGCGAGCGAGTTCATCATCGCCTTCCAGGAGACCGGTCCGGTCTTTGACGGGCTTGCCCTCGTTCCCGCCCTTGTTGGCGGGCTCGTGGTCGGGCTCATCGTCGAGATCGCCACGCGGTACCTCACGGGCGGTAGCTACAGCCACGGCGCCGCATCCGCCTGAGCCGACCCAGTGGGCGGTGAGGCGGAACCCGGGGCCCGTCGATCGAGCAGTCGACGGGCCCCGATTCGCTGAACGGGGAGCAGCACGATGAAGAACATCCTCGTCGCCTTTGACGGCGGCGATTCGTCGCGTCTCGCGCTCGAGACGGGCATCGAGCTCGTCAAGAAGTTCGGCGGCTCGCTAGGAATCGTCAGCGTCATCCCGATGCATACGAGCCGGATCCCGATCGACCCCTGGAATGGCAAGCCAGAGCACGACCTCCTCCTCGAGGACGCCCGCCGGCACGCGGCGGAGCTGGGGGTGGCGGCCGAGATCCTCGAGCCCGCGGGTGATCCCGCGACGGCGATCGAGCGCGTCGCCGAGGCGGGCCACTTCGACACGATCGTCGTGGGGTCACGTGGCCTCGGATGGCTCTCGCGCATGGTCAAGGGCAGCGTCTCGGAGCACGTGGCGACGCACGCCACGGCGACGGTGATCGTCGCCCGCTAGGCCAGCCGACGGTCCGCCCCGGGGTCAGGCCGCGTTCGGGAGACTACCGTCGATCCGAACGTGGGCCTCGACCGTGCCGCCGTCTGCCGCGGTCAGGGTCAGCGGCCAGCCCATCGAGCGGACGAGCGCCAGGATCGGGGCGTTGCCCCAGAGCATCGATGCGGTCAGCGTCCCGACACCGTGCGATCGGGCCCAGTCGACGGCTCCGGAAAGAAGTGCCCGGCCCACACCGTGTCGCTGCCACGCGTCGGCCACCGCGATTGCCATTTCGGCGGACTGCGCGTCCGTCGGCTCGAGGCAGATGTGGCCGATGATCGCCGTCCCGCCTGCCATATCGACGGACTCTGCGACGAGGCCCTCGCGATGGCGGTGATCCGGCCCGCAGAAATAGACGGCCGCCGGCGAGCCGATCCCCCCGGTCGCGCCGTGGAACCGCGCCGCCCGGCTGTCCGGTGACAACCCGGCGTAGAAGCGGACGAGCGCCTCGCGGTCGCCGGGACCGATGGCCCGGATGCGGAAGGTGGCTCGAGGCGGCGAACTGACCATGACCAGAGTTCACACCGCGAGACCGGCCGCGGACAGGTCCGAACGTCACCCGTTTCGGGTCCGGATGTCTGCCGTCCCGGCCGGGTCCGACAGCGTAGGCTTGCGACATGCGCCTGGTCTCTCCGGACGAGGCCGCGGCCGTCGTCCGATCGGGCGATCGCGTGTACTTGCACTGCGCGGCCGCGACCCCGTCCGTCCTTCTCGACAGCATGGTCGCGCGCGCGCCCGAGCTCCGCGACGTCACGGTCGTCCACCTTCACTGTGAGGGCCCCGGGCCGCACCTCGCGCCGGAGATGGCGGGCCACTTCCGCCACCGGGCCCTGTTCATCGGTCCAAACGCCCGCGCCGCGGTGAACGAGGGTCGGGCGGACTACGTGCCGGTCTTCCTGTCGGACGTGCCGCGCCTCTTCCAGAGCGGCGCGCTGCCGCTCGACGTCGTCTTCGTCAACGCGACACCGCCCGACGATCACGGGTTCTGCTCGCTGGGCACGAGCGTCGAGGCGATGCACGCCGCGATCCGGGCGGCGAAGACCGTCGTCGTCCAGCTGAATCGCGGCCTGCCGCGGACGCTCGGCGAGAGCTTCATCCATGTGAACGACATCGATCTCGCGGTCGAGGTCGACGTCCCGCCCTACGTCCATGCCAGCCCGGCCATCGGCGACGTGGAGTGCCGGATCGGCGAGCACGTCGCGGAGCTCGTGCCGGACCGCGCGACGCTGCAGCTCGGAATCGGGGCGATCCCGACAGCGACCGCGCTGGCCCTGACCGACAAGCACGACCTGGGCATCCACACCGAGATGTTCACCGACGCCGTGATGGACCTCGTCGAGGCCGGCGTCGTCACCGGCGCGGCCAAGGAGCGCAACCGGGGCAAGATCGTCACGACCTTCCTGATGGGCTCGCCCCGGCTCTACGCGTTCGTCCACGACAACCCGATGGTCGAGATGCGGGCAGTCGACTTCACGAACGACACCCACGTCATCCGCTCGTTCAGCCGGATGGTCGCGATCAACTCCGCGATCGAGGTCGACCTGACCGGCCAGGTCGTCGCCGACTCGATCGGCCACACGCTCTTCTCCGGCGTCGGCGGCCAGATGGATTTCATGCGCGGCGCGGCCCTCGCCCCGGAGGGACGGTCGGTCATCGCCCTGCCCTCGACCGCAGCCCGCGGGACGGCGTCGCGGATCGTGGCCAGTCTCCGCGAGGGCGCCGGCGTCGTGACCACGAGGGCCCACGTCCGGACGGTCGTCACCGAATGGGGCGTCGCGGAGCTCTTCGGGCTGAGCCTCCGGGAGCGGGCCAAGGCGCTGATCGCGATCGCCCACCCCGACTTCCGGGAAGATCTGAACCGGGAGGCCGCCCACCTGCACGTCCTCTAGGGGGTCGCCCCGGGGCGACGGGCTGGACGGCCCTTGGCGACGCGACCAACGGCGCTGGCCGGGCGTCGTTCCGGGGCCGATGCTCATGCCACGCGGCCGGCCCGTATTGGGCTGCCTCGTCGCGCGGGCTTGCACTCGGCGAGCGTGCGTTCGGCGGCCTTGCCGCCAGGTCGATACGGCGCACGGAGGATCGAGCCATGGACGTTCTGGTCACCGCGGCCTCGCGGAACGGATCTACCGCCGAGATCGGCAGGGTCATCGCACGTCTCCTCGAGGCCAGGGAGTTGAACGTGGTCGTCGCCGAGCCCGAGGAGGTCGAACGGCTCGACAACTACGACGCGGTCATCATCGGCTCGGCCGTCTATGCCGGGCACTGGCTGGAGCCGGCGGCCGCCTTCGTCCGGCGCCACGAGTCGCAGCTCCGCGAACGACCCGTGTTCGTGTTCTCGAGCGGTCCGCTCGGCGAGCCGCTCAAACCCGACGAGGACCCGGCCGAGCTCGCGTCGATCGACGACCAGATCCGACCCATCGACCATCGCATCTTCGCGGGCCGGCTGGTCAAGAGCCGGCTCTCATTCCCCAACCAGCTCGCGGTCGCCGTCATGCGGGCCCCGTACGGCGACTTCCGGCCGTGGGACGACATTGCCGATTGGGCCAACGCGATCGGTCAGTATCTCTGTTCCGATCCGACCGCGAAGTCGGCTCCGGTCGACTGACTCGCCGGGTCGGTGTCAGCGATCGTCATGCTGTGACCTCCTCAACAGGGGTTGAGGCCGGCCGCACGAAGCCGTTCCGCAGTGCTCGTTTCCGTTCCGGAGACCTGGCGTCGAGGGGCCATCCCGACGCCAATGGCGTGACTGACAGCCCTGTCCGCGTCGTGGCCGACCGTCCAGTGTTGGGCTCAGCGCCGATGCCGCTCGACCGCGGGCCGAGTCGCCACGTCGCACGTAGGCCGGCAGTATCGCCGAGGCGCCGCGGCCAGGATGATGTCAGGTGAGTGCCATGACGACGGTCCAGGAGATGATGACCAAGCGGGTCGTCTCTGTACATCGCGAGACCCCGCTAAAGGACGTCGCGCGGCTGCTGATCGACAATCGGATCAGCGGCGTCCCGGTCGTTGACGTCGACGGCGCCGTCCTGGGCGTCGTCAGCGAGGCCGACTTCCTGCCCAAGGAGCAGGGCGAAGCGGCAATTCACCATCGTCCGCTCGCGAGGCTCTTCGGTGACTCGGCCGAGTCCCGCGCTCAGCAAGCCAGGATCGTCGCAACCAGCGCCGGCGAGGCGATGACCTGCCCGGCGGAGACGATCGAGGCTCGCAAGCCAGTGAGCGAGGCGGCGCGCGTGATGATGGCCCGCGGGGTGAACCGCCTGCCGGTTGTCGCGGACGGGGTCCTCGTCGGAATCATCTCCCGAGGGGACCTTCTGAGAGCCTTCATCCGCTCGGATCGAGAGCTCGAAGCCACGATCCGTGACGACGTCCTGCTCCATATCCTCTGGCTCGATCCGGCCCAGTTCGACGTAACCGTGAAGGACGGCGTCGCATCGATCGGCGGACGCGTCGAGCGCCGTTCGACCGCCGACATGGTCGAGCGAACCGTCGCCATGGTGCCGGGCATCCTCCACGTGGAGTCGGACGTTCAATGGTCGCTCGACGACAGCAAGCTCCAGCCGCCGACCAAGGACGCGTACTTCCCGTTCAGCCCGCTTTGAGCGTCGCCGACGCCGCGCCGTCGCTCCGAGCCGATCGGCCCGGGTGATCGGGAAGCCCGGCACGTGGCACTCGCGGATCCGGCGCGCAGGCTGCGGGTGCAAGACCGCTACCAAGAAGAGGAGTCCGGTGATGGACAAGATCCTTCTCGCCTATGACGGCACGTCGGAGTCGAAGCGTGCGCTGGAGACAGCGACAAGCCTGTGCAAGGCGTTCAACGCAACGCTGGCGGTCGTCAGCGTCGTTCCATATCACCCCGGTCGGTCACCGATCGATCCCTGGGATGACCGCGAGACGCACGCCAAGGAACTGATCGAGGCGCGCGAGCTCCTTCGTGAGTCAGGCATCGAGGCCCAGCTGATCGAGCCAGTCGGCGAGCCGGCCGAGGCGATCGAGCGGATCGCCGCGAACGGCAAGTTCGACACGATCGTCGTGGGAACTCGCGGCCAGGGAGCCCTGGGTCGCCTGTTCCAGGGCAGCGTCTCCGAGCACGTCGTGACGCACGCCGAGACGACCGTGGTCGTCGCTCGCTGAGCAACGCACCAGGTAGACGGGGTCAGGCAAGCGCCTGACCCTCGTCGCGGTGTGACCCACCAGGGTTGGCGCGGCGGTGCGCCGCGACCATCCCTCGGCAGGGCGTCGCCGGCCGCGAGCCCCAGCTCACGGTTGGGCTGGCGGGCTCCCGGACCATGAGAACCGAGCACGGAGCGTGATGGAGGACGTTCCGGGCAACGCTGCCGAGCAGTAGCCGCGCCAGCCCCGTCCGGCCATGCGTGCCGAGAACGATCAGGCCGGCATCGAAGGTGCGAGCGGCCACGATGATCTCGGTCGCGGCATCGCCGTCGCGATGCTCGCCGGCTGCATCGAGGCCGGCCGCTCGAAGGTCGTCGACCACCGTCCGCGCTGCCTCCTCGTGATCGCGGCTCGACTTGACCGCGGCCTCGAAATAGAGCGAAGCGGTCTGGGACGAGCCGGGCACGGGAAAGCCCGTCCACCACGGAACCTCGAAGTCGACGACGCTCAGGACCCGAACGGTCGATTCAGTGAAGATTGGCCAAGCCCGGAGCAGATCGGCAGCGACTCTCGCGCACGATGAGCCGTCCCACGCCAGCAGGACGCGTCGCACGGTGCTGCCGCGTGCGACGAGGACCGGCACTCCGGCGTGGTCGACGACCTCGGCCGAGACCGAGCCCAAGAGCATCGATTCGATCGTTCCATGGCCGCGACTGCCGACGACGATCAGATCCGCCCGCATCGCCGCCGCCGCGTCGATGATCGCGGTCGCCGGGCGGCCGCGAAGGATGTCGGTGGAGACGTCGAGCCCGGGCCGTTCCAGCCGCGTCCGGGCGTGATCGAGGACGTCCCCGGCGATCTGGACAAGCTGTGTCTCGAACGTCTCGGCCTGGTCCACGGCGATGACGGGCCATGGGCCCTCGAACAGCGCGGGGCTTGTGTCGATCGACTCGACGACGTGCACCTCCGTCCCGGAGGGCCATGGGATACCTGCAACCAGGTCGACGGCATGGCCAGCCGACGGTGATCCATCTGTAGCGACCAGGACTCGCATCGGAGCATGCCTCCTTCCTGTCGACCGTACGCTTCCGCCGGGCCAGCCGGCAGCGCCGTTGGCCGCGACCGCGGGGGCCTTCTGGCACGAAATGCGGCAGGGGCGGGGCTGTCGGCAATCGGTCTGGACGGGGCGTCGGTGGGGGACCGCAGGCACTGGCAGCGACCCCGCGCGGCACGCGATGCTTGTGAGGTCGTGGCCGGCCGCCGCGAGCCTCGCGGGACCGGCCACCTGGAACGCAGGAGGATCGATGATGACGTTGATCCGACGTCCATCACCCTTGACCGAGGTCGTGACGCTTCGGGAGGCCATGGAGCGGCTGTTCGACGACCGCTACTTTCGGCCGATCTGGCCGGGGGACGGGGAGCACGAAGCGACGCCGGCGCTCGACCTGTTCACGACCCAGGAGGCCGTGATCGCCAGGATCGCCCTGCCGGGCGTCAAACCGGATGACGTCGACGTCTCCATCGTTGACGACGTGGTCACGATCCGGGGCTCGTTCGAGAAGCACGAGCAACTGGCCGAAGCCGGCTTTGTTCACCAGGAGCTGAGTCGTGGTTCGTTCGCCAGGAGCTTCGTCGTCCCGACACCCATCCAGGCTGAGACCGCTTCGGCATCGTTCACGGACGGCCTGCTGACCCTCACCCTGCCGAAGAGCGATGAGGTCAAACCCAGGCACGTGAAAGTCGAGGTCAGCCGCTAGGTCAACGGCACCGTGACTGAGGACGAGGGCGGGTTCCCGAGGGGCCCGCCCGTGACCCGATGGGGCCGTCGGGTCTGGACCTGCGGCGGGGTCAGTCGCTGGGGTGTGACTTCAGGCGCGCCACGTACGCCGCGGCCTGCGCTCGCCGTTCGAGGTTGAGCTTCGCGAGGATCGAGCTGACGTAGTTCTTGACGGTCTTGTCCGAGAGGAAGACGTCGGCCGCGATCTCCTTGTTCGTCTTGCCCTCGGCGACGAGTGCCAGGATCTTGCGCTCTTGCTGGGTCAGCGCGCTCAGCTCGTCGGGCTCGTCCGACGTGGCGATCCGGCGCATCCGCTCGAGGACCTTGCCGGTGACTGCCGGATCGAGCAGGGATTCGCCGCGACCCACTGCCTCCAGCGCGGCCACGAGGTCGCGGGCCCTGACCTGCTTGAGGAGGTAGCCGCTCGCTCCGGCCACGATCGCCGCGATCACCGCCTCTTCGTCGGGGTAGCTCGTGAGCATCACGATCCGCGTGTTGGGATACTCCGACCGGATCTCGCGGCAGGCCTCGATGCCCGAGCCATCCGGCAGCCGGACATCCATGACGACGAGATCGGGCTGGAACCGCCGGGCAGCGGCGATCGCCTCGGCGACCGTGCCGGCCTGGGCGACGACCTGGAAGCCGGGGCGCCGGTCGAGCAGCGACGCCAGGCCCTCGCGGACGACCTCGTGGTCGTCGACGACCAGCAGCGTCAGGGGCCCGGTCGTGGTCGTGGTCTCAGGGTTTTCGGTCATCGTGACGGTGCTCCCGTGGGTCCCGAGCCATCGCCCGGGAGCCGGATCTCGATCGTGGTTCCGCGGGCATCGCTCTCGATCCCCATCGTCGCACCGATCGTCGCCGCGCGGGACCGTATATTCGCAAGTCCATGGTGGCCGAATCCCGATTGCGTGGCCGATGGATCGAATCCGTGCCCGTTGTCGGTGACGCGGAGGCTCAGCCCGCCGTCCGTCGTGGTGTCGACCGCGACGACCGCGCGCGTGGCACCGGAATGCCGGGCGACGTTGCTCAGCGCCTCGTTGACCAGGCCCAATAGGTTGGTGGTCGCCTCGGGATCGAGCTCCGTCGGTCGTCCAATGGCGGCTCCGCCGGCCGCCTCGGTCGCGTCGAGTTCGATGTCGATCATCGAGTTGTGCCGGAACTCCTCGAGGATCGCCGCGAGGCCCTGCAGCAGCCCAACCCCGCTCAGCAGCTCGGGCCGCAGCCCGAAGATGAAATTCCGGATGTCCTGGATCGTCAGGTGGAGGTTGTCGATCGCCCGCTCGACGCGCCTCTCGACCTCGGCGGGATCGTCGCGGACGAGCTCCGGGACGTCCTCGAGCGACAACCCGACCGCGTACAGGCTCTGGATGATGCTGTCGTGGAGATCCTTGCCGATGCGCTCGCGCTCGTCGACGACGGCCAGCAGCTCGGCCTGCTGGTGGAGGCGCGCGTTCTCGATCGCAATGCCCGCGTGGAGGGCGAAGGTCTCGACGAGCCGCTGGTCGTCCTCGGAGAACTCGCCGGCTCCCAGCTTGTCGGTCAGGTAGAGGTTGCCGACTGACTCGCCATGGACGGTGACCGGGACGCCAAGGAAGTTGTGCATCTCGGGGTGATTCGGCGGGAAGCCGTGGCGCCGCGGGTCGGTCGCGATGTCCCGGATCCGGAATGAGCGGTTCTCGCGCATGATCAGGCCCAGGAAGCCGCGCCCGCGCGGCAGCGCACCAATCCGGGCCCGCGCCTCCGCGTCGATCCCGGACGTGATGAAGCGCTCGATGTTGCCGTCCGGGCCGACGATGCCCAAGGCCGCATAGCGCGCCCCGACGAGCGGCCGAACCTCGTCGACGATGATCTGGAGGACGTCGTCGACCAACTGGAGGCCGGCGATGGCCCGGGTCGCGGCATCGAACGCCTCGACGACTCCGGACGTCGTGCTGGCGTCGGCTCGTCGCGATGCGCTGATGGCCCCACTCATGATCAGGAAGGTAGCAGATCGACGCGAGCGCCTCGGACGTCGGAAAGCGCCGGCAGCGGGCCGGTCGGCACCGCTCCAACGGGCCGCATGGCTTTAGGTTTGAGCGCACGACTCGCGCAACCTTTGGCGATGGTAGCCATGGTCGATCACGCGGTTGCACGGATCCTTCTCGCCGTCGACCAGACGGGGTCTTCGGATCGCGCCGCGACCGAAGCGATCGCTCGGGCCGGCGCGGCGGGCGCCGACCTCATCGTTCTGAGCGTCGTCGAGCCCCACAACGTCGGGATCGTCGGCGGCCGGATGCGGCGCGTCGACCAGGAGCGCGACCGCCTCACGGCCGGTGCGCAGGCGATCGTCCGCCGGGCGCATCGCTCGGGAGTCGCCGCGACCTGGCTGATCTGGGAGGGCGACCCGGCGGAGTCGATCCTCGACGCGTCGCAATCGGAAGGCGCGGACATGATCGTGCTCGGTTCGCGGGCCAGGACAAATCTCCGGCGGCTCATCCTGGGGAGCGTCTCCTCGGAGGTCGCACGGCGGGCGACCTGCGAGGTCGTCGTCGTCCCGGGCTGACATGAATCGGCGAGCCGGCCCGCGAGGGCCGGCTCGCCTTTTTGGTTGCGCCCGATGCTTACGGGACGATCGCGACCTTCAGGACGCCGTCCAGGCGGTTGCTGAACACCCGATACGCCTCGCCGATCTCCGCGAGCGGGAAGCGGTGGGTCAGGAGTGGGGTCGGATCGAACCGGCCGGACCGGACCATCGCGATCAGCCGGCCCATCCGCTCCTTGCCGCCCGGGCAGAGCGTCGTGACGATCCGGTGGTCGCCGAGGCCCGCGGCGAACGCCGCGTACGGGACTTCGAGCTTGCCGGAGTAGACGCCGAGGCTCGAGAGCGTCCCCCCGGGCCGGAGGCAGCGGAGCGCGGTCTCGAACGTCTGCTGCGTGCCGAGGGCCTCGATCGTCACGTCGGCGCCGCGGCCGCCCGTGAGGCGCATGACCTCCTCGAACACGTCGACCTTCGTGAAGTCGAGCGCCACGTCGGCGCCAATCCGCTGGGACATGGCCAGCCGCACCGGGTCAGCGTCGACGCCGATCACCTGGGACGCGCCCATCAGCTTCGCGCCGGCAGTCGCGCACAGCCCGATGGGGCCCTGGGCGAAGACAACAACGGTGTCGCCGATGCGGACGCCGCCCGACTCCGCCCCGGCGAACCCGGTCGACGCGATGTCGGAGAGGAGCACGACCTGCTCATCCGTGACGTCGTCAGGGATCCTTGCGAGGTTCGCCTGGGCCGACGGCACGAGCAGGTACTCGGCCTGCGCGCCGTTGATCGTGTTGCCGAATCGCCAGCCGCCGATCGCCTCGTAGCCGGCGCCGTGGCCGCACTGCGAGAGATGGCCGGACAGGCAGGCGTTGCACTGGCCGCATGGGGTGATCGCGCCGACGAGCACTCGCTGGCCGACCTCGTAGCCGACGACGCCCGGGCCCAGCTCCTCGATGACGCCGACGGGCTCATGACCGAGCGTCAGACCTGGCTCGACCGGGTACTCGCCCTTGACGATATGGACGTCGGTTCCGCAGATGGTTGTCAGGGTGACCCGGATGACAGCTTCGCCGGGACCAGGTCGCGGCCGCTCGACCTCCTCCACCTGGAACTCGTTGGGCGCGTGGAACACGTTGGCCCGCATCGTGTCGATGGCAATCATTGCGCGACTCCTTGCCCATTCAGCGTTTCCCGTGACGCCGCCAGACGGCGCACCGCGGGGTTTGGCGATCGCAATGAGCATCCGCCCGCGATCGCCCGCGTCGACAGGGCCGGACGGCCCGCAGTTGAGCCGGCGGGCCACCCAGCGGGGGACTTGCGGCACTGACAGAGCTGAGTGACCCGTCGAAATGGGGCCTTCGGCACAGGGCGGGGCGGGACGGCATTGGGCACGCTGGCCGGGCAATGACCACCGCCAACCAGCGCCGCGCGCGGAATCGCCGCCGGCCCGATCCCGTGCTGCCCCGGCACCGTCGGGCGGAGCCGGCGCGAGCGCCCCGTGGCCGCATCCCGCCTCTCCCGCTGATCTCCGCGATCGCCGTCATCGGGGGCGCCCTGCTGATCGCCGTCGCCGTCGTGGGTGGCGGCGCTCGTCCGGTCGAGGGACCGGCCTCGCAGGTCGCCCCTGTCGCCGGCCGCTTCTCCGGCCTGCCCGCGAGCGGCTACACCTTGGGGCGGGCCGATGCGTCGGTCACGATCGACCTGTACGAGGATTTCCAGTGCCCGGCCTGCCGTCGCTGGGGCGAGACGGTCTTTCCGTCGCTCGCGGCGAACGAGCTCGCGGACGGTCGCGCGCGGCTGGTGTTCCACGACTTCGCGTTCATCGGGCCCGAATCGATGGCCGCGGCGCGCGCGGGCCAGGCGGCCGCGCGCCAGAACCGGTTCTGGGACCTGTGGGCCTCGCTGTACGCGAGCCAGGGCCCAGAGAACGGCGGAACGATCACCGCGGCCCGCCTGACCGCTGTGGCCGGCTCGCTCGGCATGGATACCGCGAAGTTCGCAACCGACATGGGCTCGTCCGGTGCCGGCATGGCGGTGGACGCGTCGATCGCGGACGCGCGCCGTCTCGGCGTCGACTCGACGCCGACGCTCGTCGTCGGCGGCCGGCGTCTCGTCGGCGCCTCGTACGCGGAGCTCGCCGCCTCGATCGCCGATGCCGCGCCACGCTGACGCGGTTGCGGCCCGGCCCAACCCGCGCCTGCGGCCGGGGCTGCTGCTCGTCGCCCTCGACCTCGTGGGGCTCGTCGTGGCGATCTACCTGAGCAGTGTCGAATTGCGGGGCGACCTGCCCTACTGCGGTCCGCTCCACGGCTGCGAGACCGTCGCCCTCTCGCCCTATTCGCGGATCGCCGGGGTCCCGGTGGCGGTGTTCGGCGTGATGCTTTCGCTGTCGTTGCTGACGCTCGCGATCGCCTGGATCCGGTCGGGCCGGCTGGCGCTCCTCGGCGCCCACTACGGCCTCTCGCTGGTCGGCGTCGTCTTCGAGGTCTACTTCACCTACCTCGAGGTCGTCGTGATCGGCGCGGTCTGCGTCTGGTGCGCGACGTACGGCCTGTCGCTCGTCGCGCGTTTCGCGATCGCCCTCTGGATCTGGGTCCGCCGCGACGCCTACGCGTGACGGACTGCGTCAATCGCTGATCAGCCGCCGAGGACCATCTCCGCGGCGCTGGACGCCACCGGATCGGGCTGGCGGCCCATCCCAAGCGAGACCACGAAGCCGAGCGCCGCCGCGATCAGCGGAACGAGCAGCGCGACCTGGAGCGCAAGGTGCCGCGCTTCGGTGTTGATCCGGATGATCTCGGCCTGGACGTCGGCCGGCTGGCCGGCGAGGAGCTCGACGAGCTGTGTGTTGCTCAGGATCTGGGCGTCGTCCTCGAGGACCGTCGCGACCTGTTCCTTCTCGGTCGGGGTCGAGCACGGTCGACGCGTTGGCCATGTTCGTGAAGCTCAGCGAGAGCGTCGCGAGCATGATCGCGCCGGCGAACGCGAGGCCGAACGACAGCCCGAACGAGCCGCCCGCGGAGTTCACGCCGGCCGCCTCGCTCACGTGCTCCTCGTCGATCGGCGAGAGCGTGTAGTTGTTGAGCTGCGACACGAGCAGGCCCAGGCCGCCGCCAGCGACGATCAGCGACAGGGCGATCTGCCAGCCCGCGTCGGCCCGGGGCACGATCGGGATGATCGAGAGGACGCCGATGAGGAGCAGCCCGAACCCGGCCCGGATGACGGTCGCCGGCCGCCGCCGGCCGGCGCGCCGGCCCGCGAGCAAGCGCGATGAAGAACATGCTCAGCGACAGCGGCGCGATCGAGAGGCCGGCCTGCAGCGCGTTGTACTCGAAGACCATCTGGAGGTAGATCGGCAGCACGATCATCAGGCCGCCCAGCGAGATCTGCTGGAGCGTCTGGCCGGAGATTCCCAGCCGGAAGAGCGCGGAGCGGAACAGGTCGGGATCGATGAGCGACGGCTTGCCGGCGCGCTTGCGGCGAACGAGCCACCAGGCAAAGAGCGCAAGGGCGGCGGCGCCGACGACGATGAAGATGAGGACTCGCTCGGCGCCCTCCTGCCAGAGCAGGATGCCGATGACGATGCCGCCCATCCCGATGACCGACAGCACGCCGCCGACGAGGTCGATCGTGCGCGGCCCGGTGTATGCGACGTCCTTCACGAGGCCGAGCCCGGACAGGACGACCGCGATGATGACCGCCTCGCCGAGGAACGCCAGGCGCCACGACAGGAACGTCGTGATGAAGCCGCCGATCAGCGGGCCGACCGCCGCGGCGATCGCCGCCGACGCGCCGACGAGCGCATAGACGCGGGCCTGGGCCTTGCCCTCGAAGTTGCCGTGGATCAGCGACTGCATCGACGGCAGCAGGAGCGAGGCGCCGATGCCGCCGATGATCGCCCAGAAGATGATGACGGGGACCAGGGTCTGGGCCAGCGTCATCGAGATCGCGCCGACGGCGTAGGCGAGCAGCCCGATGACGTACGCGAGCTTGCGACCGATCAGGTCGGCGACCTTGCTGCCGATGAGGATGAACGCGGCCGACACGAGCGCCTCGAGCGCGATCGCCGACTGGACTCCGCTGACCGTCGTGCCCAGGTCGCGGACCACCGCCGAGATCGAGACGTTCATCAGCGACGTGTCGACGACGAGCACGAACATCGCCATCGCGAGGAGGATCGCGAGGCGCGAGGCGCTCCCGCTCAGCTCCCCGGTCTCTTCGGATGGCGTGGTCTGCGGCCGCCTCGGCCATGTCGACCTCCGGTCACGTGGTGCCCGCTCGGCTGGACGCACTGTAGTCGGCCCGGGCCCCTCCCCGCGCGGGTGCCGGCATGTCCAAGCGCCGACCAGCGAGCCCACCCGCTACGCTGCGGGTCCCCGCAGGAGGCTTTGCATGCGCGTCACCGTCACCCCGGACCAGATCCGGACCGCGTTCGAGGCCGTGAAGGACGATCCGTCGTTCGACGAGAGCCGCGGTCTCTGGGAGCGCGGCCGGCCGCCGGTCGAGATGATCCAGGCGATGTGCCTCCGGCCGGAGATCCTCCGGGCGTTCGCCGGGTTCGGCGACGCGGTCTACCCGGGCGGGCTGCTGGAGCGCCGCGTCAAGGAGCTGGTGATCCTCACGGCCTCCCACGGCAACGACTGCCAGTTCTGCGAGAACGCCCACTGCGACATCGTCGACATCGGCGGGATCCTCGACGAGCCGCTGGCGACGATCGCGGACCCGTCGCCGCTCGCTCCGCGCGAGCGCCTCGCGGTCGAGTACACGCGGGCTGCCCAGGCCGACTCGAACCGTGTGCCCGAGCCGCTGGCGAGGGAGCTGAAGGAGCAGTTCACCGATCCGGAGCTCGTCGAGCTGTCGTTCCTGATCGGCTACATCACGATGCTCAACCTGTTCAACAACCTGCTGGGCGTCCGCTACCACGGCGACTACCGGGTGCTATCTCCCGCCTGACCACCCTCGCGAACTCGTGATCCCGACGCGGGCCGGGCCGCGCAACGGACGAACGGGCAGAAACGCGCGGCTACTCGGCCTCGCGGCTCATCCGGGCCACCTCCGCGCGGGCCCGCGACGCCTGAAGCGCGACGACCCGGGAGATGACCAGCGCGACGTACATGAGGCCGACGACCTGCTCGATCATCACGACCGATCGGGCGTTCGGGAGGACCGGCAGGATGTCGGACAGGCCGACGCTCGTCAGGTTCGTGAACGACAGGAACAGCAGCTCGAACCAGCCGAACGGCGCTGACCCCGAAGCGCCCGCGACGAACGACGCCGGCCAGATCACCTGGACCGCCTGGTAGACGTAGGCGAACGCCCAGGCGAGGACCGTGAACGTCGCGCCGGTCGCGAACAGCTCGTCCGGGGTCACGACCCAGTCGCGGAACATGTACCGGATCAGGGCGTAGCAGGTGTAGAGGTAGAACGCCGCGAGCAGCGACGCGTGGAGCAGCAAGAGCGGCGGCGGCAGCTCCTGGACGACCTCGATCAGCGTCAGCACGAGGATCGGCAGGCCGAGGACGAGCGAGACCGCGGTCAGCGCCGGCGTTGCCTGGACCGCCCGGACGGCGAAGACCAGGACGACGAGCCCGAACAGCGACAGGGCCGCGCGGCCGGCAGGGCCATCCATGAACGGGTAGAGGAGGACCCCCAGCAGCTGCACGGTCAGCAGGACCGCCGACGGATGCCAGGACGGTGCGATCAGGCGGCGCATCGTTCGCAGTGTAGGTCGGCGCCCGACTCGTCCGTTTGACGGCCTCCTCGAGGCGTGCCTACGATCCGGCGGCCGTCGGTCCGGCGGCCCTGCGCATGGCCACGCCCAAGGGCCCCACAACCGTCCCACGAACGTCTCCACGCGGCGAGCCTGACCGGGCATCGCCGGCCCGGAGGACCCACCGATGGTGAACGCGGCAAGCGATGCGCTGCGCGACGAGCTGCAGCAACTGATCCGCGAGCGGGAGCAGGAAGGCGTCCGCGGCCTCGCCGAACGCGTCGGCCCGGCCGACTGGGCCGACCTGATCCCGCAGCTCGACCCGAACGAGGTTGCGGTCCTCCTCCAGTGGCTGCCGGACGAGGAGATCCCGGAGATCTTCGAGGAGCTCGACCCGTCGATCGCGGCCTCGATCCTCCGGACGCTCAGCGCGAACGAGGCCGCAGTCGTCCTGGGCGGGATGGACCCCGACGACGCGGCCGACGTCGTCGAGAACCTGCCCGACGCGGACGTCGACGAGATCCTCGTCCGGATGCGGGCCGAGGACGCGACCCAGATCCGGGCGCTGGCGAACTACGATCCGGACACGGCCGGCGGCCTGATGACGCCCGAGTACGTCGCCGTCTCGCGGGAGGCCCGGGCGTCGGAGGCGATCGCGGCCATCCGGTCGCTCGTCGACCAGGCCGAGACCGTCAGCTACGTCTACGTCGTCGACGCCGAGCGGCACCTCCTCGGCGTGCTCTCGCTCTATCGGCTGATGCTGAGCGCCGCCGACACGCCGGTCGTCGAGCTGATGGCGCCGACGACCGTCCGCGTCCAGGCGACCGCCGACCAGGAGACCGCCGCCCGCCTCCTGACCGACCGGAATCTCCTCGCGATCCCGGTCGTCGACGACGAGGATCACCTGCTCGGGATCATCACCGAGGACGACGTCGCCGACGTCATCGAGGCCGAGGCGACCGAGGACATCGAGCGGCTCGGCGGCAGCCAGCCGATCATCGTGCCGTACCGCGTCGCGAGCGTGCCGCTCCTGTTCCGCAAGCGGATTGGCTGGCTCCTGCTCCTGTTCGTCGCGGAGGCCTATACGGGAACCGTTCTGCGCGACTTCCAGGACGAGCTCGCGGCGGTCGTCTCGCTCAGCTTTTTCATCCCGCTCCTGATCGGGACCGGCGGCAACGTCGGCAGCCAGACCGTGACGCTGATCGTCCGGGCGATGGCGCTGGGCGAGGTCACGCTGCGGGACGTCGGCTGGATCGTCTTCAAGGAGGTCCGCGTCGGGCTGCTGCTGGGTGCCGTGATGGCGGTCGTGGCGTTCGGCCGGGCGTGCGATCCTCGGCGTCGGCGTCGACGTCGGGTTGGTCGTGTCGATCACGATCCTCGCGATCTGCCTCTGGTCGGCGACCGTCGCGGCGGCGCTGCCGCTGGCCCTCCGCAGGCTGCGAATCGACCCGGCGGTCGTCTCGGCGCCGCTGATCACGACGCTCGTCGACGGGACGGGCCTCGTGATCTACTTCTCGATCGCGCGGGTCCTGCTGAAGCTCTGAGCTAGCCCTGGCCCGGCGCTCCGATGAACGCCGTGTTGAGGACCCAGGCCGTCCCCAGCGAGACGAGCACGAGCGCGACGCCCGACAGGATCGCCCGGCCGCGGTGAGGCGAGAAGACCGAGCCGCCGGCGAGCCCCAGCGACGCAAGCGCAACGAGTCCAAGCAGCCCGAGGTTGAGGATCCGCGCCGCGCTGCCGGTCAGCAGCAGCACGACCGCCGTCACCGCCACCGTCACGATGCCGACCGCGATCAGCACCTGGCGAGCCCGAGCCGGGAGGGCCGGGACCGCGTCCTCCGCGGTCGCGCCGGCCATCGCCCACAGGCCGATCGCCGCCGGGATCCCGAGGATCGCCGCCATCGCGGCCGCGATCACGGCGAAGACCTTGCCGAAGATCGTCCGCAGCCAGCCCTCGGTCTCGGGGCCGCCGCCGAGGAGCACCGCTGCGAGGCCCAGCCCGAGCACGGCGAGCGCGGCGACGAGCAGCATGATCAGGACGGTCCGGGACGCGATGACGAGACCCTTGCGATTCATGTGGGACTCCATGCGGGACAGGCGCCGGCCGAGTGTCCGGCGGCGATTCCCCTCGGTCAAGCCAGACTATCGGATGACCCAACCGGTGCCCCAGGGGCGTGCCCCTGCGCGAGTCGGCTCTACCCCGCGCCCTTCAGGCGGTGACCGGGGCGGTCGACTGGCGGACGACGAGCGAGGGCGCGACGACGATGTCGGCGACGCCGTCCGCGCCGACCTTGTCCTCGATCATGTCGAGGAGGAGGTTCGCCGACGTCCGACCCATCTCGACTCCGGCCTGGCTGATCGTCGTCAGCGGCGGGATCGTGAACGAGGCGATGTCGATGTCGTCGAAGCCAACGATCGAGAGCTGGTCGGGCACGACGACCCGCGACTGGAACGCCGCCTGCAGGAGGCCGATCGCGATCGTGTCCGACGCGGCAAACACCGCCGTCGGGTGGCCCGGCCGATCGAGGTGGGCGAACAGCTCGCGACCCAGCCGATAGCCCGGCTCTGGATCGGGCTGGGTCGTGTGGTACGTCCGCATCCGGTCGGCCAGCCCGTGCTCCCGCATGAACCGCTCGTACACGGCGGACCGGAACGGGCCGTCGGCCATGCGCTCGTCGACGACGCACACGATCGAGCGGTGGCCCAGCTGCCAGAGATGCTCCAGTGCCAGGAGCGTGCCCTGCTCGTTGTCGACGTAGACCCCGGGCACGCGGCGCCGGCCCACCCGGTCGCTGACGCCCACGACGTGGGCGTGGTGCGTCGCGAGGTCGTCGAGGCTGGCATCGCCGCCCGCGATGTCGCCCAGGATCAGGATCCCGTCGGCGTGCGACTGCTCGAACATCGAGCCGTAGACGGCCGCGACGTCGGGGCTCCAGTCGACGTGACCCAGGAACAGGCGGTAGCCCCGCGCCCGGGCCACCTCGTTGACGCCGCGGAGGACCTGCGTGTGGAACGGGTCGCTGATGTCCCGGATGATCACGCCGAGCAGGGAGCTCCGGCTGCCACGCAGCGCCCGGGCCAGGAGGTTCGGCTTGTAGCCCAGATCGGCGGCGGCCGACACGATCCGCTCGCGGGTCTCGGGCCGGACGGGGACGCCCGTCTCGTGGCCGTTCAGGATTCGCGAGACCGTCGTGATCGAGACGCCGGACCGCTCCGCGACGTCGCGCAGCGTGATCGTGCCGCCATCCCGCTTCGCCACCCGTCCCTCCCGGCTCTTGACACCGCGGACTATCGTTCCGATGGAGCGAAAACGTCAAGGCTTATCGTTAAACCGGCCCAATCGGTCCTCGTCGGACCGGCCGAGCGATCGGGCGGAGGAGCCGTGAGCGACGTCCCCCTGCGCGTCCCGGCGGCCCCGGGCGATCCGGTTCCTTCGGCGTGACCAGCGCCGTGGCCCTGCCGTCCTCGACCGAGCGTGGCTTCCGAACGGTCTACGGCCGCGACCTCGTCGCCGAGCTGCCCAACTTCGTCCACCGGCCCTACGTGGTCGTCACGATGGCCGACCTCTGGCCCGGCTTCGAGTACCACTTCGACCGCCATCTCGCCGCCGTGCACGAGGTCACGACGATCGAGCTCGGCGCGCTCGACGAGCAGATCGCGGCGCTGCCGGAGTTCGGGGCCGTCATCGGCCTCGGCGGCGGTCAGGCGCTCGACGTCGCCAAGTTCTTCGCCTGGCGCCGCGGCCGGCCGCTCTTCCAGGTCCCGACGTCGATGACGACGAACGCCCCGTTCGCCCACCGCGCGGCGCTCCGCCACCAGGGCCGCGAGGTCGGCCTGGCGTGGGCCATTCCCGAGGCCGTCTACGTCGACGTCGACGTGATCCGGAGCGCGCCACCGCCGCTCAACCGGAGCGGGGTCGGCGACGTCCTCTGCCACCACACCGCCCACGTCGATTGGAAGCTCGCCCATGATGCGGGCCGTGAGGATCGCCGCTGGCCGTACGACGAGCGACTCGTCGCCGAGGCGCTCGAGCAGCTGGCTGCCGTCGTCGCCGGCCTCGACGAGATCCACGACATCAGCGACGCCGGGATCCACCTGCTGATGTCGGCGCACCGCTGGGGTGGGGCCGCGTTCCACGACGCCGGCTGGAATGCCCGCCACCTCGACGGTGTCGACCACGCCTTTCTCTACTGCCTCGAGAACCAGACCGGCCGCAGCTTCATCCACGGACAGGCCGTGGGGCTCGGCACCTACCTGGGGGCCGTTCTCCAGGACAACCAGCCCGAGGTCGTCCTCGGCTGGCTCCATCGCGCCGGGGTGGATATCCGGCCCGAGGCGATGGGCGTCGATTGGGAGGCCGCTGGCACGGCGATGCAGCGGCTCGCCTGGTACGTCCGACACGCGGACTATCCGTACACGATCGCCGATGCCCGGCCCGTGACCGCCGACGTTGTCGACGGCATCCGCGACCGGATCACCGCCACGTTCGGGGCGTGGCCCGCGGAGGGGCCGGCCGCCCCGAGAGGAGGGTTCGTCTGATGGAGGACCGAGTGGCTCGAAGCAGATTGCGGACGATCGGCGCGCTCGCCGTGGCCGTCCTCGTCGTCGCGAGCGCGTGCAGCAGTACCGCGTCGCCCGCCGCCGGTGGCGGCTCGGCGATCGGCAAGCAGATGACCGACGCCGAGGTCAAGGCCGCGGTCGCCGCGGAAGGCACCGTCAACGTCGGCAACTGGACGTACTCGGCGACCGCCGAGATCGTCAACCAGTTCCAGAAGTACGTGAAGGACACGTACGGCGCCGACATCAAGCTCAACTATGTCGGGTCGCAGCAGCCCAGCGAGTACCTGACCAAGCTCGCCGCCGACCAGAAGGCGGGCAACAAGGCCAGCTTCGACGTCATCGCCGTCGAAGAGAACTACTGGTACGACGCGTCACAGCAGGGCCTCGTCGACGATGCCCTCAAGTCCACGCTCATCCCCAACCAGAGCATGGTCCTCGACGCGTTCAAGCACGCGCCCCAGTCGATCGCCTTCCAGTCGACGGCCTATCCGGCCATCGTCTACAACAAGGACAAGGCCGGGTTCCTGACGAAGCTCATGGACCTCGCCGACCCGCGCCTCAAGGGCAAGCTCACGATGCCCAAGCCGACCGACATCACCGCCGGCGGGCTCATGCTCGGCCTCGCGTCCGAGCTGGGCAAGGACTACAAGGACCCCAACCAGATGAAGGAGGTCGTGGACTGGGCCGTCAAGAACATCGGCCCGAACGTCGTCAAGTACACGACCGACCAGGCCACCCCCCAGCAGCTGTTCGAGTCGGGCGCGGTCGACGCCGTCGGCTTCTGGAACAGCCTCGCCCGGCTCGAGTACCTCGGCGGCCACAAGGAAGCGGCGCTGCTCGTGCCGCCCGCGATCTACCCGATCAACGGCTACCTCTGGATCCCGAAGAACGCCCCGCACCCCGTCCTGGCCCAGATCTTCATGAACTGGCGCCTCGCGAAGGACGTCCAGTTTCCCAACGCGTGGCCGATCGACCACGGCCAGTGGAGCGAGCTCTCCGAGGGCTTCCTGGGTCCCGACTACACCGGCCTGGTGCCCGACTGGTTCAAGACCGACTACAACACGTACTTCCCGACGCTCGACCAGATCAAGTCGGGCTTCAAGACGGTCGACTGGCCGGCCTACAACGCCAGCTCGAAGGTCTTCCTCGACTACTACTCTCAGCAGCTCGGCCAGTAGGCCGCGCTGAAGCGCAAGATGTGGCTCGCCCGCCGGCACCGGCGGGCGAGCCGTTCGATCCGGAGCACCGAGGGCGATCGTGGTCAGTGAACGCCTGTCGATGCCGCTGTCGGGGGTTGCCCCTGAGCTGCGGCGGCGCGAGCGCAACACTCGGCTGATCGGCCTCGCCCTGCTCATCCCGGCAGCGCTGCTGGCGGCGGGCTTCCTGTACTACCCGCTGCTGTTCATCATCCAGATGAGCTTCACCGAAGGCAGCTCGTACCTGTCGCAGTCGGGGCCTGTCCAGACGCTCGACAACTACCGCCTGATCGCCGAGCGCTACCTGCCCAACCTCTTCGTCACCGTCCAGCTGGCGTTCCTGGCCACCGTGGTCGACCTCGTGCTGGGCTTCCCGTTCGCCTACATCCTCGTCCGACGCGTGCGGTACCGCGACGTCGTCCGGGCACTGATGGTGTTCCCGATGTTCGGGGCGCTCTACGTCACGTTCGGGATCAGCACGATCCTGTTGCCCGGCGGGTTGCTCGCGCCGATCTTCAGCGCGTTGGGCATCACCGGCACGTCGCTCCTGTTCAGCCTCCCGACGGTCGTGTTCGCGATGTCGATCTTCACGTTCCCCTTCATGGTCATGAGCATCGGGACCGCGCTGTCGAACGTGGACCCGACGCTGGAGGAGGCGGCCGCCTGCCTCGGCGCGGGGCCGTTCGCGACGTTCCGCCGGGTCGTCCTGCCGCTCGCCCGGTCGGGTGTCGTCGCGGGCTCGCTGTTGGTCTTCGGCTGGAGCATCGGGGCGTTCGCGGAGCCGGCGCTCCTCGGCGGCCTCAACGAGCAGCGCTCGCTCGCGGTGACGATCTATGACCGCGGCGTCGTCCAGAACGACTACGGGCTCGCGTCCGCGATGGGCGTCGTGCTCCTCGCGATCGCGTTCGTCGTGACGTACTTCTCGCTGCGCTACTCGCGCGGGGCGCTCGCCGAATGACCGCCCGGATCCAGGGCGCGCCTGCTCCCACCGCGGTCCCGCCAACCGTCCGCGCCCCGCGCCTGACGACCCGCCGCCTCACGGCGATCCTCAGCCACGCCTACATCTGGTTCTGCCTGTTCCTGTTCGTCATGCCGTTCGCGGCGCTCCTGTTCCACTCCTTCGCCGAGTACGGCGGGAGCGGCGGCCTCGAGAACTACCGCGGCGCGATCGGCGACTTCAAGGAGAACCTCCTCTGGAGCGTCAAGATCACCGGCCTCGCCCTCGCGATCGACCTCGCGGTCAGCCTGCCCGCGGCGTACGCGCTCGTCCGCTTCCCGATCCCGGGGCGCCGGATCATCTTCTCGGTCCTGCAGCTGTCGCTGTACGTGCCGGGCGCGGTGATCGGGCTGGCGCTGCTGCTGACGTACACGTTCACCTACCACGCCGTGTCGATGTGGGGACTCGTCCTCGCGATGGCGGTCGGGACGTTCCCGCTGATGCTCACGCCGATCGTCGTCGCCCTGAAGGACCTGCCGCCCGAGTTCGAGGAGGCCGCCCGCTGCCTCGGCGCGACCGCCTGGCAGACCTATCGCAAGATCGTCTTCCCGCTCATCGGCCCGGGCGTGTCGGCGGGGCTGCTGCTGAGCTTCATCATCGTCTTCAACGAGTACCTGGTCACGCTGTTCGTCCACCCGGTCGACATCGAGACCGCGCCGCTGCGGATCTTCAACCTGCAGAAGACCGGCGGGCTGTCGCCGGCGACGGCGGCGCTCGCGGTGACGATGCAGCTCGTCTCGTTCGCGGCCGTCCTGCTGTTCTTCCGGGTCTTCGGGACGCGTCATTTCAAGGGCACGTACATCCTCTGATGGCGACCGTCCGGCTGGCCTCGATCACCAAGCACTACGGCTCGACCGTCGCGGTCGACGCCCTCGACCTCGAGGTCGCCGACGGCGAGATGGTCACGCTGCTCGGGCCGTCGGGCTGCGGCAAGACGACCACGCTCCGGATGATCGCCGGGCTGATCGAGCCGACCGCCGGGCGGATCTACTTCGACGCCGACGACGTGACGTTCCTGCCGCCGCGGAAGCGGAACATCGGCTTCGTATTCCAGTCGCCGGCCCTGTTCCCGCACCTGTCGGTGGCCGACAACGTGGCGTTCGGGCTGTCGGTCAAGGGCGCGAAGAAGGACGCGATCAGCAGCCGGGTCGAGGAGATGCTGGCGATGGTCGGCCTGTCGGGCTACGGCGGGCGGCTGCCGGCCCAGCTCTCGGGCGGCCAGCAGCAGCGGATCGCCCTCGCCCGGGTCCTCGCCACGGACCCGCGGGTCCTGCTGTTCGACGAGCCCCTCTCGGCGCTCGACCGCAACCTCCGCGACACGCTGAAGTACTCGATCCTCGATCTCCAGCGGCGGACCGGCAAGACCGCCGTGTACGTCACCCACGACCAGTCCGAGGCGTTCGCGATCTCCGACCGGATCGTCGTGATGAACGCGGGCCGCGTCGAGCAGATCGGGACGCAGACCGACATCTACCTCCAGCCGCAGACCCGGTTCGTGGCCGAGTTCATCGGCGCGAACAACGGCCTCGAGGGGACGATCGAGACCCTCGACGGGACCGGCGAGGACGGCCGGGCGACCGTCCGGGTCGGCGACCTGACGCTCCGCGCCCACGCCCGGGAGGGGCTGGGGGTCGGCGACGCGGTCATCGCCTACCTCCGCCCCGAGGACGTCCGTCTCCTCGACGACGGCGAGGACGGCGGCTGGCCGAACGTCGTGGAGGGCGTCGTCGACCGGGTGATCTTCGAGGGACCCACCGCGCAGGTCCGGGTCGACGTCGGCGGGCGGCAGCTGCGCGCGGATGTCGGCGGTAGTCGGCGTCTGTCGGTTGGCGAAGGCGCCGGCCGGATCCGACTCGGGTTCGACGACCTCACGATCGTGCCCGCCGAGACGAAGCCGTGACCGGACCCGAACGCGGCGACAACGGCACGACCGACGCCGCGGCGCTCGCCGCGCAGGGCTTCCGGACGGTCTTCGGGCACGAGCTCGTCGGCGAGCTGCCGGCGTTCGTCCACCGGCCGTACCTCGTCGTCACGATGGCCGACCTCTGGCCGCGATTCGAGGACCGGCTGGCCGGGCCGCACCTCGCCGGGGTGCACCTCGTCGACACGCTCGAGCTGGCGGAGCTGATCGAGCTCGAGACGCGGCTGCCGCGCGCGGCGGCGATCGTCGGCCTGGGCGGCGGCCAGGCGCTCGACGTCGCGAAGTTCCTCGCCTGGACGCGCCGCCTGCCGCTCTTCCAGGTCCCGACGGCGACCACGGTCAACGCGCCGTTCGGCCACCGCGCCGGGCTGCGCGATGCGGGCCGCGTCCGTTACCTCGGCTGGGCGGTCCCGGAGGCCGTCTACGTCGACTTCGAGGTTATCGGGTCGGCGCCGCCGAACCTCAACCGGTCCGGCGTCGGCGACGTCCTCTGCTACCACACCGCGCGCTGGGACTGGCAGCTGGCCGATCGGCTGGGCCGGTCCGAGGCGCGCTGGCCGTACGACCAGCGGCTGGTCGACGAGGCCGCGATCGTGATGGAGTCCGTCGTCGACGCGCTCGACGAGATCCGGGCCGGCTCCGAGGCGGGGATCCGGGCCCTCGTGAGCGCCCACCGCTGGGGCGGGACGACGTTCCACGACTCCGGCTGGAACCCGCGCCACATCGAGGGCGTGGACCATTTCCTGTTCTACAACCTCGAACGGATCACCGGCCGCCACTTCATCCACGGCCAGCCGGTTGGCCTCGGGATCGTCGCCGGGTCGATCCTGCAGGGCAACGAGCCAGAGCGGATGGCCGCGGCGATCGCCCGCGCCGGCGTCGATATCAGGCCCGAGGCGATGGGCGTGTCGTGGGACGAGGTCGACGAGGCGATGCGGACGCTCGGCGCCTACGTCCGCGAGGCGGGCCTGTGGTTCACGGTGGCCGACGTCGTGCCTGTCACCGACGAGCACCTCGCCCGGCTCCGGGAGCTCGTCGAGCGGACCTTCGCATCGGAGGCCATCGCATGAAGATCGGACTGACGCTGCCCCAGGGCTGCGACCGGGAGTACCTGGGCGTCGACCCCGCGACCGCGTGGCGGCGGACCGTCGAGGTCGCCCGCTGGGCCGAGGACACCGGGTTCGAGTCGCTCTGGGTCTACGACCACATGCAGGTCGACCCGCCACCGGAGGAGGCGCCGATCTTCGAGCCGTTCGCGGAGCTCGCAGCGCTCGCCGTGCAGACCCGCCGGGCGCGCCTCGGGCACCTCGTCCTCGCGGCCTCGTACCGGAACGCCGGGTTGACGGCCAAGGCGATCTCGACGATCGACGTGATCAGCGGCGGGCGGGCGATCCTCGGCATCGGCGCGGGCTGGAAGGAGGACGAGTGGCTGGCGTACGGCTACGGCTTCCCGCCGGCGCCGGAGCGGCTCGCGGTCCTCGCGGATCAGCTAGAGATCATCACCCGGATGCTCGGCCCCGGCCGCGCGACGTGGGACGGCACGCGCGCTCACGTCCACGACGCGATCCACGAGCCGAAGGGCCTCCAGCAGCCCCGAATCCCGATCCTCGTCGGCGGCAACGGGCCGAAGGTGACGTGGCGCCTCGCCGCGCGCTTCGCCGACGAGCTGAACCTCGACGCGCTCCCACCCGACCGCGTGGCGGCGGCGCTGCCGGTGATCCGGGAGCGGTGCGAGGAGGCGGGACGCGACCCGGCGACGCTCGCGGTGTCGGTCCACATCTGGGGCGACGCCGGGGCAGTGTCGGCCGGGCCCGAGCGACGCCAGCGGTTCCGCGACTACGCCGATCTGGGGCTGGCGCGCGTCATCGTTCAGGGCTTCGCGCTCGTCAAGGATCCGGGAGCGATCGACGATGTCGTCGACGACGCGGTCGCCGTCGGGCTGCTGAGCGGGGCGGCCGTCGGCTAGGCTGCCTGGGCAGGAGGTTCGCATGAAGCTCGGCGTGATCGTTCCCCAGGGCTGGACCGGCGAATACGACGGCTGGGACGCGCTCGAGGCGTGGCGGCGGACCGTCGCCGTGGCCCAGGACGCCGACCGGCTCGGGGTCGAGTCGATCTGGCTGTTCGACCACTTCCACACGATCCCGCGCCCGACCGACGAGATCACGTTCGAATCGTTCACGACGCTCTCGGCGCTGGCCGCCCTCACCCAGCGGGTCCGACTCGGCCACGTCGTCATCTGCACCGGGTTCCGGAACCCGGCGCTCACGGCCAAGATGATCTCGACGATGGACACGATCAGCGGCGGCCGGATGGAGCTGGGCATCGGCGCCGGCTGGAAGCACGACGAGTGGGAGGCGTACGGCTACGGCTTCCCCGACACGGCCGCGCGGCTGGCTCGCCTCCGCGACGACCTCGGCGTCATCGAGGCGATGCTCGCCGGCGACAAGCACCAGCACGCGACGTTCGAAGGCGAGCATTCCCGCGTTCGCGACGCGCGGAACGTCCCCAAGCCGATCCAGCGGCCGCGCGTCCCGATCATGGTCGGCGGCAACGGACCCAACGTGACATGGCGCCTCGCCGCCCGCCATGCCGACGAGCTCAACCTCGACGGGATGGAGCCCGAGGAGGTCGCCGACGTCCTGCCGACGATCCGCCAGCGCTGCGAGGAGATCGGGCGCGACCCCTCGACGCTCACGGTCTCGGTCCACATGTGGGCCGAGAGCCTCGGCCGCGGTGGCCAGCAGCTCGTCGACCGGCTCGGAGGCTACCGCGAGCTGGGGCTCAGCCGGGCGATCGGGCTCGTGAAGGCGACGACGACCGACGACGAGGCCCTGCCGCGCTTCGTCGAGGACGCCCGCGCCGCGGGGGTGACGATCGGCCAGGCCGGCTAGGTCGGGTCGACCGCCCGCAGGCGCTCGGCCGCCTCCTCGGGGAGCAGGTCGCGCTGTGGCCCGGCGAGCAGCTCGTAGCCGACCATGAACTTGCGGACGGTCGCGGATCGGAGGAGCGGCGGGTAGACGTGGCCGTGGAGCTGCCATGCGTCGGCGGCGGCGGCGGTGGCGTCGCGGCCGGTCGGCGCGCCGTGCCAGCCCATCGAGTATGGGAACGGCACCCCGAACAGCCCGTCGTAGCGCCGGACGAGGCGGATCAGCGTCGCGGCGAGGTCGTCGCGGGCGTCCGGCGCCAGCTCGCCGAGTCTCGCGGCGCGCCCGCGCGGCAGGATCAGCGTCTCGAACGGCCAGACCGCCCAGAACGGGACGATGACGAGCCACGCGTCCGAGGATTCGACGACGCGCGGGCCGCCGGCCTCGAGCCGGGCCACGTCCTCGAGGAGCGTCCGGCCGGTCGCGGCGAGGTGCGCCCGTTGGGTCGCGTCCTCGCGGGCTGCTTCCGGCGGGATCGACCCGACCGCCCAGACCTGGCCGTGGGGATGGGGGTTCGAAGCGCCCATCGCCTCGCCACGGTTCTCGAAGACCTGGACCCAGGGCCAGTCCTGGCCCAGTTCGTCGGACTGGGAGGCCCAGACGTCGACGATCCGCCGGACCTCGTCACCACCCATCCCGCCGAGGTGGAGGTCGTGCCGCGGCGAGTAGCACACGACCCGGCACGTCCCCCGCTCGCCCTCCGCGCGGAACAGGCCGTCGCCGCCGTCCCACCGTTCGTCGGACGTCGCCGGCCGCAGCGCGGCGAAGTCGTTCGTGAAGACGAACGAGCCCTCGTACGGCGGGTTCCGCTCACCGCCGGCGCGGGCGTTGCCGGGGCAGAGATAGCACTCGGGGTCGTAGGCGGGCGTCGCGTGCGAGCCGGAGCCAGGTTCCCGTTCGCGCTCGCCGCGCCAGGGACGGCCCGCCCGACCGGGCGAGACGAGCACCCAGTCGCCGCGGAGCGGGTCCCAGCGGCGGTGCGGATCGCGGAAGAGCGGGACGTCGTCAGTCAGCCTCGGTGCCTCCTGTATCGAATCGTGCACTGCCGAACGAGTCCGCGAGCGCCGAATCTGCGATGGCCGACAACGAGCGATCCACGGCGCCTCGCGGCCAGCGGCATGGCGTCGACAGCCGGGCCAAAGACGGCCAAACTGAATGGTCCTCGGGCCGTTGCCGGCGGCGCTTCTGACCGCTGGCGGAAGGAATGGGGCGTGGGATGGAACGGAATCGGATGGCTCGTCGGCTGATCGCGCTGGGCGCGACCGTGGGCATGCTCGCGTCGTTCTGTATCGCAGGGACGGCGTCGGCGGCAGGACCGGACTTCGGTTCGAACGTCTTGATCTTCGATCCCAGCATGTCCACGAGCCAGATCCAGTCTGCCGTCGACTCGGTGGCGAGCCAGCAGGTCTCGAACCAGTTCGGGACACAGCGCTTCGCCCTGCTCTTCGAGCCTGGTACATACGGATCCAGCACCAACCCGCTCAACTTCCAGGTCGGCTACTACACGGCCGTGGCGGGCCTCGGACAGTCGCCGAATGACGTCGTGATCAACGGCTCCGTCTACGTCCGCAACCAGTGCGACGGCAACTTCTGCACGGCGCTTAACAACTTCTGGCGGTCGCTTTCGAACTTGACGATCAACGTCACCACCCCGAACTTCGGCTGCTACAGCGGCGAGTTCTGGCCCGTGTCGCAGGCGGCGCCGATGCGCCGGGTCCACGTCAACGGGTTCGCGACCCTGATGGACTACTGCACGCAACCGTCGTTCGCGAGCGGCGGCTTCATCGCCAATTCGGCGTTCGACGGCAGCACGATCGTCAACGGCTCGCAGCAGCAGTGGCTGGTCAGGAACAGCAATCTCGACGGCTGGTCCAACGGCGTCTGGAACCAGGTCTTCTCGGGCGTCCAGGGCGCACCCGCCCAGTGCTTCCCGGCGGCCTCCGCGTGCGGCGGCCCGTACACGACGCTTCCGACCAGCCCCGTCACGCGCGAGGCACCGTACCTCTATCAGGACGACGCGGGGCAGTTCAACGTCTTCGCCCCCTCAGCACAGAACGACTCCGCCGGCACGACATGGTCCAGCGGCCAGACGCCGGGCCTGGCGATCCCGATCAAGAAGTTCTTCATCGCGGCCCCGACCGATAGCGCGGCCACGATCAACAGGGCGCTTGCCACGGGCAAGAACCTCATCCTGACTCCAGGGATCTACCAGCTGGACGAGACCATCTCCGTGACGCGCCCCGACACCGTCGTCCTCGGTCTCGGTTTCCCGACGCTCGTACCCAAGGACGGGATCGTCACGATGACGACCGCGAGCGCCAAGGGAATCCTGATCTCGGGAATCCTCTTCGACGCGGGCACGACGAACTCTCCGGCCCTGCTCCAGATCGGCAGCGGCCACTCCCGCAGCGACAACTTCGCCCCCGACCCGACGGCCCTGACCGATGTCTTCTTCCGCATCGGCGGCGCGACTCCCGGCAAGGCCACGACCAGCCTCATCGTGAACAGCAACAACGTCATCCTCGACGACATCTGGGCATGGCGCGCCGACCACGGCAACGGCGTGGGCTGGACCGCCAACACCGCCGACACGGGTGTCATCGTCAACGGCGACAACGTGACGGCGTACGGCCTGTTCGTCGAGCACTACCAGAAGACCGAGACGATCTGGAACGGGGACGGCGGCCAGGTTGTCTTCTTCCAGAACGAGATGCCCTACGACCCGCCTAGCCAGGCAGCGTGGATGGAGGCGCCGGGCGTCGACGGCTTCCCCGCGCTGAAGGTCGCCGACGGCGTGACCAGCTTCAGCGGCTACGGGATGGGCAGCTACAGCTTCTTCAACCAGGGCGTGGACATCTTCGCTGCCAACGCCTACGAGGTGCCAACCACCCTGCCGGCGTCGAGCCTCCACGACCTGCTGACGATCTTCCTCGATCCGAGCGTCGGAAAGGGCGGCATTCTCAACGTGGTCAACGACGTCGGCGGATCGTCGACGATCGCCAACCCGGATGTCCCGGTCACCGTGGTGAGCTACCCGTAGCAGAGGACGGCTGCGTCATCGATGGCTACGGCCGCCTTTGGGGGTGGTAGACGTCCACGAGCCGTAACCGTACGGGGGTCGGGCCGTTCCTGGAGGAAGTCGAGCGCGGGGAATGCGATTGAACCGCGACGTCAGCCCGAACCCGGGAGCGGGTGGCGGACGCGGTCTTCAGCGCCAGTCGACGTTCACGACCTCGATCGGCCCGGAGAGGCCCTTGAGCGTCGCACTTCGCGGGTTGGATGTCCGGTGCGACTCGCCGACCGTCGCGACGCTGGCGACGATCTCGCCGGCGCCGCCGAGTGCCGCGATCCGGGACGCCTCATGGACGCCCTTGCCATGGAAGTCGCCGCCGACGCGTGTCGCGTCGGACGCGTGGAGACCGATCCGGACCTGGGGTGCGAAGCCCTGCGTCGAGCGATGCTCCGCGAGGCGCCGCTGGATCGCGATCGCCGACGCCACCGCGAGGTCCGGCGAGTCGAAGCTGACGAAGAACCCGTCGCCGGTCGTGGAGATCTCCTCGCCGTCGTGGGCCGCGAAGACCTCACGGAGGGCCGTGTTGTGCCAGCGGAGGATCGCCTCCCACGCCTCGTCGCCGAGCGCCTCGACGAGGTTTGTCGAACCGACGATGTCGGTGAACATGAAGGTCTTCATGACGCGACGGGTCGGTCCGGACTTGCCACGCAACTGCCAGGGCAGGAGCTCCGAGATGTCCTCGAGGACGACCGCGGCCGTCGGACACGCGAACGCGGCCGCCCGGAGGAGCTCCTCGTCGATGCTGTCCGCGCCGACGACGTCGCTCTTGCCGTAGTCACCCGCGAGCCAGTCGAAGGCCGTGGGCGCGAGCGTGATGCAGTTGCCCGCGCCGATGCACTTGTGGCGGTCGACCCGCGCCCTGATCGCCATCAGGAGGACCCCACGGCGGCCAGCCCGCGGAACGCGAGTGAGGTCGCCTCGGCGCGGCTGGAGGTGCCGAGCTGGGCGAACAAGCGCGCCAGGCGATGGACGACGTCCGCTTCGCCCATGTCGAGCTCGGCGCCGATCTCCGCGTTCGTCCGACCCTCGGTCAGGAGCTGCAGCAGTCGACGTTCCGTCTCGTCGAGGCCGGGACCGGCGGCGGCTTCGGGAGATGGCACGTCCAACGGTCCAGCCAGCTCGACGAGCTCGCGGCCGATCGGCCCCGTCAGCCACCGGACGCGGATCGATTCATCGGCGGTGCCCTGGGCGATGCGCGACAGGGTCGCCCGGAGGAAGTCCCGGACGGAGCCCTGGACCTCCGGCGGCGCGCCGGCGAAGACCCCACGAGCCGCCGGGACGATGATCTCCAGGCTGGCGTCCTCGTGGTGCCCCGCCTGGAGCGCCTCGAATGCCGCGCCGCCGGCGATGGCAGCGCGGGCGGGATCGCCGCGTGCGAGAGCGACCGTCGCGAGCGCGGCATCGGCGTGCGCGCCCCACGGCGCGTGACCGGGCAGGAGCGGCAACACCTCCTTGACCTGGGCCGCCGATCGCTCGACGAGATCGACGAGATCCGCGTCGGGCGAACCTCCCTGGGCCTCCCGTGCGACGAGCCGGGCCGCCTCGACGGCAATGTGGGCAAGTGCCTCGCACCGCGCGGATGCCTGGCCTCCCGCGGTCGCCATTGCGACGGCCTTCTCGAGATGGCCGCGCATGCCCGCTGCGTCCCCGGCGTGCGCCCGGGCGGTGCCGTGCCAGGTCTCGAGCTGGATCGAGCGGCCTCGCGACAGGGCCATGGATGCCGCCGCGGCCGCCAGATCGAGCCACCGCTCGGCCCCCTCGACGTCGCCGAGATCGAGCAGGGTCATCGCCACACCACCCGCCGCGAGGAACTCGATCGCCCGATCGCCCTGGAGCCGGGCCGCCCGATAGGCATCCTCGCCTCGGGACAGTGCGAGGTCCGGGACCACCTTGGCTCGCGAGTACACGTGGACCCCGAAGAGCATCTGGAGATCGAGACGATCGCGCTCACTCTCGGTGACAAGCTCGGACAGGCGGCTCGTCACGCGCCGGATCTCCTCGAGGTGCCGTGCCGAGGACGAGAGGTGCATGACCGGTCCGTACCGCGCGTAGGCCATCGCGATCACCGTCGACATGACGCCGGTACGGTCGCCGAGGCGCTCGTAGATGCCGAGGGCCCGCTCCAGGACCTGTGCGACCTCGACGAAGAGCGGACCGACCGGCGACCCCATGATCAGCTCCTCGAAGCCGGCACCCGCTGCGACGGCTGCGAGCATGTCGTTGGCACGCCCGGACAGGACCTCGCCCGCGAACCACGCCCGCCCTCGCCCGAAATCGATCATCCCGATCTCGCGAAGGGCCGCCGCGAGGCTGCGATCGTCGCCGAGCTCCTCCGCGAGCTCGACGGCGTGACGATAAGCCTCCTCGGCAGCGTCAAGGTCGACCTCCATGGCGACCGCCCCAAACGACTCACCGATCGGGCTCCGAAGGAGCGCCTGACCCAGCTCGAGGGTCGCCCGCAGCTCTGTGGCGCGGTCGCCGCGGTCGGCTGCGCGTAGCCGGGCGCGACGAGCCAACTCCGCTGCGGAGTCCTCGTCGTGGCTCATTCGCAGCGCCGACGCACGCCGAAGCTGCACGTCGAGCTCGAAGGCCGGATCGCGCATCGCCTCGGCGAGGGCGGCCAGCTCGGTCAGTCCGTCGATCCGGTCGGCGGTCCGGCGCAGGACGGCGAACGCATCGTCGCGGGTCGCGAGGAGGATCCGACGGTCGGCCGGCGTCGACACGACCGGAAGCGCCTGCTCGACGAGCCGGAGGGCCTCCTCGGGGGCGTTCGAGGCGAGGGCGGCCGTCGCCGCATCGATGGAGAAGCGGGCGGCCCGCACGGAGTCGCCTGCGGCAAGCGCGTGCTGGGCAAGCATCGGCAGGCCGGCCGGGGCGGGGTCGCCACCGTCAAGCAGCAGGTCGACGACCGCGGCGTGGACCTGGCGACGCCGGGCCGCCGATAGCTGGCTTGCGGCGAACTGGCGGACCTGCTCGTGGGTGAAGGTGTAATCGGCAGGCTCGCCGTGGGCATGTGCGAGCAGGAGGCCCACCAGGACGGCGGGCCCGAGCTCGTCGGCGAGCGGGTCGGCACCGTCACCTGGGCCCGCGGCCTCTCCCTGAGGACCCGGCGCGGTGGCCGCTTCCGACGCCATGTCGCCACCACCCAGCCGCGCCCGGATCGCCCGGAGATCCCGAAGGCTGAAGTTGCGGCCCAGGATCGCCGCGTCGCCGAGCGCGGCCCTCGTCTGCGCCGGGAGACGCGCGGCACGCCGATCGATGAGCGTCCGGACGGCGGACGGGACCAGCCGGGCCGCGTTGCGACCGAGTCGCCACTCGCCGTCGATCTGCTGGAGCGTGCCGGCTTCGCGGTGAGCCCGGGCCAGCTCCTCGACGATGAACGGCACGCCCTCGGACTGGACGTGCATGGCCGTCGCCGATGCGGCCTCGACGGGACCGCCCAGGACTCGCTTCAGCAGCTCCGCCGTCTCGACCGAGCTGAATCGACCGGGCCGCAACCGCCGGACGAGTCCCATCCGCTCAACGTCGGCGACGAAGTTGACCGCCTCGGTGACCGACGCGAACTCGTCCGGCCGGATCGTCAGAAACAGGAAGACCGGCCGATCGGCGTTGGCCCGGACGACGTACCTGAGGAGCCGGAGCGTGTCGTCGTCGGCCCACTGGACATCGTCGACGAACAGCGCGAGCGGGTGGATCTCGGCGAGCGTGGCGATCGCGACGCCCGCCAGGTCGAAGGCCCGGAGGAGCTTGGCATCCGGTGAGAGCGTCTCGAACCCGCGTTCGTCACGCCCGGAGATGGCCTCCACCACCCGCCGGACCGCCGCCTCCGCCGCCGTTCCCGCCGCCGTGTCGCGGATCGCGCTCGAGGCGAAGAGACTCCGCGCCACGAGGAATGGTCCCCGGATCTCCTCGTCGGCGGTGATGGCGACGCAGGTGAACCCGCTCGCCGAGGCGAGGTCCATGGCGGCGAGCAGCAGGCGGGTCTTGCCGATGCCCGGCTCGCCCTCCAGCGTCACCGCCGCCAGGCGGCTCGCTGCCTCGCGCAGCTCCTGGGAGATCGCGTCGAGCTCCGCGCCGCGACCGATGACCGCGCCCGGCACCCGACGCAGCTGGACCGCGAGCGAGCACTGGGGCCCGACGAGAGGGTCCAGCGCGCCACCGTCGGTTGAGAGCACGGGCGTATCAAGCTCAACGGCGTCCGAAGTGGCCGGCATGCCGGGGATCATGAGCCGCGACCGTCGGGCCGAGATGGACAACGACCGCGACAGCCGGCGCTCTCGTGCCTCACGTCGCGGCCAGGAGGCGGTCGGCGGACGCTTGCAGGGACCGGGCAACCTTGGCCAGCGGCTCCATGAGGGCGGGCGTGCAGGCTTCGCCGCAGCGGACGGCGAACGCGGCCGCATCCCGCAGCCGCTCCTCCATGAGGACCCATGCCGCCTCGCGGTGCGGCAGCAGGTAGTCGACCTGGTAGAAGAGCTCGAACCCAGGGCCCGCGTTGACCCCCGGCATGTCCCAGCCGACTGGCAGCGTGGCGACGACGCTTCCGAGTGGCTTGATCGGCTTCGTACATCAACCCCACCGAGACGTCGGCCAGGACCTCGAGCTGCTCCGGCGTTTCATCCGTGTGGGCGAAGTAGCGAGAGAGGAGTTGGAGGAGGACTTCGTAGGTCACGTTGAGGAGGTCCATGCAGCGTGCCGTGCCCGGATCGGTGATGAGCGGCACGGCGACGCCGGTCGCCTGCGGTCGGACGTTGGCCGCCACGACGGGCCGGGCGGGTTCGAAGGCGGGGTCCGTCCGCTTGATCTCCAGGTACTCGTCGAGGATCCCCAGGAGGCGCCCGAAGTGAGCGTCGCGCCATTCTCCGCGCGCGCCCTCGCCCTGTTCCACGATCGTGTCGATCGCACGCTGTGCGGTTGGCAGGTCCGTGACGGCGACGAGCTCTTCCCAGCGGAAATGCTCCTCGGTGGCCTGTGCGTTCGTCGGGCCGATGAACAGGCGATCGGCGCCGAGCCGACCGGCGAGGTGCTCGAGACCAGCCTGGATCGACCGGTAGAGCTGGCCGATCGTGTCGAATTCCTGCAGATGCGGGACGATCTCGTCGCTCTCGTCGTGTGGCAGCGGGACGGCCTGCCCGATCGCCTCGAAGCCCTCGGCATCCTCGACGTCCATCCCCTCCGGTCGCTCCAGAAACGCGAAGTGGCGAAGCGCGGCCTCGCCGAAGGGCAGCAGCTCGATCCGGACGCCGGCCGGATAGCTGTACGCGGGCATCGGGAAGTTGGGGCGGGCGAAGCGCGGCGCGGCGCCGACGGCCGTAAGGAGGTTCTGGACGAGCGCGAGGTGGAGCATCTCCTGCCCACCGATGCTGAACAGCGTCTTGCGCCAGCGCTGAACGACGGCGAGCGTCTCCGCTGACAGGCCCTCGTCGACGCGCTGTTTGAGCGAGAACGCCGCGAACAGGTACTGGAGCATGATCAGATGCTCGAGCTCGGCCGCCTTCCCCAGCGTGTAGATCAGGGCTTCTCGGTGCTCGATCCCAGCGCCCTCGCCCTTGCCCCCGCGGACGGCGAGGACGTTGGCGAGCGGTCCGTGCGGACCCGGCGTGGCGTTGTCGATCATCGGTCGGGTCCCTTCACGCTTCGAGGGCCTCGCGGCCGGCCGGGTCAGGCAGGTAGAGACGGTCGTCCACGAAGCACCATCGCCAGTCCTCGTCGGGTTCGGCGGACCGGATCATCGGATGGCCGGTCTCGCGGAAGTGGGCGCTGGCATGCCGGTTGGGACTCTTGTCGCAGCAGCTCGTCAGCCCGCACGTCAGGCATTGGCGCAGGTGCTCCCAGCCGGCCCCGATCTCGACGCACGCCGAGCAATGATCCAGCGGTGGGTCGACCCCACGATCAAGTTGGAAATGCTCACAGACGGGATTCATCCTGCCAACGCCTCGGGGAGTCCGCGACCAGGACGGGACTGGTCGGTGCGGTCCCTGCAACCGCGACGCTAGCACGAATGTTCGAAAGTCGCGCCCTTCGCTCAGACGGACATGAACGCCGCGTGCAGGCGAACCGGACTACCTACCCCTTTTAGCTCCACGGGTCCGATCTCGCGGAAGGCGACATCCGACCCGCTCGCGGCGTCGACGACCTCCTGGCTGACCAGGACCTCGCCCGGCCGGGCGTAGTCCGCGATCCGCGAGGCGAGGTTCACCGTCTGCCCGTAGTAATCACCTTGCTGGAAGACCACGGGCCCGGCATGCAGGCCGACGTGCGCCGGCGGTAGCTCGGCCTTGGCCACGCCCGCAACCATCTCCAGGGCGGCCAGTACCCCCGGGCCGGGATCCTTGAAGTAGAACATGACCCCATCGCCGAGCCACTTGACCGGTCGACCGCCGTGCTTGACGGAGGTGCGCTCCACCAGTCTCGCCAGGTTCGTTGCCATGTCGGCAGCCGCGGCATCACCCTGTTCCTGGGTGAGGCGGGTGTACCCGGTGATGTCGAGGAAGCACATGGCCGGCGCGTGCTCGAGGCGGTCGTGCAACCCGGCCTTGGCGAGCGTGCTCTCGGTCCCGGCGATGATGTTGGCCGTCCAGACATGTACGAGCTGAGCGCGGTAGACCGCCAGGAGCGCCTGCTCCTCGAGCGGCGTCAACGCGCTGGCGAGCTCGCCCGAGGTTTCCCCGACCTGTTGCGCCGTGTAACCCGCCGCGAACAGCGGGCCCATGACCTCAGAGCGCCAGGTATCCCCCGCGGTCTCGGCGACCCGCCTGAGGCTGTCGCCCATGACCCGCAGGTTGCGTTCCACCGTGATGGCTCGGAACCCGTGAGCCAACTGGTACTCGATGGTCGCGAGGATCGTCATTTCGTCTTCGCGAACGCGACTCGCGGGATCCGGCACGGCTGAGCCGGTCGCCTCGCGCATCGCCATCAACAAGTGCAACGGGACGCCGGTCCTTGCGGACAGCTCCTCGAACGTCTCGTCGGTGAACGAGGCGAACAGGCTGTAGGAAGGATCGTCGACGAAGTCCAACGAGAGCTCGCCGCTTCGGAGCGCGCTCGCCAGGAGGTCGAGCGGGACGGACGCGGCCACCAGGCCATGGATGACCCCGACCCGTCGGATGTCGCCCTCAGAGAACCGACCATCGGCGTCAGGCCGGAGGATCCCCAGCTCGACGAGATGGTGGAGGTCCTCGACGCTTGTCCCGGCTCGCTTGGCTGTGACCGCGACCTCGTACCGTTCCACGCGCCGTACTGTACCGGGCGGCGTCGCGACGGAGCTCACCGCCACGACCCAGGAAGTTGAGCCCGTTCGCCCGCTGGAGCTCGTGCCGCCGATCCTTGTCGCGGGTGCGAGAAGACTTCCTCGGCGGCATGGCTCGGTCCAGAATGGGTTCCGATGCCGCGTCTCCTGTCCCGTCCCTTTGCCACGCCGGATGAGCGGCGAGCCTTCACTCACGGTCGGGCCGAGGTTCTCAAGCTCGATGAGACCACGGTAGGTCGCGCGGTCTACGAGCCCGGCTGGCGATGGACCGTGGACATGCCCGCGGTCGCCGGGACCGCGACGTGCCAGCTGCACCACCTCGGCTACTCGATCTCCGGGGTGATGCACGTCGTGACGAACGAAGGCGACGAGCTCGACATCCTGCCCGAGTCGATCTACGAGATCCCGTCCGGCCACGACGCGTGGGTGGTCGGCGACGAGCCCTGGGTGACCGTCGAGTGGACGAGTGCCCGGTCGTTCGGCGTGTCGCCGGAAGGGCCGGGCGAGCGGATCCTCGCCACCGTCCTGTTCACGGACATCGTGGACTCGACGGCGACCCTGGATCGGATCGGCGATGCCGCCTGGCATGACGTGCTCGTCACGCACAACCGCCTCTTGCGCGGGGATCTCAATCTCTTCCGTGGTCGCGAGATCACCACGACCGGGGATGGGTTCCTGGCGGTGTTCGACGGCGCGACCCGGGCGGTTCGGTGCGGCGTCGCGATGACGCGCTCCGCGCAGAGCGCGGGCCTGGCGATCCGTGTCGGCCTTCACACGGGCGAAGTCGAGATGGTGGGATCCAATGCCCGGGGCGTGGCGGTTCACGCGGCGGCACGGGTGATGTCGTTCGCAGGTGCCGGCGAGGTGCTCGTGTCGTCGACGACGAGGGACCTGCTGGAGGGCTCCGACCTGACCCTCGAGGATGCCGGAACGCACGAGCTGAAAGGGCTCGCCGGAGAGCGGCGACTCTTCAGGGTCGTCCGCTGATCTGCTGGCGGCCGTCGCCGCCGCTTCGTCAGCTCTTCGAGGCGGCTGCCCCGAGCTCGGCGATCTGGGCACGGGCCGCCGCGACCAGCTCCGCGTTCGTGTTGGCGTGACCGCGCAGGCCCCAGCCGCCTTCGGGTGCCTCGGTGAGGAGGACCCACGTGCGGTCGACGAGCGATCGATCGCCGGCCGCGTCGGCGACGATCGACGTCAGCTCCGCCACGACCGCGAGCTGCTTGTCGCGGTCGAGCGCGCCGGCGTTGGTGAGAACCTGGACGCGGACGTAGGTGCTGTCGCCGTTGACGTTCGAGAGGGCGGTCGCCGGAAGCTCGTGGACGAACGCCGCGGTGTTGTCGCGGAACATCGGGATGTCCGGTACGCGTTCGACGGTCATGACGGCGGCGGCGAGGTCGCGAGCCAGCGTGTGCGTGTCACGGAAGGTGCCCGCTGCGGCGTAGACGTCGATCATCGGCATATGTCAGGCTCCGTCCTCGACTGGCCGGCGAAACGCGTCGCCTCGCCGATCGCTGTGGGGTAGGCGATCATCCAGCGATGACGCCCGTCATCCACATTGCAGGATGACGATCATCATCTAGGCTGTCAACAATCGGGTCGAGGGCTGGATTGCATGGGCCATTCGCGAGCCAACAAACGCGAGCACCACGAACAGATCGTCGGCGTTGCTGCGTCGCGCTTCCGCGAGGACGGGGTCGACAGAGTCGGCGTGGCGGAGCTGATGCACGACGCCGGGCTGACGCACGGCGGCTTCTACCGGCACTTCGAGTCGCGTGACGAGCTCGTGGCCGAAGCGGTCGAACGGGCCCTCCACGACGGCGGGCAGGCGATGGCGGCCGTCGCCGAGTCACCGCACGACCCGTTGGCGGCAGTCATCGACGCGTACCTGAGCGTCGCCCACCGGGACGGGCTCGGGACGAGCTGCGCCGTCACGACGCTCGCGGCCGACGTCGCACGCAGCAATCCGCGGGCCCGAGCCGCGTACACCAGCCAGGTCGGCGTCTACATCGAGATGCTCGTGCGACTGCTCCCACCCGGGCCGAGCGACCAGCGGCGGGCTACGGCGATCAGCGCGCTGTCGACGCTCGTGGGCGCCGTATCGATGGCCCGAGCGGTCAATGACGAGGCGCTCTCACGGGAGATCCTTGCCTCGGCGGCGATGGAGATGAAGGCGCAGCTCCGCTGAAGCGCTACGCATTAGGGAATCTCCCGATGCAGCGGGTCGGCACCGCCACCAACCTCAGGTTCTGGCGGCTCGCGCGTGCCGAGCCGGAGGCTGGAGGACTCGACATGCTGCGCAATCGCGGACGATCCGCCCGGCTCGGCCAGCTGGCCGCGCTTCTCGCCGTCGGGCCGTTGATCGGCTCGGCGACCACGGCGCTCGCCGGTCACGTCGGCGAGAACGTCAAGAGCTACACGGGCTGCCTGACGACGACTGGCGGGACCATCACCCAGATCAAGGAGGGCGAGGCGCCGCTCAAGGCGTGCGGCAGCGGCCAGGTCCTCGCCCACTTCTCGGGCGGCGACATCACCGCGATCACCGCCGGCACCGGCCTCGCGGGGGGCGGCGTGAATTGCGCGGTGACACTCTCACTGGCGACGACCTTCCGTCTGCCGCAGTCGTGCACGACTGGACAGGTCGCCAAGTGGAACGGTACGGGCTGGGCCTGCGCGAACGACGACTCCAACCAGTACACGGCAGGCACCGGCCTCGAACTGAACGGCAGCGAATTCAGGGTCGACCGCGACTTCCGTCTCCCGCAGGGCTGCGATATCGGACAGGCCGCCGGCTGGGGCACGACGCCGACGTCGCTCGGCACGTGGGTCTGCCACGACTACGCGAAGGCCAGTCAGACGTGCCCGTCCAGCCAGTTTGCTCGCGCCACTGACGCGACGGCGACCTCGTCTGCGCCGCCCCGGCGGCGGGTGGGGGATCGGCAGCCCTATCGCTCTTCCAGGCGCAGGAGATCGGATTCGAGGCAGGCATCGGGATCCCCGACGACCACGAGTGGCACGCGATCGCCTCGATCGTGGCGGCACCCGCCGGGACGTACCTGGTCAACGCCAAGGGAAGGCTGGACTCCGACCAGAATGTCGACAGCTTCAGCGCGACCGAGTGCCGGATCATCGTCGCCGGAGCGACCGAGCCGATCGATTACTTCCGGATGGGCAGCGTCGACGCCAACGACGTGCCGCTGCACCCATTCGCCTTCACGGGCATCGCCACCCTCGCGAGCGCCGGGACCATCGAGCTGCAATGCCTCGCGGACGAGGGTGCGGACGGCATCGGTATCCGATTCGGAACGATCACGGCGCTCAAGACGAGCTAGGGTCACGCCGGCCCAAGCGACATGCGGCGAACCCGCGGCGAGCGCGAGCTCGCCGCGGGTTGCGTGATCGATGGGTCAAGCCCGCTCAGATCCCGCGAGCGCCGCAGCAAGGTCAGTTCATCTCGCGGCCGTTCGGCGCGGCCGCGTCGACTTGCGCTACTCGGCGAGAGCCTCGGGGAGGGGCGTCGGGGCCGCGTCGCTGGTTGCACTCGGAACAGGGACCAGGTCGATCGTCCGGACGCGGCGCGTACGGCCCGCCTCGGTACGGACGTCAGCGGCCGGGATCACTCCGCCGACGATCGACTCGACCACGGCCGTCTCGCCGGCGTAGAGACCGGTGCCCATGATGGTCACGCGCATGCCGACCTCGATGCCGGTCCGGCCGGTGCTTGCCTGACGGTTGATCAGCGCGACCGTCGGCGGCGTCACTGGGGGCACGTAGGCGGGCGCCGGACCCTTGGAGCTGCGCGGCGGCGGGTAGGTCTGGCGGCGCTTCTTTACCACGAGCGCCCGCCGCGGCGGGAGTGCCGGTCAACGTTTGCTGGGTAGTCCTTGGTCATCGGCTTCCCTTCGATATCTGCGGCGACCGCCCTGCTCGACGATGTGGTCGGGGAGAGTGTTGGAGCGGGAGACGGGATTCGAACCCGCGACATTCTGCTTGGGAAGCAGACACTCTGCCAGCTGAGTTACTCCCGCTCGGGAGGCTCGCATCTTAGCGCTGAGCAGCGCGTCGGCTCAACCTGCGTGGCCAGGGCGATCGTTTGACAGGCTCGCGGGCGAGGTATAGACCAAGCAATCGACCGGAGCCTCCCAACGACTTCCCCCATATCGAGGCTCGATCGCCCGGAGTCGGGGCGAAAACGACTCGTCAGGCATGTGCCACTGCGCGCTCGGGCAAGCGTCGAGGTGACGCCCTCAACGATTGGAGGAACCCGGGATGGCACGACGTCTCGCAGTTGTCATTGCCACGCTCGGCCTGCTGTTCGCCATCGCTCCGGCGGCCAGCATTGCGGTCGGTGAGCCGACCCCGGCCGAGTGCGACGCCCAAGTCAACGACACGCCGGCCAAGCTCTTGCCGTGCATCCAGACGGACGCTCTCTGGCAACACATGGTGAACTTCCAGGCGATCGCTGATGCCAATCCGGGACCGGACGGGCATGCGTCGCGCAACTCGGGTGAGCCCGGCTACTGGGCGTCGGTGCAGTACGTCGCGAACGCGATGGAGGCCGCCGGATACGACGTCACGATCCAGCCCTACACGTTCTTCTACTCCGCCTACGTTGGAACTCCGACGTGGAGCGAGGACACGCCGGCCCAGCATGACTTCGCCCTGGTCACCGAGTGGAATCCGGGAAAAGAGCGACGGCACCGCCCAGGGTGAGATTCAGCCCGCCGGCGGCATCGTCATCCCGCCGACGCCGACCTCCAGCTCGACCAGCGGCTGCACCGCGGCCGACTTCAGCGGCTTCACTTCGGGCCGGATCGCCGTGATCCAGCGTGGTGGCTGCAACTTCGGCGTGAAGGTGCTCAACGCGCAGGCGGCCGGCGCGATCGGCGTGGTGATCTTCAACGAGGGCAACCCCGGCCGCACGGGCGTTGTCAACGGCAGCCTGGTCGATGCGGCGGGCAATACGTTCGTCCCGACGATCCCGGTCGCGTTCACGTCCTTCGACATCGGAGTGAATTCTGCTCAACCAGTACGACGCCGCGGTCGCGGCTGGGTCGCCGCTGCCGACGACGAGCCTCAGCATCGACGTTATCGTCGACCCGAACCGCCTGGACTGGAACGTGATCGCGGAGTCCAAGGGCGGCGACAAGAACCACGTCGTGGTGGTCGACGCGCACCTCGACGCGATCTATGGGGCCGGGATGCTCGACAATGCCTCCGGCTCGGCCACCATCCTCGAGACCGCTCTTCAGATGAAGAACGTCCATCCGCTGAACAAGCTGCGGTTCATCTGGTTCGGCGGCGAGGAGCTCGGCCTCTTTGGCTCGATCAACTACGTCAACAACCTGTCGAAGACTGAGCTGAGCCACATCGGCTACGACCTCGATGCCGATGTGACCGCGACGCCGAACTACCTGATAGGTGTCCTCGATCCGGCAGGCCCGGACCTGTTCGGTCGCACCGCGTCGGCGACGTTCCCCAACCGCGTGTACAAGGCCTCCACGGTCGCACGTGACCAGGCGGTCGACTACTTCGACTCGATCGGAAAGAACCACGAATTCCTATCGCCTGTCGGAACCGACGCGTTCAGCTTCAATGCGGTCGGCATTCCGGCCAGCGGTGTCCTGACCGGACAGGACTGCTGCAAGATCCAGGAGGAGGTCGACCTGTTCGGCGGATCCCTCGGCAACTACGAGGGCAACATCCCGAGCTTCGACGGCGGTTGCGTGGACAACCCGTTCCGATGGTGCGACAACCTCAGCAACAACGATCCGGGCGTCCTGACGTTCGTGTCGAGGGCGTTCGCCAACCAGGTGGTCCTCATGGCCTTCGACAACAAGGTCATGTCCGCGAGCAACAACGCGGTCTTCAAGCCGAAGCTGGAGCCCGGCGCGGAGCTCGCGCGAGGGTTCACGGCCAAATAGGCCATTTGTAGCCAACGATGGGGTGATCTGGCGCCGGGCACACGGTCCGGCGCCAGCGCCATTTGTAGCCTTGTACGCGCGCCGGGCGAAGCCCTGGGACGGTCGCCCGGCGTCGCGCGTGCACAATGCCTGGGTGGTTCCGCAGACTCGCTGCGCGAGGAGCTCTGATGGCGTGCACATCGCCGACCGAGTGTTGGGTGAGTTGCGCATCGTGGCCTCGACCCGACGACTCCTCACGCTCGCGCTCACCGCCGCCGTGATCGTCGCCTGCTCGGGCGGCGCGACCGCTACGGCCTCGCCCGGCACCCCTGTGTCGGCGGGGCCGCCCGCCGCGGCGGTACCATCGGCCTCGACGCCGATCGCGACCGGGAGCCTGCCCAGCCCGACGATGCCACCTTCGCCGAACCCGACTCCCGGCCCCTTCACGCTGACGACGCCCGCCTTCGACCCGAACGGCCCGATCCCTGCCGAGTACACGTGTCGCGGCGCCAATCGATCGCCGGGGCTCGACTGGTCGGGCGTCCCGGCCGGCACCCAGGCCCTCGTCCTGTTCGTCGACGACCCCGACGGCCGCGATTGGGTCCACTGGTCGGTGCTCGACCTCGATCCGTCGTCGCCCGGGCTGTCGACCGGGATCGCGCCCGGCGCCGACCCGCCGCAGCAGGGCACGAACGACTTCGGCAAGGTTGGCTATGGCGGTCCGTGCCCGCCGTCGGGGACCCACCACTACCACTTCACGCTCTATGCGCTCCCGGCGCCGCTCGGACTCCAGGGCCATCCCAACGGCAAGGCCGTCCGGGCCGCGCTGGCGAAGGCCAAACCCATCGCGAAGGTCTCGCTCATCGGCACGGTCGCCCACTAGCCCGCGGCGGGCGATCGCCACTCAGGAGGACCCATGGATCTCGGCCTCACCGACCGCCGCGTGCTCGTCTGCGGCGCCAGCCGCGGCCTCGGGGCGGCCGTCGCGCGCGCCCTCGCGTCAGAGGGCGCCCACGTCGCGGTCGCCGCCCGCGCTTCGGAGGACCTCCAATCGGTCGCCGCCGACGTGAACGGGACCGCGATCGCCGCCGACCTCTCGACCGCCGACGGGCCCGCATCCGCGGTCCGGGACGCCGCGGCCGCGCTCGGCGGCCTCGACGGGCTGCTCGTCAACAGCGGCGGTCCGCCGCCCGGCCTGTTCGACGGGACCGACGAGGAGGCCTGGCGCAAGGCGATCGACGGCACGCTGCTCAGCACGATCCGCCTCGTCCGCGAGGCGCTGCCGCACCTCCGCGAGGGCCGCGACCCATCGATCGCGATCATCCTGTCGTCGTCGGTCCGCGAGCCGATCCCGGGGCTGATCACCTCGAACGTGATCCGGCCGGGGCTGGCGGGCCTGATCAAGACGCTCGTGGCCGAGATCGCCCCGGTCCGGATCAACGGCCTCGCCCCGGGCCGGTTCGGGACCGGGCGAATCCGCGAGCTTGACGCGAAGCGCGCCGCCGACGCCGGCACGACCCCCGACGAGATCGCCCGCCAGACGATCGCCCGGATTCCGCTGGGCCGCTACGGCGACCCCGAGGAGCTGGGCCGCGTCGCGGCGTTCCTGCTCTCGCCGGCGGCGTCGTACCTGACCGGCGTCATCGTCCCGGTCGACGGCGGGATGATCAAGAGCCTGCCGTAGCCCTCGCTAGGAGGCGTCTCCGGCCGGGGCTGGTTCGGCGTTCGCCCCGCGGAAGTGGCAGGCGACGAAGTGCTCGTTCGCGGAATCGATGAGCGGCGGCTCCTGGGTCGCGCAGATCTCGGGGTTGCCGAGCGACGCCCGCAGGTGGCAGCGCGGATGGAACCGGCAGCCCGACGGCGGCCGGAGCGGCGAGGGCACGTCGCCCTTGAGGATGATCCGCTGGCGGCGCAGCTCCGGGTTGGGGACCGGGATCGCCGACATCAGCGCCTCGGTGTAGGGGTGTTCCTGCTTGCGGAACAGGTCCCGCCGGTCGGCGAGCTCGACGACCTTGCCGAGGTACATGACCGCGACCCGGTCGCTGATGTGCTCGACCACGCCCATGTTGTGGGCGACGAAGACGTACGTCAGGCCCAGCTCGCGCTGGAGCGACTTCAGCAGGTTCAGGACCTGGGCCTGGATCGACACGTCGAGCGCCGACACCGGCTCGTCGCAGATGATCAGGTCCGGCTCCAGGACGAGCGCCCGGGCGATCCCGATCCGCTGCCGCTGGCCGCCCGAGAACTCGTGCGGGTAGCGCCGGGCGTGGTACGGCTGCAGGCCGACGAGGTCCATCATCCGGGCGACCTTCGCCCGCCGCTCATCGGCGCTCCCGAGGCCGTGGATGCGGAGCCCCTCGCCGATGCTGTCACCGATCGGCTGGCGCGGGTCGAGCGACGCGAACGGGTCCTGGAAGATGATCTGCATCCGCCGCCGGTACGGCCGGAGCTTCGAGCCGGTCAGCCCGGTGATGTCGGCGCCGTCGAAGCGGATCGTGCCGCTCGTCGGGTCGATGAGGCGCAGGATCAGCCGCCCGACGGTCGTCTTGCCGCAGCCCGACTCGCCGACGAGGCCCAGCGTCTCGCCCTTGCGGACCTCGAACGAGACATGGTCGACGGCCTGGACCCACGCCCCCGTCCGCTGCATCACGCCCATCTTCACCGGGAAGTGCTTGACGAGGTCGACGACCTCGACGAGCGGCGTCCCCTCGCCGCGGGGCGCCGCCGCAGGTGACGGCGCGGGCGCCTCGACCGCGCTCACGGCCTCGACCGCCTGGCGACCGGCGCGAGGCGGTCCTCGGGGATCAGCCCGCCGGACTCATCGTGGTACAGCCAGCAGCGGACCTCGTGACTGGCGTCGACCGGTCGCAGGTCGGGGTGCTGCTCTTCGCAGATCTCGAGCTTGGCTTCGACCCGGGCGAGGCAGCGCGGCGCGAACCGGCAGGCGGCCGGCAGGTCGATGAGGTTGGGGACCATGCCCGGGATCACCGCCAGCTCGTCGACCGCCGCGCCGACGACCGGGATCGACCCGATCAGGCCCCGGGTGTAGGGGTGCTTCGGGTCGCGGAAGAGCGTCGTGACGTCCGTGTGCTCGACGATCTCGCCGGCATACATCACCGCGACCTGGTCGCACATCTCGGCGACGACGCCGAGGTCGTGGGTGATCAGCACGATCGCGGTTCCCAGCTCGTCGCGGAGGTGCCGCATCAGGTCGAGGATCTGGGCCTGGATCGTGACGTCGAGCGCGGTCGTCGGCTCGTCGGCGATCAGCAGCTCGGGCTCGCAGGCGAGGGCCATCGCGATCATCACCCGCTGGGCCATCCCGCCCGACATCTCGTGGGGGTACGCCTTGAGCCGGCGCTCCGGGTCGGGGATGCCGACCATCTTCAGGAGGTCGGCGGCGCGCGAGCGGGCGGCCTTGTCGGTCATGCCGCGGTGGATCCGGAGGACCTCCTCGATCTGGCTGCCGACGTCCCAGACCGGGTTCAGCGACGACTGCGGCTGCTGGAAGATCATGCTGATCCGGTCACCCCGGATCTTGCGCATGTCGCCTTCGGGCAGCTTCAGCAGGTCGGTCCCGTCGAACAGCACCTCGCCGGCCTCGATCTGGCCGGGTTTCCCGACGAGTCGCATGATCGAGAGGCTCGTCACGCTCTTGCCGCAGCCGCTCTCGCCGACGAGGCCCATGATCTCGCCGGAATCGACGTGGAAGTTGATCCCGTCCACGGCGCGGACGACGCCGTCTCGCGTGTGGAACGAGGTCCTGAGGCCGTTGACCTCGAGCAGCGGTCCGTGTGGGTGGGCGTGGGCCTTCCGGCGGCGCGAAGCCGGGACCGCCTCCTCGATGATCGTCTCCGACACGGACGTGTCGAGGATCGCGGCCTTCTGCTCGGCCTCCTCCTCGACGGTCACGCTGGACGACTGGCCCGCTTTCGGGCCCGTCACGCGCCGCTCACCGGTTCAGGCGCGGGTCGAGCGCGTCGCGCAGCCCGTCGCCGAGCAGGTTGAACGCGAGGACCGTGATCGTGATCGCGATGCCCGGGATCAGGATGATGTGCGGCGCCCGGAAGATCTGGTCCCGCTCGAGGCCGATGATCGAGCCCCATTCCGGGTTCGACACGTCGCCGGTCACGCCGACGAACGCGAGCGCCGCGATCTCGAGGACGGCGCCGCCGACGCCGAGCGTGGCTGCGACGATCAGCGGCGTGATCGAGTTGGGCATGATCCGCCGGACGAGGATCCCGAAGCCCGATTCGCCGAGGGCCTTCGACGCCGTCACGAAGTCGGCCTCGCGCGTCGTGAGCACGGTCGAGCGCACGATTCGGGCGTAGACCGGTATCGAGACGATGGCGATGGCGATGAGCGCGTTGACGAGGCTTCGCCCGGCGGCCGTCACGATCGCGATCGCGAGGAGCAGGGCAGGGAACGCCAGCAGGACGTCCATGAGCCGCATCAGCACGTTGTCGCTGGTGCCGCCCAGGTAGCCCGCGATCGCGCCGATGACCGTGCCGATGACGATCGCGAACGTGACGGCGGCGACGCCCACGGTCAGCGAGGTCCGGGCGCCGTAGACGACGCGGCTGTAGAGGTCGCGGAAGTTGCCGTCCGTGCCGAAGATGTGCTCCGGCTGGGAGGCCGGGCAGCCCAGGATGTGGATGCACGGCCCGGACCGCTTGACGACGCCCGGCTCGACGCCGAGCAGCGACTGGTACGGGTCGTGGGTCGCGATCACCGGGGCGAAGATCGCCACGAGGACCAGGAACGTCAGCATCAGCAGCCCGACGCGGGCGGAGCGTTGGCGGAGGACCGACCCCAGCGTGTCCCGCCAGAGGCTGGCCGGCCGGGCCGTGGCGATCGGAACCGTCGCCTGGACGGGCGTCGCCTCGGCGAGCGCGATCTGTTCCTGCGTGCTCATCGTGCCCTCACCCGCGGATCGAGGAAGCCATACGAGATGTCGACGACGAGGTTCACCGTCACGTAGATCAGGGCGATGATCAGCGTCAGGCCCTGGACGACGACGTAGTCGCGGCCGGTGATCGCCTCGAACATCGTGCGTCCGACGCCGGCGAGGTTGAACACGGACTCCGTGAGCACCGCGCCCGACAGCAGCGCCCCCAGCTGGAGGCCGATGACCGTCACGACCGGCAGCAGCGCGTTGCGCGTCGCGTGGCGGAGGATCACGCTCCGTTCCTTCACGCCCTTCGCCCGCGCCGTCCGGACGAAGTCCTGGCCGAGCACCTCGAGCAGGCTCGAGCGGGTGATCCGGGCGATGATCGCGAGCGGGATCGTGCCCAGCGCGATCGCCGGCAGGATCAGGTGGCGGAAGGCGTCGATCGAGACGTTGAACTGGCCGCTGATGATGCCGGCCGGGATGTACAGGCCCGACACGAAGTCGAGGATGCCGCGGAGCGGGCCCTGCAGGCTCTCGAGGCCCCAAACCGTGGCGAGCGGGACCATCTCGACGCCCGTGCTGAGCCGGGCCGAGGGTGGCAGCGCGAACGGCGTGCCTTTCAGGACGAGGCCGAAGACGAAGGCCAGGGCGAGGCCCAGCACGAACACCGGGATCGATACGCCGAAGTTCGCGACGACCATCGTCCCGACGTCGGCCTTGGAGTTGTGGCGGTAGCCCGAGATGAGGCCGAGCGGGATCCCGACGGACACCGCGAAGAGCATCGCCATGATCGTGAGCTCGACCGTCGTCGGGAGGCGCTCGATCAGGAGCGTCGTGACCGGCCGGGAGTGCTTGATCGACGTCCCGAGGTCGCCCTGGGCGAGCTGCCCCAGGTAGGCGATGAACTGGTTGTCGAGCAGCGTCGTCGGGATCTGCTCGATGTGGAACGCGACCGCGTGGTTGGCCTTGAAGAGGCCCGGGATGATCGCCTTGTCGAGGCCGTAGCGGGTGATGAACGCGTCGCAGACCGCGTCGGTGGCGCGCTCGCCGAGGACCGCCCGGCAGGGGTCGCCCGGCACGACCCGGGCGAGGACGAACACGATGAAGACGATCCCGATCAGGACGGGGATCGTGACGAGGAGCCGGCGGATGATGAATCGAGTCATTCGAGTGGCGGCTTCTCGGAAGGTCGACGGGCCGGGCGAGCCGCCCGACTGGTCGCGTCAGGATGCATCAAACGGGGGCGCCGCGCATGCGACGCCCCCGTTTGGTTGTTCAGCGGCGGAACCGCTGGGTCATGGAGCCGGTGGCGGCGGGTTGAGGTAGCCACCCCACAGACCGGGGAAGTACTCGAAGGCACTCGTCCGGCCGATGTGGAGCGGGTGCTTCGTATCCCACTGCGACGCGTAGGTGACCACGACGTCGTTCGCGTCGAGCGACGCGCCGTCATGGAACTTCACGCCGTCGCGGAGCTTGCAGGTCCAGACGGAAGCGTCGTCGTTCGGCGTGCAGGACTCGGCGAGCGACGGGCACGGCCTCGGTCCCGCCCAGCTTGTACGAGTAGAGCGACTCGAAGACCTGCTCGCACGCGCGGAGCGTCTCGCCGTCGGTCTCGTCGGGGCAGAAGAGGCTGAGCGGCTCGGCGTTCTGCATCCACACCAGCGTGTCGCGATCGGCGGCCTGCATGGCCGCGAAGATCTCGGTGCCGAGTGGCGACGAGTGGGCGCCCGCGACGTCGGCCTTGAAGGCCGTGCCCGACGCGCCGTGGGCGATGATCACCGCCGGGACGTGCTGCTTGATCAGGTTGTTGGCCTCGGTGTAGGCCGCCTTGCGGGACGCGTCGTCGAGCGTCGTGGCGCCCTTCGTGAGGGCGGCCGCGACGTCGGGCAACGGCGCACCGAACTTCTTGCCGGAGCCCGCACCGAAGTGGTAGTCGAGGAAGTTCGTCGGATCCGGATAGTCGGCGCCCCAGCCCAGCATGAAGATGCCGTCGAGGGTGCCGGCCGCGTTCGCGTCGAGGAACGCACCGGACTCCTGGAGGTCGAGGGTGGTGTTGATGCCGAGGTTCGTCTTCAGCTGGCCCTGGATCTCGGTCGCGATCTGCGGCGGATCCGGGAGGTAGCCGCGGACCGCGGCGCGGAACTGCAGCTTGTACGTCTTGCTGAAGTCGAAGCCGGCGCTCGGTCAGGAGCTTCTTGCCCTGCGGCGGCGTCGAAGTCGTACCAGTCGTCGCCTTCGCAGCCGTACGGCACGGAGCACGGCGTGAAGTGCGTCGCGACCTCCGAGCCTTCCGGATAGAAGTTGTCGACGATCCGCTTGCGGTCGATGCCGAGGGCGATGCCCTTGCGGACGTCCTCGTTGTCCCACGGCTTGACCGTGTTGTTGAAGCCGAGGTAGAAGACGTTCATGCCCTCGCGGGGGAAGAACGCGAGGGTGCTGTCGCCCTTGATCGTGGCGATGTCGTCGGTGCCCGGGTTGTCGATGCCGTCGACGTTGCCGGACTGGAGCTCGAGGAGCCGCGACGCGGCCTGGTCGCTCCAGCGGAACTCGAGGTTCGGGGTCTTGGGCGCGTCACCCCAGTAGTCGGCGTTGGCCTCGAAGGTGATCCGGTTGCCCTTGTCCCAGGCCTTGAGCTTGTACGGCCCGGTGCCGTTGGGCTGCTCCAGGATCGACTTGTCCGGGGCGTGCTTCGCGAGATAGTCGGCGTCCTGGATGCCGAAGACGCTGAACGCGACCTTCGGCAGGAACGCCGGATCCGGCGCGCACATCTGGAACTCGACCGTCAGCCGGTCGAGTGCCGAGATCTTCTTGATGCTGCCGCTGTAGCCGGGCGTGCCGCACGGGGCGTCGCCGCTCTCCGGGTAGACCATGCCGTCATAGGGCGCCTCGGAGGCGGCCTGGGACGCCGGGGCTGAAACGGGCGGTGCCGAGGCTGCCGCGCTGGTGCTCGGGCTTGGCGATGCCGCGCTGCCGCAGGCACCGACGACGAGCACGACGCTCGCCAAAAGCCCGAGGCGCGGGTGCAACCCGCGTCTCCGCTGCTGCATGTGATTCCTCCTCCTAAACCCTGCCGCAGTTGGGGTAGCGCGCTCCTCGGTCTCGGCCATCTCGTGAGCAGGCGAAGACTCGGGAGCGAGCCCTGCGGGACAACATGATGATGCCATGTCACGTTGTCAAGAGACACGCGGCCATGCACGACGGCGACTGTCCAGCGGGCCACGGTGAACCGGCGGAAGGCCGTTGCCTGCTATCGTCGGAGCGTGCAGACCGACGCGATGCCCACGTCCCGTCAGGACGGCGCCGCCCGGTCGGGGGTCATCGAGGCGACCTGGCTGGGGCGGGTCCCGTACCGCGAGGCGTGGGCCCTCCAGAAGCAGCTCGCCGGGCGGCGCGCCGACGGTGTGATGGGTGATCGCCTGCTCCTCCTCGAGCATCCGCCGGTCCTGACGCTCGGCCGCCACGCCGACGAGCGCCACGTCCTCGCCGATGCCGGGGGGCTGGGCCGGCGCGGGATCGAGGTCATCCGCGTCGAGCGCGGCGGCGAGGTCACTTACCACGGGCCGGGCCAGCTCGTCGCGTACCCGATCCTCGGCCTCGCCGACCGCGGCCTCCTGCTCCGGCCGCTCGTGCGGGCGCTCGAGGCGGCGATGACCGAGACGTGCGCGGCGTTCGGCGTGGCCGCCGGCCGGCGCGACGGCCATCCCGGTTGCTGGTCCGACGCCGAGGGCTCGCTGCCGCGGAAGATCGGGGCGCTCGGGATCCGCGTCGAGCGCGGCGTCAGCTACCACGGGATCGCCCTGAACGTCGCCCCGGACCTCGCCGCCTTCGACCTCATCGATCCCTGCGGCGTGCCAGGCCTCGTGTCGACGTCGATCGCCGCGGAGCTGCGTCGGTCCGGCGCGGACGAAACGCCCGCGACCGCGGTGCACGCGGTCGCCCGGGCCGCGGACCTGTTCGCCGCGCGCCTCGCCGAGCAGCTCGACGCCCCACTCGCCTGGGATTCGCCCCCGGCCATGGCCGCGACGGCCTGATCCGATGGCGGCAGGCCTGTTCGAGCTCCGCAAGGACCCGATCACCGGCTGGTGGGTCGCCACCGTCGTCGACCGGGCCTTCCACCGCGACCGTTTCGCCCAGGCGGCGCTGCCGGTCGACGACCGTGGCGACTGCCAGAACTGCCGCCTCCCGGCCGGGCCCGGGATCCGGATGCGGATGCTCAAGGATTTCGCGTTCCACGTCGTCGGCACCGACGAGGAGGCCCGCGAGATCGACGGGACGCTCGCCCAGGTCGCGCTGTCGCAGGCCCGGGCGAGCGGCAGCTGGCGGACGATCGTGGCCCCGCCCGAGGAGCACCGGCCGCTCCACGCCGTCGGCAACGAGATCATCGAGGGCCTCGTCGGCGAGGCCCGGGACGCGATCGCGAAAGCCCGGGCGGCGGGCCAGACCGACCACCTCCAGCTCGTCCAGAACTGGGGCGCCCAGGCCGGGGCGCGGACGAACCACCTCTGCCTCGACCTGTACGACCTGCCCCAGATCCCGCACCGGATCGCGGAGGAGCTGGGCGGCGCTGCCCGCTTCGTGATTCGCGAGGGCGAGTGCCCGTGGTGCCGCCACGTCCGCGACGAGCCGCGGCGACCGGAGCGCCTCGTCTGGCAGGACGACGACACCGTCGCGTTCGCGCCGTTTGCCTCCCGCTCGCCGTTCGAGGTGTGGGTCGTGCCGCGCCGCCACGAGGCGGACTTCGGGCGGGCCGGCGACGTCGACGTCCGCGCCACCTCCGAGGCCCTCCGCCAGGTGCTCGGGCGGCTTGCCGCCGGCCTCGATGGGCCGCCGTACAACCTCGTCCTCCACACGTCGCCGCTGCGCGAGCAGGTCGACGCGACGTACCACTGGCACTGGGAGATCCACCCCCGGCTGCGCGAGATCGCCGGCCTCGAGCTGGGGACCGGTCTGCCCGTCAACCCCGTCTCGCCCGAGGACGCGGTGGAGGAGCTGCTCGGGCGGATCCGGCCCCCGGTCCCGGAGGCGACGGAGGCGACTGGCTGATGATCCGCGCGCCGAAGGTGGGGCGGCGCCAGTCCCGGCGTCACACGCGGTCCCGATGCGTCGTCCCTTGCCCCGAGAGAGCGCGCGCCCAACCGCCCCGCTCCGTCATGCTCACGTTCACGGAGGTCCCATGCTCGGCGGGCTCAACAGTGAACTCGGCGCTGGCCGAGTCGTGGCGGGTCGACCTGCCGTGAGCCAGTCGTGGGACCGGGACGTCGCCGGCGGCTTCGTCGAGGAGCTGTTCGCGAAGCATCACGGCGAGATCTACGCCTACCTGCTCCGCATGGTCCGGGACCCGGAGCTCGCCGCCGACCTGACCCAGGACGCCTTCGTCAAGGCCTACCGCGCCTACGACAGCCTCGAGAAGCCCGAGAACGCCCGGGCCTGGCTCTACCAGATCGCCCACCGCGTCGCCCTCGACCACATCCGCCGCCAGAAGATCGTCCGGTTCTTCCCGTGGACCGGCGAGTCGCGCGGCGCCGTCCCGTCTGCCGAGCACCTCGTCATGGAGGCCCACCTGTCGGGCGACCTGCAGCGGGCCCTCGAGCGGATGCCGGAACGCCAGCGGGCGGCCCTCCTCCTCGCCGAGCTCCACGACCTCACCGGCCTCGAGCTGGCGGCGGCCCTCGGAGTCAGCCACGTGGCCGCCAGGGCGCTCCTCACGCGCGCACGCGAGAGCCTTCGACAGGCGCTGGCGGCGGAACGCGCGACCGAGGCCGAGGGCGGGGTCGCCGCGACGTCGGGTGAGGAACGATGAGCGTGATCGGCGGCCGCGGCGGCCGGCCCGACGACTGGGCGAGCCAGCACGCCCGGGCCACCGCCCGCTCCGCCGAGCGGCTCGACGGGCCGCTCGACCCGGATGAGGCGGCGTGGCTCGACGCCCACCTCGCGGCCTGCCCGGAGTGCGCCGCGGTCGCCGCGGACTACGCCGCCCAGCGACTCGAGCTCCGCGCGCTGCGCGAGCCGACGCCGGTCCCGCCGCGGGACCTCTGGGCTCGGACCGCGGCCGCGATCGAGCGCGAATCACGTCATGGATCGAGCGCCCGGGGTGGCTCGCGACGCGCGACCCTCCGGCCCTTCGCCCTTCTCGCCGGCGCGTTGGTCGTGGCGATCGCCGTTGGGGCACTGACCTCCTCCCAGTGGCCCTTCGGCGGCGTCACGACCACGCCCGGCACTCCCCAGCCGCCGGCGATCGCCCTCGGCACCGCGACGCCCGGCGCCGCCGCGCCGACGCCGCTCGCGATCCCGCCGAAGGACGTCGCGTACCTGAGCATCGACCAGGACGGCCAGGCCCAGATCGTTCGGACGCGGATCAACGAGGTCTGTCCGAGCACCGCGACCGACTGCGTGGAGAACCTGCCCCACGAGAACACCCAGGCGATCGGTCCGATTGCCAGCCCGGATACCGTCTTCGGAGCCGACGGCCAGCCACTCGTCGTCGTGGGCTCGGACGCGGGCGGCTCGTCGGTCGTCGCGATCCTCGTGCCGACCCAGGCGCCGGGCGCCGGATCGAGCCAGCCTCCGACGGCGAGCCCGCCGGTCAGCCCGCCGCCCGCGACGGCGTCTCCAACCGCGACGTCGACCGCGACCGTGACCGGCAGCGAGGAACCGTCCTCGGCCGCGCCGACCGACACCCCGTCGACGTCGGCCGAGCCGACGCCCGACCCCCGAGACGACGGCCTCGTCCGCCCCGACCGAGACCCCGACGCCCAGCCTCGCGGCGGCCGAGACCGTCGAGATCGCCCACGGACTCCAGGTCATCGACACGAACGCGGCCTACGCGCCCGACGGGACCGCGTTCGCGTTCACCGCTCAGCCCAAGGACGGATCGCACGGCCCGGACATCTACGTCTGGCGTGTCGGTGAGCAGAGCGCCAAGGCGGTCACGACGGACCACCACTCGGTCTTCGGGTCGTGGTGGTCGGACGGGATCGTGGGCAGCAGCCTCGAAGTCTCGTCGGACGGCTCATCGGCCGCCCCGAACGCGATCGTCGTCCCCGACGCGAAGACGCCCGTGGCGATCCCGGCAGCCGGCCGCGTGTGGCGCCCAACGGTCGACCCGAAGGGCGCGAACGCCGTCTACTGGAGCGGGATGCTGGCGCAGGACGGCAGCTCGGGCTGGCGGACCGGCGAGGGCAAGCTCGTGCTGGGCCGGTGGGCCGACGTCGCTACCTCCGACCCCAGCGGTTCGGCAACGCCGCCGGCGGCAAGCGAGCAGGGCGACGCCCGCCACGAGACGACGATCGCCAAAGGCCCGCTGACCGATTGGGACGTGCGCTGGGACGAGACCGGCACCCGCCTCGCGGTGTGGATCGCCGACCCATCGGATCCTTCTGTCGGCAAGCTGAGCCTGTACGTCGTCGACCCGTTCGACGGCTCGATCGACCTGGCCAATCCGCCGCTCCACGACAAGCCTGCACTCGCCGGTTTCTCGATCGCCGACGGCCGCCTCGCCTGGGCGACCCCGAACGACGGTAGCAACGACGGCGGGCGTGTGCTGGTCCTGGCCTGGACGGACAAGGGGTTTGGTCAGGTCGAGAGCGCCCCCGGAGACTTCCACATCGTCCGCTGAGGCTGTCGCGCCTGGACGACGCTGGCGGCGTCAGTAGACCGAGATGGTCACGTTCGTGGTCCCGGACCAGGATGGGCAGCCGCAGATCGCGAAGAAATCCGGGGTGTAGAGGTCGACGATCCGGTTCGAGCCTGCGGTCGGGCCGTAGTCGGTGACGACCCGCTCGAGGCAGCCGCCGGCGCCGCAGATGATCACGGTCGTGCCGCCCGGCAGGCGCATCGCCGTCGTGCCGTTGCCGTAGAACGTCGCGATGCCGCTCAGCTTGTAGCGGGGCGGCTTCTGGGCGCTGCCGGCGACCGACGCCGGCTGCCGGACCGCCGGCCGGCCGACGACGCGCTTCGGCTCGGAGCCGGGCGTCATGAACGCGGCATCGACATCGACCCGTCCGGCCGAGTCGGCGGCAGGGTCGAGCGGCGCGATCGGCAGGGGCCGCGCCTCGTTCGCTGGGATCCGGATCGGTTGAAACGCGGACGGGTCGATGGCGCTCGGTGGATTTGGTGTCCGAGAGCCTGCGATCCCCGGCGCCGCGATCAGGGCGAGGGCGGCGGTGAGCGCCGCGCCCGCGACCAATCGGCTCGGTCGCACGATGTACGGGACGATACGACGAATCGGTTCGCTCGTGCCAGCGACTTGGCTGTCGCGCCCGGACGACGCTGGCCGCGTTGCCGGCTGCGCTCGCTCGCTCACGCACCTGCGGGTGCGCTCGCTCCGGTGCTCGCCGGCGCCTTGCCAGCCTCGCCCGGGCGCGACGAACGCAGTTGGGCGAATGGGACGGGTCGGCCGTCAGCCCCAGCGTTCGCGGATGCGAGGGAGGATGTCGCGGGCGTAGGCGTTGATGAACCGCGACTGGTTGTTGCCCGGCGCGTGGAACACGAGGTGGGTGAAGCCCAGCTCGATGTAGGGCCGGATCTGCTCGACATGCTCGTCGGGGTCGTCCGAGACGAGCCAGCGGATCGCGGCCTGCTCGAGCGGCAGCTGCGACGCCAGCCGCTCCATCTCGCGCGGGTCGTCGACGCCCATCTTCGTCTCGCCGGGCAGCGCCAGCGCCGCCCAGATCCCGCAGTCCCGGAGCGCCTGGTTGCGGTCGGCGTCGTACGAGACCTTGACCTCGATCATCCGCTCGATCGACTCGACCGGTCGAGCGGCCTTCTCGGCGCCCTCTGCGACGGCCGGCAGGAGCGTTTCGGAGTAGAGCTCCATGCCCTTGCCCGACGTGCAGATGAAGCCGTCCGCGACTCGGCCGGCGAGTCGCGCGGCGGCCGGACCGGACGCGGCGATCCAGGTCTCGACCTGTCGGTCCGGTTTGTCGTAGATCTTCGCGTTGTGGGTCCGGAAGAACTGGCCCTCGAAGGTGACGAACTCCTCGCGGTAGAGCGTCTGGATCAGCTCGGTCGCCTCCTTGAGCCGGGCGAAGCGCTCCTTCTGCTCCGGCCACTCGATGCCGAGCGGGACCTCGTTGAGCGACTCGCCGGTCCCCAGCCCCAGCACGATCCGGCGATCGGCGCCGGCCAGCTCGCTGAGCGTCGCGAACGCCTGCGCGACGACCGCCGGGTGGTAGCGGAACGACGGCGTGAGGACGCTCGTCCCGATCGTCACCTTCTGGGTCCGCATCGCAAGCGCGCCCAGCCAGATCAGCGCATTCGGCGCGTGGCCGTCGGTGTTGCGCCACGGCTGGAAGTGGTCGCTGACGAAGACGCTCTCGAAGCCGGCGCGCTCGGCGTGGATCGCGAACGCCAGCAGGTCGCGCGGGCCGAACTGCTCGGCCGACGCCTTGTATCCGAGGGTGAGCATGGGCCTGCCTGGGCCTCCGAGCGGTGGTGAGACACCAACGGGTGGGCGGGTGTAGCTGAATGTTGGCGCATGCGGCGCGATCGGGTCGCGGTTGCCCGTCGGTCGGCGGGCGCCGGCGCTGGGGTATCCTTCTGGGGTCCCTTCGAGCCGGCCCCGTGAGGCCGCACCGCAGGCCCCGAGAGGCCGGGAAGGAGCGATGAGCGCCCGCCACATCATGACCGCGGAGGAGATCCGCCGGGCGACGATCCGCATCAGCCACGAGATCGTCGAGAAGCAGGCGGGCACCTCCGGTCTGGCCCTCGTCGGCATCCAGCGGCGGGGTGTGCCGCTCGCCCGCCGGATCGCGGACGCGATCGCCGAGAACGAAGGGTCCACGGTCCCGGTCGGCGCGCTCGACATCACCTTCTACCGCGACGACCTCTCGCTCGTCGCCCAGCAACCGGTCGTGAAGGGCACGGACCTGCCGTTCGACCTGAACGGCGCGACGGTCGTCCTCGTCGACGACGTCCTCTACACCGGCCGGACGATCCGGGCGGCGATGGACGCGCTCGTCGACTTCGGGCGGCCCCAGGCGATCCGCCTCGCGGTCCTCGTCGACCGCGGCCACCGCGAGCTGCCGATCCGGGCCGACCACGTCGGCAAGAACGTGCCGACATCGCGCGAGGAGGTCGTCCGGGTCCACGTCGCCGAGATCGACGGCGAGGACGCGGTGCTGATCGACCGCGTCGTCGAGGCCGAGCCCGCGGCGGCGCCGGTCGGATGACGCTGACCGACCGGGAGCCCGACGCGCCGCCCGCCATCGAGGTCCCGATCGTCGATTCGCCGCCGGGCGAGCAGCCCGTCGGCTGGCCCCACCGCCATCTCCTCGACGTCGACACCGTCACGTGGCCCGAGATCGAGCTCGTGATGCGGACCACGGACGCGATGAAGGAGGTTCTCGACCGGCCGATCGCCAAGGTCCCGGCCCTGCGCGGCGTCAACGTGACGATCCTGTTCTACGAGGCGTCGACGCGGACGCGGGTCTCGTTCGAGGTCGCGGCGAAGAACCTCTCGGCCGACGTCGTGAACATCGCCGCGGCGACGTCGTCGGTGGCGAAGGGGGAGTCGCTCGTCGACACGGTGCGGACCGTCGAGGCGCTGGGGGCCCAGATCCTCGTGATGCGCCACTCGGTGTCGGGGGCGCCGTACCTCGCCGCGGAGACCTTCGGCGGGTCGGTCGTCAACGGCGGCGACGGCTGGCACGCCCATCCGACCCAGGCATTGCTCGACCTGTACACGATGCGGGCCCACCTCGAGGGCGGCTCGCTCGAGGGCCGGAAGGTCGTGATCCTCGGCGACGTGCTGCATTCGCGCGTCGCGCGGTCGAACATCTGGACGCTGACCGCGGCCGGCGCCGACGTCTGGCTGTGCGGGCCCTCGACGCTCCTCCGTGGCTTCGAGGCGTGGGGGCTGCGGGGCGCCGCCGACGGGCGGCGGTTCCACGTGACGTCGTCCGTCGACGAGGCGCTGCGCGACGCGGACGTCGTGATGGCCCTCCGGATCCAGAAGGAGCGGATGTCGTCGGGGCTGCTGCCGTCGCTGCGCGAGTACGCCGCGCGCTACGGATTGACCGCCGATCGTCTCGCGGGCGCCCGGCCGGGCGCGCTCGTCATGCACCCGGGCCCGATGAACGAGGGCGTCGAGATCGCGCCCGACGTCGCGGCGGGGGCACAGTCGCTCGTCGAGGAGCAGGTCCGGAACGGGGTGGCGGTCCGGATGGCGCTGCTCTATCTGCTGGCCGGGGCCCGCTCGTCGTGAGCGTCGCGTCGTCATCGTTCGCCGCGGATACGGCCGTCGGCGAGGTCGTCGCGGACCTCGAGATCTCGCGGGCGTGGCTCGTCGACCCGGCGACGGGGCGCGAGGGGCCCGGCGAGATCGTCGTCACCGACGGCGTGCTCGAATCGGTCGTCTGGCTCGACGGCGACGAGGGCTCCGGGATCGACGAGCGCGGCGTCGTCGTGGCGCCCGGGTTCATCGACCTCCACGCCCACTTCCGGGAGCCCGGCAACGAGGACGCGGAGACGGTCGCCTCCGGTCTGGCGGCCGCGGCCCACGGCGGGTTCACGACCGTCTGCCTCATGCCGAACACGTCGCCGGCCCTCGACGACCCGGCGGTCCTCGCCCGCGTCCAGGCCGCCGCCGGCGCGTCGGGCTCGCCGGTCAGGGCGCTCGCCTATGGCTGCGTGTCCGCGGGACGCCACGGGGAGACGCTCGCGGCGCTCGGCGAGCTGGCAGACGCCGGGGTCGTGGGCTTCTCCGACGACGGGTCGCCGGTCTGGTCGGGCCCGCTGCTCCGGAACGCGCTGGCCTACGCCGGGGCGCTCGGGCTGCCGGTCGTCGACCACCCCGAGGACGCGTCGCTCACCGTCGGCGCCGAGGCGAACGACGGCTTCGTCGCGACCGTGCTGGGCCTGAAAGGCTGGCCCGCCGCGGCGGAGGAGGCGGCCGTCGCCCGCGACATCGCGATCCTCGCCGACGTCGTCCGCGATGTCCCGGGCGCGCGACTGCACCTGACGCACGTCTCGACGGCGGGCGCGCTCGACCTCGTCCGGCGGGCGAAGTCGGCGGGCCTGCCCGTGACCTGCGACGTGACGCCGCACCACCTCGCCCTGACCGACGAGTGGCTCGCCGGCGCGCGGCGCTGGGCGTGGGAGGCGAGCGGCGACCCATGGGCCGACGGCGCGCTCACCGCGGCGCCGTACGCGACGGCGCTCCGCGTCAACCCGCCGCTCCGGACGCCCGCCGACGCGGCCGCGTGCCGGGAGGCCCTGGTGGACGGGACCGCGGACGCGATCGCGACGGATCACGCGCCGCACACCCAGGTCGACAAGGACGTCGAGTTCGGGCTGGCGTCGAACGGGATCAGCGGCATCGAGACGGCGCTGGGCATCGCGCTGGCGGCGGTCGACGCAGGGCTGATCACGCTCCAGCGGGCGATCGAGGCGCTGACCGTCGGGCCGGCGCGGGTGCTCGGCGCCGCGGCGGTTGGTCGCCCGGTCGGGCTCGTCGAGGGCGCGCCGGCGGACCTCGTCGTGTTCGACCGATCCGAGGGATGGACGGTCTCGCCCGATGGGCTCCGGTCGCGCGGCAAGAACTCGCCGCTGCTCGGGCGCGAGCTGCCCGGGCGTGGTGCTGCTGACGATCGCCGCCGGCCGCGTCGCCTTCGACGCTACTGCTTGATGACCGCCTCGGGCGTGACCGCGTAGACGTTCCCGAAGAACGAGCCCTCCGGACCATCGAGCACGAGCAGAGTCCTTACAACGGGTCGGTTGTCGGTTCGCGTGAGGTAGCGGACAAGCCAGACGGCGTTGGCGGATGTGAGCCCCGGCACGGACGAGGCCTTCGGCTCGAACGTCGAGATCGTCCGTCCGGGCACGGCCGAGCCGACGAGGATCCGGTCGATGCCCTCCGGCAGGCCGGTCGCCGCCTTCACGACCTCGGCCGCCGTCGCGACCGGCCGGGCACCCGGGTCCAGCCGGAACAATTCGATCGCATTCCGATCGAGGTTCGGCGCATCGGGGTCGAGGATGGCGTCGACGATGAAGTTGCGCCGGCACGCGTCGATCTGCTCCGTCGGGCAGTCTGTTGCCCGGTGGTCGTCGAAGTGGCCCATCGTGATGACGCGGCCGGGCTGCGGCGGCAAGGCGATCTGGGCGTACGTGTCGGGCCGGATCAAGAGCTCGATCGCAGGCTGGGCCGGCTCGACGAAGTCGGGGCCGGTCTGCGGACCTGGATCCTGGTCGCTGATCCAGGCGAGGTTGTCGGGGCAGACCGCCATCGCCGGTGACCCGGGCAGGATCAGCGGGCAATAGACGGCGCCGGCTGGGCGCCACGAGTAGCCCTCGATCGCCGAGCTCGGTGTCGTCGAGGTGATGGTCGCGGCGATCGATCGCATCGGCGACGGTGATCGGGTCGCCGACCCACGTCAGCGCCTGGGTAGCGGCGCTCGGCGATGGAGCAAAGGCGTTGCCGGTGGCGTCGACGGGACGCTGGTCTCGGCGACCGATGGCGACGTGGTGGGCGACGGCGTCGGGCCTGGTGCGCAGGCCGCGACGGCGATCGCGAGCAGGATCGAGGAGACGAGACTGCGACGCATTCCTCGGAGCATGACGCACCGGCGCTCCGCTACGCTGCGCCGGTGAGTCCCGCGACGCCCAACGACGACTACGAGCGGCGACCCTACTGGCACGCGACGATGCCGGACCTCCCGGATCGGCGGGGCAGGCCCCTGCCTGATGCGGCGGACGTCGTCATCGTCGGTGGCGGCTACACCGGGATCACCGCGTCCCGCGAGCTGGCCCGGCGCGGCGCCAGCGTCACGCTCGTCGAGGCCGAGACGCTCGGGTTCGGTGGCTCGACCCGCAACGGCGGCATCGTCCATCCCGGCTACAAGTGGGGACCGCGGGCGCTCGTCAAGCGCTACGGCGAGGAGACCGGCAAGGCCCTGTTCCGCGACACGCTCGACGCGTACGCGCTCGTCAAGCGGCTGATCGCCGACGAATCGATCGCGTGCGAGTGGCGCGAATGCGGCTCGCTCGACCTCGCCTGGGGCGCCAACCACGTCGACGACCTCGTCGAGGCCGGTCGGACGCTCGCGGACTTCGGGGTCGAGTCGACGTTCGTGCCGCGGGAGCGGCTCCGCGAGGAGATCGGCAGCGACGCCTACCACGGCGGGCTCGCCGCGCCCGAGGCCGGCCTGCTCCACCCCGGCAAGTACTTCGCCGGGCTCGCGGCGGCCGCGGACACGGCCGGCGCGGACCTCCACGAGGGCGTCCGGGCGACGGCCGTCCGGCGCCAGGCCGACGGCCGCTTCGTCGTCGAGACCGACCGCGGCGCGATCCTCGCGAAGGACGTCGTCGTCGGGACGAACGGCTACACGGACGGCGTCATGCCGTCGCTTCGCCGCCGGATGATCCCGATCGGGAGCTACATCATCGCGACCGAGCCACTCCCCGAGGAGCTGGCACGGGACCTCTCGCCGAAGGGCCGGGCGTTCTTCGACACGAAGAACTTCCTCTACTACTGGCACGTGTCGGAGGACCGCCGGATGATCTTCGGCGGCCGGACGTCGTTCCTGCCGACCTCGGTCGACCGATCGGCCCGGATCCTCCACAAGGGCATGGTCGAGGTCCATCCGCAGCTGGCGGGCTACCGGATCGACTACGCGTGGGGCGGCAACGTCGGGTTCACGTTCGATCGGATGCCGCACGTCGGGCAGATGGACGGCGTGACCTACGCGATGGGCTGCTGCGGGACCGGCGTCGCGATGATGACCTGGCTGGGGACCGCGGTCGGCGGCTGGCTGTCCGGCGACCCGGCGCCCGCGCTGACGCGGCTGAAGTTCCCGCTCGTTCCCGCGCCGTACGAGGGCCGGCCGTGGTTCCTGCCGTTCGTCGGCGAGTGGTTCCGGCTCCACGACCGGATCGACGGCCGGAAGAAGCCCGCGCCCGAGTCGGAGGCGACGCCGTCGTGACGATGCCGCCGATCCCGTCGTCGGAGGGCGCTCCCGCGCTCGAGATCGTCGGCGCCGAAGAGCGCGACGGCGTTCTCGTCCGCGACGTCCTCGTCGACGGTTCGATCGAGGCGTACCTCGTCGAGCCGACCGTCGTCGACGCCCGGACCTCGTCGCCCGGGCTCGTGTTCGCCCACTGGTTCGACACCCACGCGCCGAACGGCAACCGGACCGAGTTCGTCGACGAGGCGGTCGCCTGGGTCCGGGCCCACGGCGGTTCCGCGGTCCTGCCCCAGCTGACGTTCCCGTGGGCCGGCGATCCGACCGGCTCGTCGGCCGACCGGGAGCGGATCGTCGGCGACGTCGCGCTGCTGCGGCGGTGCGTCGACCTCGTCGCCGGCCGGCCCGGCGTCGACGCGGCGCGGATCGGCGTCGTCGGGCACGACTTCGGCGGGATGCACGCGATCGTCCTGGGCACCGCCGACCGGCGGCCCGTGGCCTACGTCCTGATCGCGGCGGTTCCGCGCTGGGCCGACTGGTTCCTGCCGTTCTGGGACATCCCCGAGGACCGGATCGACTACCTCCGGGCGATGCGGCCGCTCGACCCGATCGAGCACATCGGGCGGGTGGCGCCGGCTCGAGTCCTGCTCCAGTTCGGCCGCCGCGACTTCTTCATCGCGCCGATGACCGGGCTCGAGCTGAAGGCGTCGGCGCCGGAGGGCACGGAGCTGAAGGCGTACGACGCCGAGCACGACATGGCGGGGGACGAGATCCAGGCCGACCGGACCGCGTTCCTCGAGGCGGCGCTCGGCGTCTGAGCGGGTCGCCGCCGGCTGGCCCCGTCAGTTGGCGATCAAATTCTCCGAGGAGCCGTCCGCGAACTCGATCGAGTAGCCGCCGTCGGCGTCGAGCCGGACCGTCACGACCCGGTTGCCCGGCTGGTCCTGGCGCTTCTGGGCGACGATCTTCTCGGCCCGCGCCTCGCACTCGGCTCGCGCGACGGTCCCGCAGACCAGGTCGTATGACCGCGCCGCCGATGGCAGCACGACGTTGTCGGGGTTCGGGAAGAAGTTGCCGCAGCCGGCGACGACCACGACGACCGCGGCGACAATCGCCGCCCCCGTCGGCCTCACGGCAGATCCGCTGCGAGGCGGCGGAGCGTCGCGATCAGCCGGTCGATGTCGGCCGGGGTCGTGTGCGGGTTGACGATGCCGGCCCGGAGCCACGTCGAGCCGCGCAGCCGGGTCGTCGAGAGCCAGCCGTCGCCGTCGGCCTCGAGCGCGGCCTGGAGCGCGTCCTGGTGGTCGTCGAGCCGCGCGCCGTCGGTGGCGCCGGGCGGCAGATGGCGGAAGCACACCACCGACAGCTCTGGCTCGGGCGGCAGCGCCTCGAAGTCGTCGCTCTCGGCGCAGCGGCGGGCGAGGAGCTCGGCGGCGTCGATGTTGTCGGCGACGAGCCGCCCGAACCCGCTCGTCCCGACGTGCTTCCAGCTCATCCAGAGCTTCAGCGCCCGCCAGCGCCGTGTGCCCTCGAACCCCAGCTTGTAGAAGTTGAGCTGGCCCGGGACGTCGTGGCCGTCGTGGTCGTCTGTGCTGCGACGCCGGCGCCGTCGCTTCGCCGCCGCGGTAGTACTCGGGCTGCTTCGCGCCGAACGTCCGCTGGAGCAGCGAGCCGTCGCGGATCACGAGGCCGCCGATGTCGTAGGCCTGGAAGAACCACTTGTGGGGATCGACGGTGACCGAGTCGGCCAGCTCGAGACCGGGAACGCGCCACGCGTCGCGGGCCGAGAGGCGCGCCGCCGCCCCGTATGCCGCATCGATGTGGAACCAGAGGTCCTCGCGTTCGGCGACGGCCGCGAGCTCCTCGATCAGGTCGATGGAGCCCGTGTTCGTGGAGCCCGCGACCGCCGAGATCGCGATCGGCGTCAGGCCCGCCGCCCGGTCGCGCGCGATCGCCTCCGCGACAGGCTCCGGGTGGAGGCGGAATCGGTCGTCGGTCGGCAGGACCACGAGCGTCTCGGGCGGGAAGCCCAGCTCGTCGAGTGCCCGCGCGATCGAGAAGTGCGTCTGGTCGGACGTGTACACCCGCGCGCCTTCGAGCGCGGCCCCTCGCGGCGGCGCCTCCAACCCGCGTGCGGCGGCGAGATGCACGTCGCGGACGAGCGCCATCGCGAGGAAGTTCGCCATCACGCCGCCGGACGTCAGCAGCCCGAAGCTCGTCTCGTCGTAGCCGACGAGGTCGCACAGCCAGCGGACGACCTCCTCCTCGACGAACGTCGCGAGCGGCCCGGCGTGCCACACGTCGACGCCCTGCTGGACGACCTGGGCGAGCAGCTCGCCGACGACCGACATCGCCAACGGCGGCGGGGTGAAGTAGCTGAGCGAGCGCGGGTGGTAGGCGTTGAGCTGGTGCGGGGCGACGCGGGTCCGGAACTCGTCGAGGAGCGCTGCGGACGGCGTCGGGTCTGCCGGGGCCGGGGAGGGCCGGCCGGTCGGCCCGAAGAACGTCTCGCGCAGCTCCCGATACCCGGCGGGCTGGCCCATCGCCCGGACGAAGGCGTGGTCGTAGAGGTAGTCGAGTGCGGCGTCCCAGGCTTCGCGGCCCAGCGCCTCGAGCGCCGGTCGCGAGCTCTCGTCGCCAAAGCCGATCAGGTCCGGCTCAGGGTGCCAGTCGAAGCGCGCGGCGCGCCGTTCGGTGTCGTTGACGGCCATCCGGGCAGGATAGCGGCCCCATCCCAAGGCGGACTCCGGGTCCGGAATTCGACGCGCTTCGGCGCGGCCGCGTGGCGTCGCGCGGTCACGTACCCTTCCGCCTCGTGACGTCCCCCTCCCAGCACCCGATCGAGTACAAGGGCGAGCCGCTCGACGCCGATCGCGGACCCGGCCTCGGCTGCTTCCGGTTCCAGCTGATCGTGCTGGTCGTGGCGATCATCCTGACGCCGCTCACGGTCGCCTGGGAGTGGCCGATCTGGATCAGCGTGTTCCTGCTGGCGCTCACGATCGTGCTGCTGCTCGTCGCGGGCCAGACGATCATCTTCCTGCTCCGCCTCGTCGCCGCGGATCGGCGGACGCGACGCCGGCCGCTCGCCAGCGGCACGAAGACGGTCGGCCAGATCGAGGACGAAGCCGCTGCGCCCGAGGGCGACGCTCCGCCTGCCTCCTCCAAGCCTCCGAATCCGGCCCCGGACGAACCCTCTTCCGACGAAGGCCCCGTGCGACAATAGCCGCCGCCGGTCCCCAGCCGGCGCCGGCCGCCACGCCGGCCAGCTCGACCGGAGACCGGAGGAGGCCGCCGCAATGCCCGTGCTCGCGACCTATTTCTCGGTCCGCCGCGGTCGGGACGCGTTCTTCAAGTTCTACATGAAGACGTTGTTCGCCCGGCAGATGCGGGAGTACGCCGACAAGTACGGCATCCGCTTCCTCGGCTGGTACAACGTCGCCCACGGCTGGGATTTCGACAACGTGATCCTGCTGGAACTGCCGGATTACGCGACACTGGACAAGCTGGAAGCCGACGAGAGCCTGAAAGCCCTCGGGCACCGCGCCGGAGAATGGATCTTCCAGCGCCATCACTCGATGTTCCTGCGCGAGCGCATGGGCCCCGACATGGAATTCCACGGTTAGTTCGGTCAAGGGAGGAGGCAGATCGATGGACACGAGCCGCAACGACCTGCTCGGTGAGATCGCGGCCGACGCCGCCCTTGAACGATCCGACTTCCTCGTCCAGTCGACCGAACAGTTCCGCCGATTCCTCGACGCCAACAAGTCGCGGATCGATGCGCTCGGCGGGTTGACGCTGATCGACGAGGACCCCGACTACCTCTCGATCGCCCCCGACCTGACGTTCCGCAGCCGGACCCGGTACATCGACGACCTCACCGGGGAGTGGACGAGCGAGACCGAGGTCATCGAGACCGCCGCCGAGCTCATCGAGCTCTACAACCCGGCCGATCTCTACACGGCCTTCGCCGAGGCGGCCCGCGATGCCGCGGGGCTCGGCCAGGAGCCGACAGCCGCGCCCGACATGCTCGAGAGCGCTGGCATCGGCGTCGACGAGTCGATGCCGCCGGGCGGGGGCGCGGACCCGTACGCCGCCGCCGCGGACGACTGGGCCGCCGCCCAGCCCGCCCCGCTCGACGCCGACGACGACGAGATCGCGGCGCAGCGTCTGTACGACCTCGCGCTCGAGTTCCAGGAGCGCAGCCAGCGGGCCGAATCGCGCCTGCTCGAGCAGTTCGAGGAGGCCTCGTCGCTGCTCACCGCGCGGATCGGCGACCTGATCATCAACGACGACGACGACGAGCGGCTCACGCTCACCTCGTCAGGTGCCTTCAGCGCCGAGGTCCTGACCGAGGAGGAGAACGAGTGGCGGCACCTCGACACGGCCGACCAGCTCGTCGAGTACTACGACCCGACCGACGTCTTCGGTGACCTCGCCGACGCGCTCGCCGAGGGCTACCCGTCGATCGCGCCGGAGCGAACGGCGGCGGCCGACGCGGCGAACGGCACCGGCGGCGAAGACGGCGGGGAGGACGCACCCCGCGCGTGACGATGCGGCTCGTCGCATCGGAGCTCCTCGAAAGCCGCGAGATTCTGCCCGGCCAGTGGCTGCAATCGTTCCATGCCCCTACGCTCGCGAACGGCTCGCGAGCCGGCCAGTTCGTCCACGTCCGGACCGGCGACTACTCGGGGCTCGTGCTGCGCCGGCCGTTCTCGATCAACACCGCCGACGCGGCAACCGGCGTCATCACGATCCACTACCGGACGATCGGCCGCGGGACCGAGTGGTTCACCCGGCTGCGGCCGGGCGACACGATCGACATGCTGGGGCCACTCGGCCGGCCGTTCGAGGTCGATCCTCGTTCGCGCCACCTGCTGCTGATCGCGGGCGGGCTGGGGATGGCCGGCGTCCGCTACCTCGCCGACGAGGCGATCCGCGACGGGCGCCAGGTCACGTTGCTGTTCGGGGCGGCGTCGGCGCGCGACGTCTACCCGACGTCGCTCCTGCCCGACGAGGTCGAGTACGTGATCGCGACCGACGACGGGTCGGTGGGCCGGAAGGGGTTCGTCACCGAGCTCGTGCCGGAGTACGAGGCGTGGGCCGACCAGGCGTTCGCCTGCGGACCGTCCGGGATGCTCGGCGCGCTTGCCCGGCTCGCGACCGGGCGACGGGAGCGGATGGGCGTCGCCCGGCTGGGCCGGAAGCGAGGCGCGGGGCGGGAGGCGGCCGCCGGGTCGCCGGCGGCGCGGCGCAAGGCGTTTCTCCAGGTCTCGATGGAGCAGAACATGGGCTGCGCGGTCGGGGCGTGCCTGGGCTGCGTGGTGATGGCGACGAGCGGGACGCCGCAGCGCGTCTGTCGGGAGGGCCCGGTGTTCGCGTCGGACGAGATCGACTGGGAGGCGGGCTGGTGAACGCGCTCCCAGTGCGGCTCGAACGCCCAGCGTTCGTAACGACGACCGCGCCTGCCTTCAGTCGTCATCCGGAACGCCCAGCGTTCGCACCGACGGAGAAAGCGCCCGAAATCGGCCCCGAACCGCCGCCCCCTTCGCCGTTACGCTCGCCGGGCGTTCGCGTCGGGTTGCCACGGCGGGCGAGGCATCGCGTGAAGTCGAAGCGGCGGGTCACCACCTCGCATCACGTCCGGCCGGCGATGTCGACCCGGATCCCGATGGACCGCAAGCGTCGCGGCCCGCGCCCCGCGTCGCTGGGCCGGCCGACCGGGGCCGCCGTCGAACCGCAGCCAGGCGCGCCGCGCCGCCAGCCGCGGAGCCGGACCTCTCCGTCGACCTCGGTCGCGGGCTCGTCCTCGAGAACCCGATCCTCGTCGCGTCGGGCACGTTCGGCTACGGCATCGAGTACGGCGACGTCGTCGAGATCCAGCGACTCGGCGCGATCTGCTGCAAGGGCACGACGCTGAGGGCCCGGATCGGCAACGTCACGCCGCGCGTCACCGAGACGCCCGGCGGCATGCTGAACTCGATCGGCCTCCAGAACCCCGGCGTCAACGCGGTCATCGAGAAGTACGCCGACACGTGGACCGGCTGGAAGGTGCCGGTGATCGTGAACGTCGCGGGGGAGTCGGTCGAGGACTACGTCGAGGTCGCGCGGCGACTCGACGGCGTGCCCGGCGTCGCGGGCATCGAGCTGAACATCAGCTGCCCGAACGTCGGCCGGGGCGGGCTCCAGTTCGCGATCGACGCGACCGCCGCCGGCGAGGTCACCGCCGCCGTCCGGCGCGCGACGGACCTGCCGCTGCTCGTGAAGCTCAGCCCCAACGTCGCCGACGTGCGACCCATCGCGAAGGCGATCGCCGACGCCGGCGCCGACGCCCTGACCGCGATCAACACGCTCAGCGGCATCGCCGTCGCCCCGTCGCGCCAGAAGCCGCTGCTCGGCAACATCTACGGCGGCCTGTCGGGGCCGGCGATCAAGCCGGTCGCGCTGCGGATCGTCTACGAGGTCGCCCAGGTCGTCGACATCCCGATCGTCGCGATCGGTGGCGTCACGGAGCTCGCGGACGTCCTCGACTTCCTCGCCGTCGGTGCGGTCGCGGTCCAGGTGGGCACGGCGATCTTCGCCGACCCGACGCTGCCGGTCCGGCTCGTCGACGAGCTCGCCGGGGAGTGCCGCCGCCGCGGGCTGAGCAGCCATCACGAGCTCGTCGGGACGGCGTTGCCGCGCAAGCCGGGCACGCCCTCCGCGAAGGGCGTCGAATACCGACCGTGACCCTACACTCGACCCGATGACGACCATCAAGCCGGCCCTCGAGGCCTCGGCGCGCGCCGCCGTCGCCGCCCGGACCGAGGAGCTGTTCCGCCGATCCGGTGCCCTGCGCGACGGCCACTTCCTGCTGAAGAGCGGCCGCCACGGCGACGCCTACGTCGAGAAGTTCGCGGTGCTCTCGGACCCGGCCGCGACGAGTGAGCTGTGCGGCTTCTGGGCCGCGGCCCACCGCCGCGACGACGGCAGCGCGAGCGTCGACCTCGTCGCCGGCCCGACGACCGGCGGCGTGATCCTCGCGTTCGAGACCGCCCGGCAGCTCGGCGTCCGCTCGATCTTCGCCGAGGAGGTGAAGACCGCCGACGGCGCCACGACCCGCGAGTTCAGGCGCGGCTTCACGATCGAGCGCGGCGAGCGCGTCCTGCTCGTCGACGACATCCTCACGACCGGCGGCTCGCTCCTGGCGATGCTGCCCGCGGTCGAGGCGATGGGCGGCGAGATCATCGAATGCGCGGTTCTCGTCGACCGGTCCGGCGGCCGGCAGACGCTCACCTCGCCGGCGACCGGCCGCGTCTACTCGCTTCGATCGCTGTGGCAGCTCGACCTGCCGACGTACGAGGCCGGCGCCGCGACGTGCCCGCTGTGCGCCGCCGGCACGCCGCTCCACGCTCCCGGGAGCACCGGCGCCGCGCAGAACGCGTGAGACGCCGCTCGGTCGTCGTCGGGGCCGGCCTCGTCATTGCGCTTGTCGCCGCAGGGGCGTTCCTCGCGACGACGCTCGGCCAGCCGCGCCAGACCGAGACCGGCGTGGTGATCGCGGTGGACTCGACGAGCCTCACGAACGTGAAGGGCTTCACGATCCGGACCCCCGACGGCCGCACCGTGAAGTTCACACTCGGTCCGCTCGAGAACGCGTCGCAGTTCGCGCCGGGCCACCTCAACGAGCATGTCGCCACGGCCGTCCCGGTGCTCGTGACCTATCACGACGAGAACGGCCAGCGGGTCGTCATCCGCCTCGAGGACGCCGTCACCGCGTCGCCGACGCCATCGCCATCGCCCAGTTGAGACCCCGGACCAGGAGGCCCACATGACGAACCACATTGCCGACGATCCGACGAGGAGAACGGCCCTGGTCGCGGGCGTCCTCTACCTCGTCACGTTCCTCAGCTCGATCCCGGCCGTGTTCCTGCTCCAGCCCGTGCTCACCGATCCGAACTTCATCGTCGGCGCGGGAGCGGACGGCCAGGTTCGGCTGGGCGCCCTCCTCGATCTCGTGAATGCCCTCGCCGCCATCGGAACCGCCGTCGCCCTGTTCTCGGTCCTCAAGCGCGAGCACGAAGGCTTCGCGCTGGGCTTCGTGACGACTCGGATGTTCGAGGCGGCGGTCATCGCCGTCGGCGTCGTCAGCCTCCTCGCCGTCGTGACATTGCGCCAACCCGGCGCTCCCGCTGACGAGGCGGCCGTCCTGGTGCCCGTTGGTCAGGCCCTGGTGGCGGTCCGCGATTGGACGTTCGTCCTCGGGCCGGGGATGGCCGGCCTCAACGCGCTCCTCTTCGGGACGCTGCTGTACCGGTCGCGGCTCGTGCCCCGGGCGATCCCCACGCTGGGACTCATCGGCGGTCCGATCTACCTCTCGTCGGTGATCGGCATCGTGCTCGGGCTGACCGTGGCCGGCAGCGCGTGGCAGGGCGTCGGCGGCCTGTTCATGTTCGCCTGGGAGGCGATCATCGGGCTGTGGATGATCTTCAAGGGCTTCGACCGATCGGCGCCGATCGTCGTCGCCGCCACAGCCAGCGCTAGCTGATGCCGGTCAGCGCCGCGTCGATCTCCTCGGGCGTGAAGATCAGCTCGAACGACGCCTTGACCTTGCCGTCGCCACCGACGACGAACACGAACGGCTCCGACAGCAGGCCGTAGGCGGTCGTCGCCGGCGCGGGCTGGAGGTTGCCCTTCGCGTCGAGCTTGGGCTGGAGCTGCCCGTCGACGTCCTCGAGGAGGTACGGCTCCACATTGATGAACGTCACGTCGGGATGCTTCGCGGCGACCGCCTTGACCTTGTCGAGCGTCGGGCCGCAGGTCTTCGTCTGGCAGAACTTCGGCGTCGCGAAGACGAGCACGAACGGCTTGTGGGCCGCGAGCGCGTCGGCGACCGACGTCTGGTAGAACGCCGGGTCGGGGTTCGTGTCGGTCGAGATCTTCGTCACGTCGCCGCCGACGTCGGCCAGCGTCGGGGTGTCGACCGACGGCGCGGGCTGGCCCTTCTGGATCGCGCTGGCCTTCGCCTTGACGTCGAAGCTGAACGGGATCGTCTGGTCCGGCGATCCGGGTGCGACCGTCGTGAAGCTCGCCATCCAGTTGCCGGCCGAGGGGAACGTCGCATGCGTGACGAAGATCCCGACCGCGTTCTCGATCGACCAGATGAACTGGCCGTTCTCGGCGCTGACCGCCTCGCCGTTGGGTCCGGTGAACGAGATTTCGACGGTCCGGTTCGGCTTCGCGATCGGCGCTGCCCGACGGCGTCCTGGAACGAGAACAGGACACGGTTCTCGCCGACGATCAACTCCGAGGAGATCATCACCGGGTAGATGTCGGTGGCGGCGGCCGAGCCGTTGGGCGGCGCGGACGCGGCGGGGGTCGCGGCCGGGGCGCAGGCGGCGACGGTCGCGAGCGCGAGGAGCAGGGCACCGACGACCGCCGGCGCTCGAAATCGGGGGTTCATGGCCGATAGGGTACCGGTGCGGCCGGAAGTGGGCCGCGGCCCGGACCGCACCGGCCGGAGCCGGGTCGCGCGCTAGAATTGGCCGGCAGTCGAGAGGGCCGCCGAGCGGCAGCGTGGAGGGCGCGTGACCCGGTTCCAGAAACTCGCCGCGACGAGCGTGGCGCTGACGCTCCTCCTCGTGACGATCGGCGTCGTCGTCCGGGCGACCGGCTCCGGCATGGGCTGCCCCGATTGGCCGCTCTGCCACGGCCAGATCATCCCGCCACTCGACGACGCGAACGCCTGGATCGAGTGGCTTCACCGCACGGTCGCCGCCGTCATCGGGTTCGTCGTCATCGCCCTCGCCTTCGTCGCGTTCCGCGATCACCGCGACCGGCCCAGCCTGCTCTGGACGTCGATCGGCGCGGTCGCGCTCGTCGGGTTCCAGGCGTGGCTCGGCAAGGAGACGGTCCGGCTCAACAACTCCGGCGAGTCGGTCACGGCCCACCTGGCCGCGGCGATGACGCTCCTTGGGCTGCTCGTCTTCATCCTCGTCCGGTCGTTCTACCCGGCCCGGATCGGCGGCCGCGGCGCGAGCCAGCGGTTCACGCTCGTCGCGGCCCTCGGCGCGGTGACGGTGTTCGCGCTGCTGCTGTTCGGGTCGCACGTCACGGCCACCAGCCAGTGGTACGTGTTCCCGGACTGGCCGCTGATGAACGGCTCGCTGTTCCCGCCGCTGACCGAGGCGACCTCCGCCCACGTCCTGCATCGCTGGGTCGCGATCGTCGTCGGGTTGATCGTCGCGGCAGTGGCCGTGATCGCGTGGCGGACGCAGCGCGACAACAAGCCGGTGCTTCGCCTCGCGCTCGTCGCGGCCGTCCTGTTCCCGATCCAGGCGGTCGTCGGTGGGCTCCAGATCCTGACCGACCTCTCGGGCTGGTCGCAGTCGCTCCACGTCGCGCTGGGCGCGCTCATCTGGGCGACGCTCGCCGCGCTCGTGTTCGTGAGCTACTACTCCGCCCGGTTCGCGGTCGCGCCGGTCGCGGCCGGGTCGTCAGGCTCCACGGAGTCGGGCGGCGACGGCGCGGACGGCGACCCCGACGCGGGCCCGCTTCCCCACAAGCGCTCCGACTCGCTGCGGGCCTACATCGCGCTGACGAAGCCCCGGATCATCGAGCTGCTGCTCGTCACCACGGTCCCGGCGATGGTCCTCGCGACCCGCGAGGTGCCGGGCATCCAGTTCGGCCACTGGGCGTGGCTGACGGTCTGGACGCTCGTCGGCGGAACGCTCGCCGCCGGCAGCGCGAACGCGATCAACTGCTACCTCGACCGCGACATCGACGAGCTCATGGTCCGGACCCGGCGGCGGCCGCTGCCGGCCCACCAGGTCGACCCCGAGCGGGCCGTCGTGTTCGGCCTGGCGCTCGGCGTCGTCTCGTTCGTCGTCCTGGCCTGGTTCGTCAACCTCCTCGCGGCGTTCCTCGCGCTGCTCGCGATCGCGTTCTACGTGATCGTCTACACGATCGTCATGAAGCGGACGACGCCCCAGAACATCGTCATCGGCGGGGCGGCCGGGGCGCTGCCGCCGGTCATCGGCTGGGCGGCGGTCACGGGCAACGTCGGCGTCCCGGCGCTGCTCCTGTTCGCGCTCGTCTTCTACTGGACGCCGCCCCACTTCTGGGCGCTCTCGCTCCGGATCCGCAAGGACTACGCCGCGGCCGGCGTGCCGATGCTGCCGGTCGTCCGGGGCGTCGCCGAGACGAGCCGCCAGATCGGGCTCTACACGATCCTCATGGTCGCGATCTCGATCATCCTCTGGGCGGTCGCCCGGATGGGCGTGATCTACCTCGTCGCCGCGGTCGTCCTCGGCGCGATCTTCCTGCGCCAGGCGTATCTGCTGTGGCGGCAGGGCTCGTCCGAGGAGGGGTCGACGGCCGGCGCGATCCGCCTCTACAAGTACTCGATCAGCTACCTGACGCTGCTCTTCGCCGCGATCGCGATCGACGCGATCGTCGTGATCCCGCTCGGGTAGCGCTCAGCCGCTCAGCCCAGCCGTTCGACCCAGTCGCGGCGCCACTCGGGGCTCTCGTACGTCGGGGCGAAGAACGATGTACCTCGATACACGAGCCCGTCCTTCATCTCGAACAGCCCGACCATGAACCACTCCTCGCCGCTCGGGTAGCGGAGCTTGAGGATCACCGTGTGAACGTCCTCGGCGCCGCTGACCCGGACCATCGTGAACGTCGGCGCGACCATCCAGCGGTCCTCGCCGCCGACGACCCGGTCCATCGACACGTCGGCGTCCGCGCCGCGCAGGCCGCCGGGATAGTTCTCCATGATCCTGCGGAAGTTCGCCCGGCCCCGGATCCGCTCGCGCCGACTGCGGCCAGTCCTCGACGTAGTCCGGGTGCTGCAGCGAGCTCATCATGTCGAGGTCCTGGTCGTGGACCGCCCGAACGTAGCGGGCGATGACATCTCGCGTCGCGCCGTCCTCGCCGGTCATGATCCCGCCCCCGGCTCGGCGAAGGGCCTGCGCCAATCGGGCGCCTCGAAGACCGGCGCGAAGAACATCGTCGCGTGGCTCATCAGCCCGTCCTTCAGCTCGATCATCGAGACGATGTACCAGTCGGTGCCGTCCGGGTAGCGGGCCCTCACCGCCGACGTGTACGAGTCGCCACTGCCGGTCATGCGAATCAGCGTGAAGTTGGGGGCCATCGCCCACGGCGTCTCGTGGTCGGCGACCCGCAACGACCCGATGACCTGCGTCCCGAGGCCACCCGGGTAGTTCTCGAAGACGCCCCGGATGTTCGCGATCCCGACGAACCGCTCGCCCGACTGCGGGTACTCGTGGACGCAGTCGGGTCGCAGGAACTCCGACAGCCGGTCGAGCTCCCGGGCGGCGAGCATTTCCTGCCAGGCCTGGGCGAACTCCCGCGCGCTTCGTTCAGGCATGCGTCGTCGCCTGCGCCCGCTCGGCGGGCTCCGAGGGGCGGCTGCCCTCGTCGGCCGCGTTCATCAGCGAGAGCTGGTCCGGTCGCAGCGATTCGGCGAGCCGCGCGATCTCGTCGGTCGTGAAGGCCCGCGCGCGGAGCTGGCGGACGGCGGTCCGGTGGGCGTCGTGGATCGAGAGCAGCGAGCGGCGTTTCACCTCCGCGGGATGTCGGTCGGCGTGCGCCGCCTGGTCGTAGCCCGCCTGGCTCATGTAGGCGAGCGACACCGACTGCAGCTCCTCGATCGGCAGCCACGCGGCGAGCTCCGGCAGCAGGCGGTCGAACGACGTGCGCGTGAGCGGCCCGAACGCTCCGTAGGTGAGCGCCGTGTAGACGTTGAGGTGGTTCGCCGCGAGCTCGAAGTACACGACCCGCGCCGCCTCGCGCGCCGCCCGATCCTTCGCCCGGCGCTGGATGTACAGGCCGACGAACAGCCAGCCGATGACGCCGATGACCGCCCCGAACGCGCCGATGAAGAGCTTCTCGAAGTCCATCCGCTGCGCGACTCCCTCGTGGATCAGCATCCTACGACAGAGGCGTCGCCCGAAACTGCAGCGCGCCCGTAATGTCCGATCGCTTCCCGAGGATGGGCCCGCGCGACGGCGCCCGCCACGATCCGGACATGAACGAGCAGCTTGGCGAGACCATCCGGCTGCGCCTCGGGCGAACGCTCGTGGCGCTCGACCGGCTGCGCCCCGCTCCGGCCGGCCTCCGGCCCGTTCCGATGGCGATCCCGACATGGAGTCGGCGCGCGGCATCTTCGCGACAGCGACGCGCGATCCGCCCGATCCGGAGCTGGGACCGCCTGACCCGGATCTGAGGCGACAAAACCTCAGCGGAACCGACCCCGCGACCTCGCGGCGACCGCGGGTGAACGCCGCGCCGGATGCGTGGCACGATGCGCCGATGGAGATCCACTTCCTCGGCGGGGCCACGACCGTCACCGGCTCCCAGTTCCTGCTCGTCACCGACCGGGCCCGGATCCTGATCGACTGCGGGATGTTCCAGGGCGGCCCCAACGAGTCGGTCCGGAACCGGGTGCCGCTGGGCTTCGACCCCAAGACCCTCGACGCGATCCTCCTGACCCACGCCCACCTCGACCACTGCGGCCTGATCCCGCACGTCATCGCCGAGGGCTTCGACGGACCCGTCTACGCGACGAGCGCGACGGTTGAGCTGGCGGAGCTCGTCCTGCTCGACTCGGGTCATCTCCAGGAGGAGTTCGCGAAGCGCGAGGCCCGCTGGGAGCGGCGCCACCCGGACGAGGCGGTCCTCGACGACCAGAAGGAGCTCGAGGCGTACCAGGCCGCGGTGAAGCTCGCCGAGGAGGGCGAGGCGCCCGGTGCGGATGCCGGAACGCCGGTGCCGCCGACCCCACCGTCCAGTGCCGCCGCGGCGACGCCACCGCCCGCGCCCGACGCGGCGACGATCGCGTCGGAGGCGACGTCCGAAGAGGCCGCGCTCGCCACCGACGTCGGCGCGGGCTTCGGCGCCGGGATCGCCCAGGGCGTCCCCGTCGACCACGAGCACGACCTCCGGAGCCAGCCGCCGCACGTCGATCTCGACCTCGACGAGCCGCTCTACACGGTCGACGACGCGAAGAAGGCGATGGAGCACTTCCGCCCGATCGACTACGACGCGGAGCTCGAGGTCGCGCCCGGGATCCGGGCCGTGTTCCAGGACGCCGGCCACATCCTGGGCTCGGCGATGATCCGGGTCCACGTCGCGGGGGCCGGCGGCGAGGAGCGGACGATCGTGTTCAGCGGCGACCTCGGCCGGCCGAACACCCCGATCATCCGCGACCCGACGATCCAGACCGCCGCCGACTACGTCCTCGTCGAGTCGACCTACGGTGGCCGCGAGCACGAGCCCCAGGACGAGGCGAACCGGATCCTCGCCGAGACCGTCCGCCTCGTCGCGGAGCACAACGGCGTGCTGCTCGTGCCGTCGTTCGCGATCGGCCGGACGCAGGAGGTCGTCTGGCAGCTCGACCGGATGCTCGAGCGCGGCGAGATCCCGATGCTGCCGCTCTACCTCGACTCGCCGATGGCGTCGAAGGCGACCGAGATCTTCCGCCACCACCCCGAGGCCTACGACGAGGAGACCGCGAAGCTGCTGCGCGACGGCGACACGCCGCTCGACTACCCCAACCAGACCGAGACGCGGAAGCTCCCCGACTCGCAGGCGATCGCCCACGCCACGCGGCCGTACATGATCGTCGCCTCGAACGGGATGCTGACCGGCGGGCGCGTCCTGGGCCACCTCCGGAACCTCGTCGGCGACCCCGACGCGGTCCTGCTCTTCGTCGGCTACCAGGGCCAGGGGACGATGGGCGCCCACCTCCAGCAGGGCGCGAAGGAAGTGAAGATCGACGGCCAGATGCGCGAGGTCCGCTGCCAGATCCGCTCGATCAGCGGCTTCTCGGCCCACGCCGACGAGGGCGAGCTGCTCGCCTGGCTGGGGCACTTCGCCGCCGGCAAGCAGCCGGGCGCCGCCGGCTATCCGCGGACCGTGTTCCTCGTCCACGGCGACCCGGAGGCCCAGATCGCGATCGAGCCGAAGGTCAAGGCGCTGGGCTTCGAGACGAAGATCCCGCACTGGCGCGAGGTCGTCCAGCTCGACTGACCGCCTCGCGACGGTGCCCGCCCACGCTCGCGGTGGTTGCGCCCGATGGAACCCGGGGCATCATCAGGCGCAACGCGAGAGGCAATAGAATCCCCCGCTCGGACAATCGGGCGCGTGGTCCAGGGTCTGAATCCCGCCTCCGCGGAGGCCGCGGCGGGATACGCTGAACGGCGTGGAGGGCGAGGAGCGTCGATGCGGCCGAGCCTGAAGATCATGGACGAGGAGCTCCTCGGCCGGATCGTCGACGAGGCGAAGCGCGTCCTCGCCGAGGTCGGGATGGAGATCCGCGGCGCCGAGATGAAGCGCCGCCTCCTCGAGCACGGCCTGCCGCTCGACCACTCCGGGACCCGCGTCCTGTTCCCGCGCGACGTCGTCGAGGCCGCGATCGCCTCCGCCCCAAGCTCCTTCACGCTCTACGACCGCGAGGGCAATCCCCACGCCGAGCTCGGCGGCGACAACGTCCACTTCGTGCCCGGGCTCGTCGGGGCTGAAGGTCCAGGACCACCGGACCGGCGAGACGCGCCTCGCGAACTCGACCGACTTCACGGAGTACGTCCGCCTCGGCCACGGCCTCGAGCACATCCCGTACCTCGCGACCGCGTTCTCGACGAACGACGACATCGAGGCCCAGGTCAGCGACGCGTGGCGGCTCTACATGATCCTCACGAACACGACGAAACCGGTCGTGAGCGGCGCCTTCACCGAGCACGGCGTGCCCCGGATGGTCGAGATGATGGAGCTGTTCCGGGCCGGCCGCGACGACCTCATCGCCCGCCCGATGTCGATCTTCACGATCACCGCGACCGGCAACTTCCGGTACAGCGAGGACTCCTGCCAGAACATGATCGACTGCGTCGAGGCCGGGGTCGCGGTCGAGATCGTGCCGGTGACGCTCATGGGGCTGATCGCGCCGGTGACGATCGTCGGGGCGACGATCTTCCACACGGTCGACGTGCTCGCCGGCATCACGATGGCCCAGATCATCCGGCCCGGTGCGCCGGTCCTGTTCGGCGGAGCGCCGGCGACGTTCCACATGAAGATCGCGTCGTCGCCGATGGCCGCGATCGAGGCGCTCCAGCTGGACGTGGCGTACGTCGCGGTCGCGAAGCACCTCGAGCTGCCGTGCCAGAGCTACATGGCGCTGTCCGACGGGAAGATCCTCGACGCCCAGGCCGGCGCCGAGACGTTCGGCAGCGCGCTGCTCGCGGCCCTCGCCGGCGTCAACTCCGTCTCCGGCCCCGGGATGCTCGACTTCCTGCTCGTCTTCAGCCTGCCGAAGCTCGTCTTCGACGACGAGATGTGCGGCCAGGCGCTGCGCTTCGTCCGCGACGTCCGGCCCGTCGACGACCTGCCGGTCGGCGCGCTCATCGACCACCTGATGACCGACCAGCACCTGATCATGGCCGACCACACGACCGCCCACTGGCCCGACGAGCTCTACCTGCCCAGCTCGATCGTCGACCGCGACAACCGCGAGGCGTGGCTCCGGCAGGGCGGCAAGGACACGTTCGAGCGGGCGAAGGACGAGGTCGAGCGCCGGCTCGCGAGCTACGTCCAGCCGCCGACCGACCCCCGCCTCGACGACGAGCTCAAGAAGATCATCCTCTCCGGCCTGACCGACCAGACCGAGCTGCCGTTCATCCCGCCGCCGCCCGAGCCGTCCGCCGCCCCAGCGGCCGGCCCGGGCCGGCGGCTCAACACCCGCCGCCAGCGCCACCAGGAGGGAACTGCCGAATGACCGCCCCGCTCGCGACCCCCGCCACGACCGAGTCGTCGACGCTCTACTTCGGGCCGTGGTACCGCCGGTCGCCGTTCTTCGAGAAGACGCTCGAGGCGGGCTGCAGCGCCTACGACATCTACAACCACATGTACCTGCCGGGTTACTACGGCGACCCGCTCGAGGAGTACTGGGCGCTGCTCAACGACGTGACCGTCTGGGACGTCTCGGTCGAGCGGATCGTCGAGATCAGCGGGCCGGACGCGTCGGCGTTCACGAACACGCTGACCTGCCGCGACCTGACGAAGTGCGCGGTCGGCCAGGGCAAGTACGTCCTGATCACGGCCGAGGACGGCGGGATCGTCAACGACCCGGTCCTGCTCCGGGTCGAGGAGAACCGCTGGTGGCTCGCGCTCGCCGACTCAGACGCCGGCCTCTGGGCCCGCGGCGTCGCGATCAACTCCGGCCTCGACGTCACGGTCCGCGAGCCCGAGGTCTACCCGGTCCAGGTCCAGGGCCCCAAGTCGAAGGACGTCATGCGGACGCTCTTCGGCGATGCCGTCGATGGCATCAAGTACTACTGGACGCTCACGACGGAGCTCGACGGCATCCCGGTCGTCATCAGCCGCACCGGCTGGACCGCCGAGGTCGGCTACGAGATCTACCTTCGCGACCCGTCGCGCGGGGGCGACCTCTGGGACCGGATCATGGACGCCGGGCGGGAGCACAACATCCGGCCGATCGCTCCGTCCGAGGCGCGCCGGATCGAGGCCGGGATCTTCAACTACGGCTCGGACATGACGATCGCGAACAACCCGTTCGAGATCATGGGCCTGGAGCGCCTGGTCGAGCCCCAGGACGCCGACTACATCGGCAAGGAAGCGCTCGAGACGATCCGGGCACGCGGCGTCCACCGCAAGCTCGTCGGGATCGAGTTCGAGGGCGACGCGCTGCCGTTCGAGATCTCCCGGAAGCTCGCCGCCCGCCACGATGGCGAGACCGTCGGCACGGTCACGGACCTCATCTGGTCGCCGCGGCTCGGCAAGAACATCGGCTACGTCTGGGTCCCGTTCGGGCTCTCGAAGCCCGGCACCGCCCTCGAGATCGAGGCGCCCGACGGCGGGCTCTGGCCGGCGACAACCGCCGCGATCCCGTTCATCGACCCGCGCAAGGACACGCCCAAGTCATGACCGCGCCCGCGCCGCGCGCCGCTTCGCCGCTCACCGCCGCCGAGATCGCCGCCGTCCGCAAGCCGTACCGGGCCGCCTCGCTGCTCCCCGGCCGCGCCTACCACGACCCGGCGATCCACGAGTTCGAGCGGCGGGAGTGGTTCCGGCGCGACTGGATCGTCGTCGGCCGGGAGGAGGACGCGCCCTCGGCCGGGACGTACTTCACCGCGGAGCTCGACGACGAGCCGCTGCTGATCGCCCGCGGCCGGGACGGCGAGCTCCGGGCGTTCTTCAACGTCTGCCGCCACCGCGGGACGGCGGTCGTCGAGGAGCCGTGCGGCAATGCCGTCCGCTTCCAGTGCCCGTACCACTCGTGGATCTACGACCTCGAGGGCAACCTCGTCCGAGCCAAGCACACCGACGACCTCGACGACTTCTCGTTCGATCGGTTCGGGCTCGTGAGCGTCCGGATGGAGACGTGGCAGGGCTTCGTGTTCGTCAGCCTGTCCCCGGAGGCGCCGCCGCTCGTCGAATGGCTCGGCGACCTGCCGCCGCACCTCGCCCGGTTCGACTTCTCGGGGCTGCGCGTTGCCCACACCGTGACCTACGAGGTGGACAGCAACTGGAAGTTCATCGCCGAGAACTACAGCGAGTGCTACCACTGCCCGGGCATCCACCCCCAGCTCAACAAGCTGACGCCGTACGACCTGGGTGGCGACTTCGCCCCGACCGGGCCATGGCAGGGCGGCTGGATGGAGCTCGTCGAGACGGCCGAGACGATGGCGATCGACGGCGGCCACCGCAACGGCCGGCCCGCGATCGCCGGGATGACGCCGGTCGACGAGCGGCGGATCTACTACTACCTGATCTGGCCCTCGACGTTCATCTCGATCCACCCGGACTACGTGCTCGTCCACCGACTCGAGCCGGCCGGCGCCGACCACACCCGGATCGTCTGCGAGTGGCTGTTCGAGCCCTCGACGATCGCGGCGCCTGGCTTCGACCCGTCCGACGCGATCGCGTTCTGGGACCTCACGAATCGCCAGGACTGGCACGTCTGCGAGCTCCAGCACCGCGGGACGAAGTCGTCGTCGTGGGTCGCCGGCCGCTACTCGAACCAGGAGCCCAGCGTCCACGCGTTCGACCTGATGGCGGTCGACCGATACGCCAACGACGGCGTCAACTCTCAGCGCACCGTCCGCCTCCGCTACGACGTCCCGACGCCCAAGGACGGCGACGCGCCGGACGAGTTCGAAGGCGGCATCGCCGCGGCCCGCCTCCCGCGCGCAGGTGACCGGACGGCTACTCGATCCGGCGCGCGCACGAAGGCCACGACGGGCTGACTACCCCGTTGCCGCAAGTCGGCAGCGACGGACGCGCATCTCTGCATGCCCTGGTCATTGGACCGGGAGCGCCCATCGGGCATCGTCAACGACGGTCTCGGGACAGACGGGCATGGGCGCCACGTAGCCGAGTTCGCTACGCAGGCTTGCCATCCAACCCGTCGCCGCGCGGCGGCCGGGCTTCACGCTCGGGCGCGCGCTTCCGCTTGTCCTTCCCTTCGCCCGGTTCCGCTGGATCCTGCCGGTCCTGTCGGTCGCCGGCGCGCTGGTCTGCGCCGGCCAGGTCGTCCAGTGGTCGCTCATGGGCGCGTGGCCGTTCCACGACACCGTCGCGTACTGGCTCGCCGGCCGACATCTGCTCGAGGGCGCGCCGGTCTACACGAGCGGCTTGTTCCTCGCGTTCCTCTACGCCCCGCCCTGGGCGATCCTCTGGGCGCCGATCAGCCTGCTACCGATCGACCTCGTCGTCGCCGGGCTGCTGATCCTCCAGGTGCTCGCGCTGCGACTATATCGTCGGGTCGTGGCTCGCGGTCGGCCTCGTGGCGTGGATCCCGTTCGTACCGCGCGAGCTCGCCACCGGCAACGTCGACTTCCTGATGGCCGCGGCGATCCTGGCGGGCATCCGCGGCTCCGGCTGGCCGGTCAGCCTGTTCGCGTTCGCGAAGTTCTCGCCGGCGCTCGTGCTGTTGGGAGCGGGCCGTCGCCAGTGGCGGACAGCCGTCGTCGCCGGCGTCGTCCTCGTCGCGATCACGCTCCCGTGGTGGCACCTCTGGATCGACTGGGTCGCGATGCTGCTGAGCAATCCGGAAGGCGGCGACAGCGTCGTCCCGCTCCTCGTTCGGCTGCCGATCGTCGTGGCGCTCCTCGCGGTCAGACGTCCATGGGCGCTCGCGGCGGGAGCGGCGTTGCTCACGCCGGCGTTCCACTTCCACAGCATCGTGCTGCTGCTGCCCGCGGCCGTCTTGTTCGTCGAGTCCCTTCGTGGTCGGACACGAGCAGGCGCCGAAGAGACGTTGACCGCGAATGGCGAGAGCGACCTCGACTCGCGCCAGCGAGCGGCCTGAGCGCCGTGAGGCCACGCGAGGCTGACTCGATCGGGCCGCCGATCCGTCCCCCCTACACTGGGTCGGACAGCTGGAAGAGACGTGACGCGATGCTTGGAGACAGTCCGGTCCACCCGGTCCTCCTGGCGAAGGATCTCGACGAGGCCCGAGCGTTCTATCACGACCAGCTCGGTCTCGAGATCCTCGTCGAGTACGAGCATGCGATCCACTTCCGGTGCGGCGGAACCAAGCTCGCCGTCTCGAAGAGCACCACTGGGACGTCCGACACCCAGACCCAGATCGCGTGGGAGGTGAGGGACCTCCGCCGTGAGCTACACGAGCTGCGATCGCGCGGGGTCACGATCGAGGACTACGACCTGCCCGATCTCAAGACGGTCGACGGCATCGCCGACGTGGGCTTCGCCTGGATGGCGTGGATCATCGATCCCGGCAAGAACGCGCTCGCGATCCTCGAACTGAAGAGCTGACGGGATCAGGCCGCCGCGTCCTCCGCGATCGGCCGGTCGGCCTCCGTGCGGAACGCGCCTGCCCGCCAGGCGATCAGGATCGCGATCGCGGTGACGGCGACGATGATCGTCGAGATCGCGTTGATCTGGGGCGTCACGCCGAACTTGATCTGGCCGTAGATGTAGAGCGGCAGCGTCGATGAGCCGACGCCCGAGTTGAACGTCGTCACAACGTAGTCGTCGAAGCTCAGCGAGAACGCCAGCAGCGCGCCGGCGATGACCGCGGGCAGGATGATCGGCAGCGTCACGTAGCGGAACGCCCCCCACGCCGACGCGCCGAGATCGCGCGCGGCCTCCTCCAGCTGCGGGTTCATCGACGCTGCCCGCGCGCGGACGACGACCGCAACGTACGAGATGCAGAACGTGATGTGGGCGATCCACAGCTGGGCCAGCGACCCGTGGGCACCGAACAGCTGCAGGAAGAACAGCAGCAGCGCGAGGCCCATGACGATCTCCGGCGTGACCATCGGGACGAGGAGGAGCGTCTCCGTCGCGCCGCGGCCGCGGAACCGGACGCGCGCCAACCCCAGTCCCAGCAGCGACCCCAGCACCGTCGAGACGAGGACCGCGACGACGGCGACCTCCAGCGTGACGAACAGGGCGTCGGTCAGCTGGCGGTTCGAGAAGAGCTTGGGGTACCAGTCGGTCGTGAAGCCCTGCCAGACGAGGCCGCGGCGGGCCTTGTTGAACGAGAAGATGATCAGGACGACGATCGGCGCGAAAAGGAACGCGTAGACGATCAGCGCGTAGGCCGACAACCAGCGGTTCCGCTCGCGGGTCATTGGGCCGCCTCGCCCCGGCGACGTCGCCACTCAGTCGGCACCGACGACCTCCCGCCGCAGCGTCCGCAGCGCGACCAGCGTCCCGATCAGCGTCACCGCCATGAGGATGAACCCGAGCGCCGCGCCGTACGGCCAGTCGCGGCCGGCGAGGAACAGCTCCTGGATGTTCTTCGCGATCGTCGTCGTCGACGGCCCGCCGAGCAGGTCCGGCGTGACGAAGTCGCCCAGCGCCGGAATGAAGGTCAGCAGCGCCGCCGCGATGATCCCGGGCATCGTGAGCGGCAGCGTGACGTGCAGGAACGCCTGGCGGCCGCTCGCGTAGAGGTCGCGGCCGGCGGCGACGAGCGTCGGGTCGAGGCGGTCGATCGACACGAACAGCGGCAGGATCGCGAACGGCAGGAAGCCGTACGTCATGCCGAGGATCACCGAGAGGTCGGTGTTCATGAGGATGATCGGCTCGTGGGTCAGCCCGACCGCCTGGAGCAGCGAGTTCACGACGCCGTTGTCGCGGAGCAGGATGATCCAGGAGTAGGTCCGGATCAGGTAGCTCGTCCAGAACGGCAGCATGACGAGGATGATCAGCAGCACCTTGTGGCGGCCGCCGTAGCGGCTGATCCAGTACGCGATCGGGTAGCCGATCGCGAGCGACAGGACCGTCGTGATCGCCGCGAACCGGATCGAGTTGAGGAAGGTCGGGATGAAGATGGGGCTGAACGCCCGGGCGTAGTTGTCGAGGCTGGGGTGGGCGAGCGTGATCCGGTTCAGCTCGTCACGGGACCCCAGGCTGACGATGAAGATGAACGCCAGCGGGACGACGAAGAACAGGACGAGCCAGCCGGCACCGGGCAGGACCAGGCCCAGGCCGCGGATCCGGGCCAGCCGACCCGGCCCGGCGGTCGGCGAAGAGACGACGGCCGCCGACGCCTTCGCCGGTGCCGGCGCACTCGCCGGCCCGGCCGGCTGGGCCTCCTGCGTGGCGCTCAGCCGCGGAGCTCCTGCCAGCGCTTCAGGTACTCGTCGCGGACGCTCTGGTCGAGGGCCAGCAGCTCCTCGAGCTTGTCGACGATCGCCTGGTCGGGGTTGATCGTCGGATCCTCGAGGATCGCCGGGTCGATGAACTGCTTGGCCGCCTCATTGGGGCCCATGTAGTAGATGAGGTTCGTGTTCGCGGCGCTGTTCTGGGCGTCGAGGATGTGGTTGATGAAGAGCTGCGCGGCGACCGGGTGGGGCGAGCCGGTGAACGTCGCGATCGTGTCGTTGCCCTTGACCCCGCCCTCGCTGGGAATGTAGTAGGCGAAGTCCGGGATCGTCTCCTGGATCGCGAAGCGGTCGGCGCCCCAGATGTGGCCGATCCAGATGTCGCCCGAGGTCATCGTCCCGATCGTGTCGGTCGAGTAGGTCCGGACGAGCGGCTTCTGCACCTCGAGCCTCGCGAGCGCCTCGTCGAGCTGCTTCGTGTCGCTGGTGTTGGCGTCGTAGCCCAGCTGGATGAGCGTCAGCCCGAAGACCTCCTGCCAGTCGTCGAGCATCGAGATGTGGCCGCTCCACTTGGTGTTCCACAGCTCTTTCGAGCTCGTGGGGGTTGCGCCACCCAGCTTCGCGGGGTCGTAGCCGACGCCGGTCGTCCACCACATGTACGGCACGGTGTAGGTGTTGCCCGGGTCGTAGCCCGGGTCGGACCACTCCTTGCCGAGGTTGACGATGTTGGGGATCAGCGACTTGTCGAGCTTCTGGATCGTGTTCTTCGCGACCATGTTCGGCACGTCGACGCTGATCGGGAAGCTGATGTCGTAGTCGCCGCCGTCGTCGCCGAGCTTCGCGTACATCTCGTCGGTCGTCGAGAAGAAGCTCTGGGTCACCTTCGTGCCGTACTTCGCCTCGAACGAGGCGATGACGTCGTCGGCGAGGTAGTCGGTCCAGTTGAGGATGTTCAGCTCCGCCTCCGGCGAGGGCACGGGCGTCGGGGCGACCGATGCCGGAGCCTCCGACGGCGGGGCCGAGGCGGCCGTCGACACGCCGACGGACGCCGCAGCCGACGCCGAGGGGCTGCCGCCCGCGGTCGAGCACGCCGCGATGATCGGCGCCAGCGCCGCGGCGCCGCCGACGAGCGCGATCCGCTCGAGCAGGACGCGCCGGCTGATCCGGTTCTCGACCATGTAGCGGGTGAGCTCCTTCTGCAGGTCGATCGACGCGAGGTCGCTGCGTTCGGTCATGCCGGGGCCTCCTCCTCGTCGGTGGACCGGCCGGCGAGGACGAGTGCCTCGGACGGCGGCCACGCGACGTCGACATCGCTTCCGACCGGCAGTCGCTGCTCGGTCTTCGGCGCCAGCGCGGTGATCGAGAGTCCGCCGTTCGTGCGGACCTGGTACTGGACGTTGCCCCCGAGATACGCGACCTGCTCGACCGTGCCCCGGATGGGATCCGGGCCGTCGGGCGAGCGACCATTGGCTGCCTTGATGAACACGGACTCGGGCCGGACGGACAGCTCGACCATCCGCCCGACAGCGAGTCCCTGACCGGCGACGACGCACGCGTCGCCGCCCTCGAGCCGGACGTGGGCCGTGCCCGCCGCCCCGTCGGCCAATTCGACGGAGCCCGTGAGCAGGTTCGTCGTGCCGATGAAATCCGCCACGAAGCGGGTCGTCGGGTGCTCGTAGAGCTCCTCGGGCGAGCCCAGCTGCTCGACCTTGCCGCGGTTCATCACCGCGATCCGGTCGCTCATCGTGAGCGCCTCCTCCTGGTCGTGGGTCACGTAGACGAACGTGATCCCGACCTCGGACTGGACGCGCTTCAGCTCGACCTGGAGGGCCTTGCGGAGCTTGAGATCGAGCGCGCCCAGCGGCTCGTCGAGCAGCAGCACGTTGGGCCGGTTCACGAGCGCCCGGGCGAGCGCGACCCGCTGCTGCTGGCCGCCGCTCAGCTGGTTCGGCTTGCGCTTCTCGTAGCCGGTCAGGTGGACGAGCTCGAGCGCCTCGTGGACGCGGCGCTTGATGTCGGCCTTGTCGACGTTCTTCCGGCGCAGGCCGAACGCGATGTTCTCGCCGACGTCGAGGTGGGGGAACAGCGCGTAGTTCTGGAAGACCATGTTGACCGGCCGCTTGTCGGGCGGGTCGTTGGTCACGTCACGGCCGCGGAGCTCGATCCGGCCGCCGGTGGGGAGCTCGAAGCCGCCGATCATCCGCAGCGTCGTCGTCTTGCCGCAGCCCGACGGACCGAGGAGCGAGAAGAACTCGCCCGCCCCGATGTCGAGGGAGACGCCGTCGACCGCTCGGACGTCGCGGAAGTGCTTCGCGAGGTCGACCAGACGGATCTCCGGGGCGCCGTCAGCGCGCTCGGTCATGAGGCGGCGAGCCTAGGAGCGGATTCGGAACGCCGCGCGCGGCGTCCCGGTCCACGAAACAGCACCGCGCCACGCTACCCGGCCGCCGGGTTCCGGTTTGCGTCAGGCTGCGCCGGCGTCCTCGTCCTGGGCAGCGTCGCGAGCCGGGCCCGCATCGCGAGCACCGCGAGGTTCGGCTCCGCCGACGCCTCGAGCTGGGCGAGATCGATGGGGCTGGCGATGATCGCCGACGCCGGCCGGCCCAGGAGGTAGCCCTGGCCGGACGTGATCCCGAGGCTCCGGATCACCGACAGCTGCGGTGCGGTCTCGACGCCCTCGGCGACGATCGACGCCTTCCACTGGGCGGCGAGCTCCTGGAGCGCCCGGAGGACGGCGTGCGACGGGTCCTGGCTGATGCCGCCCTGCACGAGCGACAGGTCGATCTTGACGATGTCGAAGTGGACCTCGCTGAGCAGCCGCAGTCCGGCGTTGCCGGCGCCGACGTCGTCGGCGGCGAGGCGCATCCCCGCCCGGCGGCAGGCCTCGACGTTCGTCCGCAGCTGGTCGAGGTCCTCGACCTGCTCGCGCTCGGTCAGCTCGAGCACGACGCGGTCGAGCGGGATCTCGTGGCGGGCGAAGATCGCCTTGAGCTCGCCGACCCGGAACAGGTTCGACTCGAGCGTCCGGGGCGAGAGGTTGACGCTGAGGTAAGCGTCGCTCTCGGGCAGCCGCGCGCCGGCCGCGACGGTCTCGAGGCAGGCGAGGTCGAGCTCGACGGTCCGGTCGGCGGCCTCGGCGGCGGCGAAGAGCGAGCTGGCGTCGGCGAACGGCGCCCCGCCGGCGGGCCGGACGAGGCCCTCGTAGCCGACCGGCCGTCCGGTCGTCATCGAGAAGATCGGCTGGTAGACCGGCCGGAGGGCGCGGGTCGCGAGGACGCTTCCGATCGCGTCCGACAGCTCGGCGACCGAGCGGTCCTCCGACGCGGCGCCGTGGCGGATCGGGTCGTAGGCGACGACGGCGGTGCGTCCGTGGCGCTTGCACCAGTAGAGCGCCGCGTCGGCGTTGCGGTAGAGGTCATGGCTCTCGACGCTGGGGTCGGGGTAGGCCGACACGCCGACCGACACCGAGAAGCCCTCGATCGCCTGGGTCGGGTCGCCGCCGCTGACGGCCGCGGCGAGGATCCGGCGGCCCACCTCCATCCCGGTGTTGACGTCGGACACGGGCAGCAGGATCGCGAACTCGTCGCCACCGACGCGGAACGCCCGGTCGCCGCGGCGGAGCACGGACGCCGTCACCCGCCCGACGGCCTCGAGCAGGCGGTCGCCGCCGGCGTGGCCCTTCGTGTCGTTCACGACCTTGAGGTCGTCGACGTCGACCAGCAGCAGGGCGAGCGGCAGGTCCATCCGCTTCGAGACCTCGAGCTGGCGGGCGAGCTCGTCCTGGAACGCGCGATGGTTGCCCAGGCCGGTCAGCCCGTCGACGAGGGCGTCGTGGCGGGCACGGCCGTAGAGGCGCTTCAGCTCGTCGCGTTCGTGCTCGAGCGCATCCACCTCGCGCGAGATCGACATGCCCAGCCACGCGAGCAGCAGCGGCAGTCCGAAGGCGGCCAGCAACAGGGCCGTGATCGCGATGCCGGGATGGCTCGCGTCCTCACTCGAAAAGCCCTCGACCGCCGCGACGCTCATCAGCACGCAGAACGGCAGCAGCAGCGCCCAGATCAGGCGGCGTCGGATTCGCTCGACCCGATCGGGGCCCGCGCCGGGCTGGCCCTCAGCTGTGGGGGTCGTCATTCACCTTCCCTGGTGCGGCTCGGTGATGGTTTTGTACGGCCGGGTGGACTTGGTCGATGTGAGCCGAAGGTACCGGCCGGTCGCGGCGATGTGACCACGGACGGGCCCGAGGGAGTTGCCTACCGTCGGTTCGTCACGCACGCGCACGAGGGACGACGACTGATTCGCAGCCGATCCAGGAGGTCAACCGTCACGCTCGCCCGGGCCGGCTCGATCGGCGTGGGCCTGTGCCTGATGGTCGCGTTCGTCGCGCCGCCGGCGGCCGTCGAGGCCGCGAGTTGCAAGGGCGGATCGCACCCCGCGCCGGTTCTCTCGGCCGGAAAGGCGACTCCCGGAACCGGGCAGCCTTCGACGACGATCACGTTCTCCGTCACGTACAAGGACGCCAGCGGCTGTGCCCCGACGGCGATCGCGGTCGTGATCCAGGGGGCCGGCCAGTACGCGATGAGCGGCCCGGGATCCGGGTTTGCCGGTGGCGTCACGTTCGTCGTGTCGCGGACGCTGGCGGCGGGCAGCTGGAACTACGATTTCACCGCGTCGAGCGGCACGGGCGCCGGGGCGAAGACGACGATCCTGACCGCGACCACCCCGAGCCGCGTCGTCATCACCGCCCCGCCGCCACCCACTCCCAAGCCGACGCCCAAGCCCACGCCGAAGCCGACCCCGAAACCGACGCCAAGGCCAACCCCGAGGCCCACGCCGAAGCCGCCGCCGCCCGCACCCCGCTCGACGCCGAAGCCGCCTCGGGCGACGCCGCCGCCGGTGAAGCGGACCGCGCCGCCGCGACCCGCGGCGACCGTCGCCCCGACGCCGGCCCCGGTCGTCGCCGTCGCGTCGCCGGTCCCGGGTGAGGCGAGTGGCGATCCTCTCGTCCCGGACGCCTCGCCGTCGCCGACCCCGCTCGGCGGCATCGCGATGAGTGGTGGCGGAGGAGGATCGCTCGGCGGCTGGAGCTCCGGGTCCAATGCCGACCCGCCCGGATCGGCGACGGTCTTCATCCTGGGCGCGGGACACGACACCGGGCCGGGCACCGTGGCCGTGGGGATGGTCTCGGCGGCCGCGGCCGTGCTCGCAATCGGACTGCTTGGGGCGACGGCCGCGCGACGCCGTCGTCGTGATGACGTGGTCGCGGCACCGACCGCGGCGCTCGCCTACGCCACGGCCCCGGTCGGGCCGCAACCGATCCCGCCGCCGCCCGGCCCGGAGGCGCCGCCGCCATGGCAGACGCTGACCGGCCGCGCCCCGGCGAAGTTCGTCGCCGGCGCCGGGTCGGACGTCGAGCGCCGGACGATCTCCTACCGGTTCGTCAAGGTGACGGACGGCCCCGACGACCTCCGGTTTCGCGAGATCGGCCGGCTCGACCGGGGCGACGAGGTCGAGGTCATCGGCGAGCAGGACGGGATGCTGAACGTCCGGACGGCAACCGGGCTCGTGGGCTGGGTGCCGCGAGTCGTGATCGTCGGCTAGCCCGCGGCGCTCAGCGCCGCGCGATCGTCAGCTCGAGCGCTTCTTCGCCTCGCGCTCCTCGTCGTACCGGACCTGGGCCGGGCTCTTGTGGCTGGCCGGCCGCGTCCGGGCCGCGATCCGCGCCATCGCCGCGTCCCAGCCGGCGTCGAACGCCTTGCCCTTCTCGTCGAGGTCAATGACGACCGGGGCGTGGTCGGACGGGATGGGCGGGCCCTTGCGCGCCTCGCGGTCGATCTCGGACCAGACGATCCGCTTCGCCACCGGGTCGGTGGCGTAGAGCAGGTCGATCCGCATCCCCTCGTTGCGGTGGAACATCCCGGCCCGGTAGTCCCACCACGAGAAGTGGGCCTGCGCGTCGGGGTTGACCGCCCGGTAGCCGTCGACGAGGCCCCAGTCGCGCAGGCTCGCGAGCGCCGCGCGCTCCTCGTCGGACACGTGGGTCCCGCCGTGGGCCTTGACCGGGTCCCAGACGTCCTCGTCGGACGGCGTCACGTTGTAGTCGCCGGCGAGGACGAGTGGCTCGTCGGGCGAGCGCGTCTCGTCGAGCCAGCGGCGGAGCCGCTCGAACCAGCGCAGCTTGCCCTCGAAGAACGGGCTGCCGACGACGCGGCCGTTCGGCGCGTAGAGGCAGACGACGCGGACGCCGCCGACGACGGCGCTCAGCATCCGCGCCTCGTCGAACGGGTTGAAGTCCTCCTCGTCGAGGCCGCTCGCCCCGGATCGGCTGTCGCGGACCGGCCCGTCGCCGAAGTTCGTGACGACGTCGTCGACGCTCAGTCCCGCCCGGCTCGCGATCGCGACGCCGTTCCAGCGGCCCTCGCCGTGGTGGACGAGCTCGTAGCCGGCGGCCCCGAACCACATCGCCGGCGCGTCCTCGTCGGCGAGCTTCGTCTCCTGCATCAGCAGGACGTCCGGATCGGCCCGCTCGAGCCAGTGCTCGAGGGCGTCCATCCGGGCCTTGAGCGAGTTGACGTTCCAGGTCGCGATGCGCATCGCCACAGGGTAGCGAACCTGCGGGCTAGCCCGGGCCGTTGGGATCTTCGTCGCCGGTCGCTTGCAACCCCCAGGGCAACATCGATCGCCCGACCTGCGGAACCGGAGGCATCGACCTTGGCGGCCTCAGAACTTCCGCCCGCGCTGGCGGTCGAGGTCGAACGCGGCGGTGTCGGCGATCGCCATGACCGCCATCGTCCCGGCCTGGACCGGGTCCGAGACGACGAGGTCGACGTGCTCGGTGATCGAGCCGACCATGTTCAGCGAGATGATCGGGATGCCGACGGCCCGGATCTCGTCGGCCGCGACGCTGATGTCGCCGCCCATGATCGAGCCGGCCAGGACGAGCAGCCGGGCCCGCGGCAGGTCGGCGACGGCCCGGACCGCGGCGGCGATCTCGCTCTCGCCGACGAGGGCGATCGTGTCGACGCTGATCCGCTCGCCGCGGAGGTTGTGGCGGTCGGCCTCGCTCACGGCGCCCAGCGCGACCTGGGCGACCTGCGCGCCGCCGCCGATCACGATGATCCGCTTGCCGAAGATGCCCTCGAGGACGCGCGTCGGGTGGACCTTGCGGACGTCCTCGACCTCCTCGAGGAGTGCGGCCAGGTCGGCCTCCGCGAGGCCCTCGACCTCGATCTCGACCTCGGCGCTGGGATCACCCCCGTCGCGCGCCGCGACGCGTCGGACGGTCGACAGCGTCCGGACCCGCCCGCCGGCAACCGCGACACGTTGGGCGAGCGTGGCGATCGCCTCCGGCCGGTCGACGAGGTCGACGCGGAGGGCGACGGCCGGCGGGACGCCCGGTCGACGGGGCATCGTGGCGGCTCGGCGGACGCTAGCGGAGCGCGGTGACGTCGGCGATCGTCATCCGGCCCGGGTCGGCCCCGCCGTCGGAATCGTGGGCCTCGTAGGCGAGGCCGAGGGCGTCGAACGTCTCCCGGGTCAGGATCTCGTCGCTCGTCTCGACCATCAGCTCGCCGCCGGTGTCCTCGGCGATACCGACGATGCCGGCGATGTTGACGCCCCGCTCGGCGAGCGCGGAGGCCATCCGGGCCAGCGCTCCCGGGCGATCGTCGAGCTTGACCGTGAACCAGACCGACACGCGGACACCTCCTGTCGCCTCCGATGGTAACGGCCCCGCCGCGCGGCGGTGGGAGCCGCTCGCTACCCTGCGACCATGCCACCGGCCGCCCCGACTGCGCCGAGCGTCCAGGTCTTCGGCCTCGATTCCGACAACGCGACGCGGGCGGCGATCCGCTTCTTCAAGGAGCGGCGGGTCGCGATCCACCTGGTCGACGTCCGGCGCAAGCCGATCGCGCCAGGCGAGCTGCGGCGGTTCGTCGAACGCCTGGGCGCAACGGCCCTCCTCGACGTCGACGGGGCTGCCTATCGTGACGCCGGCCTGGCGTACATGCGACTCGACGAGACCGGGATCGTCGAGCGCCTCCTCGCCGATCCGCGCCTGCTCCGGCTGCCGCTCGTCCGGTTCGGCAACGAGGTCACGGCCGGCAGGGCAGAGGCGACCTGGAAGCTATGGCTCAGCAAGGCGAAGACGGAGGGTCACCGATGACGGCTGCGGCGCAACCGATCGTGCGGGAGCACGGCAACGCCTACAACATCTTCATCCTGCTCCTGACGATCCAGTCGCTGGCCGTCATGGTGCTCATGATCCTGCCGCTCGGCGAAGCGGAGCATTCGGCCCTGCTGTTCTTCGACAACGCGATCTGCATCATCTTCATCGTCGACTTCGTGTACAACCTCACCGGCTCGAAGCCGAAACGCCAGTACTTCATCTACCACCGCGGTTGGCTCGACCTGCTCGGATCGATCCCTTCGTTGGGGATCCTCCGCTTCACGGCATTGTTCCGTCTCGCGCGCCTCAGCAGGCTGGCCCGCATCACGCGGCTGCTTGGCGGGCAGAAGCGGAAGCAGCTGATCGACGACGTCATCCAGAACCGCGGCCAGTACGCGCTCTTCATCACGTTCCTCTCCGCCTACCTCGTGCTTTCCGTCGCGACCGTGCTGGTGCTGCAGTTCGAAAGCAGCAACCCGGACGCGAACATCGTCAGCGGCGGCGACGCGCTCTGGTGGGGAATGGTGACGATCACGACCGTCGGTTACGGCGACTTCTTTCCGGTGACGTTCCTGGGCCGGTTGACGGGAGTGTTCGTGATGTTCGCCGGCGTCGGGATCATCGGGTCGCTCGCGAGCATCCTGGCCAGCATCCTCGTCCCGGACGCCCCTGCCGAGGCCGCGCCGGAAGCCGCCCAACCGGAAATCGCTCCGGCGGTTGCCGAGGCATCCGGCAACGGCACGATCGAATCCGAGCTCGCGGCGATCCGGATCGAGCTGACGGCAATGCGCGAGCTCCTCGCCAACCAACCCTGACGCCTCCCGGCCCGGAGACGGCCCCACCCGCAGTCGTCGTGTCGGCCCGGTCGTCAGCCGGACCTCGACCGAGTTAGATGGCGAGGGCATCCAAATATGGGTTGAGGCGCGGTCAGGCGTAACATCCGTGACAGCGGCCTTGCCCGACTCCACCGCTCGGCGGCCGTCGCCCGCCACAAACATCCCGAGCGGGGATGCCGCAAGCCGCCGGCAGCCGGATGCTGCCGACCCACAGATCTCGAGACACCGTCAGAGGAGTGAGGACATGAGCGTCGGACCGGTCGAATACATTGCCATTGCCTTCCCCGGCAACAAGTTCTCCGGGGAGATCGTCCCGGCGATCAAGGCTCTCCAGGATTCAGGTACGATCCGGGTGCTGGACCTGGTCCTCATCACCAAGGATGGCGAGGGGAACGTCGCCGCGATCGAGCTGGCCGACGCCGAAGCCGAGCAGCGGGCGGTTCTGGACGTCCTCGGCGTCGAGCGCAGCAACCTGCTCGGCCAGGAGGACTTCGAGGACATCGGATCCGCCCTCGATCCGAACAGCACCGCCGCATTGATGATCTGGGAGAACGTCTGGGCGGCCGAGTTCGCGAAGTCCCTGCGCAATGCCGACGGGATCCTCATCGCGAACGGCCGGATCCCGGCCGCGCTGGTCGAAGAGGCCATGGCGTCGTCGGTCTCCTGACCACCCACGACAGCCACACGCAAGACAGAAGGGAGCGAACCCGATGATGCGACGCCGAGGCGGGCTTGTTCGAGCCGCCGCCACGACCGCCGTGATCGCCGGCACGGCCGGAGCCGTCAGCCACCACCAGCAGCAGAAGTACCAGCAGCAGGCCGAGGCGCAGGCATACGAGCAGCAGCAGCAGGCCGCAGCCTACGCGCCGCCGCCGGAGGCCTACGCGCCGCCGCCGCCCGCGGCCTCCGCCCGAGGACCCGGCCGTGGCCCAGCTCAAGAAGCTGGCCGAGCTGCACACCCAGGGAATCCTGTCCGACGAGGAGTTCGCGGCCGCCAAGGCCAAGGCGCTCGGCATCTGAACCGAGGGTCGGAACTTCCGACCACGAAGCGGTCACGCGGGTCCCGCTCGCCGGGGGGCGAGAGGCGGCCCGCGTTTTCGCGATCAGCCCGGGCGGGTCGCCCGCATCGCCCAGGCGATCAGCCCGATCCCGACGACGACCGCCGCCAGGCCCGTCCACGCCCAGAACGGGTCGCCGGTCATGAAGCTGCTGCTCTTGATCAGGGCCGTTCCCTGACCAATCCACACGAGCCCGGTCGCGACGAGGATCCCGCCGCCGACCAGCCGTGTCCGCGCTGCGCCGTTCATCGCGCCGAATGGTAGGCGGCCTTGCTGCAATCGGTGCGCACGGGCAGCAGTTCCATTATCTGAACCTTGACTTCCCGTTTGTCATCAATATAGTGAAAGACCACTTTCACATTAGTTCGGAGAGCACGCACGCTCGATGGCAACGGACGGTCAGAGGCGATGGATCGATTACCTCTCTCCAGAGGATCTCGCGTTCCTCAAACGGTTTCTCCTTTCGTCGGGGACGCTCAAGCAGCTAGCGACGGAATACGGGATCTCCTACCCGACGATCCGGCTGCGTCTCGATCGTCTCATCGAGAAGGTCCGCCTGATCGACGAGCACACCCAGGCGGGGCCCTTCGAGCTCCGGTTGCGGATGCTCTACGCCGACGGGCGCCTCGACGACGAGACGTTCCGCGCGCTGCTCGACGCACATCGACGCGAGGGAGCCTCGACGTGAACGGGCGATCGGTCGTCGCGGTCGTCGCCGCCGTCGCGGTCCTGCTCGCGAATGCCGCCGCGGCGGTCGCCCAGGAGCCCGTCGCGAGCGTCGACTGGGCATCGACGCCGCCCTTGAGCGGCGAGGTGGTGGGCGGCAATGCCCGCGTCACCGCGGACGCCAACGGCGGCACGTTCCGGCTGGCAACGATTGACGCGCCGGACCTGGGCACGGTGGGCTACACGGTTCGCGGCCAGGTCCGGTACATGGACGTCGCCGGCCAGGGCTACCTCGAGATGTGGAGCTACTTCGCGGACGGCAGCCGGTACTTCTCCCGGACGCTCGCGACCGAGGGCCCGATGGCGGCCCTGACCGGTACCGCGGACTGGCGCGCGTTCGAGCTCCCGTTCTCCCTCCAGGGCGCCACCGGGCCGGAGCGCCTCGGGGTCAACGTGGTTCTGCCGAGCTCCGGCACCGTCGAGGTCAGTCCCCTGGAGCTCGTCCGGCTCGATGCCGAGGCGGCCGGAGCCGGCGCCTGGCTGTCCGACCGGTCCATCGGCGTCGCGGGCGCCCTGATCGGGGTGGCCGCCGGGATCTTCGCGGCCTCAATCGCGTGGCTCGTCGGCCACCGCCGCGGCCGCCGGTTCGTGCTGCCGGCGATGACCGCTGCAATGGCCGCGGGTATCGGTCTCATCGTCCTGTCGGTCGTCGGTCTCGCCACCGGGCAGCCGCCGAACATCGTCTTGATCGTGCTCGTCGGCGGGCTCGTGCTGGCCGCGGCATTCGGGATCGCGATCCCGCGCACCCGCCGTCTCTATGCAGACGCCGAGCTCCGCAAGATGCGTGCGATGGACCAGGCCTGACCCGGCGACGACGGGCGCGCGCCGCGTGCGATCCTTGCGGGCGTGAACAGACGGGCCGACGATCAACAGGTGGACGCCCATCGCTCGTCGAAGAGCGCCGACGCGGGACAGGCGGCCGGCCCGCCCGGTCACGGCGGCGAGCCGATGACCCCCGAGCGCCGCAGTGGCCGGATCGTCATGCGCGGCGACGTCGAGGAGCGGATCGGCAAGTCGCACGCGACCGAGGACGAGCAGTTCCTCAGGCCGACGCCCCGCGGCCGGCCGGAGTTCATCGACACCGACCCGTGGCGCGTCCTCCGGATCCAGTCCGAGTTCGTCGAGGGCTTCGACGCGCTGGCCGGGATCGGGCCGGCCGTCACCGTCTTCGGCTCGGCGCGGGTCGAGGAGGGCACGCCGGCCTACGAGCTCGCCCGGACCATCGCCCGGCGCCTCGCCGAGAGCGGCTTCGCGATCATCACCGGCGGCGGGCCGGGGATCATGGAGGCGGCCAACCGCGGCTGCCGCGAGGGCGGCGGCCTCTCGGTCGGCTGCAACATCGAGCTGCCCCACGAGCAGTCGCTGAACGCGTACGTCGACCTCGGCGTGGAGTTCCGCTACTTCTTCGCCCGGAAGACGATGTTCGTGAAGTACGCCGACGCGTTCGTGATCCTGCCGGGCGGCTTCGGGACGCTCGACGAGCTGTTCGAGGCGCTGACGCTGATCCAGACGGGCAAGGTCCGCGACTTCCCGGTCGTCCTCGTCGGGACCGACTACTGGCGGGGGCTGCTCGACTGGATGCGCGATGTCCAGCTGCCGGCCGGCGCGATCACCGAGGCCGACCTGGCGCTGCTGCGCCTGACCGACGATCCGGACGAGGCCGTATCGATCGTCCACGCCTACGCATCGCGAGCCCACGCCCAGATCCCGGACGAGGGCGACCTCCGCTAGGAATCTCGCCAGATGCTCATGGGGGAGCGCTAACCGATCTCCGTGACCACACGCAGGCCCGCCTGTATGGTCATGCGACGTGTGTGCATGGACGCGCTCGTCAGCTCGCATGCGTGCATCGTCATGCAGCCCGGAGCCGTGGGAGCCCCGACGGCGTCGCCGAACGCTCACCCGGTGTGCATTTGGCGATGTTTCCGGGGTGCGGCGAATTGCGGCCGGCGCGGCGGCGAGAGCGGCCGTCAGAGCGGCAGCCGAACCTCAACCTTTCCGTCGACGATCCGTAACGGGAAGTAGCGGAACCGCCCGACACGGGTCAGCCGGCGGGCCTCGGCCTTGAGACCCGGCGGATCGACCTTCGGCTCGCGGCCGGCCTGCGACCAGGTCGGGTGGTAGTGGCCATCCGCGTCGAGGCCGCCGGTCGTCGGCATCTGGACGACGTCGCCGCTCCGCAGGTCGAACCGGCCCTCGTGGAGCGGGCACGCGACGACGCATCCCTCGAGCGCCCCGATCGACAACGGCGCCGACATGTGCGGGCAGCGGTCCGGGACTGCGACGATTCCGTCGGTCGTGTGGGCGAGCAGGACGTCGAGGTCGCCGCGGGTCACCCGGCGCATCGCGCCCGGCGGTAGCTCGGCGACGTCAAGGAGCGGCTCCCACGGCGCATCGGCGGCGCCGGGTGCCGTGAGCTGCGCTGGATACGGGGCAGCGGCCGCGACGAGCTCGGAGGTCACGGGCCGATCCTAGCGCAGGAACGAATCCGGCCCCGGCTCGGGGACCGAGCCGGGGCCGTGATGTTGAGCGAGGAAGTGGTCGTCAGTCCGACGCGGGCACCGCCGGGCGGCCATCGCGGGACTCGGCCAGTCGCCGCATTCGGCGAGGTGGCGGTCGCCGCCGTGACAGGCGTTCCTGCCGTCGCCGCAGTCGCCGCCGCATCAGCAGCGTGAGCCTCGGCATCGGCCGCCGTCGTCGTCCGGCGCAGGGCCAGCTCCTTCATGAACATCGCCGCCACCGCGGAGATGAGCGCCGCGCCGACGCCGATCCAGAAGGTCTGGGCGACCGCGAGGCTGAAGGCCCCGTGGATGCCGTTGACGATATTCCCGATGAACGGCTCGACGGTCGCCCGGAAGGCCTCTGGGACGGTCGCCAGGATCGTCTGTCCCGAGGTCGCCGGTCCCGGTCAGCTGACCGAGGTCGACGGCGCCGGACTGAGACGCCCGCCTGGAACTGCGTCACGAGCTGAGGCGGGACCCCGGCGTCGGTCATCGACGGGACGATCTCCGCGGCGAACTTCGTGCCGAAGATCGTGCCGACGATCGAGAGCGCGACCGTGCCGCCGATCTGGCGGAAGAACGTCAGGTTCGACGTGGCGACGCCCAGGTACTGGAACGACACCGCGTTCTGGACGACGAGCGTGAAGACCGCGAACGTCGGGCCGACGCCGAGGCCGGCGATGAACATCCAGATCCAGACGACCGGCACGGGGGTGTCGGCGCGGAGCTGGGTCATCAGGCCCGTTGCGAGCGGCCATCGTCAGGATCGCCCCGACGAGGAGGTACTTGTAGCGGCCGGTCCGGGCGACGATCAGCCCCGAGCCGACCGAGCTGCCGATGAGGCCGATCACGAGCGGCAGGGCCGCAAGGCCGGAGTTCGTCGGGGTGAAGCCCTGGACGATCTGGAACCAGCGCGGCAGGAAGATGATCGCCCCGAAGAAGGCGAAGGCCGCGAAGAACGTCGAGACCATCGACGCGGCGTACGTCCGGTTCCGGAAGAGGTGGAGCGGGACGATCGGCTCCTTCGCCCGCGCCTCGGCCCAGATGAACGCGAGGTAGACCGACGAGCCCGAGCACGATCAGCCCGCCGACCACGCCTGCGGTCCACTCGTAGAGCTGGTGCGTCGCCGGATCGGCCAGGCCCTTGTAGGTGAGGCCGATCAGCAGGGCGGTCGTCGCGATCGTGAAGATCACGCCGCCGAGGATGTCGAAGTTCCGTTCCGCCCGCGGGTTCTTGACCGTCGGCAGCAGCCGGGTGATGAAGAACAGCGAGACGATCCCGATCGGGATGTTGACGTAGAAGATCCAGTGCCAGCTGACGTGCTCGGTGAGGAAGCCGCCGATGAGCGGCCCCGCGACGAACGCGATGCCGAAGACGGCGCCGAACAGGCCCTGGTACTTGCCGCGCTCGGCCGGGGAGAACAGGTCGCCGATGATCGCGAGCGCGATCGGGAACAGGGCGCCTGCGCCGATGCCCTGGATGCCCCGGAACAGGATCAGCTGTTCCATGTTCTGGGAGAGGCCGGACAGGGCCGAGCCCACCAGGAAGATCACGATGCCGCTGATGAACATCGGCTTGCGGCCGTAGAGGTCGGACAGCTTGCCCCAGAACGGGACGCTGATCGTGCTGGTCAGGAGGTAGGCCGTGACGGCCCAGACGTAGAGGTCGTTGCCATGGAGCTCGGTGACGATCGTGGGCAGCGCCGGACCGACGATCGTCTGGTCGAGGGCGCCCAGGAACAGCCCGAGCATGACCGCGAACAGGATCTCCAATTTCGCCCGGAGCGGTAGCCCCAGAGCGGGATCGTCGGCGAGGGTCGGCTCGAAGCCGCCCCGCTCGGCGGGGATGGATTCCATCAGTTGATTGCCCCTTCCTTCGGTGCGCGATGCTGGGTGTGGTCGTGGCCGGCGAGATAGTCGGGACCGAACTCGGCGACGACCGCGCTTTTGATGTCGTCGAGGGCCGCAGCCACCCGATCGACCTGGGCCGTGGTGAGATGGCCGAGGATCGCCTGAAGCCGGTCCTGCTTCAGCGCCTCCGTCTCCTCCAGTGCGTCCATGCCCTTGGGACCGATCCGGACGAGGACGACGCGACGGTCGTCGGGCACGCGCACGCGCTCGACGAGCCCGCGCTCCGCCATCCGGTCCACGATCCCCGTGGCATTGCTGAACGAGACGTCGAGGAGCTCGGCGAGCCGGCTCATCGAGAGGTCCCCGTGATGCTGGAGCAGCCACATCACGTGCATGTGCGTCATGCTCACGCCGGCCTTCACCAGCCGGCCCGTGCCGGCGCACCGGAATCCCGCGATCATGTCGTGGAGGCCCGCGACGATCCGGTCCAGCGCTTCGTTTTCGAGCGCTGGCGTGACCGTCGGGACCTGGTTCCGGGCGTCGATACTTCGCATGACCGGAATAATCTAGCGTCTGTCAACAATCGCGTCAACAGCGAACATTGTTAACGGTAACGACAGGAGGATGGCCCGGTGCGTTTCGCCCTGATGACCGAGCCCCAGCAAGGGTTGACCTACGACGAGCAGCTGGCGATCACGCGCCGGGCCGAGGCCGCGGGCTTCGAGGCGTTCTTCCGGTCAGACCACTACCAGAGCTTCCCCGGGGCGAGCGGGTTGCCCACGACCGACGCCTGGACGGTGCTGGCCGGCCTGGCCCGCGATACCGAGCGGATCGGATTGGGCGCGCTCGTCTCGCCGGTGACGTTCCGGCAGTTCGGAAACCTCGCGAAGGTCATCACCACGGTCGACGAGATGAGCGGTGGCCGGATCGAATTCGGGCTGGGCGCCGGCTGGCACGACGTCGAGCACGCCCAGCTGGGGCTGCCGTTCCCGGAGATCTCCGAACGCGGCGACATGCTCGAGGAGAACCTCGAGGTGCTGCTGGGACTGTGGGGCGAGCCCGACGGTTGGTCGTACGAGGGCAAGCACGTCCGGATCCGGGACGCCCAGTTCTACCCGAAGCCGGTGGCCGTGCCCGGCCGCCCGACGCTGCCGAACGGCGCGTCGCGACCGCGGATCCTCGTCGGTGGCAGCGGGACCCCTCGTTCGATGCGGATCGCCGCCCGCTACGCCGACGAGTTCAACCTCTCGTCGTCGTCGCCGGACGTCGCCCGGACGAAATACGGACAGCTTGCCGCGGCGTGCGAGGAGGCCGGCCGCGATCCCGGGACGATCACCCGCTCGACGATGTCGGGGGTGCTGATCGGGCGCAACCGGGACGAGCTGCGGGCGCGGCAGCAGCAGCTGCTGCAGGACTTCGGCAACGTCGACGCGGGCGAGGACTGGTTCCACGAGCGGCGCGACCGCTGGGTCTTCGGGACGCCGGACGAGGCACGGGCCCAGGTCGAGCGCTACGCCGAGGCGGGAGCGGAGCGGATCATGCTCCAGGACTTCCTGCCGCGCGACTTAGAGATGGTCGACCTCATGGCGGAGACGCTCTTCTAGGGCCGTGTCAAACGCGGTCGCGTCGCGTCACTCCGGCGGCGGCCGAGGCCTTCGCGTAGCGCGGGTCGTCGCGGCGGATCGGGTCGGGGTTCGTGCCGCGGGCGCGAGCGATCCGCTCGGTCAGCAGCTGGAGCGGCGTCGCCGTCCCTAGCAGCGCCGCGACCGGCGCGGGTAGCGCGACCGCCTCGTCCACGATCAGCCGGCCGGCCGGCGTCAGCTCGTCGGGGAGTGCTGGGCTGGCGTCGCGGGCGACGATCGCCGCGGTCCGCGCCCCCAGGACCGCGGCCGCCGCGAGCGCCTGGCGCGCCCGCTCGAGCCGATCCTCGCGCGCGTCCCGGTCCGTGAGAATCAGGACGAGCGCGGTCGACGCATCGACCGTCGGCAGGTGGCCGTGCAGGAACGTCTCGAGGTCGCGCATCGCCGAGGGTAGCCACGACGCCTCCTCGACCTTCAGCACGAGCTCGCGGGCGGCCGGCCGATCGGCGCCGGAGGCGATCACGAGCAGCCCGCGCGCGTCGGCGAAACGGCCGGCGATCCCCTCCGCGCCCGCCTCATCGCGCGTCCCGGCGGCGAGGAGCGACGCGACGCCCTCTCGCGTCGACCGCCCGGCCCGAGAGATGCCCGCCGACCGACGCCGCGGCCACGATCGGCGACAGGTAGCCGACCGTGTGGCACCAGCTGTGGTCGAGCTCGACCGTCTCGACGACGATCTCGGCGAGCTGGCCGCCGGGCGACCCCGCGCTCGCGGTGATCAGCGCCGTCCGGGCACCGGCCGCCGACGCGGCGGCGAGCGCCCGGTTCGTCGCCGCGGTCCCGCCCTCGTGCGAGACGCCGATCACGAGCCCGCCGCTCGGCGGGTCGAGCGCGAGCTCGAATGCCTGCGCCGAGACGACCGAGCCCGCGCCGCTCGGCATCCCGGCCGCCCGGATCGCCTCGCGCAGGATCTCGACCGTCGCCAGCGCCGCGTGCTCGCTCGTGCCGCAGCCGGTGACGACGACCGCCGCACCCGTGCTCGCCGCCTGCCCGATCCCGCCCGCGAGCCGCCCGGCGGCACCCTGTGGATCGGCCAGCCGCTCGACGATCCGGCGGGCGATGTGCGGCTCGGCCGCGATCATGTCGGTCATGTGGTACGGCGGGCCGTCGCGCCGCGAGGGCTGCGTCGTCGACGCCCAGGGCTCCGGGGCGGGCGCGAGGGGAGCGGTCGGGTCGAAGGCGGGTTCGGGCATCGGCAGAGGATAGGCGGCGGCGCGTGCGGCGAACAGGACCAGGTCGCGTCGCGCGACGGGGACCAGCACCCGGCGTACGATTCGCCGCTCATGAAGGAGGCACCCAGTGCAGGTTGGTCTGCTGATCCCCCAGGGCTGGAAGGGCGAGTACGACGGCTGGGACCCGGCCGAGGCGTGGGCGAGGACCGTGGATCTCGCCCGCCACGCGGAGGAGCTCGGCTTCGAGTCGGCGTGGGTCTTCGATCACTTCACGACGGTCCCGGACCCGACCGACGAGATCACGTTCGAGTCGTTCTCGACGCTCTCGGCGCTGGCGATGGCGACCGAGCGGGTGCGGCTCGGCCACATGGTCATCTGCACCGGGTTCCGCAACCCGGCCCTGACGGCCAAGCTCGCATCGACGATCGACGTGATCAGCGGCGGCCGGTTCGAGCTCGGGATCGGGGCCGGCTGGAAGGACGACGAGTGGATCGCCTACGGCTTCGGCTTCCCGGAGACGAACGAGCGACTGGCCCGGCTGGGTGACGACCTCGAGGTCATCACCCGGATGCTGTCGCCGGGTCGGGCGACCTACGAGGGCAAGTACGCGAACGTCCACGACGCGATCAACGAGCCGAAGGGCGTCCAGGACCACATCCCGATCATCGTCGGCGGCAACGGGCCCAACGTGACGATGCGCCTGGCCGCCCGCTTCGCCGACGAGCTGAACCTCGTGTACCGGCCGCCCGACGAGATCCCGGGGCTGTTGGCGACCGCCCGGCAGCGGTGCGAGGAGATCGACCGCGACCCATCGACCCTGCGGCTGTCGATGTACGTCGCCGACGACGAGGTCAAGGAACCCGGCCAGAAGCGCGTGGACGTCATCGGCCGGCTGATGGGGATGGGCCTCGACCGACTCGTCGCCTTCCCGACGCGCTACGGCGCGACGCGCGAGGTCCAGGAGCGCTTCGCGGAGGATTGCCGGGCGGCGGGCCTCCGGCTCGAGACGCCGCGCGAGCCCGCCGCGGTGAGCTGAGTCGACAACAGGCAGGTGCCCAGCGCCGGTCGGTCGGCGCGGGGCACCTGGTCATCTGGCAGCGGGACGCTGCCGCCGTTCAGGGCGCGGGGGACGCCCCGCTGGTGTCGAAGCTGATCGAGTCGACCATCGCCTCCAGCTCGGCGAGGTCCTGCGCGCTGGTGTCCGGCTGATGCTCAGTCAGGACGACAACACGCTGGCCGTTCACGTCGGCGATGCGCAAGTCAACGATTGAGTTCTTGGGGGAGCAGCAGAAGCCGCCCGCGAAGTCGGGCCCGGCAGCCGGCCAGAGACGAATCGAGCCGCTGCTGCACGTCGCGGGATCGACCTCGGGAGCGATGGTGAACGCGGTCCGCAGCGCCGCGAAGCCGTCGACTTCGACGCCGGTCGTCGCCGACGCCTCATGGCCCAGTTGCGACCGCAGCGCGTCGGTCAGTTCGGCTGCAGTCGAGCCGGTCGAAATCACGTTGGTCCTCTCATCCCAGGCACACGCATCGCTGAAGATATGGGTGACCTTCCAGATGCTGAACAGGACTTCGTCCTTGCCGGGACTTCCGTCCTCGCCGAGATACTTGCCCATGTCGCAGCCGCCACCGAGCGTCCATCCGGCTGGAACCTGGACCGTGTACGGGACCGGCGTCGTGGCCGATTGCGGGGCCGAGTACGTCCCCGGTTCCAGTTGGCCGGTCCTATCTCTCCCGTCGCAGATCGGCCCCGGGGCGAGGAGGCCCACGGATGGAGCAGCCGTGTCGGTGGGTGTCGCCGTCGGGCTTGGCGTGGGAGGCGCCTGGGTCGAGCCCGGGCCGGGTGTTGATGGCAGCAGCCTGCTGGCCCCGAAGAGGACCGCAATCACGGCCGCCGCCGTAAGGGCGACCTTCGCAAGGTTGGACATCTGAGGTTCCCTCCACGGGCCGATCACGACCCGTTGTCTAGTTCGGTGGATCTCGCCGCGAACGGCGTCGAACGCTCGGTCCGGCAGCTCGTCACGCCCTTCGGCCATGAAGGCCTGGATCAGGTCGTCGTGCTGCGCGGTCATGCGAGACGCTCCTCTGAAGTCGTTGAGGTCCGGGCATCGGCCTCGAGGCTCGCTCTGAGCGCCGAGGTCGCGTGATGGAGTCGGGATTTCGCCGTGCCGAGCGGGATTCCGAGACGGTTCGCGACCTCGGGCAACGGCAGGTCGAGGTAGTGGTGGAAGACGAGCACGGTGCGCTGCTCGAGCGTCAGCCTTCGGAAGGCGCGCTCGAGCTCGTCGCGGTGGTGGACAGTCAGGATGCCCGGCGACTCGGCCGATCCGTCGATCGGGAGCAGCCGGATGTCGGCGGACCACCTGGTGCGACGCCTGGCCTCGGCGTAGCACTGGTTGATCACGATCCGGTGGAGCCAGGGTTCGAATCGATCAGGGTCGCGCAGCGTACGCAACTCCCGCCAGGCCACGACGAGGGCCGCCTGGACGGCATCCTCGGCGAGGTGGGCGTCACGCAGGATCCTGTGCGCGATCCCCATGCATCGGTCGCCGACCTGGCGGGCGAGGTCGTCGAAGGCCTCCTCGTCGCCCTGCTTCGCCCGGTCAACGAGCTCTCGATGCACTCGACTCTCCTGTCCCTCGATCGGCCATGGTGACCGATCAGCGGGTAAGAGGGTCAGCGTTTCGTCAAAGGTTCAATCTGCGCCAGACGGCGGGCGAGAAATGCGGCCCACGCGCCGGATCGGGGCATAGCGGAACCAGGCCCGGCCGACGAGCAGCTCGACCGGGACCGGGCCGTAGCGACGTGAGTCGACGAGCTCGCCGAGCCCGGCGGCGAGCAACTCCACATCGGAGGCGTCCGAGAGCAGCCACGCCTCGTCGTCGCCGAGGATCAGGTAGCCCTCGGCGTACGGGACGCGATCGCCGGGACGGGCGGCGACGCGCTTGATCGCGAGCTCGTCGGAGTCGGGCTCGCGAAAGACGACGACCGAGCCGCGGCGCGGCCAGCGGGCGATCGACGGGTCGACGAGCAGCCAGTCGCCCGGCTCGATCGCCGGGTGCATCGAGGATTCCGTGACGGCGACCCGCCACGGGCCGCGCAGCCGCTGCCGGAGCGAGGCCGCGCGGCGAGAGGACGTCAGCGGAGCGCGATCAGCTGGGTCGGCCGGCGACGCGCGTCTTCTCCTCGCCGCCGGTGGCCTTCCACGCGGCGTCGATCTCGTCGATCTGGTCGAGCAGCTTCTTCGCGTCGGCGAGGTCGGTCGAGGCCTTCACCTTCGAGACCTGCTTGTTCGCGTTCCAGAACAGCTCGTGGAGGTTCGGGACCTTCTCGAGGTGCTCGGGCTTGAAGTAGTCGTGCCAGAGGACGTCGAGGTGGTGCTTGACGAGCTCCGCCCGCTCCTCCTTGATCGCGATCGCCCGGGTCCGGAACGTGGCGTCCTCGTTCGCGGCGTACTTCTCGATGATCCGATAGCAGGACTCGGCCTCGATCCGGGCCTGCTCCGGGTCGTAGACCCCGCAGGGCAGGTCGCAGTGGGCGCGGACGACGGTCGAGGGGGCGAGCCAACGGCTGAGACGCGACATGGGGCTCCTTCCAGGGGCACGTGAAAGGTCTTGGCGTTCCGCGGGGAAATGGTGCGGCGACGCCTGAGGAATCGAAGTGTCCGAGGCGGCCCGAAGGCTGTCAAACGGGTGGCGAACTCACCGAAACGTGCGGCCGACGGAACAACGTCACGGTGGAGGCGTCGATCGGCGAGGTCAGACCGATCGAGACGGTCCGGCGCACGCTCGCGTCCCGACAAGCGGCTTCGCGCTCGGTCGTCTCCGTGACCGAGTACTCGCCGTTCGCCGCAGCGAACACCAGGTGCGTCGCCCGGTCGCAGAGGCCACCCAGCCATGACACCACGAGGACGGTCGGATTCGCGTCGGCCTTGACCCCGTCGAACAGGTTGAACTGCCCCGGCTGGGCCGGGCCGAAGGCCTGCACGAGCCCAGTGCGGTCCTCGAGCGTAACGGCAAGATCGTCGGCCACGAGCCCACCCTTCAGGCTCGTCACGAACAGCTTCGACGGCGCCAGACACGCGGCTACCGCCAGCACCGAGAAGAGCACCGCCACGACTCGCATCCACCGAGGATAGGCCGGGCCCTGCCGACCGCTAGACTCCGCCGGATGATCGGCTGCGTGGTCGCCGGGCTCCTCGTGATCCTCCTCTTCGTCGTCGTGCCGCTGCCGCTGTGGCCGCTGCTGATCGTTGCCCTGATCGTGCTCGTGGTGATCGCCGCTGCGCTCGGGCTGTTGAAGGGCGTCTGGGGCGCGATCTTCGGCCGGCGGCCATGAGCCGGGGATGACGCCGCGCACCGACATGGCCTAGGATCGGCCCGGGAGGCGCCGAGCGGCAGTTCGCCGGCATCGCCGGCGACGGTTTCCGTGCATCGGGTGGCTCCCTTGGCACACGCAGGTTCGACTCCTGCCCGCTCGTTGCGGCGCGATCTGCCTCGACGCAAGCGAGCCAGCGGCCATGCAGGCTCCGGGCCTCCGCCGCCGTCTCGCGATCGGCCGCAACGGGCGACTGCCCGACCGGGAGCTCCGGTCCGCAACGGACGGTTACGTGGAACAGCTCATCGGCCCGCTCTTCCTGCTGGCGCTCGTCGTCATCGCCGCCCTGCTCGTCCGGACATTCGTCCGCGTCGTCACGGTCCACGACTACGAGCGGGGACTGCGCTATCGGAGCGGCCGCTTCACCGGCCTCGTCGATCCCGGCGCGCATGTCGTGATCCGGCCGCTGAACGAGGTCCGCGTCATCGACGGCCGGCCGGGCTTCCTGCTCGTCCAGGGCCAGGAGGTGCTGACCGCGGACGGCGTGGCGCTCAAGGTCAGCCTCGCCGCGCGCTACGTCGTCGGCGATCCGGTCGCGGCGGTCACGAACGACCAGGACTACCTCCGCGCGCTTCACGTCGAGCTCCAGCTCGGCCTGCGCGACGCGCTCTCGGCTGGCGCGGTGGAGGAGGTGCTGGCCTCGCGGGCGAAGATCGGCCCGGCGGTCATGGAGCGGACGGCGAGCTCGCTGGCGAGGATCGGCATCGAGCTGCTCGCGGTCGAGGTCCGCGACATCATGGTCCCTGGCGAGCTCAAGCGGCTGCTCGCCGGCGTCGTCGCCGCCCGCAAGGAAGGCGAGGTGTCGCTCGAGCGCGTCCGAGGGGAGACGGCGGCCCTGCGCAGCCTCGCGAACGCCGGCCGGCTGGTCGAGGACAATCCGGGCGTGCTCCAGCTGCGCATGCTCCAACAGCTTGGCGGGTCGACGGGCAACACCGTCGTGCTCTCGATGCCCGACGGTCACGGCGGCACATCCCCGGCGGGCGCGGACGGACCGTCGGCCACCGCCGAGGCGACGCGGCGCACACGGGCTCAGGCCCGCGACCCCGAAGCGGGCGGAAGCTGAGCGCCCGAGCGGGCCTGGGGGGCGGAGAGCCCGGTCCAATCGGTATCATCCTCGCGTGAGCGATCGCGGATTGCCCATCGCCGACGGCGCCCACGCGTGCCCGTTTGTCGCCTTCGAGGACGAGCGCGACGAGCGCTCGACTGTCCCCGATCACCGCCACCGCTGCTACGCGGAGAACCCGCCGGCGCCGCGCGCCCTGGCCCACCAGGAGGCGTACTGCCTCTCGACCGCGTTCCCCGTCTGTCCGACGTTCCAGGACTGGGCCCGGCGCGAGTCGGCGCGGGCGCGAGACGAGGCGCAGGCGCGGTCGGCGCCGACACCGCCGCCGGCCGCGGCAGTTCCCGCCGCGTACCCGCCGCGGCGTACGGCGAGCAGGAGCCCGGAGCGCCCGTGCCTTCGCCGCACGAGCCTGATCCGGCCGACGCCGACGCTCCGGCCGACGCCGACGCCGACGCCGACGCCGACGCCGACGCCGATCGAGATTCGACGTACCCACCGCCGCGCGGCGAGGACGACGGCGGGGTCCGCCGCAATCCACCCCGCGAATGGTCCGCTCCGCCGCCGTGGCTCGCGAGCTCCGAGGCCGCCGACGCTGCTCGCGAGCGGCAGTCGGATCCGCCGCTGTTCCTCGCCAGCCGGGCACAGCCCGGCGCGGGACTCGCGGGCAGCGCCGCCGATCAGCTGGCCGGCGGTCCGCCTCCGCCGCGAACGTCGTCGAGCTACGGAGCGTCCACGGCAGCGGCTGCAGCCTGCGGCGGCGGCTGCTGCGGCGGCGGCGGGTGGCTCGGGCGCGGTCGACGCTCACGGCGGTGACCACACCGAGCCGGACCTGCCCCAGCCGGCCGGGCCGCCGCGCCGGCCGCGGGCCTACGACCAGCACCTCGGCGGGCCGAGCGGCCCCGACTGGGAGCGGCCGCGCCGCTACGAGGCCTACCCCACGATCCGGACCCGCGTCGGGCTGCCGTCGATCCCGCGGATCGGGGTCATGGCGGTCGCCCTCGGGATCGCGGCGCTGGCGCTGTTCTTCCTGCCGGCCGTGCTCGGGCTCGGCAGCCCCAACTCGGGCGGCGGCGCGTCGCCGTCGCCGTCGGTCTCACCGACGCCTTCGGTCGAGCCGACACCGACGCCCGCCCCGACGCCGGTCACCTACGTCATCAAGAAGGGCGACACGCTCTTGAAGATCGCCACCGCGAACGGCCTCACGCTCGAGGAGCTGATGGCCGCGAACCCGACGATCAAGGACCCGAACAAGATCGCCGAGGGTCAGCAGATCATCATCCCGCCACCCCCGGCGCAAGGGCCGATCGGCGGGTCGGCGGCGCCGTCAGGGAGCGCCGCGCCCTAGCTCGTCAGCGGCGGGCGAGGTTGATCGAGGTGATCTTGCCGGCTTCGACGCGGAACGTGGCGTCGAGGTGGAGCGACGGGGCGCCGGGACGGACGACGAGGACGTCGGCCTCGTAGGTGTTGCCCATGTCGCGGACCTCGCCCGGGATCATCTTCAGGCCCTCTTCACCGCGCAGGAACCAGCCCCCGACGCGCTCGACGCCGCGCAGCGTCTGGGCGCTGTCGCCGGCATGGATCCGCATCTCGGCGTTCTCGGCCATCAGCCCGACCGCCGCCTCGCGGTCGCCCGCGTTCAGCAGCTCGAAGAACGTATCCATCGTGTCGGCCGCACCCATCGGTCGGGAAGTCTACCCGCCATCATTCGGGGATGCCGTCGCCGCTCGCCCGCCACTGGGCGCTCGACCCCGAGGTCACGTTCCTCAACCACGGCTCGTACGGCGCCTGCCCGACCGAGGTCCTCGCGGTCCAGCGCGAGTGGCGCGACCGCCTCGAGCGGCAGCCGGTCAAGTTCCTGTCCCGTGAGCTCGACGGCCACCTCGCCGGGGTGCGCCGGGCGGTCGGGGCGTTCGTCGGCGTCGACCCGGACGACCTGGGGCTGATCGCGAACGCGACCGGCGGCGTGAACGCGGTCGTCCGCTCGCTCCGGTTCGAGCCCGGCGACGAGATCCTCACGACCGACCACGAGTACAACGCGATCCTCAACGTCGCCCGCCACGTGGCCGCGCGCGACGGCGCGCGCGTCGTCGTCGCTCGGCTGCCGTTCCCGGCCGCCTCGGAGGACGACGTCGTCGAGCGGGTCCTCGCGGCTGCCACCGATCGAACCCGGCTCGCGATCATCAGCCACGTCACGAGCCCGACCGCGCTCGTGTTCCCGATCGAGCGGATCGTCCGCGCGCTCGACGCCCGCGGGATCGACACGCTCGTCGACGGGGCGCACGCCCCGGGGATGGTGCCGCTCGACCTCGACGCGCTGGGCGCGGCGTACTACGCGGCGAACCTCCACAAGTGGGTCTGCGCGCCGAAAGGCGCGGCCTTCCTCCACGTCCGGCGCGACCGGCAGGCCAGCTGTCCGGCCGGCGACGATCTCGCACGGCGCGAACGCGCCGGAGACGCGAAAAGCCAGGTTCCGCAGCGAGTTCGACTGGCAGGGGACGCTCGACCCGACCGCGTGGCTCGCCGTGCCCGCGGCGCTCGAGACGATCGGCGGGATGGTCGAGGGCGGCTGGCCGGCGGTCATGGCCAGGAATCGCGAGCTGGCGATCGAGGCCGGCCGGGCGGTCGCGGGCGTGACCGGCACGACGACGCCGCCGGGGTCGATGGTCGGGTCGATGGTGGCGCTGCCGCTCCCCGCCGACGGGCCACTCGGCGGCGCCGCGGCGGAGGACCAGTCGTCGCCCCTCGAGGCCGACCCGCTCCAGACGGCGATCTACGACCGGTTCGCCATCGAGGTCCCGATCGGGCCGTGGCCGGTCCCGGCCGCCGAGTCGCCGGAACCGCCGAAGCGCGTCATCCGCGTCTCGATCGCGCTCCACAACGACCGCGGTGACGTCGACCGCCTCGTCGGCGCGCTGCGGACGATCGCGACCCAGCCCTAGTCCGGCCGCCGTCGTTCCGAGATCAGAAGTCGGGCCGAAGCGATGAACAGGCCGACCATGAAGACGATCATCAGGCCGTAGGCGACGAGTCGGAACGCCGGGTCGTCGCGGACGTCGCCTGCCCGATGCGTCGCGGGCTCGAGGATCTTGACCACCGCGACACCAATGGCCAGCGGCGCAATCACGAGCAGGCCCCGGGCCCCCTCGCGCCGCCGCAGGCGCTTCCGATAGGCCTGCCAGTAGGCCTCGTCGAACGGGCCGTGGTCAGAACCCGCCACCGGAGCCGCCTCCGCCGCCGCCGGATCCGCCGCCACCAAACCCGCCGCCTCCGCCGCCCGACCCGCCCGGCGGCGTGCCGATCGTCGAGAGCGACGCCATCATCCCGCCGATGTCGGGCACGCCGGAGCTCGAGAACAACCCGCCGCCGCCCTCGCCGAACGCGCTCGACCCGCCGGCGCCGGAGCCGCCGCTGGCCGCGAACCAGACCGGGAAGTACGTCGACGAGGCGGGCGCCACGCCCTTCGAGACGTCGTCGATGCTCCGCTCGAGGACGCCCTCGATCTCCTTCTCGAGGCCCAGCGCGGTGCCCCAGACGACGGCCTGGTCCGGCGTCTTCAGCCACTCCAGGTTCGCCTTCTCGACGACCTCGTCCATCGACCGCGACAGGGCCATCGTCTTCTCGAGCGTCCGGCGGTAGGCCGCGAGCATCGCCCGGATCATCGACCCCGGGATCGACACCGCCGGCATCCAGCGCGCCAGGACGAGAAGCGCGATCCCGCCGGCGATCGCCGCGCCGCCGATGAGCGTGAGCCCCGAGCTCGGGAGGTTCAGGCCGCCGACGAGCCCGGCGACGCCGAGGAAGAGGGCGATCGTCCCCCGGATCACCCAGCGCGACGTGGCCTTCGACGGCTTCTCCCGGAACCAGCCGTTGCGGATCACCTCGTCCTCGAGCGCCTCGTCGAACTTCGGGACCGACGGTGCGAACCCCTTGGCGAGATCGTCGGGCTCGATGTAGCCGGTGCCGCTGGGCGAGCGTCGCCAGCTCGCGCCGGGCGAGGTCCTCGGCCGGGCCGATCGGCCGGACGCCGTTGCGGGCGCGGCGCGCCTCCTCGTTCGCGTCGGCCGCCCCGGGCGAGACCTCCACGCCGACCTTCTTCTTCAGCCCGAGCATCTCGCTCTCCTGGCGGAACGCGATCTCGCCGCGACTCGCGAGGTCGAGGAGCGCCGTCGTCAGCGAGCGGCGGGTGGCGCTCCCGGCGAGGACGAACGCGCCGGCGGCCGGCGTGAGGTCGCGCGGCGGACCGGCCATGTGGATCGAGGGGTCATCGAGGTAGACGGGGTCGCGGCCGTAGCGCATCCAGGCGAACGCGCCGCTGCCGACGAGGACCAGGAAGACCACCGGCGCGCCGATCAGCCCGACGGCGGCGTCGACCTGGCGGGCGAGCTGGAGGCTCTGGGCGTGCTCCGGCGTCGCGTTCGCGTCGACCTTCTGCAGCGCGGCGTTCAGCGCGCCGTCGAGGTCGCCCTGCTGGAGCAGCGGCAGCATGTCCTCGTCGAAGATCTTCTGCTTCTCGGCATTGTCGAGGTACGCCGCCCGGTAGCCCGGTCCGCCGTACAGGATCACCTGCCCGTGCTCGCGGCTCGGGTCGAGGTCGAACAGGATCACGAGCCCGTCGTCGAAGCCCTTCCGGCCGACGCCCCACTGGTCCATCAGCGCCTGAGCGTGGCTGTCGGCCTCGTCGGTCGTGATCCCGTAGTCGCCGACCTGGCTGTAGACGACGACCTCGGCACCGGTCCGGGCTTCGATCGCGTCGATCGTCGCCTCGGCGTTCGCGATCGTCTCCTTCGAGAACACGCCGGCCTGGTCGTAGACCGCGCGGTCGGTCTCGGGGTCCGGGAACGGCGGCCCGGCGGGGACGCCGTTCGGGGCGGGCTCGCCCGCGCTGCCGCCGCCACCAATCGCTCCGACGCCCGCGAGCGAGGTGACGATCCCGCCGAGCGTCTCGACCGCCGCCGCACCCGGCGCGCACGACTCGAGCGCCGCGCGGACGTCGTCGCCGACGAGCTGGCCGGGATCGAGGCCGACGCCGGGCAGCGGGTCGGCCGTTGCGACACCGATGCCGCCGTTGCAGTCGTCTGCCGCCGCTTCCGCGACGAGGACCACGGCCCGCTCGAGGCCCCACTCCTCGACGATCTGGTGGGCAACCTGCGTCGCCTCGGCGTCCGGATCGTCGACGGTCCCGTCGCGGTGACGGGCGACGACGATCACGTTGACGTCGTGGAGCTTCGCCATGAGGTCGACGAGCTGGTGGGTCGTGGGGAGAAGCGTCTCGCCGAGCAGGCCGTCGTCGTAAACCTGCTGACCCTCGACGCGGTCCGGTGGCGGATCGGCGGCGGCCACAGGGGTCGCGACGGCGGGCAGGATCAGGGCCGCGGCGATCAGCGCCGCGGCAAACGCTCGCGGGACGACGGCCGCGTGCAAGCGGAGGTTGCGTCCCCTCGAGCGGCGCATCAGGCCATGGCCCTCGCGGGCTCGCGGCTGCGGAGCCGCCGGACCAGCTCGGCGCACTGCTCGTAGCGCCCGAAGCTCGGCATGATGTACGTCCCGGAGACCTCGCCGATGACCGCCTCGAGGAGCGCCAGGCTCTGTTCCAGCCCGACCTCGGAGCCGCGGTCGCCGGCGTCGCGCATCGCGGCCCGCGTCGAGTCGGGGATCGTGATGCCGGGGACCTCGTTGTGGAGGAACTCGGCGTGGCGAGCGCTCTGGAGCGGCAGGACCCCGAGCAGCAGCGGCACCGGGAACCCGCCGGGCCCGAACCGCCGCCGCGCCTCGGCGAGCATGGCCTCGACCTGGGCCTCGGAATAGAGCGGCTGGGTCATCACGAGGTGGGCGCCCGCGGCGAGCTTGCGCTCGAGGCGATCCCACTCGGTCTCGGCGTCGGCCGCGGTGGGGTCGAGCGCGCAGGCGATCGTGAAGCCGGCCGGCTGGCCGATCGGTGAGCCGGCCTGGTCCTCGCCCCGGTTCAGGCGGGCGAGCACCTCGACGAGGCCGATCGAGTCGACGTCCCAGACGCCGCTGCCGGCCGGGTAGTCGCCGATGCGCGGCGGGTCGCCGGTCAGCGCGAGGATGTTCCGGACGCCGAGCGCGTGGGCGCCCGAGCAGCTCCGATTCGATCGCCATCAGGTTCCGGTCGCGGGTCGTGAAGTGGACGAGGCACTCGAGGTCGAGGTCGTGCTGGATCCCGAACGCGACGGCCATCGCGCCCATCCGGACGCGGGCCATCGCCGAGTCGCTGACGTTCACGAGGTCGACGCCGGCGTCGCGGAGGAGGCGCGGCGGCCTCGATCGTCCGGTCGATCCGGATCGAGCGCGGCGGGTCGATCTCGACGGAGATCACGAAGCGGCCGTCGCGGAGCCGGGCGAGGAGCGGGGTGGGCGGCGGCGGCTCGAGGCGGCCATCGGGGGCCGGCGGTGGCGCCGGGGTCGCGAACGTGGGTCGGACGGTCGCGTCGGGGGCGCCGGCCGCGGTCGTCGCCGTCGACGTCGCGTCGAGCGCGACCCGCATCGCCGCGATGTGGGCGGGCGTCGTCCCGCAGCAGCCGCCGACGATCGCCGCGCCGGCGTCGAGCATCCGCGGGACCATCGCCCCGAAGTACTCGGGCCCGGCCGCGTAGACGAACTGGCCCTCGATGCGCTGCGGCAATCCGGCGTTCGGCAGGATCGAGCGAGCCGGGGCATCGGCGCGGTCCGCGTCCGGCCCGGCGCCGAACGCCTCGAGCGCCTCGAGGCAGGCGTGCGGCCCGGCGCCGCAGTTCACGCCGATGACGTCGACCGGCGCGGCGGCGAGGAGCGCGGCCGCGGCCGCCGGCGACGACCCGTCGGCGAGCTCGAGATCCTCGCCGAACGTGAGCTGGGCGACGATCGGCAGGTCGGCCGTCGCGCGGCGGGCCTCGTCGACCGCGATCAGCAGGTGCCGCAGGTCGACGAACGTCTCGAGCACGAGGAGGTCGACGCCACCCTCGAGCAGGCCGTCGATCTGCTCCCGGAACGCCTCGCGGATCCGGGCCTCGTCGAGCCGGAGCAGGTCGCGCGTCGGGGCGCCCAGCGGACCGACCGAGCCGGCGACGAGCGCGTCCCGCCCGGCCACGTCCCGCGCCTCGCGGGCGACGCGGGCGGCGGCCCGGTTGAAGCGGTGCGTCTCCGACGCGAGCCCGAACCCCGCGAGCCGGACGCGGTTCGCCCCGAAGGTCGCGGTCTCGACGAGGTCGGCGCCGGCTTCGAGATACGCCCGATGGATCGCCCCGACGAGCTCCGGCCGCGTCGTCGCGAGCTCGTCGAGGCAGGCCCGCTGGGGGACGCCGCTCGCGAACAGCATCGTGCCCATCGCGCCGTCGGCCAGGAGCGGCCGCGCCGCGAGGCGCTGGCGCAGGCGTTCGCGTCCGTTCACGGGCCCAAGCCTACCCGAGGGCCCCCACGGCGCCGCGCCGCCGGCCCAGCCGCAGCTCCCCGTCGCGGCCGAGCAGGACCTGCGGCGGCCGCGGCCGGCCGTTGTACGTCGAGGACAGCGACGCGGCGTACGCCCCGGCGTCGCGGATCGCGACGAGGTCGCCGCGCCGGAGCGGCGGCAGGAGGTGCTCGCCCAGCGCGTCGGTCGACTCGCAGATCGGGCCGTGAACATCTGCGGGGTCCGAGTCGTCCGCGCCCGGGCCGGGCAGCCGGGCGGCGTGATCGATCGGCGCGCCGAGGGAGGTCAGCGCGACGACGTCGTGGCGCGCGCCGTAGAGCGCCGGCCGGATCAGCTCGGTCATGCCGGCGTCGAGCACGATCTGGCGGGCGCCGCGCGACCGGACGTGGAGCACCCGGGCGACGAGCCAGCCCGACCTCGCGACGAGGAACCGGCCCGGCTCGATCGCCAGGCGCCGCGGCCGGCGGTCGGCCGGCAGCGCGTCCAGCAGCGCCGGCAGCTCGCGGGCGAAGCGCGACGGATCCGGCGCCGGCTCGCCCAGTCGCGGGACCGGGAACCCGCCGCCGACGTCGAGCGTGTCGAACTCGTCGAGCCCGCCCCGGACGAGGGTCACGAGCGCCAGGGCCCGCCGGACGCCGTCCCGCCACGCGTCGACCGCGCCCAGCTGCGACCCGACATGGAGATGGATGCCGCGGAGCCGCAGCCCCGGCGAGCCGGCGAACGTGTCGGCCGCCTCGGTCAGCTCGGTCTCGGTCAGGCCGAACTTGCTCGCGCCCCGGCCGACGGCGAGAGAGTCGTGGGTCTCGGGAGCGACGTCCGGGTTCAGGCGGAGCAGGACGTCGACGCTCGAACGAGCCGGGAGCCGCCGCGCGAACCCGGCCAGGGCGCCCAGCTCGTCGGCCAATTCGACCGCGACCCAGAGCAGCCCCTCGCCGCGTCGCGCCGCGGCCACCGCGGCCCGCAGGTCCGCGTCGGTCTTGCCGACGCCCTCGAGCGTGATCCGGTCGTTCGGCACGCCGGCGCGAGCGGCCGCCGCCCACTCGCCCCGCGAGACCACGTTCGCCCCGAACCCGCCGCCGGCGCCGCACACCGCGGCGATGACCGCGGCGACGTCGTTCGCCTTGACGCTGTACTGGCGGATCCACGGGTCGGGGAAGGCGGCGACGAGCGCCGCCGCCGCCGCGTCGATCGAGACGGTGTCGGTGACGTAGGCCGGCGTCCCGAACCGCCGGGCCGCCGCCCGCAGCGACGCGGCGACGGCCGGCAGCCGGTCCTCGGTCACCGGGTCAGTCGTGGATGAAGTGCCCGATGATCGTGTTGATGATGCTGAGGACGATCGCCCCGAAGAACGCCCAGAGGAGCGTGTCGATCGAGAACTTGGGCGGATAGCCGCCGACGGAGAAGTGGAGGTCGAGGAGGCTCGCGAGCCACGCGACGAGGATCAGCATGACCGCGTTGATGACGAGGCTGAACAGCCCCAGCGTCGCGACGCGGACCGGCAGCGACAGCAATCGCACGATCGGCTTGATCAGGCCGTTCACGACGCCGGCGATCAGCGCGAGCACGATCAGCCCGCCGATCTCGCCGGTATAGGCGATGTTCGGCTTCAACAGGAACGTCAGGATCGCGAACGCGAGCGCGGTCGCAAGCGTCCCGACGATGAACCCTCTCATCTGGTCCCTCCACTCCGAGGCGCGGGCGGCGGCGCCGACGCCACCGATCATGGCAGGTACCGGCGTCAGCGGCGCAGCAATTCCTCGAGGCGGGCCTTGACCGCCGGCCACTCGTCGTCGATCAGGCTGTACCAGGCCGAGTGCCGGACGCCGTCGCCGGGCATGACCATGTGCTTGCGGAAGATGCCCTCGAACGTCGCGCCAATCCCGAGAAGGGCGTTGCGCGACGGCTCGTTGTTCGAGTCGGTCTTGAACTCGACCCGCCGGCAGCCGAGCGTCTCGAACGCGTGGCCCAGCATCAGCAGCTTCGCTTCGCGGTTGGCGCCGCTCCGCTGCCAGGGCGGCGCGAGCCAGGTCCAGCCGATCTCGACCCGACGATGCTCGAGGACGATGTTCATGTAGCGGCTGCTGCCGATCGGCCGGCCGGTCGCGGCATCGAGGGTGGCGAACGGGAACTCCGTGCCGGCGTCGCGGTTGCGGATCGCCGACTCTGCCCAGTCGCGGAGCTCTGCCTCCGTTTCCGGCCGGGCGATCGTCCAGCGCCAGATCGCGGGGTCGAGCGCGACCTCGGCCAGTCCCGCGACGTGGTCGAGGCTGAGCGGCTCGAGGCGGACGATCCGGCCCTCGAGCGTGACGGGTTCGATGCGGGCGGCGACGGTCACGCCGCGATCGTACGGCACGCCGCGGAGGCGTCGGGTCCCGGCCGGTAGACTCGACGCCCAGCCCTCGATCCGGAGTCCAGCCCGTGTCCGACTTCGCCGCCCGCGTCGATTCGTTCCTCGGCGAGTTCTTCGCCTCCCATCCGCTGACCGCGACCTCGGCCGGGATGCACGCCCACGACGCCGAATGGCCGGCGATGACGGCCGCCGGCCGGGCGGCGCGGCTCGAGTTCTACGATCGCTGGACGGGCGAGTTCGAGGGCCTCGATGGTGCCGGGCTCTCGATCGACGACCGGGTCGATCGAGATCTGCTGCTCGGCGAGCTCGCCGCGTACCGCTTCGCCGAGACGGAGCTCCGCGAGGACACCTGGAGCCCGCTCGAGTGGGTCTACATGCTGGGCGACGGGCTGTTCACGCTGATCGCCCGCGAGTTCGCGCCGCTGGCCGAGCGGCTGGCGTCGGTCGCGGGGCGCCTCGAGGGCATCCCGGCCGTGCTCGACGCCGCCCGGACGTTGCTCGGCTCCGGCGACCGGCCGGTGGCCCGCCTCCATACGGAGAAGGCGATCGCCCAGTGGGCCGGCATCGCGGACCTGATCGGCGACGCGCTGGCCGAAGGCGAGCGGGCCGAGGCAGCCGGCGACGCGGCCGTCGTCGAGGTCATGCCCCGCCTGCACGCGGCGGCGGACGCGGCGCGATCCGCGCTCGACGCGTTCGAACGGCATCTGATCGACGTCGTGCTGCCGGCGTCAGACGGCGAGGGGCGGCTGGGAAGCGACGTGTTCGCGCAAAAGCTCATCCACACCCTCCGCTCGACCGAGCTCACGCCGGCGGCGGTCCAGGCCCGGGCCCGGCGCGAGTGGGATGCGACCCGGGCGGAGATGGTCCGGATCGCCCGCGAGATCTGGCCGGCCTGGTGCGGCGACGCGGCCCCGCCCGAGGACGACGCCGAGGCGGTCCGGCGGGTCATCGACGCGATCGGCGTCCAGCATCCGGCCGCCGACGACATCCTCGACTTCTGCCGCGCGGAGCTGGGCCGGATCGAGGCGTTCTGCCGCGAGCGCGACGTCATCGGCCTCGCCGACGACCCGCTCGACATCCGCTGGACGCCGGTCTTCCTGCGCTCGTTCGGCGGGGCGATGCTCGACTCGCCGGGTCCCCTCGACCGCGGCCAGAAGGCATTCTTCTCGGTGACGCCGATCCCCGAGGAGTGGACGCCGGACCAGGCCGAGTCGTATCTCCGCGAGGACAACGACCGGATGCTCCAGCTGCTGACGATCCACGAGGCGGTGCCGGGCCATTACCTCCAGGGCGTCTACGGCAACCGCTCGACGTCGCTGCCCCGACAGATCTTCTGGAGCGGCGTCTTCGCCGAGGGTTGGGCGGTCTACGTGACCCAGGTGATGATGGACTTCGGGTTCGCCGAGAACGACCCGGCGCTCCTCCTCTGCCATTGGAAGTACTACCTGCGGTGCGTCGCGAACGTGCTGATCGATATCGGGATCCACGCCGAGGGCATGACCGAGGACGAGGCGGTCTCGCTGATGGTCGACGGCGCGTTCCAGGAGGAGGCCGAGGCGCGCTCGAAGTACGACCGGGCCCGGCTCTCGTCGACCCAGCTCTGCACGTATTTCGTCGGGTCGATGCAGATGTGGGACCTCGAGCGCGACCGGCGACGGGCGCTCGCGGCGGCGTCGGGCGATCCGCGCGGCGCCGACGCAGTGCCGGAGCCGCGGGTCGTGGGCGACTTCGGCGAGACGCCCGGGTTCGTCTACCGGACGCACCTCGAGGACGTGATCTCGCACGGCTCGCCACCGATCGACCTGCTGCGACGGCTCGTCCTGGACTGACTCCGGCGATCCCTCACCGCCTGCGCGGCGTGGCCGAGCGAGCCGCGCGTGGCTTCCGCGTAGCCGACGGCGTCGGTGCGGCCGAGCGCAGGCCGTCGGCAATCCGATCCGACCGATAGCCCGCGGCGGGCGCCGCAGCACGCAGCCGGGCGATCGCCGGCGACGCCCGGCGCGCACCGCCGGCTCGATCCATCGCCGCCGCCAGCGTCACCAGCTCTTCCCAACGATTGCCGTCGAGGTACGACGTGCCTTCCCAGTCGTGGACCTGGAGGAACGCCGCGACGTCGTCGTCCGACAACCAGGCGTCAACAAGGGCAGCCGAATCGGGGGTCGTTGCGGGGTGCGCCAGGCCAATCGCGAGCCGCGTCTGCCGGATCGCCCCATCGTCGAGGCCCGCCCGCCGGAGCGGCGTGGCCAGCCGCAGCTCGTCGAACCGCGGCCGGCTCAGGCCCTCGACGACGCCTGCCAGGGCCAGCGCGACCATCGCCGGTTCGGTCGTGGTGAGCGCCGCCGCGACCCGATCGTGGATCGGCCGCAGCCGGAGATCGGCCAGCGCGTCGTCGAGCGAGGCGACGCCACGCCCGCCGAGCTCGCCGGCCAGCTCCGCCCAGGGCGCGTCCGCGGACGACTGAACCTCGCGGAACCGGCCGAAGACGAGCGCCCGGTAGGCGTCGAGCTCGACGAACAGGCCGCGCTCGTGGAGCTCGCGGCCGGGCTGCAGGTACTCCAGCCCGGATCGGGCGTCGCGGAAGGCGAGGAACGCCCCGTCATCGGCCGGCGCGCCGAGCGCCTCGCCCAGCGTCGACCGGGCCGGCGTCTTCGAGCCGTCGTCCGCCTTCGTCACGAACGGCACCGAGTCCCTGATCCAGCCGGCGACCGACGCGAACCGGTTGTGGTAGACGACCAGCGAGCGGTCGGGGCCGTGGCCGTTGGAGTAGGCGTAGACATCCTCGAGGACGGCCCCGCCATCGGCCGTCACGTCGTACAGCCGGAAGTCGGCCGCGCCGGCGAACCGCCACCGCTCGTGGAGGAGCGGCGAGATCTCCCGCTCGAACCGGGCGACGAGGCCCTCGTTCGGCTGCTCGTCGCGGTACGCCCGCCGGTACTCCATGCCGTACTTCTCGGTGAAACCCTCGACCTGGCCGTGGCCGATCATCGGCAGGCCCGGCATCGTCGCGAGCAGCGTGGCCACCCCGAAGAACTTGTCGCCGGTCCCGAACTGCTCGATCGCCGTCTCCTCGTCGGGGTTCGTCATGAAGTTCACGTAGCGCTTCAGGATCTCGGGGTCGAACTCGACGGTGTCGCGGACGACCTTGCGGTAGCCGGCGTTGTCCTCGTCGCGGAGCATGTGCATGAAGGCGCTGTTGTAGACGCGGTGCATGCCGAGCGTCCGCACGAAGTAGCCCTCGAGCAGCCAGAACGCCTCGGCCAGCAGCAGCGTGTCGGGCGCCTCCGCGGCGACCCGGTCGACGACCTCGCGCCAGAACTCGTGGGGCATGAGGCGCTCGAACTCCGCCCTCGACATCGCGTGCTCGCTCCGCGAGGGGATCGCGCCGCCGTGGCCAGGCTCCGGCCACCACAGCCGCTCGATGTGCTTCTTCGCGAGCACCATCGCGGCGTCGAATCGGATCACCGGGAAGCGGCGGGCGACCTCGAGGATCGTCTGGATCACGGCCTCGCGGACGTCGGCCCGGAGGTAATCGAGCTGGGCGGTGTCATTCCACGGGAAGCTCGTGCCGTCGTTGCCGTGGTAGACGTAGCGGCGGTCGCCGGTCGCCCGGTCGCGCCGCTCGAAGACGACGGCCGCGTCGCTGTCGTCCCAGTAGTGGTCCTCGATCCGGATCTCGACCCTGTCGTCGGTCGAGAGGTTCTCGCCGCCGAACGTATACGCCGGGAACGGCGGTTCGCCGACCGAGATGAACCGGTCGGGATGCTCGACGACCCAGCGCGAATCGAGGCCCATGTGGTTGGGGACCATGTCGCTCGCGAGGCGGATGCCGCGGGCCGCGGCCCGGTCGCGGAGGATCGCGTGGGCGGCGTCACCCCCAAGGTCGTCGGCAATCCGGTAGTCGTCGAGGGAGTAGGCGCTCGCGACCGCCTCCTGGTTGCCGCGCCAGCGCTTGATCGTCTCCGACGCGCGGGAGCGCTGCCACAGCCCGATCAGCCAGAGCCCGGTGATCCCGCGCCGGGCGAGCGTGTCCAGCTCCTCGTCGGGGATCGCGTCGAGCGTCCGGATGTCGCGGCCGTAGCGGCGCGAGAGCTGGTCGAGCCAGACGTACGTGCTCTTCGCGACGAGGACGATCCGGGGCATCCAGTCGCGGTCGTCGCTGAACCGCTCGGGCTCGGCGTCGGCGCCGGCGAACGACGGCGCCTCCACCGGCCCGCCGCCACCGCCACCACCGAACCGGAGGTGGAGCGCCCGTTCCTCCTCGGCGAGGAGGTCCTCCCCGGCGAGCAGCCGCGCGGCGAGGTCCGCGGGCAGGATCGCGGCCCAGCGCTCGCGGGCGTAGCGGAGCTGGCCGGCGAGCGAGGTGGGGGAATGGCGGGCCGGCGCGCGGAGCATCCCGACGATCGATTCGCCGCTGCCGTCGGGCGCCTCGGCGTCGCCGAGGAGCGACTCGATCGCGGCGGTCACCCGGGCGTACGCCTTCGCCTTCGCGACGGGCCCGGGATCGACGAGCGGGTGGATGGGCGTCGTCGCGGGGTTCTCGGCGGCGACGTCGAGCAGCAGGAGCGACTCGAGGAGGTCGCCCTTGCCTGGCTCCGGGCCGAACTCCTTCGCGAACCGCGTCAGGACATCGTCGACCGGTTTCGTGCCGATCATCTCGTCGAGCTCGAGGAGCGCGTCGTCGAAGAGGGCCGGTTTCACGTCCCGCTCGTAGCGGTCGACGAGGGCGTGGCCGACCTCGTGCAGCAACCCGAGAGCGACGATCTCGCCGGCGTGCGCGGTGGGCGCTCCGCCGGATGCCCGCTCGTTCAGCCGGGCTGCGAGGCGGCGGGCGGCCGTCGCGCGCTCGACGAGGAGCTCGCCCTCCGGCCCCAGGTCCGGGTCGAGCTCGTACGCCTCCCGGGAGGTCCGCCCGACGCGTAGCTCACGCATCGGGACAGGATGTCATGCCCCGGCGGGCACCGCCTCTGCTCGACGCGCCGTGGCGGCATGCTCGATCGCCCGGCGGAGCAGCTCGAGGCCCGACGGGTCGAACTCGTACGTCCAGCGCCGGATCCGCTCGGGGTGGGCGAACCGGTCGGCCAGGCCGTTCGCGATCGCCTCTCGCGAGAGCAGGATCACGTCGGCCGTCCGATCGATCAGGCTGAGGTCCTCGTCGGCGTCCATCGCCGCGCTCAGCAGCTCGACGCCACGGGTCCCGGACAGCGCCAGCGTCTCGGCCATGTTCTCCGTGCCCCGCTCGGACGCGCAGACGAGCCCGACGCGCGAGCCCGCGGGCAGGGCCGCGATCTCGTGGACGAGCTCCATGTAGCCGGGCCCGACGAGCATCGCGACGACCGGGAGGCGGCCGTGGACGAGCGCCTGGGCCTCGTCGGCGTGGAACGTCGTCGTGGCGACGAGGTCGTAGTGGAACCGGCTGAGCCGGTCGGGCAGGTCGTCGAGCAGCGTGCCCTCGACCTGGATCCGGCCGTCGAACGCGACGCTCAGCCGCTCGGCGTCGTAGCCGGCGTCGGCGTTCGTGCACTCGGCGAACAGGACCTGGACGAGCGCGCCCGGGCGCTTCCGCTCGGTGGCCGCGGCGAACGCGGCCGAGGCGACCTCGTCGGGCGTGAAGCCGGCCTCGGCGCCGCGCCGGAGCATCTCGGCGACGATCCCGGCAAGGGCCTCGGCGCCGCGCTTCTGCGGCGGCCGATCGGCGACGTGGGTGCCGGCGCCGTGGCGACTCGTGACGTAGCCCGCGTCGGCCAACCGTCGGTAGACGGCCCGGATCGTGTTGGGGTTCACTCGGAGCGCGGCACCCAGCTCTCGCACAGGCGGCAGTCGGGAGCCGGCGAGCAGCCGACCGGAGTCGATCTGGTAGGCCAGCTGCCAGTAGATCTGGGTCGAGATCGGGACGTCCGAGTCGCGCTCGACGTCGAGCTCCCGGGCGGTGTCGGGAGAGCTCACAGGCTGTTCACGTTCGTCTATTGACACAGTGTGCTAGTCCAAGTACAGTTCTCGTAGGCGTTGGCCTACTGCACTATATCAACCGAGGCCACCACGATGGAATTGCTGCTCATCATCCTCGTCGCGGCAATCATCGGCGTCGCAGCCCAGCTTTGGGGCGTCGACGAGACCGATGGCTCCCCCGATCCGCGCCGCCAGGTTCGCCCGGCCGGTATCTCCCTCTAGCCCAATCCCGCCGGGGCCCTCCCGGTAACACGCAGTGACAGGCTCCGATCGCGCAGGATCGGAGCCTTCACTGTTTGCCGCGATGAAGCGACTGTCGCGCCTGGACGACGCTGGCCGCGTTGGACCCTGCGCTGCTCGCTCACAGGCCTGTCAGCCTGCTCGCTCCGCTGCTCGGGTCCGCCTTGCCAGCCTCGCCCAGCCACGACGAACGCAGTAATTGGTCCGGCGCAATTCAGGCGCCGGACCACCCCCGCAGAGCCATCCGCCGGAGCCGCGCCACCCGTTCGTCGATCGGCGGGTGGGTCGAGAACAGGCCGCCGATCTGACGGCCCGACAGCGGGTTGACGATGTACAGGCTGGCGAACGCCGGGTTGGCCGCGGGCGCCGGCGCGGGAGCGGGCTGGCCGCGTGTCGGCATCCGCTGAGCGATCCGGCCGCGGATTCCAAGCTGCTTGTTGGCCGCCTCGAGCTTCTCGAGCGCCTGGGCGAGGCCTTCCGGGTCGGCCGTGAGCGCCGCGCCGGAGCTGTCGGCGCCGTACTCCCGGCTGCGCGAGACGGCGAGCTGGATGACCAGCGCCGCGATCGGGGCGAGGATGATCGCGATCAGCGCACCGAAGCCGCCGCCACCGCGGTCGCCCCGGCCACCGCCGAAGATCATCTGGAACTGGGCCATCTGGGCCATGAAGCTGATCGCGCCGCCGATCGTGGCGGCAATCGTCCCGACGAGCGTGTCGCGGTTCTTGACGTGGGACAGCTCGTGGGCGAGGACGCCGGTCAGCTGCCGGTCGTCCATCAGGTCGAGGAGGCCGGTCGTCACCGCGACCGCCGAATGCTCGGGGTTGCGGCCGGTCGCGAACGCGTTTGGCTCGGGGCGGTCGATGACGTAGAGGCGGGGCATCGGCAGGCCGGCCCGTCCGGCGAGCGAGGTGACGACCTGGCGGAGGCGCGGCAGCTCGTCGGGGGCGAGCTCGCGGGCGCCGTTGGCCTTCAGGGCGAGCGTGTCGCTCTTCCAGTAGACGAAGACGTTCATGACGAGCGCGAACAGCAGGGCGATGACCATGCCGCTCTGTCCGCCGAGGAGGCCGCCGACGAACACGAGCAGGCCGGCGAGCGCCGCGAGGAGGGTGAAGGTCTTGAGGGTGTTGGTGAATCCGAGGTTCATTCGGGCATCTGGGGGTGGCACGCCTGGCAGCGCGTCCGGCAAGCGGGAGGCCGGAACCGCGGATCGGTGTGATCCGCGCAGTTCCATCCTCGCCCCACCCGCGCCGTAATCCACACTGCCGCCGGTAAGGCGCGCTAAAGGATTCTTCGTAAAGCGCGCCTCAGCCCGGGCCCGGCTGGCCGACCTCCGCCAGGGCGACCCGGTAGATCTCGGCCCCGCTCAGGCCGCGCGACGGCGAGGTGAAGAGGCCGAGGTCCGCGACGAAGCGGCCCTCCAGAGCCGTGCCCAGCTCCTCGTCGACGATCTGAACGGCCCGCGCGGCCGACCGCAGGATCTGCTTCGTCTCGGGGCGGATGGGGTCGTCCCAGAACCAGCCGTCGCTCGCGAACATCGCGAGCCGCCAGCGCTGGGCCTCGAGGAGCTCGAGGGCGCGGACCCGGTCGGGCGCTGCGAGCGCGGGCAGGCGATCCGCTGCGAACGCGTCCGGCTCGGTCGCGCCGACGACCACGTCGACGTACGCGTCGCGGAGGGCCCAGACGTCGAGCCCGGCGTCGGCGAACCAGCGCTCCGATGCCACGTCGATCGTCGCGGCCAACCGGTCGAGGGCCGCCCGGAGCGGACCCTTCCAGCGGCCGTCGATCGCGTCCGGGCACTCGGCCGACCAGCGGGCGACGCCGTGGTGGCAGCTCCACGACGTCCGCTCGACGATCTTCGCCGTCGGGTGGCGCTGGCCGTCGGCCTCGACGAGCGCGTCCGCCAGCGACACGACGTCGAACTCGCGGCGCTCGGCGGCGGCGGCGTCGGGGGCGACGAGACGTTGCAGGAACAGGTCGCGGAACTGCTGGTGGTGGCCGTACAGCTCGCCGTCGGTCGCGATCAGGGCGAGCGGCGGCGGGCCGTCGGTCTCGTCGCCCGTGGTCGCGTCGCCCGCGGCCGCGGCCGCGGCGGGGCTGCTCAGCCGTGGCTCGACGCGGTCGCGGGCGAAGCGGTCGGCGTCGGAGGTCGCCTCCGGCTCGAACGAGACCGCCGCCGACAGCCCCGCGTCGTAGAACGCGACGACGATCGAGACCCCGCCGCCCAGCTCGACGCGGTATGGCCGGCGGCTGTCGATCGTGTCGGCGGCCTGCCACGGGGCGAGGATCGTGGACTCGACGCCCTCCGCGGCGGCGATCCGGAGCGTCGCGAGGTCGACCGCGGTCTCCGGCAGCCACAGGCCGCTCGCCCGCCGTCCGAACCGCAGCTCGAACTCGCGCAGCCCCCAGCGAATCTCGGTTCGCCGGTCCGCGGCAGAGGCGAGCGGCAGGATCGTGTGGTGGAAAGACTGGGCGATCGCGTTGCCGCCGCTCGCGGCCGCGGCGAACCCCGCGAGCGTCGTCGGATCCTCCGTCGGCGAGCCACGACGCGAGCGTCGGGCCGAGGTCCCACGAGATCCGGGTGAGGTTCGAGCGGGTCGCGTTGGGCCGGTAGCACTCCGCGTCGACGCGGGCATTCCAGTCATGGAACGGCGCCGCGGACGGCTCCTCCGGAACCTGGCCGGTCCACGGGTCGACGCGCGACGGCTGGTAGAAGTGGCCGTGGACGGCGAGCCGGCCGCGGGTCATCGGGGCGCCGCGACGGCGTGATCGGCCGTGGCCGTCGCCCGTTGCTCGACGCGGATCGTCGCCGACGCCCCTGGTGCGAGCTCGACCTGGCGGTGGAGCAGGACGCACGAGCCCTGGTAGACGAGCTCGAAGCCCGACTCGGAGTTGGAGACGGTCTCGATCGGCGAGATCCAGGCGTCGAGCGGCTCCACGGTCGTCGTCTCGACCGTGACGCCGACCTGGCCGTTGCCGGCCCGGAGGCTCGTCACCGCCCCGGCCACGAGCGCCTCGTCGTGGGCGATCCGCCGCCCGCCGACCTCGTGGAACGCCGCCGGGTTGTGGCCGCCGCCCAGGAGCATCATCGCGAACTCGACGCCGAGCAGGCCCTCGAACGGCGACGTCGACACGTTCGTCGCCTCGACCTCGACGATCAGCGTCGGGTCGTCCCGGCCGCCACCGACCTCGATCGTCTTGCGCAGCTCGAGCGGCGACGCCGCGAGGCGGAGCACGACGCGATCCTCGCCGAGCGAGGCGAGCTCCCACGGCACGGTCAGCGTGTCGACGAGGTCCTCCGCGGATCCGTCGGCGAAGGCCTCCGGCGCGGTCTCGAGCGGGAGGACCCGGACGAGGCCGGATCGGCGCTCGTAGGCGTCGTAGTGGAGGAGCCCGCTGAGGCCGGCCTGCTTCGCGCTGACGATCTCGTGAATCGAGGCGGGTTGAGCCGGATCGAGATCCGGGGAACCCGCCACCACGCCCGCCGGTTCGTCGCTCGCAACCGTCGGCCGATCGTGGGCCCTGAGCTTGTCGTGATACGCCTCGGGCCGGCGGCGCATGACTGCAGCGAGCGGGAAGGCCGCCGCGCGAAGGTCCCAGCGGCCGATCCCAGCGCCGTCATCGGGCTTCAGCCCGACGATCAGGCCGTCGGTCTGGAGCAGGACCTCCTCGGCGCCGTCCAGGTCGAGATCGACCAGCGTCCCGGAGGCGACGGCCGCGCCCGGCCCGCCCAGCGCCAGGTCCTCCGCCTGGATCAGGTGGCGCAGTGCCGCCACCCGGAGATCGGCCAGGTAGATCCCGCCGAACAGCCCGTGCCAGTAGCAGTCGTTCGACTGGCCCGCGAAGAGGTGGTCGAGGGCGGCGTCCCGGGACGGCCCGGCCGGCATCGCCGCGACGAGGTCGCTCGCCCGGAGCATCTGCTTGTGGAGGTCGTTGACCTCGCGGTACTTCACCTGGAAATTGCGCCAGATCGCGCCACGCAGCCAGCGCACCTCGGGACGGCGCTGCTCCACGGCGTCGTGGAGGGCGCGGGTGAACGCGACCGACTCGTCGGCCGGCAGGGCCCATTCGCCCATCTCGGCGTACGAGCCCGTGGGGACGTAGACCCGGCCGATCGAGCCGTGGCCGTCGAGCCAGCCCGACGGCGTCGTCGTCGCCAGCCAGTCGCGGTTCTCGTCGAGGGCCTCGAAGAACCGCTCGACCCAGCCGCTCGGGCCCCAGGAGTGCTCGAACGTCGTCGGCCAGCCGCCGAACTTCTCGCCGTCGTCGCCCATCGTCCCGAGCCGGTCGCCGCGCTCCGTGGCGTGGTCGCGGAGATAGCCGATGACGTCATCGACCTCGGCGAACGGGATCCGGTAGCGGAGCCCCTGCTCGGTGCCGAAGACCGTCAGCACCCTGCCCTGGTCGTCGGTCGTGTACGGGCCCCAGAGCGCCTCCTCCGGGATCGCCGCGGCCCGGAAGTGGGCGTCGTCGAGGATCGTCCAGTCGTAGCCGGCGGTCGCCAGCGACGTCGGCAGGTCCGGCTCCCAGACCCGCTCCGCGAGCCACGCCCCGCGCGGCCGCCGGCCGAACAGCTGCCTCGAGCTCGTCGGCCATCCGGACGAGCTGGCCGATCCGGTCGCGCTCCGGCAGCGCGGCGAGGACCGGCTCGTACCAGCCGCCGCCGACGATCTCGACCTGGCCGCGCTCCACGAGGCCGCGAGGCGATCGATGAAGGCCGGCCGCTCGCGCCGGATCCAGGCGAGCAGCGGCCCGCTGTAGTGGAGGCCGAGGTGGACGCCGGGATGGCGCTCGAGCGCGTCGAGCATCGGCAGGTAGGCCCGGTCGTACGTCTCGGCGATGACCCAGCCGAAGTTGCCCACCGGCTGGTGGTTGTGGAGCGTCAGGGCGAGCGTGATCCGGCGCGTCAAGCAGGCTCTCCTCGGCGGCCCGCGGCATCTGGACCGGGTCGCCGGCTATTCAACCGCATTGACGTGCGGCCCGGCCCGTTGCTAGGTTGCGGAACCGCGTTGCTAAACCGGTTTTGCCCGGGCCGGCCGATCATACGCCGGCGGCGATGGTCGCGCACGGAGGAGCGGGTTCCGTGGACCAGCAGGCCGCTCGGCGGGTCCGCATCGCCGACGTCGCCGAGGCCGCCGGCGTCTCGAAGACCGCGGTCTCGTTCGCGTTCAACAACCCCGACCGGCTCGCGCCGGCGACCAGCGCCCGGATCCTCGCGCGTCGCCGACGACGCTCGGCTACCGGCCCGATCCGGTGGCCCGGATGCTGACCCAGCGCCGGACGGGGACGATCGGGCTTGTCACGCCCCAGGCGCTCGCGTCGATGTTCTCGAACCCGTACTTCGGGATGTTCAGCGCCGGCGTCGCGGCCGTGGCCGAGAGCGCGGGCTACGGCCTCCACTTCATCTCGCCGCTCCACGGCTCGCTCTCGTCGGCGGTTGCCCGGGCCACGGTCGACGGGATCGTCGTGATCGGGCTTTCGGCCGACCACCCCGAGATCGCCGAGATCCGGCGGGCCGGCCTGCCGACCGTGACCGTCGACTCCGACCGGTTCGAGGGCCTGCCGGCGATCGACGTCGACGACGAGGGCGGCGCCCGGGAAGCGGCGGCCCATCTCGCGGCGCTCGGCCACCGCGACGTCCTCGTGATCGCGGTCGAGCCGGCCGAGCACGCCCCGAGCGGGGCCGACGACACCGTCGCCCGGCGGCTCCGTGGCTACCGGGCGGGTCTGCGGGCCGCCGGGGTGGAGATCGCCGACGCGGACGTTCTCGTGAGCCCGGCGACGTACGCCGGCGGCACGGCCGCGGTCGAGCGCGCCTGGCTGGCCGGCCGCCGCCCGACGGCGATCCTCGCGATGAGCGACGCGATCGCGATCGGGGCGATCCGGGCGCTGCGGGACCGGGGCCTCGCGGTCCCGGCCGACGTCAGCGTCGTCGGGTTCGACGACATCGAGCTCGCCGAGGCGACCGACCCGCCGCTGACGACCGTCCACCAGCCCATTCGGGGCAAGGGCGAGGCCGCGGCGCGGCTGCTGCTCGCCGGGTTGTCAGGGGAGCCGGTCGAGGCCGCCCAGCGCCTTGCGACGCGGCTCGTGGTCAGGAAGTCGACGGCTGCGGCCGTCGAGTCCTGATCAGCCCCCGGTCGACCTGGCCGAGGTCGTCCGGCGGCTGACGGCCGCCCTGGGCGGCACGCCCTCCGACGGCATCGCCTCGGGCGGCACGACCGCGTTCGGCAGGTACATCCGCTCGACGTAGTCGTGGAGCATCCGGGTCGTCGAGAACCGCCAGAGCGTCGTCGCCATCGACCGCCGCATGAGCTTGACCCAGGCGACCGGGATGCCGTGGGCGTCGCGCTCGTAGTAGCGGGGAAGGACCTCGTCCTCGAGGATCCGGTAGAGGTCCTGCGCGTCGGCCCAGTCCTGGGCGGCCTCGTCGGGGTTCGTCTCCCGGCCGCCGATCGCCCAGCCGTTGTCGCCGGTGAAGCCCTCGTCCCACCAGCCGTCGAGGACGCTGAGGTTCACGACGCCGTTCGCCGCCGCCTTCATCCCGCTCGTGCCCGACGCCTCGAGCGGCCGGCGCGGGGTGTTCAGCCAGATGTCGACGCCGGCGACGAGGTAGCGGGCGATCCGGATGTCGTAGTCCTCGAGGACGAAGACGCGGCCGCGGAACTGGTCGGACATCGACCGGCCGAAGATCTCCTGGATGACCTGCTGGCCGGGCCGGTCGGCGGGGTGGGCCTTGCCGGCGTAAACGATCTGGATGGGCCGATCCTCGCTCCGGACCATGCGGGCGAGCCGATCGATGTCGCTGAACAGGAGGGCCGCCCGCTTGTAGGTCGCAAACCGCCGTGCGAAGCCGATCGTGAGGACGTCCGGGTCGAGCGCCGCCTCGAGCGCGTCGAGCACCGCCGGCGCCTCGCCGTGCCGGGCGAACTGGTTGCGGAGGCGGCGCCGGGCGAAGACCGCAAGCTCCAGCTTCTGGCGCTGGTGCGTCTCCCACAGCTCGTCGGTCGGGATCTGGTCGAGGCGCTCCCAGAAGCGGCCGCCGCTGCCCTGCGCGTCGAGGTTGTCGAGGTCCGCCCGGACGCCCCTTGCCAGCGTCTCGCCCATCGTGTGGCCGACCCAGCTGGGGGTGTGGATGCCGTTCGTGACGCCGCCGATCCCGTGCGGCGCGATCGATCGCCACGTTGCGTCCGCGGTCTCGGCATGGAGCCGGCTCACGGCGTTCGCCGCGCGCGTCAGCCGGAGCGAGAAGGCGGTCATGTCGAACTGGCCCGCGTCGCCGTCGACGCCCATCCCCAGCTCGAGCACGCGGTCCAGCGGGACGCCGCCCGTGTGCGGCCGCCCGTCGCCCTCGAGCAGCGGGCCCGCGACGCGCCGGACGAGGTCGGTCGCGAAGCGTTCGTTGCCGGCCGAGACCGGCGTGTGGATCGTGAAGACGCTGTCGGCGCGGACCCGGTCCAGGGCGTCGTCGAGCGCCGCACCGGTCGCGACGTACTCCCGGGCCCGCTCCGCGAGCAGGAACGCCGAGTGGCCCTCGTTGAGGTGCCAGACCGAGGGCTCGACGCCGAGCGCCCGCAGCGCCCGGACCCCGCCGACGCCGAGGACGAGCTCCTGGTGGAGCCGCATCTCGCGGCCGCGGACGTAGAGGATGTGGGTGATCGGCCGGTCGGCGTCGCCGTTGTCGGGGATGTCGGTGTCGAGCAGCAGCACCGGCGTCCGGCCGACCTGGGCGAGCCAGACGGCGACCTGGAGGTCGCGACCCGGCAGCTCGACCTGGACCTGGAGCGGCTCGCCGGAGTCGGCCTGGACGCGGCTGACCGGCAGCCGGGTCAGGTCGTAGTCGGGGTAGGCGTGCTCCTGGTGGCCGTCGGCGTCGATCGTCTGGTGGAAGTAGCCGTTGCGATAGAGCAGCCCGACGCCGACGAACGGCAGGGCCATGTCGGACGTCGTCTTCGTGTGGTCGCCGGCAAGCACGCCGAGGCCGCCGGAGTAGATCCCGAGCGACTCGTAGATGCCGTACTCGGCGCAGAAGTAGGCGATGGGTCCGTCGAGGACGCCGCCGTGGTTCCGGGCGAACCAGGCGTCGGAGCCGTTCGCCATGTACTCGCCGAACTCGCGGAGGACGTCCCGGACCTCGACCATGAACGTCGTGTCGTCGAGGAGGTGGCCCCACTCGACCGGCCCCGACAGGACCGGGATCGGATTCCGGTGGCGAGTCCACGTCTCGCGGTCGATCCGGCTCCAGATCTGGCGCGCCCGCGGATGCCAGCACCAGTAGAGGTTGTAGGCGAGGCCGCGGAGTCCCTCGAGCTGTGGCGGGAGCCGGAACGACGCGGCGGGAATCGCGGGGATGCTGGGAGCCGGATCCATGTCGGGGGATGATAGCCGCTGGCTCGCGCCGTCTGAACCGGTTTAGTGCACGCGGCGGACCTGCGGAACGGCGAGACGCCCCGCGCCGGTCGTTACCATGAGTCGATGCCCCAACCCCTCCGCGTCGCGTTCGTCGCGGCCGAATGCGAGCCGTGGGCGAAGACCGGCGGCCTGGGCGACGTCGTCGACGCGCTCGCCCGGGCGCTGCCGCAGGTCCCGGGCGCGACCGACGGCCTCGTCGACGTCTTCCTCCCGCGCTACCGCTCCGTGCCGGTTCCGCAAGGAGCTTCTGCGACGACGACCGTCCGTGTCCCAGACCCGCACGCGCTCGCCGGCGCGGTCGACGTCTCGATCGTCAACGTCGCGGCCAACGGCTACCGCCTCCGGCTCGTCGACCACCCGGCCGCCTTCGACCGCGACGGCTTCTACGGCCCGCCCGGCGGCGGCGACTTCACCGACAACGCATGGCGGTTCGGGCTGCTGGGCCGCGCCGCGCTCGAGGCGCTCCGGGCCGACGCCGCGCGTGGCGAGCGGCCGGTCGACCTGGTCCACATCCACGACTGGCACGCCTGCCCCGTCGCGCTATTCCGCGACCGCTGGTACGCCGACGACCCGGTGATCGGTCGGGCGGCGGTCGTCCTGACGATCCACAACCTCGCCTACCACGGCTGGACGCCGCGCGAGTCGTTGCGCGACCTGGGCCTCGCCCCGGGCGACGGCGTGATCGCCAGGGACGCGGTCGGGGTCGACCTGCTCTGGGCGGGGATCGAGCGGTCGGACCTCGTGAACACCGTCAGCCCGGGCTACGCCCGCGAGTCGCTGGGCCCTGAGCTGGGGTTCGGGCTCGACGCGACGCTGCGGGCGAAGGGCGACCGCTACCTGGGGATCCTCAACGGGCTCGACACGACCGTCTGGGACCCGGCGACCGACGCCGACCTGGCGGCGACGTACTCCGCCGGCGATCTCACCGGCAAAGCGACCTGCCGGGCCGATCTGCTGGGCCGGGTCGGCTTCGATCCGACCGACGATGCGCCGGTCCTGGGGATGATCGGCCGGCTCGATCCGCAGAAGGGCTTCGACCTCCTCGCCGACGCCGCCCCCCGGCTGCTCGATGCGGGCGCCCGGCTCGTCGTCCTCGGCAGCGGCGATCCGGCCCAGGTCGCGGGCTTCCGCTCGCTCGCCGCCAGACGCCCGGACCGGGTCGCGCTGCTTGAGCGGTTCGACCGTGTCATGGCCCGCCGGATCTACGCCGGGGCGGACTTCTTCCTCATGCCGTCGCGGTTCGAGCCGAGCGGCCAGGGCCAGATGATCGCGATGCGTTACGGCACGCCACCGATCGTCCGGCGGACCGGCGGCCTCGCCGACTCCGTCGTCGACGAGCTGACCCGCCCCGGCGAGGGAACCGGTTTTGCGTTCGGGCCGGCGACGGCAGCGGCGTTGGCGACGGCGGCCGAGGCCGCGATCGCGGCCCGCGATCGCGGAGGCCCGGCGTGGGACGGCCTCGTCGCGAGGGGCATGGCGACGGATTTCGACTGGGCGACCGGCTCCGCGCCGCGCTACGCGGCGATGTACGAGCGGGCGATCGCGATCCGCCGGCGGACCGACGCCGTGCCCGAGCGGAGTGCGACTAGCCGGCCGGAGCGTTCGCCTTGAGCTGGTTGGTGAAGAAGTCGAGCGCGGCCCGCGTCTTCGTCTGCTGCGTACCACCCAGGTTGACGCCGCGTTCGGCGAGGTAGGCGCGGGCCTCGGCGCTGACCTGGAACGCCTCGGACGGCAGGCACTTCGTCGACAGCTCGAGGATCCGCGAGCCGTCCGGGTAGAGCCACATCTCGGCGACGACCCGCCGGCCCAGCTCGGGCGGCGTGAACTGGCCCTTCAGCACGTATGTCGGACCAAGCGAGACGAGGCTGTCGAGATCGAGGCCGGCCGGGGCGCGCTCCGCGTAGAACGTCCGCTGGTCCCGGGAGAACAGCTTCCGGAGCGGCGTCTTGCCGGCGATCGCGTCGTTGATCGCCGCACCGTCGCTCCGGCCCTTGAACGACGCCGAGCAGACGAACCCACCCGGGAGCACGTCGACCTCGACGTTCAGGCTGCCCGACGTCCGGAGGTCCTCCGGGAGCTCTGAGGGGACGACCGGTCGGAGCTTGATCACGGTATCGCCCCGGCCGCCCTGGATCCGCCGCGCTCGGACCACGATGCCCGCCTGGTTCAGCGCGAGGTCGGGCGTGTCGAAGAACCAGATCTGGCGCGGCTGAGCCTCGACCGGATCGAGCGGCAGGCCCTGGATCGTCGCCCGGTGGGCGTCGGTCGGGATCGAGACCTTCAGCTCGACGGTGTCGGCGCCTTTGAGCAGCCGCATGATCTCGACGATCTGGGCGTCGCTGATGCGCGGCGTCTCGTCGGTCGGGGTGGTCATCGGGATGCCTCCACGGGTCCAAACCGTTCGACGAGCAACCCGTGACGCAGGCCGCGATCGCTGACGGTCAGGCTGTCCTTGCCGAGCATCTCCAGGACGGTCCGGACGACGCAGGCACCGGCAAGGATGACCTCCGCGCGCTTTGGCTGCAGGCCGACGATCTCGCGCCGGCCGTCGGCGTCGCGCGAGCGGTAGAGCTCGATCTGGCGGTCGACCTCCGCACGGTCGAGGACCGTGCCCTGGACGACGTCCGGGTCGTACGTCGCGAGGCCGTGTTTCACCGCGGTGATGTTCGTGATCGCGCCGCCCATCCCGACGAGCGCGCTGGGGCTGGGCCGGCCCTCGATCCGGGCCAGGTCCGCGGCGATCGCCGCCCGCGCCTCGTCGACGGTCTCCGACGAGACCGCCTTGTCGAGCCCGAACCGCTCCGTGAACCGGACCGCGCCGACCGGCACGCTGAACTGCTCGTCGACGCGGTCGCCGTCGCCGAACGTGAACTGGGAGCTGCCGCCGCCCGTGTCGAAGACGACGAGCGAGCCCTGCGCGAGGCCGATGCCCGACTTCACGGCGAGATAGGCGAGGCGCCCCTCCTCTGGGCCCGGCAGGGCTTCGACGGTGACGCCGGTCCGGTCGCGGATCGCGGCGATGACGGCGTCGCGGTTCGCCGCCTGGCGGAGACCCTCGGTGCCGACCGCGGCGATCGCCCGGGCGCCAAGCCGCTTCGCCTCGTCGACCATGCCGGAGATCGCGACGATCGCCCGTTCGAGGGGCTCCGGCTGGATGGCCCCACCGGCCGCCAGGCCCTCGCCCAGCCGGGTCACCTCGGCCCGGTCGACGACCGGTTGCGGCCGCCCGTCGGCGTCGAACGACCCGACGTGGAACTTGATCGAGTTCGTCCCCAGGTCGATCACCGCGTAGCGTGCCGGCTCGTCGGCCAGGAGCGACGCCAGCCCGACCTGGTAGTTCGTGTTGAGGAAGTCGCGGTAGCCGAGCGACCGGACCGCTTCGACGACCGCGGGTTTGTCCGTCGACTCGACCGCGACCGTCACCGACGTGTGGCCGTCCACCTCGATCTCCGAGCGCTCTGCCATGCAGCCGTTGATCGTGTAGCGGACGCGCCGCTTGTGGACCGGCGCGATCCGGGCACGCGGGTCGCGGCCGACGATCGCGAGGAACTCGTCGTACGCGACGTCGCCGTCTCGGCCGCCCTCGCGCGCCGGGTCGATGCCCATCGCCTCGGCGGTCGTCTGGAAATCGGCGGCCGAGAGCGGGAACGGTCGCTTCAGGACCGGCTCCCAGCGCTCGAGCCCGTTCTCGTCGGTCTCGCGCAGCAGCTTGATGTCGACGAGCTCGTCGCGGATCTTCACGTTCGCGCCGGAGTCGGTCAGGAAGTAGGTCTCATCGCTCTCGGCGACGGGGCTCGCGTCGGTCGCGTCGAAGACGGCGTCGGCGACGGGCCCGGCGCGGCCGAAGGTGCGCCACTCCCAGCGCGGCGTGACGGTGGTCATGGCAGCTCTCCTCGAGGGGTCAACCGGCTAATGCTCGCAGCACCGCGCGGGTCGTCTCAATGGGGTGCGTCCGGTGGGGCGAGTGGGGCGCCCCGGTGATCGTCGTGACGTTCTCGCCTCCGAGTCGCGCCTCGAAGGCCGGAACGGCAGCATCGGGGATGTAGCCGCCGGCCGCCGGGTCGCCGCGGATCAGGCGAGTCGGCACGTCCCGCGCGGCCGGGTCGGCGAGCGCCGCGAGGCCGCCGTCCCAGTCGCCGTTCCCGGTCAGGATCGCCACGACCGCCGGCTCGTCGAACTGGGTGAGGCTCTCGGCCTTCGCGGCGACGTCGCCGTACGGCCAGGTGGGGCACTGCCGGCCGACGGCGTCCATCGCGGTCGCGAGGTCGTCGTAGTGCCGATCGTCGGGGTTCTCGAGCAGTCGCGAGATCAGCCAGAGGGGAATGGCCGGCGGATCGACGAGGACGAGCCTCCGCGGGGCGAAGCCGACCCCGGGCAACCACGCCGCGGTCATCCCGCCCCAGCTGTGGCCGACAACCCGGACGTCGCTCGCGGCGGCGGCCGGAAACGCGGCCCGGGCGAATGCCGCGACGTCGGCGGCGTTGTCGCGGAAAAGGACGTGGCCGGACCACGACCCGGTGAGCCCGTGGCCCGGCAGATCTGGGGCGATCACGCGGTACCCCGCGGCCGCCAACGCTGGCCCAACTCGCCACCAGCCTCGAGCGCTGGACGTGACGCCGTGCATGAGGACCAGCGGCGCCGCGGCGGGGTCGCCCCACGCCAGGGCATGGAACCGGATGCCGGCCGCCTCGACCCAGAGCGATTCCGGGCCGGCCGGCTGCGCGCAGCGCCTCGAGGGCAGCCCGCTCGGCGGCATCGGTCGGGTCGGTCACGGCCCGAACGTACCATGGCGGCCGGTCGCGGCGGGGCCTAGCGTCGCGCCAATGGCCACGCGACACGAGACCGCCCACCAGCCGGCGTTCCAGCCGAGCGAGCGCGTCCAGGCGCTCTTCGTCCTCATCGGGCTGGTCGTTCTCGCGCTGATCGCCCGCGCCCCCGGCGCCTGACGCGCACGCCGACCGTTAGAATCGTCCTCCACGCGGAGCGTCGGAGGGATCGATGGCCAACCAGTTCGTCGTCCAGCTCAACAACGAGCCGGGTGCCATGGCGAGTCTCGCCGAGGCGCTCGCGGCCCGCGGCGTGGACCTCCGGGCGATCGGCGGCGGCGGGATCGGCGACTCCGGCCACGTGATCATGACGACGGCCGACGACGCGACGACGAAGCAGATCCTCGACGAGGGCGGCTACACGTACATCGAGGGCGAATCGATTCTCGCCGAGGTCGACGACCGGCCCGGCGGGATGGCGGCGCTGTCGCGGCAGCTGGCCGACGCGGGGGTCAACATCTACGGCCACCTGTTCCTCGGCCGATGGGGCGACCGGGCGATGTTCGCGTTCGTCGTCGACGACCCGGAGAAGGCCCGCCCGATCCTCGAGCGGAAGCGCTAGCGGCTCTCCTCCGCCGGGCGCGACGAGGCCCGGCCGCCAATGCTCGGCCGGGCCTCGGTGCCCGTGGGTCCGGACCGTCCGGACCCTGCTGATTTCGGTTCAGTAGCTCGTGTCGAAGCCTTCCTGGACCGTGGAGGTGACGTCGGCGGCGCTGACGTCGTGGTCGAACTCGAGGATGAGCACGCGGTCGTAGCCGGTGGCGTCGCTGTTCGGCGGCGGGCCGGCGACCGACAGCGCGAGCTGGACCCGGCCGTCGTTCTCGCCGACGTTCAGGACCGACTCGTCGTCGGCGGCGAAGCCGATCCACGTGAGCCGGAGCGTCGAGGAGTCGACGTTCTCGACCTTGAGGTCGAACCAGCGGACGCTCATCCCGTCGCCGGCGTGGCCGGACCTGATGCCGACGAGCGAGCCGCCGTCGTCGACGACCGTGACGCGGACGTCGTGGTCGGTCGCGACGTCGAGGTCGACCGTCGTGACGTTGTCGGGCTCGCCATCAGGGTCGACCGACGGGGCCGGGTTCGCGGGGACCGACGGGGCGGGCTGCTCCGGCGCGGCGGGGGCCGGGGTCGCCGGGGCTGGCGTCGCGGGTCGGCGGGCGCCGGCATCGTCGGCGGGACCGAGGGCACCCACGGCGCGTCGGTCGGCGGGACGCCGGACACCGGCGTCGGCCGGAGCACGCCGCTGGCGATGAGGGCGATCACGGCGACGGCGGCGACGGTGATCGCCGCGGGGATCGAGAGTCGATTGCTCGGGCGAGACATGGCGGATGAGTCCTTTCTGATCGATCGAGCCCGTGGGCACGGGCTCATGGCGATCAGAGGCGCCAGCCTCGCTGGTTGTTCCCCGGATTCCGGCCTCCGGACGAACTTGAGGACGTTCGTCCATGCCGCAGTGGACGAGTGTCTTGGCCGCCAGCGGGTGGGGTAGAGTTTCGACGCAGGCGGGAGTAGCTCAGTTGGCAGAGCGTCAGCCTTCCAAGCTGAATGTCGCGGGTTCGAACCCCGTCTCCCGCTCC
>CAWJUA010000012.1:0-526867 GCA_963845925.1 uncultured Chloroflexia bacterium
TACCGCCAGTAGTAGACCAACCGATTCGGGTCGACCGGGACGGGGCTGCGCACCGGGATCATCAGCTGGATCTTGGGCACGAGCGAGAAGCCGACGTGGAACGCCTCGAACAGCGATCCGCGCGGATCCGTCACGCAGGCGACGTGCGTCGCCCGGTCGCGCCACTCGTAGCGGATCGCCTCCCAGAGCTGGCGCGCGGCGTCGGTGCGGCCGGGGGCGTGCCACGCCAGCGACAGCTCGACCTGGCGGATGACGCCGTCCTGCGGGAACAGGCGAGCCACCTTGTTGAGCAGCTCGAGCGGCCGCGGGACCTGCTGGACGTGGTCGGCCATGAGCTTGAACCGCTCGTTGACCAGCGCGCCCGCGACGATGGCGCCGCCCGCGTCGACGGCGACGCGGTACTGGCGGATCGGCTCGCCGAGCGGCGTGGGACCGAGCTGCGCCGCGAGGCTCGCGGCGGTCTGCGGCGGGTAGAGGTCGAACGACTCGTGGAACGCGTTCACGCCCTCGACGACGGCCTCGACGTCGCGGTCCTCGAGCGGGCGGATCGAGACGCCGCCCGACGGGGGAGGCTTCGAACTGGTCGACGCGATGACGACCCGCACGGGGCCGAGGATCTGGGTCGACCACGACCGGGCCGTCGCGAGCGACGCCGCGTTGCTGGCCTCGATCCCCGTCGCGATGACGCCCTCGCCGCCGAAGCGCCGGTCCGCCTCGGCGATCCGCCACTCGGCGAGTCGCCGGCCGAGGCCCTGCCGCCGGAACTCGTGGCGGACCTTGAGGTTCTCGAGGTGGGCGCTGGGGTACGTCGCGCCACCGATCCGGACCTGGTCGGTGAAGGCCGTCGCGACGCCGACGAGCCCGTCGGTCCCGGGCGCGGTCGCGACGACGCCGAAGAGCGACGGATGCTGGGCGACGAGCGCCGGGTACAGCTCGACGTGGTAGTGGGTCGTGATCGACATCGACGTCGTCTGCGCCTCGGTCCGCATGAGCGTGTCGATCGCGGGCCCGTCGGCCGGCTCGATCGGGCGGAGGAGGAACTGCGTCGCGGCGACGGGCGGGCCCGGAGGTTCGTCGATCACGCCTCGATCTTGACTGGCAGTGCAAGACCATCCGATCTCGCACTGGGCATCAAATCAAGGAGCGCCGGCCCGGTGGACCGGCGCTTCTCTGTCGATCGAGATCCGTCTACTGGGTAGTGACAGCCTGGATCTGGACGTTGCCGAAGGTCGCCGGACAGTCGGCGAGCGGCCACGGGGCCCCGGGCAGGACCTCCGCACCGGCGGTGTACGAGGCCGCGCGCCAGGTCTGGACGGCCGGGCAGACGGCAGCGTTGGCGGCATCGGACCAGACGCCGACGCCGTAGTCGCGGCTGGCGGCCGCGTAGACGTAGTCGCCGACCCGCTCCTGGTAGATGTCGTGGCCGGGGTACGTCCCGCGGATGTCGCCGAGCGGGCCGGTGAACAGCGTCGACCAGGCGCCTGGGGCGCCGTTTGCGCCCAGCGGCGCCGACCGGAAGACGCCGTGGTAGCCGCGCGGCGCGGTCATGTCGGCGCCACGCCACGGGTCGGTCAGCGCCTCGTACATGACGTAGACCGCCGAGCCATCCGGGGAGATCGCGGGGGCCGCGTAGATCGGCCGATCGGTCGGGACCGACACGATCGCCGGGTCGCTCCAGTGGCCGCCGCCGTTCGTCGAATACGAGAACAGCGTCTTCTCGTGGTTCAGGCCCAGCGAGCCGTCGTTCCAGACGTCCACGATCTCGTTCGTGGCGTCGTCGCCGGTCGGCGCGCCGTTGGCGATGTCGACGCTCGGCGCCGAGAGCAGGTCGATCCGGGCGCCGGCGAAGCCGTCGGCCACGCAGCGGCCCTCGACAGGATCGATGTTGAAGCAGGCGTCGTTGGCCGGCAGGATGTCGCGCGGCCGGCTCCATGTTTGCCCGCCGTCCGTCGACTTCTGCATCGTGTGCGCGCCCTGACCCGGCGTCCCGACGGCGAAGTGGGTGTAGAAGACGTAGACGGTGCCGGCGCTGTCGGTCCGGACCGTGCAGCCGCCGTGGAAGCCGAGCGTGTTGTTGCTGGCCGCGGAGTTGATCTGCTTCACCCGCCACGTATCGCCGCCGTCAGCCGAGATGTCGACCGAGACCGTCTGGGCGGTCGCCTGGCCGCGGCTGTTGCTGCGGAAGTCGTCGACGCAGACGTAGACGTGACCGAAGAACGGGCTCGACTCGGCGTTGTCAGCCCAGATCTGCTCCTTGTCCTCGAACGAGGTGGTACTCGTCCGGCTGCTCGAGATCACGGGCGGCATCCAGCTGTTCTTGTTGAGAACGCTCGTCGGCGTGGGGTTGTCGAGGCGCGACACGCCGACACCGAGGAAGCCCCGGAACGGCTCGATCTGGGGGAAGCCGCCGTTGATCTTGCCGGTGAGGTTCGCGTAGTAGAGGCGGGAGCCGTTGTCCCACGAGAACTCCCCGTTGACGCGCCGCGGGCCGAAGGCGACGGCGGGGTCGCCGTTCGAGGCGAGGCCGGCCTCGGCGTACCAGGGCAGCGTCCCGATGGGACCGGTGTGCGGGGTGCAGGGAGCGTTTGCTGTGCAGTCCCGGCTCGTGAGGCCCGTGTAGGTCGGCTGGATCCAGGTGTGGCCGCTGTCGAACGAGAAGTAGACGCCCGACAGGCCGACACCCGCGTTCGAGCCGCGGCACGTGCCGTGCTGGGTGGATGTCGTCTGGGGGCAGGGCTGCCAGTCCAGGAAGTCGTTCGAGCCGGCGGCGAGGACGTTGGGTTGGTGGGCGTCCATCGCGACCGCGGGCTCGTTCTGGTGGTTCTGTGGAGTCGTCCCGGTCGGGCTGCCGACCGACACGAGCGCCTCCGTGGCTGGGTCGGCGGCCGCGGCCGGCACCGCGCCGGCCACCAGGCAGATCGAGGCAATGGCGAGGATCGTGAGCAGTCGTTTCATCGCGCGCCTCCACTAGGTCGTGTGGCGGACGCGTGGCCGTGGCCCATGTCGCGGTTCGTCCGGAGGCTCAGGTGCTCCCGCGAGGATGGGGGCGCGGGTCAGGGGCGCGAGCGGGAGGCAATGCGACTCGACAGGGGAGTCGCGCGGGCCTGAGCGGGCATAGGGTCGGCGACGTGCGTCCCACCGATTGTCGAGTGGTATACGCCGATCGCGGATGGGGCGCAACCGCGCCAGCGCCGGCCCGCTGCATCACGGCGACCTGGGTTGCCGTCCGGGATTACTCGAACTTGATCAACAATCCGCGCAACCCTCGGGTGAACGCATGCCCTAAGGGACCCCACCCCCCGGTACGGATTTCGTGTCAACGAGTCGATTCCTCCGCGTAGACTCGACGGCGTGCCTGTCCTCGGCCAGTTCGTGGTCGCCGTTGTCGTCATCGGCGCCGTCCTGCTGCTCCTTCGCATCCTGTGGGCGGTGCCCGACTGGGTCCGCAGCGTCCGCCGGCCCGAGGAGCGCAGGATTCGCGTCGTCGGGGTCGGGGGTGGCGGCAACAACGCGGTCGACCGGATGGTCAGGGCGGGGATCGAGGACGTCAGCTTCGTCGGCTTCAACACCGACGCTCAGGCGCTCCGGAGCTCGACCGCCGGCCTGAGGGTCCGGATTGGTCGGGAAACCACGGGCGGCCTCGGCTCCGGTGGCGATCCGGAGGTCGGGCGCAAGGCTGCCGAGGAGGACAAGCGCACGATCGGGCGCGCCGTGTCGGGCGCCGACCTCGTGTTCGTCACCGCCGGCCTCGGCGGAGGGACCGGCTCTGGCGCCGCGCCGATCGTGGCGGCCAGCGCCAGGGACCACGGCGCCCTCACGATCGGGGTCGTCACGAAGCCGTTCGGATTCGAGGGGTCGCAACGGAAGCGCATCGCCGATGCCGCGGCAGACGAGCTCGCCGCGAACGTCGACGCGCTGATCGTCGTGCCGAACGATCGCGTCGGCGACGTCCTCCCGGCCGACGCGTCGATGACCGACGCGTTTGGTGCCGTCGACGACGTCCTGCTGCACGCGGTCCAGGGGATCCTCGACCTCATCACCGCTCCGGGCCTGATCAACCTCGACTTCGCCGACGTGCGGTCGGTGATGGAAGACGCCGGGCCCGCTCTCATCGGCACCGGTCGTGGCAGCGGCAAGAACCGTGCGGCCGACGCCGCGCGTCAGGCGATCGCCAGCCCGTTGCTCGAGGCCAGGTTCGCGGGCGCGCGCGGGATCCTGTTCAACGTTTCCGGCCCAGCCGACCTCCGACTGGGCGAGGTCCGGCTCGCGGCCGACGAGATCCGCGAGCATGCCGACGAGGACGCGAACATCATCTTTGGGGCGAGCTTCAGCGAGTCGCTTGGCGAGGACGTCCTCGTCACGCTGATCGCCACCGGGCTGAACGGGAACGGGAATGGGCACGCCCCCGCGACCGAATCCGCAGTCGAGAAACGGCCGCGAAAACGCCCGGCGTCCAAGGCAACGCCGCCCCCGCCCGTCGAGCCCGTCGAGCCTGTCGCGGAGGTCGCCGGTGCGGCTCCGCCTTCGCCACCGACCGCCGCCGAGGAGCCAGTGACGCCGTCGCCGGCCGCGACCGATGAGGCGGCCCCGCAGCCGATCCTCGAAGACGACGAGATCGACGTCCCGAGCTTCCTCCGCCGTCGGCGCTGACCGGATCGGGCCTAAGCTCGACCTACGATCAGCTCCAGCGATTGCGTGGCGACGGGCGCGTCCTATGATCCGGCGATGGTGCGTGTCGCCAGCCCGACATTCGTGGGCCGTGGCGCCGAGCTCGCTGCGCTCGACGAGGCGCTGGAGGCCGCCGCGGGGGGCCGGACGACCACCGTCCTGATCAGCGGCGACCCTGGGGTCGGCAAGACCCGCCTGCTGGAGACCTGGAACCCTCGGGCCCGCGATCGCGGCGCGAGGATCGCCGTCGGCTCCTGCCTCGACCTGGGCGAGACCGGGCCGGCCTACACGGCGGTCGTCGAAGCGCTTCGCGAGGTGATGCGCGGACTCGATCCGGGCGAGGAGGAAGCCCTCGTCGGCTCGGACCGATCGGTGCTCGCTCGCATCGTCCCGGAACTGGGCCGCCCGTCCGACATCGACCCGACCGGGGCGCAGGCCGCGACCTTCGCCCAGGCCCGGCTGTTCGATCGGCTGGTCGACGTGCTCCAGCGTGCCGCGACGGACGCGCCGCTCGTCTTGGAGCTCGAGGACATCCATTGGGCCGACCAATCGACCCAGGCCTTCCTGCTATACCTCGTCGAAATCGCCCGCGAGGCGAACCTCCTCGTGATCGGCACCTATCGGCCCGAGGTGGCGGAGACTGATCGGGCGTTCGGCACGACGCTCGGGCAGCTGTTGCGACGTCCACGCGTCGCGACCCTGCTCGTCCACCCGTTCGACGAGGATGAGCTGCGCGAGCAGCTAACGGGAATCCTCGGCACACCGCCGTCGAACTCTCTGCTCGCCGCGATCAATGCCCGCTCCGAGGGCAACGCCCTGTTCGCCGAGGAGCTGGTCGCGTCACGCCCCAGCCTCGACCTGCCCGGTTCGGTTGGCGCGGCGACGGCGTTCAAGGTCTCGGTCCTGTCGCCCGATGCCCGCTCAGTCCTCCGTGCCGCGTCCGTCGTGGGGCGGGAGGCCGGCTATGACGTCATCCGCGAGGTCACGTCGCTGTCGGAGCAAGAGCTCGCCCGCGCGCTGCGTGAGTGCGTGGAGGCACGACTGCTGGAGCCGGTGCACGTCGGCGAGGCTTATCGCTTCCGCCACGCGTTGATCCAGGAGGCGATCTACCAGGAGACGTTGCCCGGCGAGCGGCGCCGGCTGCATTCGGCGGTTGCCCACGCGCTCGCCGACGATCCGGACGTTCCGCCCGAAGATCCCGACCTGGCGCCGCGACTCGCCCAGCACTGGTACGAGGCTCGCGACTTCCACCGCGCGTTCCTCGCATCGATGGCCGCAGCGGCCGCGGCCGAACGCCAGTCGGCATTTGCCGAGGCCGCCACGCACTACGAGCGCGTGCTGGAGCTCTGGGATGCGTCCGCTGGATCGAGCGCCCAGTCCCGCCCCGCAGTACGGGAGCGCGCTGCCTGGAATGCGTTCCTCGCCGGCGACCTGCACCGGTCCGCGTCGCACGGACGCCAGGCGCTCAATGAGCTCGCGGACGCACCCGACGACAGCCTTCAGATCCGCATCCTCGATCGGCTGGTATGGGTCCTCGGGGGCCGTGGCCTCGGCGAGGATGTAGTCCCCTTCATGCGGACGCTTGCGGAGCTGGATCCCGAGGGACGGTCACCTACCGACCGGATCCTCATCCTGACCCACCAATCCAGGATCCTGGCCATTGACGGGGATATCCCGGGCGCATTGGCGATCGCCCGGCCCCTGGTTGATGAGGCGCGTCTGACAGGCGATCTCGCCTCGTACGCAGACGCCGCCTCCAACCTCGCGGACATGCTGCTCCTGACATACGACCTCGATGCCGCGCTCGCGACGCTGCAGCCCGTGCGGGCGGCCGCGGTCCAGGCGGGTGATGACTTCGTCGTGGCCGAGACCGACATTCAGATCTGCGATGTGCTCGAGGGGGGCCAACGGGTTGGTCGCGTCGACCGGGTCGACCGACAACGACATGAAGAGCTGATCGTCGCCGCGGAGACCGCGATCGAGTCCGCAGGCCGAGCGGGGCTCGGGCGATGGACTCGACCCGCCCTTCGCTACTCCCAGGCGCTCAGTTACCTGAAGCTCGGTCACCTAAGGGAGGCCCGGGAGCAGGTCGATCTCGCGCTGGCCGATGTCCCAACGGGTCGTGTCCTTGCGCTCCTCCACCTCGTCGCGGCGCAGGCATCGACGTCGATGGGGGCGTACCGGGACGCGGCCGATCACTTGGAAGCGTCTCGAATGCCCAACGCGACGCCGGAGGAAGAGTTGCAACGAGGTTGGCTGGCAACCGGACGAGCAGATCTGGCCCTGGCCGAGCGGCGCCTCGAGGACGTTGAGCGGATCGTCACCGCGACGGGTCCCCTCGTCGTGAGGCTCGACGCCACTGATCCGATGACAGAGACGATATGGCTGCTTGCCGAAGTCGGCTTGTCGGCCGCGGCGGAGCGGATGGAGATCGCAAGGGCTGCCGGCGACGTCGTTGCCGAGGAACGGATCCAGGCTACGGCTGCGGTCATGACCGGCTGGGTCGATCAAATGGACCGCAAACGCGATGCGTCCGGAATTGCGCCGCAGGGCTGGACGGACGGCTATGAGGCACTCATCGCCGGTCATGTCGCCCGAATCGAGGGCCGCGACGATCCAGCCCTGTGGCAGGCAGCCGCAGATGGGTTCACGCCGACGGCGATCGAGGGCCTGATCGCTCGATACCGCCGGGCCGAGGCGATGCTCGCGATTCGCGCACCCCGCGCCGAGGTCCTCGCGGTCATGTCCGCTGCACACGCGACCGCGGTGGAGAACGGAGCCAGCCCCCTGGCGGCTCGGTTCGAAGAGCTCGCCCGGCGTGCCCGAATCAACCTGGCTAGCGCGCCCTCGGGCGACAGCGCGCCAATCGAAGTGTCGCTGGAGGACGAGCCGACATCGGCTGGCGAGGCAGCCCTGCGGGCCCGTGGCCTGAGCGCTCGTGAGGTCGAGGTGCTCACGCTTGTCGCCGCGGGCTATTCGAACGGCGAGATCGCCGAGCGGCTGTTCATCAGCAGCAAGACAGCCAGCGTCCACGTCTCGCACATCCTCGACAAGCTCGGCGTCTCGACCAGGACCGAGGCGGCGACAATCGGCGTGCGGCTGGGCCTACCCGAGATCGACGCCGACTGAGAGTCGCTTCACCCACGCCGACAAACGGACGTCAGGGCTCGCGGGTCTCGACCCCGTAGCGGGCCGGGATCAGGTGCCGACGCACTGCGAGAGGTAGATCCCGACATTGGTGAGGCCCTTGCAGGCCGGCCCATTGAACTGCGCCTGGAGCGGGATCTCGCCGTCCGGTCCTACACCGAACCACGTGCTCGCGTCGGCGACCCCGTCACCGGTGAAGTCGAAGGCGATCATGCCGTGGAACCCAGCGCCTGAGGCCGGGTCGACGACGCCCTGCTCGATCCGGGCGAGGACTCCGGGCGTAGCGAACAGGATCTGCCCGTTCACGCCGAAGATGATCTGCGCGCCGGCCGCGGGACTGCTCTTGCTGGCGTTCGTGCACTCGTGCGCCATCGCAGACGAAGCGAGGAGCAGGCTCGCAAGAACGCCCGCGAACGTTGCCAGGATGCGTCGGTTCATGTCACGTCCCTCCAGGGAGTGGGGAGCGGCGATTCCGTCACCGTCGGCCGCACCCTCTGACCCCCGAAGCGCGACTAGGCAGACGAACGTAGATCGGAGACGTCTCCCCGGCGTCTCGCGTGACGGCGGGCGTCAGCCGCCCGGAATTGGTAGTTTGAGGGGGCCGACGAAGGCGATCAGAACCGCCATCAGGACGAGGATCCCGACCACGATCTGGGCGAACAGCGCCCACGTGACGAGCGTCCTGCTGTCGGGGCCGGACCTCCTCATCCGTAGCTCTCGCAGCCCAGGCCGTCGTGGTCGGAGCCGTCGAGGCGGTACTCGTCGGGGCCGATGATCGTGACCTTGAAGCCGATGTCCTTGCAGTCGAGGTCGTGGCCGGCGTTGGGCACGCACGGCGTGTACGAGGGGTGGCACTTCGAGCCGGCCGGCGGCTCCGAGGCGGCGACGACGGGCAGCGGCGTGGGCTCCGGCACGGCCGACAACGGCAGGTCGACGCGGCCCTCGCACGCCGCCCAGATGCCGAGGTTGGCGGCCTTCGCCGACGCCTCGGCGGCGGCCAGCTCGGCGGCGTGGATGCTCGGGACCTCGTAGACGTAGTGGATGCCGTAGCCGCCGGCGATCGCCTCGGCCGCGTACAGCGCGTCGCCGACGTGGACGTGGGCGAGGAGCCGGTCGAATCGGTCGCGCCGGTCCTGGGTCGGGTCGAGCTCGAGCGTGACGGGCTTGCCGGCGAGCGTCTCCTTCGCGAAGGCGGTCGCCTCGGGCCCGAAGCAGGACGCGGGCCGGTTGGGGTCGACGGTCTCGGGCGTGTCGATGCCGATGATCCGGACCTTCTCGACGCCGCTCGGCAGCTGGACGTGGATCGTGTCGCCGTCGACGACCTCGACGACGGTCCCGGCGAGGAACTCGGGCGCGGCGGTGGGTGACGGGGCGAGGGTGGGGGAGTCCGTCGGCGCGATCGTCGGCGTCGGGGAGACGACGACGGCCGAGGTCGGGCGGGCGGTCGATGTGGGTTCGGTGGCGCTGGCCGCGTTCGCAGCCGTCCCGCCGCAGGCGGCGACGACGAGGACGATGACGGCGCCGGCCGCGAGCAGGCCGATCTTGTTGCGTGACATTCGGCGGTGAGACTCCGGGGATGAAGGACTTCGCTCAGCCTCGCGGAATCGAGCCCGCCGGGCCAATGGCCCGACACGGCACATCGGCACGCCCTCGACTGCCCGGTTACGGCAGTCCAATTCGCGGCGCGTTCTTCGAAGGTTGAGTTCGGCACGAGACGGAGAATCGCCGCAGCGCGTGACACCTAGGCTGTCACCGATCGCAGGGGTTGAAGCAGTACCTGACCTTGCGGACCTCGCCGGTGAACGGGTCGACGAGCGCGATCGCCCAATTCCTCGGCACGCCCTTCTCCCGGAAGAGCTCGATGTCCCAGGACGGTCCCTTCGGCACCACGCTCCCGCCGCCGTTCCCGTTCTGGAGAAAGACGTTGGTGACGGACCATGTTGACCGCGGCTGTTTCGCGAGCCACGCGAAGAACCCAGCGTCGCCGAGCAACGAATTAACGGCCTGGCCCGCGGTCACGACCGCCGGCGCGGGTCCTTTGACCTCGATCGCGCCGTCGACGGTGAACACCTTCGACTTCCCGCCGACGTGGGACGCGCACATCGGGTGGCAGTCGGGAGTCGGCGGCGGCTCGGGGTCGTAGGCAACGTCGACGAGGTAGGGAATCTCGCCGGGCTGGGCCGGCACGCCGGACTCGAGCCGGCCCTTCGCGAGTGCCGCGGACCACGTCACCACACTCGTCTCGGTCTCGCCCGGGCCGAGCGTCAGCTGAGCGAACGGGTCAAGTTCCTCGCACGGCGCGGTAAACGCATCGACACGCTCCGGCAACGACGCCGACACGATACCTGGCTGCATGCCCTCGGTGAGCACGAACCTCTTGAACTCGCCCGCGATCCCGTCCCAGTCCCGGCCGGTCGGCTCCCACGGATCGGCACCTCACCGTGGACCGACGCGACGGCTCCACACAATCCCGGTATCAGCACAGCTGGGTCCGGCCGGTCGTTCCTGACCGACACCGTGGCGGTGATCTCGCCGCCCGGCTCGACGACGTCGCGATCGAGATGGACCGACACCGACAGGCCATCCTGTTGCCCCACGAGGTCCGGCGCGAGGCTGGCGTCATGCGAGGTCGGAACGGACGGCGTGGCGACAGACGCCGGCGCCCTCGACGCCGGAACCGCTGAGCATGCCGCGAGCCCACCGAAGGCGATCACGATCAGGCCCATCGCCAACGATCTCCGCAACGTCGACCTCCTTTCGGCGGAGCGTCCGCGGCCGAGTCGCATCCGGTCAATCGATAGTTTCCCCGATCGACAGGGCCCCGATACGCCTTCAACATGCCTGCATCTGCATTGACACGGCACGTCACTCTGCATATGATCGGGCCATGCGTAAGCACACCACGATCGATCTCGACGCCGACCTCGTCCGCGAGGCGGCCGGCGTCCTGGGCACGACCCGGACGACGGACACGATCCATGCCGCCCTGGCTGAGGTCGTCAACCAGCGGCGCAGACTGTCATTGCTCTCGATCGACAACACCCTGGAGCTGGCCGACCTCTCGGAGATCCGGGCGCACCGGTTCGCTGAACGGCCGGAGACCTACGGGTCCGACGCCGGCGAATGACCGAGCTCGCGGACACCAGCGTCCTGATCCTCGCGAGGCGCGATCCCGCGATCGGTCGGCTCCTGGATGGACCCATCCGGCTCGGTGAGATCGCGACGTGCGACGTCGTCGAGCTCGAGTACCTCATGGGCGCGCGCAACGCGACCGACTACGACGCGATCGTCGAGGCGTTCGGCGGCTTCAAGCGGCTCGCGACTGAGCCGGCCGACTGGGCACGCGCGCGCGAGGTCCATCGGGCTCTTGCGGCAATGGGCCCCGGCTACCAGCGCTCGGTCCGGATCCCGGATCTGCTGATCGCCGCGGTCGCGGAGCGTCATGGAGTCGGCGTGCTTCACTACGACGAGGACTACGACCGGATCGCGAGCGTCACGGGCCAGCCGACCCGCTGGGTCGTGCCTCGCGGATCAACGGCCTGAGAGTGAGCGAATGACCGGCTCGGCGATGAGACCTCGCTTCGACTCAGGCTCGGAGCGGTTCCTCGAGGCGCTCCGTGTCGCCGCGACGCTCCATGCCGGGAAGAGCCCGCAAGAAGACGGACATGCCCGACGTCGGCCACCTGCTCGGCACATGCTCGATCGCGATGGAGTTCGGCGCGAACGAGGATCAGGCGATCGCGGCGCTGCTCCACGACATCATTGAGGACGTCGAGCCGGTCGAGAAGGCGCGCGCAGCCGTCGATGCCTTCGGCCCCGAGGTGCTCCGGATCGTCGAGGCCTGCACCGACGCCGACACGCTCCCGAAGCCGCCGTGGCGCGAGCGCAAGGAGGCGTACCTCGCGCACCTGCCCGGTGCCGACGCCGCGATCCTGCTCGTCTCCGCGTCCGACAAGCTCCACAACGCCCGGGCGATCGTCACCGACCTGCACCGGGAGGGCGCCGACGCCTTGAAGCGGGCCAGCGCCCCGCGCGAGGGAACGCTCTGGTACTACCGAAGCCTCGTCTCCGCATTCAAGGCGAACCCTGCGAGCAACCTGGATCTCGTCGACGAGCTCGACCGGGTCGTCACCGAGATGGAGCGCATCGCGTGATCGTAACGGCGGCCGCGGCAATCCGTTCAGGGCCAGCCCGTCCGGCGTTTCAGCCACTCGGCCGCTTCGAAGGCTTGCGCCAGCTGGAACGGCCGCAACGTCGGGAGGCCCGGCGGAGGGGTCAGCCCACTCTGGAAGACGAAGTACCCGGCCATGACCGCCACCGCAGACGTCACGGCGGCAGCGTCTGACCCGATCGCCAGCCGATGCAAATCGAAGATGGACCACGGCTCGGGTCCACCCTGCATCGCGACGCTCGGCAGGAAGAGGAGCAGGTCCATCCACGAGGGCCCGATGCTCGCCCACGGCCAGTCGACGAAGACGACGCCGTCGGCCGTGAGCAGGATGTTGTCCGACCTGATGTCGCCGTGCAGCAGCGTGTCACCGATCGCCGCGGCGGTCCATCCCTCCTCGAGCCCGGCCAGGTCGGCGAGGTGCCTCGTGATCCAGTCGTCCGCTGCCATGGCGGGATGAAGTCCGGACGGGCCCGTCGCCAGCAAGGTCCGCCAGCCGCGATACGACTCGGCCGTCTCGGTGAGCCGCGGCGCCGCGATCGGGCTCGGCGTCATCGCCGCGGCAAGAGCCGTCACAGCATCGAGCACGCGCCCAAGGTCGTCCGACCTCCACGGGAGATTGGGGTGGACGCCGTCGACATCCTCCAGGGCAAGGACGACCCAGCCGTCTTGATCCAAGCTGAAGAGGAGACGCGGCGCCGGGACCGATGCGGGGAGGGCGGCCATGATCCGCGCCTCGCTTCTGTGAATATCCGGCGAGCTTGGGTTCGGGCTCTCGGAGACGGCCTTGAGGAAGACGCGCCGGCCATTCGCCAGCCGGGCTCGTGTCGCCACTCCCGGTGAGAACCCAGCCTCCTGGCTCAGTTGCTCGATGATGGGTGACCCGAGTTCGCGCTCGACTGCCGTCTGGACGTCCGGTGGCACGGCGGTCCAGGGCAACCGCATCCCGGTCGCGGCGGGAGCTTCGAGCGAGCGGCCGTGTCGAGCGCCCTGTTTTCGGGACCCCTCGCGGTTCATCGGCTCAGGCGGCGATCATCGCCACACCTCAGGCGCTCGTGATCGCCTTCCACTGCCGCAGCCGCTCGGCGATCAGCTCGGCGCGCTGCCGATCGTCGCCACCCTCGAGGATGCTCATGTCGTCCGGGCTGCGCACGCCAGTATTCGCCGGACGTCCGCGCGTTGACCTCGGGACCACGCGTCGTGAAGTAGCCGGCGGCGCGATCGGCCGACTCGATCAGGATCTCGCCGGTCCCTTCCAGCTGCGGCGCGTCCGGGTCTCGGGGTCGCTCGCCCTTCCAGTAGTAGAAGATGCCCGACGGCTCCTTCCGCTCCTTGGACGCCTCGCTCCAGTACCTGGCCGACAGCCGGCCGTCCTCCCGCCACGAGCGGCCGCGCACCTGCAGGTCGCCCTCGCGGTCGCGCGAGATCCGGAGCAGGCTCACCGCCGACGGCTCCCGCTGCGTCCGCTCGGACAGCGAGTATTGCCACCAGTCGCCTTCGATCCGATAGAGGTGGCCCTGGTCCTCGATCGCCTTCCGGAGCTTGTCGTTGACGTTCCGCATCTCGGCGGCGGTCAACGTGTCGCCGTAGCGCACGACGGTGAGGCCGAGCAGGTCGGTCGGGAGCTTCGCGCCGCGCGCGTGCAGGATGAACGTCCGGCGCAGCCCGAGCGCCGACCCGAAGAGGCCCGCCTCGAAGACGACGTTGTCGCGGGGCGAGGCCTGACCGTGTTCCGACGGTGAGGCCGGCGGCGCGGTCGTGGTCCAGTCGTCCTGGGCGAACACGAAGACGGCGAAGTCGACCTCGCGGGTGAGCTCGATCAGGCGCCCCAACGTCGTCGTTCCGGGACTGAAGACGGTCGTCCACGGCTCGACGTGGCCGACGTCGCCGAGGCCGCGCGTGAGCGCCTGGAGCAGCTTCTCCTGCTTTCCCGACGAGCCGAGGAAGATGCGTGGCTTGTCCATCCGACAAGCGTAATCATCTCGGGCTGCCTCGGGAAGTCTTGACAGTACAACGTTGCACTGTCATCATCGCGACCACATGGAACCCCAGAGCCGATCGACCTCGACCTTGAGCCTGACCGACCTCGCCAGGCTGGCCGACGTCACGCCGCGAACCATCCGCTATTACATCTCGCAGGGGCTGCTGGCTGCGCCGACGGGGAGCGGTCAGGCGGCGCGATACGGCGAGGGACACCTCGCCCGGCTGCGACTCATCCGGCGCCTCCAGCGCGAGCACCTGCCACTGGCGGAGATCCGGGCCCGCCTCGTCGGCCTATCCGACGACGACGTTCGCCTGTCGGTCGCTGACGAATCGGGGGCGCCACGACCGCCGACCGATTCGGCGACCGACTACATCCGACGGGTGCTGGCCGGTGCCCCGACTTCGGCTCCGGCGGCGCCGGCAGCGCCGGCGCGATCGCTGCTCATGCGAGCGCCCCCGCACATGGCCTCGGAAGCAACCGCGCCCTTCGCACCGTCCGCCGCGCCGCCTCTGCCCGTCGCGGACGCGGAGCCCGATCGCTCGACCTGGGAGCGCGTCGCGCTGACGCCCGATGTCGAGCTCCACCTCCGCCGACCACTCGACCGCCAAACGAACAAGCGGGTCGACCGGCTGATCCGGATCGCCCGCGAGCTACTCGAAGAGGACTGAAGGAGCCCCGCCATGACCGATACCGCCCAACCCCGCCTGACCTGCCGCACCGACCGGAACCTGATCCGCGCCGGCGGCCGCTCGGAGCGTTTCATCCTCGTCGAGCTCGAGGCGCCGACCGTCGCCCGCGACGCGTCGCGACGTCGGCCGCCCGTGAACCTCGCGTTCGTGCTCGACCGGTCGGGCTCGATGCAGGGCCGCGGCAAGCTCGACCTCGCCAAGCAGGCCGTCGACGAGGCGCTCGCCCGGCTCGACCCGGAGGACCGCTTCAGCGTCGTCGTCTATGACGACCAGGTCGACGTCGTCGCCGCCAGCCATCACGCGTCGGACAAGGCGCGCCGGAAGGCGTCGGAGGCGCTCGTCTCGATCGAAGCCCGCGGCTCGACGGACCTCGCCGGCGGCTGGCTCGCCGGCTGCGACCAGGTCGCCCGGCACCTCGTCGAGAGCGGCGTCAACCGCTGCCTGCTCCTGACCGACGGCCTCGCGAATGTCGGAATCGTCGACCCCGCCGAGCTGGAGCGGCATGCCGGCGAGCTGCGCGCCCGCGGCGTCGCGACGACGACGTTCGGCGTCGGCGAGGACTTCAACGAGTCGCTGCTCCAGGCGATGGCCGACGCCGGCGGCGGCCACTTCTACTTCGCCGCGAGCGTCGTCGAGATCCGCGACCACATCACCAGCGAGGTCGGCGAGACGCTCGACGTCGTCGCCCGCGACGTGACCCTCGAGGTGACCGCGCCCGAGACGGTCCGGGTCGAGTCGATGGCGCCGTTCCGGACGGAGGCTCGCGGGAGCCGGACGCTGATTCGCGTCGGCGATCTCGTCTCGGGCCAGGTCGTTCGCATCGTGCTCCGGGTGACGTTCCCGTTCGGCGAGGTCGGCCGCGAGATCGGGGCGCTCGTCGGCGTGACCGATCGCGACGAGGTCTTCCGCCACGCCGAACCGGCGATGGCGCCCGTTGCCCTCGCGTGGCAGTACGCCGACCACCCTGCGAACGACGCGCAGCCGCGGGACCGCGACGTCGATCGGGTCGTCGCCCAGATCTTCGCCGCCCGTGCCCGGCAGGAGGCCGTCCAGCTCAACCGACAGGGCGACTACGCGGCGGCCCAGAAGGCGCTGGCCGGCGTGTCGAGGCGCATCCGCGACTATGCGAGCGGCGACCCGCAGCTCCAGGAGATCGCGGCATCGCTGCGGATGGAGGTCCCGGCCTACGCCGCCGCGATGCCCGAGATGGCCCGCAAGTCGCGCCACTGGGCCGCGTCGAACGTGGCCCGGATGCGGACCGCGGACGGCCAGTCGGTCAAGCGGCCGAAGAGCTGACGTTCCGGCACCCTCCCAATCGCGAGCGATCAGGCGCAAGATCACGACGAGCGGCGATCCGCGCGCCACGTCACGACGCGCGCCTCCGGTCGCGAGGCCGATCAGAAGGGGAGGCGTTCGGGCATGGACTTCATCATCGAGGACGGCTACCAGGTCAAGTGGGGCATGCAGCAGGAGTACCAGCAATGGGTCAGCGCGAATACGGACGCCCTGCGGCGGGCGCTGCCTGACGGCATCGAGTACATCGGGACCTACGTCACGGTCTACGGAAACGACTACATCGGTGGCACGTTCCGCGACCTCTTCCGAATCGACAGCTATGGCGCCCTCGACCGGATGGCCGCCGAGCAGCGCCGGCCCGGCAGCGATCTGTCACGGCTCAACGGCGAGGCCAGTCGGTTCATCGACACCACCCGAGGCCTGGATCACTGGACCCACAACCTGTACAAGAACCTCGTCGACGCGACGATCGTTGACATCAAACCGAGCGAGGCGAAGGAGCCCGTCGGCGCAGGGACCTGACAGGTCAGCGGAGGTCGCGGACTCGGCCGAACGAGCGTCAGAGGTCCTCGAGCCGGGTACCGTCCGCGGTCCGAGCCTCGTTGAGTCCCCTCCGCGCGCGCTCGAACGCACCCGGAATCCGATCGAGCACTGCGGTCGCGTTTTCGGCATCGGAATCGGCCTCATCGAGGGCTCTCGTCAGGAGCGATCGGGCGAGGGTTCCCGGGCTCATCTGCGTTCGCTCCGCAAGCCGGCGCAGCTTCGCCGCGTGCTCCGCACCAAGAACGACGGTCACCCGACTCGATCCACCGGCCATGTCACGAACGTACACGACCCGACACGGATCGTGCAGGCAACTAGCCCGCGCTGGCCGCGCTGCGGGTCGTCCGGCGTCGCGAGCGATACCAGGCGAGGTACTCGAGCAGCTCATCGCGTTCGTCGTCGGTGAGATCGGCGAACAGCGCCGCACCGACGTTCGGCCCAGGCTCCGCGTCGCTCGCGCCGGGCAGCCGGTAGCCCGACAGGCGCATGAGCTCCGCGTACGGCACCGCCAGCGCTTCGCTCAGTTGGTGGAGGACGTGCGGCGAAGGCGTCTTGACGGCGTCGCTCTCGAGCTTGCTCAGGTACGCCGCGGAGATCCCCGCCGCGCGCGCCGCGTCGCTTCCCGAGAGCCCGCGCACCTCGCGGGCCTGCCTGAGGAGCGTTCCGAACGGTGGTGCCAAGGCGCCGTTCTCCTATAGTTGATGAAGATAACTACAGTTGACACTACCACCACCGCGTGGTTCACTGCAAGCACGGCGGGTGACCGTGAGAAGCGTCGCCAAAGGTTCGCCCGCGCGAAAGGTCGTCGCTGATGCCGATGTCACAGCTGATCCTTCTTGGAATCGTCGCCATGGCAGGTCTCGCGACGCTGCGAGTGGTTCGATTCCGCCGCGGTCTGACGCCGCTCCCTGAGATCCGAGGAAAGCGCTCCGTTGCTGTTCGCCTTCGTGGTCGTCCCACCCGTCGTCTTCGGCGGCCTCGGCGCCCTGCCGACGTACGTCGCGATCATTGCCGCGCTTGCCATCGCGATGTGGATCGCCGCGCAGGTCGTCGGTGTGGTGGCGACCGGTCGGACAGCCCGGCTCCTCCAGGTCGCGCTCGCCGGACACGAAGAGGACAAGTACGCCGTCCGCCCCGACGCGGCGGTGACCGCGGAGCTGGCAGAGAGCGTGCGGATCGTCGACAGGGCCAACGCGGCCTTCCCCCGCGGCGCGGCGTTCCCGACCCAGGTCTCTCGGGCCGGCTTCCGGGACGACTGGGATCATCTTGACGGCGCCACCCGGTCGCTCGAGGACCGGATCGCCGTGGACCGCAAGCTTGGCCTTGCCGTGTCCTCAGGCGCGACGCGTGCCGCCGACGACGCGCGCAGTCGCCTCGACACCCTTCGCCGCCTCGCCGGCGACCAGGGTCAGGCGTGGGCCGCGGCGTGACGCAGGCCATGGCACACGAACTCCAACCGGCCACGGCCCGGATCGGGCGCGAACCCGATCGGACGCTCGAGGATCGTTCTCAACGCGCCCGATACCTGGTGTACCCGCAGGACGACGGCGGCGCCTGGCAGGGCCCAACCGATGAGGCGTGGGCGGCGCGGATCCTTCGCGGCGCACGTCCGCCGCGGGCGTCCACCGGGCTGCCTCACGAGACGATCGTCCCGCACGGCTGACCGCCCGGCCGGCGATGGCCATCGAACATTTGTGCTACTCTAGGCTCCGTTGCGTCCAGCAACGGCTCCGCGTGGTCGCCCCCTTTTCGAACGGACCGTGCGCCCTGCTCTCCGCGTTCGGGAAGTGTTGGAGGTCGTCATGACCACCGGTACCATCAAGAAGGTCGTCGCCGACCGCGGCTTCGGTTTCATCGCCGCCCAGGATGAGAAGGAATACTTCTTCCATCGCGGCGCCCTCGACTCGTCCCTCGACTTCGATCGCCTCGTTGGCGGCGAGCAGGTCGACGTTCGAGATCGAAGCCAGCCCCAAGGGCCCGCGCGCGAACCAGGTGCGGTCCGCCTAGCGTCCCGGGGCCCGTCGCACCGGCGGGCCCTCGCTTCATCACCGCGACCGTCCTCCGGGGCGAACCGCCGACGACGCCCACGAGGAGCCACATCATCGTTCGCATTGCCTTCGTCTGCCACGTATCCACCGCGACACTGCGGGATCGCCACCTTCACCAGCGACCTCGCCGCCAACACCGGCAACCGCGAGGTCGTCGCCCTTCATCCGCCCGAAGCAGCCGGCAGTCCGCTACCCGATCGAGGTCCACCATCGGATCCGAGAAGGACGAGCGCGGCCGACTACCTCCGCACGGCCGAGGCGCTGAGCAAATGCGTCGACGTCGTCTCGATCCAGCACGAGTACGGGATCTGGGGCGGCGAGGACGGCGGCACGTCCTCGACTTCGTCGGAGCGCTCAGGGTCCCTTCGGTCACGACGCTCCACACCGTCCTGCAGCACCCGACGCCGGGTCAGCAGGCCGTCCTCACCGAGCTCGTGGCGATGACCGACGCCACCGTCGTCATGTCGCAGTCCGCGGCCGATCTCCTGGACGACCGCCTACGGCGTCGACCGGAGCCGCGTCCACGTCATCCCGCACGGCGTGCCGGAGCTGCCGTTCGTCGACCCGATCACGGTCAAGCCGGCCCTGGGCGTGGAGGATCGCGAGGTCATCCTGAGCTTCGGTCTGCTTGGTCCGGGCAAGGGCTACGAGCTCGCGCTCGCCGCGCTGCCCGACGTCGTGGCGGCGCACCCGGACGGTGCTGTACGTCATCGTCGGTGCGACGCACCCGGACCTCGTCCGCAGCGCAGGGCGAGGCCTACCGCGAGAGCCTCGTCGCCATCGTCGACCGGCTGGGGCTCAAGGACCATGTCCGATTCGTCGATCGGTACGTCGGGCGGGTCGAGCTGACGAAGTGGCTCGAGGCGGCCGACGTCTTCGTGACGCCCTATCCCAACCTCGACCAGATCGTGTCGGGGACCATGTCGTACGCGATGGGCGCCGGCCGGGCGATCGTGTCCACGCCGTACGCCTACGCCAGCGAGCTCCTCGCCGACGGCCGCGGCGTCCTCGTGCCGGCCGCGTCCCCGGTCGCGCTCTCGGCGGCGCTCGAACGCGCTCCTCGAGCGATCCCGCCGCTGCGGGCGATGATCGGCAGCCGGGCCTACGCCCACAGCCGTCGGATGGTCTGGTCGGCCGTCGGGAACGAGTATCGCGATCTCTTCGCGACCGTTGCCGCACCGAAGCCTGCGACGCCGGCCTCGAGCGCTGCGGGCGGCCGTCGGTGTCTGACCGCGCACCGCTCTATCCCGTCAGCCGGCTCCATCTCGACGTCCTGACCGACGGCGTCGGGATCATGCAGCACGCGATCGGGTCGCGGCCGGACCCGGCGCACGGCTACTGCGTCGACGACGTCGCCCGGGCGCTCCAGGTCGACCTGCTCCACGGCAACGTGCTGGGCTGGGCGGCGGTCGAGGCAGAGCGCCTGGCGAGGATTCCGCTTCCTCGCCGACGCCTTCGACGCGCCGAGCGGCCGCTTCCGGAACTTCCGCTCGATCGACGGCTCGTGGATCGGCGGCCTGGGCTCCGACGACAGCTACGGCCGGGCGATGCTCGCGCTGGGCGACGCGATCGCGACCGCCCCCGATGGCTCGCTGGTCGACGCCGCGGCCGCTCTGTTCGACCAGGCGCTGCCGGCAGCCCGCGAGCTCGCCTGGCCCCGCGCCGAGGCGTCCGTGGTCCTGGGCTGCGCGGCGGTCGTCGGCTCGAGGTCGGGCGGCCTGCCGGCAACCGACGCTCGACGCTTCTCGCCACCCGCCTGCACGAGCGGTTCGTTCGCGACGCGACGCCCGATTGGCCGTGGCCGGACGCGTCGGTGACCTACGAGAACGCCTTGCTCCCGCGCGCGCTGATCGTCGCCGGCCGGATCCTCGACTCGGAGCCGATGGTCGATCAGGGCCTGCGGACGCTCGACTGGCTCATCGACGCCCAGACGGCGCCCGACGGACATCTGTCGCCGATCGGGAACGGCTGGTGGCCGCGCGGCGGCGCCAAGTCCCAGTTCGACCAGCAGCCGATCGAGGCGACCGCGCTGCTCCTCGCCGCGGAAGCCGCCCACGCGGTGACCGGTGACCACCGGTATCAGGCAGCGATGGAGCGTTCGTACGCGTGGTTCCTGGGCGCCAACGACCTCGGGCTCTACGTGGCGGACCCGGCGCGCGGCGCGTGCTGCGACGGCCTCACCCCGACCGGAGTCAACACGAACCAGGGCGCCGAGTCGACGCTGATGTGGCTGATCGCCGCCGAGCACATCCGGGCCCTTCGCCATCCGGAGCCGCGGGCCGCGGCCGGCGGCGCGAGCGCTGGCGATGTCGACCCGGTGACGAAGCCCGAGCCGCTCTTCCGGCGCGACCCCGCGAACCCCATCCTGTCGGCGGCCGACGTCCCGTATCCCGCGAACTCGGTCTTCAATCCGGCCGCCGCCCGAGTCGGCGACGAGACGATCCTCCTCGTCCGCGTCGAGGATCTCCGCGGGATCTCCCAGCTCCACGTCGCCCGCAGCGCCGACGGCGTCACCGACTGGCGGTTCGACCCCGAGCCGCTCCTCCAGGCGGACGTCGACCGCGATCCCGAGGAGACCTGGGGTTGCGAGGACCCGCGCGTCACCTGGCTGCCCGAGCGCGAGGAATGGGCGATCGCCTACACGGCCTACAGCCGCCGTGGGCCGCTCGTCGGCGCTCGCGACGACCCGCGACTTCCGCGAGGTGCGTCGCCTCGGACCGGTCATGCCGCCCGAGGACAAGGACGCGGCCCTCTTCCCGCGCCGGATCGACGGCCGCTGGGCGATGATCCACCGCCCCTCGCCGCTCCGCGGCGGCGCCCACATGTGGCTGTCGTACTCACCGGACCTCCGCCACTGGGGCGACCACAGGCTGCTGATCGAGGCCCGCGACGGCGCGTGGTGGGATGCCGGGAAGATCGGCCTGGGCCCGCCGCCGCTCGAGACGCCCGAGGGCTGGCTGGTGATGTACCACGGCGTCCGGGTGACGTCCGACGGGCCGATCTACCGGGTCGGCCTGGCGCTGCTCGACCTCGAGGATCCGGGGCTGCTGCTCCATCGCACCGACACGTGGGTGTTCGGGCCCGAGGCGCCCTACGAGATCACCGGCGACGTCGGGCGGGTCGTGTTCCCGTGCGGCTGGGTCCACGATCCCGGAGAACGACCTGCTGCACCTCTACTACGGCGCCGCGGACACGTCGATCGGCCTGGCGACGGCCACGTTCAGCGAGGTCATGAAGCAGGTCTGCGCCGCGCCGCGGAGCCCCACGCGGCGCACCGGCGAGGACCGTCGCCCGCCCCGGACAGACCCCGGCGACGCGGCGAGCCTGCCCCGCTAGCCTTCGTCGGCCTCTGAGCGCGCGCTGGTCACGGCTCCCGTCCAGAACTCGACGGCTGCCTGTTCGTAGAGCAGGCCCATCCGCAGCGTCTCGCCGCGCCAGCGCTCGACGGTCCGCTGGCCTGCTTGCCGGGCCGGGCGTCGCTCGAGGCGCTCGTCCTCCTGGTACGCGGCCAGCTTCTCCTGGTGGAGCGCGAGCTGCTTCTCCGCCAGGCGCAGCCGCGACTCGGCCGGCGCGAGGTCGGCGAAGAAGAGCTGGAGCAGTCCCAGGTCGCGCAGCTCCGTCGACGCCCCCGACGGCCGGTCGAGCCACGCGCTCAGAGCCGACTCGCCGGCCGGCGTGATCGCAAAGACGCGCCGCCGCCGGCCCTCGGTCTCGCGGGCCTCGACGACGAGGCCCATCACCGAGAGTCGCGGCGGCTCGCTGTAGAGGAGCGTGTGCGGGAAGGTCCAGAAGTTGCCGAGCGTCGCTTCGACGTGCCGCTCGAGGGCGTACGGCGTCGAGGGACCCTCGCGGGCGAGCAGGCCAAGCACGAGATACGACGTGGACGTCAGGCGTTCGATTGACATAGTACGACTCGTACCATACACTACGAAGTATTCCAGCTCTGCCCACAGCCGACCAGGTGCCGGGGAAATTTCGACCCGGTGGGCGCCACGAGGGCGCTCTGACCTGGACTCGCGAGGCAGTCCTGACAACCAAAAGGTGGTTCACCATGACCACGGACACCAAGAAGATGGTCGAGCGCATCCCGCTCGAAGTCTTCAACCAGGGCAAGTTCGACCTCATCGACGAGCTCGTCTCGCCGGACTTCGTCGAGCACTTCGTCCAGCCGGGCGTGCCTGCGACCCGCGCGGGCTTCAAGCAGTCGGCGATCGCCCTGAAGACGGCGTTCCCGGACCTGCGCTACGTCGTCGAGGACTACCTCGAGACCGGCGACCGTTGGGTCCAGCGCGCGACGGGCAGCGGCACCATGACCGGTGAGTTCATGGGCATCGCGCCGACCGGCAAGCATGCAACGTGGACCGAGATCCACATCGGCCGGATCGCCAACGGGCGCCTGACCGAGCATTGGGCCGTCGTTGACCAGCTGGGCATGCTCGTCCAGCTCGGCATCGTGCCGGCACCTGGCCGGGTTGCAGTCGCAGCCTAGCCCACCCCGTCGCGGTCCGACCCCCACGACTGCGACACCCAGTTCGAAGGCCCCGACGGCAACGTCGGGGCTTTCGGCGTGTTGTGGCCGCGCGAGCGACAGGCGAGGTGGCACCGCGAGGTCGTACGCTCGCTCCACCGCCACCGATGATGGGAGCCTCGATTGCCTGTTGACGCACCACCGCTGATCGACCACCTCCAGGCCATGCTCGGCCCCGACGCGGAGTTCCGCGAAGGCCAGCGCGAGGCGATCGAGGCGGTCATCGGCGACGGCTCGCGGGCGCTCGTCGTCCAGCGGACCGGCTGGGGCAAGAGCCTCGTGTACTGGATCGCGACGCGCGTCCGGCGCGACGAGGGCCGCGGCCCGGCCCTGATCATCAGCCCGCTGCTCGCGCTCATGCGCAACCAGATCGCGATGGCGGCGCGGCTCGGGCTGCGCGCGGCGACGATCAACTCCGGCAACGTCGGCGAGTGGCGGGAGATCGAAGAACGCCTCGGCCGCGACGAGATCGACGTCCTCCTGATCTCCCCGGAACGCCTGGCGAACGAGGGCTTCGCGAGCCGGATCCTGCCGTCGATCCAGGGCGCGATCGGCCTGCTCGTCATCGACGAGGCCCACTGCATCTCCGACTGGGGCCACGACTTCCGACCGGACTACCGGCGGATCGGCCGGCTGCTGCCGCTCCTCGGGCCGGACGTGCCGGTGCTCGCGACGACGGCGACCGCGAACAACCGCGTCGTCGAGGACGTCGCCGCGCAGCTCGGCGAGGGCGTCGCGATCATCCGCGGGCCGCTGGGTCGCGACACGCTCCGGCTCGACGCGATCGCCCTGTCGGACGGCGCGGAGCGGCTCGCCTGGCTCGCCGAGAACCTGCCGCGGCTGCCGGGCAGCGGGATCGTCTACTGCCTCACGGTCGCCGACACGGAGCGGGTCGCGGCGTGGCTCCAGACCCGCGGCATCGACGCCCGCGCCTACACCGGGCCGATGGACACGGGCGCCCGCGAGGTGCTCGAGGACGCGCTCCTCTCGAACGAGATGAAGGCGCTCGTCGCGACGGTGGCGCTGGGGATGGGCTTCGACAAGCCCGACCTCGGATTCGTCGTCCACTACCAGCGCCCGGGGTCGGCGATCGCGTACTACCAGCAGGTCGGCCGGGCCGGGCGAGCCGTCGACCGAGCCTACGGCGTCCTGCTGGCGGGCCGCGAGGACGACGAGATCGCCGACTACTTCCTGCGGACCGCGTTCCCGCCGGCGGAGCGGATGCGCGACATCCTCGCGGCGCTCGAGGCGGTCGACTCGGCGACGGTCGGCTCGCTGCAGCGGGCGGTCAACGTGAGCCGGCCCCAGATCGACCAGGCGCTGAAGCTGCTCGAGCTCGACGGGGCGGTGGCGAAGACCGGCGGCCGATGGTCGCGAACGGCCGAGCCGTGGAACCCAGACGAGGAGCGGATCGCGCGGGTCATCGCGACGCGCAAGCGCGAGCTCGTCGAGATGCGCGAGTACGTGACCTACACCGGCTGCCGGATGGAGTACCTGACGCGGCTCCTCGACGACCCGGCGGCGGCGCCGTGCGGCCGGTGCGCGAACGACGTCGGCAAGGGGCTGCCGCGCGAGGTCTCACGCGAGGTCGTGGACGACGCCGTCGAGTTCCTGCGACGCAGCCTCCGGCCGATCGCGCCGCGCAAGCGCTGGGCAGAGGACGGCGCAGCGACCGTCATCGCGTCGCCGAACGAGGACGGCGTCGCGCTGTGCATCTACGGCGACCCGGGCTGGGGGAGGGAGGTCGAGCGCGGCAAGCACGAGGCCGGGCGATTCTCGAAGGCGCTCGTCGCCGCGTCGGTCGGGGCGATCCGGGACCGCTGGCGGCCGGAGCCGGCGCCCGAGTGGGTGACGTCGATCCCGACCCGCGGCCGCTCGTCGATCGTCGGCGACTTCGCCGCGGCGGTCGCCGCCGACCTCGGGCTGCCGTACCTCCCATGCCTCTCGACCGACCCCGACTCCCAGCCGCAGCGCGCGATGCAGAACAGCGTCCTCAAGCTGGCGAACGCGCGGGCAAAGCTGAGCATCATCGACGGCTCGCGGGTCCGGCCGGGCCCGGTCCTGCTGATCGACGACATCGTCGACTCGCGCTGGACGATGACCGTTGCCGGGGCGCTGCTCCGCGAGCAGGGAAGCGGGCCCGGTCTTCCCGTTCGCGCTCGCGGCGGCCGGCGCGGGCGACGACTGACGGTCGGGCAGAATCCTCCTCGGTAATGTAAAAGGACCTTGACATCACGCCGATGTCAAGGTACCTTTACATCGATGCGGAACGACGTACGAGAGCTGCGAACGGACCGGGGGCTCCGGCAAGAGGACCTGGCGAAGGCGTTGAACGTGTCTCGCCAGACCGTCAATGCGATCGAGACGGGACGCTACCTGCCGTCGTTGCCGCTCGCGTTCGCTCTGGCGCGCTACTTCGGCAAGCCGGTGGAGGAGTTGTTCCATGGAGACGACGATGAGCGCTAAGTGGGGGATGCCGGCATTCGGGCTGCTTCTTGGGGTGTTGCTTTTCACGGCTTCGGCCATCGGGGGTCAGCCGATCGTCGGAATCGGCATGTTCGCCGTCATGGCGATCTACAGTGGCGTCGTGGTCGTCTTCGGTGGGCGAAGCGAAGCCATCGGCGTGCTCGGCGGCCGCCCGGCCGATGAACGGCTCGCAGGCTTCGACCTGGCCGCCACTGCGGTGGCTGGAACGGTCGCCACCCTCGTGGCGCTCGGCGGGTTCCTCTGGCAGATTGCCCAGGGCCAGAGCGGCGCCGACTTCGCCCTCGTGGCCGCGGCGGCCGGCATCGGCTATCTCGGCGCCCTGCTGTGGTTCCGCTGGCGGGGCTGATCGGCGCTCAGGCGACCGCCGCTTGAAATCAGCCGGCTGTCGGGGCGACCTCGCCGACGCCGAGGACGACGACCGGCACGCGCACGGACTTGCCCTTGAGCTCGAGGTCGCGCCGCTCGGACTGGCCTCCGTCGAGCTGCGCCGACCGCGCCGCATCCTCCGAGACCAGCAGCTCCCCGGGTCCAGCCGCCGACGCCAGCCGCGCCGCGATGTTGACCGCGTCGCCGAGTGCCGTGACCGTGGTGCTCGGGCCCTCGCCGACGGCGCCGACGAACGCGATCCCGGTGTGCACCCCGATCCCGATCGGCAGCCACGGTCCGCCTGGCTCGCCATGGCCGGTCGCCCGCAGCAGGGCTCGGCCGGCGTCGATCGCCCGCGACGCGTGGAGCTCGCCGCTGAGTGCCGGGATGAAGATCGCGATGGCCTCGTCACCGACGAACTTGTCGAGGATCGCGCCGTGCTCGTGGATCACGAGGGCTGCCGCGTCGTAGAAGCGGTCGAGGAGTCGGCGGAACGCGGTCGCGCTCATCCCTTCAGCCATCGTCGTCGAGCCGCGGACATCCGCGAACAGCAACGAGCAGTCGACCTCTGCTCCGCCGTGCTGCGTCTCGAGGATCGAGAAGCAGGCCGTGCAGTAATGGGGGTTCTTGGCCCACGGCCGCCGGCCCATCCGCCGCGCGACGATCGACCCGGGCCCCTTGAACGGCGCGCTGCACATGTAGCAGCGTGGACTGCCCGGGAGTCGACTGAACAGCGCGTGGCTGTCGCGGTAGCGGGGGTCGGTGCCGAGCAGGATCCCGCGCCACACCTCCTCGGCGTTTGGCTCGGACGCCGGTGTGGATCTGGACGCTGGCTCAGGGTCGAGTGACGGATCGACTCCTGTCATGGCCGCAGTCTAGCGCGCCGGCCCCGTCTGCCCTGTCGATTCTGGCCCCGGTCTTCGTCGTCCGGGTAACGGGATCGAGACGGACACGCCGGCCTCTCCCGAAGCGAGGGAGGGCTTGCGATGGGCAGCCAGCGCACCATTCGGACCAAGGTCATGAGGATCGCCGCGGTGGGGGCGCTCCTCGCGGCGGCGAGCGTCGGAGCGGTCGACGCCCGGGGCGGCGACGCGGTCTCGGTCTTCGCGAGCGCGCCGGCGCCGGGTCACCCGTTCGGGATCGCCGTCGGCGACGGCCGGGTCTACGTCTCGACGAGCGCCGGCGACTTCTTCGCGGATCCCGCGAACGGCGGCCACAAGAACAGCGACGACGAGCGGGTCTTCACGTACGACGAGGACGGGACGCTCCTCGACACGACCGTGATCGACACCGCCGACAACTCCGACATGGGCCTGTTCGGCCTCGCCCTCGACGGCAATCCCGGACCGAAGCACCAGCTCTTCGTGTCCGACATGAACGGCCGGATCCTGACGATCGGGCTGGGCAAGAACGCGGGTCCGCCGAAGGTCTTCTCGCAGGTTCCCGCATCAACCGGGCTCGCCGGCGACTGGATGCTCTCGATGTGGAACGACCTCGCGTTCGACAAGACCGGCAACCTCTACGTCCCCGACGACAAGCCGCGGATCTGGCGCGTCTCGCCCGACGGCACGGCCCACATCTGGTTCACCGACCCGCGCCTGACCGGACTGTTCGGCTTCGCCGGTGGACCGCTGGGCGGCCGGATCGACCCGACCGGCCAGTGGCTCTACATCTCGATCACGCTCGCGGCCGAGTTCGCGCCGTCGCCGGACTCGACGATCTACCGGATCCGCCTCGTCGACCACCCGACGGCGGCCGACATGCAGCTCGTCCACCGCTTCGTCGCGGTGCCCGACCCGACCGTCGCGCCGCCGCAGGCGACCGGCCTCGCGTTCGCGAAGTCGGGCAACCTCTACGTCAGCCTGCTCGGACCCAACCAGGTCGCGGTCCTCGACCCGGCCGGCAACGAGATCCGGCGGATCTCCGACCCGCGGTTCTTCTCGCCGTGGGGCCTCGCGTTCATGGGCAACAAGCTGCTCGTCACGAACGGCGATCTCGAGCCGGGCGACCATCCCGACGCCTGGAAGATCTTCAAGGTCGACGTCGGCGAGACGGGCCTGCCGCTCATCCGCCCGCGCGTTCCGGTGAACTGACCGATCGTTCCGCGATCACAACCGTGTGCTGGCCGGGCCGCTCAATGCGAAACCGGCCGGCACCACCCCCGCCCGAGGGGACCGTGACCTCGTAGTCGCCGAGCCAGCCGGAGAACCGGACGCGGCCGGCCGCATCGGTCCGGAGCGGCGTCGGCGGCAGCCACCACTCGCCCTTGATCACTCCGCGCAGCGCCTCGAACGAGGGCTTCGTCGAGCCGTCGGCCCGGATCAGGCCGGTCGGGGCGTTGAGCCAGCCGCCGTCCTGGATGTCCCACCACGTGATCGACGCGACCGCGGGGTGGCCGACGAGCGTCCGGTAGTGGCTGACGAGCTCCTCGGCCTGGCGGGCCTCGCCGTCGGGCGTCGTCGGCCAGTCATCGACCTGCCAGTCGTTGAGGTCGACGATGTGCGGCGGCATCAGCGACCCCGAGACGAGCGTGTTCTCGGTCCAGTGGAGCGGCAGCCCGAACCGGGCGAACCGGCCGAGGACCTCCTGCGTCCGCTCGACGCCCCAGTAGCCCTGGTGCATGTGCGACTGGAGGCCGATCGCGTCGAACCCGACGCCGGCGTCCAGCGCCTCCTCGATGACCCGCTCGTAGTCGGCCGAGAGGTCGAAGTCGTTGATCAGGAGCATCGCGCCGGGGTTGGTCTCGCGCGCCGCCTCGAACGTCATCCGGATGACCTCGACCCGGCCGACCTCCTGGGCGAGCCGGGTGATGCCGTTCCGCTCGGCGGTGAAGACCGGCATGATCACCGCCTCGTTGACGACGTCCCAGGCGTCGATCAGCCCGGCGAAGTCGCCGACGTCGCGTCGGATCCGGGCCACCTGCAGGTCGCGGATCTCCTCGATGGGGAGCTCGGTCAGCCACGGCGGCGACACCGTGTGCCAGCACAGCGGGTGGCCCTTCACCTGGACGCCTCGGTCGACGAACCAGCGGGCGGCGGCGCGGAGTCGCTCCGTGTCGGGATGGCCGCGCTCGGGCTCGAACCGGCCCCAGTAGAACGGCAGCGTGGTCGTGTTGAAGAGCTCGAGCCAGTGCCCCAGGAGCTGTTCCGTCGCGGCTCGCCGCTCCCCGTCGAGCTCGCCGGCCGCCAGCTCGATCGCCTGGAAGCCGGTGCAGCCGAACCGGAACGCGTGGTCGACCTGGGCGACAACGACGTCCGCGTCGGGCAGCGGCGCGCCGTCCGCGCCCAGAACGGTCAGCTCGATGTCGGCGCTGCGGTGCTCGTTCATCGCGCCCCATCGTACGGGCGCTACGCCAAACCGAAGAGCGGCACTACGACGATCGCGACCCCGACGACGAGCATCCAGACACCCGCCACGCGCGCCAGCAGGTCGCCGTTCCGGGCCCGCTTCTCGAGCGTCATCAGCGCCGTCAGCGCCGCCATCCAGACCAGGTTCGCCATGCCCATCGCGAACGCGACCAGCATCAGCGCCCAGCAGCAGCCGAGGCAGAACACGCCGTGCCACAGGCCGGTCATGAACGCCCGGTCGACCCCGCGGCGGTAGTGGCGGAGCAGGAACGCGCCCGGGTTGCGGCACTGCCGCAGGCATGCCTCCTTGAGCGGCGAGAACTGGAACAGCCCCGCGACGATCAGCGTGCCGCCGGCGATCAGGTAGGCGTGAGCGAGGAGCCACGGCGACGCGTCGACGGTCGCGTGGACGACGGTGTCGAACAGGAACGCGCCCGCCCCGAACGCGGTCCAGACCAGCACGTACGAGGCCACGAACGCGACCCGGGCGGCGCGCGCCCGTGGCTGCGAAGTCGACGCTCGGTCGAACAGGCGGATGAGCGGCAGCGCCGACGGCAGCATCATCGCCGCGACCATGAACTGCCATGCGACGAGGAAGAGGACCAGGGCGGCCGGCCGGGGCAGGCCGCCGTGGATGAGCGTGTCGTGGTTGAAGAGGCTGCCGCGGCCGGTCAGCTCGGCGGCCGCGGCGAGCAGCCACGCGCCGGCGACGACCCAGCGGACGTCGAGCCGAACCTCCCGGCGCGCGGTCGCGATCATCCCCGGAACTCCATCAGGTAGTCGGCCTGGATCGCGTTCCGGTTGCTGAACTCCCAGCTCAGTCCGTGCTCGGGCAGGCTGACCTTGTTGGTCGACGCCTTCGCGACGTACGCCGGCGACCCGGGCACGGTGCTGAAGAGGCTGTCGCGGAGCGTCGTGATCGTGCCGTCGGCCGCCCGGAACGGCTCCAGCTCGGCCTCGAGGATGCCGTCGACGACGAGCGTCCCGACGCCGTTCGACGATCTCGTGGGTGATCTTCGCCGAGCGGACCTCCTTGACCTCGGCGATGAGCCCGGCGAGGTCGGCCAGCGGACCGCCCATCGTGCCGCTGTACGCCCCGACGATCGCGTCCTTCTGGGCCGGCGTCGCGACGTCGTCGACGAACATCACGACCTCCCACGACGCGGGCGTCAGGACGTTGCCGGGGATGTGGACGACGAGCACGATGTTCAGCCCGGACACGTCGACCCCGCCGATCGTGCCGCGGTCGAAGTGGTAGGCGTTGAACGCGAAGCACTGGCCGCCGTCGGGGTCTTCCCCGATCCAGCACGGGCAGAGCACGCCGCAGGAGCACGCCTCGAGGAGCGTTCCCTCGAGGACGTAGCCCGATTTCGTTTCGGACGGCTTCGATTGGACGACGGTCACGGTGCGCCTCCTTGCCCTTTGGCGGACTTGCGGGTCGAGCGACCCGTTGACCGACGCTAGGCCGGGGAGGCTCCCGCTACATCCGTAGCGGTACGGAGGGGCTGAGGTCCTTTCGGTCGCGGACTAGACTCCGGCCGTGCGGCCCGAGACCAGGTACGCAAGGAGCAGCGGCCTCAGCATCGCCTACCAGGTGCTCGGCGACGGCCCGCTCGACCTGCTCCTCGTCCACGGCTTCGTCTCCCACCTCGACGTCGCGTGGGAGGAGCCGCATCTCAGCCAGTTCCTGAACCGGCTGGCGTCGTTCAGCCGCCTGATCCTGTTCGACAAGCGGGGGACCGGGCTGTCCGATCCGGTGGGCGAGCCGCCGACGTTCGCCGAGCGGATGGCGGATATCCGGGCGGTGCTCGACGCGGTCGGATCGGAGCGGGCGGCGCTGTTCGGGATCTCCGAGGGCGGCCCGCTGTCGATCGTCTTCTCGGTCACGTACCCGGAGCGGACGTCGGCGCTGATCGCGTACGGCTCATACGCCCGCTGGCTGCGCGACGACGACTACCCGTGGGGCCGCTCGCCCGAGCAGTTCGCGGACTTCCTCGCGGGGATCGATCGCGCCTGGGAGACCGGCGAGTGGTGGATCCAGCACAACCCGACGGCCCTCGCCGACGAGCGCTACCGGCGCTGGTGGGCGCGCTACCTGCGGGCCGGCGCGAGCCCGGGGATGGCGACGGCGCTGGTCCGGATGAACTCCCAGATCGACGTCCGGGACATCCTGCCGGGCGTGTCGGTGCCGACGCTCGTCCTGCACCGGACGAACGAGCGCTGGTTCGACGTCGGCAACGCCCGATACCTGGCCTCGCGGATCCCCAACGCGAAGCTCGTCGAGCTGCCCGGCATCGACCACGTGCCCTGGGTCGGCGACGCCGAGGCGGTCCTCAAGGAGATCGAGGGCTTCCTCGTCGGCGCCCATGCGCGGCGGCGCGGGCCGGCGTTCGGCATCGGCACCGCGGCCCTGACCGGGCGGGAGCGCGAGATCGTCCGGCTCGCCGTCGATGGCCAGACCGCGCTCGAGATCGCGAAGCGGCTCCACATCAGCGACCGGACGGTCGAGACGCACCTCGCGAACGCGTACGTGAAGCTCGGCGTCCAGTCGAGGCTCGAGCTGGCGCGAAGGGCCGACGAGCTGGGCCTCTGATCGCGACGAAGCCCCGGCCGATCGACCGGGGCTTCGGGGCTGAGGAGCAAGCGAACGCTACGCGGCCGCGCCCTCGAACTCCGGCGCCACCTCGTCGACCGTCGCCTCGACGGCGCGCGGCCGGCCGCCCAGCGCCAGCGCCGCGACCGCCCCGAGGCCGACGACCACGGCACCGATCTGCATCGCCGGGATGAGGCCGTCGACGAAGGACTGGCCGGTCGCGTACGAGCCATTCGCGGAGAACACGGACGCGAGGACCGCGACGCCGAAGACGCCGCCCAGCTCCCGGATCGCGTTGTTCGCGCCGGACGCCTTGCCCTCCTCCTCGCGCCGCACGGCCGAGAGGACGACGTTGGCGATCGGGGCGAAGAACAGGCCCATCCCGATGCCCGCGACGATGAACGCCGGGACGATGACGATGTAGTCGACGGTCGGAGTCGTGACCACCGACAGCCAGGCCAGGGCGACCGACATCATCGCCATGCCGAGGAAGATCAGCGGCCGCGTCCCGGTCCTGGACGAGAGGAGTCCTGCGGTCGGTGCCACGAAGATCGGCATGATCGTCCACGGCAGGGTCCGCAGACCGGCCTGGATGGGGCTGTAGCCCTGGACGACCTGGAAGAACTGGGCCAGCAGGAAGATCGACCCGAACATCCCGAAGTACATCAGCATCGAGACGATGTTCGCGGCGGAGAACGTCCGCGAGCGGAAGAGGCGGAGGGGCAGCATCGGCTCGGCGGTCCGGGCCTCCCACGCGACGAAGCCGATCAGGAGGATGGCGCCGACGACGAACGAGCCGACGATCGTGGGCGAGGTCCAGCCCAGCTCGTTCGCCCGGATCAGGCCCCACACGACGGCGAGCAGGCCGACGCTGGCGAGCCCCAGGCCGGGCAGGTCGAGCTTGGTCGACGGACCGTACGACTCGTTCAGGCGGGCGGAGGCCATCGGGATCGCAATGAGGCCGATCGGGACGTTGAGCCAGAAGATCCACTGCCAGGCGAGGCCCTCGGCGATCGCCCCGCCGACGAGCGGCCCGATCGCGATCGCGAGGCCGGCGATCCCGCCCCACGCGCCCAGCGCGAGCGCGCGTCGCTCACGCGGCACCGCCGCCGACAGGATCGTCAGGCTGAGCGGCGTGATGATCGCCCCGCCGACGCCCTGGATGGCCCGGGCGACGATGAGCTGCGTGACCTCCGTGGAGAGCGCGGCGATCGCCGAGCCGGCGGTGAAGATCGCGAGGCCGATGATGAAGACCCGCTTCCGGCCGAACCGGTCGCCGAGCGCGGCGCCGGTGAGGAGCAGGACGGCGAAGGTCAGGGTGTAGGCGTTGACGATCCACTCGAGCTCGGACAGGCTCGCGTTGAAGCTCTTCCGGATCACCGGCAGGGCGGTCGTGACGACGAGGTTGTCGAGGGCGGCCATGAAGAGCGCGATCGAGCTGATCGTGAAGGTCCACAGGACGCGAGTCTGCTGGGGCATCGCTGGCTCTCCTTGGTTTGTTAGCGCTTGCTAAGTCCCGATTCGAAAAAAGGGGGTTGGTCGGTTTCGCCGGACATCAGGCACCCCCCTCGAACATCTCGAGCGACCAATCCTTCGCCTCTCCGGGCAGGCCCGTGGCGGCGCCCAGGTTCAGGAGCATTCCCTCCGCGAAGAACTGGTGGAGCTCCTCGCGTGACGCGCCGGACGCTTCCATGACGCGGCGGTAGAGGAGTCCCCACTCTTCGCGGACGACGGTCCGGACGTCGGGATCCGAGCACGCGGCGTAAGCCTGGAGCTGGACCAGGAGCAGCGTCCGGTCTGCGAGTAGGCGCTTGTACGTCTCGCCCATGGCCGCCAGCCGCGAGTCGCACTCGAGGTCGCCGGGCCGCCAGTTGCGTGCCGCGGCCTCGAACGCGAGCGTGACCCTCGCGAAGCAGCTCCGGACGACCGCGATGAACAGGTCCTTCTTCGTCCCGAACAGCTGGAACACGTACGGCTGCGAGACGCCTACCTGGCGCGCGATCGCCTCCGTCGAGGCGCCGACGAGGCCGCCGATCGCGAACTCCTCGGTCGCCGCGGCGACGATCGCGTCGCGCCGCTCGTCGGCCGTCATCCGCGGTCCGCGAGTGGTGCCCGGCGAGCGAAGGGTGGTTGCCATGGCGGCTAACTTAGTGCTTACTAAGTTGCCTGTCAAGAGGAGCGCCACGCTCTCGAGACGCCTTGGGCGGATACTCGGTCTGGAAGGAGGCCTGCCGATGCAAGTTGCGGATGCGCCGCTCGTCGCGACCCTGCCCGCCAAGGATCTTGATCGGGCGATGCGCTGGTATGAGGAGAAGCTGGGCCTGAAGCCGATCATGGACCTGGGGGTCAGCGGTCAGCTTTACCGGACCGGCGGCGTCCTGTGGCTGATCTACCAGACGCCGTCCGCCGGCACTGGCAAGCACACGCTCGGCGGCTGGCCAGTGCCGAACATCGACGAGGCAGTGGCCGGCCTCCGGGCCAAGGGTGTCGTCTTCGAGGACTTCGACATGGGCGACCAGGGTCCCTCAACGGTGAACGGCGTTGCCCGCGACCCGGCCGGCGGAGCCGCCGCATGGTTCAAGGACTCCGAGGACAACGTTCTCTCGATCACGGAGCTGCCGCCGGGGATGACCCTGCCGGGCTAGCGCCGAACGGTCACTCCCGACGCCGCCCGGCCCTCGAACGCCCGCAGCACCAGCTCGTGGCGGACGCCGTTGCGGCTCTCGACGACGACCGGCTCGCCTGAGTGGACTTCCTGGTTGCCGCGCTTGTCGGTCACGCGGAACTTGTCGCCGCGGAGCTTGTGAATCCGGACGTCGGCGTTCTTGCCCTTCGCCGCCGAGATTCCTTCGAGCTGCCGCGCGTACGGCCCGCCGAGGAGCGCCAGGCCCAGGTCCGAGCCGCCGCCCAGGTTCGCGCTGTGGACCGTGTCGACCACCGCGACCACGTAGTTGCCGGTCCGGTTCCGGCCGAGGACGAAGAAACCCAACAGCAGGGCGATGGCGATCACGGCGCCGAGCCCGGCGGCGATCGGCAGCACCAGCCCGTTGCACTCGATGAAGCCGTCGCACGGCGTCACCGAGTTGGAGAGCGGCGAGGCTGCGCCCGTGCCGATGTCGTTCGTGGCGGTCGCCCGGCAGACGTAGGCGGTGCCGTTCTTCAGCCCGCCGATCTGGGCCTTCGTGCCGGCCGAGATCTGGACGTCCGCGGTCGACGGGAACGTCTTGCCGCCGTCCGACGAGCACTCGTAGCGGAGGGCCGCTGCGGCTGGCCCGCTACCGAGCGCGGTGTCGATCCTGATCGCCCGGTCGGCGGCCGTCGACGCTGGGCTTCGACGGGGCCGACGGGACCGGCGCCGGCGTCACGGTGTCGTCGGACTTCGTCCAGTCGCCTTGCTTCGTCGCGGTGTCGGCGGCGACTTCGCAGGTGTAGGCGGTCCCGTTCGTCAGCCCCTTGACGACGGTCGAGTTGTCGGGCGAGGCGGGCTGGGTCGTCGCGACGGGGTCGCCGCCGCCGTCGGCGGTGCAGCGAACGCGGTAGTTGACGATCGGGTCGAGGGCCGGGGTCGTCGGCGGGTCCCAGTCGACGGCAGCGGCGCCGTCGAGCGGGGCGAGGTTGATGTTCTCGACGGCGTTGGTCAGCGCCGGCGGCGTCGCGACCGGCGACGGCGGTGAACGTGCACGTCGCGTTCTGGAGGGCGAGCGCGACGGCGTTGCCGGCGTCCTCGGGCGTCTGGAAGACGGGACGTCGGGCCACGTCATCGTCGCGCCGGTCGAGCAGGGCGGCATGTCGTTGATCGTCTTGAGCGACGCGAGACCCGCCTCGAGCGTCGGTCGCTCGGCGGCCTTGAGGCCCATCCCGACCGGCAGCAGCGCGAACGGCGTCCGGCTGCCGAAGAGCCGGTCGCGGGCGGGCTGGACCTGGCTCGCCGGCACGCCGGGGACGTCGTGCTTGCCGTCGGTGAAGAGGATCATCGTGGGCCGGGTCGCGTCGGCCGGCAGGTGGGTGGCGGCAGCCTCCATCGCCGCGACGTAGTTCGTGTCGCGGCCGATCGACTTGGTCAGCGCGGCGTCTGCGGCCCTTCTTGTACTCGGCCGCGACGGTCCGCAGGCAGTCCGGAGAAGCGCTTGGACGGCCGACGGGCTGCCGAGCGCTTGATCTCGTCGCAGCCGGGGACGTCGGCGGCCTGTCGACGCGAACTGGACGATCGAGAGCGTCGTGTCGCCGGCGATGAGGTCGCGCGAGGTCTCGTCGACCCGGTCGGCGATCCGCTCGAGCGCGTCACCGAACTGGTTGCGGGTCGTGGCGTCGTCGAGGATCGAGCCCGAGAAGTCGAGGACGAGGACGACCTCGGCCTTGTCGGCCCCGATCGCGAGGGCGCTCGGGACGAGCGCTGATGCGAACAGTGCGACGGCAACGATCGAGGCGGCGAGTGCGGAGCTGGCGCGATGATTCCGGCCGGCCCGGGTCATGTGCCCCCTACCTGACAATTCTTCAGGACGTCACGCACCTCTCCCCCGGCGTGTGCGCGACATCGTATGTCCCCCGCGGTCGAGGCGCGACAATGCCGCGTCCGCGGCGCAGTCTTCAAGGCCGACAGCGTCTGGCCGGTGCGTTCGAGCACCACCCATGACCCTGGAGACGAGTCCTGGATTGAACGCTGCGCGTTGTTTGAGCCCCTATCTAATGGGGGCAAACCGAGCCGGGGGAGTGCAGGAGGGTGAGCATGACTCGGCAACGGATTGGCGCGCTGGCCGTGGGGGCGCTGTTGGCGCTGCTCGCGATCAGCCCAGCGGCCGCGGCAGGCGGGACACGCGTCACGATCACGATCAACTCCCTCGCGGTCGAGACCTTCACGACGACGGGCGGAGCTCTGTGTCCCTGGGGCACGGCGACGACGGACTTCGACCATTTCGGTGGAAGCGCCAACAGCCGAGCCGGCTCGTTCCATCTCACGAAGGAGCTGACCTGCGGCGACGGGACGGGGACCTTCACGATCAACGTCAACGCTGCGACCGTCTTCGGGTCGCCAACGGACCAGGGCGGGTGGTCGGTGGCCGGTGGGACGGGTGACTACGCGAACCTGAGCGGTGGCGGCAGCCTCGTCGGCACCTACGTGGACGGCGGGATCATCGACCTGTACACGGGGTCGGTCCGCAACTAGGCCGCCTGGCGTCAGAGGTGAAAGGCCCCGACTCGCCCATGGGGAGCGAGTCGGGGCAGAGGATTCGACGGTCCGCAGCAGGAGGTGACTGCCCCGTCGAGGAGTCGGGCGCGGTGCCGGTCCGCGCCCGCGGGAAATGCTGTGGTCAGAAGGGGTTGAGCGCACCGAGGTCCCAGCCGGCCAGGATCGCCATCCCGACCATCACCGGAGACGCTTGGTCGATCTCGCGTCGGCCCTGGATGTGGTCATCCGCGTCGAGTGCGTCGGCGAGTCGGCTGACGCTCTTCTCGACGATCCGGGCCGCCTTCTCGCGGGCGATCTCTTCGCCGAGACGGCCCAGGTCGGCGACGGCCCGCTCGACGACGAGGGCCGTGGCCTGATCGAGCGTCCCCGTCACGAACTCGCGGTGGATCCGGTCGGCCTCGAGGCGGAGCATCGTGCCGGCGCGGAGGTCGCGGAGCGCCGCGAGCTCTTCGCGGGTCATCCGAGTGCTCATGTCGTGCATGTCGTTCCCTTTGCCGGGCTGGAGATCTCGTGGAGTACTGGACGGTGTCCATACTCCGTCCGGACGGCCGCCGGATCGATGCCCGATTGCGGCAAACTCGACGATCCTGGGTTGCGCACTTGCAGCAACGGTTCTACGGTGCGCGAGGCATGGCCACGCGGATCGCCACTCGGACGGAGCTCATCGACGCGGTCGCGCGCGACGTCGATCGGCTGTGCCTGCTCGTGTCGGAGGACGTCGGCGAGGGGCCCGACGACGTACGTAGCGATGTCGAGCTCGCGCTCCGGTTGCTTGCGACACGCGAGCAACGGACGGCCGCGATCGACCTGGCCCGGATCGAGCTCATCGGGCGAGCGGCGGCGGCGGCGGAGAAGGGGATCCCGACCGAGCGCTTGATCGATCGGTTCATGTCGACCCTGCCGGCGATCTGGACGCTTGCGCGGGAGCTCGACCCGGAGCCCGGCGCGCTCGCCGACCTGGGGACACGGCTGCTTTACGGCGCCGACGTCGGGGCGCTCGCGATCGCCGAGGGCTACCTGGGAACGGATCGGGCGGTCGTCGCCCGCGACGCGACTGCCCGGCGGGCGTTCCTCGAGGAGCTGCTGACGAGCATCGCCCACGACGCGCCGACCTCGGCCCGGCTGCGGCGGCTGGCGACGCGCTACGGCCTCGATCCGGTCGGGTCCTACCGGCTGATCGCAGTCTCGCTGCCGGCGACCCTGCCCGACGACGAGTCGCACGCGCTGGCCGACCGCATCGCGGCTCGCGTCGACGCGCCTTCGTCGTCGGACGTCGGTCGGGGCACTGCCTCGCTGCTGGCGCTACCTCAGGTCATTGGCCGCGGTCGGCGGATCGTCGTCCTGGCCCGTGCCGACTGGCCCGGCGCGACTCGGCTGCGGGCCGCGCTCGACGAGCTCGTGCCAGGCTGGGTCGCGGTCGGCAGCGCGCCGATCGACGGCGTCGACGGCCTGTCCCACGCCCTCGCCGGGCTGATCGGGACGCTCCAGGCGGCCGACCGGATGATCCGCATCGGTTGGATCGACGACGCGGATGACCTCGCGGTCGAGCGGTTGCTGCTGCTCGACGAGTCGCTCCTCGAGAAGATCGTCCAGCGCGAGCTGGGCCCGCTCCTCGCCGAGGCGCGGATGGGCGGCGAGTTCGTCGAAACGCTCCGGGTCTATTTCGAGGCCGGCGAGAACATGCGCGAAGCCGCGCGCCGGCTGCACCTCGCGCCGCGGACGGTCGCGTATCGGCTCGAGCGGATCGAGGAGCTACTGGGCCGCCCGATCGACGGCGAGAGCCGGCCGCGGCTGTCGGTCGCGCTGATGGCGTATCGGGCCCTGGGGCTGCCGTCTACTTCCGCCTGATCGACCCGACGATCTGCTGAAACGCGAGTCTTGACTCGCCGCTCGGCGCCGCGCCACACTGCTGCGGGGCCACTCCGAGCAGCAGGCAGGTGGCGACGACGGGCCTGATCGTCCGCAACGCGCGCGTCCATCCCACGTTCGGTCGTCCCCCCGACGCCTCCGACCTCCTCGTCGACGGCGACACGATCGCGGCGATCCGCCCGGCCGGCGAGCTCCGCGCCGACGCCGACGGCGAAACCCGCGAGTTCGACGCCCAGGGCCAGTTCCTGAGCCCGCCGCTCGTCGACCCGCACGTCCACATGGACGCGGTCCTCACCGTCGGCGAGCCGCGCCACAACGAGAGCGGGACGCTCATCGAGGGCATCCTCACCTGGGCCGAGCGCAAGCCGTTCCTGACCCGCGACGACGTGAAGTCGAGGGCCCGCGAGGCGATCCTCTGGGAGGTCGCCCAGGGGACCGGGCTGATCCGCTCCCACGTCGACGTCTGCGACCCCTCGCTGACGGCGCTCCGGGCCCTGATCGAGCTGCGCGAGGAGATGCGGGACCTCGTCGACCTCCGCCTGATCGCCTTCCCGCAGGACGGGATCCTCAGCTTCCCGAACGGCAAGGAGCTGATGCGCGAGGCGATGGCCCTCGGCTGCGACGTCATCGGCGGCATCCCCCACTACGAGTGGACCCGCGAGGACGGCGTCGAGGAGGTCAACTTCCTGTTCGACCTCGCCCGGGAGACCGGCAAGCCGATCGACCTCCACTGCGACGAGACCGACGACGAGCAGTCCCGCTTCCTCGAGGTCGTCGCCGCGCGGACGATGCGCGACGGGATGCAGGGCCGCGTCGTCGCCGGTCACACGACCGCGATGGGCTCCTACAACGACGCCTACGCCTTCAAGCTGCTCCAGATCCTGAAGCGGGCCGGCGTGACGATCGTCGCGAACCCGCTCGACAACATCGTCCTCCAGGGCCGCTTCGACACCTACCCCAAGCGCCGCGGGATGACCCGGGTCAAGGAGCTCGACGCGGCCGGCGTGAACGTCGCCTGCGGCCACGATTCGATCATGGATCCGTGGTACCCGCTGGGCCGCGGCTCGATGCTCGACGCGCTGTCGATGCTCGTCCACGTCGCCCAGATGACGGGCCGGGCGGAGCTCTTCCGAGCCTACGAGATGGTCACGACGAACCCGGCCCGCGCCGCCGAGGTGCCGTACGGCATCGCCGAGGGCAAGCCGGCGAACTTCGTGGTCTTCGATTGCGCCGACGAGGCCGAGGCAATTCGCCTCCGACCGGCGGCGCGACTGGTCGTCCGCAATGGCCGGGTCGTCGCCGAGACCGAACCGGCACGGAGCGTCGTGCACGTCGACGGGAGCCCCCAGCCCGTGACGTTCCGACGGAGTGGCGTGGGGAGCGACCCGGTCGGTGCCGGCGGTGGCATCAGTGGACCCGACGGGTCGACCCCCCAGATGGCCGGCGCGGGGCCCAACCGCGCATGGACCGAGGAAGGAGCGGATCGATGACGGCCGGACTTCTCACTGGGCAGGGCATGCCCTCGCGGGAGGGAGACCTGTCGATCGAGGGACACGGGATGGACCCGATCCCCGAATCGGCGCGGTATGGATCGGTGGCGCGGGTCTTCACGGTGTGGTTCACGCCGAACCTCGTGCCCGCCGCGTTCTTCCTTGGAACGCTGGCCGCGGCCTCGTTCATCGGGCTGGGATTCTGGACGGCGCTCGCGGCGATCGTCGTCGGGAATGTCGTCGGGTCTGTGCTCGTCGGGCTGCTGGCGACGATGGGCCCCAAGACCGGCATGGCCCAGATGCCGCTGGCTCGGCTGGCGTACGGCAAGTCGATCGTCGTGCCGGGCCTGCTGAACTGGCTCAGCTGCATCGGCTGGGACGGGATCAACTCCGTGTTCGGCGCGGCGGCGATCTCGATCCTGACCGGCCTGAACTTCGTGATCGCGCTGATCATCATCGTCGTGTTCCAGGCGATCCTCGGGATCCTCGGCTACGAGGCGATCCAAACGTTCGAGAAGTACATGGCGCTCGTCCTCGGCGCGATGTTCGTGGTCCTGACGATCGCGATCGCGGGCCAGGCGGGAACCGGCATCGGCCTGACCGACCAGGTCTCGGGCCTCGACCAGCTGGGCTCGTTCATCCTCTTCTCGACGATCATCGCCTCGTTCGTGCTGGCCTGGGCGCTGTACGCCTCCGACTACACCCGCTACCTCCCGGTCGCGAGCGACGGGCGCCGGGTCTTCTGGTGGACGGTCCTCGGGCTGTCGCTGGGCGCCGGCTGGCTGGAAGTGCTGGGCCTGCTGGTCGCCGACAAGGCCACCGAGGGCGGCGCAGTCGACACGATCAACACGCTGCTGTCGGGGACGCCGTTCGCTGCGCTGGCGATGCTGGCGATCGGGATCGGGACCGTCGCGGTCAACGCGATGAACGACTACACGGGCTCGCTCTCGCTCCAGGCAGCCGGGATCCGCGTGCCGCGAATCGTGTCGGCGCTGATCGTCGCCGTCCTGGGCTTCCTCGTGACGCTCTGGCTCAACTCCGAGAACCTGGTCGGCAAGATCGAGAACATCCTGCTGTTCCTCTCGTACTGGATCGCGCCGTGGGCCGCGGTCGTCCTGGCCGACTGGCGGATGCGGGGCGGGCGGGCCGACGTCGGCCGGCTCGTGAACTACTCCGGGCTGCCGAGCGGGTTGCTGGGGCTGGCGGCGGCGATCATCGGGTTCATCGTGTCGCTGCCGTTCCAGACCTCGACGCTGGGCGGCGAGATCGCGGCGAACACCGGGCTGCCGATCAACACGATCGCGGCGAACAACCTGCACTACGCCGACCTGGCGTACCTCGTCGGCTTCATCGTCGCGTACGCCGTGTTCCTCGTCGGCTCACGGATCGCGGCACCGAAGGAAACGCCCGACGAGCCGGTGGAGCAGCCGGCCGCGTAGCCCTCGCTGTCCAGATTCCAGCCGGACGACGCTTAGCGGCGCTTGATCGCTCACATGGCCGAGTTCGCGCCTCCTGTTAGCCGTGGGAGGCAACATCTCGGCTAAGAACACGGTTCCACGCCGGCGGGCGTCGCATTTTCGCCGCCAAGCGTCGCGCCGCTGGAATCTGGCCACGTTGAGACGCGGATAAGTCGCAGGTGAGCGCCGTGAGAGAGACTCGGGGCTCATGGACGACCTGCGTCTTGGAAGTGCGCTCCGCTCGGTGCGCGTTCGCAAGAGGCTGCGACAGATCGATGTCGCGGCACGCGCCGGCGTGTCCGACTCGCTCATCTCGCGCATGGAGCGAGGCCATCTCGACGAGATGACGGTCGGGTCGATTCGGGCTGTCGCGACAGCGCTCGAGATCCGGATCGACATCACGGCTCGGTGGCGCGCCGGCGATCTCGATCGTCTGCTGAATGCGCGGCACTCCGAGCTTCACGAGCTGGTCGCCCGCCACTTCGCCGAGCAGCTCCCGGAGTGGGTTCTGCAACCCGAGGTGTCGTTCGCGGTCTACGGCGAGCGCGGGATCATCGACATCCTCGCCTGGCATCCGAAGCTGCGTGCGCTTCTGGTGATCGAGCTCAAGACCGACATCGCGGACGTTAACGAGCTCGTCGGGACCGTCGATCGCAAAGGACGCCACGCCATCCGGATCGCCATAGATCGCGGCTGGATCGGCCCACGGGATCCGCGGCCTTCGGTCTCGATCTGGGTCATCGTCGCGAGCGGCCACACGAACAGGCGTCGCATCCAGGCGCACAGCGCGATGCTCCGCGCCGCATTCCCGGTGGACGGTCGGGTGATCGCCGCTTGGCTGCGGCGGCCGGATCGATCGGTCCGGGCGCTCTCCTTCTGGCCAGATTCCAGCCGAGCGACGGTTGGGCGCGGTCTCAGCCCCGTTCGCAGGGTTCGTCGGGCCGCGGATCGGGTGAGCTGAGCGTGGCGCGTGGCTCGACCGACCGAGTGGCCGCCTCGATTGCTGCTAACCGTCGCTTCGCAGGAATGTGGCTAGTTTGCCGGGGCGAAGGGGAGCTCGGGCTTGCGGTGGACGACCGGGGCGAGGTTGAGTGTCGCTGTGTGGGCGGCGATCTCCTGGGCCGTCGCGATCCAGACGCCGTCGATCTGCTGGGCCCGGGCGATCAGCGTCTCGAGCGCGGCGGCGCGTGAGGCGCGGCCCGAGACGAACGGGTGGTTCGTCAGCATGAACAGCCCGCCTTCGGCGACGAGCGCCTCGAGCTCGAGCGTCCAGCGGGCCAGGACGTCGGCCGGGGAGGCGATCACGCCCGAGCCGGTGATCCCGGGCAGGTAGTTGTAGGGCTCCCAGTCGTCGAGCGACCAGTGGGCCGGCAGTTCGACGATCGTCGGAGCGCCGGCGTCCGGCGACGTGGCGAGGACGTAGGGGTGGTCGGCGTCCATCAACCCTGAGTCGTAGGTGAACCCGTGTCGGGCGAGGATCGCCGGCGTCTCGTAGGTCAGCTCCCAGTTCGGGGCGCGGTAGCCGGTCGGGCGGACGCCGAGGACCTCGTCGAGCGCCGCGAGGCCGCGGAGGAGCCGGCGCTCCTGCTCGGCCGCATCGGCTCCGTGGGCGCCTTCGTGGAGATAACCGTGGTGGGCGATCTCGTGGCCGGCGTCGCGGATCGCGCGGCAGATCCCCGGGGCGCGCTCGGCGCTGTAGCCCGGGACGAAGAACGTCGCCCGGACGCCGAGCCGGTCCAGGACCCGGAGGATCCGCGGGATCCCGGCCCGGGCGCCGTACGCCTGGTGGGTCATGACGTCGAGGTGATCGGCCGCCTCCGGGTACTCCCAGAGGATCGGGCTCTCGGCGTCGACGTCGAACGTGAAGCAGGCGGCCGCGCGATACCCGGACGGCCAGCTGAAGCCGGCCGGGAGCGGCGACCGCCAGTCAACGCTCATCGCCCGCCCCCGTCTCGCCGCCGCAGCGCGACGAGCGACAGCATCTCGTACGCCAGGTTCGCCGCCAGCGTCGCGGTCTGGCCCGCGGGGTCGTACGCCGGGATGACCTCGACGACGTCGAACCCGACGAAGTCGATGCCCGTCAGCCCGCGCACGATCGCCAGCATGTCCCGGGCCGACGGCCCGCCGGCCTCGGGCGTGCCGGTTCCGGGCGCATAGGCCGGGTCGACGACGTCGATGTCGAAGCTGATGAACGCAGGCCTGTCGCCGACCCGCTCCCGGATCGTCGCGGCGACCGCGGCCGGCCCCAGCCGGAACACGTCCTCCGTCGTGAGGTATTCGAGCCCAAGCTCCGACCGGAGCCCCGTCCAGTCCCCGCTGTCGTAGAGGGACCCGCGCAGCCCCACCTCGATCGAGTGCCCGACGTCGACCAGCCCCTCCTCGATCGCCCGCCGCATCCACGTCCCGTGGTTGTACTTCTCGCCGAAGTACGAATCCCAGGCGTCGGTGTGCGAATCGAAGTCGATGACCGCGACCGGGCCGCGCGACCGCGTGGCGCGGAGGTGGGGGAGCGTGCAGGCGTGATCGCCGCCGACGAGGATCGGGACGACGCCGGCCTCGACGATCGGCGCGACGGCCTCCTCGATCGCCGCGTAGGACCGCTCCGTGAAGCCGGGCACGATCGCGATGTCGCCGAAGTCGACGCACGACAGGACCTCGAACGGCTTTACGTCGAGGTTCGGGTTGAACGGCCGGAGCATGACCGACGCCTGGCGGACCGCGTTCGGCCCGAACCGGCCGCCGACGCGGTACGTCACGCCGGTGTCGAACGGCACCCCGACGAGGGCGACGTCGACGTCCTCGAGCGACCGGACGTACGGCAATCGGGCGAAGGTCGCCGGACCGGTGAACCGCGGGGACTTGAGCGAGTCCTCGGGGACGTAGCGGGGCACGGCCAGAGTCTACGGACTCCGGCCGTGTCGGTTCAGGGTTGGGCGCGTTCGAACGGCGAGGACCCGAGGATCGTCGAGCGGCACGTGCTCGGGTCAGAGATCAGCGTGAGGCTGAGCGTGGTCCCGGCGACGGTCCAGCGGTAGTGCCCCGGTCCGGTCCCACTGGGGCAGTCGTCGGCGACGAGGGTGAACTCGGCCCCGTCGTACGTGACCCGCTGGCCGAACGATGCGCCGCCCGGGTTGCGGTACAGCAGCTCCGCGGAGTTGAAGGTCAGCGTCCAGTGGCCGGGCAGCACGCCGACCGCGTTGTCCGGGACCCTCGCGATCCAGGAGCCGATCAGCGCGGGCTCAGCAGTGGCCGAGGGTGAGGGCGCCACCGATGGCGACGGCGCCACCGATGGCGGCGGCGATGCCGACGAGACGGAGCCCGGTCCCGTCGTCGAGAACGGGCGGATGACGGCGACGGCGATGACAGCGGCCACGACGGCCGCGGCGGCCCAGATCCAGCGCATCGTGCGACTCCCGTAGGTCCGGTTCCGGCCGCGCGGGGTTGCGACGGCCGTCCGGATGGCGTCGTCGATCGCCCAGCCGGCCGGCTCGAGGGGGCCCTCCTCGAGCCAGTCGGCGACGTGGCGCTCGACCTCGATGTCAGTGGTCATGCGGAATGCACCTCGGCCGCAGCGGCGTCCGCTGCCTCGATCGCGGCACGGAGCGCGCGCATCCCGTAGTGCATCCGGGATGCGGCCGTGCCGTACGGGATCCGGAGGGCGTCGGCGATCTCGTCGAGCGACAGGCCGACGTAGTAGCGGAGGACGACGACCGCGCGCTGCTCGGGCGTGAGCCGAGCGAACGCCCGCTCGAGCTCATCGCGCTCGCCGACGGCGCGAGTCGGCTCGACGGGAGCCCGCAGCTCCTCCTCGGCGTCGTCGTCGAGTCGGAGCAGGCGGATCGAGCCGGCCCGGCCGTGGCTGCGGCGAAGCTCGGTCGTCGCGGCGTTCGTGATCAGGCGCCAGGTCCATGCCTCGAACGCCTCGACGTCGTGGAGGGACGGCAGGCCGCGCCACATCGCGATCAGCGCCTGCTGCATCGCGTCCTGGGCCGCGTCGGCGTCGCGGGCGATGCGGAAGGCGACGCGGAACAGCCGCGGGGCGACGTGGCGGGCGAGCTCCTCGTACGCCTCGGTATCGCCGCGTTGTGCCCGTCTGATCAGCTCGAGATCCACGAAGGCGACCTGCCTGCCCGACGGGAGTCAGCCCCGTCGCATATCCAAAGGACGCGCGGACACCCTCATTTTTTCAACGGCACACAAGAAACCGAAGGGGCGTCGACGACGGTCCTGGCCTTAGCCGCTGCGATGCGATACCGCAGGCCTATGATCGGCGCGTGGTCCGCGTCGCCAGTCCCGTCTTCGTCGGTCGTGCTGACGAGCTGGCCGCGCTCGACAAAGCGCTCGAGACGGCGACAAGTGGAACGTCTACGACGGTCCTGATCGGCGGCGACGCCGGGGTGGGCAAGACTCGGCTGCTGTCGACGTGGAACCAACGCGCTCGGGATCGAGGCGTTCGAGTGGCGCTTGGTGCGTGCCTCGACCTCGGCGAGAGTGGCCCCGCCTACGTTGCAATCGTCCAGGCGCTGCGCGCACCTGTTCCAACAGCTTGAACCAACCGCTGTTCAGGAGCTCGTTGGATCCGACCGATCGACGCTGGCCCGCGTGATCCCCGAGCTCCTCGACGCGGGTGAGGCGCAAGACGTTGGTCTGCGGTCAGGGCCGATGGCCCAGACCCGGCTGTTCGATCGCCTCGTCGGTGTGCTCGATCGAGCGTCCTCCGCAGAGCCACTCGTGTTTGAGCTCGAGGACATCCACTGGGCGGATCCGTCGACGCGCGCGTTCCTCCAATACCTGGTGGCGAACACCACCTCCGCGGGCCTCTTGGTCATCGCGACGTTCCGGACGGAGGAAGCCGGACGCGATCACCCCATCGCGTCCGTGCTCCGGCAGCTCGACCGCGATCCGGCAGTGACCAGGATCAGCCTTCGACCGTTCGACACGGCTGAGCTCAGAGAACAGCTCCACGGCATCCTTGGCGAACCGCCGACCGACCGATTGCTGGCCGCGATCAACGCCCGGTCCGAGGGCAACGCGCTGTTCGCCGAGGAGCTGGTCGCGACCGGCGAGCCAAGGCCTCGAGCTGCCGTCCTCGATCGGCGCCGCGCTACTGTCTCGGACCGAGGGCCTCTCGCGCGACACCCGGCTCGCACTTCGCGTCGCCTCCGTAGCCGGACGGACGGTTTCCTATCACGTTCTGCGCTCGGCAACGGCCCTCCCCGATGATCAGCTCGGAGACGCGCTCCGCGAAACGGTCGCGGCGAACATCCTCGAACCGGAGCACGTCGGCCAGCGCTACCGATTTCGGCACGCGCTCCTCCGGGAGGCGATCTACGAGGACGCACTCCCAGGCGAGCGGCAGCGGCTGCACGCCGCCGTCGCGGAGGCGCTGGAACTGGAAGGTCGCGATCTGCCCGACGATCCGGAGCTCGCGCCTCAGCTCGCCCACCACTGGTTGGAGGCGAAGGATCGATGACCGAGCCCTCGCCGCGTCGCTCGTGGCTGGTGACGGTGCGGTGCGTCAGCTGGCGTACGCCGAGGGCCTCGAACACTACGAACGCGTGCTCGACCTGTGGGGCAAGGGATCGGAACCCCCCGTCGGCCTCAGCCTCGCCGAGGTCCTCGTGCGAGCGAGCCACGTCGCGTGGAATGCCGGGGAGCCGGAGAAGACTGTCGCGTTGGGGCGTCGTGCCCTCGAGGAGCTCGGCGAGACTGGAGACAGGGTTCTTCGCGTGCGGGCACTCGACGAAGTCGCCCGCGCCCTGGACGACATCGGGCGGTTTGGGGAGGCAACGCCATATGAACAGCTCCTCAGCGATATCGAGGTGGAAGGGCTACCCCTCCTCGAACAGCTGATCGTGCTGGATTACAGGGTGCAGACCTTGCGCTGGCAGGGCGACCGAGCGGCTGCGACCGCGGCCGCGCTCGATGCCGTGCGGTTCGCGGACGGAACCGACGACCCTGAGTTGATGGGCGACGCTCACGGGCTGATCGCCTGGATCTCTTTACGAGTCGCGGGAAATCGAGGGGGCCATCGACGAGGCAATCCGCGCCCGCGACTTCGCCTCGAACGCCGGCGACGCCGAGACGGAATTCTTCGCACTCAGCATCATGTACCAGGCGCACATGGCCGTCGGGCAGTACGAGATGGCGATCGATGCGGCGCGGGCGGCACGCATCCACGGTGAGCAGGCGGGCTTGTCGCGTTCTGGCGGCTCATGGGCGTCGGATACAGAAGGTCGGGCCCTCCTTAACCTCGGACGGCTCAGCGAGAGTGCCGCGATCGTCGAGGAGGCGCTGCTCGATGTGCCCGCCGATCGAAGTGCCCTTGTCCTCCATACGCTCGCGGCGCAGGTTTCCATCGCCCGTGGGTTGAATAGCGCTGCGGCGAGCCACTTGGAGGCGGCCCGGATGCCGGGAGCGTCGGTCGAGGAAGACAACGGTCGCGGCTACCTTGCGGTCGTACGGGCGGAGCTGGCGCGCGCCGAGGGGCGACTCGACGATGTCCGTGTGATCGTAGACACCACGGCGCCTCGGGTCGCGGCGATACCCACGTTCTCGGACATGTGCGAAGGGATCTGGCAGCTCGTCGAGATCGGGCTCGACGCGACGGCAGCTCAGGTCGAGGCTGCGCGTGCGGCGGGCGACCTGGGACAGGTCGAGGGTGCCGCGCACCGATGCCGGAACGCTACTCGGGTTCGTGGATGACGTGCGACGTCAACGCGATGCCGAAGGCGTTCGGGACACCGGCCGGCACCGTGGCGACGAGGCCTTGATCGCCGGCCACCTCGCGCGGATCGAGGGCCGCGACGATCCAGCCCTCTGGGTGGCCGCGGCAGAGGCGTTTCCGCCCCGCTCGCCTCGCGGCCTCGGCGCCCGTTATCGCCAGGCGGAGGCGATGCTCGCGGCCCGCGCGCCGCGCGACGAGATCACGGAGGTCATGTCGGCCGCCCACGCAGTCGCGGTGGAGATCGGTGCCGGGCCTCTGGCCAGCCGATTCGAGGGCCTCGCCCGGCGGGCCCGGATCGATCTCCGGGTCGAGGCGCACGGTCGCGCCGACGGACGAGGCGATCGCCACCTCCGACCAGCCACCCGCGCCGGGCAGCGTCGCCCTCCACAAGCGCGGGCTGAGCGACCGTGAGATCGAGGTGCTCACGCTCGTTGCGTCCGGACTATCGAACCAGAACATCGCGGATCGGTTGTTCATCAGCAGCAAGACCGCCAGCGTCCACGTCTCGCACATCCTCGACAAGCTCGGCGTTTCGACGCGGACCGAGGCGGCGACGATCGGCGTCCGCCTGGGCCTGCCCGAGGTCGATACCCCGCACGTGTGACCAATCGTCAGCGCGCGGGTCGACGAGGCCACAAGTCGGACGAGCGACGGCGACGACGGCAGAACCAAGCCCCGGCACTGCGGCCGGGGCTCGGTGGCGAGCAAGGAGCAAATGCTTACCGCATCCGCACGACCCGGTCGTGATGGCGCTGCGGGACGGCCTGCTGGCGCTTCACCTGAGCCGGGGTCGCCGCCGGGTTCGGCGCGCCGGGGAAGAGGTCGTCGCCGATCGTCGGGATGAACGTCGGCGGCACGCGGACCTTCGTGGCCTGCTCGAAGTCGTATGCGAGGCCGATCAGCTCCGGCTCGGACCAACGGCCGCCGGTGAACGTGATCCCGACCGGGAGCCCGGCGACATACGCCGCCGGCACCGTGATCGCGCCGTAGCCGGCGACCGCGGCGGCCGTCGACGACCCGACGAAGTACTCGAAGTGGCCGTTGAGGTCGCCCTCGTCGGCGTTCGCGTTATTCGGCCACGCCGGACCGTTCGTCAGCGCGACGATCGCATCGAGGTTGTTGTCGGCCATGACCTGGTCGATTGCGGCCTGGGTCGGCGGGGTGGTCGCCGCCCGCAGGGCGGCACAGTCGGCGTCGCGGCCGTTCGTCGCCTCGGCCGCCTCGAAGACCGCGTCGTTCCACGGGCCCTCGAGCTCGGGATGGGCCTGGTCGAAGGCGATCAGGTCGGCCAGGGTCTTCGGGAAGCCCGCCGCGGTGTGCGCGGTCAGGTACGACGCGATGTCGCTCTTGAACTCGCAGAGCAGCGCCGGGAACTCGTTCGCGAAGGCGGCCGACAGGTCGATGTCGGTCGGGTCGACGACCGTCGCGCCCTGGGCCTCCAGCGTGTCGATGACGTCGGTCAGGATCGGCTCGACGACGGGGCCGGTCAGCGTCGGGTCGTACGTTCCGGCGCGCCACACGCCGATCCGCGCCCCTTCGAGCGCGTGAGCGTCGAGGAACTGGGTGTAGTCGGTGAACGCGTGGCCGGTCTGGGCGGCGGTCGCCGCGTCGTTGGGGTCGACGCCGGTCGCGGCGCCGAGGAGCACCGCCGCGTCGGTCACGTTGCGGGCGATCGGACCGGCGGTGTCCTGCTCGGCGCTGATCGGCACGACGCCGTCCCGGCTCCAGAGCCCGAGCGTCGGCTTGATCCCGACGACGCCGTTCGCGCCGGCCGGGCAGACGATCGAGCCGTCGGTCTCGGTGCCGACGGCGGCGACCGCCAGGTCAGCGGCCGCGACGACACCGGACCCGGAGCTGGAACCGCACGGGTTGCGGTCGAGGACGTACGGCATGCTGACCTGGCCGCCCTCGCCGCTCCAGCCGCTCGACGAAGGGCCGGACCTGAAGTTCGCCCACTCGCTGAGGTTGGCCTTGGCGATGATCAGGGCGCCGGCCGCCTTGAGTGCGCTGGACGAGGAACGCGTCGCCGGGCGTGCTGCCGTCGAGCGCCCACGACCCGGCGGTCGTCGGCATGCCGGTCGTGTCGACGTTGTCCTTGACGATGATCGGGATGCCGAGGAGCGGGCGGTGGTCGCCATTGCGGCGGGCCTTGTCGGCGGCCTGGGCGTCCTTCATCGCCGTCGGGCTGAGGGTGATGATCGCGTGGAGCTCGGGGTTCAGCTTCTTGATGCGCTGGAAGTAGAACTGGACCAGCTGGACCGAGGTCAGCTTGTGGGCGTTCATGAGCGCCTGGAGCTGGGGGATCGTCGTCGCGTCGACGTCGATCCCGCGGACCGTGGTCGCGGTGGGGCTCTTCGCGAGGCCGATCGGCGCCGCGGCGCCGGTCACCCCGAGGAGCAACGCGAGGCGTTGTGGCGAGGACGAGCGAACGTCGAACACGGCGGTACATCGACACGTGACCTCCACGGAATCGGGTGGGGCGACGCGGACTGGGCGCGCAGCTGGGGGGCTGCCTTCCATGGAACGCCACGTGTCAAGAGCGGTCGAGCGTGGTGCGGTCCGGTGCGGTGCCCCGGCGCACCGCCGTGCGTGGAGGGTGACAACTTGCCGACACAGGCCCGTTTTTATGGAACGGAAGACGCCCCAGAGACCATCTATTGGTTATGTACGGTTGAGCGGGCTGGCCTTTCGGCCCCGCTGAGGGCACGATCGTGATCAGGCAGGTCGATCTAGCGTGGATCTCATTGGGCATCGTGGAGGAGCGCCACGAACGGCCCCACGGCGACCCCTTGCTCCGCGTCGACAGGATTCGGCGCGAGGTCGAGCAGGAGTCGCATCGGCTGGCTCGGGCCGCGCAGCGCGCGGACGAGTCCGAGGCACGCCGTCCCGTCCTGCGACCGAGCCGCTCTTCCGCCTTCTAGCCGTCCTCCTCCTCCCGGACGGCCGACGACGGGGCCGGGCACGATGCCCGGCCCCGTCGTTCCGTGTCCGGGGTTGTTACCGGTTGCCGGCCTCGCAGTGGCCGATGCGGTCGAGGCCGCCACCGCCGTAGCACGTGTCGAAGCCCTTCGCCCCATCGATGCGGTCGTCGCCGAGCCCACCGACGATGACGTCGTCACCGCCCTGCGTCGAGAGCAGGTTGTTGCCGTCGCCGCCGTAGACGGTGTCGTTGCCGATCCCGCCCACGATGACGTCGTCGCCGCTGCCGGCGTAGACGACGGTGTTGCCGGCGCCGGTGTCGACGGTGTTCGCGCCGTCGCCGGCCTGGACCCAGTCGTCGCCGGCTCCGGCGTTGATGATGTTGTCGCCGGGGCCCGCGCAGATCGTGTCGTTGCCGCCGCGGGCGTCGATCCGGACGTCGCCGTCGAGGGCCACGATGACGTCGTCGCCCTGCGTGCCGTGGACCGCGGTCTCGCCGGGCGCCTGGACGATCGTCGCCGCCAGGCCATTGCAGACCGGCGTCGCGGCGGCGGCCTGGGGCGGGAAGATGCCGTAGCGGACGACGGCGCTCACGACGAGCGCCGAGACCAGGACGCCGCGTGCGGCGCGGCGTGGAAGAGCAGTCATGTCGGGTCTCCTGGGATTCGGGAGGAGTCCCGGGCCGAGCTCGCGCGGAGCCCGGCCCGGGGATCGAGGAGAGGCGCCTACGCCTCGCAGTTCCTGACGGTGTTCGTGCCGGCGCCGGGCTGGCAGGTGTCGGTGCCCTTGCCGCCGTCGATCCGGTCGTTGCCCGAGCCGGTCACGATCAGGTCGTTGCCGTTGCCGCCGGTGACGACGTTGTTGCCGTCGCCGCCGTAGAGCTTGTCGGCCCCGGCGCCGCCGACGATCGTGTCGTTGCCGGCGCCCGCGTACACGGTGTTGGTCCCGGCGCCAGCGTCGACCGAGTTCGTCCCGCCGCCGGCGTCGATCCAGTCGTCGCCGCCACCGCCGTCGATGACGTCGTTGCCGGGCCCGGTGCAGATCGTGTCGTTGCCGCCCTTGGCGTCGATCTGGTTCGCGCCGTCGAGGTCGACGATCACGTCGTCGCCGGCGGTGCCGCGGATGGTCGTCGCCCCGGCGCCGCCGACGATCGTCGCGACCTTGCCGTTGCACGTCGCCGCGGGCGGCGGAGGCGGCGGGGCGGGGATCTGCTCGATCGTCAGCTTGCAGTTGATCGTCTCGCCCGCGTCGAGGTCGATCGTCGCCTTGGCGTTGGCCTTGTCGACGGTCGTGCCGTTGTCGGGGTCCGTGCAGGCGAAGTCCTTGACCCGCCAGCCGCTGGGGATGTGGGCGACGAGCGGCCACGGCCCGAGGTCCATGTCGTTGTATTCCATGCCGTTCGTGTGGGCTGCCGTCGGCGTCGTCGTCGAGCGTGAACTTGAGGATCGAGCCGAAGTCGAAGGCCACGTCGACCGGGTCGTTGGGAACCGTGTCGAGGTTGACGTTGACCTGGTTGTGCTGGACCGCCTGGGTGACGGTCACCGCGCAGCTGACGGTCTCCGTCGGGTCGAGGTCGATCGAGAGCGTGCCGGCGGCGGCGTTCGTCGTCGTCCCGCCGTCGGGATCGGTGCACTGGATGGCCGACACGGTCCAGCCGGTCGGGACCGAGACGGTCTCGGCGTAGGTGCCCGCGTCCTTGCTGAGGAAGTCGGCCCAGTTCGTGAGGCCGTTGTCGGGGTTGCCGTCGTCGTCGAGCGCGAACGACCCGAGGCCGCCCGAGAACGACACGTCGGCCGCGTTGTCCGGGATCGTGTTCAGGGTGAACTTGACGTCGCCCTTCGTCGGCGCGGTCGGCTGGTCGGTGAACGTGCAGTCGATCGTCTCGTCGGCATCCAGGTCGAACGTCACCGTTCGGGTAGCGACGTCGACCGTTGTGCCGCCATCGGGGTCGTTGCACGAGATATCGGTCAGGGTCCAGCCGTCGAGGAAGGACTGCGTCTCGACGTAGGTCCCCTCCGTCAGGCCCTGCGTGCCGAAGTTGCGCCACGTCCCGTCAGCGCCGCTCTCGTCGCCGTCATCGGCAAGGCCGACGGTGCCGACGTCGCCGCTGTACTGAAACGTGGTCGGGTCCTGGGGGAGCGTCGTCTGGTAGATGTTGATGTCGCCGACTGCGGGCGCGTCGGTGAAGGTGCAGTAGATCTCCTCGCCCGCGTCCATCCGGATCGTCGCGCTGCGGCTCGAGACGTCACCGGTGCTATTGGCGCCCGGGTCCGTGCACTCGATGCTGCTGAGCTTCCAGCCCTCGTGGACGTCCTGGGTCACCAGGTACTCACCGGGCGCCACGGAGAGCGACGTCGCCCACGGCTGGGGATACGTGGTCGGGTCCTGGTCCAGGTAGAACTGCGTCATCATCTCGGGGACGTTCGACGAGTAGCCGAATGCCTGCGAGGGGTTGGCAGGGGTGCTCTGGACGATCGTCACGGAGCCCAGGAGGGGCTCGTCGGCGAAGGCGAGCCGCGGGAAGGCGCCCGAGAGCGCCAGGCTCGCGACGATGAAGGCGGACCCGCAGATGCGGCGGACCGCGCCATGCTGAAGACGGTTCACGCGTAGTACCTCTCGTGAGCCGCGCGCCATCGAACGGAGGCACGCGATCAGAGGCCGATGCCCCGGCATCGGCCGAACTCAACGTGGTCACTACGCCGGCCGAACGGGCGTTGCCGTCCGGCGTCGGATCACGAGCGGGACACTACGAGGACGTCGCCCCAGCGGCAGTCGGCAAATGACGATGGACCCGCTCGGCAAACGCCGCCGGACTGGCTAGCGGCCGACGCCCTGCCAGCTCGCCTGTTGGGCCTGGACGCCGCGGAGGGCGAGCGATGGCCCGAGCACGACGACCGGCGGCTCCTGTCCGTCAGGGTCGACGGTGATCAGCGCGTTCTGATCGAACATCGGCGAGGCGGTCAGCAGCAACCTGCGGCTGTCGGGCGACCATGCGACGAGGCCGATGCCGGGCGTGAAGTCTGCATCGGGCGTGGCGTCCGGGAACAGCGCGGCGACGTCGATGTCGAGGGTCGTCGACCGCGTGCCGTCGGGCGTGGTCAGGTGGATCTTGCCGCCATAGGCTTCCGCGAGCCAGCTGGCGTCGGGCGCCCAGAGCACGACCGGGCTGTCGTCCTGCGGCCGCGACTGACGGAACGCCACACGGCCATCGGGTGTCACGACAAGCAGCTCGACCGGCGTCCGGATCGCGATCCTTGAGCCGTCGGGCGACCAGGCGACCGCGTTCGGGACCACGCCGATCAGTGGTTGGGCAGTGCCTCCGTCGACCGGCACGCAGCCAGGCGGCCGTATCGCCGACGACCAGCTGGTGCCCATCGGGCCCCCAGTCGAACGTGCCCCCGCGGGCGAGCGTCGTGAGTGCCCCATCAGGTCCGGCGACGAAAAGCTGGCGGCCACCCTGGGGCAGGTCGATGGTGAATGCCAGCCTCGTCCCATCGGGCGACCAGCGCGGGCAGCCCACGCCTCCGTCGGCCGTCGGCGGGATCGCCATCCTGCGCGCCTCGCCGCTCGGCGTGCCGCTCGCGTCGAGGCCGACGATCTCGAACCACAGGGACGCTGGCCCAACGTCCGATGGGTTGGGTCCGAACGTCTGGCCCTCGGGCACCGGCGCGGGCGTCGGCGTGATCGTCGTCGAGTCCACGGCGAGGTACGCAAGGCGTGTCCCGTCCGGGGAGACCGTCGGGCACATCTGGATGTCGTGGTCGATATCGTCGCCGACGATCCGGCGCGGTCGCCCGCCCTCCTCGACAGCGAAGACGTCGGCCTCGCCGGCGCGGACGTCCACCACCTGACCGGACAGATCGGGGCCGGCCGCGCCGTTCGCCCGGAACACGATCGAGCCGTTGCTCAGCGGACCAACGGGTTTCGGCGGCTCGCGGAGGAGCGCGCCGGCGATCGCGAATGCGCCGGCGATCGCCACGAGCAGCAGCCCGAGGACGAGCGCCAGGCGGACGTCCCGCCGGCGGCCGATCCGGTCGCCGAGCAGCCGCTGGGTGACGTAGCGCTCCTGGCTGGCGGTCGCGACCCGGGCAAGCGCACCCTCGAGGGTTCGCGGCGGTGCCTCTGCAGGAGCGTCGGCGCGGAGCCAGTCGGTGACGAGGAGGTCGAGTCGGTCGTTCATGCCGATACCTCCGCCGTTTCGTCGAGGCGGGCCTGCGCGTCGAGCGCGGCCCGCAGCGCGGCCATCGCGTGGTGGTAGCGGGATTTCGCCGTGCCGGTCGGGATGCCCAGCGCGTCGGCGACCTCGGGCATCGGGAGCCCGACATAGTGGTGGAGGACGACGACCGCTCGATGATCAACCGACAGGTGCCGGAACCCCTGCTCGAGCTGGTCGCGGTCGGCGATCTCGTGGCTGCGATCCGCGACGGTGGTGGGCTGCGATGCGGCCGACTGGACGACGACCTGGAACCGCCGCCGCCGGCTGATCTCGTCCTGGGCGGCGTGCATGAGGATCCGATACATCCAGGCGTCGAAGCGGTCGACGTCGCGGAGCTTCGGCGAGCTGCCGCCAGCAGCGGACAAGCGCCTCCTGGACGGCGTCCTCGGCGAGGTCGGAGTCGCGCAGGACCAGCCGGGCGATCGCGTTGAGGCGGTCGACCTCGCCCGCGGCGAGCTCCCCAAACGCCTCGCGGTCGCCCTGCCTCGCTCGTTCGACGAGGTCCTGTCGCATCGCGTCCACCGTGACGGCCCGGCGTCTGCCGGCTGTTGACTCTAGGACCGCCGACAAGGCGTGCGCGGTTCAATCTGCGCGCTCGGTGACCGAGGAGTAGGCTCGGCGGACATGGTCGTGCGCATCGAGCCGGGACCGGGTCAGGAATCGGTCTGGGACTACCCGCGACCGCCGCGGGTCGAGGTGGTGCCGGAGCGGCTGCGCGTCCTCGTCGGCGGGACAACGGTCGCGGACACGACCCGTGGCCTGCGCGTCCTCGAGACGGCCGGCGCGCCGGTGTACTACTTCCCGTCCGACGACGTCCGGATGGACCTGTTCGTCGCGAGCCCGCGCTCGACGTTCTGCGAGTGGAAGGGCGGCGCGAGCTACCACACGCTCGCCGTCGACGGCCGCGAGATCGAGAACGTCGCCTGGTCCTACGCGGACCCGAAGCCGGGCTACGAGGCCATTCGCGGCCACCTCGCGTTCTACGCCGCGAAGGTCGACGAGGCGTGGGTCGGCGATGAGCGGGCATCGCCGCAGCCGGGCGGCTTCTACGGCGGCTGGGTCACGAGCCGGATCGTCGGGCCGATGAAGGGCGAGCCGGGCAGCGAGGGCTGGTAGCTCAGGCGTCCGGGTGGAGTCGGCGCGACCGATCGCGTCGAGGGCCAGGTTCACGCTGGCGGCGGTCGTTTCGCGGGCACCCGGACTGGGTGGGGGTACGCGACCCGTTCCACTTTTTTGAACGTTTTTTCCGTCCTCGCGCGCCATACAGGTATCCGCGAGAGGTCGAGGGAGAGGTCCGCCACTTCATGTGACGCCCGTCGACTCGACATCCGGTCGAACCGGTGTCCGGGGAAGAGGGAAGGAGAACGCCATGTCCCGATCTGGTCCCACGGCGATTCGTCGCGCGCTGGTCGGTCTTGCCGCGGTCATGCTGGTCGCGATGGGGATGTCGATCCCCGCGACCGCCCTGGCCAGCGAGCCGACCAACCTGGTCCTCGTCTGGAACGAGAACGCCGTCAGCGTGATCGGCAATGCCCCGACCGCCACGGCCCCGGGCCTGGGCCAGGCCCCGCCGCTCTCGGCGCTGAGCCTCGCCATGGTCCACGGCGCGATCTACGACGCGGTCAACGCGATCGACAAGGGCCACCAGCCGTACCTCGGCGGTCTGTCCGCGCCATCGACTGCGTCGAAGGCCGCGGCGGTCGTGCAGGCGGCGCACGACGTCCTGCTCCACCTCGTGGCGACGACGCCGCAGGCGGTCATCGACAGGGTCGACCTCCTGCGCGACCAATCGCTCGCGCTCATTGACCCGGGTCAATCCAAGGAGGACGGCCGCACGATCGGCGCCGCCGCGGCCGCTGCGATGATCGCGGCGCGGAGCACGGACGGTCGCTTCGACAGCGAACCGTGGCCCATGGGCGACGAACCCGGCGAGTGGGTGCCGGTGGCGCCGCTGTCGAACAACGTCTTCGGCCAGTTCGCGACCGTCAAGCCGCTCACGATGAAGAGCCCCGGCCAGTTCCGATCCGAGGGCCCGCCGGCTCTGACGAGCCCCGAGTACGCTGCCGAGTTCAACGAGGTCAAGGCGCTGGGGGCGCAGTCCGGTTCGAGCCGGACGGCCGCCCAGACCCTGATGGCCGGCTTCTACACCGCGAATCCGTTCGTCTTCTATAACACCGGGCTGCGCCAGATCTCCACGGCCAAGGGCCTGTCGACCACCCAGGAGGCGCTCCTGTTCGCCAAGACGAGCATGGCGTCGGCCGATGCCCTGATCGGCTGCTTCAACAACAAGGCCGTCTACACGTCGTGGCGTCCGCAGACGGCGATTCGCGCAAGCGGCCAACGACGGCAATCCGGCGACCTCGCCGGACGCCACGTGGCTCGTCGCTCTTCGCAACGCCGGGCTACCCGGATATCGCCTCCGGCTACAACTGCTACACGGCCGGCTTCTGGTACAGCGCCCGGCTGTACTTCGGGACCGACAAGTACGCCTTCCAGCTGACGAGCCCGGGCGTGCCGGCAAATCCCGCGGTGGGCAACCCCGTCGGAGTGGCCGGGTCCACCCGGAGCTACTCGAGGTTCACCGACGTGATCGATGACACGATCAACGGCCGGATCCTCAATGGCTTCCACTTCCGTTCTGCGGACGTGCAGGGCGCCTGGATCGGCAAGAAGGCCGCCCAGTGGCTCGACAAGCACTTCTTCGCCCCGGTCGACTGAACCGGGCGTGACCGAAGCCGCCGGTCCTGGGGGACCGGCGGCTTCGTCGTGTGTCCGCCTGCGAAATCTGCCCGAATGGACATTGACGAGCCCGTTCCACGGCCTCGATCTGAGGGCGCCGGCGACAACCCGGTCGCAGCCTCGCCGTAGGTCGGGGCCAACGAAGAGGCGGCGTCCGCGATGGACGCCGCCTCCTGATCTCGGCCCGTGAGTGCTACTGCGCGGGCGGGGTGATCGAGCCGAACTCGCCGTGGGTCTCGTCGTCGGGGCCGGCCGCGAAGTAGAGCGTGTCCTTCGGTCCGGACGCGGCGCCGTTACCGAAGCCGATGCCCCAGAGGCCGTCGATCGTGATCGGCCGGTGGTCCGTGCCCTTGATGACGCCGACCGCCTCCCAGCCGTCCGGGGTGGCGCGGAACGCGTGAATGCGGCCGTCGCCAAAGTTGCCTACGAGGAGGTCGCCGCTGAACTTGCCGAAGTCCGTCGTCGACGTCCTTGTCGGTGCCATCGCCATGCCCCATGGCGCGTTCAGGTCGCCGAACGTGGCGACGCGGGCCATGAAGTTGCCGTTGAGGTCGTACTGGTCGACAACGCCGAGGCCCTCGCCGTGGAGCTCCTCGTCGCCGGCCGCGTCCTGCTTGGCATACGCGACGAAGATCGAGCCATTGATCGCCATCACGTTGAACGGCGAGTACCGGGCGGGCAGGCCCGGATCGGTGAAGTCGCCCGACAGGTCGACCTCCTGGAACGTCCTGTCGAGGACCTCGACCTCGTTATGGTTGAAGTTCGCCACGTAGAGGTGCTGGCCGGCGCCGTTGTCGGCGATCGCCAGGCCCAGGTAGATGTCGTCGGACGGCGGCTCGACGCTGATCGCGTTCGTCCCGACGCCATTCCAGCCGGCAATCTGGCCGTCGTCCGTCGCGAAGATGAATCGCGCGGCGAGGAGCCCGGTCCCGGCGTCGACCTTGAAGTCGTTGGCATTGCCGTTGAAGACGACGCCGGTCGGCGGGCCGGGCACGTTCACGACGAGCCCGAGCTTGGCGCCGGTGTTGCCGTTGTACAGCGTCGACTTGCTGGTCCCGTTGTCCGAGACCCACCAGGGCGACGTCGGGCTCGCGACGATGCCCCAGCCATTCACGAGATCGGTGTCGGGCGGCGTGCCCCTGTCCGATTGCAGGACGTGCAGGCCGTAGAGGTTGTCGGCGTTGATGTTGCGCGCCGCGGCGGGCATCGCGACCCCGAGCAGGAGTCCGATGCTCGCGGCGATGGCGAGAGCGCGTCTCGGCATGGTGGCGTCCTCCTGGTTGTCGGCGGCCGGCGGTCGCGGGCACTGGGGACAGGAAGCGGCCGGCGGTCGCGGCTGATCCAGTAGGTACGAGCCGGAATGCCCTACCGGTTCTCGGGTCAGGGGGCGGGTTCGCGCTCCCGTTCCAGCTCGATGCCGGGGTAGTCGGCGCGGTGGCGCCGGACGTAGGCCGAGATGAACGGGCACCGGACGATGACGCGGAGCTCGCGGCCGGTGACGTCGGCGAGGACCGCGGCGGCGAGCTTGCTGCCGAAGCCCTTGCCCTCGAAGTCCGGGTCGATCTCGGTGTGGAGCAGCTCGATCGTGCCGTCCCCCTGGCGGTACTGGCTGAACCCGGCGAGCCTGGCTCCCAGCCTGGCCTCGAAGCGCCGCCGCTCGGGGACATCGAGGACGAGGAGTTCGTCCGGGGAAGGCGGCTCCGCCGCAGGCGGGTCGACCCGCTCCGCGCGCGCGAGGACCTCTTCCCGCGTGCCGCCCATGTTGTGGACTTTCTGGCCGTGGTCGAGCGTCGCGGCGACGACGTCGTCCTCCGGCCCGGTCGTCTCCCAACCGCAGGCGCAGGTGGTTCGCAGGGTCGGCTGCATGCGGCCATGGTGGCACGTCGAGGACCCTTGCGCGGCGCGTCACCGGTTTGTTACCGTAGCTAAACGGTTACGAATGCTGGGAGGCGCGAGATGGCGACAGGCAGCGGCATGAAGGACGATCCGTGGGTCCTGAAGACCCCACCGGGCAGCAGCGAGTACCAGATGTGGCGCGACGACGCGGGCGACCCACCGGCGATCGTGTGCCAGGTGGGCGGGACGCAGCTGAAGTACGCGGCCCGGGCGATCGACGACCTCCACGCCTGGCTGAAGGCGCAGGGCGACTGGGTCCCGCTCGGCGGCGCAGACGAGCAGAAGCCGGCGCCGGAGGGGACCGTCGAGGCGTGGGGCCGTGACCCGGGCAATCCGAATGGCGGCTGGTACGGGCTGAAGAAGGGGCTCCGCGGCCGGTTCGGCGTGTACATGCCGCCGCTCCTCGAGGCCCTCGGCCTGGCCGAGATCACCCACGACGCCAAGAACAACAAGATGCGGGCGATCTGACCGATGGCGGCGAGCTCCGGCAGCGCCGCCCCGACGCCCTCCGGCGGCGACCCGTTCGAGGCGCTCGGTGACCCGAACCGTCGGGCGATCGTCGAGCTGCTCGTGCCGGGCGGCCGGTCGGTGCAGGAGATCGCCGACGCCCTGCCGATCAGCCGGCCGGCCGTCTCGCGCCACCTGCGCCTGTTGAAGCAGGCCGGCCTCGTCCGCGAGGAGCCCGTCGGGACGCGCCGGATCTATCGGCTCCATGACGAGGGGATCGAGGCGGTCCGGGCCTACCTCGAGCGGGTCTGGGGGGACGCCGCGACGCGTTTTTCGCTCGTGGCCTCGAACACCGCACCGTCCGCAACGCGCGGCCGCCGGCCGTGATCGAGCCGATCCGGCTCGCGTTCGACGTCGACTGCCCGGCCGACCACGCGTTCGAGGTCTGGACCGAGGCGATCGGCACCTGGTGGCCGACCGACCACACCGCCTCGGGCGATGCCGCGACGCACGTTGTTCTCGAGGGCCGGCTCGGTGGCCGGATCTTCGAGCGGACGCCGAGCGGCGCCGAGCACGACTGGGGCGAAGTCACGGTCTGGGAGCCGCCGTCACGCCTCGGCTACCTGTGGCATCTCCGGCGCGACCGCGCCGACGCGACGGAGGTCGAGATCCGGTTCGTGGCTTCCGGCGCGGCGACGACGCGGGTCGAGATCGAGCACCGCGGTTGGGAGCGGCTGGGGACTGGCGGAGAGGAGCAGCGGGACCGCAACCGCGGTGGCTGGGCGACGCTCCTGCCGCACTACGTGGCCGCGGCCTCGGGCGAGGTCCGCGAGCCGGCGGCGTTCGCCTCGTAGTCCTCGTCGCCCTCAGCCGAGGGCTCGGAACGGCTCCGGGACGTAGCCCTCAAGGACGCGGCGCCACTCGCCGGACAACTCCCCGGCGACGACGGGATCGTCTGCGACCAGCCAGGCAAGGTGGCGCAGCCCGTGCTCCATGACCTGCTCGTAGGCGATGTCGCGCGGCGCGGCGGTCGCCTCCGAGCGGGCGAGGTCGGTCCGGCCGATCGGAGCGGAGTCGAGTGCACGCGCGAGCTCCGCATCGATCACGACCACGAAGCTGAGGACCACCGCGTCCCGGTCGCGTCGCCACGACGTCGAATGGACGAGCCGCGGCGGCCCGACGACATCACGCACGAACCGGTCGACGACCTCGACCGGGTGATCGGTCGCGCCCAGCTCGAGCAGCCATGGCATCGGCCCGTCCGGCCCGGTCAGCTCGAGGTGGTCGCCGTTCAACCAGACGACGAAGACCTCGGCCTGGACGGGACCCTCGACGTCGAAGCCCGGAGGAAGGTTCGTCACCGCCGGATCGTACCTGCGGAGATTGCATCTGCCTTACAACCCACATTCCGTGTGGATAACTCGGCGCGCTCGCGAATGGCCGCCAGAACCGTTCGCTCGGGATCGGTCGTACCCTGAACTGACCCCCGCCGGTCGGCCTAATCCGCGTCGCCGGCACCTCCCACTCGTCTGCCCCGAGCCCAAGGAGGACTCCCGATGGCCCCTCGCCACCGCCGTGATTCCCGTTCCCTTCGGACCGTCGTCGCGACGGTCGCGGCCACGCTCCTTGCCGCCGCGATCGTCGCACCGGCTCTCGCCGCCCCGCCCGGTCCCTCGAGCATCGCCCTGCCGAACGGCTGGGCACCGGAGGGCATCACGGCCGGCCCGGGCACGACGGTGTTCGTCGGGTCGCTGACCGCCGGCGGCATCTGGCGTGGCGACGTCCGGACCGGCCAGGGCGCCGTGATCCCCGGCACCGAGGGGACGCTCGGCGTCGGCACGGAGTACGAGGCCGCCGCGAACCGGCTGTGGGTCGCCGGCGGCGGCAGCGGCCAGGTCCACGTCTTCGACGCATCGAGCGGCGAGCTGCTCCAGACCTACACGTTCTCGCCGGCCGGCTTCCTCAACGACCTCGTCGTGACCGACAGCGCCGTCTACGTCACCGATTCGTCGTTCGCCTGGCTCGACGTGATCCCGATCAACTCGGACGGCTCGCTCGCCGACCCGGCCGACGCGTTCATGCTGCCGGTCGGCGGCGACTTCAGCCTCGCGCCCGGGTTCAACCTCAACGGCATCGTCACCGCCCGCGGCTGGCTGATCGGCGTCCAGTCGAACACGGGGTCGCTGTTCCGGATCGATCCCTCGACTGGCGACGCGACCGAGATCGCGCTCGGCACCGGGGTCAACGTGATCAACGGCGACGGCCTCGAGGTCCACGGCCGGACCCTCTACGTCGTCCAGAACCAGAACAACCGGGTCGAGGTGTTCGCGCTGGGGCCGGGGCTCGGCTTCGGCGACGCTCCAGCGGACGCTCACTGGCGCGCTCGATATCCCGACGACGATCGCCTGGGTCGCGGACGCCACCTACGTGGTCAACGCCCGGTTCAACACGCCGCCCACGCCTGACACGCCGTACGCGATCACCCGCCTCGGGACGTAGCGCGGCGAATCTCGCCAGAAAACCCATCCGTCGTTTGTGATGCGAGTCCCGGGAATATCTCGGGGGGCCGGCGTAGCTTCACCGGAGTATTCCCGCGACGCGCATCAAGAACAGCAGTCGATTTTCGCCGGGGTGCGACGCGCGGCGGCGCCTAGCGGAACAGGTCGAATTCGCCCGGGATCAATGCGTCCTTGATCGTCGCCTCGCCCCGCGTCGGGTGGGCGCCGCGGACGATCGCGGCGGGCCGGGCGGTCGTCTTGCCGAACGCGAGCTCGGCGGCCGACGCGACCTGGTCGGCGACGGCTCGGACGGTCGAGCGCATCACCCGGCCGTCGTGGTCGGCGACGCCGCGCAGGTCCTCGAGCGGCAGCATCCCGGAGATCCCGATCGCGACGTCGGTGATGCCCCAACGCCACGGCCGCCCGAACGAGTCGCTGACGACGACCGGGACGTCGACGCCGAACCGCTGGCGGATCGCGGCTCGGATGCCAGACGCCGACGCGTCCGGGTCGCGCGGCAACAGCGTCACGACCTGGCCGCTCGCCGGCCCGACGTTCGAGGCGTCGATCCCGCCGTTGGCGCAGACGAACCCGTGGTGCGTCTCCGTGATCAGCACGCCGTTCGCCATCCGGACGACCCGGACGGCCTCGCGGAGGACGACCTCGATCTGGCGCGGGTCGCGGTCGTACGCCGTCGCGAACTCCATCGCCTCAGGCCGCGGCTCGACGGTCGTCAGGTCGACGATCGCGCCCTCGGCCTTCGACACGACCTTCTGGGTGACGACGAGGACGTCGTCCTCGCGGAGCGGCAACGCGCCGGCCGAGCGCTCGATGGCGTCGCCCAGGAATTTGACGAGATCGTCGCCCGGGACCACCTCGGGGATCCCGTCGAGCGCGACGACCTCGAGGCGACCCTCGGGCAGGGGAGCCCCGGCGTCAGCCGGCATCGGCCGTCTCGAGCACCTCGATCGGGTCGTCGACGAGCGACTCGACGAGCAGCAGGTCGTCGGGCGTGTCGAGGTCGAGGCTGAGCGGCCCGTCGAGCTCGACGTACCGGGCGCCGGTGTCCTGGGCGCAGGCCTCGTGGGCCGCCCGGCTGTCGCCACCGAACGACGGCTCGATCGCGTCGGGCGGGGCGAGGAGCAGCCCGTTGGTGCCGCGGTGGTGGCGGTCCGGGGCGAGCACGACGAGCGGCCGCTCCCCGACGACGCTGAGTGGCGCGACGAGCTGCGCCAGGGCCGCCGGCGAGACGAGCGGCAGGTCGATCGGCAGGATCATGACCGCGTCGGCGCCGCCGGCGATCGCGTCGTCGCGCGCCTCGCGGATGCCCGCGTTCAGGCCCTGGCCGCGCTGGCGCATCGTCCGTGCCCCCAGGCCCGCCGCCTGCGCGAGCGCCTCGCGATCGGGGCTGACGACGAGCGTCTCGGCGATCGCCGGTGTGGCGGTTGTCGCCGCCAAGGTGCGCTCGATCATCGCGTCGACGAGGTCGCGCCGCTCCTCCGCGTCGAGCGACCCGCCGAGGCGCGACTTCGCGTTCTCGAGGGTGCCGATCGGGACGATCGCGACGACGCGCGGCTGGGCAGGGGCAGCGTCCATGTCGGCTGATCGTACCCGCTGGCGCCGATCCGCCCGGTCAGCCCAGCGCCGCCCTGACGCCCAGCGCGATCGCGACGACGCCGAACGCGAAGATCAGCGCGCCGGTGCCTCGGTTGATCCACGTCAGCGCCCGCATCGTCACCCGCGACCGCAGCGCCGCCACGACCGCCGTCAGGATCAACCACCAGAGCGTGGAGCCGCACCACACGCCGAGCGTGATCAGCGCCGCGTCGATCGCGTTGTCGGCGACGATCCCGAGCCCGGCGAACGCCGCCGCGAACGAGAGAATCGTCATCGGGTTCGTCATCGTGAGGCCGTAGATCGAGACGGCCGCGGCGAGCAGCCCCGGCCGGTCGGCGGCCGTTGCGGCGGCTTCGCGCGGCCGGCTCGTCATCGTCCGCCAGCCGAGATAGAGCAGGAACGCCCCGCCGATCAACCCCAGCACGACGCGCGCGCCGACGAGCACCGACGCGAGCGCCGCAAGGCCGAACGCCGCGATCCCGCCGTACGTGGCGTCGGCGAAGGCCACGCCGATCCCCGACGCGAGGCCGTACACCCGGCCGTGCTCGAGCGTCCGCCGGATCGTCAGCAGGGTGATCGGCCCGACGCCGACCGCGATCGCGAATCCGATCGCGAGGCCACGGAGGAAGAACAGCGGATCCATCGGCCCGAGTCAGGCGGCGGCGACGATGCGGAGCACCTCCCCGGCGCAGCGAGCGCGGGCCGCGTCGTCGGACATGATCGTGTCGGTGACGTGGGTCCGGAGGCCCAGCGCGCCGATCGCCGGCGCCAGCGCCGCGTCGACCTGGTCGACGACGAAGTCCGTCGCGAGATCGGCATACAGCCGGGCGACGCCCAACGCCGACGCCTCGTGGCCGAGCGACGCGAGCATCCGGTCCGCGGGCCCCTTCAGCGCCTTGCCGCCGACGATCCCCGACACGGCGACGACCCGGGCGCCGCGCATCCTCGCGTCCCCGATCGCGGCGCGGACCCCGGGGAGTGCCAGGATCGGCCCGACCGACACGATCGGGTTCGACGGCGCGATCACGATCAGCTTCGCCGACGCGATCGCCGTCCCGACCTCGCGCGTCGCCGACGCCCGATCGATCCCGCGGAAGCGGACGTCGAGGACCTCCGGCTCCTGGTGGCGCCGCACGAAGTAGTCCTGGAAGTCGAGCCAGCCGTCGGCGGTGTGGACCTCCGTCCGGACCTCGTGGTCGGTCATCGGCAGGATCGCGGCCGCGACGCCGAGCGATGCCTGGAGCGCGCGACAGACGTCGGTCAGCCGTTCACCGCCCCGGAGCCGCGCGGTCCGGACGACGTGCGTCGCGAGGTCCCGGTCACCGAGCCGGAACCACGTCTCCTCGCCGTACCGCTCGAGCATCGCGGCGGCCTCGAACGTCTCGCCCTCGAGGCCCCAGCCCAGCTCGCGGTTCGCGAGGCCGGCGAGCGTGTACATGACGGTGTCGTGGTCGGGCATCACGAGCAGGCCGTGGCGCTCGAGGTCGTCGCCGGTGTTGACGACGACCGTCAGCCGCTCGCCGATGTGGGACTGCAGCCCAAGAGCGAGCTTCGCCCCGCCGACGCCGCCGGCGAGGCAGACAACGCGCGGCCCGGCGCCGGAGCGATCAGCCACGCGCGCCGACGCCGGCGAGCCGCTCGGCAACCTCGTGCATCCGGTCGATCGTCTCGAGGTCGTACGGGCCGGGCAGCCGGGCGATCGTCGTGGTGAAGCCCATCTCGGCGAACGGCGCGAGACCGTCGGCGACGAGCTGCGGGCTGCCGAGGAGCGTCGGGACGTCGAGCGTGTCGGTCCCGTTCGCCGCCAGCAGCTCGGCGTAGGCCGCCTCGGCGGCCGCGGCAGTGTCGCGGATCACGATCGGGAAGCTCATCGTCAGCTCGATCTCGCCGAACTCCCGCCCAACGTCGGCGCAGTGCCCGCGGAGGATGTCGACGCGGCCGCGAACCTCCTCGGCGGTGCCGGCGGTGTTCCAGGCGTCGGCGTAGCGGGCGGCGGTCCGGAGCGTCTTCTTCGGGCCCGAGCCGCCGATGAGGATCGGCAGGCGGGGCTGGATCGGCCGCGGCTCGCACAGTGCGTCGTCGAGCCGGTAGTAGGTCCCCTCGTGGCTGAACCGCTCGCCGGCGAGCAGCCGGCGCATGATCCCGACCGACTCGTCGAGCCGGTCGAGCCGCTCGCCGAAGCCGTTGCCCCACGCCTCGATCCCGAACGCGTCGTGCTCCCGCTCGAACCAGGCGCCGCCGATGCCGAGGACGGCCCGGCCCTGGCTGATGTTGTCGAGCGTCGTCGCGAGCTTCGCGGTGATCCCCGGGTAGCGGAACGTGTTCGCCCCGACCATCAACCCCAGGCGGACCTTCTCGGTCACGGCCGCGGTCGCCGCGAGCGTCGACCAGCCCTCGAGGATCGGCTGCTCCCACGGCCCGAAGATCGCGAGGAGGTGGTCCCACGTCCAGACGGAATCCCAGCCGGCGCCCTCCGCACGGAGCGCGGCGTCGCGGAACTGGGGCCAGGTCGTCTGCTGCGACCAGAGCTGGGCACCGAAACGCATCGTCAGTCTCCGTCGAGGTGGTCGTGGATCCGGGTCGGGGTGACGCGGAAGCTCACCCGTCGCTGGGGCTGGAAGCGATTCTTGATGAGGTCGTCCGCCTGCGCCGGGTTCCGGGTGTGGTAGCGGCGGGCCATCGCCGCGATGTCGGCCTGGGCCTGCTCCTGATCGTCGACGACCTCGACGGTGCCGGTGATGCCGACCCATTCCTCGTGGTCCGCGGCGGTGACCGCGATCGAGACGTGCGGGTTGCGCCGGAGGTTCGTCGGCCAGAGGCGGCCCTCGAGGCTGTTGATGACGATCGTGTCGCCGTCGAGGAGGTACCAGATCACGGCCTGGCGGGGAGCGCCGTTCGCGTCGGTCGTGGCGACCGTCGCGTAGCGCGGCTCGGCGAGAAAGACGCGGACGTGGTCGGGCAGGGGAGTGGTGGCTGTCGGCATCGATGGATCGTAACGTTTCGGGCGCTTCGTCCCATGTCCGGGTGAAGATTGTTCGCCTGGAGGATCCACGTGACGAATGGCCCGCCCCTCGACGAGCTCTCGGACGCCGAGCTGTTGCGGCGATCGCGCCGGAGCAGCGCCGCGTTCCGCGTCCTCTACGACCGCCACGCCGCCCCGCTGAACGCATTCCTGACCCGCCGGACGGGTGATCCGGCCGCAGCCTTCGAGCTGACCGCCGAGACCTTCGCCGCGGCCTGGCTGTCGCGCGACCGGTTCGTCGATCGCGGCGAGGGCGCGGCGCCTTGGCTGTTCGGGATCGCCCGGAACATCCTCGCGAGCTCCATCCGCGACGCCTCGATCCAGCGGGATTCCCGCAGCCGCGTCGGCCTCGACGCCGCCGCGAACGTCGGCGCGCCACGGGACGAGTGGCTCGTCGGCTTCGACGAGGACCTCGCCGCGGCGCTCGCCGGTCTGCCCGGCCCGCAACGCGCCGTCATCGAGATGCGCGTGCTCGACGGCCGGCCCTATGCCGAGGTCGCGCAAGGCCTCGCGATCACGCCCGGTACCGCGCGGGTTCGAACCCATCGCGGGCTCGCATCGCTGCGTGCGTCGCTCGGCGCCGCGCCGGCTCCCGCCGCCTCCGCTCCGATCAATCCCAAGGAGACCACCCGATGACGACGAACGAGTCCAGCCGCGACCTCGCCCGACTCGGCGACGAGCTCGAGGCAGCCGCGGAACGAAGCCTGTCGTCGGCACGCCGGCGGCGCATCGGACGCGTGGGGATCGGCGTCGTCGTGCTGACGGTCCTGGCCGCCGGCACGGCCGTCGCGACCGGCGTGTTCACGCCCCGTCAGGTCGCGGCCGGCCTCCCGGCGGGCGCGTTCATCTTCGGTGGGACGCACCCGACCTGCGCGCTCGACGGCGACGGCGTCACGTACCACTGCACGCTGGCCAGCGCGCCGGCCCCGGAGATCTCGGACTTCCAGGGGTCGAAGCAGCTGATCGCGATCGACCAGAAGATCGCCGGCGGCTGCATCGGCCAGGACCACGCCGGGATGACGTGGGACTGCTATATCGGCGAAGAGGCCGTCCGGATGGAGATCCTGACCCAGGACCTGCTGGGCCAGCCGGAGCTCGAGCCCGGCCGGGGCTGAGCCAAGCCGGTCGATAGCCGCGGGGCGTCCGCGCGATCACAATGTGACGCGGACGTCCCGCGGCTCGCGTATCTGCAATCGGCGCGGCGTCGCCGGGTGATCGGCAGATAAGCGGCCTCTGTCATCGTCGCGGCGTGGCGCTCAGGGAACGACGCTCAACGGTCGGGGCTCAGGTAGGTCGACGGCTCGTCATGGCCACGGCTCAGGAGTTCAAGCGGGCCCGGACAGCGAGCGGACTGTCGCAACGAGTGATCGCGTCGGCAGCAGGCATCTCGCGGCCGCAGTACGGACGGATCGAGCGCGGCGTCGCGGCCGAGGTCTCGATCCAGCGTGTCGCGACGATCGCCGCGGTCCTGGGGCTCGAGTCGTCGCTGCGCTTCTTTCCGAGCGGCGATCCGATCCGCGACGCCGCGCACGCCGCGTTGCTCGAGCGCCTTCACGCACGGTGCCATCGGTCGCTCACGTGGCGAACGGAGGTTCCGTTCCCGGATCCAGGCGATCGGCGAGCCTGGGACGCGTTGATCCGTGGCGTCGAACCAGTGACGGGCGACATCTGGCGAGTCGGGGTCGAGGCGGAGACGCATCCGAACGACCTCCAGGCCCTCGACAGGAAGCTGGGCCTGAAGGAACGCGACGGCGGGGCCGACTGGCTCGTCCTGCTCCTCCTTGGCTCACGCCATAACCGGGCCCTGCTCGCGGGACACGAGTCGGTGTTGCGGGCGAGATTCCCGCTCGACGGCCGTCGGGCGCCTGGAACTCCTGGGTGCCGGAGCGCCGCTGGGCAACAACGCGCTCATCGTCCTGTGACGGCCGGAGGGCCGTCAGGTGAACCTATTCGACAATCCCGATGCTGCGGGCGGCCGAATTGCGCCAAGTCGGTTCACTGGATGAACCGGAGCGGGATCAGCCGCCGGATGTGGTTCACCTGGAGAACCGGATCACGGCATTAGGCCGCGCGATGCGCGGATAGGTTCATCTGACGAACGGGCAGGCGCCGGATGTTCGTTGAACGACCCAATGGGGGCGTTTCGGATGGACGGGCCCCGTCAGGCACCGGCCGGCCGCTGGCCGCGCTTTGGGACGACGTGACGGACGCGGCGCGCCCACCGCTGCGGCGGCTTTGGCGCGGTCCGGGCGCAGCTCGGCGAACGGGCGCGGCGCCTGCGGAACGTACGCCGGCCGGCCGATCAGGTAGCCCTGCCCCAGCTCGACGCCGAGCGAGCTGAGCATCGACAGGTCGGCCCGCCGCTCGATCCCCTCGGCGAGCAGCCGCGCCCCGATCCGCCGCCCGAACGAGACGAACGCCTCGACGAGGGCCTGCTTCGCGTCGTCGCGGGCGACGCCCGCCGCGATCAGCCGGTCGATCTTGATGATCGAGGGGCGGAGGGCCGCGATCAGGGCGAAGCTCGCGTAGCCGGCGCCCGCATCGTCGACGGCGAAGCCGAACCCCAGCCGGCGGAGCGTCTTGACCTGGCGCTTCAGCTGGTCGACGTCGGGGACGGCCTGCTCCTCGGTGCACTCGAGCGTGATCTGGCGCGGCGACAGCCCGGCCGCTTCGACCATCGTCTTGAATGCCCTGGCCTCGAACGGCGCCGCGAGGAGCGTCGCCGGCGTGAAGTTGATCGCGATCCGGATCGATGCCTCGCCGGCCGCCTCGCGCTGGGCCTCGATCTCGCCGGCCCTCGCCAGGATCAGCCGCACGATGAACGTGTCGAGCTCGACGGACCGCCCGGTGTCGATCGCGGCGTGGACGATCGCGCTGATCGACTGGGGAAGCATCGGCATGCTCGGCCGGAAGAGGCACTCGTACTCGTGCAGCCGGCCCGTCGCGAGCTCGACGATCGGCTGGAACGCGACCTGATGGACGTTGCGCAGGCTGAAGAAGTAGTCGAGCGTCTTCATCTGGACGAGCTGGCTCGAGGGCGACATCCCGATCCGGTCGGCGAGGCCGGACAGCTGGACCGCCTCGGCCATCGCGGCGATGTGGCGCTCGCCCTCCTCGAGCGTCGCGTCGAGGTCGACGAGGCCGTACGGCGGGGAGTGGACCTGCTCCGCGACCGACGCCGCCCGCGTGTCGGTCAGCTCCGACGCCGGCCCGATGACGATCATCCCGGATTCGAGCTCGAGCACGCGAGCGCCGGGGGTGGCCTGGGCCAGCCTGGTCGCGAAACGGATGTCGCGGGACCAGAGGAGGCGTTCGGGGGCGGTTTTCCCCTGGAAGAAGCGCACGTCACTCCACCGTCGGGCTCGGTTCGCGCAGACGCAGGGACGTGAGCGACCGACTTCCCGCGGCAGCGCCCGCCGATTGTCAACCCGGTGGACCGTGGCATGGAGGCACCAACGGTCCAACCCGACCCGTACCTAGGTCCTAGCCTCGTGGCGGCCGCTCAGGGCATCTTCGCCGAGCCGCTCGCCGGCCCGGATCGGCACGTCGAGGCGGTTCTCGGGCGGCGCGAGCGGGCAGGCCCACTTCGGGTCGAACGCGCAGGACGGCTGGTAGGCGAAGTTGAAGTCGAGGATCAGCGTGCCGCTCGTCGGGTCGCCGCCCAGGTCCGCCGATTTCGCGGCGTCGATCGCGTAGCGCCCCGCGGCGTACGTCTCGGTGCCGTTCGTCGCGTCTCGGAACGGGACGAACAGGCCGCCCGCGTAGCCGGCCATCCAGAACACGCCGAGCCGCCGCGGCCCCGCGGCGAACGGGATCTCGACGTGGCCGATCCGGGTGAAGCTCATCGAGCCGCCGGCGCTGACCGGGAGCTGGATCGCTCGCGGCGGCTCGGCGTCGAATGCGATCGGCCGCACGGCACCGAGCGGGTTGGACGTCGCGATCGGCGGCGGCGCGGTCGAGGGCTGCGGCACGTCGCCGACGACCTCGACCTCGAAGCGAAGTCCGGGATCGTGGTCGAAGTGGCGGGCCCGGAACGTCGCGCGGTGGTCGAGCGGGATCGGCGACGAGGGATGCTCGCGATAGAGCGTTTCGCGGGTCGCCTGCCACAGCTCGAGCGCCGCGCCGACGTCAGTCGCGGACAGGCGGCGGACCTCGGCGTAGAGGGTCGCGACGCGTCGCCGCCAGTCGGCGAGCTCGAGGATCTCGCGGGGGTCGGTCGCGACGTTCATCGGTCCCGGTCGGTCGCCGCGCGGAAGACGATCACGCCGCCGATGACGATCAGGAGGATCGGCCAGATGTTGTCCCACTCGACGTCGGGCATCGTCAGCCCGAGCGTCGTGTCGAGGAAGTACCAGATCCCGATTCCAAGGAACACGAGCCCGACGACGATCGAGGCGACGTTCCGCCCGCGCTGCCTCGGCGGCTGCCACGGCGGGGGCGGGGACGGCGACGCCGGCGGCGGGGAGGATGTCGGCGGGGCGGGCTCGGTCATCGCGAACATCGTAGACGCGTTCGATCGAGGGCAGCCGGGCTAGAATCGCCCGGCCGCCGCGGGACCCGCGGCACCAGGGAGGAGCGCGCGTGACGAACCAGGCGGAGATCGGGGTGTTCGGCGGGTCCGGGTTCTACTCGTTGCTCGACGACGTCCGCGAGATCAAGGTCGATACGCCGTACGGACCGCCGTCGGATTCGTTCTTCCTGGCAACCGTCGCCGGCCGCTCGATCGCGTTCCTGCCGCGCCACGGCCGGCGCCACACGATCCCGCCCCACCTCATCAACTACCGGGCGAACGTCTGGGCGATGCGCTCGCTCGGCGTGAAGGCGGTCATCTCGCCGTGCGCGGCGGGCTCGCTCCAGCGCCACGTCAAGCCCGGCGACTTCGTGCTCTGCGACCAGTTCGTCGACCGGACGCGCGGTCGGAACGACACGTTCTTCGAGGGTCCGGTCGTGACCCACATCTCGTCGGCCGATATCTACGACCCGGAGCTGCGGCGGATCGCCCTCGAGGTCTGCCGCGAGCACGGCATCGAGGTCCACGAACGCGGCACGATCGTGATCATCAACGGCCCGCGTTTCTCGACGAAGGCCGAATCGAAGTGGTTCAGCGACGCCGGCTGGGAGGTCATCTCGATGACCCAGTACCCGGAGGCGTACCTCTGCCGCGAGCTGGGGATGGCGGTCGTGAACATCGCCCTCATCACCGACTACGACGCGGGCGTCCTCGAGGGCACCGAGGCGGTCGACGCCCAGTCGGTCACCGAGGTCTTCGCCCAGAACGCCGCGCGGATCCAGCAGGTCGTGCTCGACATGATCGGGCGGTTCCCGGCCGACCTCGACGCGCTGGGCGCGCGGGACCTCCTCGAGTTCAGCCGCGGCGACGGGCACGTGATCACGCCCGAGGACATCCGCCTGTTCGAGACGGGGCTCTAGGCGGTGGCCGTGGAGCGACGGCTGCCGATCGGAGTGACGATCCGGACGATCCGCGCGGAGCCGGGCTGGTGGCTCGAGAGCGCGAAGCGGCTCGACGCCGCCGGCTACCAGGGCGTCTGGGCCTGGGACCACTTCGTCGGCCAGGGCGACCGGACCGTGCCCGTCACCGAGAGCTGGACGATCCTCTCGATGGCGGCCGCGGCGACGAGCCGCATCACCGTCGGGCCGTTCGTGATCAACGTGATGAACCGCCATCCCGCGGTCCTCGCCCGGATGGCCTCGACGCTCCAGATCGCGAGCGGCGGCCGGCTGATCCTGGGGATGGGGATCGGCGGCGCGCCGAAGGAGCACGCGGCGTACGGGATCGAGTTCCCCGAGGCGAAGGAGCGGGCCGCCCGGCTCGAGGAGGCGATCGGCGTGATCCGGGCCCTCTGGAGCGGCGGCCCGGTGACGCGGCCGTCGCCGTGGTACCCACTCGAGGACGCCCACGCGTTCCCGATCCCGACCCCGCCGCCACCGATCGTCATCGGCGGCGAGACACCGGCCGGGGCGCGGCTGGCCGGCCGGATCGGCGACGGCTGGAGCACGTTCGACGACAACTTCGAGCAGAACCTGCCGGTCTACCTCGAGGCCCTCGCGGCTTCGGGCCGGCGGCGCGAGGACCAGCGGCTCTACGTCGGGTTCCAGGGCGACTGGCTCGGCGACGCCGACATCGCCGAGAGCCCGTGGTGCCGCGCGCCGCGCGAGTCCTGGGAGCGCTGGCGGGAGGCCGGCGCGGACGGGGCGATCGTCCTCGCCCGGACGACCCACGACGTCGACGCGCTCGTCGCGGCCGCCGAACGCTGGTAGGTGGCAGGATTGCCCCCTGATGACCACGCCGTCCGCCGCGCCGACCGGCCTCACCCACGCCTGCGCCCGCTGCGGGGCGCCGGTGCCGCTCGACGTCGGGCTGTGCGAGAAGTGCAACCCGCTGGGGCTGCGCGACGTGTCCAGCTCGCAGGCCCACGGCACGGTCTTCCTGGGGATCGGCATCGCCGTCGTCGCGCTGATGCTGGGCGGGCTGTTCGCCGTGCGGGGGATCGGGCCGTTCCAGGCCCAGGTCGTCGCGTTCCAGCCCGACGGTGACGGGCTCCGCGTCTCGCTGGCGGTGAAGAACGAGGGCACGAGCCTGGGCTCGACGACGTGCCGGATCAGCGACCCGACGAGCGCGGCGGGGCTGGCGGCGATCGTCCAGTCGCCGCGGATCCAGCCGGGCGCGACGCTGACGTTCGACGCGACGGTGACGGGCCTGGGGCCCTCGCCGAAGCAGCTCATCGCGGAGTGCTCGTCGCCGTGACCGTCGACGCCGCCTCCGCCGCAACCGCCTCGTCCTCCGCCGCCGTCTCCGCCGCCGCCGACCTCGCGTTCGCGTCCCAGCTGGCCCGCACCGCCGGCCGCGTGCTGATGGACCACTACGAGCGCGTCGAGCGGATCGACTACAAGAGCGCCCGCGACGTCGTCACCGAGGTCGACCACCTCAGCGAGGCCCTGATCATCGCCGCGATCCGCGAGCGCTACCCGGGCGACGGCATCCTCGCCGAGGAGTCCGGGGCCCACGCCGGCGGCGAGGGCGACGCCCCGACGTCGGGCAGCGGCCGCGTCTGGATCATCGACCCGGTCGACGGGACGATCAACTACGCCAACGGCATCCCGTTCTTCTGCGTCTCGATCGGCCTCGCGGTCGACGGCCGGCCATCGGTTGGCGTCGTCCTCGACCCGACCCGGGACGAGCTCTTCGCGGCCGCGGCTGACGGGCCGGCGACGCTCAACGGCGAGCCGATCACGGCCTCCGAGAAGGACAAGCTGTCGGACTTCGTCGTCCAGATGGCGCTCTCGGGCCGGTCCGTCGTGAGCCGGGCGAGGGCGGTCCGCAAGCAGATCCGGATCTCGCGCTCGATGGGCTCGTCGGCACTCGGCCTGGCCTACGTCGCGAACGGCCGGTTCGATGCGTTCATCCAGCAAAGCGGGATGTCGAACTGGGACGTCGCCGCGGCCGCCCTGATCGCCGAGCGGGCCGGGGCGACGGTGACCGCGATGGACGGCGGGCCGTGGTTCGACCTCGGTCGGAAGTCCGGATCCATCGGTGCCCTCGCCGCGCCGGCCGCGCACCACGCGGCGCTGCTCGGCCTGGCGAAGTAGGGGAGCGCTACTCCTTCAGCCAGCGATGCGGCCGCGACCGCAGTCGCTCGAGCCCCCATTGGTCGCAGAAGCCCTGCCACGTCGCGCGGGGTGCGCCGCGCCACTCCAGGTCGCTCGCCCGCTGCTGCGGGATCACGACGCCGTCGTCCAGGGTCCGGAGCCGGGCGAGGGATCGGTAGAGCATCACCTCGTCGGCGTGGTCGCGGAGCGTGGCGGCCAGGACCGGCGCCCCGCGGAGGCTGGGCACCTCCCACTTGCTCGCCTGCTGGGGGATCTTCTCGAGCGAGCCGTAGACCGCGAGGACCGCGGCGGCCGACTTCGCGCCCCAGCCGGGCAGCCCTGGAAAGCCATCGGCGGAGTCGCCGACGAGCGCGAGCCAGTCGGGGATCGAGGCCGGGGCGACGCCCCACTTCGCCCGGACGCCGGCATCGTCGTAGAACAGGTTGCGGCGGCGGTCCCAGAGCACGATCCGGTCGTCCTCGACGAGCTGGGCCATGTCCTTGTCGGGCGTGCAGATCAGGATCCGCTCGACCGCGGGGTCGGCGGCGAACCGGCCGGCGGCCGCGGCGATCGCGTCGTCCGCCTCGAACTCGACCATCGGCCAGAGGGTCAGCCCCAGCGCCTCGATCGCCTGCTCCGCGATCGGGAACTGGTCGAGCAGGTCACGCGGCATGCCGGCGCTCGACTTGTAGCCCGGGAAGAGGTCGTTCCGGAACGACTCGATGACCCGGTCCGTCGCGCAGCCGATGTGCGTCGCGCCCTGCTCGCGCAGCAGGAACAGCAGCTGGTCGCACAGCCCGGACACGCCGCTGAGGACGACGTCGTCGGTGCCAAGGACCGCCGGCCGGGGCGCGTAGTGGGCGCGGAACAGCTCGTAGGTGGCGTCGACGAGGTGGACTCGCACGAGCGGCGGCAGCTCAGCGCGTGGGCTGCGGAGTGGACGGCTGCGGCCGGCGGCCCTGCCATGAGGCCTGCCACGGCTCGCAGCCGGCGGCCTGCATGGCCTCGAGCGCGCGCTGCCCGTCGCCCTTGTTCAGGTCGACGGCCCGCATCGCCTCGAGCAGGACGAACGTCGGGAAGCCGAGCCGCCGGGCGTCGAGCGCAGTGGCGTTGATGCAGTAATCAGTCGCGAGGCCGCAGACGACGATCGTCTCGATGCCGCGGTCGCGGAGGATGGCCTCGAGCTCGGTCGGCTTCGTCTCGCCGGTCACCGGGTCGCGGGTCGTGAACCCGGAGTAGCCGTCCTCGCCGTTCACGCCCTTGCGCACCCGGGGCCGCGTCCTGGGGCGCATCGAGGTCCGGGTAGAGCTCCGCGCCCCAGGTGTTCGCCACGCAGTGGACCGGCCAGATGCCGCCGTCCTTGGCGAAGTGGGGCGTCGACGGTGGGTGCCAGTCCTGGGTGAAGACGACGAGGCCGCCGGCCTCCCGCGCCGCGGCGATCTCGGCGTTGATCGTCGGGATGATCGCGGTGCCGCCCTCGACCGAGAGGCTGCCCTTGGGGTCGGCGAAGTCGTTCTGGACGTCGACGACGATCAGGGCGGTGTGAGCGTCGTAGTGCTGTGGTTCCTGCACACCCCAACGCTACCGCAGGTCGCGAAACGCAAAACGGCGGCGCCCCTTGCGGGACGCCGCCGAGCTTCGGGGGTGAGGGTGGTTACGCCGGCTCGCGGCGGAACACGCCGACCGCGGCGAGGATCAGGGCCTCGAGCAGCGTCCAGCCGATCAGGGCCAGGATCGCCGCCACGTCGAGCACGGATCCGCCCGCCTGCAGCGCGTTCGTGTTCAGCATGCCTTCGAACGGGGCCACGAAGATCTGGCTCGCGTTGAGGACGAAGTTCACGAGGTCGTTGCCCTCGCGAGCGTCCATCAGCAGGAACACGATCCGCAGCAGGATCAGGACCTGGACGATCCCGAACAACAGGACCACGACGCGGCCGACAACGGTGCTGCCGGTCGGCCGGGCCGTCACGGTCCGGCTGCTCACGCTCGTGTCACCGCCCACATAGTCGTCGTCGTGAACGACCGTTCTCTCTTCGTATGTCATGTCCGATTACCTCCCATCCAAGCGCCCCGTCCGATCACGGTCGGGGACGCAAGCGTGGGGCCGGGGCCGCTACATGCAGACAAGGCGCCCCGAAGGGCGCCTTGCACACAGGTATCGGTGCTGAACGGCGCCGAGATCGGCCCAAGGGTCAGCCGACGGGCGTCGGCTCCTTCGCGGCGGCGGGCGTGTCGGTCCCCGCGCGTCGTCGTCGGCGTCCGTCGCGGCCGCAGGCGCCGCGGCCTGGCTGGGCGAGTCGACGTCGAGCAGGTAGCCGATGCCCTGGAACGTCTTGATCCGGCCCGGCTCGCCGGGCTTCGCGCCGAGCTTCCGCCGGACGCGGCTGATCCAGACGCGCAGGTACTGGAGGTCGTCGCGGTACTCCGGGCCCCAGACCTTCGTCAGGAGCTCGGTGTGGAGAACGACCTTGCCGGGGTGCGTGGCGAGGTGCTGGAGCAGCAGCCACTCGGTCCGCGACAGCTGGACGAGCTCGCCGTTGCGACGGACCATCCGCCGCTCAAGGTCGATCTCGATATCGTCGAACGCGAGGACGCCGGCACCCGGCTCGACGCCGGACGAGCGCCGGATGACCGCGCGGACGCGGGCGGCGAGCTCGTCGGGATGGAACGGCTTGGCGATGTAGTCGTCGGCGCCGAGGTCGAGGCCCTTCGCCTTGTCGGCGGTCGCGCCCTTGGCCGTCAGCAGGATGACCGGGACCGGCCGCTGCTCGCGGAGGTGGCGCATGACCTCGATGCCATCGAGGTCAGGCATCACGATGTCCAACAGGACGATGTCGGGGCGGACTTCCTCCGCCTTCCTGAGTGCGTCCTCTCCCCCTGTCGCGGTCACAACGCGGAAGCCCTCCTCTGTGAGGGCGATCGAGACGAGCTTCGTGATCCGGGGTTCGTCATCCGCGACGAGGACGAGTGGTTGCGTACCCACGCCACACCTCCTGATTACAGGGACTGATGGTGACCCATCAAAGCGAGTTGCGCCGAGAGCGGGCGTCCGCTCCCGGCGCGTGCAGTCAACGATTACGGGGTGGTCGAGCCTGCCGGGGCGGCCGGCTGGCTCGCCGCAGGCGGGTTGATCGTGTTGTCGTTGTTGTTCGTCGTGGTCGACGGCCCGGCGCCCGGACCGAGGGCGAAGTACCAGACGGCGATCAGCAGCACGACGATGCCGATGATCCCCAGGATCATGCCCATGTTCGAGCCGCCCGCAGTCGTCGGTGACGACAACCGTGTCGTGATCGTGTTCGTGCGTCATGGTGGACTCTCCTAGTGGGCTCACGGGCCGCTGCGCCGATCCGAGATGACCGGCCGGGCCCGTCCATCACTCCCCCGCTCTGGGGTCCATCGTCGTCCGCCGCCGTCTCGCCCAAGGGCGCCCGACATTGCAGAACCGTTACGGGGGCATATCAATCCGCCGGGGCTCTGATGTCTTCTCTCCAATGTTCATCGTCACGACGTGAGGCGGTCGCCCGCCTCGGGGCAACGTGGTTTTCGGGCGACTCGGGCCCCTGGCGCCGCAACCCTCCCGCAACGGACAGCCCGTCGAGGTTCGGCTACGCTGGCCCCGTGAGCTATTCGAGCGAGGATCTCGAGACCCTGGCGGGCGCCGAGGAAGTCGACATCGAGACCCAGGCACCCGGCGGCCCGGCCCACCGCACGACGATCTGGATCGTCGTCGACGACGGCGAGGCGTTCATCCGGACCTACAAGGGCCCCGACAGCCGCTGGTACCGCGAGGCCGTGGCGAACCCGGCCGTCGCGATCCACGTGAACGGGCAGCGCTTCGCCTCGACAGCGATCCCCGCCTCCGACCCCGATTCGATCGAGCGCGTCAGCGCCGGCTTCCGCCGCAAGTACGCCGGCGACTCGGCAACCGACGCGATGGTCGCCGGACCCAACCTCCCGACCACGCTCCGCCTCGAGCCTGCCTGACCAAGAGGGTCCCGTCATGTACTTCGACGAGTTCAAGCACCAGCTGCCGGACATCGACCCGGAGGAGACCAGCGAGTGGCTGGCGTCGTTCGACCAGCTCGTCGAGCAGGAGGGCGAGAGCCGGGCGAGGTTCCTCGTCTACAAGCTGCTCAAGCGGGCCCGCCAGCTCCACGTCGGGCTGCCGCCGCTGACGCAGACCCGCTACATCAACACGATCAGCCCCGAGCAGGAGCCGTTCTTCCCGGGCGACGAGCAGATCGAGCTCCGGATCCGGCGGATCATCCGCTGGAACGCGGTCGCGATGGTCCTGCGGGCGAACAGCCGGTTCGCGGCATCGGCGGCCACCTCGCGACCTACGCCTCGGCGGCGAGCCTCTACGAGGTCGGCTTCAACCACTTCTTCCGGGGCAAGGACGACGGCCAGCCCGGCGACCAGATCTTCTACCAGGGCCACGCCGCGCCCGGCATCTACGCCCGGGCGTTCCTCGAGGGCCGCCTGACCGAGGACCAGCTCGACCACTTCCGGCGCGAGTCGGTGCCGGGCGAGGGCCTGCCGTCGTATCCGCATCCGCGGCTCATGCCGGACTTCTGGGAGTACCCGACGGTCTCGATGGGCATCGGCCCGATCAGCGCCGATCTACCAGGCCCGCTTCAACCGCTACCTCCAGAACCGCGGCCTGCTCGACACGTCCGGCTCGCGCGTCTGGGCGTTCCTCGGCGACGGCGAGACCGACGAGCCCGAGACGCTCGGCGCGCTCCATGTCGCCGCCCGCGAGGGCCTCGACAACCTGACGTTCGTCGTCAACTGCAACCTCCAGCGCCTCGACGGCCCGGTTCGCGGCAACGGCAAGATCATCCAGGAGCTCGAGTCCGCGTTCCGCGGCGCGGGCTGGAACGTCATCAAGGTCATCTGGGGCCGCGAGTGGGACGAGCTGCTCGCCCGCGACGTCGACGGCGTCCTCGTCGAGAAGATGAACAACACGCTCGACGGCGAGTTCCAGAAGTTCTCGGTCGCCGGCGGGGCGTACATCCGCGAGCACTTCTTCGGTCCCGACCCGCGGCTCCGCAAGCTCGTCGAGCACCTGTCGGACGACGACCTCGACGAAGCTCCGCCGCGGCGGCCACGACTACCGCAAGGTCTACGCCGCGTACAAGGCGCGCCACGGAGTACAAGGGCGCGCCGACGGTGATCCTCGCCAAGACCGTCAAGGGCTGGACGCTGGGCCCGGGCGTCGAGGCGCGCAACATCACCCACCAGGCGAAGAAGCTGTCCGAGGCCGAGCTGAAGATCTTCCGCGACCGGCTCGAGCTGCCGATCCCCGACGCGAAGCTGAAGGACGCGCCGTACTACCACCCGGGCCCCGACTCGGAGGAGGTCCAGTACCTGCGCGAGCGGCGCAAGGCGCTCGGCGGCTCGATCCCCAAGCGGGTCGTCCGCTCGCAGCCGCTGCCGGCGCCGGCCGACGGCGGTCGACAAGGAGTTCGCCGGCCGGCTCCGAGACGCCGGTCTCGACGACGATGGTCTTCACCCGGATCCTGCGGAACCTCATCCGCGACAAGGAGCTCGGGCCGCGGATCGTCCCGATCATCCCGGACGAGGCGCGGACGTTCGGCATGGACCCGCTCTTCAAGGAAGTCGGGATCTACGCCGCGCTCGGCCAGCGCTACGAGCCGGTCGACTCGGACCTCGTCCTGAGCTACCGCGAGGCCGTCGACGGCCAGGTCCTCGAGGAGGGCATCACCGAGGCCGGCTCGATGGCCTCGCTCCAGGCCGCGGCGACGAGCTACGCCACGCTCGGCCACCCGATGATCCCGTTCTACATCTTCTACTCGATGTTCGGCTTCCAGCGGACCGGCGACCAGATCTGGGCGCTGGGCGACGCCCGCGGCCGGGGCTTCATGATGGGCGCGACCGCCGGCCGGACGACGCTCACCGGCGAGGGCCTCCAGCACGACGACGGCCACTCGCCACCTCCACGCCTCGACCGTCCCGAACTGCCAGCCCTACGACCCGGCCTACGCGTACGAGCTCGCGGCGATCGTCCGCGACGGCATCGAGCGGATGTACGCGAAGGGCGAGGACGTCTTCTACTACATCACGCTCTACAACGAGAACTACGCCCAGCCGCCCGAAGCCCGACGGCGTCGACGAGGGGATCATCCGCGGCCTCTACCGGCTCCGCGAGGCGCCGGACCTGGGTCGCAAGGCGCACCGGGCGCGGCTCGTCGGCTCGGGCTCGATCCTGCAGCAGGTCGTCGCCGCCCAGGAGCTGCTCGCCGAGAAGTTCGGGATCGCCGCCGAGATCTACTCCGCGCCGTCGTTCCCGCTGCTCCGCCGCGACGCGCTCGAGGCCGAGCGCTGGAACCGGCTCCATCCCGACAAGGAGCCGCGCGTCCCGTACGTCTCGACGGTCCTCGGCCCGGACGGCGGGCCGATCATCGCCGCGACCGACTGGCTGAAGGCGCTGCCCGACATGGTCGCCCGCTGGCTGCCGCCGTACTACGTCTCGCTGGGCACCGACGGCTTCGGCCGGAGCGACACCCGCGAGGCGCTGCGGTCGCTGTTCGAGATCGACGCCGCCCACATCGCCGCGGCGACGCTCGCCGAGCTGGCCCGCTGCGCGGCGCTCCCTGCCGCGAAGGCCGCGGCCGGCATCCGCGAGCTGGGAATCGACCCCGAGAAGCTCGACCCGGTCGCGCTCTAGCCGCGGCTCGCTCGCCCGGCGTCGACGCGGTCGCTCAGGCGGTGACGGCCGCCGATACGTCGCCGGCCGCCTACACGTCGCTGATAGGAACAGCGCCGCGCCCCGATGCGTGAGCGCTGCCCCGCGTTGCCTACCGTCGGACGTCCTGGCGCCATCGGCGCCGTTCGTTTAGGGAGACGCCTGATGGGGCAGTACGACGAGTTCGATCCCGGCCACGGTGAGCCGGGCCACGTTCACGACGAGCAGTGGAACCGACACATGATGGAGACCGACGACGGCACGACGGTCCGCGAGACGGACGTCACCCGGACCACCACCGACGGCTCCACGTACGCCGACCGCACGACCGTCGTCGACGGCAACGGCACCGCTCCCGAGAACCGCGAGGGCGGCAAGGAGGCCGTCGGCGCCGGTGTCGGCGCGCTGGGCGGGGCCGGCGTCGGGATGGCCGTCGGTGGCCCCGTCGGCGCGGTCGTCGGCGGCGCGATCGGCGCAGTCGGCGGCGCGGTTGCCGGTGAGGCGACCGAGGGCGACGACGAGGCCGGCTCCGGCGCGGGCGGGCTGGCCGGCGGCGTCGCCGGTGCGGCGCTCGGCGCGGCGGTTGCCGGACCTCCCGGCGCGGTCGTCGGCGGCGCGGTCGGCGCGGCCGGTGGCGCCGGCGTCGGCGACCAGGCCGAAGAGGAGGCCGAGGAGAGCGACACCGTCGTGGTGGACCGCTAACCTCTAACCCATCGACACGACGGCCGGCCGCGCCCACCGGGTGGCGGCCGGCCGTTTTGTCTGCCCGAGGTTCGACATGACAGACCGCCTACGCATCGCCCAGGTTGCCCCGCCGATCGAGCGCGTCCCACCCGAGGGCTACGGCGGCACGGAACGCGTCGTGTTCGAGCTCATCAGCGAGCTCGTCGCCCGCGGCCATGACGTCACGACGTTCGCGTCGGGCGACTCGGAGGTCCCGGGGACTCTCGTCGCGACCGTTCCCGAGGCGCTCCGGACGACCGGCTTCGGGAGCGACCCGTCGGGGTTCATCCTCGGGACGATGCTGATGGTCCTCGACCACGCGACGGAGTTCGACGTCATCCACAGCCACCTCGAATGGTCCAGCGTGATCCTTGCCCGGGCGACGTCCGTGCCCGTCGCGGCGACGTTCCACGGCCGGCTCGACCTCCCGTGGGCGCGCTCGGTGCTGGAGCCGTCGGCGCCCGCCCACCTCGTGGCGATCAGCGAATCCCAGGCCGGCGACCACCCGGAGCTCGACTGGACCGATCGTCCACAACGGCCTGACGCTGTCGGACGCGCCGTTCGAGCGCCGCCGGTCGGATGACCTCTGCTTCGTCGGCCGGGTCAACCCGGAGAAGGGGATCGTCGAGGCGATGGAGGTCGCCGCGATGAGCGGCCGCCGGCTGCGCATGGCCGCCAAGATCGGGACGACGCCCGCCGAGCGCGACTACAACGAGAACGTCTTCCAGCCGGCCCTGGCGGCCGCCGGGTCGTCGGTGGAGTTCCTGGGCGAGCTGTCCGGCACCGACCGTGACGCGCTCATCGCCTCGAGCTACGCCGCGCTGATGCCCGGATCGTGGCCGGAGCCGTTCGGGCTCGTCGCGATCGAGGCGCTCGCCTGCGGCACGCCGGTCATCGCCCGCCGCGTCGGCGGCCTCGCCGAGATCATCCGCGAGGGCGTCGACGGCTTCTTCGGCGACGACGTCACCCAGCTCGCGTTCAGCGTTCCGCGCGTCGCGGAGCTGGACCGCGCGGAGATCCGGGCGTCGGTCATCGACCGGTTCTCGGCCGCCCGCATGGCGGACGGCTACGAGGCCCTCTACCGGCGGATCCTCGGCGGCGAGCGACGAGACAGCGCCGGTCGGAGGATCGCGCGGTCGTCGAGATGGCGGCGCGGCGGGCCGGCAGCGCCTCCTAGTCCGGGTCAGGCGCTGCGCAGCGCCCGCCGGAGGATCAGCCAGGCGATGCCCGTGTAGACGACGACCTCGGCGACGAGCGCCTGGACCGCCTCGATCGAGTCGGTCCCGCCGCGGAGCATGACGTCGCCGATCAGCCGGATCCCGTTCGTCACCGGCAGCAGCGCCGTCAGCGACCGGATCGGCTCGTTGAACTGGTCCGTCCCGAGGACGAACCCCGAGAAGAACACCGACGCGAGCAGCAGCAGCAGCGACAGCTGGACGACCTGGCGCTCGGAGTCCGAGACCGCGGCGACCAGCATCCCGAGACCCAGCGACGCCAGCACGAGCAGCGCGACCACGCCGGCGAGGGCGGATGGGTCGCCGAGCATCGGCACGTGCAGGCCCACGATGAGCAGGGCGAACGTGATCACGGCGATCGCCGCGCACAACAGCCCGAATGCGACCAGCTTGCCGACGACGAGCTCGCCGGTCCGGATCGGCGAGATCCGGAACAGCTCGAAGAGCCCGGTGGTCCGCTCGCGGACGACCGACAGCGCGATCAGCGTCACGGCCATGTGCTGGAGGACGAGCGCGAGGACGGCCGTCCCGAAGAACTGGACGACGGTCGGCTGGGCCGGCGCGATGTTGTGGACCTCGGCCTTCGTCGGCGCGGCGACCACCGACGGCGGGATCTGGGCCGCATCGGCCGCGCCCTTGCTGAGCGCGTAGGTCTGGCCTTCCTCGGCGATCTTCTCGACGATGATCCGGTTGACCTCGCGTTCGAGGGCGCGGGCAAGGAACGTCGTGTAGTTCTGGTCGACCGGGTCGGTCACGTTGACCCGGACCTGGATCGTCGACTGCTTGCCCGGCCCGGAACTGCTGCTCGACGTTGTCGGGCGCGACGAGGACGACGTCGACCTGGCGGTCCTCGAGGCGCTGCTGCGCGGATGCCTCGTCGGTCGTCACGTCGGTGACCTCGAGGCCCGCGCCGGAGATCTCCTTGTAGGCCGCGACGTCGGTCGGCAGGCCGGAGTCCGGCGGGACGACGATGACCGTGTCGAGCGGTCGGCGGTAGCCGGAGAAGCCCGCGCCGAAGAGGGCGAGGATCGAGGAACGGCCCGAGGATGAGGCTCGCGAGCGCGCCGGGCCGGCGGATGACCTCGACGATCTCCTTGCCGACGAACGCGAGGATCCGCGTCAGGGACTTGATCAGGCTCATGCGGCCGGCTCCTGGGCAGGATCGGTCGCGTCGGCATCTGCAGCTGCGGTCTCGGCCTTGGCCCGTTCGACGAGGATCGCGAAGACCTCGTCGAATGAGGGACGCTGTTCCTGGGCCGCGACGACGTCCCCACCGGCGGCCTTCACCGCATCGACGATGGCCGGCAGTGCGATGGCGGAGTCCTCGACGGTCGCCATGATCTCGCGAGGACCGTGCTGGCTGATCGAGATGACGCCGGGCACGTGGTCGATCGTCGACGAGTCGAACAACGACGTGGTCTCGACGAGGATGGCGTCCCCGCCGAGCGCCTGGTGCCGCAGCTCGTCCGGCGTACCCATCGCCACGAGCCGGCCGTCGGCGATCAGGGCGACCTGGTCGCAATCCTCGGCGTCGCCGACGTACTGCGTCGTGACGAGGATCGTCCGCCCGGCATCGCGGAGCCGATGGAGCTCGTCCCAGACCTTGCCGCGGAGGATCGGGTCGATGCCGGCGGTCGGCTCGTCGAGGAAGAGCAGGACGGGCTCATGGACGAGCGCGCAGGCGAGCTCGAGGCGGCGCTGCATGCCGCCCGACATGTCGCTCGCCCGGCGGTCGCGGGCGTCCCACAGCTCGAGCAGCTCGAGCACCGCGCGGACCCGCCGCCGCCGGCGCCGCCACAGCAGCCCGAAGAGGCTGCCGACGAAGTCGACGTTCTCGCGCGCGGTCAGGTCCGGGTAGAGCGTGAATTGCTGGGGCATGTAGCCGATCCGCTCGCGGGTCCCGCGGCGAAACGCGCTGGGCCGCTCGCCGAGGACGCGGATGTCGCCGTTGGTCGGGCGGAGCGCGCCGGTCAGCATCCGGACCGTCGTCGTCTTGCCGGACCCGGACGGCCCGATGACGCCGAGGATCGTCCCGGCCCGAATCGTGAAGTCGAGGTCGCGGACGACGACGCGATCGGCGAAGGCCCGGGACACGGCCTCGACGGTCACGACGGCATCGGTCGGGGCTGGCGCGGGCGGCGGCGATGGCGGCGGCGGCTCGGCCGTCGCGCGATCCTGCTTGGACGATTCGGGTTCGGTCACGAATCTCCTCCTGGGGCTGGTCTCGTGGCGGCGCGGCAGGCAAGCGCTCCGCTGCCGCGCCGGCGGCGAGTATCTGTGGCGCCTCATCCAATCCAGCCCCGCCGGGCGGGGCCGCGTGATACGGCCGCATGACGGACGGCGACGGCCCGAGCCTGCAATGCGCCTGCCACCGACCGGCGCCTCGTTGGGCGACGCCCGTCATCGGCGCCCGGCGATCCTCCGCCCGTGACTGACCAGACCGAGACGAGCGCCCGTCTCCGCCACTCGACCGACGCGAAGCCCGGCATCCGTCGCCGCCGCGCCGGCAGGGGCTTCACCTACGTCGACCCTGACGGACGGCGGATCGGCGACCGCGAGACGCTCGACCGGATCCGGTCGCTCGCGGTTCCGCCGGCCTGGGAGGACGTCTGGATCTGCCCCGACCCGCTCGGTCACCTCCAGGCGACCGGCCGCGACGCGAAGGGCCGCAAGGTCTACCGCTACCACCCCCGGTACCGGGCCCGGCGCGAATCGGCGAAGTACGAGCGGCTCGTGGCGTTCGCCCGGGCGCTGCCGGCGATCCGCCGCCGCGTCGACCGGGACCTGGGACGGCCCGGCCTGCCCCGCGAGAAGGTCCTCGCGGCGGTCGTCCGCCTGCTCGAGCTCACGCTGATCCGGGTCGGCAGCGACGAGTACGCCCGGCTGAACCGCTCGTTCGGGCTGACGACGCTCCGGGACCGTCACGCGTCGGTTCGCGGCTCGTCGATCCGCTTCCGGTTCCGCGGCAAGTCGGGCGTGACCCACGAGGTGGGCTTACGCGACCGACGCCTCGCCGCAATCGTCCGGCGCTGCCGCGACCTGCCCGGCCAGGAGCTGTTCCAGTATCTGGGCGAGGACGGCGAGCCGATCGACATCGCGAGCGACGACGTGAACGACTACCTCCGCTCGATCGTCCCGGATGTGACCGCGAAGGACTTCCGGACGTGGGCCGGGACGGTGCTCGCATATCGGGCGCTGCGGGCGCTCGACGAGCCGGCGACCGCGACCGAGGCGAAGCGCAACGTCGTCAGCGCGATCCGCGACACGGCCGACCAGCTGGGCAACACGTCCGCCGTCTGCCGCGCCTCGTACGTCCACCCGGTTGTCGTCGAGGCCTACCTCGACCCGCGGTTACGGGGCGCGCTGCTCGGGGCGGCGGAGGCGACCGGCGCCTCGCCCGGCCCGATCACGCCGGCGGAGGAGCGGGCGGTCGTCCGCCTCCTCGAGCGTCGCCTGGCCCGGGACGCGGCGAGGAGCCGCCCGACCCGGTCTCCGCGCCTGCCTCAGTCGGCCTCGGCGTAGGCGTAGGCCGGCAGCGCGAACCCCAGCTCGGCCCCGCCGTCGGTCCGCGGCCGCGCCCAGACACGGCCGCCCATCGTCTCGACGAGGCGGCGCGTGACGAAGAGCGGGATCCCGAGCCGCAGCCGGCGGGGCGCCGTCGGCTCGTCGACGAGGGCGAAGCTCATCGACAGCTCGGCCGGCGTCGCGTCGGGCCGGCGGTCGAGGACGCGAACCGCGACCTCGCCGTCGCCCGGCTCGATCCGGACGATGACCGGCGCCTCGAGCCCGCCGAACTGGATCGCCGACGCGATCAGGTTGCGGACCGCGTGTTCGACGTAGTCGGCGTCGCCCCGGACCGCGGGCGGATCGGTCGCACCGGCGGCGATGATCGGGACCTCGGGCGTCCGGCTCGAGACGGTCCGGACCGCGACCTCGACGGCCCGCGGCAGCGACACCGGCTCGTCGGTCATCTCGAGCAGCTCGCGCTCGACGCGAGTCAGGGCGAGGAGATCCTCGACGAGGTCGTAGAGACGCGCCGCCTCGACGTTGATGTCGGTCGCGATCTCCTCCTGGTCCGCCGCCCCGCGCCGGCCGCGGCGGCTCAGGAGTCGGCTGCCGGCGTAGATCGTCGTGATCGGCGTCCGGAGCTCGTGCGAGAGGATCGAGAGGTAGGCGTGGCCCTGCGCCCGCTGCTCCCGGTCGGCGGTGACGTCGCGGAGCACGAGAATCCGGCCCTGGCCCTGGTTCTGCCCCGACCGGCCCAGCGGCACCGACCGCAGCTCGTACCAGAGGTTGGGCGTCCGCGTTGGCCGGACGAGGAGCGTGCCCTCGGTCGGCGCGCCGGCGGGCAGCGGCTCGAACCGCGACATGAGGTCGCGGTGGTCGACGATCGTCCGTCCCTGGAACATCCGGTCGACCGCCGGGTTCGCGAACCGGACCCGGCCCTCGGCGTCGAAGACGAGGACCGCCTCGGGCACGGCGTCGAGGACCGAGCGGAGCTCGGCCAGGGAGCCGGACGCGGACTCCACGGGCGAGGCCGCCGAGCGTGGCGCGAGGCGCCGGAGCGGTTCGTCGCTCCGCGGCGGGCCTGATGTCTGCATGGGCCTGTTGGGGTTCCTCCTTCGCTTGGCTTCCAGCATCACGGGCCGGGGGTTCGACCGGCCAACCCCCCAGTTGGCAGGGTGTTTCGTCCGCGTGGCAGTCCCTGATGCCCGATCGGCCGATTCGCCTGGGTCACGTCGCCTGTGTCACGCCGCTGCGATCTCGTGATGCCGGTCGTTGTGCGAGCCGCCCGATCCGGCCGTCAGGCTGGCAGACATGTCCACCACCCACCACTGCGAGGAGCGACCGACGTGAATGCCATCACCATGCTGACCGACGATCACCGGGATGTGAAGCGCCTTCTCGATGAGCTCGAGCCGACGACGGAGCGGGGGGTCAAGACCCGCCACGAGCTGTTCGACCGGATCCAGGAGCTCCTGCGGGTCCACGAGATCATCGAGGAAGAGATCTTCTACCCCGCCCTCCGCGACCACCCAAAGACGAAGGAGATGGCGCTCGAGGGCTACGAGGAGCACGACGTCGTCAACTCGATCCTCGGCGAGCTCGCCTCGCTGCCGCCCGACGACGAGACGTGGGGTGCCAAGGCCAAGGTCATGACCGAGAACCTCCGCCATCACATCGAGGAGGAGGAGAAGGAGATGTTCCCGACCGCGCGAAAGGTCTTCGACGCCGACGAGCTCCGGGAGCTCGGTGATCGGATGTCCGCCCGACGGGCGATCGCGGAGCGCCAGCCGGCCCGGAGCCGCTGACCGGCACCTTCCCGTTCGAACGCAAGAAGAAGCCCCGCCGGCGTGGCCGGCGGGGCTTCTTCGTGGTTGCGGCGGAGAAGGGCGACTAGACGTCGTTCTTCACGTCGTCGACGTCGCGGCGGATTTCGTCGCCGGCGTTGCCGAGCTCGTTGCGGATGTCGTCACCAAGGTTGGCGACGTGATCGGAGACGCTCTCCTCGCCGTCGGCCTTGCGCCAGGTTTCCTTGGCCTTCTCGTCGGCTTCGCGCATCGCCTTCTTCGTGTCGACCTTCGCGTCTTCCAGTCCCATGATCGGTTCCTCCAAATGTGGGGCTGACCACCCCCGTGACCCGACCGTAGGGGCAGCCGGCTTCGCGGGGCCTCGCGCGAATGCCCGGGAGAGTGTCAGCGCGCTTGCAGACACGGTGCTGTCACGCCGCTGCAATCGAACGCGCGGCGCCGTGCCGGTGCCTGCCCTGAACGGCGGCCTACCGTCTCGACACCACGAACTGTCCATGCAGGAGGAAGAACCGATGACGACCAGTCAGACGCGTGAGGCCCGCGAGATGCGGGACGACGCCAAGACCACCGCTCGCAGCGTCGCAGACGACGTCACGAGCACCACCCGCGACGTCGCGAACGAGGTCGCCGAGAAGGCGAACGCGGTCGCGGCGCGCCTGCCCGAGGCCGCGGCCACGACCCGCAGCGCCGTCGAGGAGGCCGGCCGGCGGATGGAGTCCGGCTCGGATGAGGCACTCGCCGTCGGGGCGTCGCTCTCGGTCGGGCTCGCGATCGGCCTGCTGCTGGGCGGCGCGAACCGGCTCCTCGTCGTGCTCGCGCTGATCCCGGCAACGGCGATGACCTTCACGCTTCTCGACCGCTACGCCGGCGGCCGCCTGTCGGGCTCGACGTCGACGACGAGCTCCCGTCGCGCCGGCTGACGCGCCGGCGTCCGGCACCGGGCACACGAACGCGGCAGGCCGGTGGCCTGCCGCGTTTCTTCATGCCTGGGACCCCGGATTTCTGGTCGTAGACGCGCGGAACGCCCGGAGGAGGGGGCTCCGGGCGTCCGCGAGGATCGGGGTGGGTGACGCCCCGTCACAAGCGTCCCCACGCGGTGAGTTGCAATTCGAGCGCCAACGGTGACGTCGTCGGCACAGAAACTCTACGGCGGCGGGAGCCCGATTCGGCCTCTCGTGGGCGGGGTGAGACATTACAACGGCATTGCGGTCTGGCCCAATCCACGCTCGAAACGGCCCGAGAATCAGATGGGCTCCCGGCCCCGGGGCCGGAAGCCCGTGGGTACGAAAAAGGGCTCCCGGACCCCCAGTGGTCGGGAGCCCGTGAACGAGTGTGCGGGTCGGACCGTGAACGCAACGCCATGTCCGATGGCGACGGGGTTGCAGCCGTGTGCCGCCGCAATGCCCCGGGTGAGGGGCTGGGTGCCTGGGGATCACCCGGGACCCGGGCGCCTCGCCTCAGCCCATCACCTCGTGGCGGAGGATCTCCAGGACGGCGTGCGCGAGATCCCGGGCCTCGGTGTCACAGCGCGGCGCCGGCCGCGGCGAGGGCGCCGGCTTCGGCCCGATGAGCATCGTCTGCAGCGTCGGGCGGCGCTCGGCGCAGTACTCCGGGTCGGCGGTGATGAGCCACGTGCCCGCCGGAGGCGCTGCGGGAAGCGACGCAGCGCTCACGAACGTCAGGTCGGCGAGCGAGTCGGGCAGGTCGCCCAGGACGAGCACCCGGTGCCCGGTGTCGGTCAGGTGACGGAGCTGGGCGGCCGCGTCTGCGAGCGCGGCCGCCGAGGGGTCGAGGTAGATGTCGCTCATGGGGTGAGACTACCGGTCGGGCCATCCTCGCACCTGCGCGGCGCACTCGTCCCGGCGTTGCAGTCCTCGGGCAGACCGCGGGGCGAATCGAAACGCCCACCGGAGGCCGGTGGGCGTTTGCGTCTGGGCTGCCGGGCCGTGCCCGGCGGTTGGTGGCCTGGTTAGATCGCGCCGCGACCCGAGCGGGCCGAGCCGCTGACCATGTTCACGACGACGACCGTGATGATCGCGCCGATGGTCGCCACGACGATCGAGCTCAGGTCGAGCGGGCCGTTGATCGGGTCGCTGTTGAACAGCACGCCCGCAAGGAAGCCGCCGACGAGCGCGCCGACGATGCCGAGCACGATGTGACCGATGACCCCAAGGCCCTCGTCGCCGCGAACGAGGAATCCGGCCAGGTAGCCGGCGATCGCGCCGAGGACGATCCACGCAATGATGCTCATCGAGTACCTCCATCCCTAATGGTCTAGACGGGCCCGGCTAACCCGGGCTGCGGGCCACACTGTCCGTCGCAGGCGAGCGCAGACCGGCAACGTCCGCCGGGATTCGCGTATCAACGGTCTGGCAGAGCGGGACCGGAACGCGGGCCGGGTCGAGCTAGCGAGGAGCGCCGGGGGAGGCGTCGTCAGGCGGGCTCGTTCACGCTCGCCGCGAGCTCGGCGAGACGCTCCGCGGCCGGGATCACGTAGTACGCGCCGGTGAGCGCGCGCGCGTAACGGGTCAGCGCGTCGGGCGGCCCGTCGGAGCGGCCGACCATGCTGTCGAGCATCGCGGCGAGGATCCGCTGGTCGGCGCTGAAGCCGGAGAAGATCGTTCCGTGCCGGTCAACGGAGCCGTAGGCGATGTTCCGGCGGAAGATCCGGCCGAACGCGTCCTGGTCGGTCCGGGCGACGTGCGACGTCGGCGGCCGCGGGTCGAGCTCGACGCTGTCGGCCTTCCGCCGGCCCAGCACGCTCTCCTGTGCCGGGACCGGCAGCGCCTCCCAGGCGACGGCGTCGTGCTGCCACTGCTGGAGCAGGAGGATGCTGCCGCCCTCGCCCGCCTCGCCGGCAGGGATGACCGCGACCGTCATCGCGTCGACGAGCGACGGGTTCTCGGTGCCGTCGATGAAGCCGGTCAGGTCCCGATCGTGGTGATACGGCCAGCCGACGATCTCGTTGGCGAGCGTCGCGTGCCCGGCCAGCGCGAGGAGGACGCCCGCCGACAGGTCGAACACGACGTCGTAGGACGCGCCGGTGAGCCAGATGACGATGTCGTGCTGCGTCGCCGGCAGCTCGTAGCCATCGGGCCCGCGGACCGGCTCGTCGAACCCGGCGACACCCGTTGGTGCGGCGTCCGGGGCGATCGCGGCCCACAGCTCCGGCCGGAAGCCGGCGACAAGGTTGACGCCGCCGATCGTCGTCCGCGGCTCCCGGAGCGACGCCACGAGCGTGACCGCGTCAAGCGGCTGGGCGCCGGGCGAGAGGTCGAGCTCGAGGTACGCGTGCGAGTTGGTGCCGAGGGCGAAGATGCCCGGCTGCGGTGAACCCACGACGACAGACTACCGCGCTCGCCCAGCCATGTTGAGCGGACGCGGTGCCGAGGCCCCGCCCCCGTCGCACGCGCCTTGCGAACGGTCCCGTGCAACCGCACTGCAATGGGCCGGCGGAGCGGGTGGTATGGCCCCGAGGCGCCGCGCGCTCACAGGATGGCGGCCACCGATCGACTCCGTCGACCGGGCCAACCGGAGAAGCCCGACATGGCACCCCAGATCACTGCCATCCGACCAGAGTCGATCGAGGACCACGAGACGGCCCGGCGCGACGTCGCCGCCGCGCTCACCACCCGGCGACTGCTGATGAGCGGGCTCAGCCTCGCGGAAGCGTCGAACCTGACCGCCCATCTCGCGGGCCTGCCGCCAGCGCGAACGGGCTGGACCCTCCGCCAGGTCGAGCATCTCCTGTTCCTGCGCTCGATCGTCGAGACCGGCCGGCTCGCCGGGTAGTCGCCTGCTGCGGCCCGGTCGCCGCCGCCCGCGCGTGCAATGCGCGTGTAATGCGCGGAGGGTCTCCTGCATCACCCGTGTGAGCCGCCGGCTGGACACTAGCGTCGGCTCCGGCGTCGGGGATCCTCGGGTCCGCATCGACGCTCAGGGGACCTGCAGGGGGCGTGGCGCAGGTACGGGAGAGCCCGCGCCAGGACGGGTGCGGCGTCGGCCGGAACGAATCAGAGCCGCCGACGCCGCATCGCGTTGATCCGCACAGAAAACGACCCCCGGGCCGGAGCCTCGGGGGTCGTTCGATTCGCGGCGTCCGTCCTAGGAGGACGACGGCGACGCGGCCGGGGCTGAAACCGGTGGCGTCGACTGGAGCGGCGCGGTCGTGGGGCTGGGCGTCGCGGCCGGCGAGCACGCCGCGATGGCGCCGATGAGGGCAACGGCAAGAACGATTCGCTTGATCATGGGGAACCTCGGGTGCATGGCCGAACCGGACGCCGGCCTTTCTGGAAGGTGGCCGGGAGGCCACGCGAAGACCGTACCGACGGTCCGCCCACGGAGGCGCCCGGCGCCGGGCGCGGATTCCTTGCAGGGGTGTCGCAGGGCACCGGGACCGGCGGAGGCCACGCGTGAAACGAGCGTGATAGATGCGCGACGGCACCCTCGCGCGCCGATGGCAGCTGGCGCAGCCCGATGCTCCGCTTCATCGACGCCGCACCACACACCGGCGCGGCGTCGGCCACCCGCTCGGGCGCGGGACGAACCGCAGAGGGTCCGATAGCGACGGAGCGTCCAATGATCCGAGTCCAGCCGGCGACCGCCACCGACGACGAACCCGAGGACCGCGCGATGCGCGTGGTCGAAGTCGGTCTGGCCCTCTTCGCGATCGTCGCTGCAGGCATCCTGGCCCTGCTCAGGTGACGGTCCGCGCGCGGTTGTACGACGCGCGCGGCGACGACCGGGACGTCGACATCGGGTCGATCGAGCCCGGGAAGATCGACGATCGGGCGCTGCTCTGGATCGACGTCGACGGGCACGACGCCGCCGACATCGACGCCGTCGCCCAAGCCGTCGCCCTCGAGCCGCGGCTCCATCGGGGTTTGGCGAACACACAGCACCAGCCGCGCGTCATCCGCCTGCCCGACCGCGTCGGGATCGTCCTCACGGCGATCGACCGCAACGGCCCGAACGGCGACGAAAGCCTCGTCCGACGCGGCCTCGACGTGGTCGTCGGGCGCAATCTCGTCATCACCGTCCACGATGGCGGGCTTGCCGCCATCCGCGACTTCGACGAGCAGGTCCGCGGCGAGCGCGACCTCGGCCTGCTCGACGCGGGCGCGTTCATGGCCGGCCTCCTCGACGCCGTGTTGGCGACCTACCTCGGCGAGGTCGAGGACATCGAGCGCGAGATCGAGAAGCTCGACCAGGTCGCGCTCCGACAGTCGGCCAGCCACGACGACTTCCTGGACCGCGTGGTCCAGCTCCGCCGGCGGATCGCCCTCCTGCGACGCTGGGTCGCCCCCAACCGCGACGCGATCGCCCCGCTGATCCGGCCGGACTTCGAGCTTCACGGCGACATCGTCACGTCGTGGCCGGGCATGCTCGACCGGCTCGAGCACGTGATCGGCGCCGTGGAGAACGCCCGCGAGCTGCTCGTCGGCTCGCTCGACATCTACCTGGGCCGGTCGGCGCAGCGCTCGAACGACGTGATGAAGACGCTCACGATCGTGTCGTCCATCGCCCTGCCCGCGGTCGTCCTCGCCGGCGTCATGGGCATGAACTTCCAGATCGACTTCTTCGACAACGCCCAGAACTTCTACGTCGTCGTGGTGGCGATGCTGGTCATCTCGATCACGATCCTGCTGCTCGCCCGGTGGCGGCGCTGGATCTGAGACCGGCTACGCCTCGTCGGTCATCACCCGGAGCGTGAACCCGAACTCCGCGCCGCCGCCCTCGATCGGCGTCGCCCAGATGCGGCCGCCCATCGCCCGGATGAGGCGGGCGCAGACGAAGAGGCCGATCCCGGCGCCTGCGGCGGCCGCCGCGGTGCCCTGCGAGCGGAAGAACAGATCGAAGACCCGCTCCGCTTCCTCGTCGGGGAAGCCGGGCCCGTCGTCGGTGACGCGGACGTACACCTCGTCCTCGTCGGAATCGACGTCGATCGCGACGGTCGTCCCGGCGCCGCCGTACTTCGCCGCGTTCGAGAGCAGGTTCCGCACGACCTGTTCGACGTAGGTCGGGTCGGCGATCGCGGTGGGCAGTCCGGGCCGGAGGTTCAGCTCGAACGTCACGCCCGGCCAGCGGGCTCGCTCGGAGCGGATGACCGACGGCAGGATCCGCTGGATGAGGACCGGCTCCGTGCCGACGTCGCCCTCGTCCTCGCCGAAGCGGGTCATCGCGATGACGTCTTCGACGAGCCGGTGGAGCCGCTCGGACTCGACGACGATGTCCGAGAAGATCTCGCGCCGCGTCTCCTCGGGCAGCTCGTCGCCGTCGCGGGAGAGGACCTTCGATCCGGCGTAGATCGTCGTCACCGGCGTCCGCAGCTCGTGCGAGAGGACGCCGATGAACGTGTCCCGGATCAGCTGCTGACGCCGGGCGACGGTGATGTCGCGAAGCAAGACGATCGTCTCGGCGCCACCGGGATCACTGCCCGGCTCGCCGGCCTCGCGGGCAACCGGGTAGGTGCTGAGCTCGATCCAACGCTCCTCCGGCCCGAGAGCACGCAGCTCGACCGGCCCGCCGATCGTCCCGAGGGCCGGCGCCTCGCGCTCGAGGTCCTCCATCTGGGCGAGGATCTCGTCATACGTCTCCTCGTCGACGTCCGGGAACACGTCCTCGGCGGCGGGGTTCGAGAGGATGATCCGGCCGGCCGCGTCGCAGACGAAGATGCCGTCGCCGATCGTCCGGATGACGGCGTTCAGCTCCGCCGCCCTGGCGTGCTCCGACTCGGCGAGCCGACGGAGCTTCGCCTGGGCTTCGATCCGGTCGCCGATGTCCCGTGCGACGGCCACGATCCGGCCGGCCTCGCCGGCCGGGACGACGTGCTGGAGGAGGACCTCGACCGGCACCGACCTGCCGCGGCTGTGGCGATACGAGAGGGTCGCCGTCTGGGCGTCCAGCGCGCCGGTGACGAGGGGAGCGACGAGACCCCGGAGGCCGATCGCGTCGATGTCCTCGACGACCATCGTCGCGTCCGCCCCGACGAGGTCCGACCTCGGCGTAGCCGAGCTGGTCCATCGCGCCCTGGTTGACATACGAGATCCGGAGCGAGGCGGGGTCGAAGACGATGACGGCATCGAGCGTCGCATCGAGGACGCGCTTGTAGCGGACGGCCTCCCGGAACGCTCGGGCGTTCTGGATCGCGACCGCGACGCGGGCGGCGAGGTTCTCCGCGAACGCGAGGTCGTCAGGGCCGAACTGCCGATCGGATTCCGCGCCGATCATCGAGATCGCACCGAGGATCTGGTCGCCGGCGAGGATCGGGACGACGATCCAGGCGCGCAGGCCCAACTCGCGGACAAGCCGGGCCTGCTCGGGCTCGACGGCCATCGCGTCGAGCATCTCGTCGGTGAAGTCGTACTCGACGTCGGGCTGGCCGGTCCGGAGCACGTAGGCCAGGCCGCGCGGCGCGTCAGGTTTGGGCGGGTAGCGCTCGGCGAGCTCGAGGGCCATGTCGACCTTGGCCGGGTCCTCGTGGGCGACCGCGACCCGGTGCGACTGGCCCTTGTCGTCGATCAGGTCGACCGCGATCCAGTCGGCGGCGCCGGGCACGGCGGCCTCGGCGACGCGCCGGATCGTGTCCTCGTAGTCGAGCGACTCGCCCAGGATCTCCGACGCCGTCGAGAGGATTCGCCGGTTCTCGCGGGCGAGCCGGAGCGCGGAGATGTCGATGATCGTGGCAACGCCCGCGACGACCGCGCCGTCCCGGCCGATGACGGGACCGGCCCGCTTCGCAACCCACGTCCGGCTGCCGTCGGGGCGGACGAGCTCGATCTCCTGGTAGGGGACCGTCTCGCCCTGGACCGCGCGGGCGAGGGGCCAGTCCGCGGGCGTCAGCTCGACGCCGTCCTCGTCGAAGCCGCGGTACGCCTCGCCGCCGGCAATGCGGTGGAGGAGGTTGCTCCGCGGGATCCGCAGGATCTCCTCGAGCCGGTCGTTGGCGAGGACGATCCGGCCGCTCGGGGCCTCCGCGATCATCAGCCCCTCGGGCGCCTGCTGGAGGAGCGCCTCGAGCCGCGCCCGCTCGGCCTCGAGGTCGCCGACGAGGCGCTCGCGGATGCTCGTCAGGGCGACCCGCGCGAGGGCCTGTGCGCAGAGGTCGGCGTACGCGCCGATGTGGTCGCGCTCCAGCTGGCTGAACGTGTGCGGCTCCGCGAACGACAGGCCGAGCGTCCCGAACGTGACCCCGTCGGCGATGAGCGGCACCGCGCAGGCCGAGCGGTTCGGCGACGTCGCGACGATCTCGGTCCCGAGATCGTCATCGGCCTCGGCGTCATGGATATCGGGCAGCCAGACGGGCTGGGCCGTTCGGGCCGCGACCGCGAGCGGCAGGCGCGAGTCGCGCGGGATCGATGACATCAATCGAACGGCGGCGGAGTGATAGCCCTCGGTGGCGACGACGGACAGGCCGCGCTCGCCCAGGAGCGCGACGACCGCGCCGCTTGCCGCGAACGCTGCCAGGCCTTGCTGGACGACGAAGCTGACGACGCCGTCGCGCGTCGATTCGGCGACGAGCTCGCGGGTGACCCGCTGGAGCCGCTCGAGGCGGGTGGCCGCGGCCTCCGCCGCGCGGCGCGCTTCCTGCTCCGCGGCGTGGACCTGGGCGTTCGAGATCGCCAGCGCGACGCGGTGCGCGAGCTCGGAGGTGACCTCGACCTCGGCGGCCGTATATTTCCGTTCCGGCCCGACGACGAAGAACATCGCCCCGATCGGCTCGCCCCGGGCGAGCAGCGGCTGGACGATGACGCTGCGCGAGCCCATCGCTTCGACGATGTGGGCGATCTCGGCAATGTCGCCGGTCGCGCGGCGGAGCGCCACCGGGTCGGTCAGGTCCTCGATCAGGACCGGCCGGCGCGTCCGGACGGCGCGGGCGGCGGGTCGGCTCGACCCGACCGCCGTCGGGAACGACCGGATCCCGTCGAGGCGGCGCTGAGCCTCCGGGTCGCCGGCGACCGCCGCGGCTCGGCGGAGCGAGCCGTCGGGCTCGACGAGGTCGATCAGGCACCAGTCCGCGAGGTCCGGGATCGCGAGCGCGCCCGCCGCCTGGATCGTCTCGTCGAGGTCGTTCGCCTCGTCGAGGCGGAGCCCGGCGTCGGCGACCAGCCGGGCGAGGTCGGCGGCCCGCTTCCGGCTCGTGCGCTCCTCGTCGATGTCGGTCGCCGTGCCGATCCAGCCCTCGATCGTGCCGGCCTCGCGGCAGAGCGGCACGACCCGGATCACGTGCCAGCGGTACGCGCCGTCGTGGCGCCGGAGGCGGACCGTCGCGTCGAGCGCCTCCTCCTGCGCCCGGGCCGCGGCCCAGGCGGCTGAGAACTCTGCCCGATCCTCCTCATGGAGGTGTTCCACCGAGGGGAAATCGCCGGTCGCCGCGATCCGGCCCGTGAATTCGAACCAGCGGTCGTTCGCGACCGCGATCGTGCCGTCCGGCTCGGCGACCCACGCAGCGACCGGTAGCGCGTCGACGATCTCGCGGTAGCGACGCTCGCCGGCGACGCTGGCCTGGCCGGCCTCAACCTGGGCGGTCATGTCATGGAACGTCGAGACCACGAGGCGTTCGCCACGCGGGCCGGCGTCGACGAGCCGGGCTCGGACGAGCGACCAGCGGAGCTCGTTGGTGAGGCGGCTGCGGAAGCCGACGACGAGCGGCTCGGGACGCTCGCCCGCGAGCGCGCGCCGGCCGGGCAGGGCCGATGGATCGAGCGGCGCCCCCGACTCGTCGACGATCTCGAAGCGGTCGAGCGTCGCCTCAGGCGAGGCACTCAGCATTTCGTCGGGGCTGGACCAGCCGCAGAGCTCGGCCGCCTCCTGGTTCGCGAATACGAGCCGGAGACGGGCGTCCTGGACGGTGATCCCGGCGTCGACCGCCTCGAGGATCCAACCGAGCCGATCGTCGGACGCGATGGGACCCGGCCTAACGCTGGGAATCGCGTCCGATGGCTCGACGACTCGCTGGCCCACGTTCCCTCACACAACGATCCACAACCGCCGTGACAGGCGGGAACGCAAGTGACGCATCGCGCGGATTACGCGGCCGCGGGTCCTCCCGAGCCGGGTATTGCAGCGGCGTTACAGCGTCAAGGTAGCGGAATTCGAACGGAAGTCCGCCGGGTATCAATCAGGGGCGGCGGCCGCCCGGGGCGCGCTGGCCTTCGCCGGCGTCGCTCGCGCGTCGTCGCGGTCTCGCGGAGGACGGCAGTGCCGGCGCTCGTCGCGCCCTCGGCGTCCTCCTCGGCCTCGGCGTGGTCCGTCGCCGACGTCGGGTCCTGGGCGACCGGCACTTCGCGGGCCTGGAGCCCCTCGAGCACGACCTCGACGGTCGCCGCGATCGGGACCGCCAGCAACGCGCCGACGAAGCCGCCGGCCGCTGCTCCGGCGAGGACGCTGAAGAGGACGAGGAACGGCGAGATCCCGACCGTGTTGCGCATGACGATCGGGACGAGGACGTTGCCCTCGATCAGCTGCAGGACGAGGTAGACGCCGCCGACGACGAGGGCGAGCTGGGGCGACACGGTCGCCGCCACGAGCACGGCCGGGATCGCGCCGAGCAGCGGCCCGACGATCGGGATCGCCTCGGCAGAGCGCGGAGATCAGCCCCAGGAGCAGCGCCGCGGGCACGCCGAGCAGGGTGTACGCGGCACCCGTCGCGACGCCGATCGTCGTCATCAGGATCAGCTCGCCCTGGACCCATCGCCCAAGGCGCGTCTCCGCCTGGTTCCAGACGTCGCGGGCGCTCGCCCGGCGGTGGGTCGGGACGAACGCCAGCGCGTAGCGCTGGAGCCGGGCGTGCTCGGTCAGCCAGAAGTAGACGACCGTGAGCAGCGTCAGCACCGACATGATCGCGCCGGCGATCGTCACCCCGACGGCGACGATCTGGTCGCCCTGCGGCGCGACGTCCGCCCGGGGGAGCGACCGGGCGGCCGCGTCGACGACCGAGATCACGGCCCGGCCCAGGGCGGCGGGCTCGAGCGTCTTCGCCCAGGACCGGACATTGTCGAAGAACGGCGGCAGCGCGGCGAGCGTCTCGCCGGCCTGGCGGATCGCCACCGGCACGATCACGAACGCCAGGCCGACGACCGTCGCGAGGAAGACGCCGTAGACGAGCAGGATCGAGGCGCCGCGTCCGATGTGGAGCCGCGCCCGGAGCCAGCCGACGATCGGCTGGAGGCCGGCCGCCAGGATGACCGCGACGAACATCAGGACCAGCACGGGACCCGCGGCCCAGGCGAACCCGAGCACGCCGACGACGAGCGCGACACCGATCGCCAGGCCCGCTCCACGCACGATCCAGGGCGCGAGACCAGTCATCGGATCACGGCTTTGGCTTCGGTGTCGGGGCGGGATCACGGCGCCGCCGCCGCCACCGCCACCGCCGGGCGGCCCGCCGCCCTGGCCGGGCGGACCCGACGGCGGCGGCGTCGGCGTTGGCTTGGGCTTCGGCTTGGCGCACAGGCCCGACGATCGTCCCGCCCCACGAGTGCTGGTTCCAGAAGTACGCGGTCCGCGAATCGAACCGGCCGATGACGCCGGGGCCACGGCGCGCCCGGGCCATCCAGCTCGCGACGTCGGAGTCCCACGCAGCCGGGCCCAGCTCGGCCTTCAGCGGGTCGACGCGCCAGCCGCCGCAGGCCCGGTCGTAGAGCAGCCCGTCGCGGTCGATCGCGTGCTTCGCGCCGGGCTGGGTCCCGTCGATGAACAGCTCCTTCACCGTGGCCCGGGTCCACGGGCCGGGCCGCCCGCCGGACCACGCGTCGATCGTCGCGCTGACGATGTGGCGGGGCATCGGGAAGCCGGCGACCGGCATCTTCGCGCTGACGTCGCGAACGAACGCGTGCCAGAGCGGCGCGGCCGCGGTGAGAGAGATTGCCGGCTTCGCTGTCCGCGGGTTCGAGTGGTCGCTGTTGCCCATCCAGACCCCGACCGCGAGGGCCGGCTGCGACGGATCCGCGGGCGGGCCGAGATAGCCGTACGTGGCGAGGTCGCGGGCGTCGTTTGCGGTCCCGGTCTTGACCGCGACCGGGCGGTGCGAGCCGCCGGGCCCGTTGCTGACCTCGAGGGGCTTCGCCCAGATCGGGTTCTGCTTGGGGTCGGTGTTGCCGGCGAGGATGTTCGTGACGAGGTACGCGGCCTGCGGGCTGACCGCCTGGACGGGCTTCGGGTCGGGCGCCTTGTAGATCGTCTTGCCGGTCGCGTCGCGGACCTCGAGGATCATCCGCGTCGGGACGTGGGCGCCGTAGTTGGCGATCGTCCCGTAGGCCGACGTCAGGTCGAGCGGCCGGACCTCGACCGTCCCGAGCGCGCCGGCGAGGCCGGCCTGGAGGTAGGCCTCCTTGCCGCCCTTGAAGCGGATGCCCATCGCCGCGGCCCGGTCCGCGACCGCTTCGCTACCCGTCCGGCTCAGAGCCCGGATCGCCGGGATGTTCAACGAGTACTGGAGGGCCTTGCGAACGAGGACCGGTCCGCGCTCGAGCTGGTCGGCGTCGCGCGGCGCCCAGCTTCTGGCCGTGGTCGAACTCCGTCGTGATGTCGAGGAGGAGGCTGCCCGGGGTCAGCTTGCCGGTGTCGAACGCGCTCGCGTACAGGATCGGCTTCCAGGCCGATCCCGGCTGGCGCTCGCCGTTGCCGGCGACGTCGTACTTCGGCTCGAACTTGCGGCTGGCGAGGCTGTCCTGGTAGTAGCCCGCGCTGCCGGCGTACGCCATCACGTCGCCGGTCCGGTAGTCGAGCGCGACGAGGGACGCGTTGTGGAGATCCTTGCCCCGCAGGTCGCCGATCCAGCCAAGGTCCGACTTGGGGATCTTCAGGCTCCGAAGCAGGCGGACGCCGGCGTCCTTCTTGAGATTCGGGGCGATGACCGCGGCCGAGAGCCACCGTTCGGCCTGGTACTGGGCGTTCCAGTCGAGCGTCGTGATCACGGTGTAGCCGCCGGTGTCGACCGGCGGGCCGTCGCCGATGATCGCGTCGAGCTGGCTGCGGACCTGCCACGTAAACTGCGGCGCCTTGAGCGCCAGCGGCCGGTCGCCGACGAGGACGACCGGCTCGTCAAGCGCGGCCTGCAGCTCCGCCGGAGACAACGTCGTCCAGCGGGCCGACGCGTTGAGGCTGCTCAGGATGTAGTTGCGGCGGACGACCGGCGGCGAGTCGGGCGGGACGACGAGGCGGCCCTGGTCGTCGGCCTGGGCGTAGCGGTACGGGTCGAGCGTCGAGGGCGACTTCGGCAGCCCGGCGAGGAGTGCCGCCTGGGCTGGGCTGAGCTTGGTGAGATCGGTGACGCCGAAGTAGATGTCGGCCGCGGCGGCGATCCCGTACGCGTCGTGGCCGTAGAAGATCTGGTTCAGATAGGCCGAGATGATCTGCTGCTTGCCGGCCTCGCCGGGGAAGCGGTCGGTGACCCGCGAGGACTGGATCAGCTCCTTCGCCTTGCGGATGTAGCGGTCGGCGCCGGCCGCGGTCGCGTCCGACGGCAGGAGCCGCGCCCGGACGAGCTGCTGGGTGATCGTCGAGGCTCCCCGGTCGCTGCTGCCGCTCGCGTTCTCGGCGATCGCGGAGAGGATCGCCGCCGGGTCGAAGCCCGGGTTCTGCCAGAACGAGCGGTCCTCGGCCGTGGTCGTCGCGTCGAGGACGAGCCTGGGAACCGCGTCGAAGGCGACGACCCGCCGGCGTTCCTGCTGGAACGTGCCCAGGACGACGGTGCCGGTCCGGTCGTAGACGACGGTCGGCTGGTTGAAGGTCAGCGCGTTGAGCGTCGACGGGTCCGGCAGGTCGCTCGAGAGGACGCTGACGGCCGCCGTCGCGGCGAGCCCGACGCTGCCCCCGACGATGACGATCGCCACGACCGGGACGAGGAGGATCGCGACGAGGAACCGGGAGCGGGTGGGGCGGGTGGGCCGCCTGCGAACGATGCGCCGGCGCTCCGTGCTGACGGCCGCGGAGCGACTCCACGTCGCACCAAAACGACGCGCATACCGAGACTTCGCGTAGCCCGACCGGGTGTACACCGCGGGATCGTCGTCCCCCCGACGTCGCCGACGGTCGCCCGGTGCGCCGCTCGGCGTTGCAGCAGGCTAACACCCTTCGGTCCAAGGGTCCTTGCGCCGCCAGTGCAAGGGCGCTTGACCGAGCGACTCAACGGCCGCTACGATCCCGCCAATCCCAATCAACGCCGCTTTCGGCCCCCGCAGCCGACAACGGCCCGGCATCCGCAAGGAGCATCATCCGTGGACTTCGGCTCGTTCGTCAGCGGCCTCCTGACCGGCCTTCGGGAAGGCGTCGAGGCGGCGCTCATCGTCGCCATCGTGCTCGCCTACCTGCATCGGACCGGCAACGGCGGCCAATCCGGCAAGGTCTGGATCGGCGCGAGCGTCGCGGTCGTCCTGAGCGCGATCCTGGGGATCGCGATCTACTCCACGGTTGGGGCGTTCAAGGAGCCGTACGAGCAGATCTTCGAAGCCACGACGATGCTCCTCGCCGCTGCCGTCGTGACCTGGATGCTGTTCTGGATGCGTCGCCAGTCCGCGGGCATCAAGGGCGAGCTCCAATCGTCGGTCGACAAGGCGCTCATCGCCGGCGGCGCGTGGGGCCTCTCGCTGCTCGCGTTCGCCGCGGTCATTCGCGAGGGGGTCGAGACCGCGCTGTTCCTCGCCGGCCAGGCCACCTCGGCCGCGTCCGGCGCGTCCTCGATCCTGGCCGGCGCGATCGTCGGGCTGCTGATCGCGGCGGTGATCGGCTACGGCTTCTACCGCGGCAGCCGGCGCGTCAATCTGGCCGTGTTCTTCAAGTGGACGGGCATCGCCCTCATCTTCATCGCGGCCGGTCTCCTGAGCCACGCCGTCCACGAGTTCATCGAGATCGGCGCCCTCGGCAGCGGGCCGCTGACCCAGCCGGCGTTCGACATCAGCGGCGTCCTGTCCCACGACGACGGCCTCGGGTCGATCCTGCGGGCGCTCTTCGGCTACTCGGCCAACCCGGAATGGCTGACGCTGATCGTCCACGTGGCCTACATCGTCATCGTCCTGGCGCTGTACCTGCGGCCGCTGCCGCCTCGCCCGGCCCCCAGCCAGCCGGCGCCTCAGGCGAGCAACTCCTAGCCCACCACGCTTCCGCGAGGATCGTCCCCGGAGCCCCGGCTCACGCCGGGGCTTCGTCGTTTCCGGGCCGCCCCGCGCTGACCCTCAGCCGCGCGACGCGCTGACCTTGAGGAGCCGGCCGCCGGACAGGTCGGTGACGTACAGCTCGCCCGCCTCGTCCTCGCCGAACGAGCTGAGCGATCCGTCGACGTGGCCGACGACGGTCGGCGCGCGAAGCTCGTTGCTCGTCGGATCGATCGCCCAGATCGTGCCGCTGCAGTAGTCGCCGAACAGGTACTTGCCCGCGATGGGCGGCTGGCCCGAGCCGCGGTAGACGTAGCCGCCGATGACCGTGCAGCCGTCGCTATGGGAGTACTCCGCGACCGGCATCGTGAGCCCGCTTTCGTCGCAGCCCTCCTGGGGCCGGAAGCAGTGCGTCGCTTCCATCCGGTTCCAGCCGTAGTTCTCCCCGGACGTGCCGGCCCGGGCGACGTCGACCTCCTCCCACGCGCCCTGCCCGACGTCGCCGATCCAGAGGTCGCCGGTTGCGCGGTCGAACGAGAAGCGCCACGGGTTCCGGAGCCCGTAAAGGAAGATCGCCGGCTCCGCGCCCGACGTCGAGACGAACGGGTTGTCGGGCGGCACGGTATAGGCCGTCGCGCCGGCTGCCCCGACGTCGATCCGGAGGATCTTGCCCAGCATCGTCGAGAGCTTCTGGCCGTTGCCGTGGGGGTCGCCGCCGCTGCCGCCGTCGCCCAGCGCGACGTACAGGTCGCCGTCCGGCCCGAATGCGAGGGCTCCGCCGTTGTGGTTCGCGTAGGGCTGGTCGACGAAGAGCAGCCGTTGCTCGGATGACGGGTCGGCCCGGTCCGGGTTCGAGGGATCGACCGTGAACGACGCGACGTGCGTGTCGCCGTTCGTGTCGGTGTAGTCGACGAAGAAGCGCGGGTCCTTCGGGTAGTCCGGGTGGAACGCGAGGCCGAGGAGGCCCTGCTCGCCGCCGCTCTTGATCTCGGCCGAGACGTCGAGGAACGCATCCGGGAGCAGCTTCCCGTCGCGGACGATGCGGATCAGCCCGCCCTGCTCGACGACGAACAGGCGGCCGCTGCCGTCGCCGGCGTTGACCGCGGCGAGCGGCGAGTCGAGCCCCTCCACGAACGGCTCCATCGTCACCGCGCGTCCGGCCGGATCGAGCGCGCCGGCAGGGGTCGACCCGGCAGGCGAGGCGGTCGGCTGGCCCGAGCCGCCACAGCCCCAGGCCAGCGCGGCGACCATGGCGACACCGAGCGCGCGGCGAAGGGGGATCATCGAATTCATCGTACGTCCCGGGTCGGAAGCCGGTTCCCGGCGCTGCTACGCTCCGAAGATGGTTCGCGTCGCGAGCCCTGTCTTCGTCGGCCGGGCCGCTGAGCTCGCTGCGCTGGACCATGCGCTCGAGACCGCAGCGGCGGGACGGACCACAACCGTCCTCATCGGCGGGGACGCCGGTGTCGGCAAGTCGCGCCTGCTTGCGGCATGGAACGATCGGGCTCGTGAGCGAGGGGCCACGGTCATCCTCGGCTCCTGCCTGGACGCAGGCGAGGGTGGACCGGCCTACGCCGCGATCGTCCAGGCCTTGCGCGGGCTCTTTGCCTCGATCGGGTCGGCCGGTGTCGAGGCGTTCGTCGGGCCGGACCGAACGGCACTCTCGAATCCTGCCGGAGCTCGCGGCAACCGCCGCGGATGGCGACGCCGGAGCGCAGTCGACGTCGGTCGCCCAAATGCTTCTGTTCCAGCGCCTTGTCGACATCATGGATCGGGCAGCGACCGACGACGGGCCGCTGGTGCTCGAGCTGGAAGACCTCCACTGGGCGGACCCATCGACACGGGCCTTCCTCCCGTTCCTTCTATTGAGTCTCCCTACGGCACGACTATTGCTCCTCGGCACCTACCGGAGCGACGAGACCGTCCGCGATCACCCGCTGGCCAGAACGCTTCGTCAGCTCGATCGAACCACCGGTGTCTCCCTCATCGGGCTCGCCCCCTTCGATGTCATCGAGGCTCGCGAACTGCTGACTGCCATCCTCGGCACCCCGCCGTCGAAGGCATCGGTCGAAGCCATCTTTGACCGGTCCGAGGGCAACGCCTTGTTCGCCGAGGAGCTCCTCGCGACGGGCGATCCGGGCCGCGACCTCCCGAACTCCGTCGGTGAGGCGTTGCTGGCGCGGACGGCAACACTCTCGAGCGGGGCACGCTCGGTGCTGCGTCTGGCGTCCGTTGCCGGCCGGACGACGCCGTATTTGACGCTGCAGCGGGCGGCGGCGCTAGACCACGATCGGCTGGCGGACGCGCTCCGGGAAGCCGTGGCGGCCAACATCGTCGAGACCGACCACGCAGGTGAGCGACTCCGGTTCAGGCACGCGCTTCTCCAGGAGGCCGTCTACAGCGACGTGATGCCGGGAGAGCGTCGTCGGCTACATGCCTCGGTCGCCGCCGCGCTGGAAGCGACCGCCCCCGACGCGCTCCTCGATCCCGACCTCGTCCCGCAGCTCGCGCATCACTGGTATCAAGCCGGCGATCCGGATCGGGCCCTTCAGGCGGCAGCCGCCGCCGGTGACCTCGCCTCTCGCCAGGGAGCCCACGCCGCGGCGTTGCACCACTACGAGCGGGTCATTGAACTCTGGGAGCAAGCGCCGCTCGGTCGGGCGGGTCGTTCGCGGGCTGCCCTTCTGCAGCGTGCGGCTCGGAGTGCCTACTTCGCGGGAGAGCCTCGTAAGACTGCGGAGTATGGCGAGCAGGCACTCGACGAGATCGACGAGGCGAGGGACCGCATCCTTCTGGTGGCGGTTCTCGACGACCTACGCCTGGCCTGGGATCACCTCGGGACCGGCGATGCGGTGGTCCGCTACGCGAACCGGCTTGCGTCAGTCGACCCCGTAGGGCTGCCGATCCTCGAGCGGGCGACGATCCTCGAAGGCCGAATTATGGCGCTCGAGCGACAAGGCGACGTGGCGGCGGCGATTACTCACGCCTTGGAGCTTCAGCGTCTCGCCGACCTCGATGACCATCCAGGCCTTCGCGCTCGCGGTCACCTTGCTCTCGGCTGGCTGCTTCTCGAGAGCGCCGAATTCGACGGCGTGCGACGCGAGGCGCGCCTCGCCGCCGACCTCGCATCGGTCGCTGGCGACACCGCGGCACACGTCCAGGCGCACAACCTCCTCTACGAGGCGGCCTGGACCGCGGGACGGTACGAGGAGACAATCGAAGCTGTGCGCGCCTTCCGGCCACTGGCCGATCGCGCCGGGCTCCTCGCTTGGGAGGGCTCCTGGGCTTCCCTTGCCGAGGCAGACGCGCTGCACGCACTCGGACGGCTCGACGAGAGCCTGCAGGTGCTACACACGCAACTCCGGGATCCGTCGGGCGATCGCTCGCGCTGGCTGCTCCGGATCGCAGCGGCGGCCGTCGAGATCGACCGTGGCGAACTGAGCCGCGCCGCGGAGCATCTCGAGGTCGCCACCAGGGAAGCGACGCCGGACGACGAGGAGACCTTGATCGGGCACGTGCCGTTGACCCGGGCCCGACTGCAGCTGCCGACGGCAGGTTCGATGACGTCCGGGCGATCGTCCTCGAAAACGGTCCAAAGCTCGCAGCAGTCGCTCCCCGCCATGAGGCCGATCTCGTCTGGCCGATGATTGAGACCGGGCTCGGCGCGGAGGCGTCGAGGTCGGAGGCGGCACGTGCGGCCGGCGACGCCGATGCCCTCGCCGATGCCCAGGGCGCCGCGCGGACGATGGCCTTCCTCGTCGACGACATGCGCGGATCGCGGCAAGAAACCTGGATGTCGGACATGAGCCGTCATCGGGGCGAAGAGGCGCTGATCGGCGGACACCTAGCTCGCATCGAGGGTCGAGACGATGACCCCGCCCGATGGATCGCGGCCGCGGAGGCGTTCCCGTCGGGATCGATCGGGTGGCTCGTCGCCCAGGATCGGCGGGCGGAGGCCATGCTTGCAGCGGGCGCCGGCGTCGATGAGCTCGCCGACGTGCTGTTACCGGCGTACGTCCGTGCCGTCGAGATCGGCGCGCGCCCTCTTGCCGGTCGCCTCGCATCGATCGCGCGCCGGAGGCGCATCCGGCTGCAGGTGCCGGCGCGCGAGGGACCGGCAGCGCATCCTTCAACCGCGGGCGAGGACGAGAGCGCCGGGGAACGTGGCCACGAGGCCCTCCGGAGGCGAGGCCTCAGCGAGCGGGAGATCGAGGTCCTCACGCTCGTCGCCGCCGGCTATTCAAACGGCCAGATCGCCGATCGATTGTTCATTTCTCCAAAGACAGCGAGCGTCCACGTCTCGCACATCCTCGACAAGCTGGGAGCGTCAAGCAGGACTGAGGCCGCGACGATCGGCGTGCGCCTCGGGTTGCCTGAGGTCGAGCCGCCCGAGACCTGAGGCAAAAGCCGCGAGCACGCGGATCGGCTGATACGCTCCGGCGATGGATGCCCACGAGCTCGCCGAGGTCGCAGCCCGCCGCAAGGCCTCCGGCCGGCCGTACCTCGAGTTCATCACGGTGCCGGACCTCAGCATCGGGCTCTACGTCCTCGCGCCGGGCCAGCCGGACCTCCAGCAGCCGCACACCGAGGACGAGGTCTACTACGTGGTCGCCGGTCGCGGCCGGATCACCGTCGGCGACGAGGTCCGCGACGTCCGGGCCGGCTCGATCGTGTTCGTGGCGGCCGGCGTCCCGCACCGGTTCCACGACATCACCGACGAGCTGACGCTGTTCGTTGCCTTCGGACCCGCGGAGGGATCCAGGAGCTAGCCCGCCGGCGGGGATCCGCCCAGCGCCCCGAACTCGAGCGCCAGCTCCGCCCCGCGACCCGTCTCGTCGTGGCGGAAGAACACGAACGCGTCGAGCCCGTCGGCGACGAACGGCTCGAGACGCGCCGCCCACGCGGCGAGGTCGGCCGTCGTGTAGTCGTGGCGGCGAAGTCGCAGGTAGAGGAACGGGCCGGTCCGGCGGATCGCGGGCGGCGCCTCGTCCTCGGGCAGCTCGGTCGTGCACAGCGCCGCTCCCGCACTGGCGAGCGCGGCGAACACCTCGTCGACGTGCCACGACGGGTCCTGGAACTCCATCGTCAGCGGCAGGTCGCGCGGCCACGCGCCGAGGAGCGCGGCGAGCTTCTCGTCGTCGCGGCGGACGCCGTCCGGGACCCGGAACAGCACGGTCCCCAGCCGCTCCCCGAAGCGCCGCAGCGGGTCGGTCAGCCACGGCACGCTCGCGCCCGGGTCGACCGCGAGCGATCGGAACGACCCGCCGCGCTGGGCCTTGACCGCGAACCGGAACTCCGGCGGCGTCGCGGCGAGCCAGGCGTCGACCTTCTCCGGCTTCGGCTGCTGGTAGAACGTGTTGTTCAGCTCACACGCGCTGAGGCGCGAGCCGTAGAAGCGCAGCAGTCCGTCACCCTTCAGCCCGGCCGGGTAGAAGCGCGGCGACCAGGCCGGGTAGGCGAACCCGCTCGTCCCGACGTAGAGCCGCCCGGTCACGCCCCGCGCCGTCGCTCCTCGAGCGGCTCGGGCTCGACGGTCGCGAGGACGTCGCGCATCGCCCGGTCGACTGCATCGAAGTCGGCGGGCGCGATCGCCTCGACGAAGTGGTCGGAGATGCCGCGGAGGTGAGTCGTCGACGCGATCCGCAGCCGGTCGAGTCCGGCCGCGGTGAGGACCGCCTCGGCGCCGCGAGCGTCGGTGACGCACGAGTCGCGCTCGACCGAGCCGTCGCGGACGAGGCGGTCGATCAACCGCGTCACGCCACTCCGGCTGAGCAGCACTTCGTCCGCGAGGCGGTGCATCCGCATCCGGCGGCCGGGCGCTTCGGCGAGCTGGAGGAGGGCGTCGTATTCGGCGAGCGACAGGTCGTGCTCGGCGCGGAGCTCCTCGTCGAGCAGCCGCTCGAGGCGGGCGTGGGCGGTGAGGAACCGGCGCCACGTCGCGATGCGCGGGTCGCGCGCGGACACGTGGCCGCGCGGGGTGGGGAAGCGGGCAGTCATGGCACGCCATTCTACGCGGCCGATCGTTGCCAGAACAACGATCCGAAAGGACGCGCGCCAGGGCGCCGCCGGTCCGGACTCCGCTAGGATCGCGACACCACCTCCCGTCCTCGAGGACCCCGATGACCGCCTTCGACGTCGACGCGCTCCGCGCCCGCTTCCCGGCCCTCTCGCTCGAGCAGGACGGCCGGCCGGTCATCTTCTTCGACGGCCCCGGCGGCACCCAGGTCCCGCAGCCGGTCATCGATGCGGTCACGCGCTACTACCGCGAGTCGAACGCGAACACCGACGGCGCGTTCCTCACGAGCCGGCGGAGCGACGCGATCATCGCCGAGGCCCACCAGGCGATGGCCGACATGCTGGGCGCGGCGAGCCCCGACGAGATCAAGTTCGGGCCGAACATGACGACGTTGACGTTCCACATCAGCCGCTCGATCGTCGCGACGATGGCGCCGGGTGACGAGATCGTCCTGACCGGCCTCGACCACCACGGCAACGTCGACCCGTGGCTGGGAGCGGCCCGCGACCGCGGCATCACGGTCCGGTTCTGGGAGCCACGGCTCGACGACTGCACGCTGGACCTCGCGGGACTGGACGACCTGCTCTCCCCGAAGACCCGGCTCGTGGCGGTGGGCTGGGCGTCGAACGCGGTCGGGACGATCAATCCCGTCGCGGAGATCGTCGCGCGGGCCCACGCGGCGGGCGCCTGGACGTACGTCGATGCGGTCCACGCGGCGCCGCACCTGCCCATTGACGTCGGGGCCGTCGGGACCGACTTCCTCGCCTGTTCGACGTACAAGTTCTTCGGGCCGCACGGCGGCGTCCTCTACGGCCGGGCCGACGTCCTCGACGCGCTGCCGACGTACAAGCTCCAGCCGGCCCACGACCGGTTCGAGACCGGGACCCAGAGCTTCGAGTCGCAGGCCGGGACGATCGCGGCGGTCGACTACCTCGCGGAAATCGGCTCGACGTACGGCACGGCCGGGGCGGGCGACCCGCGCGGCGACCGCGTCCGAGCCGGGATGACCGCGATCCGAGCCTACGAGATGGGCCTCTACCGCCGCCTCGCCGACGGCCTCGAGGAGGAGGTCCCGGGCCTTCGTCTCTACGGGATCACGGACCGGTCGCGGTTCGACGCACGCACGCCGACCGCGGCGCTGACGATCGAGGGCCACGCGCCGCGGGCGATCAGCGAAGCGCTGGGTCGCGAGGGGATCGCGACGTGGGACGGCGACTTCTACGCGAAGGGCCTGATCGAGCGGCTGGGCCTCGCCGAGTCCGGCGGCGTGGTGCGGATCGGGCTGACCCACTACAACACGAACGCCGAGATCGACCGCGTCGTCGGGGCGCTGGCGAGGATCGCGGAGGGCGCGGCGGTCGCGTGACGTCGCGCCCGTGATCCCCGACGTTGCCGTCGTCGGCGGCGGGATCGTCGGCACTGCGACTGCCGCGTTCCTTGCCGCGCGCGGGGTGCGGGTCACGCTGTTCGAGCGGACGGAGCTTGGGGCGGGGGCGTCGGGTCGAAACTCGGGGATCGTCCAGCAGCCGTTCGATGCGGTGCTCGCCGGCCTGTATTGGCAGTCGCTCGAGCTGTACCGCGAGCTCGCCGCCGAGCTGCCCGGGTCATTCCGGCTCGACGCCCGGCCGGCCGGGCTGCTGTACGTGGGGCCGGCCGCGGCCGACTCCGCCGCGCGGGGTCTCGCCGCCGCGTGGACGGCGGCGTACCCGGACACCGGCGCGGAGCTCGTGACGGGGACCGCGCTGCGTAACCTCGATCCGGCGCTCGCCTACGACCTCGTCGCATGCCGGCTCGACATCGGCTACCCGGCCGCGCCGGCGTCGGCGACACGGGCCTACGCGGCGCTCGCTGAGCGCCTCGGCGCATCGATCGTCATCGGTGGAGATGCGCGGCTCGTGGTCCGTGACGGCGTCGCCGTCGGTGTCGAGGTCGACGGGCGTCTCGTCGAGGCCGGGTCGGTCGTCGTCGCCGCCGGCCCCTGGTCGCCGGACGTCCTGACCGCGGTCGGCGCGACGTCGCCGCGCCGTGGCCGCCGATCCGCCGCTCGTGGGGCGTCGTTGCCGCGATCGAGCTCGAGCGCCCGCCGCGCCACGTCCTCGAGGAGATCGACATCGACATCGAGCCCGACGACGGCGGCGACGGCAGCGCGGCGCGCGACGCGGGGTTCGGCTTCAGCCTCGTGACCGCCGACGGCTCGAGCGCGCTCGGCTCGACGTTCCTGCCCGAGCCGCCCGAGCCGTCGTCGGTCGTCGACCGGTTGCGCGACCGCGGCGCCCGCTACGTCCCGGCGATCGCGTCGACGCCGGTCGTCGGAACGCGGACGTGCGCCCGCCCGGTCAGCCCCGACGGCCGGCCGCTCCTCGGCGCGATCCCGGGGATCCGGAACGCGTTCGTGGCCGCGGGCCACGGGCCGTGGGGGATCTCGACCGGCCCGGGCTCGGCCCGGCTCGTCGCGGACCTCGTGCTGGGACCCGCAGGCGCGATCCCGCCGGAGCTCGACCCGGCGCGCTTCGGGGCGCCCGCCGGAGGTGCGACGAACCGCTAGCGCCAGCTCTCCGGGTCGAGGACGAAGAACCAGAGCTGCGACCAGCGCTCGCGGACCGCCTCCAACCGGAGCTCCAGACCGCGCCGCTCCGGCGGCGTCGTGTCGACGAGGCGGCCATCGACGGTCGCGGCGCGCCGCGCATCACCGTTTGCGGCGGCGATCGACGGGGACGTCGCGATCAGGCGGGGTCGTCCCCGGTCGATGCGAGCGGACGCGACGTAGGCGGCGGCCATCGCGGTCAGCCTACGCCGCGCGACAGGGGCTTGGGAACCCGGACCGGGCCGGACTCCCGGGCTATCCTGCGGCAGTGACGATCACAGGCCGGGCCTACGGCGCGCAGTCGATGACGGCCGACCTGGCCGAAGTCCTCGTGAGCGGCCCGGGCCGGGCGTTCGGGCGGGCGTACGACATGCCGTGGTGCGGGTTCCTCCGCCCGGTCGACCTCGATCGGGCCTGCCGGGAGCACGACGCGCTCGTCGACGCGCTGACCGGGCTGGGCGTCACCGTCCACGTCCTCGACGAGCCCGGCGGCAACGACGACCCGGACCTCGCCTACGTCTTCGACCCGCTGCTCGATCTCCGACCGCGGCGCGATCCCGCTCCGCCCCGGCAAGGCCAACCGGGCCGGCGAGCCGGCCGTCCTCGAGGCGTGGGCGACCGCTGCCGGGATCCCGACCGCCGGCCGGATCGAGGCGCCGGGGACGATCGAGGGCGGCGACACGTTCTGGCTCCGGCCGGACCTGCTGTGCATCGGGCGGACGCTCCGGACGAACGACGCCGGCGCCCGCCAGCTCGCGGAGATCGTCGGCGGCGACGTGCGGATCTTCGACGTCCCGTACTGGAAGGGCCCGGCCGAGCTCGTCCACCTGCTGTCGGTCGTGTCGCCGGTCGCCGACGACCTCGCCGTCGTCTACCTGCCGCTCCTGCCGGTGGGGCTGTGGGAGCTGATGCGCGACCTCGGCATCCGGCTCGTCGAGGTCCCGGACGAGGAGTACCCGACGCTGGGCTGCAACGTCCTCGCGGTCCGGCCGGGCGTCGTCATCGTCGCCGACGGCAACCCGGTCACGCGGCGCGGCCTCGAGGCGGCCGGCGTCGAGGTCCACGCGATCCCGCTCGGCGAGGTCGGCGAGAACGGCTCGGGCGGACCTACGTGCCTGACCCGGCCGATCCTGCGGTCATGAGCGAGTCGGCGCCCGTCTTCTACTCGTCGTCGGCGCTCCACGTCGCGATCTACGACTCGATGCATGCCGTCATCCCCGGCGGTGACGACATCGCGCTTCTTCCGGTCGCTCGCGGAGCAGACCGGCGGCCCGGTCCTCGAGCTGGGCTGCGGCTCCGGGCGGGTGGCGATTCCGCTCGCCGAAGCGGGGTTCGACGTCGTCGGGATCGACCGATCGACGGCGATGCTTGCGCGGGCCCGGGCGAGGGCCGAGGCGGCTGGGCCGGAGGTCGTCGGGCGGCTTGCGCCTCGTCGAGGGCGACATGACCAAGACTCGAGCCGGGGACGGGTTCGGGCTCGTGTTCGCGGCGTTCCGCGTGTTCATGTCGATCCTTGAGCCCGACGACCAGCTGCGGACGCTCCGACTCGTCCGCGACCAGCTACGGCCCGACGGCCTCCTCGCGATCGATGTCTTCGATCCCCGCTACGACCTGATCGGGCCGGACGCCGGGCCGTGGCGGCCCGACATCGGGACGTTCTTCAACCCCGACACCGGCCGGCTGGTCCGAGTGACAACGCTCGATCGGCTAAACGATCCGGTCCGGCAGCGGTTCACGGAGCACTGGGAGTTCGCGGAGCTCGACGAGCTCGGTCATGCGATCCGCACGGAGGTCGAGGCGTTGACGCTCCGCTGGACTTTCCGCCACGAGATGCGGCATCTGCTCGTCCGGGCGGGTTTCGAGCCGGTCGCCGAGTACAGCGACTACGCCGGGTCGCCGCCGGCCTATGGCAAGGAGCAGATCTGGGTCGCCCGCCCGGCCGCGTCATGACCGTCGCCTCGAGCGCAATCGACGTCGAGCGGATCGAGAGCGACCTCCGCCAGCTCGTCCGGATCCCGTCGATCACCGGCTCGGAGGAGGCGATCCAGGCCGAGATGGAGCGGCGCTTCGCCGAGATCGGCCTCGCGACGGAGCGGATCGAGACCGACCCGGTCGCGTTCGCCGCCGACCCGGACTTCCCCGGCGCCGAGATGCCCCGCACGTCGCTGCCGGTCGTCGTCGGCGCGCCTCGGTCGGCCGGGCGGACGGCGGATCCTGCTCGTCGGCCACGTCGACGTCGTCCCGCCCGGCGACCCCGCGACGTGGACCGGCGACCCGTTCAGCGGCGAGGTCCGCGACGGCCGGCTCTACGGCCGCGGCGCCTGCGACATGAAGGGCGGCGTCGTCGCGATCCTCGCCGCGCTGCGGGCCGTCGCCGCGTCCGGCGCTGCGGAGCGGTTCGACGGGGAGGTGCTCGCGGTCTCCGTCCCGTCCGAGGAGGACGGCGGCCAGGGGATGCTCGCCGCGATCCGGGCCGGGATCGTCGGCGACGCGGCGGTGATCACGGAGCCGACCGGCCTCGACGTCGTGATCGCCCACGCCGGCGCGCTCACGTTCCGGCTCACGGTCCCGGGCCGCGCGGCGCACGCCTCGGTCCGCCGCGAGGGCGTGTCGGCGCTCGACAACCTGTACACGCTGCTCCGCGCGCTCGAGGCCGACGAGACCGCCCGCAACGCCGCCGAGACCGACCCGCTGATGACGGTCCTCGGGCTGCCGTACCCGACGATCGTCGGCAAGGTCGAGGGCGGGGAGTGGGCCTCGACCGTCCTCGACCGGGTCGTCGTCGAGGGCCGATACGGCGTGAAGCTGGGCCAGACGTGGCGCGACGCGGAGGCCGACCTGCGGGCGTGCATCGCCGAGGCCTGCGCCGCGGACCCGTTCCTGCGCGATCACCCTGTTGGGCTCGAGCTGACTGGCGGCAAGTTCTCGTCGGCGCGCGTCCCGGCCGACCATCCGCTGCCGGTCTCGCTCGCGGCCGCCGCGGAGGCGACGCTGGGTCGTCGGCCGGCGCTGCTCGGCGAGCCGTACGGCGCCGACATGCGGCTGCTCGTCAACGAGGGCCGGACGCCGACCGTGATCTTCGGCCCGGGCGACGTGAAGGTCGCCCACAGCGCGAACGAGTTCGTGTCGCTCGACGAGGTCGCGGACTGTGCCCGCGTCCTCGCGGCGTGGGTCGTCGACCAGCTCGCGGGCTGAGCCCGCGCTACGTCGCCGCCGCTCAGCGCCGGCCGACGCGAGACGATGATCCAGAGCGGGATCACGACGAGCGCCGCGCCCAGCAGGCCAAGCGCCGCGTAGCTCGCATACGCGAGAACGATCCCCGAGCCAAGGCTGGCGAGCGCGCTGCTGCTCCAGATCAGCGAGTCGGCGGCGCCCTGGAGCCGCGTCCGGTCGGCGACGTCGACGCCGTGGGTGAGCAGCGTCGAGCCGGCGACGAAGCCCAGGTTCCAGCCGTAGCCGAGCAGGAACAGCGCGAGGAACAGGAGGACGCCGCCGTCGGGCGGGGCGACCGCCGCGAGGATCGACGCCGCGGCGGTGACGGTCAGGCCGGTCGCGATCACGGTCGGGCTGCCGAACCGGTCCGTCAGCCGGCCCGAGACCGGCGACAGCGCGTACATCCCGAACGTGTGGCCGCTGATCACGAGCCCGACGGTCTCGATGTGGTGGCCGTGGGCGGTCATGTGGACCGGCGTCATCGTCATGATCAGGACCATCACGACCTGGCTCGCGACGAGGCCGATGAGCGCTGCGGCCACGGTCGGCCGGCGGACGAGCTCGCGGACCGACGTCGTGCCGGGCGCCATCGGGTCGTGGACGGCGTCGGCGAGCGCGTACGGGTCGGGCCGGAGCGCGACGAAGCTCACGATCGCGGCCGCGCCGACGAACGCGATCGGGACGAGGTAGGCGCCGGTCAGGGGCGGCAGCCCGAGCGCGGTCGCGACGTTGCCCGACGGTCCGACGAGGTTCGGCCCGAGCACGGCCCCGACCGTCGCCGCCCAGACGACGATCCCGATCGTCGCCGCGCGGCGGTGGAATGGGTACATATCGGCCGCGACGTAGCGCGACAGCTGATTCGAGCTGTTGCCGAAGCCGATCATGAACATGCCGAGCATCAGCGCCGGGACGAGGCCCGCGACGGTCGCCCCGATCGCGACGAGCGCGCCCAGCACGCCGATCCCGTAGCCCAGCGAGATCCCGGGCCGGCGACCGCGGCGGGCCATCAGCGCCGAGAGGGCGCTCGCGCCGACCGCCGCGCCGAAGACGACCGCCGCGCCGGGAACCCCGCTCAGCGCGGAGGTGCCAGCGAGCTGGGTCGCGACGATCGGCGCGACGGTGACCGCGGCGATGTGCCCCGTCGACCCGAGCGCGACGCCCGCCACGAGGACCTTGACGGTGCGGCTGCGGAGGCGGACCCGGTCGCCCTCGGGGACGCGGGGCGTATGGGCGATGGCGGCCGGAAGGCCTTCGGCGGCGGGTTCCCCGTCGGTCATCCCGGCCGGCGGTCGGGCGGGACCACCTTCGCGAGCGTGGCCCCGATCGCGGCGAGCTCGTCGGCGTCGAGCGGGGCGATGAAGTGGTCGGCGATTCCTCGGACGTGGACCGGCATCGCCCGGAGGAGGCGGTCGCGGCCGTCGTCGGTCAGGCGGGCGTACGACCCGCGGCGGTCGGTCTCGCAGGCGGTCCGCTCGACGTAGCCGGCGCCCTCGAGCCGGTCGACGCGCCGGGTCAGGCCGCTCCTCGAGAGCAGGACGCGGTCGGCGAGGTCGCGCATCCGGAGCGTGCCGCCGGCGGCGTGCGAGCTGGGCGAGGACGTCGAAGTCGGACAGCGCGAGGTCCTGCTCTGCCTCGAGCTCGGCCTCGAGCGCCCGGATCAGCGTCGCGTGGGCGGTCAGGAACGTCCGCCAGGCGAGCATGCCCGGGCTGTCGGCGGCGAGGCGGGCGGGCGTGACGGCTGGCTCGGTCACCGGATCCCTCGTTGCGGTCGCAACGAGGATAGCAACCCCGGCGCCGTCTCCCTCACAGCCCGAGGTTCAGCAGCTCGCCGGCGGCCGTCGCCGACACGGGCGCCACAACCGCGGCCCGGTCGTCGTGAAGCTCCTGGTCGGCGGCGATCTCGATGAACCGACAGAAGGCGTTGACGAGTCGCATCTGCTCCGGGGTCCGGCAGGCGACCCGCAGCAGGTCCGGCGACGCGACGAGGACCGCCAGGCCGCGGGCCCGCGAGATTGCGACGTTGAGCCGATTGCCGGAGTAGAGGAACTCGACGTCGCGCGGCGCATCATCGGGCGAGGAGGTCGTCATCGAGTAGATCGCGACCGGCGCCTCGCGGCCCTGGAACTTGTCGACCGTGCCGACGTTGGGCAGCACACCGAGCCGCTGCTGGGCGAGGCTCGCGATCTCCGCGACCTGCGCGTTGTACGGCGCGACGACGAGGACGTCCGGCACATCCAGCACGCGGCGTATGCCCTTCCGATCGGTCCACGGCCGGCCCTTCAGCGCCTCGATCGCGGAGACGACCCATTCGGCCTCCTCGGGGGAGCGGTTCCGGCCGCCGGCGTGTGGCAGTCCGACGAACCGCACGCCTTCGCCGCCGACGGGCACCCCGCCGGCGAGATCCTGGGTCGCGTTCGCGGCGTCAGGCTCGAGGCGGCCCTCATAGAACGCATCGGAGACGAATGCGTTCACCTCGGGGTGGAGGCGGTAGGTGGTCTCGAGGAAGAGGCCGCGGTCCGGGGCGATCGTCCGGGCCCCATCGAGGAGGTGCTCGAGGGCCGACGCTTCCGCTCCGTCCGGGTGCGTCCCCTGCGAGACCTGCGGCAGTTGCTGCGGGTCGCCGAGCAGGATGAACGAGCGCGCCGCCCCACCGACCGAGCAGACGGTCGCGAGCGACAGTTGGCCGGCTTCATCGACGAAAAGGACAGACGCGGCGCCCGTCATGTCCTCCCGAGCCCAGAGGTAGCTTGTCCCGCCGACGACGTCGAACGAACCGGCGCTCAGCCCGGCGAGAAGCGCCTCGTTCGAGCCGACGCGAACGATGCCCTCGCGGCTCGAGGCGTCGTCTGGGTCGTCGCAGCGCTGGGCAATCCGGACCTGCTGGCCTGACTCCTCGGCCGCGTCGACGATGGCCTCGAGGAAGTTCGCGATCACGCGATGCGACTGGGCGGTGACGCCGACGACCTTCCCGTGGCGGACGAGCTCGAGCGCCATCCGGGCGCCGGTGTAGGTCTTGCCGGTGCCCGGCGGCCCCTGGATCGCAAGAACGCTGTCATCGAGCGCGATGACGAGTCGGCGGGCGGCGTCGAGCGGGGTCTCATCGTCCCGGACGAGCGGCGCACCCTCCGGCTGGAGCGTCGCGCGCGGCGGGCGGCGGAGGATCAGGTCGCGAACGGCCCGATACGGACCGGGCCCGGTCAAACCGTTCGCGATCACGCGGTCGCCGAGGCGGCCGAGCGCGTCCCGCATGACGTCGGTCCGGAAAGGCGCACCGGGGATGAGCGCCAGCGGATGCGGCTTGGCCGGGTTTCGTTTCAGCTCGAGCAGCCCTCGTAGCGGATCGAGCGCCACGATCTCGCCGGCGCCCTGGCCGGTTGCCGGGTCGAGCGCGCTATCGCCGGCATGGAGCTTCGTCTCCTGGGACGGATCGAATCGATAGCGATGGAGGCGTGAGTTCTTGATCGGGCCGAGATCTTCGACGAACTCCAGCCCGCCGAGCGCGGAACCGTCCGCGACGAGGTCGTCGATCGAGGCGTCGAGCAGGCGGTAGTAGTCCCACCACTGGGGCTTGGCCTCGCGGCGATGCCAGTCGAGGAGAGCCGCGAGCAGCCAGCGTCCCTGCTGCTCGTCGTCCCGCTCGGCGCGATCCGCCGGGACGCCGACGCGAAGCGCGTCTTCGCGGGCCCGGGTCTCGGCCTGGGCGGCCGCCAGCTCTGCCGAGGGCTCGGGGTCGACTGGCTCGGGCCGTGGCACGACGCCGTCGGGGTAGAGCGGCTCGGCCTCGATCCGGCGCGCCTCGAGCCAGCCGTGCAGCCCCACGTCGAGACGCAGTCGTCGCGGTTGTAGGCGGCGATCGCATCGAGGATTGCCGGGTCGCCCGTCTCCATCCAGCGCTCGTACTCGACGACCGAGAAGCCCGCGTCGGTGATGCCGCCCTCGCGCTCTGGCAGGTAGAACTTCTCGATCTTCTTGATCGAGTAGGACTCGACTGAGGCGCGGATCCCGCTCCGGACGACGTGGTCGTAGAGGTTGACGAGCGTCCGACCGCGGAGCAGGCGGTCGACCTCGTCTTCGCGGGTTGCATGGCGCTGCATCAGCCGCTTCAGCGCGCCCGTCTCGTAGCCGCCGTAGTGGTAGACGTGCATTCGTGGGTCGCGGGCGTAGCGCTCGACGACGAGATCGACGAACGACTCGAAGGCGGCTTTCTCGCCAGCCCGGTCATGCGCCCAGATCGCGTGGTAGACCGGTTCGCCCTTGACGATCTCGGCCCAGCCGAGGAGATACTCGAGGCCGTCGTCGAGCGCCCACGGGTCGGCCTCGATGTCGAAGAAGACGTCGAGCGGGGCGGGCTCAGGCAGCGCGGCGAGGCCCTGGCCCGGAACGTCGTCGCTCGGCGGGATCAGCTCATAGCGGAGGACGTGATCGCGGCGGTAGCCGAGCTGGAGCGCCGCCTGGTGGCGGAGCCGCTCGAGGATCCGTGGGGGCAGCTTCGCAACCTGCGCCTCGTCGCCGAGCTCGGCGAGCTCTGCCAGCGTGTCGACGCCGTCGGCGACGAGCCTGCGCCGGTTCGAGCGGGTGATGTTGGCGACGAGCGAGAGGTGGTCGTCTGCGCGGCGACGGTCGATGCACATCGGCCACCACGAGCACACCCGGCAGTGATCGACGGGCTCGGGGTACGTGTCGACCATCGGCGCCGCGGGGTCGATTCGAGCCTCGAATCGGGCCTTCGCGGCCCGGTAGTAGGCGGCGTAGTCGGCAAGTTGATGGATGTGCGCGGCGCGGTCGCCGGTCACCACCGCGATCGTTTCCGGGGGGATTCCCTGGGCCTGGTGGAGCAGGTCCGCGTAGACGCACATCTGGACGATCGCCGCCGCCTTGACCCGCTTGGCGAGCTTCGTGTCGGCGATGTCGTAGCTGTATTCGCCGAGGACCGACGGCCGATCGTTGCGCCGGAGCAGGAAGTCCGGGTGGCCGCGCCAGCGGCCGTCGAAGAACGTGGCCTGGAAGATCACGTCGGTGCCCGCCCGCATCGCCTCGACGGTCTCGTCGTGGGCCGCACGCAACTCCGCGGGTGTGGCGGCGACACCCCGTGTCATCTCGACGACGGTCCGGCCGGCCGCCTCGAGCTGGGCGATGTACAGGCGCTCATGCGCGTAGCCGCGTTCCTGCAGGAGTTTGAGCTGCGGATCGTCGCGGAACGGCTTCTTGATCTCGCCGCGGGTGCGCGCCAGCTCGAGCGTGACGAGGTGGTCGCACTCCAGAAAGCCGACAAGGTCCGTGGCGCTGACGATGAGCGTCCCGTCGATCAGCTGCACAGTCCAACGATACCGACCGGCCGTGTCAGGTAGCGTGTCACCAGCATGACGAAGCCTCGGCGGACGCCCCAGAACCCGTTCGCGCCAGTGCGCGAGACGCTGATCGACCGACAGATCCGCGAGGCGATGGACGCGGGCAAGTTCGACGGCCTGCCGCACCAGGGCGAGCGGCTTCCGCTCGTCGACGACTCGGCGGCCGGCGACTGGGCGCTCGCATACCGGATGCTCAGAGAGGCCAGGTTCGCGCCACCCTGGATCGAGACCGACAAGGAGGTCCGGTCCCTGCTGGCACGGCGCGACACGATCCTCGAGCGCGCGCCGCGCTCATCCGCGATCGGCCGACCGCGCGACGAGAAGGAGTTGCGCGAGGTCGTCGAGGCGGCGAACGCGGCGATCTTCCGGCTCAACCACGAGGCCCCGACGGTTCGCCAGCATCGCCGCCTGCTCGACGTCGACGTGGAGCTCGCGGCGCTCGCGGAGGCGCATCGCGCCGGCCCTCGCTGACCATCGGGATTCTCGCGGGACGGGCGAATGCGACGCGGGCGACGCTCCGTTGCGACCGAACCGGTTCAAACAGGTGGGATTGCCACGCCGGACGAGCCGCGTCGGCGCGAATCCGGCAGGACAGGGGAATGGATGGTCTCACTCGCCCGTGGGGCGAGAAATCGGCCGCGAGCGGCCTAGCCGACGAGCGCGTCCACCGACTCGGCGAAGGCTTCCGTGTGGCGGTCGACGTCGGCGGCGGTCGTGACCGGCGACATCAGCGCCATGTTGTGGAACGGCGTCATCAGCACGCGCCGGTTCATCGCCGCGAGATGGAGGTACTTCTCGAGGAGCGCGTCGCTGTGGGCCGCCTGCTCCGCGCCGTCGCGCGGTGGCGTCGCCACGAAGTGGTATTCCGCCCGCGCGCCCAGCCGCGTGACGTGCCAGGGAAGACGCCGCGACGAGATCACGTCGTTGACGCCCGCCTCCCAGCGTTCGGCGAGCGGGATCATCCGCTCGAACGCCTCGGCCGTGAGCACCTCGCCGAGCGTCGCCCGGATCGCCGCGAGCGACAGCGCGTAGCCCGCCAGCGTCCCACCGACCCCGCCGACGTCGGTCCGCTCGGGCATCGTCGACCGGATCCGGTCGGCGACCTCGGCAGTCATCCCGTATGTCCCCGCCGGGATCCCGCCGCCGATCGTCTTGCCGATCACGAGCATGTCGGGCTCGAGGCCGTCGCGCTGCGTCATCCCACCGGGCCCCGCGCAGATCGTGTGGGTCTCGTCGATGATCAGGATCGTCCCGGTCCGCCGCGTGATCTCCCGCAGCGCCTCGTGGTAGCCGGGCTCGGGCAGGACGATCCCGACGTTCGTCAGGGCAGGCTCGACGAGCACGGCCGCGACGTCGAGATCGGAGAGCGCGCGCTCCAATGCCCCGATGTCGTTGAATGGCACCACCCGCGTCGTTTCCGACGGTGGCACGGGCGGCCCGACCGAGCCTTCCGAGGGGACGACGCTCCCGTCGGCGTCGAGCGTCGCGAACGTCTCGTCGACCGAGCCGTGGTAGCAGTGGTCGTGGACGACGACCTTCGACCGGCCGGTCGCCTGGCGGGCGAGCCGGATCGAGAAGCGGTTCGCGTCGGTCGCGGTGATCGTGAACTGCCAGAACGGCAGCCCGAACCGCCGCCCCAGCTCCTCGCCGGCCCAGATCGCGTCCTCGGTCGGCAGCATGTGGGTGATGCCGCGGCGCATCTGGCGCTCGACCGCGGCGATCGTCGGCGACGGGCCGTGGCCGGCCATCGCGCCGGTGTCGCCGAGGCAGAAATCCGTGTACTCGTGGCCGTCGACGCAGCGGAAGCGCGCCCCGGACGCCTCCTCGACGAACAGCGGAAACGGGGACGCCCACTCGACCATCCAGTTCATCGGGACGCCGTCGAGGAGGGAGGCTTTGGCCCGTTCGTAGAGCGCCAGCGACCGCGGATGGTCGTCGCGGAACCGTCGCGCGCTCAGCCTCGAGCAGCCGCGTCAGGCGGTCACGATCGACGGTGGAGTGGGCAGGTGCCTCGGCCATCGGCACGATCTTGCGACGGCCGGGCCGGCAATGTCACGCGATCCCGGGTCGCGCGACAGCCCGAGTTTCAGTTCAGTGGGGTCGGCGGGTGTAGCCGCAGATCTCGCAGTGGGCGACGCCTGTGCCGGCGTCGACGGTGAGGTAGGTCGGGCAGCCGTTCGTGCTGCACATGGGTCGGTTGGCGGTTGCCGTGCGGCGCCGCTGTCGGCGCATCGCGACGGATCGGCCAGCCACCGACGTGACGGTGGTGGTTCGCGGAGTCATTCCTTGTTCCTTCCGCTCCACGGCTCCTGCACACACAGGCGGAACCGGAGCGCTGTTCTCTTGAGCTTTCACGTCCGGGCGACCGGGGGAGCGGGTTGGGCTCGACCGTGTGGGTGCGCAGCTTCGGACGACCTGGGAATCATGACGCATCGGGGCCGATTCCGTCAAACGCCGCCCGATCCGCGGACCCTCGCGCCGTCGTACCCATGGACGCCGGCGATACAATTCGGCCGACATCCGTAGCACGGGGATGAGCCCATGAGCACGGCCCTCATCGTCGCCAACCAGACGCTGCCGAGCCCGGCCCTGGCGGACGCGATCAACGAGCGGATCCGGAAGGGCGTCACGGCATTCTACGTCGTGGTCCCGGCCACACCGATCACGCACGGCCTCACCTGGGACGAAGACGCGACCCGCGGGGAGGCCCGCGACCGGCTGAACCAGTTCCTCGCCCACCTCCGCGACCGCGGCGTGGCGGCGGACGGCGAGGTCGGCGACCGCGATCCCGTTGCGGCGGTCCGCGACGCGATCCGCGGGCGCGAGGTCGACGAAGTCGTCCTGTCGACGCTGCCGCCGGGGATCTCCGCGCTGGCTCGGCCAGGACGTCCCGAGCAAGCTCCGCCACAACGTGTCGGTGCCGGTCGACGTCGTGTACGAGGCCGCGCCCGCCGTCGCCGGCGGCTGAGGCGCGGCTGGCGGCCCTCGGCGGACTCCTCGGGTTGGGAATCGCAACCGAGGCCGAATCGTCTCTGGGTTGCGTGGGATCGGTAACAATTGCAGACTCGGGCGCGATTTCTGAGAACGCGCCGAGTCTGGAGGGTCCCCGTTGCACTCGTCGTTGACCATGCGGCCTGAGCGCGCGCGCGCCGCGGTTCGCCGAACCGCGATCGTCGCGGCCACCGCCACGCTCCTCCTCGGAGCGCTGGTTCCCACCGTCGCCGCGGCCGACGGCCTCTCCGTCACGACCGCCTATCCCGCGGTCGCGGTCGCGCCCGGCGCGAAGGCGAGCTTCGACCTCAAGGTCACCTCGACCGTCCAGGGCAACGTCGCCCTGACGGTGTCGGGCGTCCCGACGGGCTGGACAGCGACGCTCCACGGCGGCGGCTTCGTCGTCGACGGCGTCCTCGCCGGCCCCGGCATCGACGCGACCGTCCGCCTCGACGTCCAGGTCCCGGGCGACGCCCAGCAGGCGAACCAGGCCCTGACGGTCCAGGCGAAGCAGGGCGGCCGGAGCGACATCCTGCCGATCTCGATCCGGGTCAACTCCAACGCCGCGGGTGACATCACCGTCACGACGAACACGCCGTCGCTGACCGGCCCATCGAGCGGCTCGTTCCCGTTCGCGCTGACGCTCCACAACGACACCGCGCAGGACGTCACCGTCACCGCGAACGCGGCCGTGACCGACCATCCCGACTGGGACGTGAAGACCGAGATCGCCGGCGAGACGCAGGCGGCCTCGACGGTCGTGACCGCCGCCGGCACCGCGAGCATCAACGTCACCGCGACGCCGCCGGCGAATGCGCCCGCCGGGGATTACGCGGTCCACGTCGAGGTGAAGGCCGGCGAGCAGACGATCCCGGGCGATTTCAAGGTCACGATCACCGGCTCGTACACGCTGACCCTCGCGACGCCCAACCAGGTGCTCTCGGGCTCCGGCGGGGCCGGCGGCGCCACCAGCCAGCAGTTCATCGTCACGAACACCGGCACCGCGCCGCTCGACGCCGTCAAGATGACCGCGACGACGCCGACCGACTGGACCGTGAAGTTCGACCAGGACACGCTGCCGACGATCGCCCCGGGCGACTCGGCGACCGTGACCGCCGCGATCACCCCGAGCGGCAACGCCGTAACGGGCGACTACAACCTGACGGTCAAGGCCGGCAACGACCAGGCGAACCAGGACCTGACGTACCGGTTCACGGTCGAGACGTCGCCGATCTGGGCGGTCGTCTCGCTCCTCATCATCGTCGCGATCATCGGCGGGCTGGCCTGGATCTTCCGAACCTACGGCCGGCGATGACCGACCAGGAGCGCCCGGCCGAGCCGGACGACGCCGCACCCGACGCCGACGCCACCACCGAATCGGCGTCACCGGCGGCGGCCGCCGACAAAGCCGACGAGGACGTCCGCCGCTCGCGGAAGCGGATGATCCAGCCGCGTCGCCCCGCGACGCCGGAGGAAGCCGCCAAGCGCGCCGCCGCCCGCGAGGCCGCGGCCGCCGACGACTCGGTCGTCATCCGGACCCGGAAGCTGACGAAGGCCTACGGCGAGCTGATCGCGGTCGACAAGCTCGACCTCGAGGTCCGCCGCGGTGAGGTCTTCGGCCTCCTCGGCCAGAACGGCGCCGGCAAGACGACGACGATCCTCATGCTCCTCGGCCTGACCGAGGTCACCGACGGCGAGGCCCGCGTCGTCGGGCTCGACCCGACCCGCCGCCCGCTCCAGGTGAAGCGGCGTGTCGGCTACCTGCCGGACAGCGTCGGCTTCTACGACGACCTGACCGGCCGCGAGAACCTCCGCTACACGGCGCGCCTCAACCGCATCCCCGACAAGGAGGCGAACGCGACGATCGAGGCGGTCCTCGACCAGGTGGGCCTCCTGGGCCGCGCCGACGACCGGACCGACACGTACTCGCGGGGCATGATCCAGCGCCTCGGCATCGCCGACGCGCTCGTGAAGGACCCCGACGTCCTGATCCTCGACGAGCCGACGACCGCCATCGACCCGCTCGGCGTCGTCGAGATCCTCGAGCTCCTGCGGCGCGTCGTCGACGACCGCGGGACCGCGATCCTCCTCTCCAGCCACCTGCTCAACCAGGTCCAGGAGGTCTGCGACCGGATCGGCATCTTCGCCGACGGCCGGCTGATCGGGCAGGGCACGCTGCCGGATCTCGCGATGCGCTTCGGCGAGGCCGGCGCCCAGATCGAGCTCGCGTTCGGGTTCGACGACCCGGCGGCGGCGAGCACGGCCGAAGGCGTCGTCGGTGGGATCGACGGCGTCACGACCGTTCGTCGCGAGGCCGACCTCAAGGCCCCGTGGCACGTCCTCGTCGCGGATCGCGAGCGCGACGCCGAGGTCCGCAACGCGATCATCAGGGCGACGCTCGACCACAACTACCCGCTGGTCTCGGTCCGCTCCGTCCAGCCATCCCTCGAGGACATCTATCGCCGGGCGGTCGCCCGGACCGCGCCGGCCCACGGAGCCGTGGCATGACCGCCGCGAACACGCCCGCCGACGCCGCCGCGCCGGCGCCCGAGGCCAGTCCGGCCGACGCCTCCGAGAAGGCGGCGGCCCGGGCCCGCGCCCGCTCGGTCCCGCGATCGGGCTGGGCGGTCGTCGCGAACAAGGAGTTCGCCGACCACCTGCTCTCGATCCGGTTCGTCGTCCTGCTGATCATCCTGGGCCTCGCGGTCGGGATCCCGTTCTTCCTCGCGAGCGAGCAGCTCCGGACCCTCGCCTCACAGGCGAGCGGCCAGCCGGCCTTGTTCCTCGCCCTGTTCCAGCTCGGCGTCAACGTCCCGGTCTTCCAGATCGACGTCACGATCCAGTCGTTCATCGCCCTGGCCGCGCCGCTGCTCGGGCTCGCGTTCGCGTTCGACGCTGTCAACGGCGAGCGAGCCCAGGGGACGCTGCCGCGGCTGCTCTCCCAGCCGATCTACCGCGACGACGTGATCAACGGCAAGTTCGCGGCCGGGCTCGCCGTCATCTCGCTCGTCCTGGCGATCGTCGTCGCGGTGACCGCGGCGCTCGGGATCTTCCGGGTCGGGATCGTGCCGGCGCCGCAGGAGCTGCTGCGGATCGTGATCTGGCTGCTCGTCACGATCATCTACGTCGCGTTCTGGCTGGCCTTCGGGCTGCTGCTCTCGGTCGTGACGCGGAGGGCGGCGACGTCCGCCCTGGTCGGGTTCGGCATCTGGTTCCTGGTCGTGCCGTTCGGCCGGTTCCTCGTCACGTTCATCCTCGCGTTCCTCGTGCCGACGACGAACGAGCTGTCCGAATTGAACCTCGCCGCGATCAACATCCACACGTTCATCCTGCGGTTGCTGCCGACCACGCTCTACAACGAGGCGTCGACGGTCCTGCTCAACCCCAGCGCGACGTTCGCCTCGACGCCGCCGACCGTCGGCGAGAACATCCAGGTCCTCCAGCAGGCGCCGACGCTCCTGTCGCTCGACCAGAGCCTGCTCATCGTCTGGCCCCACGTCGTCGTGCTCCTCGCGCTGACGGTCGCCTGCTTCGCGATCGCCTACGTGAAGTTCATGCGCCAGGAGGTCCGCGCCTGACTGGCGGCGGGCGCCCGGGTTGCGATCCCGGCTGCGCCTGCGCGGCCAACGAGTTCACCGAGCGCCACGCCCGGGACGATCTGGCGAAGCTCCGCCGCTCGGGGCCGGTGAAGACGACCCGCTGGCTGCTCGACGGCCTCTCCGTCGGGGGCGTGGCGGGCTGGTCCGTGCTCGACATCGGGGCGGGCGTCGGGGCGGTCCATCTGGAGCTGCTCGACGCGGGCGCGGCGTCGGCGGTCGACGTCGACGTGTCGTCGGCGTTCGTCGCGGCGGCACGGGACGAGGCCGCGCGGCGCGGCCGCTCCGACGCGGTGACGTACGAGATCGGCGACTTCGTCGCGCTCGCGCCGTCGGTCGAGCCGGCCGACATCGTGGCCCTCGACCGGGTCGTCTGCTGCTACGCCGACATGGCGGCGCTCGTGTCGCTCTCGGCGGCCCGGGCGCGCCGCCGCTACGGCCTCGTCTATCCCCGCGACACCTGGTGGATCCGGAGCGGGGCCCGGGTCGGGAACGCCTTCGCCGGGCTGTTCCGATCGAAGACGCGCATCCACGTCCACGCGACTCGCGAGGTCGAGGGCCTGGTCCGGGCCGCGGGCCTCGAGGAGCGCATGCGCCGCACGACGACGTTCTGGCAGGTGGCGGTGTACGAGCGGCCGACCGCCTGATCGTCAGCGCGGCGGGTAGCCGGTGATCGAGCGGATCTCCTCGTAGAGCGGCTTCAGCCGGTCGTACATCTTTCGGTAGACGCGCTGGTACAGCTGCTCGTAGAGCGCGTGGCGCTCCCGGTCCGGGTCGCGCGTCTCGGCGACGCGGGTCATCGCGCGGGCGGCCGTGGCGATGTCCGAATGCAGGCCGATCCCGACCGCGGCGTCGATCGCGGCCCCCAGGCCCGACGTCTCGTGGGTGTGCGGCCGGCCGGTCGGCAGCCCGAACACGTCCGCGGTCAGCTGGACGATCGCCGGCGACTGGGCGCCGCCGCCCGAGACGCGGAGCTCGCGGAGCGGCTCCTTCGCCCGCGCCGCCGCGCGCTCGCCGCCCTCGCGGAGCGCGTACGCGAGGCCCTCGAGGATCGAGCGGTAGAGGTGGGCCCGGGTGTGGACATCGCCGAAGCCGACGATCGCGCCCTTCGCCTCGCGGCCCGGGACGCGGACGCCGGGCGACCAGGTGGGCTGGAGCATCAGGCCCATCGAGCCCGGTGGGGTCTGGCGGACGAGCTCATCGAAGAGCGCCTCAGGGGCGACGCCGTCGGCCGCGGCCCGGTCCACCTCGCGCTGGCCGAACTCGCGCTTGAACCACTCGACCATCCAGAACCCGCGATACACCTGGACCTCGAGCGACCACGCGCCCGGCGTCGCGGCCGGGTAGGGCGGGACGAGCGGGAGCGGCTCGACGTAGCGCTGCTGGGTCGTGTTGATCGTCGCGGCCGTCCCGTACGAGATCGAGGCGACCCACGGGTCGACGGCGCCCGAGCCGAGGACCTCGCACGCCTTGTCGGCCGCTGAGGCGACGACCGGCGTCCCCGGCGGAAGTCCGACGAGCTCCGCGGCCTCGGCGGTCAGCTCGCCGAGCGGCTGGGTCGGCGGGACGAGCTCCGGCAGCCAGGCAGGGTCGACGGGCGCCGCCTGCCAGCGCCAGTCGCCGGCTCGGGCCCAGCGGAAGCGCTTGTAGTCGAACGGGACGTAGCCGACCTGGCTCGCGACCGAGTCGACGAACCGCCCGGTCAGCCGGTGGACGAGATAGCCCGAGAGGAACAGGTAGTGGCGCGTCGCCGCCCAGACCTCCGGCTCGTTCGCCCGGATCCAGTTCGCCTCGCAGTCGGACTGGAACGCGGCGACGGTGTCGCGCACGCCGAGCGCCGTGAAGGCCAGGCCGGGCAGACCGCCGATCTCCGGCAGGCCGCGGCGTCTGGCGCTGGTCGAGCCAGACGATCGCAGGGCGGAGCGGCCGGCCGTCGGCGTCGGTGACGACGACCGTCGCCCGCTGGGTCGTGATCGTCAGCGCGGCAATGGCGTCCCTCGTGACGGTCCCGCCGGCCCACAATGCCCGGCACGCGTCGCCGATCGCCCTCCAGTAGAGGTCCGGGTCCTGCTCGGCCCAGCCGGGCTGGGGCGAGACGTACGGCTCGATCGGAGATGCGCGCGGACCCGGCGACCGCGCCGCGCGGGTCGATGGCGAGCGCCCGGACGCTCTGCGTGCCGACGTCGATCGCGAGGATGAGCTCGCCGGTCGCGGCATTCACTCGACCGGCCCCACGAGCACGCCCGGGTTCATGATGCCGGCCGGGTCGAAGCGGCGAGCGACGTCGGCGAGCGCCGCCATGCCGAGCTCGCCCTTCTCCGCGGCGAGGTACGGCAGGTGGTCGCGGCCCGACGCCGTGCTGGTGGCTGATCGTGCCGCCGCCGGCCACGATCGCCTCGCTCGCGCCGCGCTTCAGGCGCCGCCAGCGCTCCAGCGTCTCGTCCGGGTCGGCCGATCGCCGGAAGACGTACGTCGCGTACAGGCTCGAGCCGTCGGGGTAGACGTGCGACAGGTGGCTGAACGCGTGGACCCGCTCGCCGGCGTCGTTCGAGACCATGGCGGAGCGCCCGACCGACCGACGCGGCGACGTCCGGCAGGCGCGTCCAGTCGGCCGCGGTCTCGAGCGTGTCGACCGCGTAGCCGGCGTCCCAGAGCGTGTCGCGCAGCTCCGCCGAGCGGAAGCGGGTCGCGATCCAGCGCCGCCCGATCGAGCCGCCGACCGCGACGCCGCCGTGCCGCCGCAGGATCGAGCCGGCCTCCCGCACGGCGCCCTCGACGAACCGCTCGCAGGCCGCTCGCGCCGACGAGGACGAGCGACCGCTCCGGCCCGAGCCGGCGAAGCCGGAGGTACCTCGCCAGGACCTCGCCGGCGCGGGACCGGCCCGCCATCGCGAGCAGCGACTGCGTCTCCAGCGGCGTCGAGGCGCGGAGCATCGACAGCGGCAGCCCGGCCCGCGCGACGTCGCGGGCAGCGTCGATTGCGTGCGGCCAGTCGGGCAGGAACCAGGCGGGGAAGGCCTCGCGTGGCGGCTTCGGGACGGTCCGGACCGTCGCCCGGGTGATCACGCCGAGACGGCCCTCCGAGCCGAGGACGAGCTGGCGGAGGTCCGGGCCGGCCGCCGAGGCCGGGTTCGGTGGCAGGTCGAGCGTCCCGGCCGGGGCGACGAGGCGGCCGCCCGCGAACAGCGCCTCGATCCGCCCGAAGCCCATCGACTGCTGGCCGACAGACCGCGCGGCGACCCAGCCGCCCAGCGTCGAGCCGCTCGAACGACTGTGGGAAGTGGCCCAGCGTAAGCCCGTGCGGCGCGAGCGCCGCCTCGAGATCGGGTCCGACAGTCCCGGCCCCGAACGTCGCGAGGCCGCTCCGTTCGTCGAGGTCGGAGAGCCCGGCCAGCTGGTCGAGCGCGAGCGTCAACGTCGGGCGGTCGTCGTCCTCGGCCGGCGTCACCCCGCCGACCACGCTCGACCCGCCGCCGTACGGGATGACCGTCGCGCCGGCCTTCGCGGCGAGCGCGAGCAGCGCGCGCGACGTCGTCGTCGGATGCCGGGTGGGCGACCGCGTCCGGCACCGCGCCGAGACGCCCCGAGCGGAGCGCGATCCAGTCGGGCAGGCTCTGGCCGCGGCTGTGGCGGACGCGATCCTCGGCGTCGTCCGAGAGCCGGTCGTCGGCGGGGAGACGCGACGGCGGCACCGCCGCGAGGACCTCGCCGAGCGTCGCGTCGGGCGGGAGGTCGACGACGGGCGGGCCGACCTCGAGCTCGAGCAGCCGCGACGCCTCGCGGCTCAGCGCCGCGGTCGACCCCTCCTCGGCCCAGCCGTTCCACCGCCGCAAGGCAACCTCCGTCGGGACCTATCGTGCCTGATCGGTCGCGTGGAGTATCGTCCGGCCATGCGAGGCGATCGCGTCGAAGTGGTGGTCGACACCGGCCAGGGCGTGCAGACGTTCGAGATCGTCGCGACCCGCAACGGCCGGCGGCTCGAGGTCACGACCGCCCGGGGCGTCGTCGAGGTCACCGAGGTGACGCGGGGCGGGACGCCGGTCCGGACGGGCCGCTTCATGTCCAGCCGCATCGTCGCCCTCGTCGAGTACCCCGCACGGGAAGGCTCGGACGGCCGCGTCGACGTCTCGACGAGAAGGCGAATCAGCCCGCCGGACGAAGCCGGGCGGAAGGCCGAGCGCTAGCTAGCGCTTCTTCTGGGCCTTCGTCTCGCCGTGCTCGCGGCGCTCCTTGTTGACCGTCCGGGCCGCGCGCTCCTCGGCCTCGTCGGTCGAGACGCCGCGCTCCTGATATGACTCCTTGATGTGCTCGTACTGGCGCTCGCGCTTGGGGCTGGATCCTGCGGGCATCGTTCGACCTCCGTCGGCTGGTGATCGTTCGATGCTCCGGCTCACCGCGCTGAAGCCGCGCCCGGCGCGACCGCGAAGGGCTTGCGACTGGCTTACGGCGCCTCAGAACGGCGGCCAGGGGATCGCCGGCCAGTCGCCCCGCGGGTAGGGGAAGCGGCCGCGATCGAGCAGCGCGTCGACTCGCCGACGCGTGGCCGCGACCTCGGCCCTCGACAGGAGCGGCGCCAGCTGCCGGGCCAGATCGCCACGGAGGCCTGCGGCGATCCGCTCGAGGCCGGCCCGCTCGTCGGCCGTGAACGGGTCGCCCCGCCAGCCCCAGAGGACCGTCCGGAGCTTGGGATAGGTCGAGAAGCACACGCCGTGGTCGACGCCGTGGATCTGCGACGCGCCGTCGACGGGCAGCAGGTGGCCGCCCTTCCGGTCGGTGTTGTTGACGGCCGCGTCGAAGACCGCGATCCGGCGCAGGCGGGGGTCGTCGCCGAGGACCATCCCGACCATGTCGACCGCCTCGTCGACGTCGATCCAGGCCTGGAGCGCGCCTTCGCCGAACGGCCCCTCGCGGAGCACGGTCGGCGGGACGATGCCCCAGCCTGTCGCCTCCGAGACGAGGTACGCCGCGACCTCGCGCCGGCTCAGCGTCCCGTCCGGGAAGTCGTCGAGCGGCCGCTCGCCGGCGGTCGGCTTGTAGACGGCCTCAATCGTCTGGGGCGGGTCGGGCGGCGGGCAGATCCGCGTGACGCGGGCGAGCATCGCGTGGTTCGTCGACCCGATCAGCCGCCCGACGAGCTGGATCTCGCCGTCGCGGAGCACCTCGAGCGCGCTCGCGCCGTCAATCACGGCATGCGACCCGCACTGCGTTCGTCGCGGCTGGGCGGGGCTGGGAAGGCGCCGGCGAGCACCGGAGCGAGCGGGCCCCAAGGCCCGTGAGCGAGGAGCGCAGCCGGCAACGCGCCCAGCGTCGTCCAGGCGCGACAGCCATCGCATTCGCGCAGTTAGTTGAGGAAGTGGCCGTTACGTCGTGGGCAGATGTGGCCCTGCGGATCGAGCGGCTGGCCGCACAAGGGGCAGGGCGGGCGGCCGGATGCCACGACCCGCGCCGCGCGCTCGACGAACGCCCGCGCGGCCGCAGCCGACACCCGGACCCGGAGCACGTCCGGTCCCTCGAGGTCGTCGTCGTCCTCGTCCTCGTCCTCCTCGATCCCGGCCGCCTCGAACGCCGCCCGGATCGAAGCCGCGAGCGAGGCGTCGAGCTCCGCGACGGCCTGGCCACCCGAGGCCTCGACCGCGGCCGCCTCGTCGTCGGCCTCTGCGACGTCGTCGGGATCTGCCTCCAGCTCGATCTCGATCTCGACTGGATCAGCCCGGGCCTCGACGAGCACCCGCTCCGTGTCGGCGTCCCAGCCGAGCGTCAGCGTCGTCGCCCGGAACGCCTCGACAAGCGGCTCGTCGAGCGGGCCGGTGTCCTGCGTCACGTCTGTCGGTGCGGTCTGGGTCACGCCGCGGTCCTCGAGCTCGTCGAGGAGCTGGTCGAGACGCTCGGCGAGGACCTGGACCTGGACCTTTTCGAGCGTCACGCTCACGACCTGGCTGGCCTTGCGGGCCTGGAGGAAGAAGGTCCGCTGGCCCGGCTCGCCGACCGTCCCGGCGACGAAGCGGTCAGGGGGATCGAAGTAGAACATCCGTCGAGGCATCGTGATGAGGGTACCGTGGAAAGCCTGCGAAGGCCTCCTGGCGCGACGAATGCAGTCGCTGGACGGCCGCTGTCAGGCGGCGACCATGACGGTGATCGTGTCGTGGCCCCGCGCGCCGTCCGGCGCGGGCGTCGTCACCTGATCGGTCTGGACGTCGCCGGTCCCGTCGGTCGCCCGGACCTCGATCGTGTGCGCGCCGGGCTGCACAGCCGTCGTGTCCCACGCGTACAGCCACTGGACCCAGGTCGCCTTCGAGATCGGCGTCGAGAGCTTGCACTCCTGCCACTGGCCGTCGATCGCGACCTCGACCTTGCTGATGCCGCGGTCGGGCGCCCAGGCGACGCCGGCGATCGCGACCCGGCCGACGGGCACCTGCTGGCCGCTGCTGGGGACGTCGATCCGGGACTGGGTCAGGATCGGGCCCTCCTTCGACCAGCCGAGCGGCACCCAGTAGCCGTCGAAGGCCTCGAGCGTCGTCAGCTCGAGCTCGGCCAGCCACTTCGTCGCCGAGACGTAGCCGTACAGGCCGGGCACGATCAGGCGGGCCGGGAAGCCGTGAATCTTCGGCAGCAGCTCGTCGTTCATCTTCAGCGCGATCATCGGCTCGCGCTCGGCGTTCATCACCCAGTCGGTCGGCATGCCCGCGGTCCAGCCGTCGACCGCCCGCCCGACGAGCTGCGTCGCGCCGGCCTGGACACCGGCCATGTCGAGCACCTCGCGGAGCTTGACGCCGGTCCACTTCGCGTTGCCGACGAGGAGGCCGCCGACCTCGTTGCTGACGCAGGCGATCGTCACGTACTGCTCGAACAGCGGCAGCTCCGCGAGGTCGGCGTAGGTCAGCGTGACCTCGCGGTCGACCATTCCCTTCACGGTCAGGCTCCACGTCGCGACGTCGACCGACGGGGTCAGCAGCGCGGTGTCGATCCGGTAGAAGCGGTCGTTGGGCATGACGATCGGGGTGATGCCGTCGACGTCGAGCGACGCCCCGCCCGGCAGCGATGCCGTCTCCGAGGGAGGCGGCAGGGTCGTGCTTCCGGTGGTGGGCGGTCCGCCGGCGGCGTCGAGCAGCTGCCGGCCGAGGACGCCGGCGACGACCGAGGCGGCGGCGACTGAGCCCGCGCGGATGAGGAAGCTCCGGCGCGACCAGTCGGGCATCGATCCGGTGGTGGCCCCGCGCGGAACCGCCCAAGCGAGCAGCCATGAGAGCGTCTCGATGCCGGCGAAGCCGGCCACGCCGGCGACGACCGCCTGCGGCGCCGCGGAGACCGAGGGGTCCCCGAGCGAGGCGAGGAAGCCGATCGCGGCGAATGCGGCAATCGTCAGCGCGGCCGCGGCGAACGACCGGCGGGCGACGATCCCGACGCCGGCGCCGATCAGCAGCGCGGCGGCGACGATCAGGATCTCGAGGGCGAGCTTGTCGTTCGTCCCGAAGAGCGACACAACGAAGTCCTTCGCGCCGGGCGGCTGGTGGTCGATGACCCAGCCGCCGACTGTCGCGACGAGGGACTGCGCGCCGAGCAGCGCCGCGACGAGCTCCGATGCACCGAGGGCGGCGAGCACCGCGACGACGCCGGCGACCGCGTCGCGGGTTCGCGTCCGCGGGCGGGGCGGGACAGGCGCCTCGGCGGCAGCCGCGTTGACGGTGGTCGTGCTCACGGCGTCATCGTCCATCGAATGTGCGACGTCTGCATGACGGTGGATTCGCCGGGCTGCTCAGTCCGGATCGCCGGCCAGCCAGGCGCGGAAGCGACCGTCGGTCCTGGCGACGTCGATCGGCAGGCCGAACGCCTCGCTGAGGATCGGCCCGGTCAGCGTCGCCGCCACCTCGCCGGCCGCGATCGCCCGCCCTCCGCCGAGGACGAGGGCGCGGCCGAATCCGGGCGGGATCTCCTCGACGTGGTGGGTCACGAGGACGATGCCTCGTGGCGAGGCGCCGGCCGCGAGCCGCCCGAGGTCCCGGACGAGCGTCTCTCGCGCTCCGAGGTCGAGGCTCGCGCCGGGCTCGTCGAGGATCAGGAGGTCGGGGTCCGGCATCAGCGCCCGGGCGATCTGGACGCGGCGGCGCTCGCCGGTCGAGAGCGTCCCGAACGCGTGGTCCGCGACGGCGCCCGCGCCGATCTCGTCGAGCAGCCGCGCCGCGCGATCGCGGTCCGCGGCCGTGAACTCGTGCCACCACGGCCCCAGCGCCGCGTGCCGGGCGGTCATCACGATGTCGATCGCCGCGAGGCCCGGGTCGATCGCCGCCTCGAGGCCCGCGCCGGCGTAGCCGATCCGGCGCCGCAGCTCCCGGGCGTCGACCCGGCCGATCGTCTCGCCGAGCACCTCGACCGCGCCGGTGGTGGGCCACAGGTACGTGCTGGCGACCTGGACGAGCGTCGTCTTGCCCGAGCCGTTGGGGCCAAGGACGACCCAGCGCTCGCCGGACGCGACCTGCCAGTCGAGAGGGCCGAGGATCGTCCGGCCGGCGCGCCGGACCGAGACGCCGCTGAGTCGCAGGATCACGAGCCGATGCTAGCGGCCGGCGGACCGCCAGAGCTCGTCCCACGCGTCGTCGCCGCGCAGCGCGGCCGCTCCCCGGGCGAGCGCGCGGGCCTGCTCGGCGTACGCGCGCACGGGCCTGGTCGGGGCCCACGGCGACGAACCGGACGACCTCGCCGGGCCGGAGCTGGCCGAGGCGCGGGTGGTCCGCGCGGACGACGACCGCGGCGACGGGATAGCCGCCGGTCGTCTGGTGGTCGGCGAGCAGGACGAGCGGCGCGCCGCCGGGTGGCAGCTGGATCGCGCCGTGGACGACGCCATGGCTCAGGAGCTCGCCGGTGCCGGCGGCCATCCCGGTGCCGCTGGGTGTTGGCGCGTCGTCGGCGGCCTCGAGGCGGAGCCCGATCCGATCGCTGTCCGGGCCGACCCTCCACGCTCGCCCGACGATCTCCTCGACGCCGGCCGCGGGCCCCGCCACGACCCGGAGCGGTTCGCCGGGCGAGGCGAACGGGTCGCCGTCGAGCCACGGCCAGGCGCGCTCCCCGGGCGACGGGCCGGCGTCGACGGCCGCCGCACTTCCAACGAGGTCGCCGGCGCGGAGCGGCCGCCCGTCGATCCCGCCGAACCCCGCGCTGAGCAGCGTCGACCGCGACCCGAGGACGGCCGGGACGTCGATCCCGCCCGGCAGCGCGAGGTAGGCGCGCGCCCCGCCGCCGGCGTCCCCGCCCGGGAACGCGATCGTCGAGCCCGCCGCGAGCGCGTACGAGCGACCCGGCAGCAGCCGCCGGCCGGTCTCGCGGACGACGCCACCGAGGTCCGCGCCCGCGAGGCCGATGATCGTCGTTGCCCGCACCGCGAGCGTCGGACCGGCGATCGTCATCTCCAGCGCCGCGGCGCCCGCGTCGGCGCCGGCCAGCAGGTTCGCGACCGCGAGGCTCCACGGGTCGCACGCGCCGCCGACCGGCACGCCCAGGTGGGTCCAGTCCGGGCGGCCGGCGTCCTGGACCGTCGTGAGGAGGCCGGGCTCAACGACCTCGAGCGTCACGACGCGGCCGTCGCGACCGGCACGAACCGGACCCGGTCGCCGGGCAGGATCAGGGCCGGCGGGTCGCGGGCCACGTCCCACGGCCGGAGATCCGTCCGGCCGATCAGCCGCCAGCCGCCGGGCGTGTCGGTCGGGTAGATCGCGCTCTGGGCGCCGGCGATCGCGACGCTGCCCGCCGGGACGCGCGGCCGCGGGACGTCGAGCCGCGGCGTGACGAGCGACGCGGGCAACGGGCCGAGGTAGGCGAAGCCCGGCGCGAACCCGAGGAAGAACGCCTCGTATTCGACGCTCGCGTGGAGCTCGACGACGTCCGACGGCCGCAGCCCGTGGAGCCGGGCGACGTCCTCGAGGTCGGGCCCGTCGGCGCCGCCGTAGCGGACGGGGACCTCGACGAGCCGCCCCTCAACGCGTCCCGCGTCGGTCATGGTCCCGGCCCCGCTCACGGTCGCGTCCACGATCGCCGCAACCGCCGCCGTCGCCTCGGCGACCGACAGCGACAGCGGGTCGAACGGCACGAGGACGCTCGCGTAGGCCGGTACCGGCCGCCCGAACGAGCCGCTCCCCGGCGCCGCCTCGATCGCAGCCGCGATCGCCCGCGCCCGCGCCGCGAGCTCTCGATCGATGACCTCGCCGAGGATGACGAGCAGCGCCGACTCGCCCATCGTCGCGATCCGGACGCCCTCGAGGGTCATTCCTCGAGCGCGGCGACCGTGATCCCGGCCGCGGCCATCGCCTCGCGGATCGCCCGCGCGAAGCCCGCGGCGCCGGGACTGTCGCCGTGGAGGCAGATCGTGTCGGCGCGCACCGCGACCTGCGTGCCGTCGTGGGCCGTCACCCGCCCGTCCCGGACGATCGACAGCGCCTGCTCTGCGACGACCCGCACGTCGGCGTGGACCGCTCCGTCGAGCCGCCGCGAGCGGAGCGACCCGTCCGCCTCGTAGGCGCGGTCGGCGAAGCCCTCCTCGGCCGTCCGGAGGCCCGCCTCCCGGCCCGCGCCGATCAGCGCGGACCCCGACAGGCCGACGAGCACGAGCGACGGCGAGACGCGAGCGACCGCCCGGGCGATGGTCGTTGCCAGCCGCGGATCGCGTGCCGCGGCGTTGTAGAGCGCGCCGTGCGGCTTCACGTGGCGCAGCGCCACGCCCGCGTCGGTGGCGAACGCCGCGACGGCCCCGACCTGGTAGACGATCGACGCCTCGAGCTCGGCCGGCGCCATGTCGAGGTCGCGCCGCCCGAACCCGACGAGATCCGGGTAGCCGGGATGAGCGCCCACGGCGACGCCGGCGGCCGCAGCGAGCCGGACCGTCCGCTCGATCGTCAGCGGGTCGCCGGCATGGGCGCCGCAGGCGACGTTGACGCTGGTGACGAGCGGGATGAGCGCCTCGTCATCGCCCATCGGCCACGGCCCCAGGCTCTCACCGACGTCCGCGTTCAGGTCGACTCGCACGGCCGGCCCTCGTTCGATGTGCGCCGCGTCAGGGCGGCGGGGATTGTTCGGGCGCCGCCGGCGCTGCGGACGGCGGGGCCGTCGGCGGTGGTGGGGGTGTCGGGGTGGGCGGAGGGGTTGGGGTCGGTGTCGGTGCCGGCGGCGCCGTGGGCGCCTGGGTCGGGGTCTCGGTCGGTGGCGCAGACGGCTCCACCGACGGCGAGGCGGACGCGGCCGCCGACGGTGGCGGGCAGGGGACCGCGGCGATGCCCGAGGCCGACGGATCCGGCGTCGGGATCTCGAACGACGGGATCAGGCCGCTCGCGTCGGGCGAGGGGAGTGGGATGCACGACGGCGCGGGCTGGGTGCCCTGGCAGCCGTGGCCCTCCACGATGCCCCAGGAGCTGCCGTACGGCTTGAACGCGCCGTTGTAGAAGTACGCGGTCCGGGTCCCGTTGACGCCGCCCCTGGTGCCCGGTCCCTTCCGGGCCCGGCCGAACCAGTTGGTCGCGTCCTTCAGCCACTGCGGGTGGTCCTTCTCGAAGCCGACGAATTGGAGGGTTGCGACGCCGCAGGTGTTGGCCGGGATCGCGGCCGCCGGCCCGGTGCCGTCGATGAACAGCTCGTCGATCGACTTGACCCCGGGCCCCGGCTTCGCGCCGGTGAACGGGTCGATCTTTGCCTTCGTGATGCCGCCCGGATCCTTGAAGTCGTTGATCGCCCACTTCTTCGTGACTTCGTCCATGAAGCCCTGCCAGACGAAGGTCGTGACGTCGATCGAGAAGACCGGCTTCTTCGGCGTCGACACGAGCGAGTTGTCGCTGTTGCCGTTCCAGGCGCCGGCGACGAGGGCGTACTCGCCGGCGGCCCGGCCGTCGGCGGTCGGCGCCGCGATGAAGCCGTAGGCGTTGAGGTCCTTCGCGTCGTTGTTCGTCCCGGTCTTGAGCGTCGCCGGCCGGCGCTTGCCGGCCTCGTTCGTCAGCGCGAACTTGCCCCAGAACGGGTTCACCTTCGGGTTCGTGTTGCCGGCGAGGATGTCGGTGACGATGAAGGCCGCCTGGGGCGACGCCGCCTGGGTGCCCTCGGGCGGGGTGATCGGCTCGCCGACAGGTTTTCCGGAAGCGTTCTTGATCGCGATGATCGTCGTGTGGGGAATGAGCTTGCCGCCGTTGGCGAGCGTCCCGTAGGCCGTCGTCAGGTCGACCGGCCGAACCTCCTGGACGCCGAGGCCCAGAGCCGGCCCGGCCGACGGCGTGTCGGTCTGGAACGTCATGCCGAAGTCCTTCGCCCGGGCGAACAGGTGCTCGGGCGTGTTGACGACCGTGGCCTTGACCGAGGGGATGTTCAACGAGAACTGGAGCGCGTTCCGGGCCCGGACCGGGCCGCGCTCGAGGTTGTCCGCGTCGGACGGCGAGTAGCCGCCGCCGAAGTCGGTCGCCGCGTCCAGGAACATCGACGCGGCGGTCATCACCTTGTCGTCGATCCCGGTCAGGTAGTTGAACGGCTTGAACGCGGATCCCGGCTGGCGCCAGCCGCTGCCGGCGACGTCGAACTGGGGCTGGAACGCGGGCGAGGACGCGGTGGAGTAGTAGTCCATGCTGCCGACGTAGGCGATGATCTGGCCGGTCTGGTAGTCGGTCGCGACGATGGCGCCGTTGTGGAGGTCCTTGCCGCGCAGGTTCTTCATCCACGGCTCGTACGTCAGCCCGAGCTCCTGGGCGCGGCGCTGGGGGTTCGACGAGTTGGGGACGTAGGCGGCGGCCTTGACCCATTTCTCGGCGACCTTCTGGATGGGGACGTCGAGCGTGGTCGTGACCCGGAGGCCGCCGGCCTCGAGCGTGTCGCACGTCGGGACGTCGACGCCGCAGAGCTTGTCGGCCATCTCCTTCTGGACGGCCCAGACGAAGTGCGGCGCGACCCACTTGGGGGTCTTCTGCGGGGCGAGGACGACCTTGTCCTTCTTCGCGTCGAGGAAGTGCTGGCGGGTGTACTGGCCCTTCGAGAGCGGGTTGCGGTCGCCCTCGGCGAGGAGGTCGAGGATCATGTTCCGGCGCTGGACGATGTCGGTCTCGGGCGGCACGACGAGCGTCAACTCGCCGGCGCAGGTGCCGTCGGCGGCGGGTGCGACGGAGCATTGCGTGACCGCGTTCTTGGCCAGGTCGTAGTTCGACGGCGACTTGGGGAGCGCGGCGAGGATCGCCGCCTCGGCGATCGTCAGGTCCTTGAGCTCCTTGCCGAAGTAGGCCTTCGCCGCCGCCTTCACCCCGTAGGTCTGGTTGCCGTAGTAGTTCTGGTTGAGGTAGGCGGTGATGATCGTCTGCTTGCCGGACTCGCCAGGGAATGCCTGGGTCAGCCGGATCGACTGGATGATCTCCTTGAACTTGCGTTCGAGCTGGCGCTTGGGGTCCTGAACGAGGTCCTCGTTGAGCAGCCGCTGGCGAACGAGCTGCTGGGTGATCGTCGACGCGCCGCGACTCCGGCCGCGGAGGCCGTCGATCCCGGCCGAGACGATCGCGAGCGGGTCAAAGCCGCTGTTGTCCCAGAACGTCTTGTCCTCGACGGCGGTCTGAGCGTCGATGACGATCGGCGGGATCTCCTCGAACGTCGCGACGTCGCGACGGGTCAGCCCGACGCGGGCGAGCTCGATCTTGCCGGTCCGGTCGTAGATCACCGACTGCTGCTGGATCGGCAGGTCGTTCAGCTTCGTCGGGTCGTCGAGGCCCTGTGTAAGGCCGGCGAACGCGGAGACCGACGCCGCGCCGATCAGCAGCGCGACGCCCGCGAGCAGGAACCAGATGACGACCGCGACCATGCCGACGGCCGACGGGCGGGTGCGGACCGCTGCCTGTCGGGGCGTCGGGCGCGGGTTCTCGTACGAAGGTTCGCGGTACACGGGGAGTGGCGGTTCCTCGCTTCGGGTCGGGGGAAGGATGACATCGCGCGGCGGATCGCGCGAAGTCCGGCGGACCGGATTCGAGGCTACGTCGGCGTGACAATCACGCCCGGCTCAGCGCGCGGCGGAGCCTTCGAAGGCCGGCAGGAACCCCGCGTTCGCCTCGAGCAGGGCGTCGAGCAGCGGCCCGGCGACGTCGACGCCGCCGACGAGCGGGTTCGCGACGAGCGCCCGCAGAGCGGTCGGGCGATCGCCGCTCGTTGCCGCCCGGATCGCCAGCCGCTCGTAGCCCTTGACGGCCTGGACGAGTGCCAGCATGTCCGGCTCGAGCGGTCGCAGCTCGACCGGGTGGGCGCCGTCGCGATCGATCCGGGCGGGGATCTCGACGACCGCGTCGTCGGGCAGGCCGGCGAGCGCACCGTCGTTGCGGATGTTCACGACCTGGACGTCGCCGCTGCCGGCCCCGAGCGAGGCGATCAGCTGGGCGGCCGCCTCGCTGTAGAACGCCCCGCCGCGGTTGGCGAGGAGCGCCGGCTTCTCGTCGACCAAGGGGTCGCGGTACATCGCGAGCAGCTCGCGCTCGATCTTCGCGACCTCCTCGGCCCGCGTGGCGTGGCCGTCTCGGCGCTGATCGGCGAGGACCGTCTCGAACAGGTAGTAGTAGCGGAGGTAGTAGGAGGGGATCGCCCTCAGCGACCGCACGAACGCCGACGGCACGCCGACGTCCGCGGCGATCGCGTCGCCGTCCTCGTCGAGGAGCTCCGGCAGCCGGTCGACGCCATCGACGCGGACCGCCCGGATCCACGTCAGGTGGTTGAGCCCGACGTGCTCGAGCTCGATCCGCTCGGGCTCGACCCCGAACCGCGCGGCGAACCGGCGCTGGAAGCCGATCGCGACATTACACAGCCCGATCGCCCGGTGGCCGTCGTCGAGCAGCGCCTGGCTGACGATCCCGACCGGGTTCGTGAAGTCGACGATCCAGTGGCCCGGCGCCGCGAGCCGGTCGGCCTTCCGGGCGATGTCGAGGACGACCGGCACGGTCCGGAGCGCCTTCGCGAAGCCGCCGGCCCCGGTCGTCTCCTGGCCGATCGTGCCGAACCGCGGGGGGAGCGTCTCGTCGACGAACCGGGCCGCCTGGCCGCCGACGCGGAGCTGGACGATGACGAAGTCGGCGCCTTCGAGCGACGCCTCGAGGACGCCGCTGATCTGGAGCCGGCCGGCCCAGCCCAGACGGGCCAGCTGGCGGCGGGCCATGCCGCCGACGATCTCGGCCCGATCGGGGTCGATGTCGAGCAGGACGAGGTCGTCGATCCGGACGCGGTCGTCGCGGACCGCGAGGCCCTCGATGAGCTCCGGCGTGTACGTGCTCCCGCCACCCACGACCGCGACCTTCAAGCGACTGCGCCCGCGCCTGGACGCCCAGGGCCGCGTTGGGCCCTGCGCTCCTCGCTCACGGACTTCAACGTCCGCTCGCTCCGGTGCTCGGGCCCGCCTTGCCCTGACCGCCCATCCGCGACCGCCTCCGTTTCTGTCGCCCCAGCCGGTCGCGCGGAAACTTGACAGCGCGTCCCGGGCCATCGATATTGCTTATAACGTTATCACCAACGGAGCCCCCGACAAGAGGACCCCGTCCGGCACATGGCCCGCTTCAGGCTCGTCGTCGGTCCCGTTCCCCTCCACCACCAGGTCTATCTCGACCTCACGTCCGCGCTGGACGCCGGTGAGTGGAAGGCGGGCGACCGCCTGCCGCCCGAGCGGGAGCTCGCCGAGCGCTACGGCTGCAGCCTGATCACGGTCCGCCGGGCGCTCTCGGAGCTGGCCCGCGAGGGCCGGATCGAGCGGACACGCGGCCGCGGCACGTTCGTCCTCCGGCCCCGGGTCGAGCTCGACTTCGGCGGCAGCCAGACGTTCACGAGCGAGATGCAGAGCCACGGCCTCGACGCGGAGACGAAGGTCGTGGCGGCGCACCCGGAGGTCGCTGGCGAGGCGGTCGCGAACGCGCTGGACCTCGAGATCGGCGCGCCGACGCTGTACGTCGAACGCCTCCGGCTCGCCGCCGGCGAGCCGATGCTCCTCGAGCAGGTCCACCTGCCGGCCGACCGCTTCCCGGGCCTGCTCGCCTCGGACCTCGAGCACAACTCGCTCTACGGCCTGCTCACCGAGCGCTACGGGACCCGCGTCGTCCGGGCCCGCGAGGCGATCGAGCCGATCCTGCTCCGGGGCCGCGAGGCGGCCCTGCTCGGGCAGCCCAGCGGCCGGCCCGCGCTGCTCGTCGAGGGCGTCGCGTACGCCGCCGACGGGGTTCCCGTCGAGTTCGCCCGGAGCTTCATCCGCGGCGACCGGACTCGCTACTACGTCGAGCGCATCGTGGTGCGCTCAGCGACCACTTCATCGACCGCCCCGGTGGAGGAGCCGGGCGCGGGTGCCGGCATGGGCCGGCTGGCCGGCGCGAGCCGGCAAGAGCTGCGGGTCCGCCCCTGAGGCGGCGGGAGAGGAGGCACCGATCACGCGACAGCGAGACGTTCCGAGCCAGCCCCGAAGGGGGACCACAGCGAGGAGTGACATGCGTTCGAGACCGTTCCGCGCCTTTGCCTTCGTCGCGACCATCGCCCTGATCGTCGGGGCGTGCGGGTCGTCGGCGAGCAACCCCCCGGCGGCGAGCGGCGGAGCCCCTGTATCGGCGCAGCGGCCCCGCGCCGACCATCACGATCGCCGGCGGCACCGCCGCGCCCGGCCAGGTCGACATCCGCTGGTATTGCTGCCTGGGCGGCGGCGACGCGCCGGAGCAGGTGGCCGTCGAGAAGAAGGTCATCGAGGCGTTCAACGCGTCCCACGACAAGATCCACGTGACGTTCGAGGCGGTGCCGTACGCAGGCGCGAACGACGCCCTCGCGACGCAGATCGGCTCGGGCAGCGGGCCCGACATCGTCGGTCCGGTCGGCATCGGCGGCGCGAACGCGTTCCACGGCCAGTGGCTCGACCTCGCGCCGCTCATCCAGAAGACGAACTACGACCTGTCGGGCTACCCCAAGGACGCGGTCAACATCTACAAGCTCGACGAGGGCCAGGTCGGCATCCCGTTCGCGATCTACCCGTCGGCCCTGTTCTACAAGAAGGGCCTCTTCGACGAGGCCGGCCTCAAGGAGCCGCCGCACAAGTACGGCGACCAGTACCAGATGCCGGACGGCACGATGGCCGACTGGAACTACGACACGATCAACAAGATCGCCAAGCTGCTGACCGTCGACAAGGCCGGCAAGGACGCGACCCAGGACGGGTTCGATCCGGCCAACATCGTCCAGTGGGGCTTCGAGCCGCAGCGCGACGACCTCCGCGGTCTCGGCGCCTACTGGGGGGCCGGGTCGCTGGCCGCCGCCGACGGCAAGACCGCCCAGATCCCCGAAGACTGGAAGACGGCCTGGAAGTTCTACTACGACGGCATGTGGAAGGACCACTTCAGCATGACCGGCCCCATCTTCCAGAGCACCGACATCAACCCCAAGGGCTACCCGTTCTTCACCGGCAAGGTCGCGATGAGCGAGAACTTCCTCTGGTCGACGTACGGAGTGGCCGACGCGGGCGACGACTGGAACCTCGCCGCGATCCCATCGAACGGCAGCAAGGCGACCGCGGCGTTCAACGCCGACACGTTCCGGATCCTCAAGTCCACCAAGCACCCGGACGAGGCGTTCGAGGTCCTGACCTACCTTCTCGGCGATGCGTCGCAGGAGCTGCTGACCACATACGGCGGGTTCCCCGCCCGGATCGCGGACCAGGCGAAGGGCGTCGAGGCCCTCCAGGCCCAGTTCAAGAACAAGGTCGACTGGCAGGTCGCGATTGACGGCATCACCCATGCCGACAACCCGAACTTCGAGGCCTACATGCCGGCCTACAACGAGACGCTCGGCCTCGTCGGCTCGGGCGGCAAGTACACGACGAAGTGGGAGTCGACGGAAGGGCTCGACATGAACGCCGAGTTCGACGCGCTCCAGAAGGAGATCCAGTCGATCTGGGACAAGGCGGGCGGTGGCTGACCGCCGGCGCGTTCGCTAGCCTCCCGATCAGCGACTAGCCTCAGGCCTCCCGCCCGGCCCCAGACGGGCGGGAGGCACTCACGCCTCGGAGATCGATGACCGCGATCGACCCGCCCCGGCGCCGCTCGTTCGTTCCGGCCGTCCTGCGCCTGAAGCCGCTCGCCCGGCGCGAGGCGAAGTGGGGCTACATCTTCATCGCCCCGTGGGTCATCGGCTTCCTCGCGTTCACGTTCCTGCCGATGGTCGCGTCGTTCATCTTCACGTTCACGAACATCAACCTCGCCCAGGAGAAGCCGCTAGCCTTCATCGGCCTCACCAACTGGCTGCGGCTCTTCAACGACCAGACGACCTGGGACGCGCTCGGCGTCACGTTCCGCTTCGCGGCGCTGAACCTGCCGATCGCCCTGGTCATCCCGTTCGTCATCGCCCTCGCCCTCAACAGCACCTACCTGCGCTGGCCGAGCCTGTTCCGGACGCTGTTCTTCCTGCCGTACGTGATCCCGTTCGTCGCCGGCATCCTCATCTGGCAGAGCATGCTCAACCTCGAGACCGGCTGGGTGAACGCGTTCCTCGAGTTCATCGGGATCAAGAACCCGCCCAACTGGCTCCAGGACCCGACGTTCGTCTACCCCAGCCTCGTGTTCCTGGGGCTGTGGGGGATCGGCGCCGGGATCATCGTCAACCTCGCCGGCCTGCGGGGCATCCCCACTGAGCTGTACGACGCCGCCCGGATCGACGGCGCCGGCTGGTGGGCCCAGCTCCGCAACGTGACGCTGCCGATGATGTCGCCGGTCATCTTCTACGCCCTCATCCTCGGCCTCGTCGACGTGCTCCAGTACTTCCTCGTCCCGCTGGTCCTCTACAACGGCACCGGCGAGCCGCAGGGCACGACGCTGTTCTTCAACCTCTATCTGTACAAACAGTTCTTCACGTTCCAGAACATGTCGTACGGCTCGACGCTGGCGTGGCTGCTGTTCCTCATCACGCTCGCGATCACGCTCGTCCTCTTCCGGACGTCGCGACGCTGGGTCTACTACGCGGCTGAACGCTGATGGCCGTCGCAGTCGCCGAACGGCCCAGCAGATCCCGGCGGCGCCGGTTCCGGAAGGGCACAGGGCGGTCGTTCCTCTTCACGTTCGTCATCGTCGTGGTCCTCGCCGCGTTCCTCGCACCGGTCCTGCGCTCGCTGGCCGTGTCGCTGCGGACGCCGCAGCAGGTCGGCGAGGCCGACAGCCCGCAGTACCCGGCGGTGCCGTTGACGTTCGACTACAACGGCGAGACCTACGACCTGTACACGGTCCCGATCGACGGCGTCGCCCGTGAGCTGGCGCTCATCAAGCCGGGCCGGACGCAGAGCCAGTTCATCGACCCGGCGAACGTCGCGGCGGGCCCGATCACGTGGGACGGCTCGTGGCGGACGCTCTCGCGCTCATGGTCGTTCTCGCCCGCGTGGCAGAACTACGTCGACGTCTGGAGCCTCATCGACTACCCGCGGCTGCTGTTGAACACGATCCTGCTGGCCGTCATCGGCATGGTCGGGACCGTCGTGTCGTGCACCCTCGTCGCGTACGGCTTCGCCCGGTTCCGGTTCCCCGGCCGCTCGCTCCTCTTCACACTGCTCGTCGCAACGATCTTCCTGCCCTACGCGGTGACGCTCATCCCGACGTACACGATCTTCGTGAAGCTGGGCTGGGTCGGGACCTGGCTGCCGCTCCTCGTCCCGACGTTCCTCGCGAACGCGTTCGACGTGTTCCTCCTGCGTCAGTACCTGATGACGATCCCGCGGGAGATGGACGAATCGGCCGCGATCGACGGGGCCGGCCCGTTCCGGACGCTGATCTCGATCCTCGTCCCGCAGGCATGGCCGGTGATCATCGCGGTCGCGATCTTCCACTTCGTCTACTCGTGGAACGACTTCTTCGGGCCGCTGATCTACCTCTCGACGAAGCCCGAGCTGCAGCCGCTCGCGGTCGGCCTTGCTTCGTTCAACGGGATCCACTACCGCAACCCTGCCTACATCCAGGCGGGCACGATCATGACGATGGTGATCCCGATCATCCTGTTCCTGATCTTCCAGCGGTTCTTCACCCGGGGCATCGTCATCACCGGAGTGGAGAAGTAGTGGGTTCGCCCGCCACCCCGTTCCGCGTCGCGCTGACGTTCGACGCGGAGCATCCCGACCGGCCGGCGCGGCCGGGCAACGACGAGCGGTTGCTCGACGCGCTCGCGGCGGCCGGCGTCCGGGCGACGTTCTTCGTCCAGGGCCGCTGGGCCGAGGCCGTGCCGGCGACCGCGCGACGGATCGCGGCCGACGGCCACCTCGTCGGGAGCCACACGTTCTACCACGCCCGGTTGCCGCTCTTCTCCGACGCGGGCCTCGCGACGGACGTCGCCGACGCCGAGGCGGCCATCCAGGAGTACGTCGGGGCCGACCCGAGGCCGTGGATCCGGGCGCCGTTCGGGGCGGGGGCCCGCGACGGGTTGCTCCTCGGCCGGCTCGCGGACATGGGCTACCCGCGCCACGTCGGCTGGCACGTGGCCCCCGACGACTGGGAGCCGGGACGCACGGTGGACGCGCTCGTCTCGAGCGTCGTCGACGGCGCCGCCCGGGAAGGCGACGGCGCCGTCGTCCTGCTCCACTCGTGGCCGGACCCGACGTTCGCCGCCCTGCCCGAGATCGCCCGGCGCCTCGCCGAAGCGGGCGCCACGTTCGCGACGGTCGACCAGCTCGACGACCCGCCGACGGGCATCCCGGCCGACGACACCGAATGACGGCCGCGGTCCTCGCGGTCGACGGCGGCAACTCCAAGACCGACATCGCGCTCGTCGCAGACGACGGCGGGGTGCTCGCGTTCGTCCGCGGCCCGACCAGCTCGCACCAGGCGGTGGGCCTCGAGCGGGGGATGGAGCAGCTCGTCGGGCTCGTGTCCGACGCGGCGGCCCGGGCCGGGCTCGATCCGACGGCCCGGCCGATCGCGAGGATCGGCGTCCATGCGATCGCGGGCGCCGACTACCCGCGCGATGTCCGGATGCTGGAGCGGGCACTGGCCGGCACCGGCCTGACCGACGAGGTCGTCGTCGTCAACGACACGATCGGCGCGCTCTGGGCCGGGTCGTCGGCGGGCTGGGGGATCGCCCTGATCTGCGGCGAGGGCATCAACGGCGCGGCGATCGCGCCGGATGGCCGGCAGGTCCGCTTCGACGGCGTGGGCGACATCTCGGGCGACTGGGGCGGCGGGCACTCCGTCGGGCAGGCAGGACTGGCGGCCGCCGTCCGGGCGACCGACGGCCGAGGGCCCAGGACGTCGCTGGAGCGGCTGGTGCCGGCCCACTTCGGGCTGCGGCGACCGCCGGCCCTGACCCGCGCGTTCTACGAGGGCCGGATCGCCGAGCGGCGGACGAGCGAGCTCTCGCCGATCGTGTTCGCGGCCGCCGGGGAGGGTGATGCGGTCGCCCGCTCGATCGTCGATCGGCTTGCCGACGAGCTGGTGGCGATGGCCGGGGCGCTGGCCCGCCGGGCGCGGCTGACGCGCCTCCCCGTCGAGGTGGTCCTCGCGGGCGGCGTCTTCCGGGCGACCGACAAGCCGTTCTACGAGCGGATCCGGACCGGGATCGAGGCCGTCGCGCCGGCCGCGCGACTCGTCCGGCTCGACGTGCCGCCGGTTGCCGGGGCGGCGCTCGACGGGCTGTCGCGCCTCGAGCTCCGGACCGATGCCGCGGCCGACCGCGTCCGGACGCAGCTTCGCGCGGAGGCGCTCGCGGGTCGCAGTTGACCTCTCGCGGCGGCCGCCGCGATTTCGGAACGATCCGCCGCCGGCGGTGCCCTGACTCAGCGGTCGCGGCCGCGACTCAACTCCGGGCCCGGGTCCACACCGCGCAGAGAGGGCTTCGACATGTCCGCGACATCTAGCGGCGTCCGGCGGTTCGTCGGCGCCATCATCGTCAGCGCCGTCGTCCTGCTGGCGCTCGCCGGGCCGGCCGGCGCCCGTCCCGCGGCCGGGTCCGAGTTCGACCGGATCACCGCCGATCTCCGGGCCGCCGTCCAGCGCCACGACCCGCGCTTGTATCACGCCTTCCGGTCGCAGCTGGAGGCGCTGATCCGGACGGCGACGACCGACTGAGAACCCCAGATGGAACCGATCGCCGCCGCAGCGACCCCATACTGGCCGAGCGTGGCCGCGTGGCCGCGGCAACCAGGCAGGGGCGATGCAGCGAGACCTCGTTGTTCGGGCCCGGGAAGGCGACCATGACGCCTTCTCGGAGCTCGCGGCGGGCTCGATCGAGCGTCTCCTCCGGCTCGCCCGGCTGATCGTCCGCGACCCGGACCGGGCCGACGACGCCGTCCAGGACGCACTCGTGACGGCCTGGCTGGACATCCGCGGCCTGCGCGACCCGGACCGGTTCGACGCGTGGCTGAACAAGGTGCTGGTCCGGTCCTGCTACCGGAGCGCCGGGCGGGATCGCCGGCGGGGGAGCCGTGAGGTCCCGATCCTGCCGATCGACGCCGCGGCGGTGCCCGACAGCCAGCAGACCGTCGCGCTGCGAGACCAGCTCGATCGCGGCTTCCGGCGCCTCCCGGTGGATCAACGTGCGGTCCTCGTGCTCCACCACTACCTCAGTCTCCCGGACCGTGAGACGGCCGACGTGCTCGGCGTGCCGATCGGGACGGTGAAGTCGCGACTCCACCGGGCAACCGCCGCGCTCCGTGCGGAGCTCGAAGCGGACGAGCGGGAAGCCGGCTACGGCCAGGAGTCGATGGCATGACGACGCGCGATCTCGACGCCGCGCTCGCCTCGTTCTTCGAGCGCGAGGCCACCGCGGATGGCGCTGCCACGATCCTCGAGGCGGCCCTCGAGCAGACGTCGCGGCGTCGGCCGCGGCCGGCGTGGGTGACCGCCGTGCGGGGCGTGACGGTCGGACCGACGCTGGCGCTCGACCCGCGGACGAGGTCGCGGATCGGCTACGCCCTGGTCCTGGCGGCGCTGCTCGCGGCGATCGTGGTGGGGGCGCTGTTCCTCGCCGGAACGCGCCCGCCGCGCCTCTCCGAATCGCGGCCGTGCGTCGGCCAGCCCGCCACCCTCTGCGGACACACCGCTGGCGTCTGGACGAGCGAATCCTTCTTGCCGGGCCTGACGCTCACCTGGCCGAACGACGGGTGGTATACCCGGGATCTGCCGGGGCAGCTGGAGGTGAAGACGCTGCCGATGACGTCGGCCGTGATCGTCCATCTTGATCCGCTACCCGCTGCGCTCGACCCGGGGACCACAGGCGACGTGGCGAGCCTCGTGCGCTGGCTTCGGGACACGCCGGGGGTCACGATCGAGATGGTCGCCAAGCGGATGACGCGGGCGGGCCTCAGCGTGACGACGTTCGACATCCGCTCGGTCGACCCCGGAACAACCGTCGCCCTGCTCGTGGCCCGCGCGAACCCGACCGGCGCCGCGATCGTCGAGACGAATCACTATGCACAACGCCTCCACCTCGTCGACCTCGGCGGGGGCCATGTCCTGTCGATCCTCGTGATCGCGTACGACAGCGATCCTGAGACCGTTCGGCGAACGGACGCGACGTTCGCCCCGATCCTCGACTCGATCCGGCCGCCGACATCGTTCACGCCGTGAGATCAAATTAGGGCCGTTTGGCTTTGTCCAGACACTTGACATTGCCCTGATCACGTCGCATCCTGCGCTTTGTCCAGTCCTTGGGCAAAGTCCCTGCGGAGGAGCGGGGACGGACGGACGAACCGAGCGAGGGACTCCGAGCGGATGCGACTCCCGGCCAAGGCGACCCACGCGCAGACGCGCCAGCACAACCAGCGGCTTGTGCTTCGGACCGTCTACGACTTCGGGCCGATCAGCCGCGCCGAGGTCGCCCGCAGCACCGGCCTGACGCGGACGACCGTCGGCGACGTCGTCGGCGAGCTGCTCGACGAGGGCATGGTCGAAGAGGTCGGTCGGGGACCCTCGACCGGCGGCAAGAGCCCCATCCTCCTCAACATCGTCGGCGACGCCCGCCAGGTCATCGGCCTCGACCTGGGCGAGAGCGTCTTCTCTGGCGCGCTCGTCAACCTCCGCGGCGAGGTTCGCCGCGTCGTGGAGCTGCCGGTCGACGGCCGCAACGGCGACGCCGCGCTCGACCTCGTCTTCGGCCTCGTCGACGAGCTCCTCTCCGAATCCACCTCGACGCCCCTCGGCATCGGTGTCGGCACGCCGGGTCTCGTTGACACGCGGACCGGCACGATCCGATGGGCCGTCAACCTGGACTGGCAGGACCTGCCGCTCGGCGGCCTCCTCCACGAGCGGTATGGCCTGCCGTCCAACGTCGCGAATGACAGCCAGGCGGCCGCCCTGGCCGAGTACACGTTTGGCGCGGAGGGCCAGCGCGCGGAGAACCTCGTCACGATCAAGGTCGGGCGGGGGATCGGGGCAGGCCTCGTCCTCAACGGCTCGCTGTTCCAGGGCGACGGCTTCGGCGCCGGCGAGATCGGCCACGTCGCGGTCGTCGACGACGGCGCGGCCTGCCGCTGCGGGCGGTTCGGCTGCCTGGAGACCGTCGCGAGCAGCCGGGCGATCGCGGCCCGTGCCGCGGAGCTGGCCACGGAGCTCGGGACGCCGCTCAAGGACCTCGCGGCGAAGGGCGAGCTGAGCATGGACGACCTCGTCCGGGCGTGGCTCGACGGCGACGCCGCCGCCCGCCAGGCGGCGCTCGAGGCGGCGCGCTTCCTGGGCCGGGCGATCGCGGGCGTGATCGGCGTCCTCAATGTCAGCCGGGTGATCCTCGACGGGCCGGTCACCGGCTTCGGCGAGGAGTGGCTGGCGGCGGTCAGGGACGAGGCTCGTAGGCGCTCGCTCGCGCTGCTCAGCGGCGACACCGAGATCGAGTTCGGCCGGCTGACCGAGAACGTCGTCGTCGTCGGCGCGTCGGCGCTGCTGATCACCCGCGAGCTCGGCCTGAGCCTGGGCCGATGACGACGACCGGCGCGCTCGCCCACCTCCGCCCCGCGGCCACCGACGGCCAGCCCGGCGGGCTGTTCGTCGGCGTTGACGTCGGCGGCAGCAAGATCGCCGTTCTCGTCGTCGACGCGGCCCTCGACGTCTGCAGCCGCCACACGATCCCCACGTCGGTCGGCGAGCCCGACGAGGCGGCAGGCCAGATCGCGAGCGCCATCGACGCGGCCCTCGCCAGCGCAGGAGCGTCGATCCGGGACGTACGCGCGGTCGGCGTCGGCGTCCCGGGTCGGGTCGACCCCGCGACCGGCGTCGTCTCGCTGGCCGTCAACCTCGGCTGGCATCGGCTTCCGCTGCGCGAGCGGCTCGAGGCGATGCTGGGGGTTCCCGTGACGATCGAGAACGACGTCCGGGCGGCGGCGGCCGGGATCCTCGACCGCGGGACGCTGGGCGACGTCCGCGACTTCATCTACCTCAGCGTCGGCACCGGCATCAGCGCCGGCGTCGTGATCGACGGCGCCGTCCATCGCGGCACGCGCGGCCTCGCCGGCGAGATCGGCCACATCGTCGTCGACGCCGACGGGCCGGTCTGCCCGTGCGGCCTGCGCGGCTGCCTCGAGACGATCGCATCCGGGCCGGCCATCGCCCGGGCCGCCGGCGACGACCGGACCGCCGCCGACGTGTACGCGGCCGCCGCAGCCGGTGACCCGACCGCGACTGCCGTCGTCGACCGCGCCGGCGCGGCGCTAGCCCGGGCGATCCACGCCCTCGTGATGACCTACGACGTCGAGCGGATCGTGCTCGGCGGTGGCGTCAGCCGGGGTGGCGCCGCGTTCATCGACCCAATCCTCCGCGAACTCGACGCGATGCGGGCCGCGTCCGAGCTGGCAACCGACATGCTCCCCGCCGACGTCGTCGCCGTGTCCCCCGACGGCGGCGACGTCGGCACGTGGGGCGGGATCAGCATCGCCCGAGCGCTGGTCAGCGCAGTCGAGGGGAAGCAGCGCCCTGAGGAGGTGGTCGCACGCGAAGTCAACGGATGAACGAACCGGACACGCGCCGCGGGCACGTCGCTCGCAGTGCGAGACAAGGACCTAGAGGAGGAGAGCACACGTGAGGACCAAGAGATTCCTCGGCATCGGCGCCATGGCGATGTTCGTCGTCAGCGCCTGCAGCACGGCCGCTTCGCCGGCCCCGTCGTCGCCCGCGGCGTCGACGGCCGCACAGAGCCAGGCGCCGGCCAGCGCCCCGGCCGAGGCCAAGACGCTGACCGTCTGGCTGATGAACGGCTCGGCCAGTGACGACCTCGTCAAGCAGCTCAATACGGAGTTCGAAGCCGCTCACCCCGGCGTCACCGTGAAGTACGAAGTCCAGCAGTGGAACGGCATCGTCAGCCGCCTCAACGGCGCGCTCGCCGCTCCCCAGCCGCCGGACGTCGTCGAAACCGGCAACACCCAGACCGCAAACTACGCGGCGGCCGGCGCCCTGATGGACCTGACCGACAAGCGGGCCGACCTGGGCGGCGGCACCTCCGCCGACAGCACCTCGGCCGACGAGGCCTGGCTCGGCGGCCTGAACGACTCATCGATCTGGCAGGACAAGCTGTATGCGGTCCCGCTCCTTGCGGGCGATCGCATCGTGATTTACAACAAGGATCAGTTCACCGCCGCGGGCATCGACCCGGCGTCGATCACCAGCAAGGAAAAGATGATCGCCGCGGCGAAGACGCTCCAGGACAAGAACAAGGGCGTCGCCGATTACTCCGGCCTCTACATCCCGGGCCAGAACTGGTACGCCCTGATGAGCTTCATCGAGGACCACGGCGGCCAGATCGCGAAGCTCGATGGCGACAAGTGGGTCGGCACGCTCGACTCGCCCGAGGCCCAGGCCGGCATCCAGGACTACGTCGACTACTTCAAGGCGGGCTCCACGGGTCCGGCCGACAACGACGAGGCGAACCCGGAGCAGGCCACGATCATGGGGGCCGGCAAGGCTGGCATGATGATCGCCAATCTGTGGGAGGTCGGCACGGCTGAGTCGAAAGACGCGGCCATGAAGGGCAAGCTCGGCGTCTTCCCGATCCCGAGCTCGACCGACGGCAAGACCGCTCCGGTTTTCCTCGGCGGCTCGAACGTTGGCATCGCCGCCGGCAGCCAGAACCAGGACCTGGCCCTCGATTGGGTCAAGCTCCTGACCGGCGAGAAGTATCAGAAGTTGATGATCGCGAACGGCAACATTCCGAACTCGAAGAACCTGGCCACGACCGCCACATCCGATAACGCCAATCTCGCTGTCGCCGCCGGCGCCGCCGCGGCCGGCAGCTTCGTCACTCCGCAGGATCCCCGCTGGGCATCCGTCGAGGCGGGCGCGAACCCGCTGAAGGACATGCTCACGAAGGTCCTGACCGGCCAGGCGAGCATCGCCGACGCCGCGAAGGCCGCGAACACGGAGATCGAAGCCCGCATGAACACCCCGCTCTGAGGTTGATGGTCGTGAGCCGGAGCGTCGCGTGACGATGGACGGAGGTGCGGAGGCCAACATCGGGCCTGCCGTCACCACGGTCCCGTCGCGAGGCTCTCCGGCCCGCGGCCGTATCGCAGGCGTCGCTCCGCGGCGCCTGCTCGTCTACCTGCCGATCCTGCCGGCCTTCCTGGCGTTCGTCGTCCTGCTCGGCTACCCGGTGGTGCTGGTCGTCGCGATCAGCTTCCAGAAGATGGGCCTGCGCGAACTGGTCCAGCACACGACGGTCTGGATCGGCCTCGACAACTACCGCCAGATCCTGTCCGACCCGACGTTCTGGACGATCACGATCCGGACGTTCGGCTTCACGGTCGCCAATGTCGCCCTGACGTTGCTCGCGGGGATGGGCGTCGCCCTGTTGCTGGGCGCCGTGAGCCGCTGGATCCGTCTGGCGCTCTCGATCGCGCTGATCCTCGCCTGGGCCACGCCCGTGCTCACCGCGAGCGTCATCTTCCAGTGGCTGTTCGACAGCAAGTTCGGCGTCGTGAACTGGGCACTGACGAGCGTCGGGATCTTCGGCGACTGGACGAACCACTCCTGGTTCGATACCGGGCTCTCGACGTTCTTCGTCATCACGCTGCTGATCGTCTGGCAGGCCGTGCCGTTTGTCGCGTTCAGCCTGCGGGCGGGGATCCTCACGATCTCGGGCGACCAGTTCGAGGCGGCCAAGGTCGACGGGGCCGGCGACTGGGCGATCTTCCGGCGGATCACGTTTCCCTCGATCCTGCCGCTGTTCATGATCCTGCTGTTCCTGTCGGCGATCTGGGACTTCAAGGTCTTCACCCAGATCTGGACCGTCCGCCAGGGTGGGCCGGCGGGCGAGACCGTCACGCTGTCGATCTACACCTACCTGAAGGGCATCGCCGGAGCCCAGTACGGCGTCGCGTCCGCGGCCGCCGTCGTGATGGTCCTGATCCTGCTGTTCGTCCTCGTCCCGTACATCCGCCGGCTGCTTCGACAACAGGAGGCGGTGGCATGAGGTCGCGACGCGGGCGGCGGGTGCTCGTGAACGTGATCGGCCTCGTCGTCGTCGTCCTGTTCGCGTTCCCGTTCTACTGGATGCTCTCGACGGCCTTCAAGCAGCCGGGCGACGTCCAGACGTACGTTCCCAAGTTCCTGCCGATCCCGCCGACGCTCGACAATTTCGCGACGGCGGTGACCCGGCCGTACTTCCCGGACTACGTGCGGAACAGCGTCGTGGTCTCGATCTCGACCGTTGTGGCCGCGCTCGTCGTGGGGCTGCTGGCGGCCGCGACCGTGTCGCGGGTGAACTTCCGCGGCCGCAAGTTCTTCCTGCTGCTCGTCGTCGTCGCCCAGCTGGCGCCGTTCGAGGCGCTGCTGATCCCGATGTACCTGGTGTTCCGCCAGGCCAACCTGCTCAACCAGATCCCCGCCCTGATCATCACCTACTTCATCTTCACGCTGCCGTTCACGATCTGGGCCCTGCGCGGCTTCATCGACGGCATCCCGATCGATCTCGAGGAATCGGCGATGGTCGACGGCGCGAGTCGGTTCGGCGCGTTCCGCCACGTCGTGCTGCCGCTGCTCGGGCCGGGCCTCGTCGCGACCTCGATCTTCGCGTTCATCACGGCCTGGAACGAGTTCCTTTACGCCTACGTGCTGATGCGTGACACCTCGAACTTCACGCTGCCGGTCTGGCTGTCGACGTTCAAGACCGCGTTCGGGACCGACTGGGGCGGGACCATGGCCGCGTCGACGCTGTTCACGCTGCCGGTCCTCGTCTTCTTCCTGCTGATCCAGAACCGCATGGTCGGCGGCGTCACCGCCGGCGCCGTCAAGGGATGAGCCAGGCGGGGGCTCTCGGGTCGCTCATGCTGGCGTTCGAGGGGACGGCACTCCCCGGGGACGTCGCCGCGCGGCTCGCGAGCGCGCCGTCGGCCGGGATCACGCTCTTCCGGTTTGCCAACGTCGCGTCGCCCGGCCAGGTCCGCGAGCTGACCGACGCGATCCGGCGGGCGTCGGCGGCGCCGCCGCTCATCGGCGCCGACCAGGAGGGCGGCCAGTTCCTCGGGCTCGGCGAGGGGACGACGCCGTTCGCCGGGAACATGGCCCTGGGCGCGATCGGCGATGCCGGCCTCGCGGAGCGCGTCGGGCGGGCGATCGGGCTCGAGTGCCGGGCGCTCGGGGTGAACCTCGCCTACGCCCCGGTCTGCGACCTCGCGTCGAACCCGGCCAACCCGGCGATCGGGATCCGCTCGTTCGGCGACGACCCGTCCGGTGTCGCGACGCTCGTCGCCGCGACTGTCCGCGGCCTTCAGTCCGCCGGCGTCGCGGCTGGGCTGAAGCACTTCCCGGGCATCGGCGACGTCGCCGACGACTCGCACCACAGCCTGCCGGCCCTCGACGCCGGGCCCGAGGAGCTTGCCGCCCGGGAGCTCGTTCCGTTCCGGGCCGGGATCGGCGCCGGCGCCCGCGTCGTGATGTCCGCCCACCTCGCGCTGCCGCGGCTGACCGGCGAGGCCGACCTGCCCTCGACGCTCTCGCGGCGGGTGATGACGGAGCTGCTCCGCGACGAGCTGGGCTTCGAGGGCGTCTCGATCACCGACGCGCTCGACATGCGGGCGCTCGCCCAGGGCCCCAATCTCGTCATCGACGTCCTGGCGGCGCTGGCCGCGGGCGTCGACCTGCTGATGACCGCCCCGGACGCCGAGGCGAGGGCCCGCATCGAATCCGGGCTTGCCCACGCCGGCGCGCGAGGCCTGATCGATCGCGACGGCGCGGCGACGTCCGCCGGGCGCGTCGCGACGCTCCACGCCTGGCTGGCGGGCTTCGACGATCCGGACCTCGACATCGTGGGCTGCCCGGCCCACCGCGAGCTCGCCGACGAGCTCGCCGAGCGGTCGATGACGCTCGTCCGCGACGACGACGGCGTGCTGCCGCTGCGTCTTCCGCCCGGTGGCCGCCTCCTCGCGATCCAGCCGCGGCCAACCGACCAGACGCCGGCCGACACGACGTCCGCGGTCGCTCCCGGCCTGGCGGCGGCCCTCCGCGAGCGGTTCGGCGCCGTCGACGAGATCGTCGTCGACCACGCGCCGTCGGCAGCCGGGATCGCGGCCGTCCGCGAGGCCGCGGCCGGCCACGAAGCGGTCGTGATCGGGACGAGCGCCGCCTACCTCGAGCGGTCGCAGGCCCGGCTTGTTGACGCGGTGCTGTCCGCGGGCCGGCCGACGGTGACCGTCGCGGTCCGGACGCCGTTCGACCTCGCCGCGTACCCCGCCGCCCGGTGCCATGTGGCCGCCTACGGGATCCTGCCGCCGACGCTCCGGGCGCTCGCCGCCGCGGTCGGCGGGGAGGCCGGGTTCCCGGGTCGCCTCCCCGCGGCGGTCCCGGGCCTCCACCCCACCGGCCACGGCCTCGTCCGGGACCGCGCCGCCGCGACCCGATGAGCCTCGCCTCGGAGATCGCGGAGCAGCCCGCGGTCGCGGCCCGGCTCCTGGGCCCGGGGCGGGCCGCGATCGAGGCGATCGCCGACCGGGTCGCGCCGCTGATCCGCGACCGCTCGGTCGATCACGTCGTCGTCGCCGCACGCGGGTCGAGCGACCACGCCGCCATCTACGCCCAGTACCTGTTCGGCGTCCGGCTCCGCCTGCCGGTCGCGCTCGCGACCCCGTCGATCGTCTCGATCTACGGCGTCGAGCCGCGGTTCGACCGGTCGCTCGTCATCGGGATCTCGCAGTCCGGCCGCTCGCCGGACATCGTCGAGGTCATCGCCGCGGCCCGCCGCCAGGGCGCCCCGACGGTTGCGCTGTCGAACGACCCCGCGTCGGACCTGGCGGTGGCCGCCGAGCACGCGGTCGACCTCGGAACCGGGCCGGAGCTCGCCGTGGCCGCGACGAAGACGTACACCGCGGAGCTCCTGGCGATCGCGCTGCTCGTGATCGGGCTCGAACGAGCAACCGGGACGACCGGCGTCGCCGACGCGGCGCGGGAGCCCGCGCTGGCCGCGATCCCCGACGGGATCGCCGCCGCCCTCGACACGGAGGCCCAGGCCGAGGCGGTCGCCCGCCACCTCGCCGCCGCCGGCCGCGACCGGCTGATCGTCGTCGGGCGGGGCTACGAGTACGCCACCGCTCGGGAGCTCGCGCTCAAGCTCAAGGAGCTCGCCCGGATCGCCGCCGACCCGTATTCCGCGGCGGACTTCCTGCACGGGCCGCTGGCGCTGGCCGAGCCCGGCCATCCGATCCTCGCGATCGCCCCGTCCGGCGCGGCCGCCGCCGACATCGATGCGCTGCTCGCGCGGCTCGGCGAGCTGGACGTCGAGCGGATCGTGCTGTCGGACCGGGAAGAGGCGCTGGCCCTGGGCCCGGTCGGCATCCGGTTGCCGGGCGGCGTCCCGGACTGGCTGATGCCGATCGTCTCGATCGTCCCGGGCCAGCTCCTCGCCCGCCACCTCGCGATCGCCCGCGGCCTGGACCCGGAGGCGCCGCGCTGGATCGGCAAGGTGACGCTCACCCGCTGACGGGCCTCGCGCCGGGCGCCGACGCCCGGCGCCCGACGCGGTAATGTCCGGGAACCTTCAACGGAGGGGTTTCGATGGACCTGCCCGTCCGCACCGACACGGCCGTCATCGGCGCCGGCCACAACGGACTGGCGATGAGCCGCCTGCTCTCGCTGGGCGGCCGCGACCATGTCGTCCTCGAGCGGCGGGCGACGCTCGGCGGCGGCTGGCAGGACCGCTGGGACGCGTTCCGGCTCGTCTCGCCGAACTGGACGACGAGCTTCCCTGGCCAGCCGTACGACGGTCCGGCGCCCGACGCGTTCATGCCCCGCGACGACATCGTCGCGACCGTCCGGCGCTACGCCGAGACGGTCAGGGCGCCGGTCGTGACGGAGACGCACGTCTCCCGGCTCGTTCCACGGCCGGGCGGCACGGGCTTCCTGCTCGAGACGAACCAGGGCCCGCTCGAGGCGGAGCGGGTCGTCGTCGCGACCGGCGGCTTCCAACGCCCGAACATCCCGGCGATCGCCGCCGCGCTGCCGGAGCGGGTCACCGCCGTCCACTCCTTCCACTACCGCCGCGAATCGGACCTGCCGCCCGGCGCGGTCCTCGTCGTCGGCAGTGCCCAGACCGGCTGCCAGCTGGCCGAGGAGCTGCAAGACGCCGGGCGCGAGGTCTACCTGTCGGTCGGGAGCGCGGGTCGAGCCCCGCGGCGGTACCGCGGCCGGGACATCTTCCGCTGGCTCGGTGCAGTCGCGACCCGCGGCCCGGGGCTTGGCGCGGCCCTGCCGACGACGGACCAGCTGCCGAGCCCGCTGGCCCGGTTCGGCGGCAACCCCTCGCTTTCGGGCCACAAGGGCGGCCACAGCACCGACCTCCGGGCGATGGCCGAATCGGGGATCAGGCTCCTTGGCCGCATCGAACGCGTCGAGGGCGAGAGGCTGATCCTCGCACCGGGCCTGGCGGCGACGCTCGACCGCGTCGCGGCGATCTTCGGCGAGCGGCTCCAGCCGTCCATCGATCGCTTCATCGTCGCGGCCGGCGAGGATGCCCCGCCCGACGACAACACCTGGTCGTCCTACGCCCCGCCCGAGCTCGAGACGCTCGACCTGCGCCGGGCGGGCGTCTCGAGCGTCATCTGGACGAGTGGCTTCCGCCCGGACTACTCGTGGATCGACGCGCCGGTCACCGACGAGATGGGCCTGCCGCGCGCGGCCCGCGGCGTCAGCGACGTCCCGGGCCTGTTCTTCGCGGGGGTGCTGTGGCAGACGAACCAGGTGTCGGCGACGCTGTTCGGGCCGCATGTCGACGGCCGCCACGTCGCGCAGGCGATGGGCCTGACGCTGCCCGACGAGGAGCCCCTCGTCGTCTAGCCCGGTCGGCGGCCGGACACGACGAGACCGGCGTCCGGGACGGACGCCGGTCCCTCGGTTGCCGGGAAGGACGCCCGGTCAGCCGCCCTCTTCAACCTGGTACAGCGTGTGGGCCTCGAGGCCGTGGGCCTCGCGGTGGACCCGCGTCGCGGTCTCGCGGTCCGGGGCGTCGACGAGGCAGAAGACCTTGCCGTTCTCCTCGTCGACCCAATAGCTCTTGTAGTCGACCCCGTACTTGCCCTGGACCTTCAGGTCGGCTTCGTGGGCCCCGGCGACGTCGCTCGCCTTGACGCCCGGGATGTCGTGCATGTCCATGTACGTCGGCATAGTCGTGACTCCCTCTGATCGCCCTGGCCGGGGCGTGACGGGTGATTCCCCAGGGCAGGTACCCACAGCATGCGCCGCCGAATGCGCCCAGTGCAGGCCGTTCCCGCACTGGCGACGACGGGCTCCGGCGAGAAGTTGGAACCCGGCAGCCGATCGCCAGCGCCCTCTGTGTATCGGGCGACATCCACGTCGCCAGCGCCAGGAGGGATCGCAGGATGAGCAGATCGATTCGATCGATCGTGGTGATGGCGCTGGCCGGCGCGTTGGCCGCTGGTCGCGGCGGCGCCGGTCGCGGCGAAGGGCCCCACCGACGTCACGATCGTCTCGCACATGACCTTCAACCCCAACGATTTCAACACCGGGACGTTCGTCGCATCGGGCGCGGCGGTCGACCAGGGCCTGATCTGCGCGTCCGGCACGGTCGTCGACACGCGGCTCATCTTTGCGGGCTCCCAGAGCGGCCGAGGCGCCCAGATTCCGGTCCGCAAGACGTTCACCTGCCCCGACGGCGAGCTCTTCATCAAGATCCAGGTCCACCTCGACTTTGCGACCTCGACCGAGACGTTCAGCTGGGTCGTCCTGGGCGGGACCGGCGCCTACGGCGGTGTCAGCGGCAGCGGCGAGGGCTCGACCGTCGGCGACGGCTCGGATCCCCAGACCGGCAACATCAACACGTACCTGGGCTTCCTCCTGCCCTGAACCCTCCGCGCGGGCGGGTCGGCCCACCGGCCGGCCCGCTTCGCCGTGCCGTGATACAAACCCGCCATGGTTCTCATCGTCGGCTGGGGCGGGGGTGTCACGCAGGATCTTGGCGAGGTCGCGCCGACGGTCTGTCCGCGCTGCCACAACGCCGTCTTCCTGCACGAGATCCGGTCGGACAAGAAGTTCAGCCTCTACTTCGTGCCGATCTACCAGTACGAGAACAACGCGTACCTCGCATGCCCGATCTGCCACACGGGCATGCAGCTGAGCCTCGGCCAGATCGGAGCGGCCGACCGGATGCGCGTCAGCACGAAGCAATTCCGCCAGCATCGCCTCGACGAGCCGACGTACCGCGCGGCGGTCGAGCGCTTCTGGGCGTCCCTCGGCATCGCGCCGTCCGGCGACCAGGTGCTCCACGCCGCGCCGACGATCCCGCCGCCGGCCGCGACGGGCACGACCGTCGCCGTGCCCGGGTCGGCGCAGGCCGCGGGGATCGCGGACAAGCTCGCGGACCTCGCGAAGCTGCACGCCGAAAGCATCCTCTCCGACGAGGAGTTCGAGACGGCCAAACGGCGGGTCCTCGAGGGCTGAATCCCGCCGCAGCGGCCGGCCGGGCATACTCCCAGCACGTCAACCAACCCAGCGGAGGACACGCATGGCGACGAAGGCCGATTTCACCGACGACGAGTGGCACACGCTCCAGCGGGGCATGACCGGGAGCGGGATGCTCGTCTCGCTGAGCGACCGCGACCTGACCGACTCCTTCGGTGAGGCCGGCGCGATGAGCAAGTACCTCGCCGGCGCCCAGGTCGCCTCGGCCAGCCCGCTCGTCCGCGACCTCGCGAAGGCTCATGGCACGGGTTTCGGGCTCACTGCGTCGCCGGACAAGGTCCGGGCCGAGACGATGAACGCGCTCCAGGTGGCGGTTGCGACGCTGACGGCGAAGGCGCCGGACGAGCTCGACGCGTACCGCCAGCTCGTGCTCGGGCTGTCCCAGGCCGTCGCCGAGGCGAAGGGCGGCGAGAAGCCGGTCGAGACCACGATGATCGGCGAGATCCGCGAGGCGCTCGGCGCGTCCTGACGGCCGGACCCGGCCGTGGCATCCTTCCGCCGACCGTCACGTTACGAGGAGGACCAGTCCATGGCGCGAGACGCCGAGCGCCTCGACCGCTCGCGACAGGAGCCGATCGTCGGCGGCCTGCCAGACGTTCCCGGCATCGGCGTGGCGATGCGCCTGACGCCCGGCCTGGGCATCCACCTCCGCGGCCTCGCCGACGAGGTCCTTGTCAACGACTACCCCGGCGCGACGCTGACGCGGGCCCAGCGCGAGATGCTCGCGACCGCCGTGTCGGCGGCGAACGACTGCTTCTTCTGCATGGATTCGCACGGCGCGTTCGCGACCGCGCTCCTCGAGACCGCCGGGACGACGGAGCTGATCCCGGTCGTCGACGGGATCAAGGCCGGCTCCTCCGACGGCCTCGACGAAAAGATGCAGGCGCTCCTGCACGTCGCCCGGACCGTTCGCCGCAACCCGCTCGAGCTGACCGCCGCCGATGTCGCGTCGGCAACCGCGGCCGGGGCGACCGACGGCGACGTCCAGCTGGCGGTCCTCATCGCGTCCGCGTTCTCGATGTACAACCGGCTCGTCGACGGCTTCCGGGCGATGACCGCGCCCGACACGGCCGCGTACCGGGCGCGGGCGGCCGAGATCGCCGAGCGCGGCTACAGCGCGCCGTCGCAGCTTGGCGCGGCGCCGGCCCCGGAGCCCGCCGCTCGCTGAGAGGCCTCGTCCGGCTCGCGGTCAGCCCTTCGGCTCGACCACCGAGAGCACGTTCCGGCTGGGATCGATGAACCAGGCGGCCCACGAGTGGCCCATGTCGGCGACGCCGTCGGTCGTCACCGGATCGGGCGCCTCGTACTCCTCGATCGTGACGCCCCGGCCGCGCAGCTCGTCGATCGCCGCCCGGATGTCGGCGACGCGCCACGCGACCTGCGTCTGGGTGTCGGCGGTGCCGACCGTGCTCTCGGTGACGACGAGCTGGGTCCCGCCGCCGCAGCGGAAGACGATCCGGTCCGGATCGCGCCGCGCGACCTCGAGTCCGAGCGTGTCGCGGTAGAACGCCATGCTCGCGTCGAGGTCCCGCGAGAGCAGGATCGGGAAGATGGGATGCTCGGACAGGACGCCCACGAGAACCTCCGGATTCGCTGCTGGCCGCAGCCCGCTGCGGGTCGGTCAGCGAAGTATCGGCCGCCGTGCGGTCAGCCGCGGTGGGCCAGCGACGCGAGCCACTCGTCGCGGTTGAGGGGGCTCGGCAGCGTTCTCGGCCGCGTCGGCGGGGAGTCGCCGACCGGCTGGTAGCCGCCGAACTTCGTCTCGAGGATGCCCTCGCCGCCGGTCAGCCCCGGCAGCTGGTGCTGGAAGTCGCGGACCCGCCCGACCGGGAGCACGGCGTCGACCGTCGACACGCCGTTCGCCGAGAACTGGCCGCGGACCCGGCCGCCGAGCCGGCCCAGCGCCGCGACGGTGCCGGGCGCGCTCGCGGACGGCAACTCGAGGGCCACGCTCGCGAGCGGCTCGCAGACCCACGTCCCGGCCCGGTCGAGCGCGGTCGCCAGCACGAGCTGGGTGAGCCGGCGGAAGTCGGCCGGTGTCGAGACCGGTGACGTGTAGCCGCAGTCCCACATCGTGACCCGGCAGTCGGTCACCCGCCAGCCGGCGAGGCCCTCCTCAAGCGCCTCGCGGACGTACACCTCCATCTGGGCGACCATCGCGTCGGTCGTCTTGTAGACGTAGAGCGGGATCAGACGAGGCTCGACGTCGAGCCGGAACTCGACGCCGGAGCCAAGCGGCAGCGGCTCGACCCGGAGGCCCATCGTCGCGCTGAACGGGTTCGTGCTCAGAGGTGAGCTGCGGCCGGTGATGTTCGTCTTCGTCTTCGCGAAGATCACCTGATCGGCCTCGGCGGTCGCTTCGGCCACTCGATGCAGATCGTCGTCGTGTCCCGGAAGTCCGCGCCGATCCCGTACTCCCGCTCGAGCGTCGCCTGGATGACCTCCTTCTGGACCTCGCCGTACAGCGACACCGAGATCTCGTGGCGGGAGTCGTCCTGACGGACGTTGATCAGCGGGTCCTGCTCCGCGAGCTGGTTCAGGGCCGCGCGGAGGCTCCCGGACTGCTCCGGGCGGCGGGCGACGACGACCGATTCGAGCGTCGGCAGCGGGAAGTGGCGGGGCGCCGAGTCGCGATCGCGTCCGCCCGCCGGCGCCCGCCGATCGTGTCGCCGACGCGGACCGCGCCAAGGCCCCAGACCCGGGCCATCTCGCCCGCGGCTACGAAGGACCGATGGGGCGCGCCGGTCGGGGCGAAGACGCTGATCGAGGTCGGCTTGGCGTCTGCGGCGGTGCTCCGTGCCGTTGCCGGCGACTCGTACGCGCTGGCGCGGCCGGAGCGTGCCGTCGAACACGCGGACGAGCGCCACGCGTTCGCCCGAGGCGGTTCGTTCGATCTTGAAGACGCGCCCGGCGACGTCGGCCTCGGGATCGCCCGTCCCGGCCGGCAGGAGCGCCGTGATCCCGGCCGTGAGCGCCTCGACGCCGGCGCCGGTCCCGGCCGAGCCGAAGAAGACCGGATGGAGCTGGGGCCGCCGTCTGCTCGGCGAGCAACCGGCGGAGGCGGGGGGAGGGAAAGACCGGCCCGTCGGCGACGTATGCCTGCAGGACCGCGTCGTCGCGCTCGGCGAGCGACTCGGTCAGGCTCGCCCGGAAGGCCGGGTCGTCGTCGGCGCCGGGCTCGAACGTCGCCGCCCGGGTCCCGAGGCCGCGGGCTGCGCCCATTGGGACCATCCCTGGGGCAAGGCGCCGCTTCATCGCCTCGAGGACCCGGCCGTCGTCCGCGCCCGCCCGATCGATCTTGTTGACGAAGATCAGCGTCGGGACTCCGAGCCGCCGGAGCGCCCGGAACAGCAGCGGCGTCTGCGGCTGGACGCCCTCTACGGCCGAGACGACGAGGACGGCGCCGTCGAGCACGCCGAGGACGCGCTCGACCTCGGCGATGAAGTCCGGGTGGCCGGGCGTGTCGACGAGGTTGACCGCGAGATCGCCAAGGACGAACGAGGCGACCGCGGACCGGATCGTGATGCCGCGTTCGCGCTCGAGGTCGAGGGAGTCGGTCTGGGTGGTGCCGGCGTCGACGCTGCCGACGTGGTCGATCGCGCCGGCGTTGAAGAGGAGTCGCTCGGTGAGAGTGGTCTTACCGGCGTCGACGTGGGCGAGGATTCCGAGATTGAGCGTGTCCATGGAGCCTCATGCCTTCCAAGGAGGTGTGGACCTTCCGGGTTGACATGGCTGCTCCCATGACGCTCCTTTCTCGTGAAGTTCCGGCGCGGTTGCGCCCGTAGAGCGTGCCACGCCGGTCAATCGGTTGGGTTGCGGCCGCGTGCCGCTACGAGGCGGCCGCCGCGCCGCTGCCGATCGACTGGCCGATCGCCGCGATCAGCTGCCGGGCCTGCTCCTGGTCCTTCTCGTTGGGGTGGTCATGGTCGGCCATGATCCCGCAGTAGACCTGGTGGATCGCCTGGGAGAGCGTGTCGGCGTCGGTCAGCCACACTTGCCGTCCGATCAGCTCGCTCATCGCGTCGTCCACGTTCTCGCGCTGCAGTGCCGCATCCAGGGCGTCACGCGTCGTCAATGGAGCACCTCCGATCCGACCGTAGCCTAGTCCTGCCCCGCTCCCTCGTCACGAGGATTCCGCGAGTCATCCGGCCGAGGCGTCGCCCGTCAGGTCGCGGTCCTGCATCTCCCAGGTGTGGTCGAGGTTGTGGTAGGCCGTGTGGCGGAGCAGGTAGGGGATCGTCCAGTTGCCGAGCGGCTTGCCTTCCTCGTACCAGGCGCGCATCGCCTCGACGAAGCGGTCGCGGTGATGGGCGAGCCCGCCCGGCGTCAGCAGGTCGTCCAGCTCGGACTTCTGCTTGACGCGCTTCGAGAAATCGCCGCCCTCGTTCGCCAGGATGTGCCGGACGATCTGGTCGCGGGAGCGGCCGCCGCCCCGGGCGCCCGGCCGGAGCTCCGCCGAGACGCGCGCGGCCGTCTCGTCGAACTCGGTCCAGACGGAGCGAAGCAGCCCCACCTGGCGATCGAAGAGCGGCGCGTCGAACGGCTCGCGGTCCAGCGGCGAGGGCGCGAACGAGATCCCCCAGAAGTCGGTCGAGCCGGTCCCGGTGTACCGGCCGATGATGTCGAGGTCCGTCTGGCTCGCGAGCTCCGAGGCCAGCCCGACGCGTTTCGCGACCGGGACGTATCGCGGAACGTAGCGGGCCAGCTTCTCGACCGCCTCGTCCTCGGTCTTGCCGCCCCGTTCGAGGCCCGGCCAATCCGCCGCGACCGCGACCCAGCGCTTGCCGTGGATTGGCTGCTCGACGAGGACGCGAAGGGCCGACGTCACCCACACATCGTATCGGCGGCGCCGGACGACATGCGTCAGGTATTCGGCAAGCCCTCCCGCCGCCGGATCGCTCCGGGCTACCCCGCCCGCGGTTTCGACGCGGCGAAGACCGCGACCGACCTGAACGTCTCCATCTCCACGCTCTCGAAGGAGGCGGCGAGGATCTCGCGGAGACCTTCCGCGCTGTCATCCAGGTTGTCGAATGCGCCTCGCCGATTGAACGCCGCGAGGACCCGACGACCGAGCCATGTGTGCTGCCCGGACCGCCCGAGCACCGAAGCACCAAAGAGCACGCCGTCCGGTGCGAGGACTGCGGCGATATTGGCGACCGCTGTGGCCTTCCGCGCCAGGGGACCGGGCAGGCAGTGAATGACGAGGCAGAGCGCCGCCGAGTCGAAAGGCCCGTCCACGGGGAGCGGTTTCAGGACGTCGGCCTCGACGGCCGTGACGTTCAGCCGGCGAAGGCGCCGCGTCGCGTGCCGGAGAACGTTCGGGTTCGGGTCGACGATCGTCACGTGGCTGCCGTCGGGGATTCCCGAGTGGTCGATCAGGTACCCCGTGCCTGGACCGACGTCGAGGTGGCGATCACGGATCCGGGCCCGGTACTCATCCGGCAGCCGATTCGGCGGGAATCTCCAGAGGAGCCGCGAGAGGACACCGATGACGATCGGATCGTAGAGCTTGAGCAATAGCGGGCTGTAGTCGGCCTGCCCTCGATATGCCGGATCGGATCGATCCATCGCCAGCCCTCAGCGATCAAGCCGGTTCCATCAATCGGGAGGATGCCACCCAGGGTCGTGAGTGGCAACGCCCGGATCAATGGTTCCCGCCCTCGAGCCGCGAGCCGCGACGGACATGAAGAGAGCCGGCCCGGACAGTGTCGGACCGGCTCTGTGTTTTGGTGGTGTTGGCCGGTCAGTCCACGTACTGAAGCGGCGTCACCGGGATCGAGAAGTCGTCCGGCAGCTTCACGCCGGTCGCGTGGTTCGGGCAGTAGCCGAACGGGTTCTTGTCGAGGTACTGCTGGTGGTAGTCCTCGGCGTAGTAGAACGGGAAGTCGGACCGATCCACGATCTGGGTCGTGATCGCGCCATAGCCCTTGGCCGACAGGCGCTCCTGGTACATCGCCTTCGAGGCCTCTGCGGCGGCTCGCTGCTCAGCGTCGGCCACCAGGATGATCGAGCGATAGCTGGTGCCGACGTCGTTGCCCTGGCGCATGCCCTGGGTCGGGTCATGGGCCTCCCAGAAGGTCTTGAGCAACTGCTCGTAGGAGATCCGCGACGGGTCGTAGGCGACGAAGACGACCTCGGCGTGACCGGTCCGATTGGAGCAGACCTCCTGATAGGTCGGGTTCGGCGTGTAGCCACCGGCGTAGCCGACCGCGGTCGACACGACGCCCGGGAGCTGCCAGAAATCCTTCTCGTCGCCCCAGAAGCAGCCGAGGCCGAAGACCGCGGTCTTCGTGCCCTCGGGCCAGGGACCGGCGATCGGCGTGCCGAGGACTCGGTGGATCCCCGGGGTCATGATCGGCGAGGGCCGTCCGGGGAGGGCGTCGGTGGGGGTGGGCATGCGCGGAGCGCTGGGTCGGAAGAACTGCATGCGCCGAGTCTAATCAGGATGTGTGACGGCCTGATCACGACGCCTTTTCAAATCATTCGAACTGGCCAGATTCCAGCCGAGCGACGCTTAGCGGTGATCTCGCCCCACCCGAGGACCAACGGAGTCGCTCGTTCAGCACGTTACGTAGCCTCAAGAGGCTAATTCGCTCCGCTCGGTTGGCGCCGGAGCGGGTCGATCGCCGCTTGTCGTCATGGGGCAGGAATCTGGCCAGATCGAGGCGGCGGGCTAGGCGTCCTCGCCGTCGTCGGGGTGATGGGCCGGCAGGCCGAACCCCACCTCCGTTCCGGCCGTCTCCCGCGGCAGCGCCCAGATCCGGCCGCCCATCGCCTCGACCAGCTGGCGGCAGACGAACAGCCCAATCCCGGCGCCGCTCGCCATCCGCGTCGCGGACTTCGAGCGAAAGAACAGCTCGAACGCCCGGGCCGCGTCGGCGCCGGCAATCCCGATGCCTTCGTCGAGGACGCGGACGACCACCTCCTCGCCCTCCGCTACGACTTCGATCGCGATCGGCCGGCCCTCGTCGGAGTACTTCGTCGCGTTCGTCAGCAGGTTCCGGACGACCTGCTCGACGTACGTCTCCTCGCCGACGGCGAGCGGCAAGCCGGGCCCGATCGCGACGTCGATCTGCCGCCCGGACCGCTGTCGCTCGGCCTCGGCCACCCGCCGGATCAGGCGCGGGATCCCGATCGGCTCGCCGTCGACCTCGACCTTGCCCCGTTCGGCTCGCGACAACACGAGGAGGTCCTCGACGAGTCGCTGGAGGCGGTCGGCCTCGCCCTCGATGTCCTCGAGCGCCTTCGAGACGACCGTCCCGTCGAGCGTCCCGCCCTTCTGACGGAGCATCTTCGAGAGGCCGTAGATCGTCGTGATGGGGGTCCGCAGCTCGTGGCTGATCACGCCGATGAAGGCGTCGCGCAGCTCGCTCGCCCGGACCTCCGCCGCGTGGTGGGCCGCCAGCTCGACCGGGCCGGAGAGGACCCGGACGACGGTCTCGAGCAGGTCGACGTCCGAATCGCTGAACGCGCTGCCCAGCGTCGAGTCGATCTCGACGAGGCCGATCCCGACGTTCCGCCGGACGATCGGCACCGCCAGCCACGAGAGGATGCGCTTGCGCCCTTCGGCCCCGGCGATCGTGTAGCCCGCGGCGTGCATGTCGTCGACGAGACACGGCTGGAGCGTCTCGACGACCCGCCAGCTGGCGCTGGGACCGCGCTTCAGGCGCTGGCCGAGCGCCTCCTTCGCGAACGGCCCGACTGCCGCCCTGATCACGAGCTCGTCGCCCTGGACGAGCGCGATCGAGCCGCCCGTGAACGGCATCTCCGACCGCAGGCGGTCGAGGGTCTCGTGGAGGATGTGGTCCAGGTCGCGCTCGCCCGCGGCCGCGGCCGCGATGTCGAGGATGAGCTGTGAACGGGATGCCGCCCAGGCCGCCGCGTCCACGCCCCCCACTGACTTGCCCGTAGTCGTCACGCGAGAAAAGGTACAGCGTCCGACGCCACCTGCGTCTCAGAGACCTCTCATGGCCTGTTGCGAGCATCAGCCCGGGTCAGAACGACCGAGGAAAACGCAACGACCACACGAAGACGCCTGGCCAATCGGGCGCCGGAGGTTTCGATGACCGACAACAACGCCGAGCTCGGGCAGACGCCGAGCGTCCAGCCCGTGCCGCCGACGACGGCCCAGCACGCCGCGCGCGCGCATCAGCCGGCGGTCCCGGCCCCGCCGCAGACGGACGCCCAGTTCGCCCCGCAGCCGATCCGCGCCGCCGCGCCCGCGGCCGCCCCGGCCCCCGAGCCGATGCCGATCGTCCGCGACGGCCGACTGACGAGCGAGTCCGTCCTCTACGAGATCCGCCGCGTGATCGTCGGCCAGGACCAGATGCTCGAGCGGATCCTCGTCGCGCTGCTCGCCGGCGGCCACCTCCTCCTCGAGGGCGTGCCCGGCCTCGCCAAGACGCTGACGATCAAGACCCTCGCCGACGTCCTCGAGGCGAGCTTCAAGCGCATCCAGTTCACGCCGGACCTCGTGCCTGCCGACCTCGTCGGCACCCGCATCTACCGCCCCGACCGGCACACGTTCGACACCGAGCTGGGCCCGGTCTTCGCGAACTTCCTCCTCGCCGACGAGATCAACCGCGCCCCCGCCAAGGTCCAGAGCGCGCTGCTCGAGGTCATGCAGGAGCGCCAGGTCACGATCGGCCCCGAGAGCTTCGTCGTGCCCCGGCCGTTCCTCGTCATGGCGACCCAGAACCCGATCGAGTCCGAGGGCACCTACCCGCTGCCGGAGGCCCAGGTCGACCGGTTCATGATGAAGGTCGTCGTCGGCTACCCGACCGCCCGCGAGGAGTCGGTCGTCGTTGAGCGCTCGCTCCGGCCGGCGCCCGAGGTCCTGCCGATCCTCACGGCCGACAGCCTCGCCGAGCTCCAGCAGATGACGACCGACGTCTACGTCGACCGCGCGATCATCGACTACGCGGTCGCGCTGACGACGGCCACCCGCCAGCCCGAGACCGTCGGCCTGAGCAAGGTCAAGCCGTTCATCGCCTACGGCGCCAGCCCGCGCGGCTCGATCAACCTGATCCACGCCGCCCGGGCCCTGGCCGTCGTCCGCGGCCGGCGCTACGTCATCCCGACCGACGTGACCGAGCTCGCCCACGACGTCCTGCGCCACCGGATCGTGCCCAGCTTCACCGCCCTCGCGGAGGAGGTCACGACCGACATGATCCTCGACCGGCTGATCCCGATCGTGCCGCTGCCCCAGGCGAGCGGCATCGAGCGCAGCTCGGCGGAGCGATCGGCATGACCGCGGGCCTCGGCGCCCTGGCTGCCGCGGCTCCCGTCCGGTCCAAGGCCGCGCCCGGCCCCGGCCCGACGCCGGAGGCGCTCCTCCGCGCCCTCGACGTCACGGTCGGGCGCCACATCCACGGCCTCCTCCCCGGGGAGTTCCGGGCGCACGACCGTGGCGGCGGCACCGAGCTCGCCCAGGTCCGGCCGTACGAGCCGGGTGACGACGTCCGCCACATCGACTGGAACGTCACGGCGCGGATGACCGTGCCCCACGTCCGGGTTTACGTCCCGGAGCGGGCGCTCACCGCGTGGCTGCTCCTCGACGTGTCGCCGTCGATGACGTTCGGGACGGCCGACCGCCGCAAGGCGGATGTCGCCGAGGGCGTCGCCCTCGCGATCGGCCACCTCGCCACCCAGCGCGGCAACCGCCTTGGGATCGCGACGTTCGGCGGGGACCGGGACCTCCGGCTCCAGCCGACCGGCGGCCGCCAGGGCCTGCTCGCGGCGCTCGTCGCGGCGCGCGGCGACGTCGCCGCGTACGACCGCCCGGAGCTGAAAGGCGCCTCGACCCCCGGCGCCGTCACTCCGGCGGGCGCGCTCTCGTTCATCGGCCACGCGGCGCCGCGCGGCGGCCTCGTGGTCGTCGTCAGCGACTTCCGCGGGCCCCGCGACTGGGCGACGGCGATGGCCGGCGTGACCTCCCGGGCCACGGTCCTGGTGGTCGAGATCCGCGACCCCCGCGAGGACGAGCTGACCGATGTCGGGACGCTCACCCTCGTCGACGGCGAGACCGGCCGCGAGGTCCGGGTCGAGACGTCGTCCCGCGCGCTGCGCGAGAAGTTCGCCACCGCGGCCGCCGCAGAGCGCGCCGACCTCGCCCGTGAGCTGCGCCGGCTCGGCGCGCGTCACGTCGTCCTCTCGACCTCGGGGAGCTGGCTTCGCTCGCTCGCCGGCCAGCTTCGAACCATCCGGAGAGCCTCATGACCTTCGCCTCGCCGGAGCTCCTCGTGGGGCTCCTCCTCGTCCCCGCCGCGATCGGGCTGTACCTCCTGGTGCAGCGCCGCCGCAGCCGCTACGCGGTCCGGTTCACGAACGTGGACCTGCTCGCGAACATTGCCCCCAAGACGCCGGCCTGGCGGCGCCACGTGCCGCCGGTCCTGTACCTCGTCGCGATCACCGCGCTCGTCATCGGCCTCGCCCGGCCGTCGATGGTCATGGCCGTCCCGCGCAACGAGGCGACCATCATCCTCACGATCGACGTCTCGGGCTCCATGCAGGCCACCGATGTTCAGCCGACCCGGCTGGCGGCCGCCCAGAAGGCCGCGTCGGACTTCGTCGACCAGCTGCCGTCCTCGTTCCGCGTCGGGCTCGTCGTCTTCTCGACGGAAGCCCGCATCGAGCTCCCACCGACGACCGACCACGCCCAGGTCCACACCGCGATCGACAATCTGGCCGCGCACGGCGGCACCGCGATGGGCGACGCGATCGAGCTCTCGCTCGAGGCCGCCGGCGTCGCGGGATCGGGCTCCGGGACCGGCCAGGGCCCGACGGCGTCGCAGGACCCGTCGGCCAGCCAGGCGCCGGATGCGTCGGCTTCGCCGGACCCGTCCGCTTCGTCCGACCCGTCGGCCTCGCCGGCGCCGAAGGAGAAGCCCCTCGTCGCCACGGTCCTCCTGAGCGACGGCGCCAACTCGACCGGATCGCTCGACCCGCAGCAGGCGGCCGATAACGCGGCTGCCGCGGGCATGCCGGTGTACACGATCGCCCTCGGCACGGCCGACGGCACGGTCGAGCTCCAGGACCCGTTCGGGCAGACCCAGCAGCTCCAGGTCCCGCCCGACACCCAGACCCTGACAGCGGTCGCCGAGACGACCGGCGGCAAGTTCTTCAGCGCCCCCTCGGCCGAGGACCTCGCCCAGATCTACGAGAGCCTCGGCTCGAAGGTCGGCTATACGCAGCAGGAGCAGGAAGTCACCCAGCTCTTCGCCGGCGGCGCGCTGCTCTTCGTCCTGGCCGGGGCCGGCCTCGCCGCCCTCTGGTTCAACCGCTTCCCGTGATCCGGCCTCGCTGATCCGGGCTCCTCGCCGGAGCCCGGATCGGGAGGGGGGACCCGGATCGCGCGGCCAGGGGAGGGTGGACGCGTCCGATCAGACGCCCGCGGATTTGCCGCGGACCACGCCGCCGCATGAGGAGTACGCCACTGCACCTCACCGGGCCCCGGGATGGGGCACCCGTCCATCCCACCGCAGCAGGAGACTGACCATGGAACACAGCAATCGACTGTGGGACGCGCTGGATCAGACCGACGCGGAACCCACCACCTGGACCGCTCCGGCGGCTCCCGAGCCGGCCGCTCCGCGGCCGACCCTGGGCGGCGCGCGGCGGAGCATCGCGACCGCGTTGCTCGCGGCCGGGCTGCTCATCGTCGGAGGGGTCGCGGTCGTGAACGCCGCCGACCCGTCGCCGACGCCGACCCCGAGCACGACACAGCCGTCCGACCCCGGAACGTCCGGGCAGCCGGCCAACCCGAACTCGGGCGGGACCCAGCACAAGGGCAACTGCCCGAACATGGGTTCCGGCAGCGGCTCCGGCGGCAACGGCGGCTCGTCCGCTCCGACCACCCCGAACGCGTCGCCGGACGCATCCGGGCTCTAGGCTCCTCCTCCAGGCCCCCGGTCCGCCGGACCGGGGGCCTTGTTTGATGGCTGTCGCGCCAGGACGACGCACTGGCGCGACGAACGCAGTCGATCGTGGGAGCATGAGCGCGACCCTGGCCGGGCCCGGCAATCCGGGGGCGGACCCGCTACAGCAAGGAGGACCGCCGATGCCCCGCCGACTGCTCCTGGCCGCGCTGCTCGCGACCGCGACGACCGTGATTGCTGTCGCTCCCGCGGCAGCCGCGCCCGACAACGACAACACGCTCCGGTTCGTCCTGACGTGCGATGACGGCCACGTCTGGGACGCCAGCTTCAACGGCGGGCCGTCCGCCTTCCACCTCGGCGGCGACGGCCTCTTCGTCTGGAAGCAGATCGCGTTCGTGACGCCGGCGGGCGACAGCGGCGTCATCCAGCACGGGCTCGAGGGCTTCTCCGGCGCGCCGGTCGTCGTGTGCACCTACACGGGCGCGGTGAGCGGCAACGCCTACACCGTGACGGGCTTCTACCCGAACATGCGCTGACCCGGCGCGGGTCCGGCCGCCGCCGGTCCACTGCCACGCGGCTGCAATCGGTCGGTGGTGCCTCGTTCCGCCGTTCGAGCGGTGTTCGACCCATGATGCCCCGGCACCAGGAGGCATCACCATGACCGACACGACGGTTGCCGGCCCGGCGGGCCGGCTCCGGGCCGAAGTCACCGGCTCCGGCGACCCGACGCCCGTCCTCTTCGCCCACGCGTTCGCAGGGAGCTCCGCCCAGTGGGCGCCGCAACTGGCCCACCTCGGAGGGAGCCGTCGCGCGGTGGCGATCGACCTTCACGGCCACGGCCGGTCCGAGGCGAACGTCGGCGCGCGCTACGACGTCGGGTCATTCGCCGACGACATCGGCGCCGCGGTGCATGGCCTCGGCATGGAACGGGTCGCGATCGTCGGCCACAGCCTCGGCGGGGCCGCGGCGATCGCCTACGCGGCGGAGCACCCGGAGCGGGTGGCCGGCCTGCTGCTCGTGGCCACGCCCGGCCGTCTGCCCGACGAGCAGGTCGCGGGCGTGCGCGGCGCGCTCGATCGCGACTACGACGGGACGATGAGCGGCATCTGGAAGCGGTTGCTCGCGAACGCGACGCCGGCGACGCGCCGGACGGTCGAGGGCGAGAGCGACCGCATCCCGGAGAAGGCCGCGCGCGAGATCATCCGGTCAACGTTCGAGTTCGATCCGGTCCCGCCGCTCCGGGCGTACAACGGGCCGCGGCTGACCGTGTCGGCGCCGTCGGAGGGGCCGATGGTGGAGCTCCACGACCTCGTCCCGGGCGTCCGGCACGAGACCGTCGAGGGCACGAGCCACTGGATCCAGCTCGACGACCCGAATCGGTTCAACGCGATCCTCGACGCGTTCCTGGAGGACGTCGACCGCGCGGAGGTGCGGTCATCGCGGGAGCCGGTTCGGGCTGGTGCCGCGGGCGGCGCGTAGCCCCTAGCCGATCGTCATCGCCCGACCGGTCCCGAGCAGGAACGGCGGGAGCCAGGCCGGGATGTTCGAGAACGGCAGGACGTCGGGGTGGAGCTCGATCCCGAGCGCGTTCGCCATGAATGCCCGCCGCGCCTCGATCCGCGCCCAGGCGTCGGGGTAGTTGGCCGCGAACGACGCCCGGAGGGACGCGTCGGCGAGCGCGATCCCGTCCTCGATGTTCGTCGTGAAGTACGGCGTGCCCGTCGCCGGGATCACGTCGACCTGGAAGGCCATCCCCGAGCGCAGCTCCGTCGTCGAGCCGGGCGAGATCGGCGAGTTGACCCACTCGTCGAGGTGGATCTGGTGGCCGGGGTTCAGGAAGATCCCGAAGAACGGGTCGCCGAGGTGGCGGTCGACGATCGCCTGGAGCGCGCCGCCGGTCTGGCCGATCCGCATCGCGCCATACCACTCCGCGATTGCGGCGAAGTACGGCCCGACGAGCTTCTCGACGTAGTCGCGGATCCCGTCCGGCAGCTCGGCGGCGTCCTCGACGACGAACCCGGCCCGGCAGTTCAGCGCGCCCCAGATCCCGAACGCGGTCGTGAACCGGTCGCCGCGCTCGATCTGCCGGTCGCCCGGGCTCAGGAGGCCCAGTGTCGCCCGGTCGCCCGCGGTCAGCATCAGGTGGCACGACAGCGGCCAGCCGTTCCAGCCCAGGAGCGCCACGGCCTCGCGCTCCGTCAGCCCGGGGCGCAGCCCACGCAAGAGCCGGAGGACGCCCGACGAGGTCTGGCAGGCGGCCCACTCCATGAACGCGAGCTGCTCGACCTCGTTGATCACCCGCAGCCCGTCGCCGGCCTCGTTCAGGAGGCCCGTCGCGTTCTCGACCGACCCCGATGCGCCGGTCAGCGCCCGGAGCTCGTCGACGAGGTACGCCGGCGCGTCGGTCTGCTCGGGCCGGGCGTACGCCTTCCAGCCGACGACGCCGATCCGCCGGCCGGCGGCGATCCCCGCGTCCGCGAGCGTCTCGGCGAGCGGTCGCGACCGGTCCCGGGGCTGGCTCGGCAGGCTGAGGTCCTGGAGCAGGACGCGGTCCATCGGCAGGGGAGCGGCGCCGGCCGTGCCCCAGCACTCGTTGCCGACGAGGATCGCCGGCGCCCCGGTTGCGCCGACGACGAGGATCGCCTCCTCGAACCGCGGGTCGAACCCGGTCAGGTACGAGAGGTTCGCGCTGTGCTCGCGGTCGGCGTAGACGACGAGGCGGTCGTAGCCACGCTGGGCGATCCGCTCGCGGAGGCGCTCAAGACGGGCGGCGTACAGCGCCGGCGGCAGCTCGGGCGATGCCGCGGGCATCCCGAAGTCCGGCAGGTCGACGTCCGCGAGGCGGGCCGTCCGCGTCGGTGTCGTCATGGGCTCAGCCTCCCGCCCTCGACCACGGGACCGCCTGGCTGGCGCCCCGATCGATCGTGACGTAGCCGTTGGCCGCGACCGGGATCCACGGGCCCACCTCGCCGCCCGGCCAGTGACCCGGATCTGCGCGTCGCCGGCGCCGCCCAGCCCGAAGTGGATCCAGCCCAGCTGGCCGCTCGCGTGGCCGCCACCGACCGTGACCTCGTGCTGGACCGTCCGGTCGCCGGTCTTCACCTCGACCCACGCCCCGATCGCGTCGCGGTTCGGCGCCGGCTCGGTCAGCCGCAGCCCGATCCAGTTGCCCATCGCCGCCGGCGCCTCGGCCGTGCCGCCGCCGACGTTCCGCCAGAGCTTCACGTTCTCGCGCCGCGTCACCTCGAGGATGTCCGGCAGCCCGTCCATGTTGAAGTCCGCGATCGCGGCGCCGCGGCCGCGGGCGAACGTCAGGATGCCGGCCTCGTCGGCAACCTCGCGGAACGTGCCGTCCGGCGAGGCGAGGAACAGGTCCGTCGGGTCCTTCGCGGCCATGTCGACCTCGGCCTCGACGTTGCCCTTCGTGACGAGGAGGTCCGGGTAGGTGTCGTTGTTCACATCCTCGAACTGGGGATGCCAGGCGGTCGAGGCGAGGGGATCGCCGCCCGTGAACGGGGTCGTCGCGGTCACTCCGCGGGCCAGCGCGATGTCGCGGTACTCGGGCCGGCCGGGGTCGCCGGCGAGCGTCTGGAGCTTGTTGTCGGCCTGGCTGGTCAGGTAGACCTCGGGGTAGCCGTCGCCGGTGATGTCCTGGCTGGCGATGCCCATCCCCCAGATCCGGAGCGTCTGCCAACCGTCCGCCTTCGTGTACAGCCGCGGCTGCTCGTCGGGCGCGATCCGCCAGAGCTGCTCCTCGCCGCCGCTCGCGTCGGTGTAGTAGTGGCGGTCGTTCGAGACGCGGAGGTCGGCGTGGCCGGAGTGGGACCAGTCGCTGAACAGCATCGAGAGCGCGCACCAGCCCGGGGCGAGGTCCGTCGGCGTTGCGTAACGCGTGCCGCTCGCGTCGGGCCGGACGAGCTGGTTGGGCGGGCAGGTGTACGTCGCGTCGCCACTCGCGTCGACCGTCACGTACCGCCCGAACGCCAGCGTCGGCAGGGTGTTCGCTCCCTCCCAGGTCGCCGAGAACGCCGCGGTCCACGCATTCCCGCCGTCGAGGCCCAGCGCCTCGTTGGCGCGCTCAAACCGGCAGTCGCCCAGCCCGCGCAGGATCACGCTCTCGCCGACCCGGAGCACCGCGAGGTCGGTGACCCCGTCGCCGTCGACGTCGATCGGGTACGCGCCGGTGACGGCGTCGAGGTCGGTGGCCGGGCTCGCGACCCGCTCGAAGCGGAGCGCCCCGCCGATCGGGCTGTCGATTCTCGAAGAGCGCGGCCGGCCCTGAGCCGCCGGCGAGGTACACGTCGGGCAGCCCGTCGTCGTTGCAGTCGAACGTCGCGACGCCGCCGCCGACGAAGTACTGGAAGTCGCCGTCGTAGCGGTGGTCGAGGCCGGCCGCGACCGCCTCCTCGACGTAGTGCGGCGTGGCCGGCTGGCCCGTGCCGGTGGCGCCCGTGCCGACGGCCACCAGCGCGATCAGCGCGGCGGCGGCAACGGCGACCCCGCCCACGAGGGCCCCTCGGCGTCGGTTCACGGGTGGGGATTAGATCACACCCGGGCCGAGGAGGCCGGGACGGCGACCCGGGCTCAGACTCGCGCGCCGCGCGCGGCGTCGGCGGAGGCGAACAGCCGCTCGATCACCCGCAGGTTCGCGACCGCATCCGACGGCGGGACCGGCGTCGGCCCGCCGTCGAGGACCGCCTCCGCGAAGCGCTCCGCCTCTGCCGCGTACGGGTCCTTCGTCTCGAACGTCAGCGTCTCGGTCGCAGGCGCGACCGGCGGATCGCCGCCCTTCATGACGAAGACCTGCGTCGGGCGGTCCGGCGGGATGTTGAACGGGATCCCGATCGAGATGCGGCCGTCGCTGCCGTAGACATCGACGCGCTGGTCGGGCTCGGTCCGGATCGAGCAGCCGAACGAGGCGAGGCCGCTCTCGAACTCGAGCAGCCCCGTCGTGAGGATGTCGACGCCGTCGCCGGCCGCGCCGTCCCGGACGACCGCGCCCTCGACACGGACCGGCTCGCCGCCGAACAGCATCCGCGACAGGTTCACGCAGTAGCAGCCGACGTCGTAGAGCGCGCCGCCGCCGAAGTCCCGGATGTTGCGGATGTTCGCGGCGTCGTCGTTGTGGAACCCGAACCAGCTCTGGACCGCCGTCAGCGTCCCGATCCGGCCGCTCGCAACCAGCTCCCGGACCGCGACCCAGGACGGATGGTGGCGGTACATGAACGCCTCCATCAGGTGGACGCCCGCGGCCTCGGCCGCCTCGATCATCCGCTCCGCGTCCGCGGCGGTCAGCGCGAGCGGCTTCTCGCACAGGACGTGCTTGCCGGCGCGGGCCGCGGCAATCGTCCACTCGGCGTGGAGGTGGTTCGGCAGCGGGATGTAGACGGCGTCGACGTCCGGGTCCGCGAGGAGCGCCTCGTACGAGCCGTGAGCCCGCGGGATCGAGAGCCGATCCGCGACGCGCCGGGCGGTCTCGCCGTCGCGCGAGGCGATCGCGACGATCTCGTTGCGGGCCGCCCGCCGGATCCCCGGGATGACCTTCTCGGTCGCGATGTTCGCGGTCGACAGGATCCCCCAGCGGAGCGTCGTCATGTGTCCTCCCTCGCCCGAAGTCCCTGCGGCGGGGGGTCGCTTGACACCCGCTCGGCCGATGTAAGAGTCTGTCACACGTTTTGAAAGAGAGGAACACAAAACCGTCCTCGATCCGCCCGATGGCCGTCGGCCAGCGGAGCGAGACCGTCCGCCGGGCCAACCTGAGCGCGATCGTCCGCGAGCTCCACGCCAACGGGCCGCGCTCGCGCTCGATGCTCGTCGCCCGGATCGGCCTGACCCGCAGCGCGATCCGCTCGCTGCTGGGCGAGCTGCTCGCCGCGGACCTCGTCCGCGAGGAGCGGGCCGCGCTCCAGGGCACCCCGGGCCGGCCGTCGCCGGTCGTCCGGACGAACCCCGAGGCGATGGTCGTCCTCGCCGTCGAGGTCAACGTCGACTCGCTCGCGGCCGCGGTCGTCGGGCTGGGCGGCGACGTCCTCGAGATCGTCCGCGTCGAGCGCGCCAGCGGGACCGCGTCGGTCGACGAGACGATCGCCGAGGTCGTCGAGCTCTCGCGACGGCTGCTCCGGGATCCGCGCCGGCGGGCGGCGCTCGTCGGCGTCGGCGTCGCGGTCGCGGGCGTCGTCCGGCGCAGCGACGGCTTCGTCTCGATGGCCCCGAACCTCGGCTGGCGGGACGTGCCGTTCGGCCAGCGGCTCGTGCCGGCGCTCGGGCTCGACGTCCCGGTCACGATCGCGAACGAGGCCGACCTGGGCGCGCTCGCCGAGCACCTCCGCGGGGCGGCGATCGGACACGACCACGTGCTGTTCGTCACCGGCGAGGTCGGCGTCGGCGGCGGCCTCATCGTCGACGGCCGGCCGCTCAGCGGCGTCGCCGGGTTCGGCGGCGAGATCGGCCACCTGCCGGTCAACCGGTCCGGCCGCCAGTGCGGCTGCGGCGCGATCGGCTGCTGGGAGACCGAGGTGGGCGAGGGCGCGCTCCTGGCCCGGGCCGGCCGCCCGGCCGACGGCGGTCGCGACGCGCTCGACGCCGTCCTCGACGATGCGGCAGCCGGCGAGCCCGTGGCCCTCGCCGCGCTCGAGGAGACCGGCCGCTGGCTGGGGATCGGGCTGGCCGGGCTCGTGAACCTCCTGAACCCGGAGCTGGTCGTCCTGGGCGGCCGGTTCGGGCGATATCTTCCCTTCGTCTCGGACAGCCTCGAGGAGGAGTTGGACCGCCACGCGCTGGCGGCCCCTCGGGCGCTCGTCCGGATCGTCCCGTCACGACTGGGGGCCGACGCCTCGCTGCTGGGCGCGGCGGAGATTGCCTTCGAGGCGATCCTCGCCGATCCGGCGGCCTGGTTGCGGCGCCCGGGCCGTGTCGAGCTGGCCAGCGCCTGAGGAGCGGCCGGCGACCACCACTGACTGTCCCGCCGTCTGAGCGGACGCAAAGAAAGGGGAATGCCTAGGATGTAACCTGCTGCGGGGCAACTGTTACCAACGATGCCCATGCGAGGAGGAGTCAGAATGCACATTCGAAGACTGGCGGCGGTCGTGGGGACCGCGGCAGTCGTGTTTGCGGCCTGCTCGAGCAGTTCCACCCCATCGCCCGCCGCTGGCGGCGCAAGTGGCGGGACCTCGGGAGCCGGCTGCACCGTCGGCGTTTCCTGGAACAACTTCCAGCAGCCGCGCTGGGCGGCGACCGACAAGCCGAACATTCAGAAGGTCGTCGAGGATGCCGGCGGCAAGTACATCGACAAGGACGCGAACCTCAGCACCGAGCAGCAGCTGACGGACGTCGACACGCTGATCTCGCAGGGTGCCAAGGTCCTGATCCTGCTCGCGCAGGACACCACGGTCGTCGGACCGGCCCTCGAGAAGGCGAAGGCCGCCGATATCCCGGTCATCGCCTACGACCGGCTGATCGAGGATCCCAGCGTCCTCTACATCACGTTCGACAACAAGGGCGTCGGCAAGGCCGAGGCCGACGCGATCCTCGCCAAGGTCCCGAAGGGCAACTACGTGCTCATCAAGGGTGACCCGGGCGACCCGAACGCCAAGACGTTCCTGCCGGCAGGCTGGGATGAGGCGGGCCTGAAGGCCAAGGTCGATTCCGGCGACATCAAGCTCCTCAACGGACCCGGATGGCACGTTCACGGACGCCTGGAAGACCGAGAAGGCCCAGTCGAACATGGAAGCGATCATCGACAAGGCCGTTTCCGACGGCACGAAGATCGACGCGATCCTCGCTGAGAATGACAGCACCGCCCTCGGCGTTGCGGCTGCCCTCGAGGGCAAGCAGTACGGGTTCCCGCCGCTGTCCGGCCAGGACGGCGACCCGGCCAACCTGAACAACGTGGCCCTCGGCAAGCAGTACGTCGACATCTGGAAGAACAGCAACGAGCTGGGCAAGGCAGCCGGCCAGGCCGCGCTCTCGCTGTGCAGCAGTCCGGACTTCAGCAAGATCGCGGTCAACGTCGACCCGTCGGTCGCGCCGAAGGCCGGCAACGCCCCGGCGGACTTCACCACCCCGGGTGGAAAGACCGTGAAGTCGATCATCCTCCAGCCCACGCCGATCACCGCCGACAAGCTCGGCGACGTGATGGCCAAGGGTTGGTATGCCACCAAGGACCAGATCTGCAAGGGCGTCACGGACTCGTCTCCGGGCGCTGCCGCGTGCAAGTGACGGTCTCCGACCGCTAGAACTCGCAACCGCCTGCGCCCCGGGGTTCGCCCCGGGGCGCAGGTGCTTTCCAACAAGGACCAGGAGGGTCGGCGGTGACGAACGTGGCGGGCACGACATCAGCACCCGCTCAGACCCAGCCTCCCGCCCGATCGTCGATCCGCGGCCTCTTCGCCCAGACGGAGATCGACCTCCGTCTGTTCGGCATGCTGGTCGCCCTGGTCGTGATCCTGCTGGCGTTCCATGTCCTGAGCGGCGGCAAGCTCATCTCGCCGACGAACATGGTCTCGATGGCCATCCAGGCCACCGGCATCGCCATCATCGCGACCGGCATGGTGCTGGTCATCGTGTCGCGCAACATCGATCTGTCCGTCGGGTCGCTGGCCGGCCTGACCGCCATGGTCTACGCGCTGCTGATGACCGACTGGCTGACGGCGATCGGGATCGGTGTGGACTTCCCGTTCCGGTGGGTCATCGCCCTGCTGATCGGCGTGGGCGTCGGGGCCTTCATCGGTGGCATCCAGGGGTTCATCATCGCCTACATCGGCGTGCCGTCCTTCGTCGTGACCCTGGGCGGCCTGCTGTCAATCCGCGGCGTGATCTACTACCTGTCCAATGGCGCGGCCGTCTCGGGCCTCGACCCCGGCTTCCAGAAGATCGGCGGCGGCGGCGAGGGCTCGATCGGCGGGCCGCTGACCTGGGCACTCGGCATCATCGGCTGCGTCGCGATCGTCGCGTTGCTCGTCAACGGCCGGCGCCAGCGCCGGCACTACGGGTTCCCGCTCCGGCCGATGTGGGCGGAGGTCCTGCTGGCCGTGGTCGGCTGCGCGATCGTGCTCGGGCTCGCCCTGTTCGCCAACAACAACTTCCTGGCCCGGAGCTCAGACCCCGGCGGGCTTCCCGGACCCGATCATCCTCCTGATCGGCGTCACCCTGGTGATGACGTTCATCGCGAACCGGCGCCGCTTCGGGCGGTACGTCTACGCCTACGGCGGCAACCCCGACGCCGCCGAGCTGGCCGGTATCAACACCCGCTGGACGATCCTCAAGACCTACGTCCTGATGGGCGTCCTCTGCGCCCTCGCCGGCGCCGTCGCGTCGGCCCGCCTCAACGGCGCCACGCTCGACGTCGGCCAGAGCTACGAGCTCTACGTCATCGCGGCGGCCGTCGTCGGCGGGACGTCGTTCGCCGGCGGCATCGGGACGATCCCGGGCGCCGTCCTCGGGGCGTTCGTGATGCAGGCGCTCGCCTACGGCCTGAGCTTCCTCAACGTCATCTCGCCCGGCCAGAACATCGCCGTCGGCGTCGTGCTGATCGTCGCGGTCGGCCTGGACACCTACAACCGGAGGCGCGGCTCATGACCGTCGAGCAGGAGGCCGCTCCCACGGCCGTCGCCGGGCGCACGCCCATCGTCGAGATGCGGAACATCGACGTCGCGTTCGGCGGCGTCCACGCCGTCCGCGACGTGTCGATCGACCTCTACGCAGGTGAGGTGATCGGCCTCGTCGGCGGCAATGGCGCCGGCAAGTCCACGCTGATGCGCGTGCTGTCGGGCGCCCATCCCGCCGACAACGGCGAGATCCTCGTCGACGGCCAGGTCGTCACGATCCGCAACCCGCGCGACGCCAAGAGCCTGAACATCGAGACGATCTACCAGACCCTCGCGCTCGCCGACAACATCGACGCGCCCGGGAACATGTTCCTGGGCCGGGAGAAGACGACCCGGCTGGGCTCGCTCGACGACTCGAGCATGGAGGCCGAGACCCGCAAGATCATGGGTCGGCTCAACCCCAACTTCACGAACTTCGCCCAGCCGGTCAAGTCGCTGTCCGGCGGCCAGCGCCAGGCGGTCGCGATCGCCCGGGCGGTCTACTTCAACGCGAAGATCATGATCATGGACGAGCCCACGGCGGCGTTGGGCCCGGCCGAGACGAACCAGGTCCGGAACCTCGTGCGCCAGCTGAAGGAAGAGGGCATCGGGATCTTCCTGATCAGCCACGACATCCACGACGTGTTCGACCTGTCGGACCGGATCAGCGTCATGTACCACGGCCGGATCGTCGACACGGTCCAGAAGGCCGACACGACCCCAGACGACGTCCTGGGGATGATCATCCTGGGCAAGAAGCCCGGCGAGGTCACCGAGGACGAGCTCGCAGTGCTCGAGCTCCGCGCCTGAGGCTTCGCTCCGTCTGGCTTTCGCGGGCGATCGCGTGATCAGCCGTTGAGGGCGGCGAACGACGGGGCGAGCGCCGGATAGAGCTTCCGGTACTCGGCGTGCAGCTCGGCGTACCGCGCCTGGTCCGGGCCCGGTGACGCGACGGGCGTCGTCTCGACCCAGGCGCCGGCGATCGCGTCGACGTCGGCGAACCAGCTCGCCCCGACGGCCGCCAGCATCGCGGCGCCGTAGGCGGCGCCCTCGGTCGTCCGGACCGTCGCGATCTCCGCGCCCAGGACGTCGGCGAGGATCTGGCGCCAGACCGGGCTCGCGATCCCGCCGCCGGATGCGCGGATCTCCGACGGGGCCGGGACCCCGGCGTCGACCATGAGGTCCAGCCCGTCGCGCAGCCCGAAGGCGACGCCCTCCATCACGGCCCTCGTGAGATGCCGCCGCTCGTGACCGACCGTCAGGCCGACGAACGCGCCGCGGGCCAGCGGGTCCGGGTGGGGGCTGCGCTCGCCGGTGAGGTAGGGGAGGAACAGCAGCCCCTCGCTGCCGGCGGCGACCCCGGCCGCCTCGTCGCCGAGCGCCGCGAACTCGACGCCCGGCGCGAGCGCATCGCGGAACCAGCGCAGGCTGCCGGCGGCCGACAGCATCACCGACATCATGTGCCAGCGGCCCGGCACCGCGTGGCAGAACGCGTGGACCCGGCCGGCCGGCTCGATCAGCGGCTCGCGCGTCGCGGCGAACGTGACGCCGGACGTGCCGAGCGACAGGGCCACGACGCCGGCGTCGACCGCCCCCGTCCCGACCGCGTTCGCGGCCTGGTCGCCGCCGCCAGCCACGACAGGCGTCCCGGCGCGCAGCCCGGTCGCGGCCGCAGCCGTCGCGCCGACCGTGCCCGTCACGACCGGGCCCTCGAACGTCGGTGGCAGCCAGGCCGGGTCGATCCGGAGCGCGGCGACCACCTCCGGCGACCAGTCGCGGGCCGCGAGGTCGAAGAGGATCGTGCCCGCGCCGTCGGCCTTGTCCATCGCGTGGTCGCCGGTCAGCCGCAGCCGGACGTAGTCCTTGGGAAGCAGCACGTGGGCGACCCGCGACCAGATGTCCGGTTCCTGGTCCCGGACCCAGACGAGCTTCGGGGCGGTGAAGCCGGTCAGCGCGTCGTTGCCGGTGATCGCGATCAGCCGCTCCCGCCCGACCGCCTCGCGGATCTCGTCACAGGCACGGGCCGTCCGCTGGTCGTTCCAGAGGATCGCCGGGCGGAGGACCGTGTCCGCGGCGTCGAGGAGGACGAGGCCGTGCATCTGGCCGGTCAGCCCGACGGCGACGACGTCCTCGCCGCTCGTGCGGGTGGATGCGAGCACGGAACGGATCGACGCGACGGCGCCGTCCCACCACAGCTGTGGGTCTTGCTCGGCCCAGCCCGGCTGGGGCACCTCGAACGCGTACTCGGACGCGCCGACGCCGACGACCGCACCCGATTCGTCGATCAGGACGGCCTTCGTCGCGGTCGTCGACGCGTCGATGCCGATGACGAGGGCCACGTCAGCCGCGCCGGCTCAGAGGCTCAGCGACCCGCGCCGGTCTCGACCCGGGCCGGCTCGCCGGCCGTCCAGATGACCTGGTTGACGCGGTTCTCGAGCTCCTCCTGGCGGCCCGACACCGGCGAGGGGTCGATCTCGCCCGACGCGACCTTGGCCTCGAGCGAGGCCAGCGTCTCCCGGCCGTCGAGGATCGCCGTCCCGAGCGCGCCCTTCCAGCCCGCGTAGCGCTCCTCGAGCGGGTCCGACAGCGTGCCCCGCTCGAGCAGCTCCGCGGCGACGAGGAGCGCCCGGGCGAGCGTGTCGATGCCGCCGACGTGGGCGAGGAACAGGTCGGTCCGGTTCGTGCTCTGGCGGCGGAGCTTCGCGTCGAAGTTGAAGCCGCCGGTCCCCAGGCCGCCGCCCCTGAGGATCTCGTAGATCGGCAGCGCGAGGTCCTCGACGGAGTTCGGGAACTGGTCGGTGTCCCAGCCGTTCTGGGGGTCGCCGCGGTTCGCGTCGATGCTGCCGAGGATCCCGTTCGCGACGGCGTAGGCGACCTCGTGGTGGAACGAGTGGCCGGCGAGCGTCGCGTGGTTGGCCTCGATGTTCAGGCGGTACTCGTCCTCCAGCCCGTTCCGGACGAGGAAGCCGTGGATCGTCGCCGAGTCGTAGTCGTACTGGTGCTTCGTCGGCTCCATCGGTTTCGGCTCGATCAGCAGCGTTCCCTCGAACCCGATGCGGTGCTTGTGCTCGGCGACGAGGTGCAGGAAGCGGGCCAGCTGGTCGCCCTCGCGCTTGAGGTCGGTGTTGAGAAGGGTGTCGTAGCCCTCGCGGCCGCCCCACAGGACGTAGTTCGTGCCGCCGAGGCGCTGCGTGACCTCGAGCATGTGCTTGACCTGGGCCGCGGCGTAGGCGAAGACCTCGGGATCGGGGTTCGTGGCCGCGCCGCCCTGGTAGCGGGGATGGGTGAAGAGGTTGGCCGTGCCCCACAGCAGCTGGGCGCCGATCCGCTCCTGGTAGCCCAGCGCGTCGTCGGTCAGCGCATCGAGGTTGTCGCGGAACTCGGCGAAGGACGCGCCTTCCGGCGCGACGTCACGGTCGTGGAAGCAGTAATACGGCGTGCCGAGCTTCTCGATGAACTCGAACGCGACGGCCATCTTCTGGCGGGCGGCCGGCATCGGCTCCGCCGACGCGTCGAGCCACGGCCGGTCGAGCGTCCCGATGCCGAACATGTCGCGGCCGTCCCAGGCGAAGGAATGCCAGAGGCAGACGCCGATCCGGAGGTGGTCCGCCATGCGCTTGCCGAGGACGATCCGGTCCGGCTCGTAAACCTTGAACGCGAGTGGATCCGCCGAGTCGAGGCCACCGAACGGGATCGGGCCCGTCACCTCAGAGAAGAAGTCCTCGCCCACGTCCGTCCCTCCGCCCGCGCTCGTGCTCGTGCTCACCGCATTTTGTATGAGAGTAACCCAAAACCATCCGGTCGGACCAGCGCTCGGCGCCGGGCCGATCGGCACGGAGCGCCGCTCGAGGCAGTCCGATTGGCCCCCTGGCGGCGGGGTCGCGCGGCACTGTCGCAAACAGGCCCAGCCGCGGGATCGTGAGCCGACGCGGCTGGCTCATTGAGGAGGACGGTTCCCATGATCGAGACGCTGCTCCCGGTGCCAGTCGCGATGCGCATCATCGACGGCCGCGGCATGTACGACCCGGGTCCGCTCGAGGAGCTCGTCCTCGCGGCTCGGACCGGCTGGCTTGGCGAGACGATCGCGGTGCGCGTGAGCGAGCCGGAGACGGTCGACGCGGTCCTCGCCTGGGTCGACGCGGCCGGTCACGGGCTCATCGGGTTATACGCCCGGCACGGCTACGAGGAGGTCATCGTCGAGATCCGCCACTGAGCGGGACTCGGGATGAAGAAGGGCCGCGCTCCCCACGGGGCGCGGCCCTTCGATCCCCTGGCTCCAGGTCCGGTTGAAGCGGATCACGCCGCCTCGTCGGATCCTCCTCCGGTAGAGCCACGAAGCAGTCCGGTGATGAAGAGGACACCGCCCAGCGCGATCAGTGCGATCGGCCAGTTGTCGCCGAGGTCGAGCGGCGCCTTGTTCGTCTGGAAGGTCGTCTCGAAGAACCACACGCCAACGAGCAGCAGGACGCCGAAACCCGCGACCATCCTCGTGCCGACGGTGACGAGATCCGATCGATGGAACCGCAGTCCGTGGACTGCGAGCGCGACGCCTACGGAACCGGGGATCAGCGCCCACGCATATGCCCAGCTTTCGTAGTGGGCGGTCTGGTCCTGGTACAGCAGCAACGCCCCGATCGTGCGTCAGGACCGCTCCCGCGATGGTCGCGGTGAGCGCGGCCCCGTCGCGCAGGAACGCCGCCGCGATGAGCAGGGCCACGCCCGGGACGATGATGAAGAGGGTCCAGCCGCTGCCGCCCAGCCACGAGGCGACGTCCACCGACGCCATCTGGATGAAGTAGGCGAGGACGCCGACGACGACGATCGCGGATCCGATCGCCGCCATGGAGCCGCCCCGGTCGCCGCGGGTCGATTGTGCTTGCATCCGAGTTCCTCCTATGAGCTCACGAGCTCGGCCGACGGCCAGCGCGCCACGAGCAGGGCGGCGAGGATCACGACGTCCGCGATCAACGCGAAGATCGCGCTCGACGAGGCGATGCCGCCCCAGAACATGACGATCCCGAGGATCGAGAGGCCGGCCGCCGCGATCGTCACCGGCCGCCACCACTCGGTCGCGCCGAGGAACCCGCCGACGCCGGCGACGAACAGCACGATCACCGCCGACCACAGGGCCGTCGCGATGACGCGCGTCGCGGCCTCGCCGATCGCCCCGGTCAGGGCCCAGGACTCGCCGGTCTGCTCGGCCCAGTTGCCGAGACCGATGACCGGGGCCAGGAACAGCAGGTGGCCGACGCCGTGGGCGAACACCACGAGCGCCAAGCCCCACCGGAGAAGGTCTGGCATGGTCGCCTCCTTGTCGCGTGCGGACAAAACGCCGATTGGATCCTCGGTCGACGGCCCGACCCGGGCCCAGAGCCGAATTCGCCCGGATTCGGCACGACCGTCACCGTCCGGTTGGCTTGTGTCCCACGGCCCCTGATCGCCCGACCAACGGCCCTGCCCGGCGCATCGGGGCGCCCGTAGCCTCGGAGCCGTGGAAGCCACCGAGCTGATCGACGTGCTGCGCGCGTCCCCGTTCACCGCCGGCCTCGGCGGGAGCGAGCGGAGGCGCCTCGCCTCGTTCGCCCGGGAGGTGGCGGCCGCCACGGACGAGGTCCTGATCCGCGAGGGCGAGCCGACGCCGTTCCTCGGGATCGTGACCTCCGGGCGGGTCGCGCTTCGGATGCGGCTGCCCGGTCGCCTTCCGATCACGGTCATGACCGTCGAGCCCGGTGACATCGTCGGCTGGTCGGCCGTCCTGGCGCCGTACCGCGCCACCTCGACGGTGGTGGCGGTCGAGCCGACGGAGCTGATCGCACTCGACGGGCCACAGCTGCGCCTGGCGCTCGAGTCCGATGAGGACCTTGCCGCCGCCCTCTATCCCCGCATCCTGCGCAGCGTCGCCCGGCGCCTCGAGGGCACCCGCCTCCAGCTGCTCGACCTCTTCGGGCAGACGGAAGAGCGGGCATGGTGACGACGCTTCGCCAGGACGGCGCCGCCGGGACGGGCTTCCTGGCGAGGACGGACCTGGGCGCGCTCATCGAGGCGCTCCACGATGAGGACCGGGCGGTCATCGCCCCCACCGTCCAGGACGGGGCGATCGTCTACGACGAGATCTCGTCGGCCGCCGATCTGCCGATCGGCTGGCGTGACGAGCAGGCGCCCGGCCGGTACCGGATCACGGCGGGCGACGGCGAGCGGGCGTTCGGCTACGCCGTGGGTCCAACCAGCTGGAAGAGCTACACGTTCCCGTCCCGCGTCCCGATCGGGCGGGCCCGGCGGGACGGCGATCGGACGACGTTCGAGCCCGTCGAGCCGGATGCCCGGCCGCTGGCCTTCGTCGGCGTCCGCGGCTGCGAGCTGGCGGCGCTGCGCGTCCAGGACCGGGTCCTGATGGAGGGCCCGGTCGCCGACCCCGACTACACGGCCCGCCGGCGGGCGGCGCTGGTCGTCGCGGTCGAGTGCACGGTCGCCGGGGCCACGTGCTTCTGCACCTCGATGGGCACGGGGCCCGAGATCCCCGGTGACGACGCCGACCTCGTCCTGACCGAGCTCGATGACGGCTTTCTCGTGCGGGCCGCTACCCCGAGCGGCCGGGCGCTGGCCGAGCGGCTGCCGCTGACGCCGGCTGGCGACGATCGGGTAGGGGAGGGCCGGGCGGCGGTGGCGGCCGTGCGCGAGGCGATCGGCGACCCCGTCGCGGTCGAGGGCCTGCCCGGACGGCTGATGGCCCGCCTCGACGACCCGCACTGGGCGGAGATCGCCGAGCGCTGCCTCGCCTGCGCCAACTGCACGCTGGTCTGCCCGACCTGCTTCTGCACGAGCGTTAGCCAGGTCTCAGACCTGGACGGCGTCGAGTCGATCGCCGAGCGGAGCTGGGACTCCTGCTTCTCGGGCGACTTCGCCAAGGTGGCCGGGGGCAACTTCCGGTCGCGGCCGCAGGACCGCTACCGCCAGTGGCTGACCCACAAGTTCGCGACCTGGTTCGACCAGTTTGGGTCGTCTGGTTGCGTCGGCTGCGGTCGCTGCATCACGTGGTGTCCCGTCGGGATCGACGTCCGCGAGGAGCTGATGACGATCGCCCGGCCGCCGGTCCGCCGGCCGTTGCCGATCGCCGTTGCGGCGCTGCCCGGCGCGTTCGTGCCGGCCCGCATCGAGCGGACGCTCGCCGAGACCCCCGACACGACGACGCTCGTCCTCGCCGACGTCGATCCCCGGATCGCCGCCGGTCTTCCCGGCCAGTTCGTGATGCTGACCCAACCCGGTCTCCCCGCCGTGCCGATCTCCGTGTCGCGCTACTACCCGGAGAACCGCTCGATCGAGCTCTCGATCCGTGCCGCCGGGCCGGCCACGGCGACGCTCAACGGCCTCGCCCCCGGCGAGTCGGTCGGGTTGCGCGGGCCGCTGGGGCGGGGCTGGCCTCTCGACGCCGCGGAAGGGCGCGACGTGATCGTGGTCGCCGGGGGGATCGGCCTGTCGCCGCTCCGGCCGCTGATCGAGGAGCTGATCGCGGGGCGGGGTCGCTATGGCGCGATCCGCCTCTATCACGGCGCCCGGACGCCCGCCGATCGCCCCCACGCGGCCGACCTCGCCGCCTGGTCCGCCCGGTCTGATGTCGAGCTGGCCGTCACCGTCGACCGCGCCGACGAGGCGTGGACCGGGCCGGTCGGCGTCGTCACCCACCTCTTCGACGGCGCGCGCTGGGATGGACGCGAGGCGGTCGCCTTCGTGTGCGGCCCCGAGCGGATGATGCAGGCGACGGTCGACACCCTGCGCGACCGGGGTCTCCGCCGCAGCCGGATCTTCGTCTCGCTCGAACGGCACATGGAGTGCGGCATCGGCCTGTGCGGCCACTGCCAGATGGGCAAGGCCTTCGTCTGCCGCGACGGGCCGGTCTTCTCGCTGGCCGAGCTCGGCGACTCGTTCACGCTGGAGGGCGTCTGATGGCCGAGATCGCGCCGGTCGCGCGGCCGCGAGTCGGCGTCGTCAAGCTCACGTCCTGCGACGGCTGCCAGCTGACGATCCTCGACCTCGAGGACGAGCTGCTCGCGATCACCGAGCGGTTCGACATCATCGACTTCCCGGAGGCGACGTCGGCGCGGTCCGCCGGGCCCTACGACGTCCTGTTCGTCGAGGGCTCGATCAGCGACCCCGACCAGCTCGAGCGGATCCACGACCTGCGGGCCCGGACCCGGATGCTCGTCGTCATCGGGGCGTGCGCGACCAGCGGCGGCATCCAGGCGATGCGCAACTGGGGCCGGGTCGAGGACTGGGCGGGCTCCGTCTACCCGGACCCCTCGTTGATCCGCGTCCTCGATCGCGTCACCCCGGTCAGCGACCACGTGAAGGTCGACGCCGAGCTGGTCGGCTGCCCGATCTCCCCGGCGCAGCTCCGCGAGTTCCTCGCCGCCGTCCTGGTCGGTCGCCGGCCGCAGCTTCCCGACGAGGCGGTCTGCCTCGAGTGCAAGCGGCGCGGCTACCCGTGCGTGGTCGTCTCGGCCGGAATGAGCTGCCTGGGACCGGTGACCCGCACCGGCTGCGGCGCGCTGTGTCCGGCATTCGGGCGAGGCTGCTACGGCTGCTTCGGGCCGCGCGAGCAGGCCAACGTCGTCGCGCTCGCGTCGCAATTCGAGGTCAACGGCCTGACCGCGGCCGAGGCAGGCCGGCGGTTCGCCGGCTTTACCGGCTGGGCGGAGCCGTTCCGGGCGGCGATCCCGGACGACGGACCGGCCCGGCCGCCGCGCGCCGGCGGGGAGGCGAGCGATGCACGGCGGTGACGAGCGGATCCCGGCCCTGGGCGGCGAGGAGCACGTCTACTCCGTCGAGGAACTGACCCGCGTCGAAGGCGAAGGCAGCCTCCGGCTGCGTGTCCGCGACGGCGAGGTCGTCGAGGCCCGTCTCCGGATCTTCGAGGCGCCGCGCTATTTCGAGCGGATCGTCGTCGGCCGGACGCCGGACGAGGTCATCGACATCGTCGCCCGGATCTGCGGCATCTGCCCCATCGCGTACCAGCTCACGGCCGTCCACGCGTTCGAGTCGCTCTTCGGCGTCACGGTCGACCCGTCGGTCCGGTCGCTCCGGCGGCTGCTGTACTGCGGCGAATGGATCGAGAGCCACGCGCTCCACATCTACCTGCTCCATGCGCCCGACTTCCTCGGCCTCGGGAGCGCCATCGAGCTCGGCGAAGCTCGACCGGCCGCTCGTCGAGCGCGGCCTGCGCCTCAAGAAGATCGGCAACGAGATCCTGAGCGTCGATCGGCGGCCGGCCCATCCACCCGGTCAGCCTCCGCGTCGGCGGCCTCTGGCGGGCGCCCCGGCCCGGGGCGCTCCGGCGTCTCCGGACCGAGCTCGACGAGGCGCTCGAGATCGCCCAGGCGACCGTCGCGCTGGTGGCGACGTTCGAGCCGCCGGCCTTCGAGGCGCGCCGGCTGCTCGTCAGCCTCCGCCACCCGACCGACTACCCGATGAGCGAGGGCCGCATCGTGTCCTCCGACGGCCTCGACCTGCCGGCCAATGCCTGGGAGCAGGCGTTCCGGGAGGAGCAGGTCGAGGGCACGAGCGCGCTACATGCGCGGACGCGCGACGGCGAGGCCTACCTCCTGGGACCGACGGCGCGGATCGCGCTTGCCGGCGACCGACTTCACCCCCTCGCCCGCGCGGCACTCGATGCCACCGGGCTTCGCGACGTGATGGAGACGAACGTCTTCTGGAGCATCCTCGCCCGCGCGGTCGAGCTCGTCCACGCGACCGCCGAGGCGCGCGACCTGCTCGACGCGTACGAGCCGCCGCGCGAGGTCGCGGTGCCATGGCGGCCGGTCGCGGGCACCGCCGCCTGGGCGACCGAGGCGCCGCGCGGCCTGCTGTTCCACCGCTACGCGGTCGACGAGGATGGGATCGTCCGCTCGGCGCGGATCGTCCCGCCGACGTCGCAGAACCAGGCCGCGATCGAGGCCGACCTCGCCCGGTTCGCGCCGTCCGTGCTCGACCTGCCCCACGACGAGGCGACCCGCCGGTTCGAGCAGCTGATCCGGAGCTACGACCCGTGCATCTCGTGCGCGGCCCACTTCCTCGACCTCACAGTTGAGGCCGCGTCATGACGGCGCATTGGACGATCCTCGTCTGCGGCGACGCGGCCAGAGGCGACGACGGTGCCGGGCTCGCGGTCGCCGACCGGCTGACGCGGTCGGGTTGCGCAGACGCGAGGATTCGCCGCGTCGGCCAGCTCCAGGCCGAGGACCTCATCGCCGCGCTCGCCCACGGCCCGTGCATCGTCGTCGATGCGGTCCGTGGCGTCGAGCCGGGGCAGGTCGTCGAGCTGCCGCTCGAGTCGGCTCGCAGCGGCCTCCTCCGAAGTCGTTCCGGCGTCGACCCACGCGCTCCCGGTCGACGTGACGGTCCGGCTGGCGGAGGCACTCGGCGCGAACATCGAGCTGGGCACGTTCGTCGGGGTCGGTGGCTGCGCGTTCGAGCTGGGTGCCGGGACTGAGCGCGGAGGCCGCCAAAGGCATCGAACCCGCCGCCGCCGCGATCGAGCGCCGGCTCGTCGCCCCGAGGGGAGCAGCGCGATGTGCCTGACGCAGGCGGCGAGGGTCGTCGAGCTGCTGCCGGACAGGCTGGTGGTCGATCTCGACGGTCGCCGGGTCGTCGTGACGAACCTGCTCGTTCCGGATGCGCGCGTCGGTGACGACGTCATGGTCGGCGTCGGCAGCGCATTCGCCCGGCTGACCCGGCCCGAGGCGCGCCGCCTGCGCGAGCTCCATCTATCGCTGAACCAGGACCCGTCCGCCGTCGCGGCGGGTTCCCATCCATCCTGACGGAGGCCCCGCCATGCGCGTCCCCAACACCGTCGGCTGGGGCCTCGGACTCGCCCTCGCCACCGCCCTGATCAGCGGGTTCTCGGTCTTCCTCAACGGCCAGTTCGTCAAGCTGTTCGACGACCCGACGCTGCTCGCCGCCGTCCGCAACGGCATGGTCGGGCTGGTCCTGCTCGGGGTCGCGATCGCCAATGGCGGCCTGCGCGAGCTCGCCCGCCTCGGCTGGCGAGCACGGCTGGGCCTCGTCGCGATCGGCGTCGTCGGCGGCGGAATCTCGTTCGCGCTGTTCTTCAACGGCCTCGCCCAGAGCTCGTCGCCGGCCGCGGCGATCATCCACAAGACGCTCTTCATCTGGGTCGCGGCGCTCGCGATCCCACTCCTCGGGGAGCGCGTCGGACCGCTCCAGGTCGCGTCGCTCGGGCTCCTGCTCGCGGGCACGCTCGTGCTCGCCCCGGCGGGTAGCATCGGCACCGGGGTCGGCGAGCTGCTCGTCGTCGCGGCGACGCTGCTGTGGTCGCTCGAGGTCATCGTCGCGAAGCGGCTGCTTCGCAGCGGGGTCCCGGTCTCGCTGGTTGCCGCATCGCGGATGACGATCGGGGCGGTCGCGCTGTTCTCGATCGTAGGTGTGACGGGCGACGCGTCGGCGGTCCTCGCGTTCACCGCCCAGCAGTGGCTCGCGATCGCGGTCACGGGCACGTTGCTCACCGGCTACGTCCTGACGTGGTTCGGGGCGCTGCGGCGGGCCCCGGCCACGAGCGTCACGAGCGTCCTCGTCGTCGGCGCCGTCGTGACGACCGTTCTCCAGTCGTGGAGCACCGGCGGACTGCCCGCTCCCACCGCGGCCCTTGGCAATGTCCTCCTCCTCGCCGGCGGCGCGGTCGCCGTGGCGGCCGCGTGGCTCGCCGGGGGCGGGCTCCGGCCGATGAGCCGCGAGCGCATCACCGCCGGCGCATGATCGCGACGGCCGGACCCGCGCGAACACCGGCGCTCGAGCCGATCTCGGGTGCGCTGACGTTCGCCCGGTTCGCGGCGCCGCCCAACGTCCTGGGCTACTGCGGCGGCAGCGACGCCGACGGTCTGCTCGGTCACCTCCGGGCCAGCCTCGATGGCCCCGAGCTCGTCAACCTGTGTCGCGCCTTCGAGGGCGCCTGGCCGTATCTGACGCTGATCGCGACGGAAGCCGGCATCGCCGATCCCCTCGACTACCGTGTCGTCGACGCGTACTGGCTGGGCAATGGGCTGCTCGACGGCGTCTCACCCGGGGCGTTCCGCGACGACCTGGCCGGCCGTTTCCGGCCGCGGACCCGACCTGCCGAGTGGCGCTGGCTCGCCGCCAAGCCCGCCGACGGCTCGCGGCCCCATCACAGCTTCCACGTCCTCGAGGTCATGCCTCGGATCGGGATGCTCCGCGCGGGCCAGGTGAGCGCGATCCTGCCGGCGATGGAGCAGTGCCTGATCCGGCCGGCGACGGTCGTGCGCGACGGGCAGGATGGCCTCGTCGTCGCGGTGCGACCGCTGCTGGTTCGCGACGGCCGGCTGGTCTTCGGGCCGGCGCTCGAGCAGACCGTCGCAGGCGGCGGCGAGGCCCTTCAACCCGGCGACGACGTCGCCGTCCACTGGAGCTGGTCCTGCGGTCGCCTGACGGCCGGGCAGCGACGCCGGCTCGAGGCGGTCACGGCCGACGCGCTGGCCCGCGCGAACACGACGATCTGACCTTGCCGTCGCCTGAGCGGGGTAGGCCCTCCGGCCTGCCATCGCGGGCCCCTCGCCTCTGTCCAACGGTCCGCGCCGGCGCAACGCTGGGCGCGATCGAACCACCGTACGAGGTCAAAGGCATGGACGCTGTGATCGTCTACGAATCCCTCTGGGGCAATACCGCCGCGGTCGCTCGAGCGGTCGCCGAGGGCTTCGGTCCCGGCGCCCGAGCGCTCACGACCGACGAGGCCACGCCCGCCGTCGTCGCCGCCGCTGATGTCCTGGTGGTCGGCGCGCCCGTGATCGCGTTCGGCCTTGCAAGCGACAAGACCCGCGAGGGGATCGGCCACGGCGACAAGGATGCCGGCAACCCGCCGGACATTGCCCACCCATCGCTCAAGTCCTGGCTCGCGTCGCTGCCGGCGGGCCGAGGTTTCGGCGCCGCTTTCGAGACCCGCCTGTGGTGGTCGCCCCGCGGCGCGACCGGCACCATCGAGCACGGCCTGCGAACGGCCGGCTACCGGATCGTCGAAAAGGCCGAGAAGTTCGTCGTCGACGGCAAGTACGGCCCGCTGCGCGAGGGCGAGCTCGACCGCGCTCGGGCATGGGGCAGGTCGTTGGCAGCGCTCGCAGGCGCGTCCGTCGAGGCGGCCTGAACGGTTCCCTCGGGGTCGGTCTGACCCCGCGCTGACTGGACGGTCAGGCCGCCGCGGCCTGGCCGGCCAGCTCCTGCAGCGTCCGCCAGTTGGCGAGCCGCTCGTCGCGGGTCGCCGCGATCTCGGACGTCGCAGTCCCGTCCGCGGCGAAGTGCGGCGCGAACCGCCCCTCGGTCCGGGCGAACGTCAGGAAGTCGATGGGGGCGCCGTCCGGCCCGATCGCCCAGTCGGCGCGCAGCGCCGGGTTGCCCTGGAGCGACAGCCGCTCGGCGATCGAGGGACCGCGGCGCGGGTCGTAGGTGAACAGCGGGAACGCCCGCGAGTCGACCGCGAGCTTCGCCTGGCGGGTCGCGGCGTCGTCGGCGATGCCGTGCTCCGGCATGCACGCGGCGTAGACGATGACGACGGCCGGCCCGGGGTACTCGTTGGCCTCCATGACGGCCCGGTAGAAGTGGTTGAGGTGGGCAGGCGTCGTCTGTGCGACGTATCCGCCGCCGTGGGCCATGAGGATCCGGCCCAGCTCCTTGCGCGGCTCCGGCCGCCCGTGGAGGACCTCGCCGAACGCCGACATCTTCGTCACCTGGCCGCCGAACGACGCGGTCGAGGCCTGGCCGCCGGTGTTCGAGTAGACCTGCGTGTCGAGAACCAGGACCTTGATGTCCGCGCCCGACGCGACCATCCGCGACAGCGCCTGGAAGCCGATGTCGTACATCGCCCCGTCGCCGCCGACGACCCACAGACGCCGGTCGGAATGGCCGGCCTGGTCCCAGCGGGCGCGGATGCCGAGCGCGACCGCGGGCGCGTTCTCGAACAGCGAGTTCGTCCACGGCACGAGATACGGGTTGAACGGGTACGTGCTGCCGAAGACCGTGTTGCAGCCGGTCGCGGCGACGATCCCCATCGACTCCGGTCCGTGGAGCTGACGGGTCGCGGCCACGACCATCCGGAGGGCGGTCGCCTCGCCGCAGCCGGCACAGGAGCCGGCGCCGCCGACGTAGCCCAGGGCGTGCTCGCCGAGCATGATGTCGGCCAGCGCCTTCTCATTGCGATACACGGCCGGCGTCGGCGGCAGCGAGCGGAAGAACGCGATGTCGCGACCGTACCGCTCGAGCGTCGACTCGCCGCTCGCGGGCTCGTCCTCGACCTTGTCGATCATCACGAGCGCGTCGTGGCCCAGCGCCGAGCAGACCTCGACGCACTCCGCGCAGCCCTTGCAGTGGCCGGGGTCGACGAACAGCCCGAAGGCGCCGCGCTCCTCGCCGCGCTTCGCCGGCACATCGCCGTATTTCTGGGTCGCTGCGAAGTGGCGGGTCAACTCGGCGGCGGCCACGGCCGGTTGCGGCTGGCTCGCCGCGAACGTCTCGACCGCGGGCGGAACCTGCAATTCCGGCACGACGCAGGCGAGGATCGCGCTGTCGGGGCAGGCGTTGACGCAAGCCATGCAGCCGACGCACATGTCCATCAGCACGTCCGGGATCCGCGGTGCGAGCTGGCTGAAGTCGCGCGTCGCCGACGTGCCGGGCGGGATGATGCTCCGGGCGAGGCCGGCGTCCGAGGGGAACTCCGCGTCGGCGATGCCACGGCGGTAGCCGGGCACGACCGTCCGGCCGAAGTCCGCGACGTAGGCATCCATGTCGAGCACCGGCAGATCCATCGCCGCGAGGTTCGCGTCGTGGAGCTCCTTGGCCGCGCCCGCGTCCTTGGCCAGAGCGACCTCAGGCATGGGTCGATCCCGCGGCACCCTGCCGCTCGAGCGCGATGGAGTGGACGACGTCGGTCAGCGAGAGCATGCCGACCGGCAGCTCCGGATCGCGGTCGTCGACGACGACGAGCCGGTGGATCCGCATCCGCTCCATCCGCCGGATCGCGACCGCGAGCGGCACGGACCTGCGGACCGTGACCGCGGGGTGCGTCATGAGATGGCGGACGGCCAGGCCGGGCCAGTTCGCCCAGAGGTGCTCGGTCGCCCGGGCGCGGGCTAGGTCGCGCTGGGACACGACGCCGACGAGCGAGCCGCTCGCGTCGACGACCGGCAGGCCGCTGACGCCGTTCAGATCCATCAGCCGGACGGCCTCGCTCAGCGACGCGTTCGCGCCGATCACGATCGGCCGGAGCGTCATCCGGTCGGCCACCGTGAGGTCGTGATGCAGCGAAGTCATCGGTCGGCTCCTTCCGAGGCTGCCGCCAGCCCGGCGCCGATGGCGCCGCTGACGTCGATGAGGCCGTCGTAGGCCTCGGCGATGATCGCGAGGTTCGCGTCGATGACGGCCCCGCCGCGCTTGCCGAAGAACCGCCCGAGGCGCGCTCGGACGGCGTCCAGCAGCTCGTGCCGGCCCAGGCCGGCAGCCCGCGCGAAGGGCGCCACCCGGAGGAAGACGCCGACGAGGGCGACTCCCTGCATGCGGATCTGGAGGTCCGGCCTCGGGGTGTGGCGCCGTGCCAGCAGCGCCGTGTCGAGCGCCGAGACGGTGATCCGCCGGGCGATGATGTCCGCGCGGGCTTCGGCCGGGATCGAGAGCCAGATGGCCTCGGGGTCGGTCAGGGCCGATTGGATGAAGAGCGCCCCGCCGTCGACGAGGCCGGCCAGCGGGTCGCCGAGGCCGAACGCCGAGACGTCGTGGAGCGGGACCATGTCGACGTGATCGAGCTCGGCGTGGGTCCGGATGGGCGCGTCGGCGACGGTCAGGTAGTAGGTCGTCGGCAGGCCCTTCTTCTCGGATCCGTAGCGGGGGTACGCCTGGACGGTCTTGCCGAACAGCTCGCCGGTGAGCGTCGCGATCAGCTTGTTCGTCGTGACGCTGCCGAACCCGCCGATCGAGTGGCCGCGCATGCTCCACGCGCCGGCCGGCCGCAGGTCGACGCTCACGCGCGGCAGCGCGAGCGGGTGGCGGATGCCGATCACGGCATGGCGCGGGACGCCTTCGCCGTGCTGGGCGAGGCGGTCGAACACCGCGACGAGGTCGCCGGCCGCGACGTCGCGGGATCCCAGACCGGCCGAGAACGAGCGGACCCGCGGGACCATCTCGCCCTCCGCGGCGGCGTCGTAGAGTGCCGACTGGATCTCGCGCGTCAGCGGGTTCGCGGCCGCGAGCGGCTCATCGGTCCGTTCGACGACGCCGATCGTACGGGCCTGCTTGAGGGCTTTCGCCAGCTCCGCGGCGGGGAACGGCCGGAACGAGGTCACCGCGACGCAGCCGACGGGGCGGCCCTGGGCGCGGAGGTGGTCGACGACGGCGATCGCGGTGTCGGCGATCGTGCCCATCGCGACGAGGATGTGGGCGGCGTCCTCCGTTCGGTAGGCGTCGACGAGGCCGTATTCGCGGCCGGTCAGGCGGCGCCACTCGATCATGGCTTCGTCGAGGGCCGGGGCCACGCGATCCGTGTAGACCCGCTGGCCGATGCGGCCCTTCATGTAGCTGTCCTGGTTCTGGACGACGCCGGTCATCAGCGCCTCGGCCGGGTCGAACAGGTCGCGCACCCGTGGTCGCGGCGCGCCGACGAACTCGCGCAGCAGGTCGTCCTCGGGGAGCAGCGTGTTCTCGAGCGTGTGGGTCGTGAGGAAGCCGTCCTGGGCGACGATGAACGGCGTCTCGCTCGCCTCGGCGGCGCGGCGGGCGATCGCCGCGAGGTCCGCGACCTCCTGGGCGTTGCGGGCGACGAGGATCGCCCAGCCGGTGTCGGCGACGGCCATCAGGTCGTCGTGGCCGGCGTGGATGTTCAGTGCCTGGCTGGTCAGCGCGCGGGCGCCGACGTGGAAGACCACCGGCAGCCGCTTTCCGGCGATGACATACAACACCTCCTTCATGAGCACGAGGCCCTGGCCGGCGGTGAAGTTCGTCACCCGGCCGCCGGCGAGCGCGACGCCCTCCGCGGCCGATGCCGACGAGTGCTCGGATTCCGGCTCGATGAAGCCGAGCGGCGTGCCCCACAGGTCGGTCTTGCCCGACGCGACCGCCGACTGGTAGATCGCCGCCATCGTCGTCGAGGGGGTGATCGGGTAGACGCAGGCGACCTCGGCGAGGCGCGACTCCACGTGGGCCGCGGCCTCCGAGCCGTCGACGATCGCCGGGATGCCCGGGTAGGGCGGGTTCGCCGGTCGAGCTTCCTCGGCCGAGGGGCTGGCGATGACTGTCTGCACGGGCGCGGACCTCCAAGAGGAGGATCACCCCGCGATGCCTGTGGCGATCGGGCTGAACGGCCTTCAGGCGCGGGCCGAGCGTCCCAAATCGGCCCGGCTGGGTTCGTGCCCCGGAATCAGCCGCCGGAGAGCTGGATCCAGATCGTCTTCGTCTCGGTGTACTGGTCGTGGGCGTGGAGCGACTTGTCGTGACCGCCGAAGCCCGACAGCTTGTAGCCGCCGAATGGGGTCGTCATGTCGCCCTCGGAGTAGGCGTTGATCCCGACGACGCCGGCCTTCAGCTCCCGGGCGACGCGGTGGGCGACGTTCAGATCCTGCGTGTAGAGCGAGGCGGCCAGGCCGTACGGCGTGTCGTTCGCGAGCGCGACCGCCTCGGCCTCCGTCTCGAACTCGATCACTGACAGGACCGGCCCGAAGATCTCCTCCCGGGCGATCCGCATGTCGTTGCGGACGCCGTCGAAGATCGTCGGCGGGACGAACCAGCCGCCGGTCTCCTCGAGGATCCGCTCGCCGCCGGCGACGACCCGCGCGCCCTCGCTCCGGCCGACGTCGATGTAGCCCAGGACCTTCTCCATGTGGCCCCGCGAGATCAGCGCCCCGATCTTCGTCGAGGGGTCGAGCGGGTCGCCGACCGGCCAGTTCGCGAGCTCCGCCCGGACCGCCTCGAGCAGTTCGGCCTTGCGTGAGCGGTGGACGATCAGGCGCGACCCGGCCGAGCAGTTCTCGCCCATGTTCCAGAAGATCGCGATCGCGACGTTCGCGGCGACGTCGGTCATGTCCGCGGCGTCGGCGAAGACGAGCTGGGGGCTCTTCCCGCCGAGCTCGAGCAAGACCCGCTTGAGGTTCGAGTCCGCGGCGTAAGCGAGGAACCGCCGGCCGACCTCGGTCGAGCCCGTGAACGCCACGCAGTCGATGTCGGGATGGCGGCCGATCGCCTCGCCGACGGTGTCGCCGGGCCCGGTCACGACGTTCAGCACCCCGTCGGGGATGCCGGCCTCCGCGCCGAGCTCCGCGATCCGGAGCAGTGACAGCGACGTCGTCGATGCCGGCTTGATCACGACGCTGTTGCCGGTCGCAAGCGCCGGCCCGAGCTTCCAGGCCGCCATCTGGGCCGGGTAGTTCCAGGGGATGACCGCGCCTACGACGCCGACCGGCTCGCGGGTGATCGTCGCGACCGTGCCCTCCGGCGAAGGCGCCACCTGGCCGTAGACCTTGTCGGCCGCCTCGGCGTGCCAGCGGATGCACGATGCCGTCTCGGGGACGTCGAGCCCGACCGTGTCGGTGATCGGCTTGCCGGCGTCGATCGTCTCGATCAGCCCGATCTCCCGGCCGTTCGCCTCGATGAGGTCCGCCCACCGGATGAGGATCCGCTTCCGGTCGCCCGGGCTCAGCCGCGACCAGCGACCGTCGTCGAAGGCCGCTCGCGCGGCGGCGACCGCGGCATCGACGTCGGCCGGGCCGCCCTCCGCGACCTCGGCGATGGGCAGGCCCGTCGCCGGGTTCTCTGTCACGTAGCGCCGGCCGCCGATCGCGTCGCGGAACTCGCCGTCGATGAACGGCTGGGTCCGGAGCGTCAGGCGGTCGACCTCGGCCGCGGCCTCGTCCCTCGCGGGGATCAACGTGTCGGTCATCGGAGCCTCCGAATCGGCGTGACGGGAGGCGATGATACGCGCCGGACGAGCCTCAGTCGGCGCCGATGCCGGCCTTCGCGTCGAGCTCCTGGAGCAGGTCGTGGGCGGCCAGCTCGACCTTCTTGTGGCGCCACTGCGAGGCGCGGAACACGCACGCGATGAGGCCGCTGCGATGGAGTCGCCGGAAGTCGCCGAAGACGAACGCGTAGCGGGCCTTCGTCTCGTCGTTCGCGCCGGCGGTCAGCCCGAGGTGCCACGCCGCGTACTCCGCCCATGAGTGGCGGTCGAGAAAGGCGTTCTCGTCGACCGCGGTGGGCTGGGCGTCGTCCCACTCGCTGTCGAGGACGTACCGGCGGGCGGCGATCAGCTCGCGGGCCTTCGCGACGGCCGCGCGGTTCAGCTCGTATCTGGCCATCGGGGGATCGTCCCACGGTCGCGGCGGGCGCCCGGGTCACCGGACGCAGCCAGCGGGTGTCGGACCCGTGTCAGAGTCGTTGACTGAGCCTCCAACTAACGAGCATCATGAGTTAATGGTCGTTACCCGACGACGGCACCGACCCGTCACTGCCCTGGCACCCTTCACGCTCACGGTGCTGCTCGCCGCCTGCGGACCGACGACGACCTCGCCGTCGGTCCCTGCGTCAGCGGCTGCGGCGGCGCCGCTCCCGGCGCCGAGCGGGCCGCCGGTCCTCGGCCTCGACTGGGGCCGCGCGGAGAGCGTCGCGCGGCCGGACGACGCGTTCGCTGCCCCATCGCCCGGCGCGAGCTCGCCTTCTCGCTCGGCGGCAACCGCTCCGGCCATCCGCTCCACTTCCCGGGCCAGGCGATGATGGCCGACGTCGCGGTCCTGCCGTCGGGCGGGCTCGCCTCCGTCGGCTACGTCTATCCGGGCTGGCATCCTACGTCGTGGACTTCGTCCGACGGCCGAAACTGGGATCTTCACCCGATCGCCGACACGGAGTTCACGTTTCCCGTCGCGATGGCGGTCGGCGCCGACGGGCACCTCGTCGCGGTGGGCCGGAGCGGCTCGTCGCCGCTCGCCTGGACGTCGGTGGACGGCACGGCCTGGGCGCCGCACAACGTCGCCGTCCTCGGCGGTGGCTCCGTCGCGGAGCGGATGACGACGGTCGTCGCGACGCCCGACGGGTTCATCGCGGGTGGCTCGGTCGGGCCGGAGCTGCTCGACCGCCATGCGCGATTCTGGACGTCACCGGACGGCGTCGACTGGCAGCCGGTTGCCGACGACCCCGTCGCGTTCGTGGACGCCGAGGTCCGGGCGATCGCCCGGCTCGGCGACGGCTACGTCGCGACCGGCGTCACCGGCAGCGTCCAGGACATCACCGGCTCGGCGGTCTGGACCTCGCCCGATGGCCGGAGCTGGACGAGGCACGACGACGCGGCGCTGGGCTCAGGCCGCGCGATCGCCCTGGCTACGCCGTCGTGGGGCGGCATCGTCGCCGTCGGCTCGGACCGGACCGAGGACGAGGCGCTCGCGTGGACCTCGAGCGACGGCGTGTCGTGGACGCTCGCGCCGAGCGAGGCGTCGCGCCAGTACTACGGCAAGATCCGGATGACCGACGTGACCGTGGCCGACGGCGAGCTGATCGCGATCGGCAACTACGTCGGCGTCCAGCGCGGGACGGCGACGTCGTGGGTCTCGACCGACGGGCTCCACTGGGCGAAGGCCCACGTCGCGCCGATCCAGCAGCAGGTCGAGCTCTACGCGATCGCGGCGGCCGGGCCGGGCGTCGTCGCCGTCGGGTCGTTCGGGGCGCCGGACGACTACATCCCGACCGTGCTGCTGAGTCCCGGCCGATGAGCCGCGTCGGGCCGCGCGAGCCGGGGATCGTCGGCCTCGCGACCCGGCGCTCGATCGCCGACGTCATCTGGGTCGCGAACACCCGCCACGGGCCGGGCGGTCACTGGTTCGCCCGGGTCACGGTCGACGACGGCGACCACGACCACCTTCGAACCGCCGCCGAGGCCGTCCGCTACCTCGCCGACCACGGCGTGGACGTCCCGGACGAGCCGCTGTCCGCGGACGATCTCGCCGGTCTCGCCGCGATCCGGGAGATGGTCCGGGGCCTGCGCGACCCGGCCGCAGGCTGGACGGACGCCGCCCTGCGGCTCCTCGAACGGGCCCGGTTCGGCCTGGATCAGGAGCGCAGGGTCGCGAGCGTCGCCGCGGGCTGGAGCGGCTTCATCGACGATCTGGTGCCGCCCCTGCTCGAGGTCGTCCGGCTCCGCGACCGCCTCGAGATCTGCGGCAACCCGCACTGCCGGCTCGTCTTTATCGACGCGTCGCGGAACGGCTTGCGGCGCTGGTGCGACGACGCCGGCTGCAGCAACCGGGCCCGTGTCCAGCGTCACCGCGCCGCGAGCCGCGCGGCCCTCTCGCCGGCGGTTTCGCACTGACGCGTGACACGCCGTCTACGATCCGCGCATGACGGGCGGACCGGCAACCGACTGGCAGACCGACCTCGCGGCCTGGTTCGACGAGCGGACGAGGACGCACGAGTTCAGCGGCCACGCGATCGCGTGGCGCGACGGCGCCCCGATCTTCTCGTACGTCGGCGGGCTCGCTCACCGCGGCCACGGTGTCCCCGTCCGGGAGGGGACGCGCTTCGCGGTCGCGTCGGTCACGAAGATGGCGACCGCGATTGCCGCGCTGCGCCTAGTCGACCGGGGCGAGCTGGCGCTCGACACGCCGCTCGTCGAGATCCTGCCGGCCGATCACTGCCCCGCGGCCCTGACGCGTCAGCACACGCTCCACCACCTGCTGTCGCACACGTCGGGTCTGGCGAGCTATTTCGACGACGACGACTCGGATCCCGGCGCGTTCGCGGCCGTCTGGGATCGGCTGCCGAGCTACCACGCCCGCCGGCCCGCCGATCTGTTGCCGCTGTTCATCGACCTGCCCGCCGTCGCCCCGCCTGGCACCGAGGTCCGCTACAACGACGCCGGCTTCGTCCTGGCGGGTCTCGTGATCGAGGCCGTGACCGGCCGACCATGGGACGCCGTCGTCGCCGACGAGGTCTTTCGGCCTGCCGGGATGGACGACACCGGCACCGAGCCGCTCGACAGCGATCCGGCCCGCCTCGCGGTCTGCTACGTCAGGGACGACGGGCCCGCCGACCGGTGGCGGACGAACATCTTCAGTGTCACCGCGAACCCGATGCCCGACGGCGGGATGATCACGACGCCGGTCGATCTCGCCCGGCTGATCGACGCGCTCCTGGGCGGCCGGCTTCTCTCGCCCGAGCTCCTGGCGGCGATGACCCGACCGCAGGGTCCGCCGTCGACCGAGCTTGTGCAGTGGGGTTACGGCTGCGAGCTCATCGTCGTGGACGGGGCCGTGGTCGTGCTCGGCCACGGCGGCGGCGACCCCGGCGTGGCTGCCCGAGTCGCGTACTACCCCGACGCCGCGACCACGATTGTCGCCTTGTGCAACGAGGATCGGGGGGCGTTGGCCGCCTCGATACGGATCGGCGCGGCCCTGGGCGTGAACGAGCCCCGCGAAACGCCACCCTGATGGAGCCCGACGAGGCGCGGGCGGCGATCGACGGGTGGTTCCGCGACCGCTCGACCGATGACGCGACCGCCCTCGAGGCGTTCCGGGTCGTGGCCCTCTTCGAGCGGACGAGCGCCGCGGAGCTGGGCGAGCTGCGCCTCCGGTTCGTCGACTACCTCGTCGCGACGCGGGGGATCGAGCGGGCGGCCGCCGTCAAGATCGCCTCGGTCCGGATGGACTCATGGTTCGCGGGCGCGCGCCAGGCCACCTCGCCCGACGTCAGCGAGACGCCGGGCCCGGTCCGCATCGTCGCAACCGCGGCGGCCTACGCGGTGTTCGCGATCGTCGTCGCCTGGGTCCTGCTGCGCCTGGCGCGCGGGCCCGGCTTCAGCGTCGCGCCGTGGTTCTGGGTCGTCGACGTCGCGGCGTCGATCGCGCTCGGGGCGGTCGTGGCACTCCGCGCTCCGGAGCGCTTCACGGCGGCGCTCTACGCCGCGACGCCGATCGCCGTGGCCGGCGTGCTCCTCCTCGCCGGCGCCTGACTCGCCGGCCGGCGGCTAGGCGTTGACCTTGAACGCGGCCTTGACGTTCGGGCGGAGGAAGTAGAAGAGGATCACGACGGTGATCGCGAAGTCGGCGAGCGAGACGCCGCCATACGTCTTCGAGAGCGCGTACGACGCGAGCCCGAACCCGTCGGCGACGGCCCGGAAGATCAGCACTCCGATCGCGAGGTACCAGGCCCAGCTCGCGAGCGTGAACAGGCCGAACGCCGCGATCAGGCTGAGGATGCCCGAGATGATCACCGTGGTCGCGTAGAGGCCACCGTTCGGGGCGAGGTCGGCGAGCCCGAAGTGCGTGACCTCCGCTCCTTCGAGGCCCAGCAGCAGCACGAACACGCCGGTCACCATCGAGAACGATCGCCACCACGGTGACGCCGATCGGTCGGCTCATCTCCACCCTCCTTGGATCGGCGGCGCTCAGCGGCGTCTGCCCTCTCGATCGTATAGGTATTCGAGGTACCCGATGTCGCCCGGCGAGCGGCCGGCGAGCGTGAGGAGCGTCGCCGCGTCGGCCTGCTGCTGGGCGGCGTGGCTCACGATGTGCATCAGGTACTGCCAGAGCGGTCGCCGGTCGCTCGTGAACTCGGAGCGCACGTGGCGGCTCACGTCGGCGTCGGTCAGCGACGCGAGCCACGCCCGCATCTCCTCCTCGTCGCTCGTCCAGCGCTCCCGCAGGCTCGCGACGTCCGGGAAGTCGTCCGGCTTCAGATCCTCGTCGGTGCCCCACTCCTCGAGCGTCTTGCCGCGGACGTTCTCGCGCCAGCTCCACTCGACGTCGAGCTCGTGGACGAACGTGTCGCGGAGGCCGCGGGTCGTGACCTTCGAGGGGGCCCGGAACTTCGCGTCGGTGAGGCCGTCGGCGGCGGCGAGCAGCCGGTGGTTGACCCAGTACATCCAGTCGATCAGCGATTCGACGTCGGCCTTGTTCATCTGCGCTCAGCCGACCGGCCAGTAGAGCTCCGTCCGGAGCTTCGACTCCTCGACGGTCCGCGGGTCGTCGACGTAGCACTCCCACGGCCCGGGGCCGTCCTCGCGTTTCTGGTCGTGGATCCACGCGTGGAGCCGGTCGTAGGAGGCGCTCAGGCCGTCGTACGAGCCGACGTGAGTGAGCGTCGCCGCGTCCCCGCCCGGCAGCTCGGACGTGCCGACGTCGCCGGGCCGGCAGTCCTCCAGCGCCGCAACACCGGCCGGCCAGGCGTCGACCGGCGCGCCGATCTCGACGTCGACGAGCTCCGGCCCGAACCGGTGGTATCGGCCGAACGGCGCGCCGGCCGCCGCCGCCCCGGTCTCCTGGATCCGGGCCCCGACGAGCGGCAGGTACCGGTCGAACAGCGCGGCGAGATCCATCTCGGGCATCGGCTGCTGGACGCGGACGGCGAGCGTCGGCTGGCGGGTGAGCTGGACGATCCGGGCGTCGATCTGGGCGAGGTCGGGCATCGGTCTGTCTCCTGTGGCGTCGAGGCTCATTGTCCGACGAGAGGCGGTCGAGCGTCGAAGCGCACGGCCCGCTCGCACCACGCCGCGGCGTCGAGGAGGTGCTGGATCCGCCCGGCGCCACCGACGAGCTGGGCAGCAAGCGGCAGGCCCTCGCCGTCGAGGCCGGTCGGGAGCGAAAGGGCCGGCAGGCCGGCGTACGTCCAGGGCGCGCAGAGCGTCGGGTCGCCGGTGCCGCTGCCGAGCGCCGGCGCCGGTCCGGGCGCGACGGGGCAGAGGAGCGCGTCGAACGTCGCGAGCCACGGCGCGACCGCGTCGCGGAATGCGGCACGCTCGCGCTGGGCCGCGGCGATCGCTCGCTCGTCGTGGCGCTGACCGGCTTCGATCAGCTCCGCGATCCGTGGCGGGTACTCCGCGGCCGTGCTGCCCGAACCACGCCCGGTGCTGGGCGGCGGCCTCCGCCTCGAGGACGAGCTGGCCGGCCGCGACGACCGGCCACACCGGCGCGGGGAGCGGCTCGTCGACGATCGTGGCGCCGGCAGCGGCGAGCGCGGCCACGACGCTCGAGAGATGGGCCCGGAGCGCCGGCTCCGCCAGGTCAAGAAGCTCCGGCGGGACCGCGAGCCGCGGCGGTCGCCCGGGGCCCATCGTGATCGGGCGACCCGTCAGGACGCCCTCCACGAGCGCCGCGTCGGCGACGGACCGGGCGAGCGGCCCGGCGTGGTCGAGGGACGCGCCGAGCGGCAGGACGCCGTCGAGCGGCACGTCGCCGTAGTCGCCCTTCAGCCCGACGACCCCGCAGAACGCCGCGGGCCGCAGGATCGACCCGATCGTCTGTGTCCCGATTGCGACCGGCACGTGACGAGCCGCGACGGCGGCCGCCGATCCCGACGAGGAGCCGCCGGGCGTGTGGTCGAGGGCCCACGGGTTGCGCGTGCCGGCCGGGTCGCGATAGGCGAACGGCGTCGCGACGGTCTTGCCGACGATGACGGCCCCCGCGGCCCGGAGCCGTGCGACGAGGGTCGCGTCGCGGTCGGGGCGGGTGTGTGCGAACGGCGGCCCGCCAGCGGTCGTAGGCATACCGGCGACGTCGATGATGTCCTTGATCCCGACCGGGACGCCGTGGAGCGGCCCGGTCTCGCGGCCGCTCGCGCCTTCGTCGTCGCGGAGACGCGCCTCGGTTCGGGCGGCGTCACCGTCCACGGTCGTCCACGCCCCGATCGCGGCGTCCGTGGCCGCGATCCGGGCGAGGCACGCCTCGAGGAGCTCGCCGGCGGTGGTCCGGCCGGCCCGGATGGCGGCGACCGCGTCGGCGACGCCGAGATCCGTCGGGTCGGTCGGGCTCGTCATCGCCGTCATCGTCCCAGATCGGAGGGCCGCCCGGGGCGTGGCGACCGTGGGGCGAGGTATCTCGCTATTTCGCTCCGATACCTCTCCTTTCTCGGCGAAATGCGCCATACTCCCGACCTATGGCGATGAACGGCACGATGCGAACCACGTCTCTGCGGGTCGGCCAGGCGGCCGAGATGCTGCAGGTGTCCGTCGAGACGCTGCGGCGCTGGGAGACCGAGGGGAGGCTCCGGATGGAGCGGTCGGCGGGCGGCCAGAGGATCGTCCCGATCGGCGAGGTCACCCGGCTGCTCGCGGAGCGGCGGTCGCAGGCCCAGGACCGGCCGATCGTGACCGGCTCCGCCCGCAACCGCTTCCCCGGCATCGTCACCCGGATCGAGAAGGACCGCGTCGCCGCCGTCGTCGAGGTGATCGCCGGACCGCACCGGATGGTGAGCCTCATGACCGCCGAGGCGGTCGACGAGATGGGATTGAAGGTCGGAGACGAGGCGGTCTGCGTCGTGAAGGCGACGAACGTGATCGTCGAGGTCCCGGCACGCAAGGAGTCGCGTGGATGAGGTCGCAGAACCGTCCTCGTGCTGCTGACCGCGGTCCTTGTTGCAGCGTGCTCGTCCGGCGGCGGTGCCACGCCGTCGCCGAGCGTCGCAGCGCCGTCCCAGGCGGCGACCTCGCCGTCGGTCGAAGCCAGCAGCGCGCCGAGCGTCAAGCCGGCCGCGCTCACGATCTTCGGCGCCGCGTCGCTGAAGGGCGCGCTCGACGACGCGAAGGCCGCCTACGAAGCCGCGAACCCGGGATCGACCATCACGGTCTCGACGGACTCGTCGTCCGCACTCGAGACCCAGATCGAGCAGGGCGCCCCGGCCGACGTCTTCCTGTCGGCCGACACGACGAACCCCAGGAAGCTCGTCGACGGCGGGTTCGCCGCGGGCGACGCGATCGACTTCGCCGGCAACAAGCTCACGATCATCGTCCCGAAGGGCAACCCGGCCGGCATCGCGTCGCCGGTGGATCTCGCGAAGCCGGGCCTGAAAGTCATCGCCGCGGGCGACGAGGTCCCGATCACGAAGTACGCGAAGCAGCTCATCACCAACCTCGCCGGCGTCGCCGGCTATCCGGCCGATTTCGCGACGAAGTACGCCGCGAACATCGCCACGAAGGAGGACAACGTCAAGGCGGTCGTCAGCAAGATCGAGCTTGGCGAGGGTGACGCCGGGATCGTCTACGTGACCGACGCTGCGGCGTCCGACAAGGTCGACACGGTCGACGTCCCGGACCGCGGCGAACGTGCCCGCGACCTACGCCGGCGTCGTCGTCAAGGCGTCCAGGAACCAGGAGGCCGCGCAGGCGTTCCTCGACTGGCTCGCCAGCCCGGCCGGCCAGGCGATCCTCGCGAAGTTCGGGTTCATGTCGCCGGCCTCATGACCGACGCGGTCGGCAAGCGCATCGTCCCGTCGGGCGGGCTCTCGACCGTCGCGCGGCGGCGCGGACGCCCCAACTGGGGGAGCGCCACGGTCGTCGTCCTCGCCGCGATGTTCGCGGTGTTCCTGGCGCTGCCGATCGTCGTCCTCATTTCCCGGTCGATCCTGAGCGGCGCCCTGGCGGCGGTCGCGGGCTCGTCGGCGATCATGGCCGCGCTCGCGCTCAGCCTCGCGACGACGTCGGTCAGCCTGGCGCTGGCCATCGCGTTCGGGCTGCCGCTCGCGTTCGTGCTGGCCCGGCGCTCGTTCCGTGGAAAGTGGCTCGTCGAGGCGATCGTCGACCTGCCGATCGTGCTGCCGCCGGCCGTCGCCGGGCTCGCCCTGCTGCTCGTGTTCGGCCGGCGCGGCGTCCTGGCCGGTCCGATGCAGGCCGCAGGCATGGACATCGCGTTCACCACGATCGCGGTGATCCTCGCCCAGACGTTCGTCTCGGCGCCGTTCTTCGTCCGGTCGGCGCGGGCGGGGATCGCCGGCGTCGACCGCGACCTCGAGGACGCGGCCCGCGTCGACGGTGCGACCGAGGCCCGGCTGTTCCGCGACGTCACCGTGCCGCTCGCCGGCGCCGTGCTCGCGGGCGGCCTCGTGATGACCTGGGCGCGGGCGTTGGGCGAGTTCGGGGCGACGATCATGTTCGCGGGCAACGTCGAGGGCCGGACGCAGACGCTGCCACTCGTCGTCTACGCGGAGTTCCAGGCGGGGAACCTCGACAATTCAATCGCGGGCGCCGTGATCCTCGTCTTCGCCGCGCTCGGCGTGCTCGTGTCGGTGCGGTTCTTCCATTGGGGAAGGGCCCTCGACGTTCGGAACGTCGCCTGATCGACGCGGAACGCCCAGCGAGCCAAACGTCGGCGGAGCCGCCGCCGAACCGGCCACGTGTGGAGCTCAGCCGACCGTTGGAACGCTCGGCGAGCCAGATGTCGCCGGACCGGCGGTCGCCCGACGATCAGTCGACGTTTGGAACGTCTGACGAACCAAACGACGAGAGCTCCGGCGGGCCGGCCCGATCGAGTCGGCCAGCCGACCGCTTCGGGACCTGAATCAACGGGCCCGCGCCATCCGGCACGGGCCCGTCGCTCTGTCGGTTGAATCGCGCCGATGACGGCGCGGTCAGCTCAGGCGTATCGCCACTGGGTCCGGTCGAGCTCCTCGGCCGCCGGCATCCGGAGCTGCCAGACGATCCCGAGCGCCGCCACGACGGCGAACACGAGCAGCCACAGCGAGTTGTCGTAGATGATCGCGCCGACGATCCCGTCGCCGAGCTTCTCGGGCTGGATCCGGCCGATGATCAGCAAGGCCCCGGCCACCATCGTCGCCGATCCGCCGAGCGCGGTGAGGGCCACGACGAGCGCCCGCGGAACGCCCAGCACGATCGTGCCGACCGCGAACACGGCCCCGACGATCACGCCGACCGCGACCGCCCCGAAACCATGGAGGTTGATGAGCGCCATCGCCCCCACGCCCAGCTGGTAGCCGACCGCGGCGCCGAGCAGCACGACCGCCGCCCAGAACCAGAGGTACGAGATGACCGCGAAGACGGCGCCGGTCAGGAACCCGATCACCCAGCCCGTGACCGTCGCGAGGAACCCGTCGCCGAACAGCACGGACATCGCCTGGGCCCCGGCCGCGAATCCCGCGACGAACGCCCAGAGGGGCAGCAGGATCAGGAAGAACTTGAACCCATAGAAGCAGAACCCTGCCCCGACCAATAGCGCGATGATCCCGAGCAGGAACCCTTCCAGTGACATGCTCTCCCGCCTCCAATTAGCGTTCGGGGCCGGCATGTGCCCTTCCGGCGCCCGTGTCGGCTGCACCCTACTCCGCCCATGCAAGGCCCACAAGATGCGTGGACACCCAGCGAAGCGGGGGCGGACGCTGGGAACGAGGGTCAGCGGCCGCCGTTGACGCCGGGTTGACCGTCAACCAGGCCGACCGTCACCGGGCCCGGCGCGCTCGGCAGGCCGGCGACGATGCGGGTCGTGACCGACGCGTCCATGAACGTGTCCGGGGACGAGCCGTCGGCCGGCAGGTGGCCGTCGAGCCAGGCGACGAACGCGTCGTCGAACGTGGCGGTGTAGCCAGCCCGAGCGAGGCGCGCGGCCAGCGGGTCGAGGAGCTCGTGCCGAATCCACGCCGCGCGCGCGTCGGCGGCCGCGGCGGAGGCACTGCCGGCCACGACGTCGCAGGCCGCCATCAGCGCCGGCCCCAGCCGCGCCGCGAGGTACGCCGCCTCCGGCGCCTCGCTGCCCGTCCCGACGCCGGGTGCGGTGAGGATCACGACCGTTGCCCCGAGCGGGATCCGGCGGCCCATCGCGTCCGTGAACGAGCCGCTCTCGAGCGCCGCCGCGACCGTGTCCCGGATCGACACCGCGCAGACGTCGATCCCGCGGAACAGGACGACCGACCACGGCGTGCGGCGCAGCTCGTGGAGCGGCAGCGGCCGGTCCGATCCGATCAGGCCCGGCGCGGAGCCCAGCAGCGTCGAGATCGACGAGTCGTCGGTCAGGCCCGACAGGTCGAGGTCGATGGTCGCGGTCTCCCGGCCGTAGATCGAGCTCGCGATGGCCCTTGCCAGTGGCGTGGCGCCGGACGCCGCCCCGTCGCACAGCATGACCACGGCGTCCGGCCGCTCGGAGCGGGCGTCGAGGCCGCGCAGCGACACCCCGAGGCGGGCGAGCAGGCGGTCGGCGGCCGGCGGGTCTAGCAGCGCCCGGTCGCGGGTCGTCGACGCAAGCCGGGCGAGGCCCTCGGTCGGGTCGAGCGGCATCCCGACCATCGCGGCCACGGCCGCCCGGGCGGCGGCGACGTCGACCTCGCTGCGGCCGTGGGTCAGGGCCCACGCGACTGACTGCTCGATGACGTCGACGCCCTTGTCCGGGAACGAGCGGTTCGGCAGGTACTGCGTTGCTAGCGCCACCAGCTCGTCGAGGGCCGCGTCCGTCGACGGTCACGCCGCGCAGCTTCGCGAGGCTGTCGCGGACCGCGACGAGGACGGCCCGCACCGACGCCTCGTCCATCGGCTCGACCGGGATCTCCGTGAAGCGCCGGGCGAGCGCGGTCTCGGGCTCGAGCCGGGCCTGGTACTCCTCCGCGGTCGTCGCGCCGATGCAGGCGATCTCGCCGCGGGCGAGAGCCGGCTTGAGCGACTCGGCGAGATCCCTCTCCGACGGCGAGGTCAGCTGGTGGATCTCGTCGAAGAAGACGACGACCGATGGGTGGCGGACCTCGACGAGGAGGTCGCCGAGGAGCTTGGGCTCCGCCTCGATTGCCGCGGCGAGCGACAGCAGCGGCACATCGAACATCCGGATCTCGCGGAGCTGCTCCGGGACCGCCCCGGCGGCGATCCGCAGCGCGAGGCCCTCGACGATCGCCGTCTTGCCGGAGCCGGCCGGGCCCAGCAGGAGGGGGTTGCGCTTCGTGCGCCGCAGCAGCACCTCGACGATCGCGTCGAGCTCGCGCTCGCGACCGACGATCGGGCCCAGCTTCCCCGCCCGGGCGAGTCCGACGAGATCGCGCCCGAACCGGGCGAGCGTCGGCGTCGAGGACGCCCTGGCCGCCCACTCGGCCGTCGTCGCTACCGCTTCGTCGCGCCCGACGCGCATCTTGCCGGACACGATCGCCCGGGCGATCGCCTGCTCGATGAGGTCGATCGCCTTGTCCGGGAACCGGCCGTTCGCGATCGAGCGGTCGGCGAAGTCGAGCAGGACGTCGAGGGCCTCGTCGTCGACGCTGACGCCGCGGCCCTTCGCGAGTGCGTCGCGGACGCTCATGAGGATCGGCCGCGTGGCCGCCTTGTCGAGCTCCGCCACGCTGACGGTCGTGAGGCGCCGGGCGAGCGCGTCGTCGAGCGCGATCGTCGTGCGGTACTCCTCGGGCGTCGTCGCCCCGATGACCGCGATGTCGCCGCGGGCGAGGGCCGGCTTCAGGGCCTCGCCGGCGCTCACGCCACCCTCGCTCCGGCCGAGGCTCGCGAGCAGGTGGATCTCGTCGAGGAACAGGATGATCCCGGGCTGGCTCGCTTCGGCGACGACCTGGGCCATCCGCTCCTCGAACTGGCCGCGGTACTGCGTGCCGGCGCTGAGCGAGGCCAACGGCAGCTCGACGATCCGGGCGCCACGGAGCGGGGAGGGGACGCTCCCCGCGACGATCCGCTGGGCGAGGCCCTCGACGATCGCGGTCTTGCCGACGCCGGCCGGTCCCAGCAGGACGGGGTTGCGCTTGGCGCTGCGGACGAGGATCTCGATCATCCAGGCCGTCTCGTCCTCGCGCCCGATCGTCGGCCTGAGGAGCCCCTCGGCGGCGAGCTTCGTCAGGTCCCGGCCGAGCTGGTCCAGGAGCGGCGTGGGGCGCGGGCCGGCCGCCAGAGCGCCCGGAGCCGCGCTGTCGGTCGCGTCCGCGACCGTCGGCGGCGCCGGCGGGGTCTCGACGCGCTGTGGGGCGGTCGTTTGTCCCGCGGGCCTGGCCGCCGCAGCGGCGGGCCGGCGGGCGACCTCGGTGGTGCGGCGCGACGCGTCGGCCAGCTGGTCGATGCCCCGCTGGAGCCAGTCGAAGGCAAGGTCGAGCCCGGTCTGGTCCGTGTCGGATGGGCCGGACGGTCCGGCTGCGCGGCGGACGGCCTGGGGCGACGGGCGTCGTGTCGGCTCGGCCACGCTCAGTGGACCCGCTCGCGCTCGGCGGTCACCGCGCGTCCGTGCCCAACCTGTCGATCGGCGAGCCCTGCGCCTCGTTGGCCCGGACCCGCTCGATGTACGCCTGCGACTTGTCGATCTCGGTCGAGAGCGCCGTCACGGTCTTCTGCATCGTGTCGAGCGCGGCGACCTTGAACGTGTCGATCTCGTCCATCGTCGCGTAGATGTTGTTGAACGCGCTCTGGAGCTTGTCCAGCTCGATCGTCGCCGAGGCCGCCTGCTCGTTGATCTGGCCCGACTGCTGGTGGAGCAGCTCCGACGTCGACTCGATGAGGTTCGAGGTCGTCGTGTTGAGGGCCGTGATCTGGTCGAGGACGAGCTTCTGGTCGGCGAGCGCCTGGGCGACGATGACCGCCGTCCGCAGCGCCGAGACCGTCGTCGTCGTCGCCCGCTGGACGCCCTTGATCAGCTCGAGGTTGTTGCGCCGGATGACGTCGAGCGCGAGGTAGCCCTGGACGCTGACCGCGAGCTGCGTCAGCAGGTCCTGGTGCTTCTGGCGGACCGAGAAGAGCATGTCCTCCTTGAGGATCCTGGCCCGGTCGGGGTCCGTCGCCTCGATCCCGGCGATCCGGGCGGTCAGCGCGTCGTCGAGGCTCCCGGCGAGGTACGCGTACTGGCGCAGCCGGCCCATCGTCGTCCAGAGGTTGACCTTCTCCTGCTCGATCGCGGCGTTGTCGCGCTGGAGCTCGTCCTGGCCGTGGTAGAGCGCCGTGATGATCGAGTCGATCTGGTGCTGGCTCGAGCGGTACTTGTCGAAGTAGTCGCGGAGCCGGTCGCCGGCGCCGAACGGCAGCAGGCCGAGGATCTTCTTGGGGCTGAACAGGTCGCCCTGCTTCGCGGGGTCGAGGTCCTCGACCTGGCGGCGCAGGCTGAGGAGCGACTTGCTGACCTCCGACGTCTCGGTCAGGCCGCCGTTCTGCATCGCCGCGATGGGCTTCTCGAGCAGCCGGTTCGAGACCGCGGCAGACGCCCGGATGTCGTCGTCGCCGAGCTTGCCGATGTCCTTGACCTTGTCGGCGAAGGCCTGGCTGTGCGGGTCGAGCGAGGACACCGCGTCGAGGTAGCTCGCGACCATCGCGTCGAGCTTGGTCTTGTCGGCGGCGCTGATCGGGACCGACTCCTCGGCCTTCGTCGAGGGCACGGCCTCGACCGGGGCGGGCGGCTCGAGGACGAGCGTGCCGGTCGCGGCCTGGCCGCCCGCCGCCGGGGCGGTCTCGGCGGCCGCGGGCTGCGGCGCTCCCTCGGGCGATGGCGAGGCGGGGATTTCTAGCGACTGATCGGTCATGGCTGGGCTCCTGCTCCTGTGGCGCGGCGCGCGCCGCTCGTCCGGCTCATGGCGAGGGATCCGCCGCGGGCCGCCAGCCTACGAGGACGAGCGACGTCGCCGCGAGGGCCTGGCCTTGTCACGGGCCGCCGCATCGCCGCTGCTCGCGGTCGTCGCGGCAGCCGGCGCCTTGCCGTCCAGCAGCTCGACGCGGGCGTCGGCAAACGCGGCCCGGGCCGCGGCCGAGACCGATGGGTAGCGCGGGTCGATCTTGACCAGCGTGTCGAGGATCACGGCACCGGCCGCGAGCCGGGCGAACGGCTTGTTGTCGGCCGGGATGACGTACCACGGTGCCCACGGCGTGCTCGTGTTCGACAGCACGTCGGCGAACGCGGCCTGGTAGGCGTCCCAGTGACGGCGTTCATTGACGTCGGCGGCGCTGAACTTCCAGTTCCGCTCCGCGTCGTCGATCCGGGTGACGAGCCTGTCGCGCTGCTCGTCCCTGCTGACGTTGAGGAAGATCTTGACGATCCGGTAGCCCTGGTCAGTCAGGTAGTGCTCCCAGTCGTTGATCTCGCGGTAGCGCCGCTTCCAGATCCCCCGGTCCTTGAGCTTCGCCGGGATCTTCTGGCCCTCGAGGATCTGGGGATGGACCCGGACGACCAGGACCTCCTCGTAGTAGGAGCGGTTGAAGATCCCGATGTGGCCCCGCTCCGGGAGGCGCTTCTGGTAGCGCCACAGGTAGTCGTGGTCGAGGTCCTCGCTCGAGGGCACCTTGAAGCTGTGGACCTCGACGCCCTGCGGGTTGACGCCACTCATCACGTGGCGAATGGCGCCGTCCTTGCCGGCGGCGTCCATTGCCTGCAGGCAGACGAGGACGCCGTAGTCGTCCTGGGCGGCGAGCCGCGCCTGGTACTCGGCGAGGTACTCGATGCCCTGCCCGAGGATGGCCTTCGCCTCCGAGCGACTGACGCCCCGGGTCGTCTTCGTCGGGTCGAAGTCGCGCGGCAGCCGGACCTTGCGGCCCGGCTCCACACGCATGTCGGCGATGAAGCGGCTGATCCGCCCCGGACGTACCCTCGCCATGCGGGTTCGGCTCCCCGCCCGGTCAGGCCGGGACCGGCGCCGCCGCCGCGACGGCCGGGGCGGCGGCCGGGGACCGCCGCCGAGTGATGAACTTTCGGACTTCCTCGATCACGAGGACCGTGGCCGCGCCGGCGATGCAGACCGCCCACTGCTCGACCGTGAGGTCGGTCGTCTGGAGCAGCCGCTGGAGCGGCCCGAACGAGGTCGCGAGGAAGATCGTCAGCACCGACAGTCCGGCCATCCGGAGGAGGACCGGGTTCTCGATGAGCTCGCTGCTGAACAGCGTCCGCGAGGCGTTCGCGGTCTCGAGTGCATAGAACAGGTGGAACAGCGAGAACGTCGTCAGGCCCATCGTGTGGGCGGCAGCGTCGCCGCGGAGATTGGTCTCGAGGACGATGACGCCGAGCGTCACGAAGGCCATCCAGAGCCCGACGGCCACGAGCCACAGGAACAACGGCCGCGGCAGGAGAAGGGCGGTCTTGGGACGCGGCTTCTCCTCCATCAGGCCCTCGCGCGGCTTGCCGTAGCCGAGCCCGATCGCCAGGAAGATGTCGGCGGTGAAGTTGATCCAGAGCGTCTGGAGCGGCAGGAACGGGATTCCGCCGAGGATGTTGAAGATGCTCGCCCCGAGGAATGTCCCGATGAACCCGAACAGACAGGTCATCTGGAACCGGATGTAGCGGAGCAGGTTGTCGTAGAGGGCCCGGCCCAGCTCGACGGCCTTCACGATCGTCGCGAAGTTGTCGTCGGTGAGGATCATCACCGCGGCCTCCTTCGAGACCTCGGTGCCGGTGATGCCCATCGCGACCCCGATGTCGGCCCGCTTCAGGGCCGGCGCGTCGTTCACGCCGTCGCCGGTCATCGCGATGATGTGGCCCTTCGCGCGGAGCAGGTCCACGAGATGGACCTTGTGCTCCGGCGCGACGCGGGCGATGACGCCGATGTCGTCGAGCTGGCGCATCGCCTCCTCGTCGGGCATCGCGATGAACTCGGCGCCGGTGATCGCGCGGCCCTTGATCCCCAGCTGGCTGGCGATCGCCTCGGCGGTCACCGCGTGGTCGCCGGTGATCATCCGGACTTCGATGCCGGCGTCGTGAGCCTTGGCGATCGCGTCGCGGGCCTCGGGCCGGGGCGGGTCGACGATGCCGACGAGCGCGAGCAGCTGGATCCCGTCGATGAGCGGGAGGAGATCGGCGTTTGCGTCGAACGTCGCGGGGTCGAAGTCCTTCTGGCCGGTCGCCAGGACGCGCAGCCCCTGCGAGCCGTAACGATCGTTCTCGGCCATGTAGTTGTCGCGGACCTGGTCGATGGGGACCTCGACGCCGTCGGGCCCGTGGGCGGACGTGGCCCGGGCGAGGAGCTGGTCCGGAGCGCCCTTCACGTAGGCCCGGATGACGTCCTTGCCGGCGTCGTCCGTCATCCGGTGGAACGTCGCCATGAGCTTGTAGGCCGCGTCGAACGGCAGCGTCGCGACACGCGGGTACTGCTCCCGGGTCAGCTGCGGGTCGACGCCGCCCTTCGCGGCGAGGACGACGAGCGCGCCCTCCGTCGGGTCGCCGACGAGCTTGCCGTCCTTGACCTCGGCGTCGGCGCAGAGGGCCATCGGCAGCAGCAGCTGGTCGAGCGGGACGGCCGGCTGGCCGGCGGTGTGGGTGATCTGGCCGACCGTCGAGTAGCCCTCGCCGGAGATCGCGTAGCGCCGGCCGACGACCGCCATCTGGACCGCGGTCATCTGGTTGAGCGTCAGCGTCCCGGTCTTGTCGGAGTTGATCGCGCTCGTCGAGCCGAGCGTCTCGACCGAGCGCAGGCGCTTCACGATCGCGCCCACCGCGGCGAGCTTCTGCGTCCCGGAGGACAGGACCGCGGTGACCACCGCCGGCAGGCCGGTCGGGATCGCGGAGACGGAGAACGCGATCGCCGTCAGGAAGAGCTCGTCGAATGGCGTGTTCCGCCACAGGCCGATGCCGATCGATGCCGCCAGCGCAAGGCCGGCGATGATGAGGATCTGGTTGGTCAGCTTGTTCAGCTGTTTGGTGAGCGGGGTCTCCTCCTGGGTCGACGCCTGGAGCATGCCGCTGATGTGGCCGACCTCGGTCGTCATGCCGGTCCCGGTGACGACCATCGTCCCGGAGCCGCGGGTCACCTGGGTGTTCATGAACGCGAGGTCGACCCGGTCGCCCAGGGCCGAGTCGGCCGCGACGGGCGCGGTCTGCTTGGGGACCGGGAGGCTCTCGCCGGTCAGCGCCGACTCGTCGATCTCGAGCGTCGCCGACGTCAGGACCCGGCCGTCGGCCGGGACGAGGTCGCCGGCCTCGATGTTGACGATGTCGCCCGGGACGATGTCCTCCATCGCGACCGAGGCGAGCGCGCCGTCGCGCCGGACCTTGGCCTGGACGACCATCATCTTCTGGAGGGCCTCGACGCTCGCCGAGGCCTTGCCCTCCTGGTTGAGGCCCATGCCGGCGTTGAGCAGCGTCAGCCCGATCAGGAGGATGCCGGTCACGAACTGGCTGGGGATGAAGAGGCTCAGGATGCCGGCGCCGAGCAGCACGATCTGCATCGGGTCCCTGTACTGGCGGATGAACGCCTGCAGGCGCGGCTCCCGGGGCGCGTCGGCGAACTTGTTCTTGCCGAAGCTCGCCTGGCGCTTCTGGACCTCGGCGGCGGTGAGGCCGGCCTCGATCGTGACGGACTGGCGCTGGAGCGCCTCGTCGGTCGACAGCGCGTGCCACGCCGTCCCATCGCCCGAGCCGCCGTCCGTCGCGCCGGCAGCGCTCGGCGTGGCGCCGCTCGGAGCTCGGCGCGCTCTCTGTCGTCATGTGCTTTCCTCGCTTGCTGGCATGGCGGATGGGGGTCGGTTCACAACAGCACCGAAACGGTCAGGACAATGATCGTGAGAATCGCGAGCAGGAGCAGGACCGGCCAGACGAACTTCAGCCAGGTCCCGTACCCGACGCGGGAGATCGCCAGGCCGCCCATGACGACAGCGGACGTCGGCGTCACGAGGTTGATGAGGCCGTTGGCGCTCTGATATGCGGTCACGACGAACTGCGCCGGAACATCGGCGAAGCTGGCGAGGGGCGCCATGATCGGCATCGCGACCGTCGCGAGACCCGATGACGACGGGATCAGGAAGGACAGTGGCAGGAACAGCACGTACATCAGGTTGATGAACGCGACGCCGCCGAGGCCTCCGACCGCCTGCTCGGCCGCAGTTGAGGACGGTGTCGGTGATGAGGCCGTTCGTCATGATCACCGTGATCCCTCGGGCGATGCCGATGATCAGGGCCACGCCCAGGAGGTCGCGCGCCCCGTCGACGAACGTTCCGGTGAACGAGTTCTCCGACATCCGGGCGACGAGTCCGATGAGGATCGTGAAGAACAGGAACGAGGCGGTCATCTCCGGGAACCACCACCACAGCGTTGGCAGGCCGATGCCCAGGTCCTCCCACGGGATGACGCCGTAGATCATCGTCACGAACGCCAGGGCGAACAGCAGCAGGACGATCTTCTGAGCGCCGGTCATGCCGGCCTTCTCTTCGTCCGTTTCCGCGGTTTGGAACTGCGCCTCGTTCTCGGCCTTGACGGAGTAGACGAGCGATGCCGTGGGATCGGCCCTGACCCGGGCGGCGTACCGCATCACGAAGACGATCCCGATCGCGGTCCCGACGATCAGGATCACCAGCCGGCCGACGATTCCCTCCTCGATCGAGACGCCCGCGAAGCCCGAGGCGATGCCCGTCGCGAACGGGTTGATCGTCGAGCCGAGCACCCCGATCCCGCATCCGAGCAGCAGGATCGACGCCGCGACCAGAGAGTCGTAGCCAGCCGCGATCATCACGGTGATGATCAGCGCGTAGAACGCCAGGCTCTCCTCGGCCATGCCGTAGGTCGTCCCGCCAATCGCGAAGACGATCATCAGAATCGGGATCATCAGGCGCTCACGACCGATCAGGCGGGACACGATTCGGCCAATCCCCGCCTGGATCGCGCCGGTCTTCATCGTGACCCCGAGGAACCCGCCGATCACGAGGATGAACAGCGCGACGTCGATGGCGCCGAACAACTCACCGCTGTTCCAGACGCTAATCGAACCGTCCTCGCCCTCGATGCCGTAGAGGCCATTGATCGGGGCGAGCAGCGAGTCGACGAGGATCCGCTGGGGGTTCTGGTCGACCCGGTGGTAGCTGCCCGGGATCGGTTCGCCGTCGGCGTTGAGGTCGTATTTGCCAGCCGGGATCACGTACGTCAGCGCCGCCATGATCACGATGAGGACGAAGAGGATCGTGTACGCCGACGGCAGGGCGAACCCGCGTCCCTCTCCCGGCTCCGGCGATGCGGTCGCGGCGGCGGTCATCCGGCTCCTCCCTCTATGGCTGGTCGTTCGAGCGTCGTGGGCGCCACGACCCCGGCGGTGCCCGGATCGTCGGCCGGCGGCACGTGCTCGATCCTGAACCCGGTGAACCCATACAGCAGCGAGATGATCGGGCTGGCGATGTTGAAGAAGCAGTAGGGCAGATACGAGAACGTCGCGATCCCGAGGACACCCGCCATGTACGCGCCGCAGCTGTTCCAAGGCACGAGCGGCGACGTGACCGTGCCCGAATCCTCGACGGCCCGCGACAGCATCCGGGGGGCGATGCCGCGCTTGGCGAACTCGGCCCGGTAGACGCGGCTCGGCATGACGATCGCGACGTACTGGTCGCCGGCCACGACGTTGAGCCCGATCGAGGTCCCGATGACCGCGGCGATCAGGCGGCCGGTCGATTTGGCCCTGGCGAGGACCGGCTGGATGAGCCGGGCGAGGAACCCGGCGTCCTCCATGACCGCGGCGAACGAGAGGGCGCCGAGGACCAGCCAGATCGTGAAGAGCATCGACGACATCCCGCCCCGCGAGAACAGGGCGTCGATCGTCGCGTTGCCGGTCTCGAGGCGGAAGCCATTGGCCATCGCGTCGGAGATCCCGGCGAACGCGGTCGCGACGGGGTTGAGCTCGGGCCGGCCGACGAAGGTCGTCACGACGTCGGTCTGGGTGAAGCAGGCGAGGATCCCGGCGAACAGCGCGCTAGCGAAGATCGACAGGAACGGCGGCGCTCGCCGGACCGAGAGCACGATCAGCAGGACCATCGGCAGGAGGTTGAGCGGCGAGATCCAGAACTCGTTCGCGAGCGCCGCCTGGGCGGTCGTTGGGTCGAACCCGGAGCCGGTCGTCGCGTTCGACAGGCCGATGAACGTGAACAGGGCGAGGGCGATGATCACCGCCGGCCCGGAGGTCCAGATCATCGCCCCGATGTGCTGGTTCGTCGTGACTCCGCCGACCATCGACGGCGTCAGGACGGTCGTCTCCGAGACCGGGCTCATCTTGTCGCCGAAGTAGCTGCCCGAGATCACCGCCCCGGCCGTGATCACCGGGTCGGCGCCGAGGATGGGGGCGAGCGCGATGAAGGCGACGCCGAGCGTCGCGGCGGTCGTCCACGAGCTGCCGATCGCGAGGCCGGTGAGCCCGCAGATGACGACCGTCGCCGGGTAGAACCAGGTCTCGGACAGGAGCCCGACGCCGTAGTAGACGATCGTCGGGATCGTGCCGGCCATGTTCCAGGTGCCGATGAGCGCGCCGACCGCGAGCAGGATGAAGACCGCGCTCAGTGCCGACGAGATGCCGCCGATCGCGGCGTCGCGGACCCGCGCCGAGGAGTGGCCGTTCTTGAAGGCGACGAGCGCCGCGACGACGGCGCTCGTCAGGAGCGCGACCTGGAGCGGCCCGCCGGTCGCGTCGGTGCCGAAGATCGCGATCGTCGCAGCGATCAGGACGATGAGCGTGATTACCGGGATCGCGGCGTCGAGGAGCGACGGCGTGGCCGGGCCGTCGGCGGTGGTTTCCTCCTGAGACAGCGTCGTCTTGTCGGTCATCGTTGGCGGTCGGCGGCTCCTGGCGTGGGCCCCACCCAGCTCAGCCGATCACGACGGCGGCCGGGGCTGTGGCGGTCGGGCTGTTCTCGGGCACGCCGCGCTCGCCCGCGCCGCGCGCGAGCAGGAGCAGCAGGACGATCGCCAGGACCGCGAAGACCCCCACGACATACCTCGCTTGCTCGTTCACGGCTGCCTCCCGCTAGATCGCATCGCGGACGAGCGGGCAGGTCATGCAGTGCCCGCCGCCGCGGCCCTTGCCCAGTTCGAAGCCGGCGATCGTGACGACCTCGACGCCGGCCTCGCGCATCTTCGAGATTGTGAACGTGTTCCGCTCGTAGGCGACGACCACGCCCGGTTCGAGCGCGACGACGTTGTTGCCGTCGTCCCATTGCTCGCGCTCCTGCTGGTACGCGTCGCCACCAGTCGACACGACCGTGAGCTTCTTGACGCCCAGCGCGTCGCCGACGGCCGACAGCAGGTCCTTGTCCTCGCGGACGTCGAGCGTCCCGGGCTTCGAGCCCGGGCGGAGGCTGATCGCCCGGATGCCATCGACGACCTGGGAGTAGGCCGTCGCCTTGTCCCGGTCGAGCAGCGTGAACACCGTGTCGAGGTGCATGTGGGCGCGGTCCTTGGTCATGACCGCGGCGATGACCCGGTTCGCTGCACCCTTCTCGAACAGCGCCCGGGCGATCTGCTCGATCATCCGGGCCGTCGTCCGCTCGGACAGGCCGATCGCCACTGCGCCGTTGCCGATGATCTCGACGTCGCCGCCCTCGAGGGACGCCAGCCCGAAGTCGGTGGCGTTGAACCGGTCGTCGTCGCCGAGCGGCGGGTACCAGTACGTCGAAGTCCTGGTCTGCGAACATCGGGTGGGCCTTGTAGATCGCGGCCATGTTGAAGGCCTCCCGGCGGCGGGCCGGCCAGTACATGGGGTTGATCGAGACGCCGCCGTAGATCCAGCACGACGAGTCGCGGGTGAACAGCGAGTTGGGTAGCGGCGGCAGGATGAACGTCGACTCGTCGTCGAGCGCGGCCGCGATCAGCGAGGTGGACTTGAGCTTGCCCAGGTCCAGGCCCGCCTCGCCGACGGTCAGCCCGCCGATGAGATGCCGCGCCAGCGCGTCCGGCGCCAGCTTGGCGAGGACCTCCCGGACGGGCTCGACGAGCCCGATCCCGACGACGTATTCCGAGGTGACCAGGTCGGTCAGCCGTTGCCGGGCGTCCTGGCTCGCGCCAAGCGCCTCGGCCAGCAGGTCCTGGACGTAGAAGACCTCGACGCCGCGCTCGCGCATCCGGGCGACGAACTGGTCGTGCTCCCACTGGGCCCGCTCGACCCACAGGACGTCGTCGAAGAGCAGCTCGTCGTGGTTGCCAGGCGTCAGCCGCTTCAGGCTGAGGTCCGGGCGATGGACGATGACCTTGCGGAGCTTGCCGACCTCGGAGTGGACGCCGAACGATGCCATCGGAACTCAGGCCTCCGTGTCTGGGACGATGCTCGTGCCGGCGGTTCCCGCGACGAGCCCCTCGATCTGGTCCAGTGAGCCGATCGCGGCCCGGTGGCCGCTGAGCGACGCGAATTCGACCGCTGCCGCGACCTTGGGGCCCATCGACCCGGCCGCGAACGGCATGGCGGCCAGCTCCGACGCGGTCATCCGCTCGAGCCGCCGCTGCTGAGGCGTGCCCCAGTCGGCGTAGACCCCGTCGACGTCGGTCGCCATGACGTACAGGTCCGCACCCAGGTCGCGGGCGAGGAGGCTGCTCGCGAGGTCCTTGTCGATGACGGCCTCCACGCCGACGAGCCGGCGCTCGGTGCCCTTCTCGTACATCGTCGGGATGCCGCCGCCGCCGGCGCAGATGACGACCGCCTGGTGGTCGAGCAGCCAGCCCATCGCCTTGATCTCGAAGATCCGCTTGGGCCGGGGGGAGGGAACGACGCGCCGCCAGTACTGCCCGTCGGGCTTGACGCTCCAGCCCTTGTCGGCGGCGAGGGCCTTCGCCTGGGCCTCGTCGTAGACCGGCCCGACGAACTTCGTCGGGTCGCCGAACGCCGGGTCGTCGGGGTCGACCTCGACCATCGTCAGGACCGTCGCGAGCGGCCGCTCGAACGGCAGCAGGTTGCCCAGCTCCTGCTCGACGAGGTAGCCGATCATGCCCTGCGTCTCGGCGCCGAGCACGTCGAGGGGATAGGCCTCGACGTCCTTGTAGGCCTCGCCCTGGAGCGCCAGCAGCCCGACCTGCGGGCCGTTGCCGTGGGAGATGACCAGCTCGTGCTGCGTCGCGACGCTCGCAAGCGCCTGGGCCGCGACCCGGACGTTGGCCCGCTGATGGCCCGCGGTCATCGGCTCGCCCCGCTTCAGCAGGGCGTTGCCGCCGAGGGCGACGACGATGCGCATCGGTCGGCTCGCTCAGGCGCCGAGCGTGGCGACCATGATGGCCTTGATCGTGTGCATCCGGTTCTCGGCCTGGTCCCAGACGATCGCCCGGGGCGACTCGAAGACGTCGTTCGTGACCTCCATGCCGTCGAGGCCGAATCGCTCGAACATCTCCTCGCCGATCTTCGTGTTGCGGTCATGGAAGGCCGGCAGGCAGTGCATGAACTTCACGTGCGGGTTGCCGCTCGCCGCGATCAGCTCCTTGTTGACCTGGTACGGCTTGAGGAGCTTGACCCGCTCGTCCCAGACGCGAGGCGTCCTCGCCCATCGAGACCCAGACGTCGGTGTAGATGAAGTCGACGCCCTTCACGCCCTCCTTGGGATCGTCGGTCAGCGTGATCCGGGCGCCGGTGTCCTCGGCGACGGCCTTGCACTGCTTGACGAGGTCCGCGTCGGGCCAGAGGTGCTTGGGGCCGCACAGCCGGACGTCCATGCCCAGCTTGCTGCCGCCGATCAGCAGCGAGTCGCCCATGTTGTTGCGGGCGTCGCCCATGTAGCAGTACGAGATCTGGGTCAGCGGCTTGTCGGTCGACTCGAGCATCGTCAGGACGTCGGCGAGGATCTGGGTCGGGTGGTACTCGTCGGTGAGGCCGTTCCAGATCGGCACATCGGCGAACTGGGCCAGCTCGTCGACGACCTCCTGGCCGAAGCCGCGGTACTCGATCGCGTCGTAGATCCGGCTCAGGACGCGGGCGGTGTCCTTCATCGACTCTTTGAGGCCGATCTGCGTCCCGCTTGGGCCGAGGTACGTGACGTGGGCGCCCTGGTCGTACGCCGCGACCTCGAACGCGACCCGGGTCCGGGTCGAGGACTTCTCGAAGATGATCGCGATGTTCTTGCCCTTCAGCCGGGGCTGCTCGTAGCCGCCGTACTTGGCCCTCTTGAGGTCCCGCGACAGGTCGAGGAGGAAGCGGATCTCACGCGGCGTGAAGTCCAGCAGCGTCTTGAAGTCGCGGTTCCGCAGGTTGAACCCCATGCCCGTGTGTCCTCCATCGGCGAGTCGATCGCCGTTCTTCGGGTTCATCGGAAGCCTCTGCCGCCCTCCGGCGGCCCGGCGCGTGGCGGCGCCCGATCCGATTGTCGATTTGCCTCGTGCGCCCGTCACGGGTGCAAGCCCGTGGAGGGTGGGGTCCGGACACGCCCGATGGGCCGGGGATGGCGAGCAGGTCCCGCCGGCTGCGGAGTCTGCACGCAACCGCCGGCGGGGCGACCGACGAGGCGGCTAGCTAGCCGGGCGGGCTCGCCTTCGCGGCTCCCTGGACCTTGGCCCACGTGTCCTTGAGCGTGATCGTCCGGTCGAACACGAGCCGGCCCGGGGCCGAATCCGGATCCGGCGTGAAGTAGCCCAGCCGCTCGAACTGGACGGCCTCGCCGATCGGCGCGTCGACGAGGCTCGGCTCGACGAACGCGGTCGTCAGCACGGTCTCCGACCGCGGGTTGAGGTCCTCGATGAGGTCTCGGCCGCCGGCGCCCGGGTCGGGCCGGCCGAAGAGGTGGTCGTAGAGGCGGACCTCGGCCGGCACCGCGTCGCCCGCCGAGAGCCAGTGGAGCGTCGCCTTGGGCCGCCGGCCGTCGGGCGCGTCGCCACCGCGCGTCGCTGGGTCGTAGGTGCAGCGGAGCTCGACGATCCTTCCTTCGGCGTCCTTGACGACCTCGGTGCACGTCACGAAGTACGCCGCCCGGAGGCGGACCTCGCGGCCCGGCGCCAGCCGGAAGAACTTCGGCGGCGGGTCCTCGATGAAGTCGTCGCGCTCGATCCACAGCTCGCGCCCGAACGGCACGCTCCGCGTCCCGGCCGACGGATCCTCCGGGTTGTTGGGGACCTCCACCGTCTCGGCCTGGCCCTCGGGGTAGTTCTCGATGACGACCTTCAGCGGGTCGAGGACCGCGAACCTCCGCGGCGCGGTCCGGTTGAGCACGTCGCGGACCGCGTGCTCGAGCACCTCGACCTCGATCACGCTGTCGGTCTTGGCGACGCCGATCGCGGCGGCGAAGTCGCGGATGCCCTCGGCCGGGAAGCCTCGCCGGCGCAGCCCGGAGACCGTCGGCATCCGCGGGTCGTCCCAGCCCCGGACGTGGCCCTCGCTGACGAGGCGCAGCAGGAAGCGCTTCGAGAGCACGGTGTAGGTCAGGTTGAGGCGGGCGAACTCGTACTGGTGGGGCCGGGACGGGACCGGCAGGTGCTCGATGAGCCAGTCGTAGAGCGGGCGGTGGGCCTCGAACTCGAGCGTGCAGATCGAGTGGGTCACGCCCTCGATCGCGTCGGACTGGCCGTGGGCGAAGTCGTAGGTCGGGTAGACGCACCACGCGTCGCCGGTCCGTGGGTGGCTCGCGTGGACGATCCGGTAGAGGACCGGGTCGCGGAGGTTGATGTTCGGCGAGGTCATGTCGATCTTCGCCCGGAGGACGCGTGCGCCGTTCGGGAACTCGCCGGCGCGCATCCGCGCGAACAGGTCGAGGTTCTCCTCGACCGCCCGGTCCCGGAACGGCGAGTTCGTGCCCGGCGCGGTGAGCGTGCCGCGCGTCTCGCGGATCTCGTCCGCGGTCTGGTCGTCGACGAAGGCGAGCCCCTGCTCGACGAGGTGGACGGCCCAGGCGTACAGCTGCTCGAAGTAGTCGGACGCGTGGTGGAGGTGCTCGCCCCAGTCGAACCCCAGCCAGCGGACGTCGGCCTCGATCGCGTCGATGTACTCCTGCTCCTCCTTCTCGGGGTTCGTGTCGTCGAACCGGAGGTGGCAGCGGCCGCCGAGCTCCTGGGCGATGCCGAAGTTCAGGCAGATCGACTTCGCGTGGCCGATGTGGAGGTAGCCGTTGGGCTCGGGCGGGAAGCGGGTGACCGGGATCGCGACCTTGCCCGCGGCGATGTCGGCGGCGACGATCTCGCGGATGAAGTCGCGCCGCTCGGCGACGTCCGGAGCGGCGGCGGAACCGGAAGTTGGTGTGCTCACGCGCGACTCCTGCAACCACGGGGGAGGCGTCGCGGCTCACGCGAGGACGCACCACACTCGCTGGGAGTTGGCTGGCGCGCCAGGATTCGAACCTGGAACCCCCTGATCCAGAGTCAGGTGCTCTACCGTTGAGCCACGCGCCAGCGGCCGAGGCGCATTCTACCGCCGCCTCCAAGGAATGAGCGGCGGCCCGACAACGGACGAGGCCCGGATCTGCATCCGGGCCTCCTGTTTGTGTCCTTGGCCCGCGTCGCGCGGGCGGCCTCAGGCGGGCCGGATGTTCTGGTTGACGTGGAAGAGGTTGTTCGGGTCGTAGCGGGCCTTGATCCGGGCGAGCCGGCCGTAGTTGTCCCGATACGTCGCCCGGACGCGTTCCTGCCCCTCATCCATGATGAAGTTCATGTACGCGCCGCCGGCCGAGTACGGGCGGATGTCGTCGCCGAATTTGACCGCCCAATCGCGGACCTTCCCCGCGTTGGCCGGATCGCCATCTGCGCCGAGGACGACCTGCGTGAAGCGGACCTCCCGCTGGCTCCAGGCGGTGTCGCCCGGTCCGACGCGATGGACCGCGCCGTCGATCGGGTAGATGTGCGAGGTCGACTGGACGGTCGGGACCGCGCCATGCTTGACCTGGGTCGCGATCGCTTCGTCCGACAGCTCGTTCATGAACTCGGCACGCCAGTACATCTGGGCGCCCTTCGGATAGAGCCCGTCGAAGGCGGCCTGCCAGGCGGGGAGCGGCAGCGGCTGCACGCCGTACAGCAGCGGGGAGCCGAACGCCTTGATCGGTGCGAAGACCTCATCGGCCTTTTCGGCCGGCCCCGAGTACGTCCACACGATCCCGCACACCTGGCGCATCTGGAGCTCGGGCGGGAAGGGCGCGGCCGGTGGGACGATCAGGAACACGAAGAAGCCATTGAGCTCTTCCGGCGCCTGGGCGATGAAGTCCTGCCACCAACCGAGCACCTCGGCAGCGTCCTCGAGGGCGTAGAGGGTCGGCCCCGCCACGACGGTCGAGACCGGATGCAGCCGGAACAGGAACGAGGTCACGACACCGAAGTTCCCGCCACCGCCGCGAATCGCCCAGAACAGGTCCGGGTTCGTGTCGGCGCTGGCCGTGACGAGCTCGCCGGTGGCGAGTACGACGTCGGCCTCGATGAGGTTGTCGATGGTCAACCCGAGCTTGCGCGTCAGATGGCCGACGCCGCCGCCGAGGGTAAGTCCGCCGATGCCGGTATTGGAGATGATCCCGGCAGGCACGGCCAGTCCGAAGGCATGGGTCGCATGATCCACGTCCCCGAGCAGGGCGCCACCCTCGACACGGGCGGTCCGCGCGACAGGATCGACCCGAACGCCACGCATGCGCGAGAGATCGATGACGAGGCCGTCATCGATCGTGCCGAAACCGGGAGCGCTGTGTCCGCCGCTCCGGACGGCGATGTCGAGCCCCTGGTCGCGACCGAAGCCGACTGCCGAGATGACGTCGGCGACATCGGCGGGACGGACGATCAGCGCCGGGCGTCGATCGATCATGCCGTTCTGGACGCGGCGCGCGTCGTCGTAGCCAGGGTCCTCCGAGCCGATGACGTCGCCTCGGAAGGTCCCCTTCAACCCTTCGAACGCGCCCTCGTCGATGCGCTGCTCGGGTCTGGTCTGGGTGGTCATGGTGCTCTTTCTTCTCCTCTGGGGATGGGGTAACGGCGGCAGATTGCAAAACGCGGCGTTCCAAAAGCGTTCGGGAATCGGAGTCCGAGCGTTCGAGACCTCGTTCCGTGCTTTCCTCAGACGCTCGTTCGAAGGTGAAGCATCGCCAACGCATCCGTCACGTCCGTCGATCGCTCGCCGCCCTCGGGGAGGCTGCCGAGCGCATGCTGGAGCTCGCCGCCAGCGCTCGCGCTTTGCCGGACAAGGCTGTCCGCCGCGCGAAGCGCCAGCGATCTGCTGCCGTGGCGTCGCGCGAGGTCGAGCGCCACGCGCAACCTGGCTTCCCGCCTGGACTCCGGTCCGAGCTCCGCGATCAACCGGTGGATCTCGGGCAACCAGTAGACGTCTTCGTTGGCGTTGGCGGTGGCGACGGCCGCCCCAAGGATCGAGTTCGCGCGATCGACGTCGCCGGCCGCCAGATGCGTCTCGGCGAGGATCGCGAGGTACTGTGGGCGGCGCAGCTCCGCTCCGATCGAACGGAGGCTTTCCAGGGCCGTCTCGATCCGGGCCACGCTATTCGATCCCGTTCGGTTGCGATCGTGCCAGGCGAGCAGGATCTGTCCCCATTCCCGGTAGTACACGAACCCATACTTCTCGCACAGGTCGATCGCGGCCTGTGCCCTGGCGGCCATTTCGTCCTCGTCGCCCAGGCAGTAGAACAGGACTGCGCCATACGCGTTGGCCAACGCGAGGCTGTGCGGGCCACGGGACGTGGCGAGCTCCATCGCCTCCTGGTGGCGCTCCACCGCCCGAGCCGGCGCGCCCCATAGCCACAGTGCGTGCGATTCCCACGACATCGCGAACGCGCCGGGCTCGACCCCGATCGCCATCGTCGATCGGCCCGGCAGGTACGCGCCGACGGCGCGCTCGAAATGCGCGATCGCTTCGTCATGCATCCCGAGTGTCGTCATCGAGCCCGCGTAGCTCATCTCGCAGGCAGTGACGAGCTCGGGATAGTCGTCGACGAGCTCGAGCGACGCCCGGCCGGTCACGAGCGATCGTCGGACCTCGCCATGGACGATCTGCGCCGCGGTCAGGCCATTGAGGGCGAGGGCCTCGCTTCTGACGTCGCGGACCGTAGCGGCCAGCATCCGGGCCCGGTCGGCCGCCACGGCGAAGTCGCCGGTGGCAAAGCCGCGACTGGCGACGGTCGGAGGCGCCAGAGCGATCTGGAGCCGGAGCTCGTCGCGATCGCGTTCGAGACTCGGCGGCAACTGCCCGATGAGACCGACCGCGCGGGCAAGATAGCGGACTGCCTCCACGTTCGCGGACACGCGTCGCGCCACCTCGGCAGCGCGCTCGAACCACTCGATGGCGCGGGGAGCGAGCCCGGCGGCCTCGTAATGCGCCGCGATCTGGGCGCTCACGGTGTCGAGATCCGTGGCGTTGAGCAGCTCGAGCGCCTGGGCGACCCGCCGGTGAAGGAGCCGTCGCCGGCGCGGACCGATGCCCGCGTAGGCAGCGTCGCGGATCCGGTCATGGCCGAAGTCGTAGCTGTTGAGGCTCTGCTCGTGGACGATCTGGCGTTGCCACAGCTCGTCGAGCGCGCGGACCAGGCCCCCCTCCTCGAGCTCGCTCGAATGCGCGAGGACCTCGAATGTGAACGCCCGACCGATCGTAGCCGCGACCTCCAGCGCCTCGGTCGCTTCCTCGGACAGCTGCTCGAGACGCGAGGCGATCGCCGCCAGGATGCGAGGCGGAAGCCGGCTGACCGACGGATCGAGGTTCCGTGGTTGGTCGAGCGTGGCCAGTCCGCCGCGGGCGACCTCCATGACGTAGAGCGGATGCCCCTCGGTCTCCTTGTAGATCCGCGCCGCGAGGTCGTCCGCCGCCTCAGAACCGAGCAACTGGTTGGCCAGCAGCCCCGTCTCATGCTCGCTCAACGCTGGGAGGTCGACCTCGATCAGCTGGTCGTGCTCGAGCAGGTCGATCAACAGGGCCGTCAACGGGCGACTGGCACGCTCGTCGTCGGATCGGATCCCGGCCGCGATGAGGATCCGCGACGACGTCTGCTCGCGCAGCAGGTAGTGGATCCATTCCAGCGTCTCGCCATCCGCCCACTGCGCATCGTCGAGCACGAGCAGCAACGGCGTCGACGCCGAACGGACGGCGCGGGCGATCGCCTCGAACAGGCTCTTGCGCTGCCAGCTCTCGGTCATCGGGGCCGGCTTCGGCAGATCCCGGTGCTCGATCAGGAGTTCCGGGATCACGCGCGCGAGCTCCGACTGCCAGATCGGTTCGAGCTGGTCGAGCGTGCCGCGGATCGATTCGCTCCGCAGCCAGTCGGCGATCGGGGCGTAGGCCAGGGCGCCCTCCGCCGCGTACGACTTCGTGTAAGCCGCACTGAACCCCTGGGCGCGGCACCAGCCCACGAGCTCCTCGAGCACGCGGGTCTTTCCGATCCCCGCCTCGCCCCGGATCTCCAGCAGCTTCGAGGGTCCGTGGGCCACGGTCGTCCAGGCCTCGACCATCGCCGCCCACTCGCCACGGCGTCCGACGAGCGGCTGGTTCGCCGAGCCGATCAGGCGATGGCTCCCGGCAGTCGGTTCGACCGCGGTCGGGGCTGGATCGGCCGGGGACGTCGAATCGAGCGCCAGAAGGCGCTGGTAGGCGGCGCGCGTCTCTGCGTCGGGCTCGACGCCGAGTTCACGATGGAGGTTCGTCACGGCCGCGTGGTAGGCCTGCAGGCCGGCCGAGCGGTCCCCGGCCAATGCCGCGATTCGCATCAGCGTCTGGTAGGCCGACTCGCGGAGAGGATCGAGCTGGATGAGCTGGCGCTGCAGCTGGATCGCGCGGCGGTACTCGCGGCGCTCCTCGAGGTCCGCCACGAGGCGTTCGGAGGCTTCCAGATGGAGGCCGTTGAGCCGTTCGCGATGGGACCCGATCCAGTCGTCGTAGCAGGTCGGCAGGAGCGGTCCGTCGTAGAGCCGGAGTGCCTCCTCGAAGGCCGCCGAGTCGCCGCGTCGGCCGCGCTCGACCGCGGCCTCGAACTCCGCGACATCGAACCCGAACGGGCCGTCCGACCGCCACTGGACCGTGCGATGTTCGATGAGGATCAGCGCGTCAGGCTCGGGCAGCGCGCGGCGAAGCAGGTGCAATTCTCGTCGGAGGTTCGTCAAAGCCTGGGCGTCGCTCGAGTTGGGCCACAGAGTGACCGCGAGCAACCGCGCGCGCGATCGGCCGATCGCGGTGGAGGAGCAGGTAGGCGACAAGCGATTCGAGTCGGGCGCTGTGGACCCCTTCGATCCGACGCCCGCCGGTGCTCATCTGGAACCGCCCCAACAGTGCCACGACCACCTGGTCGCTCACGTTGCGGATCTCCCGGCCCGCTCCACTCGATAGGCCACGCTCCACCCTCCTGCGGACGCGACGACACGTCCGTTGTCAGAGCACCTACGAGGGATCGATCAGTGCGGTTTTCCGCTTCTCGATCCAGCGCCGGAACCGGTCGACGTCTGAGCGCGGCCAACCTCCGGGCTGTGAACGATCAGGAGGGGTCGCCTCGGTTCGGGCTGTGGTGGGTCCGGTCCGCGCCGGAATACCGACGGCGCGGACCCTGCACGGCCACATGACACGGCGAGTCATACACGCGAATCACATGACCCCGGGCGGGCTTCGGCCGGGGGGTCATCATCGTGCCCAGCCGTTGGCTGGCGAGGAAGGATTCGAACCTTCGATCTCCTGATCCCGAGTCGGGTGCCCAACCCTTGAGCCGCGCGCCAGGGCGGCCGAGGGCATTTCTATCCGCCGCAAGGAACGATCGACCGGGCAACGAAGGAACGAGACCCGGACCGCTAGGGTCCGGGCCTCGTGTTCGTGTCCCGGGCCCGCGCCTTGGGCGCGGGCTCGACTGTCAGGGCAGGTAGTAGTTCGGGTTCGGCATCTTGAAGGTCTTGTCGGCGAAGCCGCCCGTCAAGTCGCTGAACTGGTCGCCGAAGTTGGCGACGATCTCGTAGCCCAGGTCCTCGATGTGGGCCCGGACGCCGGACTTGTACTGGATCGTCGGGCAGGACTTATTGGCGGCGATCGATGCGGCGCAGAACTCGGGCTTGTCGAGGTAGGCGGGGTATGACCCGACGGGCGGCTTCGTGAAGAGGCCGTCCTCGCCGTTCGTCAGCGTCGTCGGGGCGGGGTAGCCGGCGTCGACGCCGATGCCGTCGTGGGTCAGGTTGCCGAGCGTCGCCGCCTCCTGGGCCTGGCCGCGGCCGGTGAGGAAGAAGACCGCGTAGCCGTCGGCGGCCGCCTGGTTGGCCATCGCGACCATGCCCGGAACCGCCGGGAAGCGCTGGTCGGTCACGAACTGGCCGTTCGTACACCGGGTCGAACGCCCAGTTGCTGCAGAGCTCGTAGTTCCAGGTCGCGAGGGTCGTGTCGTCGACGTCGAGCACGATCGCCTTCATCGCGTTGGACGTGGCGCGATCGCCCGTCGACAGCCAGCGGCCGCCGTCGGCCGCGACCGATGCGGCCTCGGCGGCGTAGTTGCCGTCGGCCGCCGGGGCGAGGTCCTTGTTGCAGGCGGCGCCGGCCACCGCGGTCGGGGTGCCGTAGTAGTTCTTGATCTGCGACCGCAGGATGTCGAGGTTCGTGACCTGGTCGGCCATCTTCGGCACGAACGTCGGCACTGACATGGCGCCGCCGGCGACGGCGACCGCCGTCATCGAGAGCGAGAGCGCGGTGACGACGACGAGGATCGTCACCCGAGTGGGTCGCGCGAACCGTGGACGAGGCAGCATCGATGGTCTCCTCCAAACGCGGGCTGCTGGTCCCTCCCTGGCGGAGATCATCGCTCCAATGGCACGATTCCGGAAAGCAACAAACCCATCCGCACCGTCGCATGTGGTGACCCGGCGCACCGCCGCCGGGCGGCTCATCGAGGGGTGCCACTGCCGCTTCGGTTCGCGGACTCGATTCTGCATCGACGTTCAACGGGGCCCGACGGCCGAGGTCTAGACTGCGCCGACAGCTGACCGAGTTTCCGCCCGGTCAAGGAGAGGAGGGGGTCCGTGGCACGTCGACGATCTCAGTTCGCCGTCCTGGCAACCGTCATCCTGGTGGTCGCCGGGCTGTTCGGGGGCCCCATCGTCGTTCGAGCGGCGACTCCGGCGCCCAACCGGGTCGCGATCGTGCTGTTCGACCAGATGCTGTCGAAGTACGCCGACCAATTCGACATGCCGAACTTTCGTCGGATCCGCGATGCCGGCACCAATTTCAAGAACGCATACCTCGGCTACATGGCATCCGAAACGGTGATCGCCCACAACGTGATCACGTCGGGCCAGTCCCCGAAGAACATGGGTTGGGTCGACGAGGCGTATCGCGATTCGGCCAACGTGTTCGGAAAGGGCGCCGACGCGATGCACATCACCGGCGACTTGAGCTTGGCAGATTTTGGAACCCTCGTGACCGGCGCGGACTATCCCAAGCTCGCCGACTACCTCCACGAGGCATACCCGGGCACAAAATTCATCACGGTCGGCGAGAAGTCGTACGCCGTGGAATCCGCGACGGCCGCCAGCGGGGACATTGGCGTTCGACTGTCCAGCAGGCGATCCAACGTCACATCGGACTACCCGAGCGGTTGTCGGAACCTGAGCGTCGACGGCGCCGGCACAAACGGACGATGGCGCGAACCTGTCGGCAAGAATGTGCCCACCTACATCCGACGGCCCGATCTGACCGATCCGACCCTGTGCGGACGGTTCTTCATCAACTCTGACTCGAACAACGACTACGACACCAAGGCGGCATTCCCGTCGTTCATGTACCCGGAGGACGGCAACCGGTTCTTCCCGGGCACCGATGCGTCGGCCCAGGCGGGACACTCGGTGGCGACACGTGGGTGGCCGATGCGGCGATCGAGATGATGGGCACCGAGAATTGGTCCGGCATGTTCATCACGCTCGGGGCGATCGACAAGTCGGCGCACATGTGGGGCGCTGACGCCGATGTCGCCCCACCTTCATGCACCACCGGCGCCCAGCAGACGCACGTCAAGTGCGCAGCGGAGAACGCCGACGTCCAGTTGGGCAAGCTCCTGACGAAGATCGCCGCCGTCGATGCCGCCAAGGGCGGCGAAACCCTGGTCGTGCTGACGGCGGACCATGGGGCAACGTACGGGGCCAACTTCCACGGCAAGCCGACATCCGCGGCGGGGGACACGAACTGGTACTACGCGCCGAACGGCGTTTGGGACGCGGGGTCGGGAGCGGCCGCGATCGACACGACCACGTACAACAACCCGTCGCCGGCACTCGCGCCGCTCCGGGCGACGAACAATCTCGCCTTCGTGTACGGATCCACTGCCGTTGAGGCCTGGCTGATCGATCGAGCACCAGCCAAGATGCGCCAGGCCGCCGCCGCCGCCCTGGAGCTGCCCGGCGCGACCGCCGCGTACTACCGATCGGGTGACGGCTACGCGTTGTACGGCACCAACAAGATGACCACGTCCGAGAAGGACTGGTGGAAGGACCACGGCCAGGAGATCGTCGACACGATGGCCTCGCCCAACGGTCCGGATATCGTCGCCCTGCTCCACGACAAGACGAGCTATGGCGTCTACGGGGACCACGGCGGTGCCCAGGAGTCGGTGCAGCGTGTGCCCATGGTCTTCTGGTCGCCGAGTCTCGCGTTCGGGGCGACGACCGGGCGACCGTTCCACACCACGGACGTCATGCCGACGATCCTCGCGACCATGGGTATCCCGCTCAGCCATCCCGTCGACGGCACCGCCCGAAGGCTCGGCCACTAGGGAGATCGATCACGGCCGCCGCGCGATCGCGCGGCGGCGGCCGTGGCGAGCAGTTCCGCCGACGGGGCTGTCTCGTGCTCGGACGTTGGCTGGCGAGGAAGGATTTCGAACCTTCGATCTCCTGATCCAGAGTCAGGCGCCTTACCGCTTGGCCACTCGCCAGTGGTCTTCGATCTTACCCCGGGGCTTGACGCCCGCCCGTGAGCGATGTATCACTAGCGTGCGCTAACAATAGAGAGCGCAGAATCCAGCAACGGGGAGAGTGGAACCATGGCCGAAGCAAGCCTGTACGACCGGCTGGGTGGCGTCTTCGCAATCGCCGCGGTCGTCGACCAGTTCAGCGACGCGCTGATCCAGAACCCGATCGTGGGCCAGAAGTCCCAGAACCCGCAGCTCGCTGAGTGGAGCACCAACGATCTCGGGCGGCTGCCGGGACTGAAGTTCATGCGGACTCTTTGGGTCTGCAACGTCGCCGGCGGACCGTTCGAGTACACCCCGGTCCGACCGGGCCACGACGTCCTGGGCCTGGAGAACGCCCATCGGGATCTGAAGATCTCGCCGGCAGAGTTCGACGAGGTGGCAGCCGAGCTGGCGCGAACGCTCGACCGCTTCAACGTGCCCCAGCCCGAGAAGGACATGGTCCTGGGTGCGTTCGCCGCCCACAAGGCCGAGGTCACCGAGGGTTACACGGCCGCGGCCGGGGCGGGCGCCTAGCTCCTCATTTCACGCCGAGGCGGCGAACCGGTAGCCGAGGCCGCGGACGGTCTCGATCGCCACCGAGCGGTCCCCGAGTTTGCGCCGCAGCGACTTCACGAGCGCCTCGATGACGTTGCTGCCGCCCGCGTAGTCGTAGCCCCAGACGTCGCGCAGCAGCGACGCCCGCTCGACGACCGCCCCGGGCCGCTCGTAGAGGTACTTGAAGACCTCGAACTCGAGCCGAGTCAGGGCCACCCGCCGGTCGCCAAGGACGAGCTGGTGCTGGGCGACGTCGAGGATCGAGTCGTCCTCGACCTGGAGCTCGGTCGCGATGATCCTTGTCAGCCAGCCGTCGACCGACGCCGGGCCCATATCGAGGAGATGCGCCCAGTACTCCACTCCGCCGAGCGTAACGGGGGCGTCGAGGATGCTCTCGAAGCCCAGCGTCGTCCACGGGGACCCGGGTCCGAATTGCTCGGGAAGGCTGTTGTAGACGCGGCGCAACTCGGGCCGCAGCTCCATGTAGATGCGCTTCATGTTGAGGATGAGCGCAGCGACGACGAGCGCATTGTCCGGATCCTCGGGGCGCGCCATGTAGCCGCGGATGCAGAGAACCCGCTGACCACGCGGTACTGGCGACCGCCGGACGTCGTCCCGCCAGATCCGGGCGACCGGGTCTGCGTCGAACAGCGCTCGCGGGATCTGAACGATCTGGATCGTAGCGGTGAATCCGGCGACTCGCCCGGCGCCGTCGCGGGCCGTCCAGAAGGCGTCGGGCAGCCGGCGCCACCAGTCCTCGTAGATGGCAACGGACTCGGGCGGTTCGCACGCGACTGCGATCGCATGCATCGCGGGCCAGTCCTCGGGGCGAGCGGGCTCCACGAAGTAGCGGTGCTCGGAGGTCGGGAAGAAGCCCTCACGCACGGCCGGACTTTCCAGGATGAACAGCAGGTCCGCCGTGTAGCGCCACATCTCGTGCGATGTCGCGCGCGTGACCTCGTCGCGAAGCAAGCGCCACGCGGCGATCCGGTAGCGCCGCGATCGATCCGGATCGGACGCCCGGAGGTACGCGGCGACGACCTCACGGACCGTGTCGTGGAGGACGAGCCCGTCGCTACTGAGCTCGACGAACGGCAGGCTCCGCAGCCGCTCGAACGCGTCCTGAGGCGCGGCGTCCGGCAGCATCGCGGCGATGAGCGACAGCGTCGGCCGCCGAACGACGGATGCGGCGTCGAGGGCCTGCCGCGTGAGCGGATCGAGGCGGGCCAGGTAGAGCTCCGTCAGCTCTTCGACGATGGCTGTCACGGTCGTCGCCTCGTGGTCGAGGTCCGGGCCGGCGACGAGCGCCGCAGCGGCAAGGCGCAGCGAGAGGGGGTGGCCGCGGGCAAGGCGGTTGATCCGCTCGAGGTCGTCACCGTCGACGCCCTCGCGCCGGAGGAGCGACTCCGCGTCCTCGCGCGGCAGGTTCCCCAGCGGCAGGCTCCGGAAGAGTTGCCCCATCCCGGTCGACCAGCCCGGCAGCGGCGCCTCACGACCGGCGAGGACGACCCGGGTGCCCTCGTCGAGCGCGGGGACGAACGTCTGCAGCAGCCACAGGTCGATCGGCCGGAGGACTTCGTAGCGATCGAGGACCAGCACGACCCGATCGCCGAGGCTCGCGAGCCGGCGGCCGGCTTCGTCGGCGGTCGTCGGGTCGCCGCCGGTCGCGTTCGAGATCGCCGCCAGGAAGCCGCGTGGCGTCGGCTCGATCGAGCCGGAGTCGATGCCGAGGACGACCGCGCCGCGGGCCCGCGCCTCGGCTGTGAACGCCTCGACGAGGGTCGACTTGCCGACGCCGCCGATGCCATGGATGAAGACGACGAACGGGCCTTCCTCACCCAGGACGGAGTGGAGGAACGCCCGTTCGGATTCGCGTCCGACGAGGCCAGAACCCTGAGCCTCGATTCGTTGCCCGACTGTGAGGGTCACATCATCACCTGCGGAGTGTGCGCCGAGTGTCAATCGCCGACGGACGCGCCGAGAGCCGGGAGAGCGGTTCTCCCGGCTGCTCGACGTTCCTGCGGCTCAGCCGCCGGGGATCCGGCCGACGTCCAGGTAGCCCGTGAAGCAATCGGTGGAGAGCCCGCCATGCTGGCACGTGACCTGGTCGTAGGCCCCGGTGACGAGCTTGCCGTTACCCCAGCCGTCGATCACGATGCCGACGAGCACGGCGTGGAGGCCCGTCTGCTCGACATGCATCCGGGCGGTGAAGTCGTGCCGCGAGCCCTCGAAGTGGTAGATCGCGGTGATGAGCGTGGTGTCGCCCGGGGCGTAGTCGATGACCGTGCCGGAGAACTCGCCGTCACCGACGGTGCCGCCGACGACGCCGGCCATCTGCGGCCAGCTCGTGATCCACTTGGTGAACGTCGCGTGCTGGCCGCCGCCCGCCGACGCAGTGCCGGCCCCGAGCGAGACCAGGAGCAGCGCCACGGTGGCGATCGAGACGAGCAGCCTGCGGCGAGCGATCGAGCGGATCGCATCCTTCTGAATCGGACGCATGTCCAACCCCTCTTTCCCACGCGGGACGGGTCTCGTCATTGGCTCCGCACGGTCCAGACGACCTGGATGGAGGACCGTGCCTCAGCGCCTCCCACGTGTCTGACCCGACCATGGACCCGAGCGAACCGGCGCAGGCGGTAGTTATCTGAAAAGAACCTGAAATCCGATCCGTCGACACGGTCGCCCGACCGCCACAGATCGGGGTGATCGCCTCTGGTTCGGACCTCGGTCGGGGCCTAGCGTCATGGCGTGACACAAGACCAACGACCAACCGGGGGACCTCCACGATGACCAGAACGAGCCGGAACGCGGCCTGTGGAATGCGAGCGCTCGTCGCCGCGTCGATCGTTGGCCTCGCCGCGTGCTCGACGGGAGCGAGCCCTTCGCCCTCCCTGGCATCGGTGGCCTCGACCACCCCGTCCGCGTCCGCGGGGCCCTCGGCGTCGGCCAGCGTTTCCGAGTCAGAGGCGGCCCAGGCGACCGCGGTTCCGACGTCGGTCGACCCGTGCCAGCTCGTCACGGCCCAGGAGGTCAGCGCGATCACCGGCGCGACGTTCACCGCCGGCCAGGCGAGCACCGGAACGAACAACGTCAAGGCCTGCAGCTACGGCCAGGAGGGCGTCGAGTTCACGGTCGTCGCGAGCCGCGCGCCCGACGAGGCAACGGCGAAGCAGGACGAAGCCGATACCAGGGCCGATCTCGAGAAGAACGCGCCCGGCCTGCCTTACAAGCTCGAGGAGCTGCCGGGGTTCGCGCCGGGCGCCGACGCGGCCGTCGTCTCGGGCTCGATGAGCACCGGCGGCGGGACCTACTCGGGGATCGCGATCTACGTCATCAAGGGCACGGACTTCTTCGGGATCACGGATATCTCGAGCCTCGGCGGCCAGGCGCCGACGAGCGCCCAGATGCAGGACCTGGCGAAGGTCGCGCTGGGCCGCCTGCCGTGAGCTAGCACGACTCGCGGGCGCTTCGAGGCCGGGCGTCGGGGGGCGTCCGGCCTCGCGTCCGCTATGGGATCGGGCGGCGGCTCAGTTGTTGAGCGACGCCTTCGCCTGGGCGGCCTCGCGGTCGATCTCGGCCGCGGTCTGCTCGTCGATCGCCTTCTCGACGATGCTGTCGGCCTTCGCGAGGGCCTCCCGGATTGCGACAACAGCGGTGTCCTCGACCAGCGCGACGATGCCGGACGTGTTCGGCTTCATCACGCCCGCGAGCTCGTCGGCCAGGCCCTTCCGGGCGATCACGTTGTGGGCCTTGCCGATCGCGGCGCCGAACGCCCCGAAGCCCACCGCGCTCGCGAGGATCGACGGCGGGAAGATCACGCCGAGGACGACTCCGCCGACGGCGCCCCACTTGAGGCCGGTCTTGGTGCTGTGCTCGGTCACCTTGCCGAGGCTGACCTTGCCGTTGGCGTCGCAGTCGGCAATCACGACGCCGTCGATCTTCAGGCTCGAGGTCCGCTCGATCTCCTGGAGCGCGTTGTAAGCCGCCTCGACGTCGGCCCGGGTCGGGAACTGGGCGACGATCAGCGTGTGGGCGCCGTCGGTGACGAGGCCGAGGACGGCGTCCGGCGCGTTCCCGTCGTCGGGGGCCTGGGTGGTTGTCGCGGTCGTTTCGTCGGTCATGGAAAGTTTCTCCCCAGCAGGTTTTCGTGGAGAGACCTTTGTCGCCCACCTCGTAGGCAGCGTCAAGCGTGCGAGGCGCGAAGAACCGCCGGGTCGCCGCGCCGAATTCGGGGAACCTGGGGTATCCTGTAGCTGACCGACGTACCTTGTGAATGGCAGGCAGCGCCTGCCGAGCGGGGCGCGCTGATGGACGTCGAGCTGGTGGTCCGGGCGAAGAACGGCGATCGAGAGGCCTTCGGGCAACTCGCCGCTCTGCCGACGAGCGCGGCAGGTGCAGGCCCTCGAAATCCCCGGGTGTGGGATCGGTGGCCGCCTCGTTTCGTGGGGAGCCCGGTCGGCGCAGGCTCCGCCGAGCCGTATCGCATTGGCGGCGCAGCGCGCCACGAGCGGCACCGATGGGAGGATCCATGTCATGGCACGCCTGATTTTCCTGCGGGCCGTCGCGCCACTCGTCGCGATCGCGCTGACATTCCCGCTCGCGACCTTCGCAAGCGCCGGCGGCATCGTCGTCCATCCTGGCGAGTCCATTCAGGCCGCGGTGGACGCGGCTCACCCGGGCGACACCGTCGTGGTTCTGCCCGGCACGTACGAAGAGGCCGTCTGCGTGACGACCGACGGGATCGACCTCCGGGGTCAGGGCGCCGTGATTCGGCCGCCGGCCGCGCCGCCGACGACGCCCTGCGCCGTCATTCCGGCCGGCATCTTCCTGCTCGGGCGGCTCGACTTCGCCAGCGGCAACGACACCGACCCGATCACCGACGTGACGGTCTCCGGGTTCCGCGTCGAGGGCTTCGAGTCGAGCGGCATCCTCGTTCTCGGCGGCCGGGATGTCGACATTGTCGGAAACACGGCGGTCGACAACGAGGAGTACGGCATCGCCCGCTTCTTCTCGACTGGAGGCTCGATGCGAGCCAACCGGGTGATGGGATCGCAAGAGGCCGGCCTCTATCTGGGCGATTCGCCAAATGCCGACGCGACCATCTCGGGCAACACTGCGACGGACAGCGGCCTGTTTGGGATCTTCGTCCGCGACTCGTCGCACGGAACGGTCGTCGGTAACACGTCCACCGGCAACTGTGTGGGGATTGTGGTGTTCGCGTCTGCTGCGCCGGCCGAGCACTGGACGATCAAGGGCAACCGCGTTCGCGACAACACGAAGGCGTGCGCCGGCGGCGACGAGAGCCTGCCGGCGTCGGGCATGGGCATTGCCCTCGCCGGTGCCGGCCACACGATGGTCACCGGGAACGTGGTGACCGGCAACCACCCCACCGGGCCGACCCCGTTCGCCGGCGGCATCGTCGTCGCCAGCACGGCGGCGTTCGGCGGAAGCGATCCGACCGACGACGTGATCTCCGGCAACGTCGCCCACGACAATGCTCCGGACCTCTTCTACGACGGCAGCGGATCCGGCATCGGGTTCCCGCACAACGCGTGCCAGACGAGCATTCCCGATCGGCCTCTGCTGAGGCAGGGTGTCGCCTCTTCAGCCACCCCGAGCGCCGGGCCGTATCGACCGACGGTGAATGGCGACGAACCGGTCGGCCCTCCGTTCGCAACTCAATCGGAGCCGACGGAGCATAGGACGACGTACCTTGTGAATGGCAGGCAGCGCCTGCCGAGCGGGGCGCGCTGATGGACGTCGATCTGGTAGTCCGGGCGAGGAACGGCGATCGAGAGGCCTTCGGGCAGCTCGCCGCTCTCTCGATCGGGCGCCTGGACGCGGCGGCCCGCCTGATCATCCGCGATCGCGAGCGGGCGAGAGACGTCGTCCAGGAGACGCTCGTTCGCGCCTGGCGGAGCCTGCCGAGGCTCCGCGACCCAGAGCGATTCGACGCCTGGGTCAGACAGCTGCTCGTGCGGGCCTGCATCGACGAGCTGCGATCGATGCGGCGCCACGTCGTCGAGATCGAGCTGACCGACATGTTCCATCCCGCGGTCGCCGACTCGGAGGCAGTGTTGGTGGATCGCGACTCCCTTCGCCGCGCCTTCCGCTGGCTCGATCCCGAGCAACGGTCGCTGATCGTCCTCCACTACTACCTGGACCTGCCGCTGGCCGAGGTCGCCGACGCGCTCGAAATGCCGGTCGGCACCGCCAAGTCGCGCCTCTTCAGGGCCCGGGCGACGCTCCGGGCCGCCCTCGATGCCGACGAGCGATTCGATCAACCGACGTTGGAGGGACGACCGGCATGATCGAGCGCGACGACTTCGATCTCCAGGTCGTGGCTTGGCTCGCCGACGATGCGGGCGACGAGCCGCCGGCATACCTCGGGGTCCTGCTCGGGCGGATCGAGCGGACCAGGCAGTGGCCGGCTTGGGCGACCGTTCCCGGGTGGCATCGGATGGATCGGGCGCTTCGACGTCTCGAGATCGCCCCGGCGTTCCTGATCCTGCTGCTCATCGGTTTGCTCCTCCTCGCGGTGGCCGCGGCCGTCCTCGTCGGCAGCGCCCCGCCTCGCCCGGGTCCGCTGATCGCGCTCCCCGAACTGAGCCAGCCGCCTCCCGCATCCCCAGCACCCTTGCCCGAGGCCGCCCGCGTTGCTGAGCTCGAGTTTCAGGGACCCGACTTCTACGCCCTCCCGCAGCCGCTCCCAGCCGGGCGAGCCGGTACCTTGGTGTATCTCGAGCGGTTGGGCCCAACGACGTATGGGCGCGCCTATCGCGTTCTCTACCGCTCTCGGTCGGTCGACGACCGGGACGTCGCCGTCTCCGGGACGATCTGGATCCCTGCGGCGCCGCCCCCGCCTGGCGGCTATCCCATCGTCTCGTTCGGCATGGACAACGACGGTTCGGGCGACATGTGCGCCATGTCCAGGGCCGACGTTCCGTCGATCGACGGGTCGTGGGGTGGGCTGATGACGTTGTTGCTGCACGAGGGATACGTCGTCGCCTTCGCCGACTACGAGGGCTGGGGCACGTCCGACCCGTACCCGTTCGCCGTCCTCGACAGCTCGGCCCACGCCGTGCTCGACGCGGCTCGGGCGGCGCGCGATCTTCTAGGCGGGGTCGCAAGCGATCGAGTCGTCCTGATGGGATATGGCCTGGGCGCGGACGCAGCCGCGGCGGCCGGCGAGCGAGCGTCAGTCTACGCACCAGATCTAGACGTCCGCGGCGTCATCGCAGCCGACGGGGGCGGCGGTGACTACGAGGCGGCCGTCAGGGATTTCGTCGCCGCCGGCGCGAAGAGCGGCCATCCGACGGCAATCCTGCAGGGCATTGCCGGCTTCAGCGTCGCCTACCCGGAGTTGCGGCCCGAGGACGTTCTGACGCCCCTCGGCCTGGAGGACATCCGCGACGTCGAGACAATGTGCTGGTACACGTTCGACGGCCTGGTATCGAACCAGTCGGCTCAGGACGTGGTGGCTGTCAACCCACTCGACGTGCCCCGATGGGCCCGGCGGATCAAGTCGATGCTGGTCATCGGGCTGCCCTCGCCGACGTTCCTGGTGGCGACCGGCGATCTGGTACCGGACGTCGGCATGCGTCTGGTGGCCGCACGGTTCTGTCGCGGCAACGATGCGGTCCTGCTCCGCGGATACCCCGAGGCCATGGCCGGCCCGCGAGACAATGGCGGCACCCCCAATCGCGGCGTCTACGTGGTCAGCTGGCCCGACGAACGACAGTGGCTCGCGGACCGGTTCGCCGGCGTCCCGCCCATCGGCAACTGCGACCGGTGACGCCGAGTGGGCGTCATCAGAGCCCCGCCTTCCACGCCATGGCTCCTCGAGGAAGCGTCGGGCCGCTGGCGGTCCAGCGGAAGAGGTCGGGTGCCGGCGGCCGATCCGGGCCAATGCCGCGACGGCCGTCCGCGCCGAGCCCCAGGCTCGCTGCGACGATCCATGCGATGACCACGGCCACGAATACCGTGGCCATTACGGTCGTGGCGACTCGCGCGATCGTCGAAATCCGCGAGCCCCCAGTCGCGATCGACGCCGCATTGCTCCGATGATCGGTCATCTCAGCGGTGTGCATGGTCAGGTCCTCGCTGCGCAGGGACGGCTACAGGCCAAGTCCAGGTGTTGGGTGGAGTGGCCCGCTCGGTGCACCGGCCGCGCCGAGCACTATCGCCAGCGCTGTCGAGACGAGCACGTAAAGCGCCAGGGCAAACAGGAAGACGGGCCGCATGTCGGCCGGGGAACGACGAGGTGGGTGGCGGTTCATGGCACGATCCTCGAGCGGACGGGACGCTCCCGAGGCTAGGCCCGTCATCGCCGCCAGTCGTCCGTGCGGACACTCGCTCGCGTCGCCGCGTTTCGAGTGCCTCCACGGTGATGAGCGCAAACGGAGCAGTGGCAGGATGTGGCCCCACACCGCGTCGAGGGTCTGACCGAGTCGGAACATGAGCGCACACGCAGCGATCGCGCCGGCCGCCGAGGTTCGAGCACGACGCCTGCCGATCGGCCGGATGGTCGTCGTCACCGTCGCCTACCTGGCGATCATCGTCGGCGCGGCGGTGTACCCGTTCGTGTCGCCGCTCCACGATGACTGGTTCCCGCCGCGTCTCTCCGCTCGAGAAGTTCGGCGACGCGCTCACGGGCGTGCTCTGGTTGGTGGTCCTGCTCGTGAGCCTGGCGCGCCAGCCCCACGGGCGCCTCTGGAAGCTGATCTTCGTCGCCTTCGCGGCGCAGCGGATCGGCACGCTCATGTTCGTTCCGAACTCCCTCGTCTGGAGCCTGGCGCGCATCGCCGAGCAGGCCGGCGTGGGGGTCTTCGTCCAGCTGCTGCTGGCATTCCCCTCGGGGTACCTGCGGGACCGGTTCGATCGGGTCGTCGTCGGCCTGGCCTACGCCCTCGGGGTCGCCTGGGCGTTGAACGAGCTCCTGTTCGTCGGGGACTGGCGCATCCTCGGCTGCAATCCCGACTGCGTGCAGAACGTCTTCGTGATCCTGCCCAACGAAGAGCTCTACAACTGGCTGCGGAACGCCATCGCCGTGGCCTTCTCCCTGATTGTGCTTCCGCTCGTCGTCGTCGCCCTGTGGCGCCACTGGCGCGCAGCCGCCCCCGCCGCACGAAGGACGCTGCTGCCGCTCGTCGTCGGTGTACCCCTGTGGCTCGCCCTCGGTGTCGTCGAGATCCTCAGCCGCGAGCTGGACTTCGCGCCGGGCATCGCCTTCTTCGACAGCCCGTCCGGCCGGGCGATCCACCTGATCGCCCCGCTCATCTTCCCGGTCGGGCTGCTGCTCGGGATGGTTCGCGCTCGCTGGAGCCGGGGTCGGGTCGCGAGCCTGGTCGTCGAGCTCGGCCGCGGGGTGCCGGTCGGCGGCCTCCGCGACGTGCTCGCGAGGGCGCTCGACGATCCATCGCTGGAGCTGGCCTTCGCCGCCCCGTCGGGATCGGGGTTCGTCGACGCCTCGGGCCAGCCGGTCGAGCTGCCCGTCGGCGACCCGTCCCGGACCGTCACCCGGCTCGAGCGCGAGGACGAGCTCCTCGGCGTCCTCGTCCACGATCCGGCGATCGAGGCGGAGGACCCGGGCCTCGTCGAAGCGGTCGGCAACGCGGCCCGGCTGGCCCTCGAGAACGAGCGCCTGGCGGCCGAGGTCCGGGCCCAGCTCGAGGAGGTCCGGGCGTCGCGGGCCCGGATCGTCGAGGCGGCCGACGCCGAGCGGCGGCGGGTCGAGCGCGACCTCCACGACGGCGCGCAGCAGCGGCTCGTCGCCCTGGCGCTGCGGCTCCAGGTCGCCAGCAAGACGACACCGGAGGCGGCGGCCCTGCTCGAGGAGGCGACCGGCGAGCTGCAGACCGCGATCGGCGAGGTCCGCGGCCTCGCCCGCGGCGTCCACCCGACGATCCTGACCGAGGCCGGCCTGCGGGCCGCCGTCGACGCCCTCGCCGAGCGGACGCCGCTGCCGGTCACGGTCGACATCCCCGAGCGGCGCTTCGACCCGAGCGTCGAGGCGACGGCCTACTTCGTCGTCGCCGAGGCGCTCACGAACGTCGCCCGCTACGCGGAGGCGAACGAGGCCCGGGTGGCGGCGGTCGAGGAGGACGGCCGGCTCGTCGTGACCGTCGACGACGACGGCCGCGGCGGCGCCGATCCGACAGCAGGGGTCGGGCCTCCGCGGGCTGTCCGACCGCTTGGCCGCGGTCGACGGCCGGCTGACGATCACCAGCCCGGAAGGCCGCGGCACGACCCTCCGGGCCGAGATTCCGCTCGTCGCGCCAGGCAGCCCGACGATGAGCGCTCCGGTCTCGGCGGATCCCTCGGCACTCGCCCGCGTCCGCGCCGTGCCGGAGGCTCGAGCCGTCCCACGCCTGCGCGGGCGCGCGCGCCTCTCGAGTCCGCGTGTTCCTGATCATGGTCGCGGCCGCCGCCATCCTTGTGGTCGCCTTGGCCGCCGTGCCGGTATTCGAGGCGCGTCCGGTCCCCGGGCGAGCGGACGATTTCGTCCGCCCATTCGACTACATCATCCCCGCCGGCGCCAACGTGCCGGCTCGATCCGAAGTCGGATCATCTGCAGGTCTTCGTCTCTCCGGGCGGCAGCAGCTGGTCTCTCGATCTGGGCGGTCGACGAGGTGCTGGAGGTCCAATGCCCTTGGAAGCCCGGTGAGCCTGCCCGGCGCGGTCGTCCCGCGGCAGCCCGGCGTCGATGGCCTGTTGGCTTACCTCCAATCTGTCGACGGCCTCCACGTCAAACCAATGGGGTCCATGACTGTCGATCGCCGCCAGGCAGTGCGCGTCGATCTGGCCGTCGGCAACGATGTGGTGTGCCCCGCTGGCCCGAGATGGCTGTACCTGTGGCGAGACACGTCGGCTCGCGGGCGAGGGCGCCGCCATCCAGGTTTATGGGGATGGCTGGCTTCCAATCGCGATCCTCGATGTCGACGGACAGACGATCGTGTTCGAGCTCTGGAGCGGCGACGACTGGATGCCGACGGGAAAACAGATCGTCGACTCAATTCGCTTCCAATACCGACCTCCGCCTCCGTCTCCGACGAGCCCGACACGCACCCCTTGAGCGCGCCCCAGCAACGGATCCGGATCGTCCTCGCCGACGATGCCGTCCTCCTCCGCGAGGCCCTCGCGGCGGCTCTCGCCGCCTCCGGCTTCGAGGTCGTCGGCCAGGCCGATGACGTGCCCGGCCTGCTGGCCCTCGTCGATCGCGAGCGCCCGGACCTCGCGGTCGTCGACGTCCGGATGCCGCCGACCCACACGACCGAGGGCCTCGAGGCGGCCCGCCGGATCCGGGCGGACCATCCGACCATCGCGATCCTCGTCCTCTCGCAATACGTCGAGACTCGCTACGCGGTCGACCTGATCCGGGACGATCCGGCCGGCGTCGGCTACCTGCTCAAGCAGCGGGTGATGAAGCTCGACGACCTCGCCGACGCGGTGCGCCGGGTCGCCGCGGGCGGCTCGGTCATCGATCCCGAGGTGGTGGCGAGGCTGCTCGGGCGCCCACGCAGCCACTCGCCGCTGGACGAGCTGACGCCGCGGGAACGCGAGATCCTTGGCGCTGATGGCGGAGGGCCGCTCGAACGCCGCGATCGCGGAGCGGCTCACGCTCGAGCTCCGGACCGTGGAGGGCCACGTCCGGACGATCTTCTCGAAGCTGCGGCCTCGAGCCCACGACCGAGGACCACCGGCGGGTCCTCGCCGTCCTCGCGTTCCTGCGCGGCTGACCAGGCGGCACGCAGACGGCCGGTCGCGGCCGCGAGACAATGCGGCGATGGGAACCATCATCGATTTCGACGACCTGTCCCCGTCCCGGCACTCGCACGAGTTCGTCGGCGCCGAGCACGGCGACGTGCCGTTCTCGGTGATCCTCGTCCACTCGAGACCCGGCGTCGGGCCCAAGCTCCACCGCCACCCCTACGCCGAGGTGTTCGTCGTCGAGTCCGGCCAGGCGACGTTCCGGATCGGCGACGACGAGATCGTCGTCGATGGCGGCCACGTCGTCGTGAGCCCGCCGGGCGAGGCCCACGGCTTCACGAATACCGGCTCCGGCGAGCTGCGGCTCACCGCGATCCACGGCGCCGGGCGCTTCGACACCGAGTGGCTGGCGGGCGAAGACCCGGTCTGGACGTCGAAGCCGAAGGAGGGCCGCTGATGGTCGCCCCGATCCATCATCAGGTCGTCGTCTACGCCGCGGATCCACAGCGGCTCGCCCGCTTCTGGGCCGCGGCGATGGGCTACGAGCTCGAGAACAACGAGGTGATGATCGAGCCGCTGCTCGCGGCCGGCGTCGCCCAGGAGTCCGATACCGTCGTGGTCGACGGCCAGCGGTTCTGGGACGGGATCCTCGCGATCCGCCACCCCGACGATCCCGTCGACGAGCGAACCGGCATTGTCCATGGCCGGCGGATCCTGTTCGAGCTGCAGGAGACGGAGAAGACCGACGAGAACCGCGTCCACCTCGACCTGAACGTCGGCAAGGACCGGATCGACGAGGAGACGGCACGGATCGTCGGGCTGGGCGCGACCCTGCTCTACGAGCGGCGCGACGCGCCACGCGCCGTCTTCAATCGGTTGACCGATCCCGAGGGCAACGAGTTCTGCATCCAGTGAGATGAAGGCCCGAGCCGCCTCGGGCGCGTCGTAGCCTGTGGCCGTGGCCGCGATCCCGTTGACGTTCCGCGCTTTCGTCGCCGAGCGGGTTGGCGACGACCGCGTCGAGCGCGGCGTTCGCGAGGCGTTTGCGGCCGCGGACCTGCCCGACGGCGACGTCGAGGTCCGCGTCGACTGGTCGAGCGTCAACTACAAGGACGCGCTCGCGACGGTCGCCGACGGGAAGGTCGCCCGGATCAGCCCGATCATCCCCGGGATCGATCTCGCGGGCGTCGTCGTTGCCTCGTCGTCGCCCTCGTTCGCCGCCGGCGACGCGGTCCTCGCCCACGGCTACGACCTGGGCGTCGCCCGGCACGGCGGCTACGCCGAGTACGAGCGGCTGCCGGCCGACTGGGTCGTGCCGCTGCCCGACGGGCTGACGGCGCGCGACGCGATGGCGGTCGGGACGGCCGGGTTCACTGCCGCGATGTCCGTCGCGGCGCTCGAGGCGCGCGGCCTGCGCCCGGGCGACGGGCCGATCGTCGTGACCGGGGCGAGCGGCGGCGTCGGCGGCTGCGCGGTCGCGATCCTGGCGGCGCGCGGCCACGAGGTCTGGGCGGCGACCGGCAAGCCCGACGAGGAGGCCCGGCTGCGCTCGCTGGGGGCGGCCGGTGTCGTTTCGCGCGACGAGGTCACCGCGGAGAGCTCGCGGCCGCTCGAGTCGGGGCGCTGGGCGGGCGCCGTCGACACGGTCGGCGGCCCGACGCTGCCGTACGTGCTGCGGACGCTGCGGACCGGCGCGGCGGTCGCGTCGTCGGGCAACGCCGGCGGGCCGCGCCTGGAGACGACGGTGCTGCCGTTCATCCTGCGCGGGGTCGCGCTGCTCGGGATGGACTCCGTGCTGATGCCGATCGAGGAGCGGCGGGCGCTCTGGGGCCGGATCGCGACGGACCTTCGCCCCAACGGGCTGGGGCGAGGGGATCACCGAGGTCACGCTCGACACGCTGGAGCCGGCGCTCGACGGGATCCTCGCCGGCGAGGCCCGCGGCCGCTGGGTCGTCAGGATCCGCGACTAGTCGAGCTCGCCGCGGAGCTGGGCCATCGCCCGGGTGAGCGGCTCCATCGCGGCGTCGGCGGGGTAGGGCGTCCGGAGCGACGGCGGCGTCGATCCCGATCACGCCCGCGTCGACGAGCCTGGCGAGCTCCGCGACCTCGCGGAACCCGGCCATCTGGCGGACCGCGAACGCCCGGTCGCCGACCGTGCCGTGGCCGGGCACGACCGCGCCGGTCACCAGCTCCACGAGCCGCGCCACCGTGTCGGGCCAGTCGATCGGGAAGCCGTCGCCGAAGAACGGCGTCGCGTCGGCCTCGAGGAGGTCGCCGGCGAACATCACGTCGGCGTCGGGGACGAGGACCACGATGTCGTTGTCGGTGTGGCCCCGTCCGAGGTAGCGCAGCTCGACCGACCGGCCGCCGGGCTCGATCTCGACTGTCGCGGCGTCGCTGAACGTCCGGTCGGGCGCGTCGAAGACGACCTCGTAGAGCTCCGACGCCAGCTCCGGCATCGACGCGATCGTGCCCTGGCGCTGCCGCTCGCCGGTCGTCTCGATCATCGTCACGCAGCGCTCGTGGCCCCAGATCGTCGCCGGCCGGAACGGGTGGTTGCCGAAGCAGTGGTCGCTGTGGCCGTGGGTGTTGACGACGACGCCGACCGGCAGCCTTGTCAGCGCTCGGAGGTCCGCCTTGACCTCCTCGGCCTGGCGGTGGCTGAGCCGCGTGTCCACGAGCAGGACGGACTCGTCGCCGAGCACCACGCCGATGTTCTGGTTGTAGAACGCGTAGCGGGTCACGAAGACGCGGTCGCCGACCTCGGTCCAGGCGGTCACGCCGCGCAGCGTAGCGGCCGCGCCCGTACGATGCCGGGCGTGTCGAGCACCACCCGGACCCAGGCCGCCGCCGACGGCACGCCGATCCTCGTCCGGGACTGGGCGGCGGCCGGCGAGCCGTGGGCCCACATCCTGCTCGTCCACGGGCTCGCCGAGCATTCTGGTCGCTACGAGCACGTCGGCGGCTGGCTGGCGGACGCCGGGCTCGCGGTGACCGGGTACGACCTGCGCGGGTTCGGCGCGTCCGGCGGGCGGCGGGCCTGGGCGGACGGGTGGGATCGCCATCACGACGACCTCGAGGAGCGCCTGGCCGCGATCCGTGACGACGCGCCGGGTCGGCCGGTCGTGCTCTACGGCCACTCGATGGGCGCGCTGGTCGCGCTCGGGTACGTCGTCGCCGCCCCGGCGCGGCCCTTGCCCGACGTCCTCGTCCTGAGCGCCCCGGCGATCGATTCGTCGCTGCCTCGATGGCAGAAGAGCGGTGCGCCCATCCTCGCCCGCCTCGCGCCGACGCTCGAGGTGAAGAACGCGTTCGACGGGACGATCCTGTCGCGCGACCCGTCGGTCGCCGAGCGCTACCTCGCCGACCCGTTCAACTACCACCGCACGACGACGCGCCTCGGCGCCGACGCGATGGCCGAGCAGGCTCGCGTCCTGGCTGCGGCGGACCGCCTGTCGCTCACGACGCTGGTCGTCCACGGCGGCGACGACCGGCTCATCCCGACCGCGTCGAGCGAGCGGTTCGAGGCGTTGCCGACCGTCACCCGCCGGGTCTACCCGGGTCTCCGCCACGAGACCCACAACGAGCCCGAGGGCGAACAGGTCATCGCCGACGTCGTCGCCTGGCTCCGCTCGGTGCTAGGCTGAGCGCAACCGAATACCGCCTCCGGGGAGCGCGCGAGCGCTGAGAGTGTGGCCCGACCACAGACCCGCAGAACCTGATCTGGTTCGTACCAGCGAAGGAAGCAGGACCTGATTCGACGCCGCCCGTCCCCGTGACGGAGGCGTCGAAGCGATTCTCAGGAGGTATTCGTCGATGGATACCGTCGATACCCAATCCGCCGGCACGGTGCCGTCGAGCGGCGCGTGGCGGACCCGTGACATCGTCGTGGTGGCCGTCATCGCCGTCGCCTTCGGCGTGTTCTTCTGGGCGTTCGGGTTCGTCTGGTCGGCGCTCGCGCCGCTTGGCCCGCTCCAGAACATCCTCTACGGGGCGTGGCTGCTGCCCGCGATCGTCGCCCCGCTGATCGTCCGCAAGCCCGGCGCGGCCCTGTTCGCGGAAGTCGTCGCGGCCGGGCTGTCGGCGCTGCTCGGCAGCCAGTGGAGCATCGACACGCTCGTGTCGGGCGTGCTCCAGGGCGGCGCGGCGGAGCTCGTGTTCCTCGCATTCCGCTACCGGAACTGGTCGCTGCCGGTCGTCGCGCTGGCGTCTCTGGCGGCGATGGCCGCCGCGTTCGTCCACGACACGGTCGTCTACTACGCGACGTACGACACGGCCGCGCTCGCGGCGATCGCCGTGTTCATGGCCATCTCGGGCCTCCTGATCCTGCCGCTCGTCGCGACCGGGCTCGTCAACGCACTACGGCGGAGCGGCGCGCTGGAGGGCTTCCCCGCCTGAGCGACGCCGCCCTCGCCCGACCGGCCGGCATCGTCGCCGACGGGGTCGGGTTCACCTACGCCGGAGCGTCGAAGGCGGCGCTGCGCGACGTCGCGTTCGTGGTCGAGCCCGGGGAGTGCCTCCTCGTCGTCGGGCCGTCCGGGTCCGGGCAAGAGCACGCTCGCGCTGGCCCTCGCCGGCCTCGTCCCGCACGAGGTCGCCGGGGAGTGGCAGGGTCGGCTGCTCGTTGATGGGGCGGAGGTGCAGCGGCCCGGCACGCCCGGGGCGGCGGTCGTCGGCCTGCTGTTCCAGGACCCCGAGCGGCAGCTCGTCATGGAGCGGGCGGGCGACGACGTCGCGTTCGGGCTCGAGAACCGGGCGTGGCCGATCGACGCGATGCGCGGCCGCGTGCCCGAGGCGCTGGCGAGCGTCGGGCTGGCCGGGTTCGAGCGGCGCCGGGCGATCCGCCTCTCGGGCGGGGAGCGGCAGCGGCTCGCGCTCGCCGGCGTCCTCGCCCCGCTGCCCGGCCTCCTCGTGCTCGACGAGCCGACGGCGAACCTCGATCCCGACGGGGCGCGGGCGTTGTTCGAGCGCGTCGCCGCCGTGCGTGAGCGCCGCTCGGCGACGGTCGTGATCGTCGCTCACGACGCCGCTCCCGCCTGGGGCCTCGCCGATCGCGTCCTGGCCCTCGGCGCCGACGGCGCCGCGATCGACGCCGGCGCCCCGGCAGAGGTCCTCGCGCGGAGCCGGGCACGGTTGGCGGAGGCCGGGATCTGGCTCCCGGACGATCGACCGGCTTCCCGGAACGGGACTGGAACGGCGACCGGCGACGGTGGCGAGCCCGTCGCGACGGCGCGCGACGTGACGTTCGGCTACGACCCCGAGCGGCTGTTCCTGCACGCCGACCTCGACGTGGCGGCCGGCGAGCGGCTCGCGCTCGTCGGCCCGAACGGCTCCGGCAAGTCGACGCTCGGGAAGCTGCTCGTCGGCCTCCTTCGACCGACGTCGGGGTCGATCCGCGTCCGTGGCGGGGATCCTGCCGCGCTCCCGGCCGGGGATCTCGCCCGGCGGGCCGGCTACGTCTTCCAGGAGCCGGAGCGCCAGTTCCTCGCGTCGACCGTCGCGGACGAGGTCCGGCTGGGCCTCCGCCCCGACGAGCTCGCCGGCGTCGACGACCTGATGGAGCGGCTCGGGCTGCCGCTCGGCGCGTTCGGCGGCCGCAGCCCGTACCTCCTCTCGGGCGGTGAGCAGCGCCGGCTCTCCGTCGCGACCCAGCTGACACGCTCGCCCGCGCTGCTCGTCCTCGACGAGCCGACGTTCGGCCAGGACCGGCGCGGCCACGAGGCGCTGCTCGGGATCGTCGGGGACCGCGTGGCGGCAGGCTCGGCCGTGGTCGCCGCGACCCACGACGAGCGGTTCGTCGCGGGCTTCGCCGATCGCGTCGTCCAGCTACCGCAGGCCGCCGTCGGGGATCGGGCGTGATCGCGACGATCGAGGTCACCGACCGCCAGCTCGAGAGCCCGCTCGGGCGGGCCAACGCGCTCACGAAGCTGGCGATCGCCCTCGCCTGGCTGATCGGCCTCGCGACGACGGTCTCGCCCTGGCCTCCGTTGTTCCTCGCCGCGGTCGCCGCGCTGGCGGGGCTGACGCTGGGGCGGCTGCCCGCCGGCTCGCTCCTGCGCGGCGCGGCGCCGCTGCTGATCGCCGCCGTGTCCGTCGGGTTCTTCAACGCGGTCTTCGCGGCCGCGAACGTCGACCCGGCATCGACCGAGGTTGCCCGGATCGGCCCGCTGCGCCTGACTGCCGAGGCGATCGCCGGCGGGATTGGGCTGGCCGCGCGGATCGTGGCGATCGCGTTCACGAGCGTCGTCTTCGCGCTCACGACGGACTCGACACGCCTCGCCGACGCGCTCGTCCAGCAGGCGCACGTCCCGGAACGGTTCGCGTACGGGGCGCTCGCCGCCTACCAGGCCGTGCCGCGGTTCGGCGAGGACCTCGCAACGCTCCGCCAGGCGCGCCGGATCCGGGGATTGCCGGGCTCGTGGCACCCCCGGCTGCTCGTCAGCCTGCTCGTGCTCGCGATCCGCCACGGCGACCGGCTCGCGCTGGCGATGGACGCCCGCGGCTTCGGGAGCGGGCCGCGGACGCGCTATCGCACGAGCTCATTCGGCCGGATCGACGCCGCGCTCGGCGTCGGAGCCGCGGCGGCACTCGCCGCCGCGCTGCTGCTCGGCTGATCGCCCGTCGCGGACGGCGGCGGCGGACGGCTCACCTTGCGGGACGCTCGAACCGACGAGCGCGACGGGCCTACCGCCCCGGAGCACAATGCACATCCACGATTCCGAACCCAAAACCGTCACCGACAGGAGACCTTGAAGTGACCGACGTCCTCGACGCTGTCAAGACCTACCAGCAGTTCATCGGCGGCCAGTTCGTCGACGCGGCGTCGGGCGAGACGCTCGACATCGAGAACCCGGCGAACGGCCAGGTCATCGCCAGGGTGCCGGCGTCCGCGAAAGAGGACGTCGACCGGGCGGTCAACGCGGCCGACACGGCGTTCCAGACGTGGCGGAAGACGACGCCCCAGGACCGCAGCCTGATCCTGCTGAAGATCGCCGACTCGCTCGAGGCCGCGGCCGACGAGCTGGGCCGGCTCGAGTCGGCCAACGCCGGCAAGCCGGTCGGCGCCGCGATCGACGAGATGACGGTCTGCGCCGACCTCTTCCGGTTCTTCGCCGGCGCCTCGCGGGTCATGGACGGCCTCGCGGTCACCGAGTACCTCGCCGGCCACACCTCGATGATTCGGCGCGACCCGATCGGCGTCGTCGCCTCGATCGCGCCGTGGAACTACCCGCTCTACATGGCGACGTGGAAGCTGGGCCCGGCGCTCGCGACCGGCAACACGGTCGTCCTCAAGCCGTCGATCCGGACGCCGCTCACCGCGCTGAAGTTCGCCGAGATCCTCGGCGAGCACCTGCCCGAAGGCGTCGTCAACGTCCTGTCGGGCTCGGGCGCGGCGATCGGCGACGAGCTGGTCGCGCACCCCAAGGTCCGGATGGTCTCGATCACCGGCGACACCGCGACCGGCAAGCGGATCGCCCAGATCGCGGCCGGGACCGTGAAGCGGCTCCATCTCGAGCTCGGCGGCAAGGCGCCGGTCGTGATCTTCGACGACGCCGACATCGACCTCGCGGCCGAGACGCTCAAGTCCGCGGGCTACTGGAACAGCGGCCAGGACTGCACGGCCGCGACCCGGGTCATCGCCGGCCCCGACGTCTACGACTCGTTCGTCTCGAAGCTCGCCGACCAGGTCCGCTCGATCAAGTGGGGCGACCCGGCCGAGGCCGACGACCTCGACATGGGCTCGCTGATCGCGCCGGCCCAGGCCGACAAGGTCGCCGGCATGGTGGATCGTGCCCGCTCGGGCGCCGAGGTCGTCGTCGGTGGCCACCGGCCGGATCGGCCCGGGTCGTACTACGAGCCGACCGTGATCGCCGGCCCCGACCAGAAGTCCGAGATCGTCCAGGACGAGGTCTTCGGCCCGGTCGTGACCGTCCAGCGGTTCAGCGACGAGGAGACCGCGATCCAGTGGGCCAACGACACGCCGTACGGCCTCGCGTCCTCGGTGTTCACGAGCGACATCGGCCGGGCGATGCGGGTCGCGAAGGCGCTCGACTTCGGCCACGTCTGGATCAACGAGCACTTCACGCTCGCGTCCGAGACGCCCCACGGCGGCGTGAAGCAGTCGGGCTGGGGCAAGGACGGCTCGAAGTACGCGCTCGAGGACTACACGTTCGTCAAGCACGTGATGATCAACAGCGGCGAATAGGGCGCCGTTCTACGCTCCGGGCGTGACGGCGGCATCCCCGGAGCTCCGCTCCGCGATCCTCGGCTGGTACGACGCGCACGGCCGGAGCCTGGCGTTCCGGACGACCTCAGATCCGTACGCCGTCCTCGTGTCGGAAGTCATGGCCCAGCAGACGCAGATCGGCCGCGTCTCCGAGGCCTGGGCGGCGTTCCTGGCCGCCTTTCCGACGTATCCGGGCCCTCGCCGAGGCCACCCCGGCCGACGTCCTCCGCGCCTGGCGCGGCCTCGGCTACAACCGGCGGGCGCTGAACCTGTGGCGCGCGGCGCGGGTCGTCGTCGAGGAGCACGGCGGCGAGCTGCCGCGCGACGTCGCGGAGCTCGAACGCCTGCCGGGCATCGGGCCGTACACCGCGCGGGCGGTCGCGGCGATCGCGTTCGGGCTGCCCGTCGGCGCGGTCGACACGAATGTCCGGCGGGTGCTGGCGCGGGCGCTCACGGGATCGCGCGACGGCCTGCCGGCGAAGGAGCTGCAGCGCGTCGCCGACGAGTCCGTCCCGCGCGCCCGGCCGGCGGACTGGACGCACGCGCTCATGGACGTCGGGGCGACGTTCTGCCGGCCGACCGCGCCGCGCTGCGTCGACTGCCCGGCGAGGGATGAGTGCCGCTACGCGGCGACGGCCGGGGCCGCGGAGCATGTGTCGGCCCGGGGACACGCCCGCCGAGCCGCCGCCGAGCCGCCGCTGCCCTTCCCGGCGACGTCGCGCTGGCTCCGGGGCCGGATCCTCGACCGGCTGCGCGACGGACGGGGCTGGGTCGAGCTGGGAGCTCCCATCGGCTCGCACGATCGCGCCGCGATCGAAGCGGCGCTCGGCGATCTCGCTGCGGAGGGTCTCGTCGAGCGCCACGGGACCGCGCTCCTCCGCGCCCGCCTGCCGATCGCGAACGCCGTCCCGGCGGGGTAGGCTTGAGGCGATGGCCGCCTCCACGATCCGTCCCGCGCCGTCCGCCGCGTCCGACTCGCTGGCCGAGCCGCCGCTCCCCGGCGACGACCCGACGCTGTTCGAGCTCGACCTGCGCGGGCTCCGCGATCGCTGGGCGCCGACCGCGGCGCGGCCGCCGATGACCGCCGAGGCGATGGTCGGGGCCGACCGCCGCGCCCAGGCCCTCGGAGTCCCCGGCATCAAGCTCATGGAGCAGGCCGGGACCGCGACCGCCGCGGCCGCCCGAGCCCTGGCGATCGACACCGAGCGCTGGGGCCGCGGCCCGGTCGTCGTCCTGGCCGGACCCGGCAACAACGGCGGCGACGGCTTCGTTGCGGCTCGCCACCTCGCCCGCGCGGGCGCCGACGTCATCGTCGCGTTCGTCGCCGGCGAGTCCCGGCCACGGAGCGCGGACGCGGCCCGGAACTGGGACCGTCTCCAGCGCGAGCCGCGCGTCCAGCTGATCCATGCCCCGGTCGCCCGCGACGTCGCGATCCTCGGCCAGGGCATCGACAAGGCCGCGATCGTCGTCGACGCGCTGCTCGGGACCGGGGTCCGGGGCGCGCTCCGCGAGCCGGTCCGGAGCGCGGTCGAGATCGTCAACCGGGCCCGCGCCGCGATGGTCCCGGTCCTCGCCGTCGACACCCCGACCGCGGTCGACCTCTCGAGCGGCCAGCCGTCCGATCCGGCGGTCCGGGCCGACCTCACGATCACGTTCCACCGGCCCAAGACCGGACTGCGCACGAAGATGGGAGCGGCGCTCGCCGGCCGGGTGCTCGTCGCCCCGATCGGGATTCCGCCCGAGGCCGACCGTGGCTGATCGGCCGGTCGGGCTCCGCGACGTCCTCGTCCTTGCCGGCGCCTGCGTCGTCGTCGTCCTCGGCGCGGCGATCCTGACCAGCTTCCTGCCGGCCGACGCGCAGGGCGTCGTCTTCAAGACGCCGCTGCTGATCGTCGTGCTCATCGTCGGGACGGGAGCAGCGCTGTGGCGGATCGCCCGGCCCCGCCGCGACGCCGGACCGGTCGACGACCCCGGGCTCGAGCCACCGGAACAGCCGTCGGCGTGACCGGCCAGGCCGCCGCCGACGCCCGGCGGAGGGCGTTCGCCGCGCTGTCGGACGGCGCTCTCGACCTGGTCGTGATCGGCGGCGGGATCGTCGGCTGCGGCGCGCTCCTCGACGCCACGTCGCGGGGCCTGCGGGCGGCTCTCGTCGAACGAGATGACCTCGCAGTCGGCACCTCGAGCAGATCGTCGAGGCTGATTCACGGCGGGCTCCGATACCTCGAGCAATACCGGTTCGGGCTGGTCAGGGAGGCGCTGGCCGAGCGGGCCCGGATCGTCAGGCTGGCGCCGCACCTCGTCCGGGTCGAGCCGTTCCTGTTCCCCCTGTTCGGCAGACCGGTCGTCACCCGCGGCTTCTACGAGTCGGGCATGACGCTGTACGACCTGTTCGGCGCGAGCCGCGACGGCGGACGGCATCGCCATCGGTCGGTCGCGGCTACTGTGGCCCACGCTCCCGCGCTGCGTCGACAGCGGCTCCGGGGCGGGCTGGTGTTCCACGACGCCGTGCACGACGACGCCCGCTATGCCCTGGCGGTCGCGCGGACGGCCGAGATCGCCGGCGGCGTCGTCGCGACTCGAGCGGCGGTGGAGGCGCTGATCGAGGAGAACGGCCGCGTCACGGGCCTCCGCGTCCGCGATCGCGTGAGCGGCGGCCAGGTCGTGGTCCGCGCCCGGGCGATCGTCGACGCGACCGGCGCCTGGGCGGCCGATCCCGCGTCGCCGCTGAGCGGCGGCTCGACGCGGCTGCTGCCCAGTCAGGGCTCGCACGTCATCGTCCGCCGCGAACGCATCCCGAGCGACATCGGCCTGACGATCCGCGTCCCGGGCAAGGTCGTGTTCCTCGTTCCGTGGCCTCGCCACTGGATCATCGGCACGACGGACGCGCCGTACGAGGGCCCGATCGACCGGCCGGCCGCGAGCGCCGCCGAGGTGCGGGAGCTGCTCGACGCGGTGAACCGCTCGATCGACGTCGACCTCCAGCCCGACGACCTCGTCGGGACCTACTCCGGCGTGCGACCGCTGATCGCCCCGTCGGCGGGCACGACGATCACCGCGTCGCGCGAGCACAAGGTCACTGCCGAGCCGAATGGCCTCGTCCGGATCTCCGGCGGCAAGTTCACGACGTACCGGGTCATGGCCCGGGACGCGATCGATGCCGCGCTCGGCGTGCTCGGGGAGGACCCCAAGGCGCGGCCGACCGGCACGGCCGACCTGAAGCTCGTCGGCGCCGCCGACCCATCCGAGCTCGATCGCATCGCGGCCGGGCTGCAGTCGGATCACGGCCTGCCGCCCGAGGTCGCGACCCGCCTCGTCCGGCGTCACGGCCGGCACGCCGCGGAGGTCGCCGCGCTCGGCGCCAAGGAGGGGCTGCTGGCGCCGCTCGGCCCGGGCATCGACCACATCGAGGCCGAGGTCGTGTGGGCGGCGCGGCACGAGCACGCGCTGTCACTCGACGACGTCCTGAGCCGGCGGATGCGGCTCGCCCAGGAGCTGCCCGACCGCGGCGCGGCGATCGGGACGCGGGTGGCGCACCTGCTCGGTGAGGAGCTCGGCTGGGACGCCCACCGACGGGCGAACGTCGTCGCCGAGTACCTCGAGGGCGCCCGCCGCGAGTACGGCGTCCCGGCCTGACGCCCGGAGCGCGGGACAGCCGATTTTCCCATCTGTACAAACAACCGGCGTGGCCGGTAAACTCCCGCACGGCAACTGCCGCGGCAGCGTCCGCGGCTTCAGAACGTAGCCTTCACGACGACTCGGACTCCTCTCACGGCTGACGCGAGAACCCGGAGGGATCGCGCGGCTACCGAGAGGAGTTTTCGATTCCGTGTACAACGACAAGAACCTGACCTGCGCCGACTGCGGCCAGGAGTTCGTGTTCACAGCCAGTGAGCAGGACTTCTACGCACAGCGCGGGTTCACCGAGCCGCGCCGGTGCGCGTCGTGTCGGGCGAGCCGCAAGGCTGCTCGAAACAGCGAGTCCGGCGGCAGCAGCTACGGCTCCTATGGCGCAGGCGGGGGCTACAGCGCCGGCGGCAACGGTGGTGGTGGTAGCAGCTACGGCGGCGGCGGCGGTGGCGGTGGATACCGCGACCGCGGCCCCCGCGAGATGTTCAGCGCCACCTGCAGCAACTGCGGCCGCGAGGCCCAGGTCCCCTTCCGCCCGACCAGCGGCAAGCCGGTCTACTGCTCCGACTGCTTCCGCACGATGCGGGGCGGGTCCGCTTACTAGTTCATCCTCTCGGCGCGGGCCGACGAACGGCCCGCCGAACCAGCCACGTGATCCGACCCGGGTTGTCAGCCGACCCGGGTCGTTCGTCTTGTCTGCGATGAACGGCTGTCGCGCCTGGACGACGCTGGGCGCGTTGCCCGCTGCGCTCCGCGCTCACGCACCCTCAGGCGCGCTCGCTTGCGGTTCTCCCGGTCGCCTTCCCAGCCTCGTCCATCCGCGATACTACGCAACGCAGTCGCGCTTTCGCCGAGGAGGATGACCCGCTCATCGCGGCCCGATTGCGTGCCAGAAGTTCCCGACATGGGACCTTAGGCGCTGTTACGGCGCCGGCTGCATCGACGGCGACTGCGAGGACCTGGGCAGATAACCGTTCGCGACTAACGGTGGGCGGCTCGGGCGGCGGCCAGTCGACATTGGTGTGCCCAAGGCCCGTGGAGCGGACTTCTGGCAGGAAACCGGCCGGCCGCGATCGCGGGCGTTCGAGTCGCGGCAGCGTGGCCAAGGATCTCAGCGAAGCGCCTCACAGACGAACTCCGGCGTTTCCGTCGATGCATGCGGCGTTGAGCGCGCAATCGGCGGGTCGAACGTGAAGTCCGTGGTCGCGCGCCCGGTGATCGTCGGATACCGATGCCCGCCGATCTCGACGTACTCGAACAGCCCGGTCGAGGTCAGCTCGACAAGAGCGCCCGTCTCGTCGAACCGGAACGTCAGCGCGAAGTCGCCATTGCGGACGATCGACTTCGAGGCGTCCGAGGCGTTGTAGAAGTGGCCCTCGTAGCGAACATGGCGGATCTCGCGATCTGGCCACGTCGTGACGTCCCGCACGACGACGAAGTCGACGAGGAGGACGAATTCTCCGCAGTCACCGTCGTAGACTCCGAAGTTCTCGTACTCGAAGATCGCGTCCGCGAGCGTGAACGTGCCAGTCGTCGTGGTCTGTGCCGGGGCGGCGGCCACGGCGGGCCCGGCGAATGTGAGCAGCAGGAGCAGGGCAGCAGGAAGCATGGCGAACCTGGACATCGAAGTCCCTCCGTTGAGAATGGCTGGTCGGGAGCGGTGCGAGGTGTTCGGACCGGTCGTCAGGGCGCCGGGCCAGGCATGTCGAACCCGATCCGCGTGAGCTCGTCCTCGAACTGGCCGATGCCGGCATCGAAGAACTCCGGCCGGCTTCCGAAGACCATGAGAAGCGGTCGATCCGGCAGTTGGACCAGGACGATCCGCTTCTTGTGCGGGAACTCGAGATTCCACGATCCCACGCCGTCGTCGATGAACCGTGCGGTGTCACCCTTCGGCCCGCCAGGGCGGTAGGTGACCGTCACGTCGATCGCCGTCGCGGGGAGGCCGGCGACGGACAGCCGGACGGGATCGCCCGGACTCCAGGTCGGGATGGTCCCGGATCCATCCGATGAGGTCCCCGGGCAGGGGCAGGCGCTTCGTTTCGTCGAGCGGGTCGTACACGCCACGCGGCTCGAAGATCGACATGCCCACGGTGTAACCAGCCGACCCGAACCCGTCGAGGAAGTAGGCGAGGTCCAGGTAGGGAACGCCGTCATCGACGAGGGTCCAGGCGGTCGCCGGTCGCACTGGGACGGTCAATCGCGGCTCAACTGCGGGGTGCAGGGCGCCGGCCGCCGCCGTGGACGCTGGCGACGTCGTCGCGGTCGGAGTCGCTACCGGTTCCGAGGCACGGAGGTTCGGCTGGCCGCCCCCGGCCACCAGTCCATAGACGAGAGCCAGGACAAGAACTGCGCCAACGACGAAGAGGAGTCCCAGCCGGCGACCGGCGAGCGGCGCCTGGCGCAGGGCTGGTCCGGCAACGACGTGGACCGGGGCGGGTGGGAGCTCATGATCGGCCGCCGGTCGCCACGCCGATCGGGAGGGAATCAGCGGTTCCACCGCAGCAAGCTGACGCACGACGCCCGACCAGATCAGGTCGTGCTCGGCCTGGCTCATGACCACAGGTCTGGATGGTGGCGGAGGCCGCTCAACGCGCGCGACGCGAGGGTGCGGACCCCCGAAGCCGACAGGCCGAGGACCTCACCGATGTCCTCGTCGCTCAGATCCTGCTGATAGCGCAGGAAGATGACGTCACGTTGGCGCGTCGGCAGGGCCCGGCTCAGGGCGTCGAGCCAGATCCAGAACTCGGCCACACCCGCAGCCCGATCCGGGCTCCCCGGTTCGGCCTCGGTCGAGCGCCGGCCATCCCAGTCGCCTGAGCTCGGTCGGCGGCTGTCTGGCAGCGGCAACCAGGTGATCAGGCGCCTCCGCCGCCATCGGTCTGTGGCGATGCGCCGGGCGATGACCAGCAGCCACGGGAGCGGACGTCCCGCGGGTCCCTGGCCCGAGCGCCAGGCCGCGAACGCCCGGGCAAACGTCTCCGCGACGATCTCCTCGACGTCGTCACGGCCGCGCGTCGTCAGAATGATGTGCCGCGACACGTCGCGGTAGTGCGCGCTGTAAATGGCCTCGAACGACTGGGCGCGGGCATCGAGACGGTCCGAGTCCAGGTCCAGCCCTGCGACTAGCGACAGGAACTCGCCGAATGGCCGGATCGCGATGCGCTCCATGCTGCTATCCACGAGCGAGGACGCCATGGCGTCCCACGTCGTGTCGCGAGGACGCGATCGACGGCTGCCGAGTCAGCCTTCGCCGGCCTTTCCCCGGAGCAGCCCGAAGTCGAAGCGGCGCTCCGTCCCGTGGATCAGGCGGTCGATGTTGTCGGCGTGGGCGATCGACACGATCGTCGCCCCCAGGACCGAGTACGCCAGCTCGCTCCACCCGATCGCCCCCGTGGACAGCACCCCGATCGCCACCACGCCGACGGGCAGCGACGCGCAGCCGAGCAGCGAGGCAAGCGACATGTACCGACTGACCAACAGGGTCAGGGCGAACACGGGAACAGCGACGAGCAGCGCCTCCGGCCGGATCACGAGCATCGTCCCGGCCAGCGTCACCACGCCGCGACCGCCGCCGAGCCCGAGGAACATCGACCGGCACGAGCCGATGACCGCGCCGAGACCCGCCGCCGACTCCACCGATACGTTGGAGCCCCCGGCGATCGACGCGAGCCACACCGGCAGGAACCCCTTCAACAGGTCGCCGAGGACGACGACCGCCGCCCCGCGCGGGCCGAGCGCCCGCAGCGCGTTTGTCGTGCCGGTCCGCCCCGAGCCCACGGTCCGCGGGTCCGGCCCGCCGACCGCCCGGGCCACGAGCACCCCGACCGGCACCGACCCACAGGCGTAGCCGAACGCCGCGAAGACGATCGCCAGCAGGAGGGTCGGTCCGTCCATCGTGCTCCGAGATCGTAACGGCCGCGAGGTCTGCCGAACCCTCGCGGCGGAACCTCCGGTGTACCATCGCGCCGTGATCCACCGGCCAGCCCGAGCCCTCTGACCACATGGCCGTCGGCTCGTCCAACTCGTTCGACCTCATCGTCCTCGGCGCCGGCACCGGCGGCTACACGGCCGCGTTCCGGGCGGCCCAGCTGGGGCTCAAGGTCGCGCTCGTCGACGAGGACAAGATCGGCGGGACGTGCCTCCACCGCGGCTGCATCCCGACGAAGGCGCTGCTCGAATCGGCCGCCTTCACCGATCGCGTCCGGCACGCGAAGGATCTGGGCCTGAAGCTCCCCGGCGAGGCCGAGGTCGATTTCGTCCAGATGGCCGCCCGCCGCGACCAGGTCGTCAAGCGACTCTGGACCGGCCTGAAGACGCTGATCGACAAGAACAAGGTCACCTGGATCGAGGGCCGCGGCCGCCTCGAGGGCCCGACGAAGGTCCGCGTCAGCCAGCCCGGCGAGGACGGCACGCCCGGCAAGGGTGGCGACCGCCTCCTCGAGGCGAACGACGTGATCCTCGCGACCGGCTCGCGGGTCAAGTCGCTGCCGGGCCTCGAGGTCGACGGCAAGCGGATCGTGACCAGCGACGACATCCTGAAGTCGGACACGCTGCCGAAGGACATCGTCGTCGTCGGCAGCGGCGCGGTCGGCGTCGAGTTCGCGTCGATGTACCACGACCTCGGCACGAAGGTGACGGTCCTCGAGTACCTGCCCTCGATCGTGCCCCTCGAGGACAAGGACGTCAGCCAGGCGCTCGAGCGCAGCTTCAGCCGGCGCGGGATCACGGTCATGACCAACGCCCGCTTCGACGCCGCGAAGGTCGAGGTCACGAAGGACGGGGTCTGCCTCGAGGTCGGGCCGGAGGGCAAGGACCAGCAGGAGCTCCGGGCCGAGATGATGCTCGTCGCGACCGGCCGGGCGGCGAACGTCGAGGAGATCGGCCTCGAGACGACGAAGGCCGAGGTCGAGAAGGGGTTCATCAAGGTCGACGGCCGGATGCGGACGCGCGAGCCGCATCTCTACGCGATCGGCGACGCCGTCGGCGGCCTCATGCTCGCCCACACCGCCGGCCACGAGGGCATCGTCGCGGCCCACGTCATCGCCGGCGAGAAGGACGTCCACGAGATCGACTACGTGAAGCAGCCGCGGGCGACCTACTGCCGACCGGAGATCGCCTCGATCGGGCTGACCCAGCAGCAGGCCGAGGAGAAGGGCTTCGACGTGAAGGTCGGCCGCGTCCCGTTCCAGGCGATCGCCAAGGCGATCATCGTCGGCGAGTACGAGGGCTTCGCGAAGGTCATCGCCGACAAGGCGACCGACGACACGCTCGGCGTCCACATCATGGGGCCGCACGCCACGGACCTCATCGCCGAGGCGTCGGTCGCGTTCGAGCTGGACGCGACGCCGTGGGAGATCGGCGCGTCGACCCATCCCCACCCGACGCTCAGCGAGGTCCTCGGCGAGGCCGCGATGGCCGTCGACGGGAGGTCGATCAACTTCTGATGGCGGTGTCGTCGAAGCCCGCGGCCGCCAGCAAGCCGGGGAGCCACCTCGGCGACGCGGTCGGCCTGACCGACGACGACCTCCTCGAGATGTACCGCCTCGTCGCGCTGGCGAGGGCCGTCGACGAGCGGATGTGGATCCTCAACCGGGCCGGCCGGATCCCGTTCGTGATCAGCGGCCAGGGCCACGAGGGGGCCCAGGTCGGGATCGCCTGGGCGCTCGAGAAGGGCAAGGACTGGATCGCCCCGTTCTACCGCTCGATCGCGACGTGCCTGACGTTCGGGATGAGCCCGCGCGACATCCTGACCGCCCAGTACGCGACGGCGAGCGACCCCTCGTCGGGCGGCCGCCAGATGCCCGGCCACTACGGCTCGCACGAGCACAACCTCGTGTCGGTCTCGTCGCCGGTCGCGACGCAGCTGCTCCACGCGGTCGGGATCGCGCTGGCGGCGAAGATCCGCAAGACCGGCCAGGTGGCGATGACCTCGATGGGCGAGGGCAGCAGCAACCAGGGCGACGTCCACGAGGGCCTGAACTTCGCCGCGATCCACAAGCTGCCGTTCATCTTCGTCGTCGAGAACAACGGCTACGCGATCAGCGTGCCGATGGCGAAGCAGGTCGCCGGCTCGAGCGTCTGGGAGCGGGCCTCGGGCTACGGCATCCCGGGCGTCGTCGTCGACGGCGAGGACGTCCTCGCCTGCTACAAGGCGTCGCGCGACGCGGTCGCGCGGGCCCGCGCGGGCGAGGGTCCGACGCTGATCGAGGCCAAGGTCACCCGCCTCACCGCCCACAGCTCCGACGACCAGCAGACGAAGTACCGCTCCGAGGAGGAGCTGGCGGCGGAGAAGGGCCGCGACGCGCTGCCGAAGTTCCGGTCCCAGCTCGTCGACGCCGGCATCCTGACGCCGGACGCCGAGGAACGGATCAAGGCCGCGATCGCGGGCGACGTCGACGACGCGACGGACTACGCCGAATCGCAACCCGACCCCGACCCAGCGACGGCGATGAAGTGGGTCTTCGCCGAGGACTGGCCGGGCGAGACGCCGCCGCCGTGGGGGATGGGCGGAGGCGACGGCTAGTGCCGCTCAAGACGTTCATCGAAGCGATCCGCGAGGGGCTCCGCGAGGAGATGGTCCGCGACGAGACCGTGATCGTCCTGGGCGAGGACGTCGGCAAGAAGGGCGGCGTCTTCCTCGCGACCGACGGGCTGTGGGGCGAGTTCGGCGACGACCGGGTCATCGACACGCCGCTGACCGAGTCGCAGATCGTCGGCACGTCGATCGGGGCGGCGATCAACGGCATCCGGCCGGTCGCCGAGATCCAGTTCGCCGACTTCATCTTCCCGGCGTTCAACCAGCTCGTCAGCGAGGCGGCGCGGATGCGCTACCGCTCGAACAACGGCTACGGGCTGCCGATGACGGTTCGCGCGCCGTACGGCGGCGGCGTCCACGGCGCGCTGTACCACAGCCAGTCGGTCGAGGCGTTCTTCACCCACGTCCCGGGGCTGAAGGTCGTCGTGCCCTCGACCCCGTACGACGCCAAGGGCCTGCTCCGCTCGGCGATCCGCGACGACGACCCGGTCCTGTTCTTCGAGCACAAGAAGATGTACCGCAGCGTCCGCGGCGACGTCCCCGACGGCGACTACACCGTGCCGCTGGGCAAGGCCCAGGTGACCCATCCCGGGACGCAGATCACGGTCGTCGCCTACGGCCTCATGGCCCACTACGCGCTCGAGGCGGCCGACCGCGTCGCCGACGAGGGGATCAGCGTCGAGGTCGTCGACCTCCGGACGCTCCGGCCGCTCGACAAGGAGACCGTGCTCGACTCGGTCCGCAAGACCGGCAAGTGCCTGATCGCCTACGAGGACAACCGGTTCGGCGGCTACGGCGCGGAGGTCGCGGCGATCATCGCCGAGGAGGCGTTCGACTACCTCGACGGGCCGGTGACGCGCATCGCGGGTCCGGACGTGCCGGGCGTGCCCTACAACCACGTCCTCGAGGAGTGGTTCATGGTCAACCCGGAGAAGATCGCGGACGGGATCCGCAAGCTCGCCGCGTACTGATGCCGGAATCGGCCGCGACCCAGGACGGGCTGGCGGCGGCCGAGGCGAGGCTCCAGGCGCTCCTGGACCCGTACCGCGACCGGCTGGAGCCGTTCGAGATCTACGGCGTGCCGATGCTCCGCCGGCCGGGCGCGAAGGCCCACGACTGGTTCGCGGGCGTGAACCGGGGCAACGGCGTCGTCCGCTTCTCGTTCCTGCCGATGCACGCCCATCCGGAGCTCCTCGACGAGCTGTCGCCTGGCGTCCTGAAGCGCAAACGCGGCGCGTCGCTGTTCGCGTTCACGTCGGTCGATGACGCGGCGGCCGCGGAGCTGGCGGCGCTGCTGGCGCGCGGGTTCGACGTCTACTGGCCTGGAGGAGGTCGCGATGCCTGATTCCGATCCGCTCGCCCTGACGCGGCGATATCTCGACGCCGTCAACGCTGGCGATCTCGACGCAATGGCCGCGATGACCAGTCCAGGCTACGTCCATCACTCGGGCGCCGGCGACCTGGACATGGACGGTGTCCGACGCGGGCTCACGTACTACCGGACCGCGTTCCCCGACCTCGTCTACGACGTCGTGGAGATGCTCGTCGTCGACGGCGGGAATGCCGTCGTCGCCCGGTGGACGATGCGTGGGACGCACGACGGCCCGTTCTCCGGGAGCGGCCCGACCCATCGGACGTTCGCCTCACCCGGCCTCAGCCTCCACCGCATCGTCGACGGCCGCATCGTCGAGGACTGGGAGTACGGCGACGACCTTGCCGTCCTGAGCGACCTCGGCTTCCGGATCGAGCCGCCCGAAGTCGCCGAGACGCAGGCGGCCGGCTGATGGACGCGAAAGAGGCCCGCTTCGGCGAGGTCTACGGGCGGCTCAAGGGCATCCTCGAGCCGTACGCGCAGCGAAGATGTACGTCTCGGCCGACGACGACGTCTGGTACGGCCTCGACCTCGCGCCGGAGGCGGAGCGGATCCCCGCGACGTGGTTCGGGGCGGTCCGGCTCGGCAAGGCCTACGTCAGCTACTACCTGATGCCGGTCTACGGTGATCCGCGCCTCCTGGCCGGCATGTCACCCGAGCTCCGGAAGCGGATGCAGGGCAAGTCCTGCTTCAACTTCACCCGCGTCGACGAGGCGCTGTTGACGGAGTTGTCCGACCTGACGCGGCGCGGCTACGAGCAGACGGCCGGCGATCCGGAATGGGGCAAGCGCCAGCGCGAGAACTGGAACAAGGCCCGCTCGAACCGCTGAGGAGCTAGTGGCGGGATCGCCAGGCGGGCGCGCCGTCGTCCGGAACGCGAACGGCGATCCGGATCATCCAGGCGGTTCCGACCGCCGCCGCGAGGACGGCGACGATCCACATCACGACCGCGATGCCACCCGCCGCGAACGCGGGGTCCCAGCGGCGCATGGCCTGGGGACCGAAGAAGGCGAACGCGACCGCGCCGACACCGATCAGGATCGCGCCGCGGGTCAGGCAGCCAGCCACGCGTCGGGATGTCGGGCGCGTCCGGGAGTCCGCGAGCCGCCGCCGCGCTGACCCCTAAGTCGGGAGAACGACCGGTCCGGGTCCTCGCCCAAGCTCGTGATCCGGCGGACCCAGGCGAAGCCGACGAGCATGCCGATGGCCGCGAGGAGGAAGAGCCAGCGGCCGTCGTCGTTGCCGCCCGCGAACATCATCGGGTCCATGCCGCCACGGTACGACCGGGCGTCAATCCCGGACGGCGGGCAGCGTCACGGCGATCTCGACGCGCAACCAGGTGACGTTCAGGAAGCACTCCCGGCGATCTCGGACAGGAGGTCGACGGCCTGGCCAAGCCACAGCCGCCGGCCGGCCTCGAACTCCATGTCCCAGCGCTCCTGGCCGAGCGCCTCGCGGGCGATCCCGATCGGGTTCATGTCCCCGATGAACCGATCGAGGGCGGCCGGTGGCCGGATCCCGTACCGCTCGGACGCCGCCTCGAAGGCTCCCGCAAGCCGGGCTGCCACGTCGAACCGGCCGACGATCACCGCCACGAGGACCGCCGTCGTGAGCGTGATCGTCGTCGACCCGAAGTCGCGCTGAGCGTACGTCTCCCGGATCCCTCGCACCGCCCAGCGCACCGCCTCGTCCTGGTGGCCGAGCCGGAACTTCGCCCAGGCGAGGCTGCCGGCGGCCATCGCGTGGTACTGGGCGTCGTCGAGCTCTTCGAACCGGACCAGGAGCCGCTCGAGTGTCGTGCACGACTCCTCGGTCATCCCGGCGTCCAGCATCGTGTTCGCGAGCGCCCAGTCGGCGCGGACCGCGCCGCGCTCGTCGCCGAGGTCGCGATAGCGTTGCCGAACGTTGTCGACCGCCTGGAAGACGACAGCCGCGTCCCGCTCGTTGATGAACGCGGCGTGGCCGACGTTGAACATCGCGTCGACGACGCCCGCCTCGTGATCGAGGGCCCGTGCCAGGTCGAGCTGCTCTTCGTACCGACGACGAGCGTGTTCCGTGTCGGCCTGCCAGTAGGCGAGACTGCCGGCGGCAGCAACCGCCCACATCCGCTCGACGGTCCTGCCTTGGGCCGACGACATCGCGATGGCCCGCTCGGCAAGCTCGCGGCCCTCGGTCAGGTGGCCGTCGACCTGCCAGTACCGCCACACGGCGGCGACGAGGCGCAACGCGAGTTGGGCCTCGTCGCTGTCGATCGCCCAGTGGACCGCGCTCCGGATGTTCGCGTCGTCGGCGGCGAGCCGCTCGATCCAGACGGCGCGATCGTGCGTCGACTCGTGCTCCCGGGCGGCGAGCGCGAGGGCCAGGAAGGACTCCGCGTGGCGCCGCCGGGTATCGGCCTCGTCGCCGTCGGCCGCGAGGACGCTGGGCCGCGACGCGCCTGGATCGTCTGGAGCATCCGGAATCGCACACCCGCCTCGGCCGGGAACCGCTCGATCAGGCTCTGGCCGGCGAGCTCGGCGAGGTCGTCGAGGGGATCGAGGGAGGCCTCGGGTGAGCCGTCGGCTGAGTCGCGCATGACCGGGCCCGCCTGGTCGGCGTCGAACGAACCCTCGAAGACCGAGAGGCGGTCGAAGGCCCGCTGGAGGCGCGGCGACAGGAGGTCATGGCTCCACGCCACGGCGCCCTCGAGCGTCCGCTGTCGGGCCGGGCACGTCGCGGGCGCCGCTCCCCGGCAGCGGCAGCCGGGCCGCGAGGCGGTCCCGGATCGCGGCCAGCGGCAGGAGCGACACGCGGGCGGCCGCCAGCTCGATGCCCAGCGGCAGCCCATCGACGAGCGCGCAGATCTCGTCGACGACCGCGCCGTCCGTGCCCGGGTCCCAGCCCGGGCGGACGGCCCGCGCCCGCTCGACGAAGAGCCGTCGCGCGGCCGAGTCCTCGCCGTGGACGCCGAGCGGCGCCATCGGCATCTCGTGCTCGCCGGTCACGCGCAACGGGGCGCGACTCGTGACGACGACGCGCGATCGGGGCGAGACCCGGACGATCTCGGCGACGCTCGCGGCGGCGTCGATGACGTGCTCGAAGTTGTCCAGGACGAGCAGCATCGAGCGCTCGGCAAGGAACGCCGGCAGCGTCTCGACCGCGGATCTCGATGTGCCGTCGAACAGGCCGATCGTCCGGGCGACCAGCGCCTTGACGTCGGCCGGGTCCTCGATCGTCGCGAGCGGCACGAACCACGCCCCGTCGGCGTACTCGGCCTCGACCGTGCGGGCCGCCTCCGTGGCGACGCTCGTCTTGCCGATGCCGCCCGCGCCGGTGATGGTCACGAGCCGGGCGTCGTCGAGCAGCGCCCGGAGCGCCTCGACCTGGTCGTCGCGCCCGACGAAGGTCGTCAGCCGCGGCTCGAGGTTGCCGACCGTCGTCCGGCCGGCGCGGACCGGCGGAAACTCGGCCGGCAGGCCCGGGACGTCGAGCTGGTACAGCCGCTCGGGCCGGGGCACGTCCTTGAGGACGAACAGGCCGAGGTCGCGGGCGGTCGTGCCGGCCGGCAGGTCGTCGGCGGTGAGCTCGAAGGTCGGGCCGGAGAGGACGATCTGGCCGCCGTGCCCGACGGCTGCGACGCGGGCGGCCCGGCTGACCTCGATCCCGCCGTAGTCGTCGCCGGCGCGGTGGGCCTCGCCGCTGTGGACGCCCATCCGGACGCGGATGGTGGCGTCCTCGGGCCAGGCGTGGGCCTGGAGCGAGCGCTGGGCGGCGACGGCGGCGGCGACCGCGGCGCCGGCTTCCCCGAATGCGGCGAACACGGCGTCGCCTTCGGTCCGGACGACGGTCCCACGATGGGCGTCGACGGCGGCCCGGATCAGCGCGACGTGCCGGCCGTTGACGTCGTCCCAGCGCTCGCCGAGCGCCCGGGTGAGGACCATCGAACCCTCGACGTCGGTCCGGAGGAACGTGACGGTGCCGGTGGGCAGCGGCGAACGGGCAACGGACTCTGCGTCCGGCTCGTGGGCGGTCATTGCTCGGTGATTCGCTCGGCGAGGGTGGCGAGCATCGCCATCGCCGCCTCCGGTCGCTCCCGGAGGATCGCCTTCAGCCCTTGCCCGCTCATCACCAGGGCCCGGGCTCCGTTCGGTCCGGCGGCGACGGTCGCGGAGCGGGGAGCGTGGCGGAGGACCGCGAGCTCGCCGACGTGTTCGCCGGCGCGATAGCCGCGGACCACGCGCTCGGTTCCGTCCGCCTCGGTCCGGGTCACGACGACATCGCCCTCGAGGAGCAGGAACAGCTCGTCGCTGATCTCGCCCTCCCGCAGGATCGTTGCGTTCGGCTCGAACGAGCGCTCGGTCGCGCCCATCGCGATCCGCTGGAGGTCTTCCGGCTCGAGGCGCTCGAACAGCGGGACGCGTCGCAGCGCGAGCATCGTCTCGAGGTGCTCCATGCCGGGCGACAGGCTCTCCACGTCCCCTCCCTGGCTCGGGATCCGCCTGGCCAGCCCGCGGATCCACGGGTCCCCATCATCGCGCAGGCGGGCCACCACCTCGTCGGCGGTTGCGTGGTCGCGGCCGGGCCGGTGCTCGACGAGCTGCGTCAGCGCCCGGCCGAGGTGGCGATCGCCCATCGAATCGAGCGCCTCGATCGCCTGGGCCCGGGTATCGGCGTCATCGGACCAGAGACACCGCCGGATGACGCCCCGAGCCGACGGCGCCCCCAGCACGGACATCGCCTCGAGCGCGAGGTCCTGGTCGCGCTCGATGCGCCGGGCGAGGACGTCGGCCAGAAACGAGGCCGCCTGGCCGTTCGCGTGCGATTCTCTGGGAGCGTCGAGGTCTTCGCGGATCGCATGCTCGGCGTCGGCGAGCGACATCGCCCGGGCGACCTTCCGCTCGGCCCAGGCGAGGACCGCCGGCTGGACCTGGGACGCGTGGCCCTCCATGGCCCGGAGCGCGACTTCCTGGGCGTCGGTCGATCCCGTCGCGAGCAGATCCGTCACGGCCGGCGGCACGGCCGGCAGCAGGGCGAGCGTCTGCGCCGCCCCCAGGCGGACCGTCATGGCCTGGTCGTCGAGGCCGCCGACGAGCCTGGCGGTGACGGTCGCATCGCCCGGCGGTCCCAGGATCGGCATCGCCGAGGCTCGAACGGCGGGCGAATCGTCCTCGAGGAACGCGCCGGCGAGGTCGGCCGGCAAGGTTCGCCCGAGTCGCTCGAGTGCCTGGGCGCCGGCGACGCGCTCGCTCGGCGCCGCCCCGAATCAGCTCGTCGAGCACGGCTTCCGCAGCGGGACGCGACGGGTCGTCCTCGGCCGCGAGCAACGAGCCCGCGGCGATCCCCCGGACGCCGGGGTCGTCGTCGGCCAGCGCGCCGGCCAGCGCCGTCCGCGCATCGGGCGCCGTCGAGCGCGCCAGCATCGACGCCGCCATCGCCCGCGTCGACGGCTCGGGCGCGGCGAGGGCGGTGACCAGCGCGGCTCGGACGTCGGCGGCTTCGACGAGGGTCCCGAGCGCCGGCCCGCCCTCCAGGACCTGCTCGGCAGCACCCGAGTGCAGCGTCCTGAGCAGGCTGTCGGCGTAGCGCCGCCGGATCGCGATCACGACCGCGGCAAGGATCAGCGCCGTCGCGAGGCCCAGCCAGAAGAACTGGTCGGGCGCGAGCAGGCGCCCGGCGGCGAGGAGCAGGACGCCCGACAGCGCGGTCCCGACCTGCCCCGGGACGCCGTCCTGGAACGCGAGGACCTGGGCCCGGCGCACGGCCGGAACGACGTTGTACATCGCGCTCCACGCCGCGTTGGAGAGGCCGCGCTGGATCGACTGCTGGGCGAACACGAGCGCCGCCGCCGTCCCGAACGAGAAGCGCAGGATCCAGACGGCGAAGCCGACGACATAGACGAGCGGCAGGACGAGCGCCGCGCCGGCGACACCAAACCGGCCGTAGATGCGGTTGGCGAGGACGATCGACACGACGAACGAGGTCGCCGTCACCGCGGCCGAGATCGTGCCGAGCACGAAGGCGAGCTCCGCCTCGGCCGGGAACTGGGCCTCGGCGGCGAGCAGGTACGGGTACGTCACGGAGAACGCGAGGACCGAGAACAGCACGTAGGCGACCGCGACGAGCCGCATCAGCGGCGACTTGCGGACCTCGTCGAACCCGGCTCGAACGTCGGCGACGATCGGCCGGCGCACGCCCTGCGGCGGCAGCCAGCCCCGCCCGGCCGCGACCAGGGCGACGCGGCCGATGAGCACGGCGGCGACGAGGAACAGGATCGCCTGGGCGACGACGAGGGATTCGGTGCCGACGAGCGCCGCCAGCGGCCCGCCACGAGGCTCCCGACGAAGTAGCCGGCGATCGCCGCGGCCGTGCAGATCGGGAAGAGCCGCTTCGCCTGTCGGGCGTCGAACGTCGAGGTCGCGACCGTCCACCCGATCGTGCCGGCGATCGTGCCTGCGCCGGTGACGGTCAGCCAGAGGATCGGCAGGACCGCGGCCGAACCGGTCGACAGCGCGATCCGCTCGACCGCCAGCGCCACCGCGACCGACGTGAGGGCGACTCCGAACAACCGGGCCTTGCGCGTCCGCCCGAGCGCCGCCCCCAGCGCCACTGCCACGACGAGCGAGATCAACCCGAGGCCGATGTACAGGTAGGGGAGCGCGTCGCCCGGGAGCCGGCTCAGGACGAGCGTGTTGACACCGACCTCGCCCAACCCTCGGCCGGCCTCGAGCGAGGCGAAGACCGCGGCAACGAGCAGCAGCGAGCGACGCTCACGGTCGGCGATCCCGGGGTTCCCCCCCACGTGGTTCACGACCCGATGATGACGGACCGAAAGGCCGAAGGCATCTCCGGGTTCGACCGGCTCGACCGGCTCGGCCCGAATGGGCGACACTAGCCCCGGTACGAAGCGACCTGGAGGAACTGCGAACGTGGCCAAGGTGACGATGCCCCAGCTCGGTGAGAGCGTTGCGGAGGGGACGATCGGCAAGTGGCTGAAGCAGCCCGGGGATTCGGTCGAGAAGTACGAGCCGCTCCTCGAGGTCATCACGGACAAGGTCAACGCCGAGGTGCCCTCGCCGTTCGCCGGGATCCTGACGGAGATCCTCGTCGAGGAGGGGGCGACGGTCCCCAACAACGCCGAGATCGCGGTCATCGAGACGGCCGACGAGGGCCGCGCCGCCGCCGACTCACCCGCGCCGAAGGCCGAGGCCGCGGCCCCTGCGCCCTCGCCCGCGCCGGAACCGGTGCCCTCGCCCGCGTCTGCGCCCGCCGCCGAGCCCGCGCCGGTAGCGACCGCCGCCGCGTCGGCCACTGGCCCGGCCGGCTCCGACGAGCGACCGGAGCGTGCTGCCGCGTCAGCCGCGACCGCGGCGCCGACGGCCATCGCGACGGATGGCCCCGGCAACGCCGACGCGCGGATGACGCCGGCGGTCCGCCGGCTGCTTCGCGAGCACGGCCTGAGCCCCGCCCAGATCGTCGGAACCGGCGGTGGCGGGCGGATCACACGCGAGGACGTGACGAACTACGTCGAGTCGCAGCGGACCGGCCAGCCGGTCGGCGGACAGGCGGTCACGACGGCCGCGCACCGGCAGCGCCCGCGCCCGCCACGACGCCCGCGGCAACGGCCGCGACCGCTCCACCCGCTCCCGCCGCCGCGCCCGCCGCCCCGGCCCCGGCTCCGGCAGGCGCCCGCACGGCGACCCCGACGCCGGCGACGATCCAGTTCCCGGCCGGCGCCGACGAGGTCCTCGTCCCGACGACCCAGATGCGCAAGGGCATCGCCGCCCAGATGACCCGTGCGCTCCAGGCGCCCCACGCCTACGTCCAGATGGAAGTCGACGTCACCCGCCTGACGGCCGTCCGCGAGAAGGCCAAGCGCGACTACCAGGCGAAGGAGGGGATCGGGCTCAGCTACGTCCCGTTCGTCGTCAAGGCCGTCGCCGACGCGCTCAAGAGGAACCCGACCTTCAACGCCCACTGGACCGACGACGGGCTGATGGCCAAGCGCCGGATCAACGTCGGCGTCGCCGTGGCCGTCGACGAGGGCCTGATCGTGCCGGTCATCCGCGATGCAGACCAGCTCTCGATCCATGGCCTGAACGTCGCGATCGCGGACGTCGCGGCCCGCGCCAAGGCCGGCAAGTTCAAGGTCGACGACTTCGGCGGCGGGACATTCACCGTCGACAACACGGGCTATCTCGGCACGAACCTGGTCATGCCGATCCTGAACGTGCCCGAGGTCGGGATCGTCACGATGGAGGCGATCACGAAGCGACCGGTCGTCGTCTCGACGCCGGAAGGCGACGTCATCGCGATCCGGCCGATCATGAACATGGTCCTCGGCGTCGACCACCGGGCCAACGACGGCGCCGGCGGCGCGGCGCTGCTGCGGGACATCAAGCGCTGGCTCGAGTCGGTCGGACCGGACACGCCGATCTACTGACGGACCCTCGTGAAGGTCCTGATCACGGGCGGGGCGGGATTCATCGGCGGGGCGGTCACGCGCCAGCTCCTGGCGCGGGGCGACGAGGTCGTCGCGCTCGTCCGCGATCGCAACCGGACGAGCGGGATCGAGAAGATCGGTGCGGAGGTCGTCGAGGACGACCTGTCGGACGTCGCACGCCTGACGGCGGCGCTCGATGGCGTCGACGCGTTGATCCACGCCGCGGGCAGCTACCGGATCGGGATCACGAAGGCTGAGCGCGGGGCGATGTGGGACGCCAACGTCGGCACGACGACGCGGATCCTCGACGCCGCCGAGGCCGCGACGACGCCCCGGATCGTCTACGTCTCGACGGTGAACACGTTCGGCAACACCCGCGGCCGGATCGTCGACGAGACGTACCGCCGCGACCTGGGCGACGGATTCCTCAGCTGGTACGACGAGACGAAGTTCGGCGCCCACGAGGTCGCGGAGCAGCGGATCGCGGCTGGCGCGCCGGTCCTGATCGCGATGCCCGGGCACGGTGATCGGTCCGCGGCGACCACTCCCAGGCCGGGGCCCAGCTCAAGCAGGCCTGGAGCGGCACGCTGCCGTACATCGGCGCGGCCGACCTTGGGATCGCGCCGGTCCACGTCGACGACGAGGCGGCGGGGATCGTCGCCGTCCTCGATCGCGGCCGGATCGGCCGCGTCGTACGTCCTCGCCGGCGACTGCATCCGGTTCATCACCGCACTCGAGATCGCGGCCAAGGTCGGCGGCAAGAAGCTGCCCGCTCTCCGGATCCCGAACGGCGTCCTGCGGGCGATGGCGCCGTTCGGGCGGCTCATCGGCGAGCCGAACGCGCGCGAGATCGCCCGCTCGTCGGCCGGCGTGACCTACTGGGCGAGCTCCCAGCGTGCAAAGGACGAGCTGGGCTTCGCCCCGCGCGACCCGGAGACGGCGATCCGCGACACGTTCGCGACGGCCTGACTACACTCGACCGCGATGGCCCGAGAGCTTCCGATGTTCCAGCCGCCCGGCGCGGCCGCCCACCATCCGACTGCCGCGCCCGAGACGATCGCGATGGGCGGCTCGATCACCCCGCTCCGGCGCCACCCCGACTGGATCAGGGCCCGGATGCCGTCGGGCGAGAACTACCACGACCTCAAGGGCCTGCTCCGGGGCCTGAACCTCAACACGGTCTGCGAGGAGGCCCATTGCCCGAACATCGGGGAGTGCTGGGACCAGCGGACCGCGACGATCATGATCCTCGGCGACACGTGCACCCGGGCCTGCGGCTTCTGCGCGGTCAAGACCGGCCGGCCGACATGGTTCGACGACGACGAGCCGCGGCGGGTCGCCGAGGCGGTCTCCCAGCTGGGCCTCGAGCACGTCGTCGTCACGAGCGTCGCCCGCGACGACCTGCCCGACGGCGGCGCCCGGATCTTCGCCGAGACGATCCAGGCCGATGCGCGAATCGAGCCCCGGGATGGGCATCGAGGTCCTGATCCCGGATTTCGACGGCGCGGACTCGCGACTCCAGACCGTGATGGACGCGCGGCCGGACATCCTCAACCACAACCTCGAGACCGTGCGGCGCCTCCAGAAGCCGGTCCGCAAGCGCGCCCGCTGGGACCGATCCCTGTACGTCCTCCGCCGGGCGAAGGAGATGAGCGTCGAGATCGGCTACGCGGCACACACGAAGAGCTCGCTGATGGTCGGCCTGGGCGAGGAGCGCGACGAGCTGACCGAGGCGTTCGAGGCGCTCCGCGAGGTCGATGTCGACATCCTCACGATCGGCCAGTACCTGCGGCCGTCGGAGAAGCATCTGCCGCTCATCCGCTACTACCACCCCGACGAGTTCGCCGAGATGAAGACCGAGGCGCTCGCGCTCGGGTTCAAGCACGTCGAATCGGCGCCGCTCGTCCGGTCGAGCTACCACGCCCGCGATCAGGTCCCAGGCGCCGAGCTCCGGGCACTGCGACGGCAGGCCACGCTCGACGCCGATGGCCGGATCGTCCCGGCGGCGAGCTGAGCAAACCCGACCGGATGACCGAGCCCGACCGCGGACACAACGACCGCAACGACTCGTCGCGGCGGCGCCTCGTCGACCTGGCGTCGCGCCTCGGCGCGGACGAGCTCGCCCTCGAGATCGACGACACGTGGACGGTCGGCGCGCTGCTCGGCCATCTCGCGTTCTGGGATCGGCTCGTCGAGGGCCGCTGGAAGTTCGCCCAGGCGTCGGGAACCGCGACCCCGATCGGGCTCGACGACGAGCTGGTCGACATCATCAACGACGCCGCCATCCCGGCCTGGCGGATCGTCGACCCGCGTCGCCTCGGCGCGCTCGTCGTGACCGCGGCGGAGGACGTCGACGCACTGATCGCCGCGATCCCCGCCGAGTCCGTCGACGCCGTCCTCGCCGAAGGGCCGGCCGCGGCTGCTCGATCGCTCGCGCCACCGCGAGCTCCATCTCGCCACGATCGAGGCCCGCCTCAGCGTCTGAGGGCTGGACACAGATCGAACGGATGTTCTATTCTTCGGCATGGCCGTGGACTATCGGGAGGAGCCCTGCCGGACGGCGATGAACCGCGTCAGCGGCATGCCGTTCGCGTGGTCGCTCAACCCGTACATGGGCTGCGCCCACCGCTGCACGTTCTGTTACGTCCGCGCGTTCGAGCAGCGTGCGGATCGGCCCTCGGATGATCGCTACGGGCGGTCGATCCGGGTCAAGATCAACGTCGTCGAGGTGCTCCGGCGCGAGCTCGCCCGGAAGCGCTGGGCCCACGAGGGCGTGGTGGTCGGGGCCGCGACGGATCCGTACCAGCCGGCGGAGGGCCGCTACCGCCTGACGCGGGGCTGCCTCGAGGCGTTCGCGGCGGCCCGCAACCCCTTCAGCATCATCACCCGCGGCCCGATGATCGTCCGCGACGTCGACGTGCTCGCCGAGGCCTCGCGCCGTGCCGACGTCCACGTCACGTTCTCCGTCCCGACGCTCGACGACGCGATCTGGCGGACCACGGAGCCCGGGACCGCGCCGCCCAGGCAGCGGCTGCGGGCGCTGACGCACGCTCGTCGACGCCGGGATCGACGCAGGCATCGGGATGGCCCCGATCCTGCCCGGGCTGTCGGACCGGCCGGAGCTCCTCCGGGACGTCGTGAAGGCCGCCCGCGACGCCGGCGCGACCGGGATCTGGACGAACGTCCTGTACCTCCGGCCCGGGACCCGCGAGCACTTCCTGGAGAACCTCGCCCGCGACTGGCCGGAGCTGTTGCCGCGCTACCAGCGGCTGTACGCCGGCCGGGCGTACCTCGGCAAGCAGGAGATCGAGCCGGTCCGGCGGGAGGTGGCGGACCTCCGCCACCGGTTCGAGGTCGGCGACCGGCGGCCGGTCAGGCTGCTGCCATCGCTCCCGGACGCCCAACTCGAGCTGCCGCTGCTGGTCGGCGGCGAGGCGAAGGCTGCGCGAATCGCCTGAGCAGGTCGGGACCACGTATCCTGAGCCCGATGGCACGCCAGCTCTCCCGGAAGATCCCGCTCGCGGAGCTCCACTGCCATCTCGGCGGCGCCGTCACCCCGGCGATCATGTGGAGCATCGCCCACGCCCAGGGCATCAAGCTCCCGACCCGCGACTACTGGGAGTTCCGCGACACGATCACCGTGTCGCCGACCCGGGCCCGGAGCTTCGACGGCTACCTCCAGCTCTTCCACTGGACGGAGCTGATCCAGAGCTCGCCGATCGCGGTCGAGCGCGCCGTCTACGAGGTCGTCGGCGGCGCCTACCGCAAGAACAACGTGACGACGATGGAGCTCCGCTTCAACCCGATGAAGCGGAACCGCGGCGGCGAGCAGGACCTCGACCACATCATCGCCGCGGCGTCGCGGGGCATGGACCGGGCGAGCCTCGAGTACCCCGTGAAGCCCGGCCTGATCTTCTGCCTCGACCGGGCCTTCCCGTTCGAGCTGAACGAGATCATCGCGGAGAAGGCCATCACGTGGCGCGATCGGGGCGTCGTCGGGATCGACATCGCCGGCCCGGAATCGGCGACGTTCCGCGTCGCCGACTACAAGCGGCTGTTCCGGCGGGCCCGCCAGTTCGGCTTGGGGCTGACCGTCCATACCGGCGAGTCCGGTTCCGTCGACGAGGTGGCCCGGGTCGTCGAGCTCCTCGAGCCCGACCGCATCGGCCACGGCGTGAAGGCGGCCTACGACCCGCGGGCGATGGCGATGATCCGCGACCGGGGCATCGTCCTCGAGATCTGCCCGACCTCGAACCTGAACACCCGGGTCGTGTCGGGCTGGGACGAGTTCCGCTGGATCTTCGACACCTTCCGCCGCAACGAGGTCCGGTTCACGATCAACACCGACGGACCCGAGATGCTCAAGACATACATCCGCGACGAGATGGCGACGCTCGGGCGGCTGGGCATCCTCAGCGTCGAGGACCAGGAGGCCGCGGCCGCGACGTCGTTGGGGGCGTCGTTCGTGCCGAACGTCTCGGACGTCGAGGCGAGCCGCCTGCGCCCGGCGCCGCGCGAGGTCGTGGAGCGCGAAGAGGCGTAACCGCGAGGCGCGGGAGGGCGGGCCGTCAGGCCTCGGCCGTCTCCGAGATCCGGTACGTGCAGCTCCGGTCGCCCGACGCGATGTGCGACTCGCGGACCACGTCGGCGCCGAGGACCTCCTCGAACAGCGCGAGCTCGGCTTCGCATGGCGACGTCGACGCGCTGGCGACCCCGAAGATCGCGCAGTTGCACTGCTGGAGCCGGACCGTTCCGTCGCTGTCGATCACCGCGCTCGACAGGTAGCCCTGCTCGTCCTGGATGACGGCGAGCTCGCGGACCCGGTCCTCGAGCGACGCGTCGGCCGGCAACCGCTCGCGGAGGCGGTCCTTCACCTGCTGGGCGATCAGCCGGCGCCTGGCGTCGAAGACCTCGTCGACGAGGGCGTCGCCGCCGACCATGCCGATCGCGGCGAGCAGACCCGCGGCGAGCCCGTCGTAGTTCGATGGGAACGCGACCTGGGCGTCGGGCGTGACGTCGTACAGGTGGCGCGGCCGGCCGACGCCGTGGCGGACGGTCCGGCGGTCGACGAGCCCCGACGCCTGGAGCAAGCGAAGCTGCTGGAGGACCCCGGTCCGGCTCGCGCCGAGGCGCGTGGCAAGCTGTTCGGGGGAGGTTGCGCCGTTGCGGCGGAGCTCCACGAGGATGTCCCGGCGGAGCGACGAGGTCCCGGCCGGGACCGTTCCGGTCGCGCCGACCGACCCGGCAAAGGCGCCCTGTGACGGTCGGGCGGTTGCGGCGCTGACGGATGCCTGGGGATCCGGGCCGGCCATCCCGGAAGGCTAGCACTCGACCACCCCCGGCGCAGGGAGCCGGTGCTACGCTCGGGGCATGGACTTCGACCTCTCCCCGGAACACACGCTGCTGCGCTCGACGATCCGCGACTTCATGGTCAAGGAGGTCGAGCCGGTCGTCGACGAGCACGAGAAGGCCCGCCGCTTCCCGGTGGACATCGTCCGTCGCCTGGGCGAGATGGGCTGGCTTGGCATCCCGTACCCCGAGGACGAGGGTGGCGCCGGGCTCGACACGCTGGCGTACGCGATCGCGATCGAGGAGATCGGCCGCGTCTGGGGCTCGCTGGGCCTGATCGTCGCCGCCCACACGAGCCTGGGCTGCGGGCCGCTCCATCTTGCCGGCACCCCCGAGCAGAAGGACCAGTTCCTCGTGCCGATGGCGAGCGGCCGGGTGATCGGCGGCTACGGGCTCACCGAGCCGGGCGCAGGATCCGACGCCGGCGGCACGCGGACGACCGCCGAGCTGGAGCCGGGCGACGACGGCGGGGCGTGGGTCCTGTACGGCGGCAAGCGCTTCATCACGAACGCCGGCCAGGCCGGGACGTACATCATCACCGCTCGCACCGGCACGACCGACAAGGGCGACGCCGAGATCACCGCCTTCATTGTCCCCGCCGACACGCCCGGGTTCAGCGTCGGCCGGCTCGAGGAGAAGCTGGGGCTGCACGCGTCGGCGACCGGCGAGCTGATCTTCGACGGCGCGCGCGTGCCGGCGGCGAACATGCTGGGCGGGCGAGGCGAGGGCTTCCGGATGTTCCTCAAGATCCTCGACGGTGGGCGGATCTCGATCGGGGCGCTCGCGGTCGGTCTCGCCCAGGCCTCGCTCGACGCGTCGATCCCGTACGCCCAGACCCGCGAGCAGTTCGGCCGGCCGATCGGCAGCTTCCAGGGTGTGGCGTTCATGGTCGCGGACATGGCCACCGAGATCGAGGCCGCGCGACAGATGGTCTGGCGGGCCGCCTGGCTGAAGGACCAGGGACGGGACTACTCACTGGCGGCGGCCGAGGCCAAGCTCTTCGCGTCGGAGGTCAGCTCACGGGCGACGAACAACGGGATCCAGATCCACGGCGGCTACGGCTACGTCGAGGAGTACAAGGTCGAGCGGTTCCTGCGCGACGCGAAGCTGACCGAGATCGGCGAAGGCACGAGCCAGGTCCAGCGGATGGTGATCGCCCGACGGATCCTCGGCCTGCGCGTCATTTGAACGAATCGGGCGGCTCGAAAGCCCTAATCAGAGACAAGCCGGGTCAATCGCGGGTGTAGCATCCGGTCCTCGCCGGGCCATGGCGATCCCGTCCCCGCCGCACCGCCCGGCTGGCAGGAGGTTGGTGCCATGCCGCACCAGGTCGTCAAGGCGTCGGTTTTCGGGTCGGTGGGGGATCTGGCCAAGATCACCGGGGTCGTCAAGGACCTACAGCTCAACATCCTCGCGATCGGCGGCGGCGAAGCCGTGACTGGTGACGGCGAGGTTGGCGTCATCTCGATGATCATCGAGCCCGATGGCGAGGCGAAGACCGCCGAACTCGTCGATGCCTTGCAGACCCTCGAGCTGGACAACGGTCGAAGGCTTGCGAACGTCGAGGTCCTCCGGAACATCCACATCGCCCTCACCAACGAGATCGGCGAGCTGAATCGGGCGGTCACCGCGATCGGTGACCGCAACATTCGCGCCATCGTCTCGCTAGGCGACTTCCTCGGCGAGTCACACGTCGGGCTCGGGTTCGCCCAAGCCGACGTGTCGACGGTCATCCAGCGACTCACCGACGAAGGGATCAAGATCGTCCCGAGCGAGGAAGAGGGCCAGAGCGCCTAGCCTTCGGCGTGGCCAGCGAGCCCGAGCGAGGCCCGGAACGCTACCTCACGGGGTGTAGCATCCGGTCCTCGCCGGGCCGTCGCGACGCGTCACCGCCGCACCGCCCAGCCGGTAGGAGGGCCAAGCCATGCCGCATCAAGTGACCAAGGCCACGGCCAGGGGTTCCCAGGGAGACCTGGCCAAGATCGCCGACGCGCTTCACAAGCTCAAGCCGCCGGTCAACATCGTCGCGATCGGAGGCGGCGAAGGCGTCCTGAACAACGCGAACGGCACGAAGACCGAGGTCGGGGTCATCTCGATGATCCTCGAACCGGACGATGGCGCTACCAGCGACAAGATCCTCACCACGTTGCGGGGCCTGACGCTGCCCAGCGGCAAGAAGCTCGAGGATGTCGAGCAGTTCCCCAACATCCACATCCAGATCGACGACAAGCCGGGCGAATTGAAGAAGGCCCTCGAAGCCCTTACCGGGATCAACATCCGGAGTGTGCTGTCAATGGGCACGTTCATGGGCACGGCGAACGTCGGTCTCGGCGTCGCCGAGACCGATCACGAGAATGCCGAGATGAAGCTCAAGGACAAGCGCATCAAGGTCGTCCCACACCCGCACTGAGTCGCCGGTTCAGCGGTCCGGGCGTGGCTCTCCCGCGCCAACCCGGACCGCGATCGTCGCCGCCTCGACGCGGTTGTTCACGCCCAGCTTGTCGAGGATGTGGGTGACGTGGACGCTCGCGGTCTTCGGGCTGATGAACAGCGTCTCGGCGATCTCGGCGTTCGACCGGCCCGCCGCGACCAGCTCGAGGACCTCCCACTCGCGGGCACTCAGGCCGAGGATCTCGGCCGGGCCGCGGGCCGGCGCCTCCGCCGGCGGAGTCGCCAGGTCGGACGCCGCGCCGGCCACCGATGATGCCTTGACCGCCTCGAGCGGCAGGCGGGCCCGCTGGGCCACGGCCGCGATCGCGTCCAGCAGCGGGACGGCGCCCAAGCGCCACCGCCGTCTCGGCGGCGGCCCGAAGCAGCACGCTCGCCTGGTCGCGCGACCCGCGGCTGAGGAGCAGCGCCTCGGCCGCCCGGAACCTCGCCCGCGCCGCCGGGTAGGGCATCGGGATCGCCTCCCACGCCGTCGCCGCCCGGATCCACGCCTCCGGTTCCGGATGGCCGAGCGCGCGGGCGTGCTCGGCCTCGGCGTGGGTAGCAGTCGCGAGGAGCGATGGCGTCGCGCCGGGCGAAGATGCGAGCCGTCGCGCGGTCTCGAGCAACTCGGTGGCGGACGCCTCCGCGGCGGCGACGTCCGTCGGAGACCGCCACGCCCGACCCTTGTCGGCCCGGTCCGCCGCCGCCGTCATGGCCACGACGAGGAGCGGTCCCATCAGGAGCTGTTCGTCGGAGCCGGCGTACAGGGCGAGCGCCTCCTCGATGGCCCGGCTCGCGTCGGCGGGCCGGTCGAGCAACAGGGCCTGCTCCGCGACGGCGCCGAGGTAATACGCTCGGACATCCGGATCGACGTCGCGGGTGACCAGCTCGTCCGAGGCGCGGATCGTCTCGGCGAGCGCGGGCTGATCGCCGCGAGCCGTCAGGAGGACGGCCCGGATCGCCAGCAGGAAGATCAGCTTGGACGGCTCCGTCTCGAGGTCGAGGCCGATCCGGGTCACCTCGGACGCTTCGTCCCAACGCCCCAGCCGGAACAGAACGTCGCCCCGGATCGCACGCAACCCGGCGCCGTACTTGCGGTCGAGCCCGGTTCGCTGGGCGTCCGCCAGCGCGTCCGCGCTCGCCTCGAGCGCCTCGTCGAGGTGGTCCGTCACAGACAGGAAGTAGCAGAGGTTGTGCTCGATGCCGACGCGCGATTCGACCGGCGAGACGTCGCGCGCGGCGCTCACGGCGTCGCGCAGGTGGGCCAGCCCGGCGTCGATCTCGCCGAGACCGACCAGGTCCACCCCGAGGATATTGAGCAGTCGGGGCTCGCCTTCACGCGAGCCGATCGCCTGCAGCACGCCGAGCGCCTCCTCGGCCATCTCCTTCGACTCGCGATAGCGGAGGGCGGCCATCGTCGTCGAGGCGAGGCCGCCCAGCACGAGCGCCCGCTCGACCGTCGGCGGGTCGGCCGGCACGAGCCGGACGGCGATGCGGCGCTCCTCGAGCGATGCGTGGCTCTCGCCGACGGTCCACAGGAAGAACGCCCGCCGGTCGTGGAGCAGGCCCGCCCGCACCGGCTCCTCGTCCTCGTCGACGAGGTCGAGCGCGGCGTCGGCCAGCTCGAGCGCCCGGCCGTTCTGGCTCGCGCGGTCGGCGGTATCGGCGGCGAGCAGCAGGACGTCGATCGTGCTGATCCCGGCGAGCGCCTCGGGATCCGGCACGTCCCACCACATCTCGAGCACCTGCTCGAGGTCTCGCAGCGCGTCGGCGTGGGCGTAGATCGTCGAGGCCGCCTGGGCCGCGCCGAGGCACGCGGGGATCGCCTCCTCCGGCCGGCGGGCCGCGTACCAATGGTGGGCGAGCTCCGCGGCCGCCTCGCCACCTCGCGAGGTGAGCCACTCGGCGACCGCCGCGTGGAGTCGTCGCCGCTCGCCCGGCAGCAGGTCGCCATAGACGAGCTCCGCGAGAAGCGCGTGGCGGAACCGGTACGTCCCGGTCTCCCGGTTCACGACGAGGACCTGGCGCTCGATCGCGTCGCGCAGGCCGTCCTCGAGCTCGTCGATCGGGAGGCCGGTGATCCGGCTGATCACGCCGTCGTCCGCGAGGTGGCCCGCGACCGCGATGACGCGCATCGCACCCCGCGCTGAAGGTCGGGTGACCGCGATCCGGGCGAGGAGGATGTCGCGCAGCGTGCGCGGCACGTCCGGCCCGGCCGCATCGGCAGGGCCGCCGTCGCCGTCGCCAGACTCCGCGGCCGACGCGAGCAGCTCCTCGGCGAAGAACGGGTTGCCCTCGGCACGCTCGTGGATCCGGGCGAGCTGCGCGGCTGGGACGGGCCGCCCGAGGATCGCCCGGAGCTGGGCGCCCTGCTCGGCCGCGGTCAGCGGCCGGAGGTCGATCCGCTCGACGCCCGGCAGCCGCTCGAGGTTGGCGAAGTAGGCGAGCAATGGGTCGCCGGGCCCAAGGTCGAACGTCCGCAGGGTCCCGATGACGAGCAGCCGCGTCCGCTCCATGTGGCGGACCACGAACTCGAGGAGGTCGCGCGTCGCCGGGTCGCTCCAGTGGAGGTCCTCGAGCACGAGCACGAGCGGCTTGTCCGCGGCGAGGCGCTCGAGGAGGCCGAGGACCAGCTCGAAGAACCGGGCCTGGTCGGCCCCGGCACGGACCGCCGGCCCGCCCAGCGCGGCCAGTGCCTCCGGGGTCGCGCCGACGTAGCGGCGCGAACCCAGGCGCCAGCGTCGCCAGCTCGAGCCCGACCGGCCCCAGCAGGCCGCCGAGGGCCTCCGGCCCGATCATCGTCCCGAGGGCCCGGAGCGCGTCGAGGAACGGCCCGTACGGGATTCCGTCGCCGCGCAGGTCGAGGCAGGCGCCGACGATCATCCGCCCCCCGTCGGCCTCCGCCCGCGCCCCGAACTCTGTCACGAGCCGGGTCTTGCCCAGACCCGCGTCGCCGCCGATCAGCACGACGCGCGGCTCGCCCGCCGTCGACCGCTCGAGCGCGGCCATCAGCGGGGTCATCGCAGTGTCCCGTCCGATCAGGATCGGGCTCGAGAGCGTCCCTGCCATTGCGCGCGCAATGATGGGCCGCGAGATGGCGGCGCAGCAAGGGCCTGGGCCCTCCCGCACAACGCGGGTTTTCCCTCGAGACGGCCGAGCGTCGCACCGGTTGTAGGATCGCCAGCAGTCGCATGCCGGGCCGTGCCCCCAGCGTGCACCCGGCGCGACCTCGGAGGGACGACCATGCACCGACAGGTAGCGTCACTGCTGTCGACGAGCTCGCCCGGTCGGCTCGCCAAGCTCGGGACCGCGCTGGGCGAGCGCGGGATCAACATCACGACAACCGGCGGCGCCGAGTGGAAGCACCATGGCCCGCTGACACTGATGATCCAGGACGACTGGGGAGCGGCGCCGCAGAACGACCTCGGCGGGTTCGCCGACGTGATGGCCGAGCACGAATTCCCCTGGCTGGTGTTCCGGACGATCGAGGTCGAGCTGCCCGACCAGCCCGGTGCGCTCGGCGGCGCGGCGGCCGCGCTCGGCGACGTCAACATCTACGCGGTGTCGGTGCTCGAGAGCTCGGGCCAGCGCGCGCTGGTCGGCCTGGGCGTGCGGCCGAGCAAGGTCGGCGAGGCGATCTACCGGCTCCGTGCCGCCGGCTACGACGCCAAGCGCCGCCATCATCCCGACGACCCGGATGAGCCCGACGCGACCGACCAGGACGGGTGGTGGGACGAGTGGGACGAGCGGACCGAGCGGCTGATCGAGCTGTTCGACGATCCGGACGTCCCGCCGAACGACCCGCGCTTCTACGATCGGGGCGGGGCCGTCGGCAGCTAGCTCGCCGGCGGCTGGCCCGCGGGCGCCTCCCCGGAGGAGGCCTGGCCCGAGCCGCCGCCGCTCCCGGACGTGACACGGACCGCGATCGTCGCCGCCTCGACGCGGTTGCTCACGCCCAGCTTGTCGAGGATGTGGGTGACGTGGACGCTGGCCGTCTTCGGGCTGATGAAGAGCAGCTCCGCGATCTCCGCGTTCGAGCGGCCGGCGGCGACGAGCTCGAGGACCTCCCACTCCCGGGCACTCAGCCCGAGGATCTCGGCCGGTCCACGCTCCGGCGCCACTGGGGCGACGGCTGACGCGGCGTCCGCGGCCTTCGCGGCGGCCGTCACGGCGACGGCGGACGGCGTGTCGACCGCGATCCGCGACCGCGTCCCGATCGACTCGATCGCGGTCCGGAGCGGGGTCGCCCCCAGGTCCGTCGCCAGCGCGTGGGCCTCGCGCAGCAGCTGGGTCGCCTCGTCGCGGGCGCCGCGCGCGAGCAGGATCGCCTCTGCGGCGCGGGCCCAGGCGCGCGCCGCCGGGTAGGGCATCGGGACCGCCGCCCAGGCGCCGGCCGCCTCGAGCCACGCCGCCGCGTCCGACGTCCCCTCGAGCCTCGTCCACTCGGCCTCGACCGCGGCAATCGCCGCCCGGGTCGACGGCGTCGACGCCGCGCTGCCGTCAGCGGCGAGGCCGCGGGCCTGCTCGAGGAGTCCGGCGCCGGCGACCCGCGCCGCCTCGACGTCGGCCGGTCGCCGGAACGCCCGGCCGTGGTCCGCGAGGTCGGCCGCCGCGGTCACGCCCACCACGAGGAGCGGCGCGAGCAGGAGCTGCTCGTCGCTGCCCGCGAATTCGGCGAGCCCGTCCTCGACCGCGCGGAGCGCGTCGGCCGGCCGGTCGTCGAGCACCGCCGCCTCGGCCGTGGCGCCAAGGAGGTACGCCCGGACGTCGGCGTCGATGTCGGGGCTGGCCCGCCGGCCAGCGGCCGCGATCGCCTCCTGGGCGAGGTCGCCCTCGCCGCGGGCCGCGAGGAACAGGGCCCGCGTCGACTGGAGGTAGATCCAGCCCGAGACGTCCTCGTCGAGCTCGAGCCCGGCCCGCGTGACCTCGTCGGCCTCGTCCCAGCGCCCCGCCCGGTGGAGGATGTCGCCGGCGCTCGCCCGAAGACCCGCGCCGTAGCGCCGCTCGAGGCCCACCCGCCGGGCGGTCTCGAGCCCGTCGAACGCGACCTTGAGGCCTTCCTCGAATCGGTCGGTCTGGCCGAGGAAGAAGCAGAGGTTGTGCTGCGAGACGAGCTGGCTGTCGACGGCGCCGGTCTCCCGTGCCAGCCGCACCGCGACGCGGAGGTGGTCGAGCCCGGCGTCCACGTCGCCCAGCCCGACGAGGTCGACGCCGAGCACGTTGAGCAGGCGCGCCTCGCCGTCGTGCGACCCGGCCGCCCGCAGCGTCGCGATCGCCTCCTCGCACAGCTCGCGCGATTCCCGGTAGTGGCCGGCCGGCATCAACGCCGACGCGAGCCCGCCGACGACGCGCGCCCGCTCGACGGTCGGCGGCTCGGGCGGGACGAGGCCGACCGCGCGACGGTGCTCGACGAGCGACGCCTGGCTGTCGCCCGCGGTCCACAGGTTGTAGGCGAGCTTCGAGTGAAGCAGCGCGGCGGCGAGCGGGTCTGCGTCCTCGTCGACCTCGGCGAGCGCCATCCGCCAGAGCTCGACGGCTCGTGAGCTCTTGCCGGAGTTGTTCGCGGCCTCGGCGGCGAGCCGCAGCACGTCGACCCGCTCGAGGCCGGTCGTGTCCTCGGGGTCGGGCGCTTCGTCCCAGAGTTCGACCGCCCGTTCCGCCTGGCGCAGGGCGTCGACATGGGCGTAGACCGAGGTCGCGAAGCGAGACGCGGCGATCGACTCGGTGAGGGCCTCGATGGGCCGGTGAGCGGCGTACCAGTGGTGGGCGAGCTCCGCCGACGTCGCCCGTCGCGGCCGGCCGGATCCCGGCGCCGATCCCCACGTCGCGACGTCCTCGTGGAGCCGCCGCTGCTCCCCGGGGAGCAGCTCCGCGGCGACGACCTCGGCCAGGAGCGTGTGGCGGTAGCGGTACGTCGAGCTGCGCTCGTCGACGGTCAGGATCTGGCGCCCGATCGCCTCGCGGACTGCCGGCTCGAGCTGCTCCGGCGGCCAGCCCGTGATATCGGCAAGCAGGTCGTCGTCGGCGAGGGCGCCCGCGACCGCCGCGATCCGCACCACCCGGAGCGAATCGGGCGAGAGCCCGGACAGGCGGCCCAGCAGGATGTCCCGGACCGACGGCGGGACGCGGCCCGGCTCCCGCTCCGAGGCCATCGCCGCTGCGAGCTCCTCGGCGAAGAACGGATTGCCCTCGGAGCGGGCGTGGATGCGCTCCAGCAGCGCCGGCTCAGGCGTCCGGCCGAGGATCTCGGTGAGCATCTCGCGCTGGTCGGTCCGGCCCAGCGGCCGGAGCTCGATCCGGGTGACGTTCGGCCAGCGGGTGAGCTCGGCGAGGCGGACGAGGAGCGCGTCGCCGTGCTCGAGGTCGTCGGTCCGGAACGTGCCGATCAACAGCAGGCGGCCGCGGCGCATCGTCCGGACGATGAAGACGAGGAGGTCGCTCGATGCCGGGTCGCTCCAGTGGAGGTCCTCGAGGACCAGCACGAGCGGGCGATCCGCGGCGAGCCGGTCCATCAGCGCCAGCGACAGCTCGAACAGGCGGTTCTGGTCGGCTGACGTCCCGGGCACATTCGACGCGACCGCGGCGGCGAGCGCGGCGGGGCTGGTCGGCCCGTCGTCGTCCGCGTCGCCGGGCTCGTCCTCGCCAAGGAACCTCGCGTAGCCGGGCGCGATCGCGACGAGCTCCGGCGCGACCCCACCGATGAGCTCGCGCAGCTGCGCCGGCGGCAGCTCCAGCCCCAGCTCGCGGAGCGCCTCGAGGAACGGACCGTAGGGCAGGCCCTCGCCGCCGATGTTGAGGCAGGTCCCGGTGAGGACGCGCGCGCCGGCGGCCCGAGCGCCGGCTCCGAACTCCGTGACGAGCCGGGTCTTGCCCAAACCGGCGTCGCCGCCGATCAGGACGAACGACGGCTCGCCCTCGGTCGCCAGGCGGAGCGCGTCGTTCAGCGCGGCGAGCTCGGCGGCTCGCCCGACAATTCGGGAGCTCGCGAGGATGCCGGCCATCGCAAGCGATCATAGGACCGGCCGATCCGCGCGTGAACGGGGGTTTCCCTTGTGCGACGGCCGAAAGCCGCAAATCGGCAGGGCGTCAGTCGCCGGTGCCGGCGGCCTCGGTGAGCGCGGCCCGGACCGCGTCCCGGAATTGGGGGCCCCACGGTCCGGCACTCGCGGCGACGAACGGCGAGACCTCGACCGACTGGAACGCGGACGGATCGGTGACGTATGACCTCGCGCACGTGTCGACCGTCTGGCGGAGCCGCTCGAACGTGTCGCGGTCGCGGAAGATGTAGACGTAGACCCGGGTCGGGGTGGCCTGGTCGAGGCCCTGGGCGTCGAATGCGATCGCGGTCTGGCGGAGCGTCGGGTCGTCGCAGCCTGCGTCGCCCGAGACGACGTGCTCGACGGTGATTCCGTGGTTGCCCATGTAACCGGAGATGCCGGCGAAGTCGGCCGGGGTGGCGGCTGGCGGCTTCTCCAACAGCACGTTGCAGCCGGCGAGGACGAGCGTCGCGACGACCGCGAGCAGGCCGCGGAGCGGGCGCGCGCGGTCGCGGCGGCGTCGATTGGGGATCACGAGGTGAGGCTAGCACCGGCGCGCGGCAGGGGCCGGGCGAAGGCGATCGCGGGGTCAGTCGCCCCGGGCCCGCTTCTTCGCCTCGCGCAGCCGGGCGAGCGTGTCGGCCGAGTCGGCAGCCGCGGGGTTCGAGGCAGGCGAAGGCTTGGCGGCGGGCGGAGGCGTGGCAGCCGGCGGTGGCGTGGCGGCGGCGGGCCGCGGCTCGGGGGCTCGCGACGGGGCGGCCGGCGCAGGAGCGGTCGCAGCCGCGCCCGGCGCCGATGGTCTGGACGCCGCCGGCGCCGCGGCCCCGGCGCTCGTCGCGGGGGTCGAGCCCGGACTGTCGGCCGCCGAGTCGCCGCGCAGGATCGCCGCCCGGGCCGTGGACCCCGCCGCCCGGTCGCGGGCCGCGAGCATCCCGGACACCTCGACCGGCCGCGGCGCCGCCCGCCGCCGGCCGCGTCGCCAGCCGCCGCGGAGCCACGCCCCGGCGTCCGCGAACTCGCGCCGCCCGATCGAGACCCGCCGCAGCGCGATGTCGAGCGGCCAGAGCAGCAGCGCGAGGATCAGCAGCAGCGGCCAGAGGTCGGTGTAGGCGTCGGTCGCCTCGAGGTCGTGGGTCCACGGGCTGGGCGGGCAGGTCGATCGCCCGTCCGCCGGTCGCCGAGCGGAGCGTCGCGAGGAGCGCGTCGTTCGAGCCGAGAAGCCGGTACTCGGCGGGCGTCGGCGCGACCAGCCCGAGCGTCCGGCCCAGCGGCGTCGTCCCCGGCCGAGTCTGGCTGACCCGGACGACGTAGGCGCCGGCGTCGATCTCGCCCAGCGGCGCCTCGTAGACGCCGGGCGCGACCTGGGCGAGGCCGATCGCCCGCGACGTGAGGTCCGGATCCGTGAGCGAGACCGCGGTCTGGTAGAAGTCGCGCGGCGAGCCGTCCTCCGCGACGCTCTCGACCCGGAGCTTCGTCGTCGAGCCGTCGGTCACGAACGACGCCTCGATCCCGCCGGTCTCCTCGCCGGGGAACGTCCAGCCGACGAGCTGGCTGAAGAACCGCGAGAACCCGTCCCAGCCGATCCAGGCCTTCGCCCAGCGGCCGGTCGAGTCGGACGTCCAGGCGACCGCCCGTCCCAGCCCGAACTGCCACTGGGCGAGGAGCGGATCGTCGCGGGCGGTCACGAGCACCGTCTGGGCGGCGGCCTTCGCCGTCGTCCCGTTGTAGCCGAGCAGCTGCGGGAAGCCCTGGTCGAGGCCGCGGAGGATCGGCGACGACGAGGTCTGGATCGGGTGGAACGTCTCCTCGACGATCTGCTGGCCCGAGACCTGCTGGGTCTCCTTGAGGAAGATGTCGGGGATGCTCGCCGGGTTCGTCGCGGCGTAGAACCGGCCACCGCCCTCCGAGGCGAGCTTCTGGAGGAACGGGTTCGAGCCGCCGCCGGCGCCGACCGTCGAGAGCGTGATCCCGTCGGCCTTCATCTGGGCGAGGATCTGGTCGTACTGCCCCGATGTCGACCAGCCGTCGGTCAGCAGGATGATGTGGCGGCGAGTGGCCGTGACGCCCTCGAGCGACTTCACGGCCTCGCTCAGCCCCGAGAAGATGTTCGTCTGGCCGAGCGGCTGGATCCCGCCGATCGCGCCCTGCAGGTCGCCGACGCCGCCGAGCGGCTGGGTATGGACGACCCAGTGGGCCGAGCTGTCGAACGCCACGACGCCGATCTCGTCACGCGACGTCATCGCGGCCGCAGCCCGCAGGATCGCCTCCTTGCCGATGTCGACCTTGCGGACGCCGGCGATCCCCGGGCCGCCACCGCCACCGGGGTTGAACGAGTTGCAGTGGCAGGCGTCCATCGAGCCCGACTTGTCGATGACGACGACGAGCGCGATGTCGGGCTGCTTCTCCCGGTCGCGGACGCCCATGTCGACCGGCAGCGTCTCCTCGATCGGCGTCTTCTCGTAGCCGCCTGCGCCGAACGCATGAGGCCCGCCGACCATCACGAGGCCCTTGCCGAGGTCGCGGACGTAGACCTGGAGGGCCAGCATCTGGCGGTCCGTGAGGTCGGTCCGGGGGACGTCGACGAGGACGATCGAGTCGTATTCCGCGAGCGTGAGCGGGTCCGACGAGAGGCCCTCCGCGGGCAGCTGGTCGACCTGCTGGCGCTCCGTCTTGAGCGCCCCGACCAGTTCCGCGGCGACCGCCTCGTCGCCCGACACGACGAGCGTCCGCGGCTCGCCCTGGACGATCGTGTTCGCGTCGGCCCGGTCGTTCTGGCTGAACGTGTTCAGGGCGGCCTCGACGACGACGCGGAAGCGCAGGAAGCCCGCGTCCGCGGGCTTGACCCGGAACGTGACCGGCGTCGTGCCCGCGTCGAGGTCGAGATGCTCCTCGCCGACCTGGACGCCGTTCGCGAACAGCCGCACGGTCGCCGGCTGGGCGGTCGTCGAGCGGATGTCGGCGCTGACCTCGATCTCCTCGCCAAGACGAGACGTCGACGGGGCGGTGATCCGCTCGACGAGGACCTCCTCGGTCGCGCCCAGCCCGATCGTCTTCGTCTCGACCTGGATCCCGCGCGCCGCCGCGAGCGCCGCCTCGGCCTGGCCCTGGCCGGTCGTGTCGTTGCCGTCGGAGAGCAGCACGATCCGCTTCTGGGCGTCGTCCGGGAACAGCGCCGACGCGAGTCGCAGCGCGCCGCCGATGTCGGTCGCGGACGTCACCGGCGCCGAGGCGATCCGGTCGATCTCGCGGAGCTCGGCCGGCAGCCGCTCGACGAGCGCGCCCTTGCCGAACGCCACGATCCCCGCGACGTCGTCCTGGGGCATGGCCTTCAGGCTGTCCCGGACGAACGCCAGGGCGTCCTCGCGTCCCGTCTCGCCGACGCTGTCCGACAGGTCGACCACGAAGACCGTCGCGAGCCGGTCGACCGGCAGGACGAGCCGGAACCCGGCCAGCGCGAAGACGAGCGCCGTCAGCAGCAGCGTCCGGACGAGCAGCGCGACCCGCCGGCGGCTCTTCCCGGTCCGCCGCCGCGCGGCCAGGTGGAGGGTGTACGGTCAGCAGCAGCGCCGGGACGAGGAGCAGCAGCGCCAGCGGCGCGTCGAACGCGAAGCCCACCTCAGGCGCCCCGGCCCGCCGGCCCGCGGAGGCGCGACGAGAAGGTCCGCCAGCCGCGGATCACGACGTCGCGGTGGTAGAGCGTCCACTCCGCGCAGAGCAGGACGAGGACGATCAGCACGATCGGCAGCCATAGCTCGTCGCGGGCGGGCGGCCGATCCGCGGCGGCCGGCGACGGGACGTTCGAGGCTCCCGGGGCAGGGGAGGCGGCCGGGGCGACGGCCGCGTGGCCCAGCTTCTCGAGGTCGGCCGCCTTGCCGGGTTTGATCGTCGACTCGCCGACGTCGAAGAGGTCGACGGCGAACCGGACCGGGACCGTCGCGTCGTCGCCGCCCTGGACCGCGGCACCGCCGCCTCCCGGGCTGCCGGAGGGCCGGTCGGTCGGTTGCGGCGTGGCCGAGGGCGACGCGCCGCCGCTGGGCGCCGCCCCGTCCGGGAACACCGGCGTGGCGGTGTACACGCCCAGCAGGTCCGTCTGGGTGAACGTCACCGTCGGCGCGCCCTCCGTGCCCGGCGCGAGCTCCACGACGGAGCCGTCCGGCCGCTCGACGCGCAGCTCGGTCGCGCCGTGGGGCACCGGCAGCGAGACCGGGTCGCCGGGCTTCAGCGCCTCGGTCGGCGCGGCGCTGTCGCCCATCAGCTCGCCGGTCAGGTTCGCGATCAGGATCGGGAACGCGACCTGCAGCGGCAGGTCGCTGTGGCGCGGCTCGAACGCGAGAACGGCGCTCGGGACGTTGGCCCGGACGCCGGCGTAGAGGAGCGGCGCGCCCTTCGGTCCGGGGATCACGTTCCGGGCCCAGTCCGGGAGGTCGAGCTGGGCGGCCTCGGAGATGTGGGTCGTCGTCAGGTCGACGTAGCGCAGGATCGGCTCGTCCGGCGACAGCGACCCGATCCCGGGGTTCTCGAGCTTCCCCTGGACGGTCCCGAGCGGGCTCGTCTCGGGCGGCGCGACGAGGAGCGTCGGGACGTCCGGCAGCGTGTCCGGGACGGCGCCCTCGAAGATGATCAGGTCCCAGTCCGAGCCGTCGGTGCGCCGCGCGTCGGCCGGGTAGCGGTCGGGCTTGACGCCGAAGAGGTTCGTGTTCGGGAGGTACGACAGGGCGGTCTCGAGGAACGGGTCGCCCTCCCCGACGAGCAGGACGTTGCGGGCCCGGTCCGGCGGGACGATCGCCCACGCCCGGTCGTCCGCGGCCAGCTCGTCGGGCGCGACGTCCTCGTCGGGCTGCTCCTGGTTCACGAGCCGGACCTCGACGACCGACACGCTCTCGGGGACGTCGTCGATGATCACGTCCGCCCGCTGCTGGGCGTCGACGTCGACGTCGCGCGACTCGAGGAGCTGGCCGTCGCCCCACAGCTCGAGCCGGCGGTCGGCGTACTGCGTGTCGAGGTTGGCGATGCTCACGAAGACCGACCGGGTGACCGCCGACGGCGCCGTCCGCACGGCGAGCGCGACGATCGCCTGGTTGTGGGTCCCGGCGTCGCTGCCGACGCGCAGGACGCGGACCGGCGCGTCGACGCTGACCTTCGGCACGGACGCGAGCGCGGCGTCGGTCGCGATGAGGACCTGGGCGTCGCCGGACTGGGCCGCAAGCTCCGAGGCGAGCGCGAGCGCGTCGCCGAGGTCGCCCGGCGCCGAGGTGCCGCGGATCGAGTCGATCGCCAGCCGGATCCGGCCCAGGTCGGTCGAGCCCGACGACACGATGCGGGCGGTCCGGCCCGCCTCGATCACGCTGACCTTGCCGCCGGTCGGGAGGTCCTTGAGCGCGTCGATCGCGGCGGCCTTGGCGGCGGCAAGCCGGTCGGGCTGGAGGTCGGTCGCGCCCATGCTCGCCGACGTGTCGACGACGAGGACGATGTCCCGGGCGAGCCCCGCGGGCCGCTCCAGGAACGGTCGGGCCGCGAGCAGGACGAGGACGATGACGAGCAGCAGCTGGAGCAGGAACAGCAGGCTCCGGCGGAGGCGCTGCCACGGCGCGTTCGCCTCGACGTCGGCGACGAGGCGGTGCCACAGGAGCGTGGACGGGACCGGCGTCTCCTCGCGCCGCAGCTTGAGGAGGTACATCGCGACGACCGCGGGGACGAACAGCAGGCCCAGCAGCGCGAGCGGCGTCGTGAACGGCATCGGGCCCTGCCCCGCGTCCTAGGCCAGCACTCGCCGGCGTCGCAGCTCGGCGAAGATCAGGTCGTTGAGGTGGGTCGCCGACGACAGGTCGATGTAGCTCGCCTGGCGCCGGGCGGCGAGGTCGGCGAACGACTCCTTCCACGCGGCGAGGCGCTGGCGATAGGCGTCGAGCGTCGGCAGGTCCGCGGTGATGTCGATGCCGTCGCCGGTCTCGGCGTCGACGAGGCGGAGGTCGCCCTCGAGCGGCGGGTCGAGCTCGTCGGGCGAGAGGACGTGGAGCACGATCAGCTCCGAGCGCGTCGCGGCGAGCTCGCGGATCACCCGGTCCGCCGCCGGGTCGAGCAGGTCGCTGATCAGGACGATGACCCCGCGGCCGGACAGCTGGGCCGCCGCGTGGCGAGCGGCCGCGACGAGGTCCGTCGGGCCCGGGGCCGGCTCGATCGCCGAGAGGCTCGAGAGCAGCCGGAACACGCGACCCGAGCCGCGCAGGGCGACCTGGCGGCGGCTCGTCCGGCCACCGAGCGCGCTGATCGCGACGCGGTCCTCGGACGCCAGCCCGATGTAGCCGAGCGCGGCGGCGGCCCGCTTCGCGAACAGCAGCTTCTCGGGCGTCCCGCTGGCCATCGACGCCGACGCGTCGAGGAGGAGCGTGATCGTCACGTCCTCCTCCTCGACGAAGAGCTTCACGAAGAGCTTCTCGAGGCGGGCGAAGACGTTCCAGTCGAGCTGGCGAAGGTCGTCGCCGGGGGCGTAGTCGCGGTAGTCGGCGAACTCGACGCTCTGGCCGCGCTTGACGCTCCGCCGGCCGCCCTTCAGCCCGCCGCGGACCGGCGAGCGCAGGAGCAGCAGCAGCCGCTCCAGCTGGCGCAGGAACGTCTCGTCGAAGACGGTCGGATCGACCTCGTTCGGCAGGAACGCGGGGCGGTTCCCGGCGGCCCCGGCCGGGCGGTTCGCGGGCGATTGGGTCACGCGGCCTACTCGACCGCGGGCGGGGCCACCGTGTCGAGGATCGCTCGAACGGTCGCCTCGGTCGTGATCCCCTCGGCCTCACCCTCGAAGTTGAGGATGATCCGATGTCGGAGCGACGGCAGGGCGGCCGCGCGGATGTCGTCGACGGAGACGTTGAAGCGTCCGTCGAGCAGGGCGAAGATCTTGCCGGCCGTGACGAGCGCCTGGGCGCCGCGCGGCGATCCGCCGTAGCGGACGTACTCGCGGACGAGCTCCGGCGCTCGAGGCTGGTCGGGGTGGGTGGCGGCGAGGACGCTGACCGCGTAGGCCGTGACGTGCGGCGCGATCGGGACGGCGCGGGCGAGGCGCTGCATCTCGACGATCTCGGCGGCGGTCGTCACCTTCGAGGCCGTGACCGTGTCCGCGCCCGTCGTCCGGTCCATGATCGTGACGAGGTCCTGCTCCGACGGGAACGGGACCATGACCTTGAACAGGAACCGATCGAGCTGGGCCTCGGGCAGGGGATACGTGCCCTCCATCTCGAGCGGGTTCTGGGTCGCGAGGACGAAGAACGGCGGATCGAGCGGGAAGCGCTGGCGGGCGACCGTGACCTGGTGCTCCTGCATCGCCTCGAGCAGGCTCGACTGGGTCTTGGGCGTTGCCCGGTTGATCTCGTCGGCGAGGACGAGGTTCGCGAAGATGGGGCCCGGCTGGAAGCGGAAGACGCGCGAGCCGCCCTCCTCGATGAGGATGTTCGTGCCGGTGATGTCCGCGGGCATCAGGTCCGGCGTGAACTGGATCCGGTTGAACGTGCAGTCGATGACGTCGGCGATCGTCCGGACGAGCATCGTCTTGCCGAGCCCCGGGACGCCCTCGAGCAGGACGTGGCTGTTCGCGAGCAGGCCGGTCAGCGTCTGGCGGACGAGCTCCTGCTGCCCGACGATGACCCGGCCGACCTCGGCCTCGATCGTCCGGGCGCGTTCGGCGAAGGTCTCGGCAGTGATCGGGTCCGGACGGGCCTCGCCGGCCGCGGTTGGGGTCGTCATCGGGTCCTCCGGGGATGCGCGGCGGTTCTCACTTGCTCGGGTCGAGCGAGCTGAAGTAGTCGCGGACGAAGTCCTTGACCGAGAGCGGCACGTAGTTCCGGTCGAGCGTCGTCAGCGCGTAGTCGTAGAAGTCGCTGTAGACCTGCTCGTACGGGGTCAGTGAGCCGTTGTTCTGGCCCTGGCCTTGCTGGCTGCCCTGCTGGGTCTGGCCGTCGCCGCCGGTGCCCGAGACGTACGACGGGTCGCCGGGCCGGCCGAGCCGGTCGAACGGTGCGAACACGCTCGAGAGGTCGCCGCCGAGGTCGGCCGGGCGGTTCGGGTTCGAGGGCCCGCGCGGGGCGCTCCCAGAGCTTGTCCCTGTCCCGAGCGATTGGGCGTTGGAGCCGCCGCCACCGATGGCCCCCTGGCCTTGACCCTGGCCCTGGCCCTGACCCTGACCCTGACCCTGGCCCTGCCCTTGACCCTGGCCCTGACCCTGACCCTGACCCTGGCCCTGACCCTGCCCCTGCCCCTGCCCTTGCCCTTGACCCTGGCCCTGCCCCTGACCCTGACCCTGGCCCTGCCCCTGACCCTGGCCCTGACCCTGACCCTGGCCTTGACCGTGACCTGACGGGCGCGGGCTGCCCTGACCCTGGCCTTGCCCTTGGCCCTGACCCTGACCTGACGGGCGCGGGCTGCCCTGGCCTTGCCCTTGACCCTGGCCCTGGCCCTGCTGGCCGGCCTGCCCTTCGCCCTGCTGGCCCGCGTTGGCCAGATCGCGCCGCGACTCCTGGAGTCCGTTGGCGGCCCGGGCAAGGTCGCGGTTGATCGCGACGTTGTCGTTCGTGCCGCGCAGCGCCTCGCCAAGCCGGTTCAGCGCCTCGCGCGCCGCGTCATGGTTGCCCTGGGCCAGGCTCTGGGCCGCCTCGCGAAGCGCTGCGCCCGCCGCGCCGCTCGCCTGGGTCGCCATCGACTGGAGGCCAGCCAGCTCCGAGGCCAGGTCCCGCCGCTCCTGGTCGGACATCTGGTCCAGCTTGTCGCCGAGGTCCTTCAGGTCGTCGGCGGTCTTCTCGGGGTCGCCGTCCTTGTTCGCGTCCTTCTGGCCGGTCGCACTGCGCGACAGGGCCCGGCTCAGGGCCGCCAGCGACGATGCCCGCTGCTCGTTCGCCGGGTCGAGCTGCGAGCGGACGTCGGTCTCGACGCTCGACACGCGGGCCAGGTTTGCCTTGAGGTCGTTGGGGTTCGATCGAAGCTGGCGGGCGAGGTCGCGGAGCTGCTGGGCGAGCTGCGACCGCGGATCCTTGGGATCCTGGCCCTTCGACTCGAGGTCCTTCGCGATGTCGTCGATCCGGCGAGCCTGTGCGTTGGCCTCGTCACGGATGTGCTGGCTCTGGGCGATCGCGGCGTCCTGCGGGTTCGGTAGCAGGACCAGCGGCGCGAGCAGGAGCGACGCGACGAGCACCGCCGCCGCCGGCCGCCGCGAGAGGCGCGGCCGGAACAGGTTGGGTGGCGCGATCCGTAGCGATGACGCCGCGTCGGCGCGCTGGCGCCGGACGAACACCTCGGCCTCGCGCGTCTCGTCGCCGCCATCGTCGGCGCTCGGCGCCGGCGACTCGTCGACGCGCGGCCCAGCGTAGTCCGGGAACGCCGCCGCGAGCGCGAGCGAGCTCGCAACCCGGTCGCCGAGATGGGCCTCCGCGTCGACGGCGATCGCGGTCTCGCCGATCCGTGGCCGCGCCGCCGCCGCGAGGCCGACGAGGATGACAAGGCCGACGATCGGGATCGCGAGCGCGAGGGCGGACAGGACCTCGATCGGCACGATGCGCCCGATCGCGAACAACGCGACCTCGGCGACGAGGACCGCGCCCGCGACGAGCCACGCCCGGCGGACGATCCGCCGGGCCCACAACCGTCGGAGGTGCGGCCGCAGGTCGGCCCGGATCGACTCCAGAAGGGGATCGATCGGCGTCCCGAGCGACCGCGGGTCGGGCGGCGCCACGACGGCGTCGCGGACCGGCCGGTCGCCGGCTCGCCGGGCCGCGGCGGGCAGGGAGGGGCGCGGGAATCGCATCAGGCAGTCCCGGGCGACGCCCGCCGGAACGGCAGGCGCCAGCGGCGGGTGGGCGAGACGAGCTGGACGGAGGCGAGGACGAGAACCACCGACAGCGCCAGCCACGCCGCGACGCTCCGCGGCCAGAACGTGTCGCGCCGGATGCCGAACGGCTGGACCGGGGCGACGTCGGCGGCCACACCCTTGCCCGGGACGATGGCGTTACCGCCGCTCGTGTCGACGCCGGTCACCGGGACGCCGCCGGTCGCGCCGCCGCCGATCCCGATGCTGATCGCGCCGTTCGTGACGTCGGCCAGCCGGGAGCACCAGCCGCCGTAGCCGTCGGAGGCGCCGCAGATCACGTCGTACTGGGCCGCGAACGGGTTGTACCAGAGCAGGGCCTCCGGCGGCCGGCCCTTGATCGGCCCGAGGCCACCCGAGCCCAGTCGCGTCTGGTTCGGCCCGATGCCGGCCATCGTCGTCCAGAACAGCACGACGAACAGCGTGCCCATCGTGAGCGCGAGGACGCCGAAGAACGTCACGACCGTCGCCGCCTGCGTCCGCTGCATCAGGGCCGAGATGAACAGGCCCAGCGACCCCAGCCCGATCGCCGTCACGAACAGGACGACGTAGCCGCGCAGGACCTCGTCCGGCCCGACTCCGCCGAACACGAAGACCATCGCGGTCAGGGGAATGGAGGCGACGATGAGGATGAACACGTAGGTCAGCGCGCTCAGCAGCTTGCCGATCACGATCGCGAGCGACGAGATCGGGGTGGTGGCGAGCATGTCGAGCGTCTGCTTCTCGCGCTCGAGGCTGATCGCGCCCGCCGTCATCGCCGGCGCCAGGAACACGACGAGCAGCGTCTCGACGATCAGCAGCGCGCCGAAGATCTCCTGCCCGATCAGCGCCGACGCGAACGCCGCCGAGCCGCCCGACAGCCCGTTGCCGCCGTACGCCCGCTCGGCGATGAGCTGCCACGCCCAGGCGAACGCGGCGAGGAACAGCAGGTAGACCGTCAGGATCACGAACGCCCGCCGGCCGCGCATCCGGCCCCGGAGCTCCTTCACGCCGACCGCGGCGATGCCGGAGCCAAGCGAGCGGATCGAGCGGCCCAGCGACCGCCGATCGCGAGGCCGCGCCGCGTGTGTGGCGACCGGCGCCGCCGTCACTCCGACGGCCGCGCCGTCGACGATCTCCGCTGTCGTGGCGAGCTCGTCAGCGGGGTCGGGGATCTCGCTCGCCGGGATCTCGACGATCCGGCCGGTTCCTTCAGCCATGGGTCGCGGCCTCCGGCTCGACCGGCGCCGCTCGCCGGCGCGGCCGCCAGCGCCAGCGCCGCGTGGGCGAGATCGACTGCGAGGCGCCGAAGATCGCGAAGGCAGCGATCGCCAGGTAGAGCAGCACCGCGACCGGCCAGAAGTCGCCGCCGGGCGGGATCTCCTGGAAGACGAACCCCTGGCCCTGGCCGAGGTCGATTGGCTGGCCCGTCACGCTGTCGATCGGAACGGCCTGGACGGGTCCGAAGCGCGGCATCGCCGCCTGCTGGGCGACGCAGGCTCCACCGGTCGCCTGGCAGATCACGTCGAGCTCGGCGATGAACGGGTTGAGGAGCAACAGCGCCTGCGGCGGCCGCTCGGTCCGTCCCGCCTCGGCCAGCCGCGAGTCGAGCCCCAGCCACATCGCGCTGGCTCCGGCCACGAGCGCCGCGGTCACGATCAAGCGCCGCGATCGTCGCCGTCTGCGTCCGGGACATCGCCGCGCTGCACCAGATCCCGATCGAGCCGATCGCGAGCCCGGCCGCGACGAGGACGATGTAGCCGCGGACGACATCGATCGGGTCGATTCCGCCGAACAGGAATGCGAAGCAGGCGATCGGGAACGAGGCGAAGACGATGAGCCCGAGGTAGGAGAGGCCGCTGAGCAGCTTGCCGAGGACGAGCGAGAGCGACGAGATCGGCGTGACCGCGAGCAGGTCGTAGGTCTGCTTCTCCCGCTCGGACGTGATCGCGCCGGCGGTGTAGGCCGGGGCGAGGGCGATGACGACCAGCGTCTCGATCATGAGGACGCCGCCGAAGATGCCCCGGCCCAGGCCCATCGCCTCGGTCGCGGTGAGCCCACCCATGCCCTCGGTGGTCCGGAGGGTCAGCCACAGGATCCCGCCGAGCAGGGTCAGGTAGAACGTCAGGAAGATGAACGCCCGCTTGCCGCGCATCCGGCCCCGCAGCTCGCGGATCCAGATCGCGGTGATGCCCGCGGTCCGGCCCGGGTCGAGCGTCGCGTCGGTCGCGGCGACGGCGGCCGCCGTCACCTCGCGCGGCTGGCCGGACTCGCTCACGCGACCGCCTCGCGGGCGTTGCCCGACGTGACCTGCAGGAACAGCTCCTCCAGGTCGCTCGCGGCGCGGGCGAAGCTGGCGACTCGGATCCCGCCGCCGATCGCCCTGGCGAGCAGGTCGGCCAATTCGGCGTCGTCGCCGCGGAACCCCAGCTCGATCTGGCCGTCGTCGAGGATCGCCGCCGACGCCACCCGGGCCTCCCCGGCGAAGAAGTCGCGGGCCGCCTCGATTGCCTCGCCCTCGCCGAGGACGCGGACGCGGAGCACCGCGCCGTAGCGGAGGCGCTTCTCGATGTCGGCGACGCGACCCTGGGCGAGGACCTGGCCGTGGTCGACGATCGCGACGCTCGTGCAGAGCTCCTCGAGCTCGGGAAGGATGTGGCTGCTGATGAGGATCGTCTTGCCGAGCGAGCGGAGCTCGCGGAGCAGCTCGCGCAGCTCCACGCGGGCCCGCGGATCGAGGCCGGAGGCCGGTTCGTCGAGGAGCAGGACCTGCGGGTCGTGGACGAGGGTGTGGGCGAGGCACAGGCGCTGCTGCATGCCGCGGGAGAGGCCCTGGACATACGCGTCGCGCTTGTCGCCGAGGTCGACGAGGTCCAGCAGGTCGCCGATCATCTGGCGCCGGCGGGCCGAGGGGATCCCGTAGCAGCGGGCGAAGAAGTCCAGGTACTCCCAGACCTTCATGTCGTCGTAGACGCCGAAGACGTCGGGCATGAAGCCGAGGATCCGACGCACGGCGTCGGGGTTCCGGCGGACGTCGATCCCGGCCACCTCGGCCAGGCCGGCCGTCGGCTTGAGCAGCGTCGCGAGGATTCGGAGCGTCGTCGTCTTGCCCGCGCCGTTGGGCCCGACGAAGCCGAAGATCTCGCCCTCGGCGACGTCGAGGTCGAGGCCGGCGACCGCGACGGTGCCCGGGTAGCGCTTGATCAGGCCAACGGTCCGGACGATCCCGCTCATTCGACCTTGCCCTCGAGCGCGACGCTGAACGACATGCCGACCGAGTCCACCCGGTCGTTCACGAACCTGATCTGGATCGTACCGGTCGCCGGGTCGACGTAGCGAGCCGGGTCCTTCAGCTCGTACGTGGTCCCGCCATTGAGGTGCGGCAGCCGCAGCCAGTCGCCCGTCGTCCGGTCGAGGACCTCGGTCTCGGGCAGGCCGTCGAATTGCGCGTTCGGGTCGCTGCTTGGCACGGCGCAGGAATCGGACGGACAAGGCTGCTGCGGGGGCAACGGCGCGATCACCACCCCGCCGCCGCCGATCGTGTCGCCACCGAAGCCCATGCCGAGCCGCGCCTTCGACACGGTGAATGTGCCCGCGAATGGGATCGGCCGGTAGGCGACGGTGACCGTGCCCTTGCCGAAGCTCATCGAGTACGGGTCCCTGCTGAAGAACCCGGCATCGGCGGACAGCACCGTGCTCCGCATGAGGTCGGTGCCGAACTGCGTCGCTCCCCGGATCTGCATCCCGACCGGGATGTAGTAGAGGACGTTGGCCGCGCGGGCCGGCCGCTGGCCGGCGATCTCGACGTCGAGGATCGGGTCGTGGCCCCACGCGAGCACGACAGGCACGTCGGACGGGAGGCCGGGCAGGTTCCCGAACATCGGGTCGTACGTCAGCTGGTCGATGATCCGGTGGCGGGTCTGGTTGCGGCGCTGGCGCTCGTTGCTGACGGCGGCGTCGTTGAAGAACACCTGGCCGACGACCTTGTCGGACAGCGCCGTCCCCTGGGGGTTGGAGGTGACCCGGAGGTCGACCTTGCCGGTCGCGCCGGGCGCGATGTCGGGCAGGACGACGACGCTGCCGCCGAGCACGACGGCCGGCGCCTCGAGGATCACCGTGGAGTCGTTCCGGATCGTCCCGGAGACGACGCCGTCGACGAGCTTGAGATCGGCGTGGATCAGCGGCACGTCGGCCGCGGTCTCGGCGCGGACGGTCCGCAGCGACCCGAACCCGACGGCCAGGTCGCGGACCTTGGCGGTGTCGCCCTGGACGACGTCGAGGGCCGCGCCCTGGCCGCCGAAGAAGTCACCGTTCACCGGGGCCGAGAGCAGCGCGCCACCCGGCAGCGAGACCTGGTACGAGCCGCGCGTCGGCGAGAAGACGCCGAGGTAGACCTGGGCCGAGCCTTCCGTGGCGTCGGGCGCGCCGCGGACGATCGCGACCTCGTTGACGATGACGTCGCTGCCGCGCAGGGCCGACCCGTAGACATAGGCGCCAACGGCGAAGATCGCGATCAGGACCGGCATCGTGACCCACGCCCACTCGCGCTTGTCGAGGCGCTTGAGCACGAAGTAGTTGATCGGGCCGATGAGGGCGATGTAGCCGAAGAGCAGGAGCACGAGGCCGCCGATCGGAGGCAGGGAGAGCGCCGGCAGGTCCGAGACCGCGCCGACGATCTGGCTGTCGTCGCCGCTCCCGACGGACCCGCTCGACCGGGCCGGGATCAGGTTCCGCCAGAGGGCGACCGTCGCCTTCGACTCGGCGATCCAGCCGACGGTCGGGTCGACGCCGATGACCGTGACGCCGCCGCTGCCGTAGGACGCGTCGGCGGCCACGACGCGGTCGCCGGAGGTCGCGAGCGCGCGGCCCTGGGCGAGCTCGCCGCCGAGCGCCGGGACGTCGGTTGCGTCGTCCGGGATCTGGGCGAGGAGGGCGGAGAGCGACGCCGGCGCGACGTCCACCGTCGTCTCGGGCCGGAAGGGGAGGATCGCGTCGGGGAAGCCCGACAGGACGCTGGGCCCGGTCGTCCCGCCGACGACGATCAGGCGGCCGCCGAGCGCGAGCCAGCCGCGGAGCGCGGCGACCTGCTGCTTCGAGAGCTGGTTGGAGTCGACGTCCTGCCAGACGAGGCGATCGAGCGACGACCAGGCCTCCAGCCGCTCCGGCAGGTCGGTGACGTCGAGCGGGATGACGACCGGGTTCGCGTTGTTCTGGACCGCCGGGAGCTGGATCCCGGACACGATTCCGGCCGGTTGCGCCGCGACAACGCCGATCGTGAGCTGGTTGACGTCGTGGACCGTGAACGCGACCTTCTTGCTGGCGACGGTCTTGTCGCCGACGACCAGCAGGACCTCGATCTGGCCGCCGAACGCGGGCGGCTGGGCGTAGAGCGTGTAGCGCTTGTCGGACGGGCTGGGGAGGTCGACGGGGACCGAGAACCGCGTCCCGCCCTGGGATCCGCCCTGGAGCCGGAGCTCGCCGACGACCGGAGCACCCTCGTTCTGGAGCCGGACCTCGATCGCCAGCCACGAGCCCAGCCGGGCGTGGCCCTGGAGCAGGACCCGGGCGTCCATCGTCGGTCCGTCGGCGGCGGCCGCGGCAGGCGCCATGCCGCCCAGGAGGGTCAGCGAGAGGGCGAGCGCGCCGACGAGGCCGAGGGCTCGACGAGTGACGGACACGGCGACTCCACGTGCGGAACGAGCTTGCGGTCCCAGCATCGACGCACGGTTCCGCCGAAAAGTTGCGAACCGCGACCGTTGCCCGGCAGGCCGAGCCTCGGTCGCGGCAGCGACGCGGCGGCTATCGTACGATCCCCCGCAGCGGTCAGCGTTCCGGGATTTCCCTGGACATCGCGAGCCAATCGAGGGATTGCGGCTCGCCTTCCGCTTCGTCCCGAGGGAGACGTGCCCCAGATCCGACCGTTCCGCGCCCTCCGCTATGCGACCGACGCGATCCCGGATATCGCGGCGGTCGTCGCCCCGCCCTACGACGTCATCGGGCCGGATGAACACGCCCGCCTGCTCGCCCGTCACCCGGCGAACGTGGTCCGCCTCGACCTGCCCTCCGCCGAGCCCGGCGACGAGCCCGACGAGCGCTATCGGCGGGCGGCCCGGACGCTTGCCGCGTGGCGCTCCGACGGGACGCTCCACAAGGACCCCCGATCCGCGGTCTACGTCTACGAGCAGACGTACCGCGTGCCCGACACGGACGTCGAGCGGACGCAGCGCGGGTTCTTCGGCCGGTTGAGGCTCGAGACGTTCGGGCCCGACGCCGGGGTGCTGCGACACGAGCGGACGCTCGAGGGGCCGCGCGAGGACCGCTACCGGCTGCTGCGCGCGACCGGCGTCAACACGAGCCCGGTCGTCGCCCTCTACGACGACCCGTCCGGGACGAGCTCAGCGGTCCTGGCGACGCTCGCGGCCGGGGAGCCCGTCGCCGACGTTCGCGACGACGACGGCGTCCGCCACCGCCTCTGGGTCGTCGAGGCCGACGGGCCGTTCGGCGACCGGGTCGCGGCGCTGACCGACGCGGCAGGCTCAGGGCCGGTCACGATCGCCGACGGCCACCACCGCTACGAGACGGCGCTCCGCTACCGCGACGAGCGGCGGATGTCGCGATCGTGCGAGGAGGACCCCGCGTTCGACTACCTGCTGGCGCTCCTGCTCGAGTCGACCGCCGAGCCGCTGACGATCCTGCCGACCCACCGCGTCGTCCGCGGTCTCGGCGCCGACGGCGTCGAGACGCTCCGTGCAGGGCTGGCGGACCTCTTCGAGGTGCGAACCGCCTCGCGCTCCGAGCTGCTGCGCGAGTTCGAGGGCGCCCTCGGCGAGGGCGGCGCCGGCCGGTTCGGATTCTGGACGCGCGACGGCGGCTCGATGCTGACCGCCCGCCGCGCGGCGTTCGCGACGGACGCCGCGACCGTGCCGCCACCGGTCGCGTCGCTCGACGCCTGGCTCCTCGGCCAGGCCCTGGAGCGTGCCGCGGGCCTCGACGCGGCGGCCGTCGAAGGCGGCGATCGGATCGGCTACACGAAGTCCGCCGCGGAGGCCCTCGGCCTCGTCGACGCCGCGACCGACGGCGCCGATGCCGCGTTCCTGCTCGACCCGACGCCGGTCGAGGCGGTCGAGGCCGTCGCCCGGTCGGGTGCGGTCATGCCCCAGAAGTCGACCTACTTCTACCCGAAGGCCCTGACGGGCCTCGTCATCAACCCGCACGAATGGTGAGCACCCCGTGACCGAGACGACCCCCGACCAGATCCTCGCCCGCGCCCAGCACCCGGCGGCGAACGGCCGCCCGGTGCGCAAGGACGAGATCGAGCTTCACGACCGCGGCGTGTACATCGAGTCGTGGCTGCCGGAGCGCCGCTCGCGCCGGAAGCCGCTGCTGTTCGTCCACGGCGAGCTTGCCGGGTCGTGGCTCTGGGAGCGCTACCTCGGCTACTTCGCCGGTCGAGGCTGGGAGGGCCACGCCCTCAACCTCCAGAACCACCACTGGTCGCGGACCGCGGACCCGGCGACGCTCTCGTTCGACACCTACACGGAGGACGTCGTCGCGGCCCTCGAGCGGCTCGGGCCCACGACCGTGCTCGTCGGCCACGGGATGGGCGGCCTGCTCTCGCTGAAGGCCGCCGAGCGGATGCCGATCTCGGGCCTCGTCCTGCTCTCGTCGGAGCTGCCCCGGGATCTGCGGCCGCCGGCCCGCTCGTACGAGATCCGGGAGGTGCCGGACGTCTATGGCAGCTCGGTCGTCGGCTGGGCGACGCTGCCGGAGAAGCTCCTCCGCGACCAGCGCGACCTGACGCTCGACGACGTCGCCCGCATCCAGCACATGCTGGGCCAGAAGCCGCACGAGAGCGGCCTCGCCCGGCGCCAGATGCTCCAGGGCGTGCCCGTCGATCCCCGGCCGGTCGTCGGCATCCCGAAGCTCGTCGTCGGTGCGGCGCTCGACCGCCAGGTGCCGGTCGAGTCGTCGGAGCGGCTGGCGGAGTGGCTGGGCGCGTCGTTCGAGCCGTTCGGGGCGCACTCGCACTACGGCCTCGTGATCGGCGAGCAGAGCTACCAGCAGGTCGCCGAGTCGATCCGCGGGCTTCCTCGAGGTCGAACCGACTCTGAGGCTTGCCGGGGGCCCGCGATGGCGCCCGCAGGGCTCCGTTGGTATGATCCCGGACGGTCGCGGCCAGCCCGCGGACCCGACGCCGCATTCGTCTAGAGGCCCAGGACACCGCCCTCTCAAGGCGGAGATCACCGGTTCGAATCCGGTATGCGGTACCAGCTTCGCCGGCGTCCTGATTCATGCCCAGATCAGCCCATACGGCCGGCGCTAGCCATCGTCTGAACCCCTCATCCGAACCCTTGCCTTAGCTCACATCGTCCCACGGCGGCGCGGGCACCCGATCCAACACGCCGTGTCTTCCGCCTCAGTGCCCTCCGGCGTCACGGTACCCGTAGCAGCTGCTGTGCCGACCTCGAGCGGCCGCACGAGGCTAGTCGGTCAGAAGTCCAACTCGTAGATGTCGATGATGCGGTCGGTGTCATCGATGATCAGGGCCTCGCGCCAAAGCTGGAACGAGGTGCATGGATGGGAGATTCCGAATCCGACGAGGTCGCCCACGGTCAAGTGCGCCTGGCCATCGAGGGCGATGAATGCGTGCTGGTCGTTGAGCCTCGTGACGGTGAACCCGGGCTCGGCCTGCCGCGGCTGTGAGGCGTCGGATTCATTGGACGACCGAATGCGAACGACGACCGGCAGATCCTGGTCGACGGGCAGGTCGCGCCGGCCGGCTCCGGCGATCGCCAGGCCGGCTTCGGGCACGGACAGGATCGGCGCCCAGACCTCAATGGCCGGCTCCAGCCTGGGCGCCCCAGCCGCTGCGCCTATCCCGAAAGGCGAGCCTCGCTCGTAGATTCCGTGGTCATGAGTGACGTACGCGCCGCTGCGCATCACGGGACGGACCGGTAGCGACGTCGTCCATGGGCGTCCGAGCTCGTCGGCCACAACATCTGGGTACGTGCTGCCGCCGCCGCTGACCACGATCTCGGAGATGCCGGCACGCTCAAACAGCCACGTCAGGCGATCGACAATCTCTCGCGTCACGGCGGTCATCGCCCTCACGCCACTTTGACGTGCGGCTAGGGTGTCACCTGATACGACCCCCTCGTAGAAGGAGACGCCGGCCAACTGGAGCGTCGGCGCCGCGGCGTCGACGGCTTCTGCGACGATGACAGCCTCGTCGACCGTTCGGACCCCGGTGCGCCCGCCCTGCATGCCCACGTCGACGAGAACCGGCAGCGCACGGGGACACCCCGCCAGCCGGCCAGCCATCCGCTCGACGCCGGCGACCGAGTCGACGAGGACGATGAGGGCTGGCGTCGAAGAGTCGGCGAGTAGGGTCGCGCCGATCCAGTCGAGCCCGGCGTCATCGACAACCTCGTTGGCGATAAGGATCCGATCGACCCCTGCCTTCAAGGCAACCTCGGCCTGCCACGTGTGAGCGACTGTGATTGCCCAAGCGCCGGCCTCGAGTTGGCGGCGGAAGATGGCTGGGGCCATCGTCGTCTTGCCGTGCGGCGCGAACGAAAGACCTTGCTCCCGGCAAAACGTGGCCATGACTCTGATGTCGTGAGCGAGGGCGGCTTCGCGCAGTACGAATGCGGGGAGGCGTACTGCGGGGTCGAAGAGCGAGCGGCCCACCCGTGGGTCGGCCGGGGCCGCGACGGCCGTCCCTTCGCCCGCTCGCGCCGTGGTCGTCGTGCTCACACCTGGGCTCATCCGCCCATCGTACGTTGCGGCACCACATCTACACGCCGGCCACCGCAATCGCGGATGTGGCCGGTTTGAGGGGCGATCGGGCGGGGATGGTTCGCCGCGTCGAGCCGACACGGGGTTCGGACGGCAGCTGGGCCTGGACCCTTAGGCAAGAAGGCCGATCGCCAGGAGAAACCTCCCGGCGATCTGCTTGCGCGTCGCGCGACGCTGGTCAGTCCGATGACCCGACGCGGCTAGGCCCGGCGAGGCCGTAGTGCGGCGGATAGCCGCGCATCGGATCGTCTCCGCGCACGACGCGGCTCGGGCCGGCGAGGCCGTAGTGTGGCGGGTAGCCGGGGCCGAAGCCGGCATGGACCTGGACGATGGCGTCCTGCGACGAAGTGATCATCAGGGAGTCGAAGCTGATCGCCCGGGTTGCGAGCGCGACGCCGAGGGCCAGTGTGCCAACGAAGGCGACGACGATGACTCCGACGAGGATCCGCGACGTCCGGATCGCCTGGTTCGGCGCAACGTACGTATCCATGATTCTGTTCTCCTGCTGACCGGGCCCGGCCCCTGTGGCGCCGGTTGGTGACAGCAGGTTCGGACACGGTGCTCCGGGCGGCGTCGACGCCGGCTCTATACGCGCTCAATAGGGCCGAGGCGAACGTCACAGGAACCAGCCATGCTCCTCCGTCAGGGTCTCTCGCTCGGTTGGGAGGCCGGGGACGACGACGCGGCCGGAGACGATGTCCGCCCGCGCCACCTCGACCGCGGTGCGGATATCCTCGACGTAGCCGCCGCTGTAGGAGATGTCGAGGCCGCCGTTCGCGACGTTGAACGGTCGTGCCCCTGACGTGAAGCGACCCTGCGCGAAGTCCTTGAGGATCTCGTAGTTGGCGACGTCGACGCGCTTGAGGACCGACGTCAGGATGTGCCGTCGCCAGGCTTCGGAATGAACCGCGCCGGACAGCCGAAGCACGCTTTCATACTGGTCGGTGTCCACGCCGATCGCCCACAGCTGGCGGTCGGTGGTCGACAGCGCCGTTGCTGCTTCGAACACCCCAACACCCGAATTGCCGGCCGCAACAAATATCACGTCTGCGCCCCGCTCGTACATCCCGCGGGCCCCGCCCTCGGCGGCGTCGGCGTTGTAGAACCCGCTGAAGTCGTTGCCGGCGGCCAGGTACAGGAACGGCACACGGATGTCCGGGTCGACCGACCGCGCACCCGCGACGTAACCGGCGTGGAAGGACCAGATCACCCCGCCGTCGTGGCCGCCGATGAAGCCGATCGTCCCGGTCTTCGACCTGTGCGCGGCCGCGACACCGGCCAGGTAGGCCCCCTCGTTGTCGAGGAAGTCGAAGTACGCGACGTTGGTGACGTCCCTGACTGGGTAGGTTGACACCCAGAACACGTCCGGACGGGCGGCGGCGAGCTCCTCGACGCGGATGGTGCCGCTCGTGACGATGACGAGGTCCGTGCCGGCCACGGCGAGCTGCATCAGCTCCGCCTTGATGTCGGCACGGCCGCCCGCGGAATCCTCGAACAGGAATTCCTCGCCCACGAGGCCGAACTCCGCGACCGCTCTGTCGAAGCCCGCCTCGCTGAGGGCACTCAGTTCGCCGGCGCCCGGACGAACGAGCGTCACCCGCTTGACCTGCGCGAAAACGCCCGCCCCACGCGCCAAACCCGACCCTACAGACCGCGGTGAGGGTGACGGTCGCCAGCGCCGTGAGACCCCACCGCGCACGAATTCGAGCCGCCGCTCCAGTTCGACCTGCGCGCGGGTGGTCGCTTCCTCCGCCTCGCGACGAGCCAGACCCGCCACGAGGTATTCCCGCAGACGCCCGGTGACCGGCAGCGTCCCCTCGGCGCTCCAGTCCTCGAACTCGGCGAGACGCGTTCCCGTGAGGAGATAGTCGGCGTGTCGCCCGGATGCCTCCCAGTCGTCGGCTGCCGCAGTGAACGTCTCGAAGCGAACGAGTGCCGCCCGATGGCCGTCGATCCAGCCGGCCAGCCGGCTCCACTCGCGGAAGAGCAATTCGTGGGCGACCTCGACCGTCGCCTGGCCGGTCGCCGCATCACGGTCGAACGACAAGAGCCGCCGCTGGCCGAAGGCGTCGAGAACCATCGAGAGGACAACGGGATCGAGATCGAGGCTCGTCAGCTCAGCGAGCGCCAGGCGCCGCCGCGACTCGGTCGCGCCGCGGCCCAGCTGCACGAGCCGGAGGAAGAGCTGCATCGTGACCTGCCGCGCATCGGTCGAGAGCGCCTCGTAGATCGTCTCGGCGCTCCGCGACAGGACGCCCCGGATCCCGCCCAGCGCGCGGTAGCCATCGAGCGTGAGCGCCGTCTTGCTGCGCTGGTCGAACAGCTCGGTGAGGGCGTACTCGAGCAAGCGGCAGCGTCCCCGGCCGATGCGCGGCGTCGCCAACGACCTCGGCGAGCAAGGCGGGCTCGACGGCGACCCCAGCCTTCTCGGCAGGCCCGACGATCGCCGCCTCGAGCTCTTCCGGCGTCATCGGTAGCACGTTGATGACGTTGGGCGTGAACAGTCGGGCGAAGCCGGCGTGGTGGAGCGGGCGGTCGTAATAGTCGGCGCGGAGCGCGAGGAGCACGCTGATCTGGGTGCCCGGCTTCGAGGCCGCGCCGACGATCGCCTCCAGGAAGTGCTGACACTGCGGCTCGTCGGCGAGCGTGAACACCTCCTCGAACTGGTCGATGACCAGGAGGAGGCGCCCGCCCTCGGGCATCGTCCGGAGCGTCGGCCGCCGACTCGGCCCGGCTTCCGCTGCAAGGAGCTGGTCGAGCCTATTCGGAACGTCCGTCGCCGCGGCGATGACCGCCTCAAACTCGGCCAGCGGGTTGTTGCCGGGAGCCATCTGGGCGATGACCCACTCGTCCGATCCGTCGATCGCACCCTCTCGAAGTCGCGGGATGAGGCCGGCCGCGATGACGCTCGATTTGCCCGATCCAGACGGGCCGACCAGCGCCACGAGGTTCGCCTCGTGGCGCAGCGAGCGGAGCAGCTTCGTCACAAGGTCTTCGCGCCCGAAGAAGTCGGCAGCGTCGCGCTCGCCGAACGCGCGGAGGCCCTTGTACGGGTTGCGGGCAGCCTCGGCGGCCGTTGCCTCGGCGTCGGCCGGCATGAGGGCGGGATCGTGGAGGAGGATCCGCTCCTGGAGCCGCTGGAGCGGCGGCGAAGGCTCCAGCCCGAGCTCCTCGTCGAGCACGGTCCGCAGATGCTGGTAGGTACGGAGAGCCTCGGGATGCCGGCCCGTCCGGTACAGGGCGAGCATCAGCAGCTCGCGGGAGCGCTCGCGCAGCGGGTCCTCGCGGATCGCCGCGTCGAGGAGCGGCACGACGTCGTCCGCGCGCCCGGCGGCGAGATCGGCGGCAGCCAGTGCCTCGATCGCGTCGAGGTGCAGGTCGTGCAGGCGGTGGATGTAGGGCTGGGCGAACTCCTCGTAGGTGAAATCGGAGAGCGCTGGCCCACGCCACAAGCGGAGCGCGGCTCGCAGGTCTGCGGCGCCGGTATCGGGGTCGCCCTCGCGGAGCTTGCGCGTGCCCTCTCGGACCCGTTCCTCGAACTGCCGGACGTCGATCGAGTCGGCGTGGGCGTCCAGCCGGTAGCCCGGCGAGCGCGTCGACAGGACTCCGTTCGCGCCGAGCCCCTCGAACGCCTTTCGCAGGTTGGAGACGTAGATCTGGATCGAATGGTTGGCGGTCCGCGGCGGGCTGTCGCCCCACAGCAGTTCGATCAGCCGGTCGATCGGGAGGATCTCACCGGCGTGCAGCAGCAGGATCGCGAGGAGCGCGCGCTGTTTCGGCGGGCCCAGGTCGGCCGCGACCTCACCCGCGGAGACCTCGAGCGCGCCAAGTAGCCGAAAGTCCACCCAACTTCTCCGGACGGCGACCGAAGATTGGCGATGACCTGGTGAGAGGTCAAGCCCGGATTGAGCCTGGCGACCGATGCTCTACGAATCCTCTACCGGCCGAAGCTGACCTCGGTCGAGACCCATCCGCTCCAGGTCGCCCGTGCCTCACGATCCGGTCGAGCGGGAACTCCGCGCGCTCGTCGTGGAGGTCACGATCGGGCCTACGACGCGGTCGATGCACTGATTCCGAACGAGCCCGTTGCGCCTTCACCGTCGATACGGACCTGGCCACGGCCGACGGGAAGACGGTCCACATCGCCGGGAGGATGACCGTCCACTGGCATCCCGAGGGCAGCGGCGACCTCAGCTGCCCCTGACGTCGCGCGAGACGCCGCCGAGGCGGCACCGCCGAATGCTGCGCGTGGTCGTCGTGGCCGCGGAACGACGCGTGGCCGGGCTCGAATGGAATCGGGCCCGGCCAGCGCTCGTTCGCCGTCCTTCAGCGGCCCCGAATGACCGGCGCGATCATCCGGACCGGCCCTCCCGGCGCGAGCGCCGCCGTGACGTCGATGAGATTCCCGGCCGCGAGCCCCGCCTCGACATCCGCCGCTGACGTGATGGGGTTCGTCGCAAGGTCGATGCTCCCGGGAGTCGCTTCCTGGAGCAGCACCAACGTCCAGGCGCCCGTGTAGCCCGCGTCCCCTGGAGCGACCGGCAGCACGTGGTCGTGGCGAAGGACGTTCGGCTGCCCGTCGCAATGGTCCTGGGTCGCCGTGTCGTCGAAGATCACGTAGAGCGGCTGGGTCGGCCGGTCGACGGCTGACAGGTCCGGGCCAAGGCCGAAACAGGCCAGCACGCCGCCGTTGGGGTTCGCACTGAACACGTTCGGCTGGAGAAAGGTCAGCTCGCGACCCTCGTACCAGGCCGACTCGATGCGAAGCGCGCCGCCTTGGCCGGCGAGGACCGGCCCGGTCGCCTGCGTCACGGCCGCGAGGGCGACCACCAAAGTGACGATCCGAAATCGATGGGCATGAAGTCGTCCGTTCAACGCTCGGTGCTCCTTTCCTTGGTTGCCTGCTCATCACCTGCCCGACGCGACGACACTAGGCCGCCGCCACCGCGGAATGCATTGGGGAAAGGAGTTAATCCGCGCTCGCGCAGCCTTTAGTCGATGGCAGGGAAGCGCTCCGGTGTTCGAGATCGTCGACGGACGATCGGCCAGGGCGACGAGGACGGTGCCGGGTCAACGGCATCCTCGGGCTGAAGCCGTAGGGTCGCAAGGACCTCTTCGAACCACGCTCCGTCATAGGGGGCGTTGAGCGATGGATCGTAGCCGACCGTGTAGAGCCAGACGAAGTACCCGCGACCATTGGTCGTGACGGCCGCCCTGGTGCAATCGTCGGCCCCGATCACCCCGGTGGCTCCGTCAACAGCGATCGGCTTGGATGCTGTGCATCCATCATCGAACGCCAGCTTCTCGGCGACCCTCTCCTGGATCAGTTGAGCACGAAATAGGCTGGTCGTTCGGCGGGGGCCGAGACTGACCCGCTATGCCGACGACTCGTCGGGTTCCCCGACGGCCTCGTCGCGCTCCCAGCCTTCGTTCTCGAGCTTCAGCGTCTCGATGGCCACGGCGTTCCCGTTCGCCTCGAGGTCGGGCAGCGCCTGGTACTCCGAGGGCCAGCAGCGATAGACCTTGAAGGCCTTCACCACCATGCCGGCCTCGTTGATCAGCTCGATGATCAAGTCCTTGCGGAAATGGGCGAGCGAGACGTCGCCCGCGGCACCGGACGGCGGCCGTCCCAGCATGTTGGCCCAGCGTTCGAACTCCTCGTCGTGGGTGACCCCACGCTCGAGGGTGATGGCCTCGTAATGCGTCAGGCCGGGCGACTTGTGCGAGGTGCTCGGGTCGCCACCCTCGCGGTGCTCGATGACCTCCGTCGTCCGCCGCAGGCCGCTCATCCTGGAGATTCCGGCGACGTAGCGACCGTCCCACTTCACTCGGAACTTGAAGTTCTTGTACGGGTCGAGCCGCCCTGGGTTGACCGAGAACTGGGGCATCGTTCGATCCTCCGGCAGGGCAGCCTCCCGCAGAGTCGCCGGGCCGCCCGGGAACCATTCTCGCCCCGGGCGCACCCTCCGCAACCCGCTTCGTGACGGCCACCGTTTCCGTAGACTCCGTCGGGTGACTCCCACGTCCGGGCCCCGCCGCCTCGTCATCCTCGCCGAGGGCAACTTCGGCTTCCACCACGGCAAGACCGCCGTCGGCGTCATCCGCTACGGACCCGACGACGTCGTCGCGGTCATCGACTCGACCCAGGCCGGAGGCAACGTCTCCTCGATCCTGCCGGACCGGGATATCCCGATCGTCGCGTCGCTGGCGGAGGCCATGGTCCGCCAGCCGGCCCCGGACACGTTGCTCATCGGCATCGCGCCGACCGGCGGCAAGCTGCCGGCCTCGTGGCGGACGACGATCCTCGAGGCCATCAGGGCTGGCCTCGACGTCCACTCCGGCCTCCACACGTTCCTCGGCGACGACCCGGAGTTCGCCGCTGCGGCGGCCGCGGCCGGGACGCGGATCGTCGACTACCGCCGGCCGCCGGACCGCATGGAGACCGCCGTCGGGCGCCACCACGGCCCGGGCAAGAGGGTGATCCTGACGGTCGGGACCGACTGCGCGATCGGCAAGATGTCGGTCGCCCTCGAGCTCCGGTCGGCGGCCCAGGCTGCCGGCCGATCGGCATCGTTCGTCCCGACCGGCCAGACCGGAATGATGATCGACGGCTGGGGCGCCGCCGTGGACCGCCTCATCAGCGACTTCGCCCAGGGCACGGTCGAGTGGATGGTCGAGGAGGGCGAGCGGCGCGGCGACTGGGTGATCGTCGAGGGCCAGGGCTCGCTCGACCACCCGGCGTATTCGTCGGTCACGCTCGCGCTGATCCACGGCGCGACGCCCCAGGCGATGGTCCTCGTCCACAAGGCCGGCCAGACCGAGCACGACTTCGACCACCTGCCCGACGCGTCGTTCCCGATCGCGCCGCTCGGCCCGTTCATCGACCTCCACGAGAAGGTCGCGGGCCTCGTCGCGCCGTCGAAGGTCGTCGCGATCGCGCTGAACACCTCGGCGATCGCGTCCGAGGACGACGCCCGGGCCGAGATCGCGAGGGTCGCGGCCGAGACCGGGCTGCCGGCCGACGACCCGGTCCGCTTCGGCGGCGGGCCGCTCTGGTCCGAGATCGAGCGCGCCGTCGAGGCCCTGCCGTGGGCCTGAGCGTCTCGGCCGAGGTCCTCCGGCTGACCCTCCGCGAGCCGTTCCGGATCGCCCGCTCCGACCACGACGCCGGCCACGCGGTCACGACCGTCGTCATCGAGCTGCGCGACGACCGGCATCCGGGCGTCGTCGGGATCGGCGAGGGCTATCCGGACCGGTTCTACGGCGAGACCGCGGCGACGATCCTGGCGGTCCTGCCGTTCCTCGTCGAGGCGGTCGGCGAGCCCGAGCTGTCGGCCGACGGCCTCGCGCGTGCGGGCGACGACCTGCGCCGGGCGATCGCCCACAACGGCGGCGCGAAATGCGCCCTCGACATCGCCCTCCACGACCTCGCCGGCAAGGTGGCCGGCGTGCCGGTCCACCGGCTGATCGGGCTGTCGGATGAGATCCCGCCGACCGATTTCACGATCGGCATCGACGAGCCGGCTGTGGTCGCCGAGCGGGCGGCCCGGGCGGCCCGCTTCCCGGCCCTGAAGATCAAGGTGGGCGGCGAGTCCGACCTCGAGACGCTCCGCGCGGTCCGCGGCGTCTATGACGGCCCGATCCGGGTCGACGCGAACACCGGCTGGACGCTCGACGGCGCGATCGAGCTGCTGCCCGCGCTCGTCGACCTGGGGGTCGAGCTCGTCGAGCAGCCGTTCCCGGCGCGCAGCCTCGACGACCTGCGCCGGCTCCAGGAGGTCTCGGCGCTGCCGATCGTCGCCGACGAGAGCGCGGTGACGATCGACGATCTCGACGGGCTCGTCGGCGTCGTCGCCGGCGTCAACATCAAGCTGGCGAAGTGCGGCGGCGTCGGACCCGCGGCGCGGATGCTGGCTCGGGCGCGCGATCTGGGGTTCCGGACGTTCCTCGGCTGCATGGAGGAGACGTCGGTCGGGATCGCGGCGTCGGCGGCCGTGTCGTCGCTCGCCGACTGGGCCGACCTCGACGGCAACCTGTTGCTCGCCGACGACCCGTTCGAGGGCCTCGAGCTGGGCCCGGACTGCCGCTGGCGGCTGACCGACTCGCCCGGGCTCGGGCTGACTCGCCGGCCCTCCTGACGGCGCCGTCGCTCCGCCAGCACGCGCCGATTCGAACGCCCGTTCCGTGTGGATAACTTGGTGGACGAGATCGTGGACAAACCCCCTTCATTCCGGGGGCCGGCCGTCCTAGCATTGACCGCCTCGACGTCCGAGCGCTTCCCGGGAGGGGCGAAGCCGATCGTCGAGCACCCCAACGGGGACGTCCCCGCGAGCGGCAGATCTCGCCGGTCAGACGGGTCCTGTTCGGCATGCGCGAGTCTGGAGGGTAGGGTATCGATGAATCGACGAATTGCCGCTGAACCCGGGGACGCCCCAGCGTCCGACCAGGGTGAGCCAGAGGCCATCGACTTCGTTCGCTTCTGCTACCGACGACGGAGCGTCGGCTGGCCCGAGCTGTACGACGAGATGTGCGCGGTCGCCGGTCGTGGCCTGTATCGCGGCTACTCGGCCGACGACCTTAGTGGCATCGGCGTCGGGCTGACACTGTTCGAGATGCCGGCGCTCGCCGCGATCGTCCACCGGGTCGTCGCCGAGGACCAGGAGCGTCGGCGCCGGAGCGCCCTCGCGATCCGGGCGGCCCACGCCGAGCGGACCGAGGCGGAGGTCGCGACGGCCGCGCCCGAGGACGCGCTCGTGACGGCGTCGGTCGTCGTGGCCCCGGCCAGGTCCGCGGAGGGCGGTCCGGCCGACACCGAAATTGCCGACCGCGGTCCGGAGCCCGCGCCGCGACTCATGCCTCTCGCCGTCGGCGCCTGAACCTGTAGACGGCCGTCACCGACGGCCGGGCTGCCCGCACTCTTCGCGCCGCCTATTGCGGCAAAACGGAGGACCCTCGCCGGTCAGGGCGAGGGTCCTCTCCGATTTCGTGGCGAGATCATCGGCTGTCGCGTCTGGACGACGCTGGGGGCGTTGCCGGCTGCGCTCCGCGCTCACGCACCTGCGGGTGCGCTCGCTTGCGGTGCTCGCCGGCGCCTTCCCAGCCTCGCCCGGCCGCGACGAACGTGGTCGCGCTTCGCGCGGGAGCTACGCGCCAGTACGACGCTGGACTGCGTTGGCCGCTGCGCTCCTCGCTCACGGGCATCCGAGCCCGTTCGCTCCGGTGCTCGCGGCCGCCTTGCCAGCCTCGCCCGGGCGCGACGAACGCAGTCGGAGCCCGCGGCACCATCGACGGTTTGCGCGGCTCTACGCCCGGATGCGTCTCCTGGCCATTTCGCCTTCGATCTGGCGTTCCGCTTCGACGTAGCGGTCGATCTGCTCACGGAGATCGTTCGCCTCGGGGGTGTAGAGGTGCGACTGCTGCTGGAGCACGTACGAGAGGCGGCGGCTCGTCATCCGGACGTGGTCGAGGTTCTTCATGAGGACGAGCGGATCCATCGCCGCCAGGTCGGACGGGTGGTACATCTGCTTCATCGGCTCGAATTCTAGCCGCCGACCACGGTCAGAGGAGACGGAGCGCGCGGGGCGGCCACTCCCAGTCGACCGGGGTCGCGGCGGCGGCGAGGGCGCGGCGCCGGCCCGCCTCGGTCGCGCCGAGGACGAGGATCCGGTCGGTCTTCGTCGCCCGGCCCGCCTCGTCGCCCCACAGCTTCGTCATCTTCCGGTGGGCGGCCACGTCGTCGAGGGCGATGCCGGCGAGGCGATAGCCCAGCGGCTGGGCGGCCGTCTCCCAGACCCGCTCCGCGAGCCCGACCGCACCCCGGATCGGCCGGCCGCGGTCGAACTCGACGTCGCCCACGACGAGGACGACGATCGCGTCGTCGGTCAGGACGTCGCGCAGTCCGGTCAGCACGTCGCGAAGGAACGCGAGATACGGCTCGCGGTGGTGGGCGTCGTCGAGCGTCGCGTCGATCTCGGCGGCGTCGAAGCCGAGGAACCACGTCCGGAGCCAGTTGTAGTAGCCGTACTTGACGACCCGCAGATACGGTGGCGACGTCACGACGAGGCGGGCCCGGTCGGGCAGGCCGCGGGCGCGGAGGGCGGCCTGGGCGCGCGGCGCGACGTCGCGGGCATCGCCAAGCAGCGCGATCCCGGGCGTTGGCGGCGCGACCTGGCGGTACAGGCGGCCGAGCTTCTTCTCGAGGCAGTCGAAGACGTCGCGCTCGGGCGACTGGAAGGCGGTCCGGGCGGCGAACTCGCGGACGTAGCGGCGGGCCATGCTGAACGTGTTCGGCATGATCTCCGACAGGTAGCTCGCGCTCTTGCCGTGGAGGATCCCGGTCAGGCCCGCAGCGAGGAAGCGATCGGTCGGGCGGTCGAGGTCGAGCGTCGTCCGGACGAGCAGCAGCTGGGCGAGGGTCCGCGGATGGAAGGCGACGGCGACCTCGCGTGGCACCGGCTCGACGCCGTCGGTCGGCCAGGCGTGGCTGCCCGCCCGCGGCACGAGCGTCGCTGGATCCGCCGCGACCCGCTCGGCGAGGGCCGACCACTCGGCCGATTCGGACGCCCACGCGAGGCGGAGGCCCGCGAGCCGCGTCATCGCCTCGGCCCGGGTCGCCGGCTCGACCTTCGACGCGGTCAGGAGGTGGGCGAACGGGTTGAGGTCGTTGCCGACGCCGATCCGGCCCTCGGCCGACGCCTGGAGCGGCGTCGTGCCGCGACCGGAGAACGGGTCGAGGACGACGTCGCCGCGGCGCGAGTAGCGGGCGATGAAGGCGTGGGCGAGGGCCGCCGGGAAGCTCGCGAGGTACGAGCACATCGGGTGGAACGAGTGGCCCCACAGCCGCTGCTGGTCCTTCCACTCCGGCGCGATCCCGATCGAGGGCAGCGTCGCCGGCTGCTCGACGGCCAGGCCGAGCGGGAGCTGGGAGACGCGCGGCTCGGGTGTCGTCATCGACTCCTCGATCGGGCTCGGAGGGGCGCGGAGCATACCACGGGTGATTCCTGCGCACTTTCCGGTCGGATAGCATGGACCCGGGTGTCATGCCGCAGTAGGCTTGGTCGGAACCCGAGGCTGTGTGCGGAACCGCGCGGCGGCCCACGGCGGTCCCAGAGGTGTCGTGTTCGGGACCTTTGGAACGGCCAGGCCGATGCGAGGGCCCGTCCCCACCGTCCGGACCGGTTCCGGCGAAGAGGCCACCAGGGCTCATGCGACGCCCGCCGCACCGCCTCTGTGGCCCTGCGGCGGGCAGCACTCATCGCTCCCGCGGGTGTCGGCGGCTGGCACAATCCGGCGAATGGACGACCGCGTCGCGCTCGCCGTCTACTTCCTGATCGCCGCCGCGGCTGCCTTCGTGACGGCCGCCCGGACGCTGCCCGTCCCGCTGCTCCTCCTCGTGCTGCTCGCGCTCGCGATCGCCGCGACGCTCGTCCGGACCCGGGTTCTCGCGCTGCGCGGGGCGACGCGCGCCACGGTCGGCTTCATCGCGGTCTACCTCGTCACGTTCTTCGCGATGGCGGTGCTGCTTCGCCGCTAGCCGGTCCCGAGGTCCTCGTCGGCGAACCGCTGCTCACGATCCCGGCGGATCATCGCCGCGACGACGCGCCGCTGGAGCGGGTGGAGGTCGCTTGGGGTCGTCGCCTCGACCAGGTTCGAGGCGCCGGGCAGGACGAGGAGGTCCATCCCGAGGACGCTGACCCGGTCCTGCTCCGGGACGCAGTCGTCGCGCTCACCGGCGTGGGGCGTCCCGACGAGCATCCGGCAGGTGCCGCAGACCATGATCCGGCCGTCGTCCCGGGCGTCGGCCCGGGCGGTCTCCCGCTGCACGACGCCCTTCAACGTGCCGCTCAGGGCGTTCATCGAGGCGGACAGCAGGACGGTCGACATCGGGCGGCGGCCTTCGCGGGACACGCCGGGATTCTAGGCCGCCAGTTTCGAGGGATTGTCGCGTCGGGCTACCATCCCGCCGAGTCCCCGTAGCTCAGTGGACAGAGCAGCCGCCTTCTAAGCGGAAGGTCGCAGGTTCGAATCCTGCCGGGGATGCCACGCTGCGACCTCACTCGCTGCGCAGGTAGGCCAGGACCGCGAGCACGCGGCGGTGGTCCTCCGCGGCCGGCTCGAGCCCCAGCTTCGAGAAGATCGCCCGGACGTGACCCTCGACGGTCTTGACCTCGAGCGTCAGCCGCTCGGCGATCGCCTGGTTCGAGCGGCCCTCGGCCATCAGGCCCAGGATCTCGCGCTCGCGGGGCGTCAGCTCGTCCAGTGGGGAGTGGACCCGCGGCTTGCCGAGCAGCCGGGCGACGACCTCCGGGTCGATCACGGAGCCGCCCGCCGCGACGCGCCGGACGGCCTCGGCCAGGTCCGCGACCTTCGTCACGCGGTCCTTGAGCAGGTAGCCGACGCCCGACGGGTCCTCGCGCAGGAGGTCGACCGCGTAGCGCGTCTCGACGTACTGCGAGAGGACGAGGATCGCCGATCCCGGGATGCCTCGACCGGATCGCGCGCGCCGCCTCGAGGCCCTCGGTCGTATGGGTCGGCGGCATCCGGACGTCGAGGACGACGACGTCGGGCGACTGGGCGTCGACGATCCGGAGCAGGCCCTCGGCGTCGCCCGCCTGGCCGACGACCTCGAATCCGGCGCTCGTGAGCGCGGACGCCAACGCCTCCCGCAGCAGGTCGGCGTCGTCGGCGAGGGCGATCCGCATCGCCCGGATCGTGCCATCCGGCCCGGCCGACCGCACAGGTGCTGACCCTCGAAATCGACCGGTGACCGATCCGGGGCTGGCTCGGCAGACCGGGCGCCACGCTGCGCCGACGCTGGCGGCATGTCAGCAGCGGAGGATCGGTGAGATGGCAGTCCAGCAGATGGCGAATCAGGGGCGAACCTCGTCGAGGCACGGAGGCTGGCCGGACCGCTTCGTGATCGCCCTCGCAATCGAGGCCATCCTGATCCTGGCGGTCGTGCTCTCGAGCGTCGGCGTCTCGCCAGCGTGCGCACCCGACACCCGGTGGGGCCTCGGCGGGGCGGATCCCGGCCCCGGTCGCCTCTGGCCACGACTGCGCTGACCGAACGGCGGGGCGTCAGCGAGGGGTCGCGTGTAGGCATGGCCGCGACCGCTGCACACGCGTGCAGTGGCGGAGGGTTGGAGCGTGGCTGACTCGGGCGGCGACGGGTCCGCCCGTCGCGGGACTACCGGCGATGGGCATGGATCGCGGTGCTGCTTCGCCGCGTGGATCGTCGGCTGGCGTCTACGTGGTCGTGTCGGGCGCTCAACGCAGGGATCATCAGGGACACGGGGCAGTCGCCATACCACGCGCATCGTCTACAGCGGGCTGCTTGCTCTCGCGGCCATTTCCGTCTGGCTGCTGATCCGGGCGCGCCGGCGCGGTCGAAGCTGGCGGGAGGCGTTCCCGCCGGGGTATGGGTCGCTGGGAGCGGGACTCGTCGCGCTCTTGGCCGCCGTCTTGCTCGATGTCGCGTGGCGGGAAGGGGTCGGGATCGCGCCCGGCATCGAGAACTCGTATGCCCCGAGCCGCGTGCTCGTCGTCGTGGGCCTGTCGTTCGTGGCGATGGCCCCGCTGCGGGCATCGCTGCTGGCTGGCGGCGACCGGCGATCCGATGGCCCGTAACGATTTCGGCCGGCCTGCTTGGCCGCGTCGATCGCTCGCCGCAGGCGGGTTCAACGTCATCGCGAGCCCGTGGCTCGAGAAGCCCGCCGACATCGCCGCGGACAACGGCGAGGTCTGGGTGATGGATGCCGACGGCGGCCGGCAGACGCGTCTCATCCAGGCTGGCGACAACGTCGATCTCGGCAACCCGGTCTGGTCGCCGGACGGTCGAAGCGGGTCGCCTATGTCCGGATCGCGGGGTCCCGGCGATCCCCTGACCGGCGACTACGACATCTGGATCGTGAACGCCGACGGCACGGATGCCCGAGCCGTCGCGACCGGCCCACGTGGCAGTGGTTCCCGCGCTGGTCGCCCGACGGCGCCTGGCTGGAGTACACGGACGAGGCCGTCGGCGGGCCGTGGCTCTCGAGCGGTCCGACCGGACCCGGACGTCGGCCAGGGGCCGCAGGGCGCGGTCTTCCCCGGCGCGAACGCGGCCGGCGCTGCCCCAGGCGGAGCTCTGGCGGATGCCGCTGGACGGCAGCGGACCGGCTCGGCGGATCACCAACGCGGCCGGCGACGACCGGTCCGGCGCCTGGTCGCCTGACGGCACGCCGGCTCGCGTTCGACAGCACGCGCGACGGCAACACCGAGATGTACGTCATCGACGCCGACGGCACGAACACCGTCCGGCTCACAAACACGCCGTCGGCTGAGTGGGCGGCGGCCTGGTCGCCGGACGGCACCAGGATCGCCTACACGTCCGATGCCTCGGGCATTGCCAAGATCTGGGTGATGAACGCGGACGGCAGCGACCCGACGCAGCTGACGTTCGATCCGGACGGGAACCTGTGGCCGGCATGGTCGCCTGACGGGTCGCGGATCGCCTTCACGAAGTGGACCCCGATGGGACAGCAGGTCTGGTCGATTGCGGCCGACGGCAGCGATCGCCGCGAACCTCAGCCGGAGCCCGGCCACGACCGACTCCGTCGTGGGACGGCTCCTGGGGTCCGGACGGGCGGATCGCGTTCACCCGCTCCCAGCAGTCGCCCGCCACGTTCCAGCCGATCGTGCGCCGGGACCTGGGCGTCGCGACGATGCTGATGTCCGCGCTCGTCCTCGCACTCGTCATCGGGCTCCTCGCGAAGAGCGGGCCACCGTTCGGCGGCGTCGCGGTGGCGGTTGGCATCGCAGCCGCGCTCGCGAGCAGCCAGTCGGACGGCTGGCGGTTCCTGCCCGCCGTGATCGTCGCCGGGCTGCTCGTCGACCTCGCCCTGCGCCTGACGCCCGCCCGGTGGCGGGTCATGGCCGGCTCGGCTGGTGCCGCGCTCGGGCTGGTCGTGGCGATCGCCGTGACCGTGGCGGCGACAACTGGCATCGGCTGGTCGCCGACCCTGCTGATCGGCGTCGCCTTCGCCGCCACGGTCGCGGGGTGGGGGATCGGGGCGCTGCTCGAGCGGCATGCGTTCGGCGGTCCCGATCTGGCTCAGGAGGACGCCGGCTGACATGAGTGGCCGCGCCGAGCGGGCCGCCGTCCTCGGCGCGGCCGGAATCTGTCTGGCCGCGTTCCAGCAGTTCGGCCCGCTGCTCTGGCCGTACGGACTGGGCCCGTCGTGGTCGGTCGCCACGGCGGCGTGGTACTTCCTCGTCGACCTCGTGTGGGTGGCGGCGATGGTCGCCACGTACGTCCGCGACCCCGACGGCCAGATGTGGAAGCTGTTCCTCCTGTACCGGGTCGTCACCACGCTCGGCGTGCTCTGGGTCTTCCCGACATCGTTGACATGGACGCTGAGCCAGCTCGTGACCGGCCTCGGCAGCGTCGTCTTCGTCCACCTGGTGCTGGCGTTCCCGATCGGGCCGGCTCACCGACCCGTTCGACCGCCGGAGCGTGGTCGCGGCGTACGCGTTCCTGGCCGCCTCCCGCGTCGCCTGGGTCCTGGTCTGGCGGCCGACGCCGGGCCAGGTGGGCTTCGCCCCGAGGAACCCGTTCGTCGTCGCCCCCAACGACACGCTCGCGTTCCTTTTCGGGCCAGTCGCGCTGGTGGGGCTGGCGGTCGCGCTGCTCGCGGCCGTCGCCGTCGGCCTCGGCCGGCACTGGCGCAGGGCGAGCCCGGTGCTCCGCCGATCATTGCTCCCGATCACGATCGCCGCCCCGATCCAGCTGGGATTCACGGTCGCGTGGTACCTCGCCGGGGCGATCCCGTCGGAGTGGGGAGCGCTGCGGGGGGTCCTGCAGTCGCCGGCCGTCGCGATCGCGGGCCTCGTGTTCCCGGTCGGCTACCTCGTCGGTCTCATCCGGGCCAGGCTGGCCCGCGCGGCGGTCGCCGATCTCGCGGTCGAGCTGGGCCGAGGGCGTGCCCCTGGGCGGCCTGCGCGACGCGCTGGCCCGGGCGCTACGCGACCCGACGCTCGAGCTCGCGTTCCCTGGGCCGACCGGCGAGGGGTTCGTCGGGCCCGACGGTCAGCCCGTCGAGCTGCCGGATCCCGACGACGACCGGCGGGCTGTGGCCCGCCTCGAGCGCGACGGGGAGCTGCTCGCGGTCCTCGTCTACGACCCCGCGGTCGAGCGCGAGGACCCGGGGCGAGTGGCGGCCGTCGGCTCCGTGGCCGGGCTCGCGCTCGAGAACGAGCGGCTCGCGGCGCAGGTCCGGGCGCAGCTCGAGGAGGTCCGCGCGTCGCGGGCGCGGATCGTCGAGGCCCAGGATGCCGAGCGGCGCCGGATCGAGCGCGACCTTCACGACGGCGCCCAGCAGCGGCTCGTCGCCCTTGCGATGCGGCTCGATCAGGCGCGGGCCGGCGCTGAGGGCGCCTCGGAACTGATCGACTCGACGACCGTGGAGTTGCTCGCGGCGATCCGCGAGGTCCGCGACCTCGCCCGGGGCGTCCACCCGCCGATCCTGACCGACGCCGGGCCTGGGTGCCGCGATCGAGGCGCTGGCCGAGCGAACGCCGTTCCCCGTCGCCATCGATGCGACCGAGCAGCGCTACCCGCCGGAGGTCGAGGCGGCCGCCTACTTCGTCGTGGCCGAGGGCCTGACGAACATCGCCCGCTACGCGGACGCCAGCGTCGCCCGCGTCGTCGTCCGGACCGAGGGCGAGCGGCTCGTCGTTCGGGTCACCGACGACGGACGGGGCGGGGCCGACCCGGGCTCGGGTTCCGGGCTTCGGGGGCTGGCGGACCGGTTGGCGGCGATCGGCGGCGAGCTCACGGTGACGAGCGAGCCCGGTTCGGGCACGACGCTCCAGGCGACGCTCCCGGCGGCGACCTAGGCGAGAGTCAGTGGCCCCGGTTCGCCTCGTCGTGCGCCCGGCGGTACTCGTCGCGCAGCCGAGCGATGAGGACCTGCGCCTCCTCGGCCTCGGCCGAGCCGGGCTCCGCGGCGTCGAGCTGGCGCTCTGCCTGGCGCCAGGCCGCGAGGATCGCCTCCATCGACCGCGGCGTGTCCTCGATCGGGCGTGTCCGGCGCGGCCGGCGAGCCGGCCTCGGTCAGCGCGTGGATCAGCTGGGTCTGGGCGCGTTCGCTCGTGCTCGACGCGAGGACGCGCTTTGCGATCTGCTCGATCTGGGACGCCAGCTCGACCAGGCGCGGGTCGCCCGGTTCGATCGTGCGCTTCTCCTCCTCGAGCTCGAGGAGTGCCTCGATGTCGCGGAGCAGCGCGTCGGACGTGCGGCGCAGCGCGTCGCCGGTTCCCGGCATCGGCGTCCCTCCTCTCGTCGCGGATGCGACCCCGCGGTGCGTCGCAAGCATAGCCCTGCCTTCCGATCCGGACGCGACCGCCCCGGAGCCCTCGGCGGCTGGTACTCGCGACTAGCCCAAAGTACGGCTTGGCGACCCCGACCGCCCACCCCAACATTCCGCCCATCAGCGAGCCGCACCCTACCCCTGGCCACCCCAGAGGTGCGGACCCGTCGCGATGTGCTCTAAGCGAGGCAACATGGGGTCCATGGCCGTCAACGAACTGGGACCGATGCTCACCGCGACCGAGGTCGCCGAGATGCTCCACCTGCATGTCAACACGGTGAAGCGCCTGGGCGATCGCGGCGAGCTGCCGTTCTATCGCGTCTGCAAGCGGGGCGACCGTCGCTTCCGGCTCGACGACGTGATGAAGTTCCTCTCCCAGAACCGCTAACCACTCCGGCGCCTGCCCTGGCGCCGGCACGCCCCCTTCTCGGAGCGCCCGTCGGCCGGCGGGCGCTTCGTCGCGTGCGGCGACGCGTCTCGCAGACTCGCTGCCCGGGAGCTCAGACGGTTCGGAGGGCCTCGCCGAAGATCTCGACCGCTTCGCTGACCTCGGCCGCGGTCGCGTCGATCGGGGCGATCCAGCGGACGACCTGGTGGGCGAGGCCGCAGCTCAGGACGAGCAGGCCCAGCTCGGCGCAGCGGGCCACGAGCGCGGTCGCGAGGTCGCCGTCGGGCTCCTTCGTCGCCCGGTCGCGGACCAGCTCGACGCCGATCATCAGACCGGGACCCCGGACGTCGCCGATCCGCTCGTCCTCGGCCATGAGGCGGTACAGCCCCTGGGTCAGCTCGAGGCCGCGCGTCCCGGCGTTGAAGACGAGTCCCTCGTCCTTGATCGTCTCGAGGACCGCGATCCCGGCCGCGCACGCTACGGGATTGCCGCCGTACGTCGAGCCGTGGGCGCTCCGGCCCCAGCGCTCCTGCAGCTCGCGGCTGGTCGCGATCGCCGAGAGCGGCAGGCCGTTCGCGACCGCCTTCGCGACCGTGACGACGTCGGGGACGATCTCGGCGTGCTCGAAGCCCCACATCATCCCCGTCCGGGCGTAGCCGGTCTGGACCTCGTCGGCGATCAGCAGGATCCCGTGCTCGTCGCAGATGCTCGCGGAGGCCGCGCAGGAATGCCGGCGGGGCGGGGTAGTAGCCGCCCTCGCCCTGGACCGGCTCGATGAGGATCGCCGCGACGGCCGACGGCGGCACGGTCGACGTCGAGGATCCGGTGGAGCGCAGTCGAGGCACTGTTCCGTCGCGGCCTCGTCGTCGCCGTCGAAGTCGCGGTAGGCCGCCGGGAACGGCGCGAGGTAGATCGACGGCAGCAGCGGCTCGTAGCCCGTGCGGTAGTTGACGTTCGAGGTCGTGACGCTCGTCGCCCCGTACGTCCGGCCGTGGAACGCGCCGTGGAAGGCGATGATCCCGGGCCGGCCGGTGACGCGACGGGCGAGCTTGAGCGCGCCGTCGATCGCCTCGGAGCCCGAGTTGAGGAACATCACCGTGTCGATCGGCGGCGGGCAGCGTCTCGGCGAGCATCGTCGCCAGCGTCACGACCGGCTGGCTGTAGCCGATCGCGCCGGTCGGGCCGATCAGCTTGTCGGCCTGGGCGTGGATCGCGGCGGTTACCCGCGGGTGGTGGTGGCCGAGCGCCGTGACGGCGATGCCGTTCGCGAAGTCGAGGTAGGCCCGGCCGTCGGTGTCGTAGAGACGGTGGCCCTCGCCGTGATCCCAGCTCCGCTCGAAGTAGCGGCCGAGGACCGGGGAGAGGTGCTTGGCCTGTGCCGCAAGATCGGCAACGGCTGGAGACTCTTCCATCGGCCGAGTATAGGTATCCGCATTGCCTACACCGGCGCGACGAACGCAGTCGGGCTCGTTCTCGTGTCAACGCGGGCGCTAGCATTCGGCCGATGGTCGACTTCAGCCTCACCGACGAGAACCGCCTCGTCCAGCAGGCCGTCCGGGCGTTCGCCGATGCCGAGATCCTGCCCGGCATCCGGCAATGGGACGAGGACGGCGGCTTTCCCCGCGAGCTGTTCGGGAAGATGGCCGAGCAGGGCTTCCTCGGCGCGCCGATCCCGGAGCACTACGGCGGCGCCGGCATGGACTACATCAGCTTCGCGATCCTGTGCGAGGAGCTCGAGCGGGCCGACACCGCGTTCCGCGTCATCCAGAGCGTCCATGTCGGGCTGAACTCGCTCGCGCTCCTCCAGTGGGGGACCGAGGAGCAGCGCCAGCGCTGGCTCGTCCCCCAGGCCCGCGGCGAGAAGCTCGCGACGTTCGGCCTGACCGAACCCGGCGTCGGGACCGACGCCGGGAACCTCGCGACGACGGCCCGGCGCGACGGCGGCGCGTACCGCCTCAACGGCCAGAAGATCTGGATCTCGCTGGCGGACCTCGCGGACCACTTCCTCGTGTTCGCCTCGGTCGACCGGTCGAAGAAGCACAAGGGCGTGACCGCGTTCCTCCTCGAGCGGGGGATGAAGGGGCTGACGACCGGGACGCTCCACGGCAAGCTGGGCATCCGGGCGGGGAACACGGGCCTGATCAACCTCGACGACGTCGTCGTGCCCGAGGAGCACCGGATCGGCGAAGAGGGCGAGGGCTTCCTCGTCGCGATGAGCGCGATCGACCAGGGCCGCTACACCGTCGCGGCGGGCGCGGTCGGGCTCGCCCAGGCGTGCGTCGACGCGAGCGTCCGCTACGCCCACGAGCGCCAGACGTTCGGCGAGGAGATCGGCCACCACCAGCTCGTCAAGCAGATGATCGCGAAGATGGTTGCGGGGACCGAGATGGGCCGGCTGCTCGTCTGGCGAGCAGGCTGGCTGAAGAACCAGGGCCTCCGGAACACGCGCGAGACGTCGCTCGCGAAGTGGCACGCCACGGAGCACGCTGTCCAGAGCGCGCTCGACGCGATCCAGGTCCACGGCGCGAACGGCTACTCGAACGAGTTCCCGGTCGAGCGCTACCTGCGCAACTCGAAGGCGGCGGTGATCTACGAGGGCACGAGCCAGCTCCACACGCTGATCCAGGCCGACTACGCGCTGGGCTACCGCGAGGATCGGCCGCTGCGGTGCGAGCCGTGGCCGGCGCCGGGCTGGGAACGCCCGAACGGCTGAGGCCGGTCGATGCCGATGAGGCCCTGGACCGAGGCCGAGCTCGCGACGCTCGCTGAGCTCGCGGAGACGTTCGTCCGCGGCGGCGCCGTTCGCCGGGCGGGGCTCGCCGCCGACGCGCTGTCGGCCGCGGCGGACCCCGAGCAGATCGGCCAGCTCCGGCTCGTCCTGCGGCTGATGGAGTCGCGCGCGGCGAACCTCGCGCTCACCGGCAAGGCGGCCCGGTTCCGCGACCTGTCGCCGGTCGCCCGCGAGCGCTACCTTCTGGGCTGGGGCGCCTCGTCGCTCGCGCTGAAGCGATCGGCGTTCACCGCGTACCGCACGCTGCTGACGTTCCTCGCCTACGCCGACCCCGGGACCTCCGGCGCGGGCAACCCGCTGCTGGCCGCGATCGACTACCGGCCGGACGACCCGCCGGTGACGTCGCAGCTCACGGGCGTCCGCGCGACGGATCTCCCGCCGCCGACCGGCACGGAGACGGTGCTCGAGGCCGACGTCGTGGTCGTCGGGTCGGGGGCGGCCGGCGGAGTCGTGGCCGCGGCCCTTGCGGGGGCCGGCCGGTCCGTCGTCGTGCTCGAGGCGGGACGGCTGTTCGACGAGACGCGGATGCCGCGCGACGAGCTCGCCGCATTCGACAACCTGTACCTCAACCACGGGCTCCTGACGACGTGGGACGGGTCGGTGACGATCCTCGCCGGCGGGGCCGTCGGGGGCGGGACGACCGTGAACTGGATGACGAGCATCGACGTGCCGGCCGACGTCCGGGCGGAATGGGCCCGCGAGCACGGCATCGACGGGGTCGACGGCGCCGAGTGGGACGAGGACCGGGCCGCGGTCGAGAGCGAGCTCGGCGTCGCGCCGGCCGTCGTCGTGCCGCCGAAGGACCAGGCGATCCTGCGAGGCGCCGCACGACTGGGCTGGGAGGCGGCGCCGACCCGGCGCAACGCCACCGACTGCGGCGACTGCGGGCGCTGCCCGTTCGGCTGCGTGCGGGGGACGAAGCAGTCGGGGCTGCGGGCGCATCTGGCGACGGCGGTCGCGGCGGGGGCGCGGCTCGTGGACGGCGCCGCGGTGACGTCGGTGCTCGTCGACGGCGGGCGGGTGCTGGGCGTCGTGGCGGAGGTCGCGCCACGGGACGGCTCGGGCGGCGAGGCACCCCGCCGCCTGGTCGTGCGGGCGTCGCAGGTCGTCTTGGCCGCCGGGGCGCTCCGCACGCCGACGATCCTCGAGGCGTCGGGGCTGACCCACTCGGGGATCGGCCAGGGTTTGCGGATCCACCCGGTACCGGTGATCGCCGGGCACTTCGACGAACCGATCGACATGTGGCGGGGCACGATGCAGGCCGCTCGATCGCTCGAGTTCAACCAGGACGACGACGAGCACCGCCGGTACGCGATCGAGTCGGCGCCGGGTCATCCGGGCCTGATGGCGTTCGCGCTGCCCTGGGAGGGCACCGACGCCCACGCCGCGCTGATGGTGCAGGCGCGCCACATCGCGCCGTTCATCGCCGTGACCCGCGATGGCGGGCAGGGCCGGGTGCGGCTGACGAAGAGCCGCCGTGTCCGGATCGACTACCAGCTCGACGCGGCCGGCATCGCCACGCTGCGCCACGCCCTCGTGTCGATGGCGAACCTCGCCCGGGCCGCCGGGGCGTCGCGCATCGTCGCCGTTGGCGCGAAGCCGCGCTGGCACGACACACGGGCCGGCGACTCGACCGACGAATCGCGGGCGTTCACGGTGTTCGAGGACGCGCTGCGGGCCTTCGACTTCGCCCCGAACCGCGGCAGCGTGTTCTCGGCCCACCAGATGGGAACCGTCCGGCTGGGTGGCGACCCGGGTACGCACCCGGTCGACCCGCGCGGCCACGTCCGCTCGACGGCCGGCGGCGGGGGAGGCGCCGGCGGGCCCGGCGGCGTCGTCCGCGGCCTCTACGTCGCCGACGGCTCCCTGTTCCCGACCGGGGTCGGCGTCAACCCGATGATCGGGATCATGGCGCTCGCGAAGCGGGTGGCGCGGACCGTCCTCGCGGAGGCCTGAGGCCGAGGGCCGGGCGTCAGGCCGCGGTCGGCTGGACCGTCTCCGGGTCGTGGGCAGGCGCGGCCGGTGCGCGCTCACCTTCCTCGGCGCCGGCCATCCGGCTCCGCGACAGGATGATCAGCGCGACGCCGACGACGATGACCGCCCCGGCGACGATCTGGAGCGGCGTCACGCTCTCGTCGAGCACGAGCGCCCCGAGGAACACGGCGACGACCGGGTTGACGAAGGCGTAGGTCGCGATCAGCGGCAGCGGCGCGTGGCGCAGGACCCAGGCGTAGGCGGTGAACGCGACGAGGCTGCCGACGAGCGTCAGGTAGGCCATCGCGATGAGCGACTCGCGGGTGACCGCCGCCGGGTCGAACCGGGCGAGCTCGCCGGTCGCGACGGCGGCGGCGCCCAGGACGATCGCGCCGCTCAGCATCTGGAGCGCGGTCGTGACGAACGGGTCGCGGGGCAGCTTCGCGCCGTGCGCCGCGAAGACCGAGCCGCCGGCCCAGAAGATCGGCGAGAGGAGCAGGGCGACGATGCCCGCCGGATCGAGCGAGCCCTCGAACACGATCGACGGGCCCGACGAGGATCGCCACGCCGAGGATGCCGGTCGCCGATGCCGACCGTCGCCGCGAGCGGCAGGCGCTCGTGGAGGAAGACCCGGCTGAAGATCGCGATCCAGACCGGCATCATCGCGATGAGGAGTGCGGCGATTCCCGACGGCACGGTCTGCTCGCCCCAGGCGACCGCGCCCATCCCGCCGCCCATGAGCATCGCCCCGACGATGAACGAGTCGCGCAGCTCGACGAGCGAGGGCCGGACGAGCGCGCGGCGGCGGACGATCGCGACCGCGCCGATCATGATCAGGCCGGCGAGCAGGAACCGCGTCGACGCCATGAGGAACGGCGGGATCGACTCGATCGCGATCCGGATCCCGAGGTAGGTCGAGCCCCAGACGAGGTACAGGATGAGGATCGCGAGCCAGACCAGCGGCGCGCGGCGCGGGAGTCGTGCGCTCGGCCGTTGGCATAGTCGGTTGGTCCAAGGTTCGCCGAGTCTAGCAGGTCGCCCGGCGAGTCGCGCGCGACCGCGCGCGAGGGCACGCGCCCGGTCGAGTGCTCAGGCCGCGCCCGACTCCGCGGCCGGCCGGCAGTGGCGGCACGGCCGGTAGCCGGCGCCGTACGCCTCGCCCGCCGAGTGGAACCGCTGGCGGTGGCGATCGGTCACGCGCCGGGCGTCGTGGCACGTCGGCAGGCAGAAGATCCGCGTCGTGTCCGAGCCGATGTACCGGATGCCGGACTTCGCCAGCCCCTCGAGGCCGTCCGGGTCGGCGCCCTCGGCGGCGAGGATCGCCCGCTTGTTGGCCGGTCCGCCCAGCGAGTACTGGCCGATGTAGCCGTCCGTCCGGACGACCCGGTGGCACGGGACGATGAGCGGGATCGGGTTGTGGCCCAGCGCCGTCCCGACCGCCCGGACCGCCTTCGGCCGGCCGATCTCGGCCGCGATCCAGCCGTACGGCCGGACCTCGCCGCGGGGGATCTCGAGCGCCTTCAGCCAGACCGCCTGCTCGAACTCGGTCGTGCCCCGCAGGTCGAGGTCGATCCGGGCCCGGCGGTCGCCGGCGAGGCGGCGATCGACGGCCCGGGCGAGGCGCGGCGGCAGCGACGGGACGCGCATCGCCCGGCGGCCCGTCCGGGCGAAGAAGCCCTGCTCGAACGCGCGGTCGTCCGGCGCGCCGTCGACCGACGACACGCCCTTGCCGTTCCAGGCCACCCGGAGCGGCCCGATCGGGGAGTCGATCACGGCGTAGTCGTCGGCCAGGCCGACCGCGACGAGCGTCGCGTGGCCGAGGCGGGCGGGCGCGGGCTCGGCGAGCGTCGAGAGCACGGCCTCGATCGCCGCGAACCCGGTGTCCCGCCCGGCCGCGGCGGGCGGGTTCGGGTCGAGTCGCGTCATGCGGTCATCTCCTTGCGGTCGTGGCCCTCGTCGGCGAGGGCGTCACGGAGCGTCGCCAGGCCGCGATGGACCTGGGCCTTGAGGGTTCCTTCGGGTTTGCCGAGCGCCTCGGCCATCTCGGCGTACGAGAGGCCGTCGACGTGGCGGAGGACGATGGCGATCCGCTGAGCCGGCGGCAGGGTCGCCAGGAGGCTCGCCCACGCGTCGCGGACGTCGCGCCGCGCGACCGGGTCGGCGGCCGGCTCCGCGCCGGGCTCGAACCCCAGCTCCGTCGTCCGGACCCGGCGGACCCGCGTCCGGTTGCGGCAGACGTTGACGACGATCGTCGTCAGCCACGGCCGGAGCCTGAGCTCGCGAATCCTCCGGCTTCGTAGCCGCCGAGCGCCCGATACGCCCGGACGAGCGCGTCCTGGGCGGCTTCCTCGGCATCGCCGCGGTCGCCGAGGACCCGCAGCGCGATCGAGAACAGCCGGTCGGCCTGGCCCGACACCAGCTCCTCGAACGACCCGTCGAGGTCGGTCGCGAGGCGCGCGGCGAGGGCCGCGTCGGCGGCAGTGGTCGGGTCGGCGGCGGCCGGGGCGTCCATCGACCAATGAAACACCACGGACGCAGGTTCGGTTGCAACGGAGCACGCGCCGTGCGGCGGAGCGCCAGCCGATAAGGCACCCACCTTACGCCGGGCCGTGAGATTGAGGCGGTGCGGCTCGCCGCGTGGGGCGACCGCCCGATGGCGCGCCGGGCCCCCGAGCCGAGGATGCGGACATCGAACGACCGGTCGACCAGCTGCCAACACGGACAGCGGACCGGTCCCATTGGAGGGACAGATGTCCGCTTCCATCACCGCCGCTCCGGCTCGGACGAGCTTCGACCGGATTCCCTCGGCCCTCGCCGCTCTGGCGCTGGTCGTCGTGCTTGCCGTCTCGGTCGCGCTCGTGGCCATGAACGGCACCAAGGTCGCCGCCCCGGCTCTCGATGGGGCCAAGGGCGCTCCGCCTCCCGCGGTCATCGACCACGGCTGGAGCAACGGCGAGACCGTGATCCTGCCGAAGACCGTCTCGCACTTCGGCGGCTGGGGCGGCCCCCGGCTGGCGCCCGCCACGGGTGGCGCCCCCCGCGGTGCTCGCTCGATCGCCCAGTGATCTCAGGCGCGAGGACTCGCGCCAGCTGACCCACCCCAGGCGCACCAGCGCCCAGGCGGGTGCGCCAGCCCTGACCTTCCGGAGCGCCGATCTCCCGGTCGGCGCTCCGGAACCCCACTCCTGGAGGAACCAGATGTCCGCTTCCATCACCACCGCTCCGGCGCGAACGAGCTTCGGCCGGATCCCCGCGGCTCTCGCCGCCATGGCGCTGGTCGTCGTCCTCGCCGTCACGATCGCCCTCGTGGCGATGAACGGCACCAAGGCCGCGGCCCCGACCACGCTCGCCCCGAAGGGCGCCCCGCCCCCGGTCGTCATCGACCACAGCTACAGCAGCGGCGAAAAGATGGTCAACCCCATCTGGGCGCCGAGCCTCATCCCCACCAGCCCGGGCGGCTTCGGCGGCCCGCGCCTGACGGCCCCGTCAGGCAACGGCAACAACGGCCCGCATCTCCGCGCGCAGTAGCAGCTCGCGACCACCTCGACCCAACCCACCCGTCCGGGGCGCGTCAGGCGCCCCGGATCCAACCCCCTGGAGGAACCAGATGTCCGCTTCCATCACCACCGCACCGGCTCGAGCGAGCTTTGGGCGGTTCTCCCTGGCCATCGCCCTGATGGCGCTGGCCGTCGTCATCGCCGCCGCGGTCGCTCTCGTGGCCCTCAACGGAACGAAGACGGCCGCTCCGACCACCGGCACCGCCACCCAGTACGGCCAGAGCGTCACGAACGTGCCGTTCTACGACCACGGCTGGAGCAGCGCCTCGACCGCGGCCGGCCAGAGCGTCACGAACGTGCCGTTCTACGACCACGGCTGGAGCATCGCCGGCACGTCCACGACCCCCGCCTACTTCGGCCCGTACTACTACAACGGCTACGACTCGTACGCGCCGTTCGACGCCACCAAGGGCGCGTCCACGGCCACCGGCTACCCTCCCTTCGGCGCGAGCTACGGAGCCTCCACCAGCGTCGGCTACCCGCTGTCCGGCGCCTCCTACTTCCCCGTTCGCATCCAGGCGATCGACGAGGGCGCACGTGGCGATCGCGTCATTGAGCCTCAGTACGTCGCCCCGCGACCGCGCAACCAGTAACCGCCAACCCACCAGGCGCTCCTGGCGCGCAGGCCGGGAACGCCGACCCTGACCCTCCGGAGCGCCGCCTCCTCCCAGGCGGCGCTCCGGGCCTCCCACTCCATGGCGCTCGACCGGTGATCATCGGGTCGAGCGCCTCCGTTTGTCCGCCGCGTAGGCCGTGCGACAATCCCGGCCATGCCCACCGACGTTCGATCGACGCCCACCGACGACCGCTTCGACGAGCTGGCCCAGCGACTCGGCGGCTTCTACCTCAGCTGGATCGTCTACCTCGGCCTCGAGCTGGGGCTCTTCGAGAAGATCCGGGCCGCCGGTGGCGGCATCTCCCCATCCGATCTGGCGACGGCCGCAGGCTGTGCGCCGGCGCCGGTCGAGGCCTGGGTCCGGGCGGCCCACGCCAGCGAGATCGTCGAGTTCGACGGGCAACGGGTGACGCTCAGCGCGGACACGGCGTCGGTGCTGCTCGACGACAGTCGGCCGGAGTACCTCGGCGGCCAGTTCGTCGCCGCCGTCGTCTCGAGCCTCGATTACGCCGCGCTGCCGGACTTCTTCCGGACCGGCCAGCCGATCGCGGAGCGTCCGCCGCGGTTCCACCGCGCGATCGAGGCCGTGACGGTCCAGGACATCGCGGTCTTCTTCCAGGAGGGCCTCGCCCAGCTGCCCGACCTCGCCGCCCGCCTGGCCGCCGGCGGCCGCGTCCTCGACGTCGCGTGCGGCGGCGGCAGGTGGCTGATCGCAGTCGCCCAGCGGTTCCCCTCGACGACCCTCGTCGGCGTCGAGTTCGAGCCGGACTCCGTCGCCCGGGCGATGCGCCACGTCACGGACGCAGGCCTCGACGGCCGGATCCGGATCGAGGCGCGCGACCCGCAGGCGATGCCCTACGACGCGGAGTTCGACCTCGTCTACTTCCAGGACGCGCTGCACGAGCTGCCGGACCCGGTGGGGTCGCTGCGGTCGGCGTGGACCGCGGTCCGGCCCGGCGGCAGGCTCGTCGTTCTCGACTGGTGCCTTCCGTCGTCCTGGAAGACTCCCAGTCGCTCGAGGCCGAGCTCCTCTGGGGCATCCAGGTCGACGAGCTGTTCCAGGGCACGACGATGTACACCCGCGAGGGCTTCCTCGGGATCTTCGCCGGCGCCTCGTTGCCCCGGCCTGCGGTCGTCGAGCTGCTCTCGGGGGCGACGCTCTTCACGGTCGAGCGGCCCGCCTGAGCCGGACATGGACCGGCCCCCGCCGGCGGCGGGGGCCGAGGATCGTCGGGACGCGTTCCGCGCCTAGGACACGACGACCGTGAAGTCCTTCATCTGGGTCGGGTGGACCTTGCAGTGGTACGTGTACGTGCCGGCAGTGTTGAAGACGAGCAGGCCCGTGGCTCCCTGGGACAGCGTGTCGGTGTCGCACGATCCGTCGTCCATCGTCACGGAGTGCTGCGCGCTGTCGCCGTTCGTCCAGCCGACGACGTCGCCGACCTTCGCCTGCGATGGGCTGGGGCGAGAACTTGAAGTCCTTGATCTGGGCGGTCACGGTCGCGGTCGTACCGGCCGCGGCCACGGCACAGGCCGCACCGCCACCGCCGCCACCAGCGCTCGCACCGGGCGCCGAGGCTTGCGGCGTGCCGCCGGTCGTTGAGGAGCTGCACGCGGCGAGGGCCGCGATCGTGAGCAGGACGAGCGGAATCTGAGCGAGGCGTCGCATGGGTGGAGGGTCCTCCGATGGTTAGGTCCGGGCGGGCACCGGACGCTGGCCAACGATACGCCGCTGCCGTCTCGATCGGTTCTCGGGCTATCGTGCGCGGATGATCGAGGCCCCCGGAACCGGACGCCCCCAGGAGCTGGACCGGCCGACCAGCCGCTGGCTCGCGTGGCACGAGGCGATGTCGCACGGGATGCTCGGCCGCGAGGTCCGGCCGCTCGGCGACGGCGTCCTGCTCTACGACGCGACCGACCGCGAGCCGTTCTGGAACCGGATCGCCGGCATCGCCTGGCCCGAGGATCGCGATGGGTTCGACCGCCGCCTGACGGAGACGCTGGCGCTCTTCGCGTCGCTCGACCGGGTCCCGCACTTCTGGCCGATGCCGGGGTTCGACGAGCCGGCCGACCTCGTCGACCGCCTGCTCGGCGCCGGATTCGAGGATCACGGCGCGGGGATGCTGATGGCGCTCGACCCGGCCCGGTTCGACCCGGATCGGAATGGCCGGAACGGCGATCTCCCGGCCCGGCCCGACGTGACGGTCCAGCGCGTCCACCGGATCGCCGGCCCAGTCGCGGACGAGGCGGCGCGCGGGATCGCGATCGTCCTCGCCGAGGCGTTCCACGTCGAGCCGCACCGCCTCGGCGCGATCGAGGACGAGACGCTCGCGCTGCTCGGCCGGGACGAGTTCCACGCGGTGCTGATCCGCGTTGACGGGGAGCCGGCGGCGACGGCCCGGCGGACGACGTTCGCCGGCGCCAGCTATCTCTCGTCGATCGGCACGCGGCCGGCGTTCCGGGGGCGCGGCCTGGGCCGGCTCGCGAGCGCCGTGGCGATGCACGACGCGGTCGCCGCCGGCAGCCGCTGGACGTACCTCGGCGTGTTCGACGACAACCTCGTGGCTCGACGGATGTACGAGGACCTCGGGTTCACGGTGCTCGGCGGGCCGGCGCCGGATCTGTTGCTGCGGTGAGTCCGGATCTCCCCGCCTGGCCCGTTGTCGCCCGGATCTGGCAGACCGTCGACGTCGAGAGGACCGTGGCGCATCTCGGGCTGCCGGCGGAGCCGATCGCCGACGACGAGGTGCTGGGCGCACGCGGTGTCCTCGTCCGGCCGCCCGCGGAGCCGCCGCTCGTGATCGTCGAGCCGTCCACGGAAGGTCGGCTCGCGGCCGCGCTCGCGCGTCACGGCGAGCGCCACGCGGGTACGTACGTCGCGCCCGCCGGCGGCACGGCCGACGCACGCGGCGCGGGGCTCCTCATCATCGGGGCAGGTCCGGGCCCGTTCGGTCGGTCGACGCTCGTCGCGCCGCCCGGCGCGGACCGCTGGTCGCCGTTTCTCGTCATCGTCGCGTCGCCACCGGCTACCATCGAACGATGATCGAACGCCAGGCCGTGACGCTCCGGACGGCAACCGACGCCGACGCCGAGGCGATCGCCTCGCTCCTCACCGACGAGGGCTACCCGTCGGGGCCCTCGGACATCGTCGATCGCCTCTCGCGGTACGCCTCGGAGCACTCGCAGGTGATCGTCGCCGACAGCGAGGGCGACGTCCTCGGGTTCATCGCCCTCCACGCGCTGCCGCGCTTCGAGCAGTCCGACCGGGTCGTCCGGGTCATGGCCCTCGTCGTCGACGCTGGCGTCCGCGACCGGGGCGTCGGCCACCTGTTGATGGACGAGGCCGAGCGGATCGGGCGCGAGCTCGGCGCGGCCTTCGCCGAGGTCACCGCGGGCCACCACCGTGCCGATGCCCGGCACCTGTACGAGTCGCTGGGCTACGACGCGTCGGTCGCGACCTACCTGAGGAAGCGGCTCTGACGACGCGCTGACGCCGCGGCGCTCGGGGATCGGAGCGCCGCCGCGAACCGCCGCGATCGACTCGCCCGCCCACCGATGTCGACGTTTCCGCGCCTCCACCTCCGCGATCCGGCCATCGCCCTGGTCGACCTGCCCTGGGAGACGCCGCTCGCCGACTGGCCGGCCGCGACGCTCGCCTTCCGGGAGCTGCCGGTCGGGCCGTCACGGCACCTCGTCCGCTTCCTGACCACCGACGGGTCGCTGTACGCGCTCAAGGAGCTGCCGCTCGAGGCCGGCCGGCGGGAGTACGAGGTCCTGCTCCACCTCGAGGGCGCCGGGCTGCCGGCCGTCGCCCCGGCCGGCATCGCCGAGTCGGAGGACCGCCGGACCTCGATCCTCGCCACGGAGTACCTCGCCCACTCGCTCCAATACCGGCGGCTGCTCATGCGGCTGGCGCCCGGCCCCAGCGTCCATCGCGACCGCCTCCTCGACGCGATGGCGTTCCTCCTCGTCGACCTCCATCGGAACGGCGTCTACTGGGGCGACTGCTCGCTCGCGAACACGCTGTTCCGGCGCGACGGCGACCGGATCCAGGCGTACCTCGTCGACGCGGAGACGAGCGAGGTCCACCCGACCCTGACCGACGGCCAGCGGGAATACGACGCCGAGATCCTCGTCGAGAACGTCGCCTTCGGCCTGGCCGACCTCGCGGCGATGCAGGACGCGCCCGACCCCGACGAATCGATCGCTGCCGCGGAGCACGTCCGCGACCGCTACCGGGCGGTCTGGGCGGAGCTCCACGACGAGCCGATCCTGCGGGCCGGTGACCGCCAGGCGATCCGGGCCCGCGTCCGGCGGCTGAACGACCTGGGCTACTCCGTCGACGTCGCCCTCGACCCGACCGCCGGCACCGACGTCGTCCGGCTGCGGATGCACGTCACGACCCGCCGCTTCCACGCCCGCGAGATCGAGCGGCGGACGAAGGTCCGGGCCCTCGAGGGCCAGGCGCAGCTGCTCCTCAACGACCTCAACGAGTATTCCGCCTGGCTCGAGCACACGCGGGGCAAGCCGGTCCCGCCCGAGGAGGCGGCGGACCTCTGGCTGCACGACGTCTACCGGCCGACGCTCGCCCGGATCGCCGGCGCTGTCGGGCCGGGGCGCGACCTCGTCCAGGCGTATTCCGACGTGCTCGAGCAGAAGTGGTACCTGTCCGAGGCGGCCGGCCGCGACGTCGGGCTCGACCAGGCAATCGAGGCCTACGTGGCGCTCGGGGCTCCCGCGCCGGAGACGCCCGCGGACGGGGTGGCGAGCGGATCCGTCGCGCTCGACCTCGAACGGCTCGGCGAGGCAGACCACGACGCCGATGGTGCCGATCGGCTCGCCAACGACGACCGAGTTGGACCATGAGCGTTTCGGGGTGCCGTGGCACCATCACGCCATGACGACAACCACGACCGTCGCCGCGGGTGACGTCATCCGCGTCGAGGGTCTGCGCAAGGTGTTCGGCGACCTCGTCGCCGTCGATGGAATCGGCTTCGAGGTGCACCCGGGCGAGGTCTTCGGCCTGCTCGGTCCCAACGGCGCCGGAAAGACGACCACGGTCGAGGTCCTCGAAGGCCTGCAGAAACCCGATGGCGGGTCAGTGGCGGTTCTCGGCGTCGACGTCGTCCGCAACCCCCAGCAGCTGAAGTCCCGGATCGGGGTGTCGCTCCAGAACGCCGCCCTCTACCCGAAGCTCACCGTGATCGAGCTCCTCGACCTGTTCGGGACCTTCTATCCCAAGTCGCGCTCCTCCGACGACCTGATTCAGCTCATGGATCTCGGCGAGAAACGCCGAACGCGTACGCAGGACCTCTCGGGCGGGCAACGCCAGCGTCTGTCGGTGGCCCTCGCCCTGATCGGCGATCCGGAGCTCGTCTTTCTCGACGAGCCGACGACAGGGATGGACCCGGCTGCCCGGCGGTCGCTCTGGGACATCATCGCCAACTTGCGGTCGGAGGGCCGCTCGGTCCTCCTCACGACCCACTACATGGACGAGGCCGAGATCCTCTGCGACCGGATCGCGATCATGGACCACGGCCGGTTCCTCGAGCTCGGAACCGTCACGGAGCTGGTCGATCGTCGGTTCCACGAGCGTGCCGTCCGTTTCGACGCCATCGAGGGCCTCGACGACCCACGCCTCGCGGCGATGCCCGGGGTGAGCTCGCTGGCCCGCGAGGACGGCGAGGTCGTGCTCTACACGAGCGATGTCCCGGCCACGATCGGCGCGGTCCTCGCTGCCGCCGAGGGGCTCGGCGCGGAGCCGGGCAACCTGGGCGTCCGCCGCGCGACGCTCGAGGACGTGTTCCTTGCCCTGACCGGCCGAACGCTGCGCGACTGACGCGGCATGAACGCCCTCTTCCGCCTGACCGTCGCCAACTTGAAGAGCTTCATCCGCGACCGCGCGGCGCTGTTCTGGACGATTGCGTTCCCGCTGATCTTCGTGGTGGTCTTCGGGCTCATCTTCACGGGAAATCCGGTCCCGACCTCGTACGGGTTCGCCGATCTCGACGGCTCCGCCGCGTCGGCCGCGGTGAAGTCGGCGTTCGAATCGATCGACGGGGTCACGCTCGTCGACGGCACCAAGGACGACCTGCTCGCCAAGATGCGTCAGGGCGACGTGTCACGCGGTGATCGTCGTGCCTTCGGGCTATGGCACGTCCGTTGCGGCCGGCGGGGCGCCGGTCAGCTGACGGTCTACACGGATCCGAGCCAGAGCCAGGCGGACGGGCGGACGCGGCAGCTGGTGGGCTTCGTCCTCGGGCGTGATCAACCAGGCGGCGAGCGGGCGCCCGCCGGCGGTCGTGCCGGCGTTCCAGACGATCCAGACGGTCCAGCTCAGCTACCTCTCGTACCTGATCCCGTCGATCCTCGGCATGTCGCTGATGCAGGGCGGGATCTTTGCCGCGATCCCGCTCGTGGCCGACCGCCAGAAGCTGATCCTCAAGCGACTCGGTGCGACGCCGTTGCGGCGGTGGCAGCTCGTCGGCTCGAACGTCTTCGTCCGCCTCGTCATCGCCCTCGCCCAGACCCTGATCATCGTCGGCGTGGGTACGCTGCTATTCGGGCTCGAGACGACGGGTCGCTGGATCGGCGTGGGGTTCTTCGTGATCCTCGGCTCGTTGACGTTCATCGCGCTCGGCTACGTGATCGCCTCGTTCACCGGACCGAGGAGGCGGCCAACGGCGTCACGCAGGCCGTCCAGCTGCCGATGCTGTTCCTGTCCGGGATCTTCTTCCCGATCGCGACGATGGGCGACGCCCTCCAGACCGTCGCGAAGTTCCTGCCGCTGACCTACCTCGGTGACGCGCTCCGCCAGGTGATGGTCGACGGCACGCCGTTCGCGCCGCTCGCCACGTGTGCGGCGGTGCTGGCTGCCTGGCTCGTCGTGTGCTTCGCGATCTCGGCCAGCTTCTTCAAGTGGCAGTAGGGGCGTCCGGCTCGATAGGGTCGTCGCCGGGCGGTTCAGGCGAAGGCGCCGCCCGAGCACCGGAGCGAGCGCACGCGAACGTGCTGAGCGAGGAGCGCAGGCGGCAACGCACGCATGGGCCGTCCGGGGACGACCTACCAGCGCTCGTCGTGGATCATCTCGTCGAGCGGCTTTCGGCCGCCGGACTTGTTCGGGGCGCTGAGGGCGGCCGACTCCGCCGGGTAGCCGAACGAGAGGATGTACTCGCAGTGGTGCGTCTCGGGATAGCCGAGGAGACGCCGCGCGAGGTCGTGCTCGTAGACCGTCGCCGGGACGCTGCCGATCCCGAGCTCCCACGCCGCCAGCATCATGTTCTCGGCCGCCTGGCCCAGGTCGAACATCACCGACAGCGGGGCGTCGGCGGCGGCCGGGTCCGGGGTGACGAGGGCGACTCCGACCGCGGCGCCGGCGAGGTGGCCGGCCCATGGCCCGACCTTCGAGAGCTCCTCGAGGTGATCCCGGTCGCGGCAGACGACGAAGTCCCAGCGCTGGAGGTTCTTCGAGCTGCCGGCCCGCCGGCCGGCACGGAGGATGCGGTCGAGGTGCTCGGGGGCCAGCGACGTCCTCGCGAAGCGCCGGACCGCGCGCTTCGTCGAGATCGCCTCCCAGACCGACAGCGTGGGCTGGTCCGAGCCCTCGGCGGCGGCGTCGCGGGGCGGGATCGCCGTCACGAGGCGGCCTCGGCGTGGAAATCCGGATCGGCTGGCATCGGGAGCGGCGGGGCTGGGACGGGGATCGCGATCTGCGCCAGCGACCGCAGCCCGCCGGGCTCCCGCTCGACCGCGGAGAAGCCCTGCTCGGGGTCCGGGATGCGCAGCGCGGGCACCGCGGCCGCGCGCTCCGCGGCCTCTTCCGGCGTGTACGGCCCGCCAAGGTTCCGGGCGAGGAACGCGGCGACCGTCCGGCGGTAGGCGTCGAACTCGTGGAGCCAGCTGTGGCGGCCCTCGTCGACGACGAGCGACTCGGCCGGCCACCCGGCGCGCTCCGCGGCCGCCAGGAGGCGCCCGAGATGGACCGGCGGCACGATGTCGTCGGCCGTGCCGTGGATCAGGAGGACGGGCCGGCCCGCGGCGACGATTCGACGAGCGCCCGCGACGCGCTGACCTCGCCGACGTGGTGGCCGCGCGGCCGGAGGTAGACGCGCGTCGTGAGCCAGGCGAGCGGCACGGCGATCGGCTCCGGGATCGGCAGCCGGGCGAGGCGGAACGTGAGGCGGGTGAGGAGGTTCGGCTCGGCCGGAGACGGACGTCGAGACCACGGCGCCGACGCGCGGATCGGCGGCGCCCGCCAGCAGTGCGCCGATCCCGCCCAGCGAGTGGCCGGCGATCGCCCCGACCGTGACCTCCGGCCGGGCGATCAGCGCCTGGAACGCGGCGAGCGCATCCGTCCCGAACTCGCCGGCGCTGACGGGCAACGTCTCCGGCGGGTTCGACGCCGTGGCCGCGGACGTCGATCGTGAGGCAGTGGTAGCCGGCCGCGACGAGGAACTCGGCGATCGGCAGCGTCCGGTCGCGGGCCGACTCCCAGCCGTGGACGATCGCCACGCCGGGCCCCGGCTCGCCGCCGCGGGCGGGCAGGAACCAGCCCGGCAGGCCGCCTGGTTCCGGGCGAGGGCACGACGACGTCCTCGAACGCCAGGCCGCGCGCCGACGGGTCGAGGCGACGGCGGCCGCGGGTGCGGGTAGCCCGGCGCGGCGCCGGTAGACGACGGCGAAGCGATAGGCGAGCGCGAGCGGGGTCGCGGCGATCGCTGCGGCGATCCCCGCCCGACGAAGTCGTGGCACGGGTCAAGTGCATTGCACACCGGCCGGGCTGTCAAGCGTGGCCGCGGGCGTGGAAGCGGATTGCGCGGCGATACACTCAGCCCGTGGCGAAACGCGAACCCCATGTCGTCCTCGGCATCGAGCCGACGGCTTCGCCGACCCAGATCAAGGCGGCGTGGCGGAAGCTCGCCCGGCAGCATCACCCGGACCTGACCGGCGACGACCCCGAGGCGTCGCGCGTCGCGACGCGCGAGATGGCCGAGATCAACGAGGCCTACGCGTCGATGACGCGCCGCGGCTACGGGCCGCGGTCGGGGGGCGCCGCCGACGGCTCGGGGGCCGGCGCCGGCACGAAGTTCGACGCCGACGCTCCCCGCCGCGGCGGCCCGCCCAGGCCCCGCCCGACACGGCCGGTCACCGGCCGTGTCGACTTCTCGGGGACGTTCCGGCCGCGCAACGCGCCGCTCCGGCCGGCCGGCGGGAGCGGCGGCACCGGCTCCGGCGGCTCCGGCACCGCCACGGGCGGCGCGACCGCCGCCAGCGTTCTGCGCGGCCACACCCCGCTCCGCTGGACGTCCGAGGAGCGCGAGCCGCCGCGGGCCAGCCATCCCACGGGGCCGCTCGAGCGCGACCGCGTCCGGGACTTCCGCCCGCCGCCGCTGCCGCCCGTCGACGCGGCCCGGGACCACGAGCTGCCGTTCGGCAAGTTCCGCGGCCACACGCTGGGCCAGGTTGCGGGGTTCGAGCCGTCCTACATCGACTGGCTCGCCCGGACGATCACGCGCGACCCGGAGCTCGTCGCGGCCGCCCGGAGCATGCAGGCCGATCTCGACCGGCGCGGCGTCGTGCGGCGGCCCCACCCGATGGGCGAGAACGAACGGCGGGCCCAGGCGCGCGACGCGGGCTGAGGCGCTTCACGAGCCGATCCCGGCGGCTCGCCCCTCACCTGTCCGGAAACGCGACGATCGCCTCCCGGAAGGATGCGGGAGGCGATCGACTGGGCGGGCGAATGATGTTCGATGAGATCCGCCGCATCGCTGGCCGGGCCTGCTGGCCGATGATCCGTGGTTACTCGGCTCGTGATCGGGCCCGAGATCCCCGCCGCCCGAACCGTCATCGGGTGAACGGAGGCCGTTCCTCGATCCGTGACCGACGCCCCAGGTGGTTCCCGGCTTGTCGCGTTACGGCGCAGGACGAACACTAGTGGGTGCGATCGCGCACCGGGTATGGCCCCGACGTCCCGAACCGCCGGCGTCGATGGTTGGGCGCACGAACGCACCATTCCGGGACCGCGGTACCAGGTGCCAGTTGGCACCGGCCCGACTGTAATGCCGCTGTAATGTCCCGCCCGCCGATGGTGGCCCTTCCGCAAGCCCCTCACGCGGCTCGGCCATATCATTCCCGGCCATGCCCCCTCGGTTTGGTGCCACCTTCCGCGCGCGCCATGCGCTCGCCGCGCTCGTCGTGATGCTCGTGATGCTCGTCGTGGCGGCCTGCTCGAACGCCGCGTTCGACCCGTCCGGCCCCTGCACCGGCGACGGCCGAGCCGCCGGCGCCTACCCGGATCTCGAGGCGCTCGTCCCGCGGTCGCTGGACGGCCGCCCGGCCGACACGGTGGATTCCGGCCGCAACTGCACGTCGGCAAAGCTTTCGACGCTTGCGGACCACGGCGTCAAGGAGCTGAAGTTCGCCGGCTCGACGTGGAGCTCCGGGCCGGATGCCGGGACGTCGATCGCGGTCTTCTCGGCGCCGAAGCTGCAGGCGGACTGGGTCCACGAGTTCTTCCTCACCGGCGCGGAGAACGCGAGCACCACTGAAACGGTCGACGAGTCGAAGCCGGCGGTGAACGGCCATCCCGCGTTCCGGATCGACGCGCTGAACGGCGAGTCCTACCAGACGGTGATCGACTGGCAGGACGGCGAGCGGGTCCGGGTCGTGCTCGTCGCGAGCTTCATCCGCGACGTGTCGAAGGAGCAGCACGAGCAGCACGTCCAGGCAGCCCTCGACGCCACGGGCGGCTGAGCCCTCGACGGCCCTGGCTCGGGAGCCCCATGTCGCAACACAGCCGAAACGCCCGAAACGGTCCCCGGCAAGCGCCGACTGGACCGAGGGGGCGACACTGTCGCCATGATTACCTGGCTCGCCCGACTGCTCCTGTTCCGCATCCTGCCGCGGCGCATCCTGCCGATCCTGACGTTCATCGAGCTCGCCCGGCTCGCCTGGGGTTTCCGACCGCGCCGGTATCGGGTCAACGAGCCGTGGCGCTCGAGGACCGCGCCGCCGCCGGCCTCGCCGACCGAATCACAGGCGCCGCGCCGCCGCTGATCCCTCGCGGCGAGACGTCCCGGGGCAGCGCCGTCGAGCTCGCCCGGTGCCGCCGGCACCCCGTGCTAGAGTCGCGACGATGACCTGGTCCGCCCGCCGCCGCGCCTGGGAGGCCAAGCGCCTCGGGCCCGCGCTCGACCGGGCCCCGGAGCGCCGGATTCGCTTCAGCACGATCAGCGACACCGATGTCGACCGCCTCTATGGCCCATGGTCGTGGGCACCGGGCGGCGACGACCTGAACGGCAGCGGCAGCGGCAATCTGCCCGGCGGCGGCGGCCCGACCGCGGTCGACCAGCGCGGCGAGCGCCTCCGCCCGGAGCCCGGCCGCTGGGACGACTTCGACCCGCTCCGCGACGTCGGGCTGCCGGGCGAGCCGCCGTTCACGCGCGGCATCCACCCGTCGGGCTACCGCAGCCGGCTCTGGACGATGCGGATGTTCGCGGGCTTCGGCGCGGCCGAGGACACGAACCGCCGGTTCAAGGCGCTGCTCGGCGCCGGCCAGACGGGCCTCTCGATCGCCTACGACATGCCGACGCTCTACGGCTACGACAGCGACCAGCCCGAGGCCGAGGGCGAGTTCGGGACGTGCGGCGTCGGCGTGAGCAGCCTCGCCGACATGGAGGTCCTGCTCGAGGGCCTGCCGCTCGACCGCGTGTCGACGTCGATGACGATCAACTCGCCGGCCGCCCCGATCTGGGCGATGTACATCGTCGCCGCCGAGAAGGCGGGCGTGCCGCGGGCGGCGCTCGAGGGGACCCTCCAGAACGACATCCTCAAGGAGTTCGTCGCCCAGAAGGAATTCCTGTTCCCGCCTGAGCCGTCGATGCGCCTCGTGACCGACACGATCGAATTCGGGACGCGCGAGATGCCGAAGTGGAACACGATCTCGATCAGCGGCTACCACATCCGGGAGGCCGGCTCGACCGCGATCCAGGAGCTGGCGTTCACGATCGCCGACGGGATGGCCTACACGGAGGCCGCGATCGAGCGCGGCCTGCGCGTCGACGACTTCGCCCCTCGGCTGAGCTTCTTCTTCAACTCCCACAGCGACTTCTTCGAGGAGATCGCGAAGTTCCGAGCCGCCCGCCGGGTCTGGTACAAGCTGATGACCGAGCGCTACCGCGCCGAGAACGAGCGCTCGACGTGGATGCGGTTCCACACCCAGACCGCCGGCGTGTCGCTGACGCCGCAGCAGCCGCTGAACAACCTGACCCGCGTCGCGCTCCAGGCGCTCGCGGCGGTCCTCGGCGGGACGCAGTCGCTCCACACCGACGCCTACGACGAGGCGCTCGCGGTCCCGACCGAGGAGGCGGCGCTCCTCGCGCTCCGCCAGCAGCAGATCATCGCCGAGGAGACCGGCGTCGCGAACACGATCGACCCGCTCGGCGGATCGTGGTTCGTCGAGGCGCTCACGAACGAGACCGAGCGCGAGGTCTGGCGCTATCTCGACGAGATCGACCGGCGCGGCGGCATGGTCGAATCGATCAAGCAGGGCTACCCCCAGGCCGAGATCGCCGACGCCGCGTATCGCTTCCAGCGCGAGCTCGACGCCCGCGAGCGGCGGATCGTCGGGGTCAACGCCTACGTCGACGAGTCCGAGGTGACGCCGATCCCGGTCCTCGAGGTCCCGGCCGGATCGGAGGAGCGCCACATGGCCCGGCTCGAGCGGACGCGCCGCGAGCGCGACGCGGAGGCGGTGGCCGCGGCGCTGGCGGGGCTGCGCGAGGCGGCCCGCCGGCCGGGCTCGTCCGACGACAACCTGATGCCCCACTTCATCCGCTGCGCCGAGGCCTACGCGACGCTCGGCGAGCAGTGCGGCGTCCTCCGCGAAGTGTTCGGCGAATACCGCGAGCCGGTCGCGGTCTAGTCGTCGCATTGGCGGCCGCTGGCCGCGTTGGCGCCTGCGCTCCTCGCTCACGGGCCGCGGGCCCGCTCGCTCCGGTGCTCGTACGCCGCCTTGCCATCGACCACCCCTGCGACGACTATGCAGGTATGTACCTCGACGCGCTCTCGCTGCTCGACGACGAGCGCGACGCCTGGCGCCCCTTCGAGCAACTGAATTCGCTCGGCGACGAGCAGCTGGAGCGGCCCGTCGAGGCGGTGAACGGCTGGTCCGGCCGCGACCTCATGGCCCACCTCGTGGCGTGGCAGCAGGTCGCGCTCGACGTCGCGAAGGAGCTCGCGGTGGGGGAGCGGTCGGCGGCGAAGGAGCGGGCCGACGCCGACTGGGAGCAGCGCGGCGGCGATGTCGTCAACGACGAGATCCAGCGCCGATGGGCGGCGATACCGATCGGCGAGCTCCGGTCGGAGTTCGAGCGCGTCTCGGGCGAGCTCCGGGGCTACCTGACCGTCGTCCCGGAGGCGCGCTGGATCAAGAACGGTGACCACCAGCGCTTCTTCATCGACGAGACGCTCGACCACTACGACGAACATCGCAAGGACCTCGACGCGATTCTCGCGGCGGTCGGGACGCCGGCCTCGTGACGGCGGCGACGCTCGGCGACGTGCTCGACGACGCGGCCGAGGAGCTCGAGGACGCCGAGCGGACGGCGGCCGCGGACGGGTCGACGGTCGAGTGGTCGATCGGCGGCATCACGTTCGCCGCGATCAGCGGCGGCCGGGCCGAGTTCCGGCTCGACCCGATGGTCGCGAAGGCGGCGTTGCGGACGCCGGACACCGCGGACTCGGGGCGGGGCGCGGACTGGGTGGCGTTCTCGCCGCCGGAGCTGGACCAGCACGCGATCGACCGGGCGACCGCGTGGCTGGCGAGCGCCTGGCGCCGCGCCGACGGCGAGTCCTAGTCAGCGAGTCGTCGCCCGGACACAACTCGGCGGCGAGATCGCGCCGCGGGAGAGGCGCAACCCCGCCGCCGGGGAGGAGGGCGGTAGACGTCTCGGCTGCCCCCAGGCGAGGACGTCGACCGCGAAGCGTGCCACCGATCGGGCTGGACCGGCGCCGCGCAGGATTGGATCAGATCACGCCGCCGTCTCGGCGGCGTCTCGATTTTCGGCCGGGGTTCAGGCCTCGGCCGCGGTCGCGTACTCGCTGAGCCCGAACTGCATCTCGAGCTGCTCCAGCGGCCGGAAGCCCTGGACGCCCGTCGGCTGCTTGCCCGGGACGAAGAACGCGATCGTGGGGATGCTCATGATGTTGAAGGCGCGCTGGAGCGCCGGGTTCGCGTCGATGTCGACTTTCACGACGTCGACGGCGCCCTCGTACTTCTCGGCGAGGCGCGCGAGCTCCGGGGCGACCATGCGGCACGGGCCACACCACTCCGCCCAGAAGTCGACCACGACGGGTCGCTCGGACTTCAGGACGACTTCTTCGAACGTCGAGTCGGTGACGTGCTTGATCTCCACCATTGGAAATCGACTCCCTTTCTCCCGCTTTGAGGCGCGGTGTCAGTCGCCCTCTCGGGCGAGGCTCTGGATGAGCCTGTAAGCCTCGAGGACGCGGACGTCCGCGAGACGGTAGAAGATCGTGCTGCCCTCGCGCCGGCTCTGGACGAGTCCGGCACTCCGCAGCACGGCGAGGTGTTGGCTCATGTTCGGCACCTGGCACCCGACCGTCGTCGACAGCTCGCTCACGGAGAGCTCGCCGGCCGACAGCAATTCGAGCACGCACAGCCGCTTGGGGTCCGCCAGGGCTCGCCCGATCGCCGCATAGCGCTGGCGGTCGAGATCGCTCGAGACGGGGATCGCGGTGTCGAACATCACGGTCAATCATGTCAGTGTTTGCGCAAACACGCAAGTACTTTCGTGCAGGAATGGCTTGCAAACGCCTCTGCGATACTCGGAGCGTGGACACCGCCGACCGGATCGTCAGCCTCGCCGCCGTCGAAGCCGCTCGCGAGCAAATCCGCGACACGATCCACCGGACGCCGATGCTGTCGTCGGCGACCGCGGCCCGGCTGATCGGGGAGGCGGGCGGCCCGCGCCTCGCCGGCGGGCGGCTCCAGGTCAAGGCCGAGCATCTCCAGAAGACGGGCTCGTTCAAGACCCGTGGCATGGTCAACCGGATCCTCACCCTGACCGACGCGGAGCGGGCCGCAGGGGTCATCACGGTCTCCGCGGGCAACGCGGCCCAGGCGTGTGCGTGGGCGGCCCGGGCGGTCGGCGTGGCGGCAACGGTGATCATGCCCGAGGCCGCGGTTCGCTCGAAGCTCGACGCCTGCCGTGACTACGGCGCCGAGGTCGTCGTCCACGGCAGCCACGTCGGCGAGATGTTCGCCGAGCAGGAGCGGCTCTCGGCCAAGCGGGGCCTGACGTTCATGCACCCGTTCGACGACCCGGAGCTGATCGCCGGCCACGGCTCGGCCGGGCTCGAGATTCTCGAGGACCTGCCGGACGTCGACGTCGTCGTCGTGCCGGTGGGTGGCGGCGGGCTGATCTCGGGCATTGCGACCGCGGTCCGTGAGGTCCGGCCGGCGACGCGGGTCTACGGGATCGAGCCGGAGGGCGCGAACGCGATGCGACTCGCCCTCGACACCGGCGCGCCGGTCCGGATCGAGCCGAAGACCGTCGCCGACGGCCTGACTGCGCCGTTCGCCGGGGCATGGACGCTCGCCGCGTGCCAGCGTTACCTCGAGGACGTGATCGTCATCGACGACGCGACGATCCTCGGCGGGCTGCGCTTCGCCATCGAGCGGATGAAGCAGGTCCTCGAGCCGGCCGGGGCTGCCGCGCTCGCCGCCGTTCTCTACGGCCGGGTCCCGATCCGGGACGGCGAGACGGTCTGCGTCGTCGCGTCGGGCGGGAATGTCGAGGTGAGCCGGATCGGACAGCTCCTCGAGGCGGCGGCGCCGCTGCCGGTGCGCGGCTAGCGGCGATGGAAACGCCGCCGCCAGATCCGGAGCCGCCCGACCGGCCCGAATCCCTCGAGGCTGCCGACCCGCCGCCACCGGCCCTCGTTCCCAGCGCCCAGGTCGACCCGTCTGGCAGCGGCATCCTCGCCGGCCCGGCGTTCGCGACCGCCGCGCCGATGTCCGCGGCCGCAGCCGTCATCTCCGCCGGCGTCGCGGTCCTCGAGCCATCGGCCGTCCACGTTGCCCTCGCAGCGACCCGTCCGCCGCGCGTCGGCGAGACCGTGAGCGGCGCGCTCGACCTCGCTCTGGCGGCCAGCCGGCGCGTCCGCCGGGCCTCGATCTACGTCGGGATCGTGACGTTGGCGCTCGCCGGACCCGCGGTGATCCTGTTCCTCGCCCTCGTCCGCGACCTGGGCAGCTTCGACGAGGTGGTCGCCCTCTTCAGCGGGGGGCAGGTCGGCCAGGCGAACGAGCGGACGATCTCGCTGTTCGGGTTCGCGTCGTTCCTCGCGGCCTTCGGGCTGATCGCGATCACGCTCGAGGGCCAGATCATGGCAACGGCGATCCTCGGCGGCGCGGCGTCCGGAAGGAGGATCGGCCTGCGGCGGAGCCTCCGCCTGTCGCGGGCCGTGTTCTGGAAGGTGGTCTGGGCCGCCTTCCTGGTGGGGATCGTCAACCAGGTCGTGACGTACGCGACGGCCGCGGTCATCGGCCGCTCGACCGGCGATTCGGAGCTGGCGACGATCGTCGAAGTCGCGGCGTCCGGGCTCGCCACGATGCCGTTCGGGTTCTACCAGGCAGGGATCATCCTGGGCGGGGTGGGGGCGTGGGAGGCGATCCGCCGCTCGACCCGGATCGCCCGCGCCCGCTGGCGGCTGGCGCTGCTCGTCGCCGCGACGGGGATCGTCCTCAGCTACATCGAGGTCTTCGCGCTCGGCGCGGGCCTCGACCTGGTGCTCCGCTTCGCCGACGCGGCCGGCCTGGGGTTCAACGGCAGCGAGCTCGTCGCCGTGGTGTCGGTCCTGATCGTGCTCGCCTGCGTCGTGGCGGTGGGCTCGCTGATCGTGACGATCGCGGCCCTCGTCGCCGCGCCGCAGATCTTCGTGTTCGTGAAGATGACCGGCTACTCGGCGGGCCTCGACCGGGCGATGGGACCGCCGGCGGGCGCGGTGGGCGCGGCAGCCCGGCCACCGCGGCTGCTGACGTGGCCGATGGTCGGCGTCATCGTCCTCGGGTTCCTCTGCGCGATCGCCGGGCTGCCGTCGAGCTGACGAAGCGGCCGGCGAGCCGCTAGTCGATGCCGAGCTCGCCCAACCGGTCATCGTCGATGCCGAGGTGATGGGCGAGCTCGTGGATCACGGTGATCCGGACCTCCTCGGCGAGGTCGTCGGGATCGGGGAAGTCCTCCTCGAGCGGCAGGCGGAACAGCGTGATCCGGTTCGGCAGCGCGACCCAGTCCGACCCGTACTCGGTGATCGGGACGCCTTCGTAGATGCCGTAGAGGCCATCGTCCGGGTCGATGTCGTTCTCGCGGAGCTGGGCCGGGCTGGGCTCGTCGTCGATGACGATCGCAACCTCGGCGAGGTGCTCGCGGAACGGCGAGGGGATGCCGGCCAGCGCGCGGTCGACGAGCCGCTCGAACGGCACGTGGCTGGAACCTCGGCCGGCGTGACGGCTCCCGCGGCGGCGCTTCGGCATCGCCGCCTATCCTAGCCAACGTGGACGCCGTCTCCGAGCCGATCGGCTACATGGTCGTCTCGGACAGCGGGGACCGGATCCACTTCCTCGACTGGGGTGGGGCCGAGGGACCGGGCGTCGTGCTCGTCCACGGTCTCGCGGCGAGCGCCTGGGCCTGGATCGCCGTCGCTCAGCGGGTTGCCGCGGCCGGGCGACGGTCGATCGCGATGGACCTCCGCGGCCACGGCCTGTCCGACGCGCCGACGGCGACCGGGGCGTATGCGCTGGACGAGCTGAGCGGCGACCTCGTCGCGGTGGCCGAGGGATCGGGCGCGCTCGAGGACGGCTCGGTCGTGCTCGTCGGCCACGGCTTCGGCGCCGAAGTGGCGGCGGCGGCCGCGGCGCGGCTCGGCGACCGCTGCGCTCGTCTCGTCCTCGTCGACGGCGGGCTCGCCGATGTGGCCGAGGCGACCGGCCAGGACGTCGAGGAGTTCCTGCGGGCCCTCGAGGAGCCGCCCGAGGTCATGCGCTCGATGTCCGCCTACCTGCGCGACCGCCGATCATGGGACCCGGCGACCTGGGACGCCGACCAGGAGCGGGCGGCACGGGCGGCGGTCGTCGAGACGCCGGCCGGTCGCCTCGTGTCGGCGACGCGGCCGCACGCGCTCGAGGCCTGCGTCCGGACGGAGTTCGCGTACCGGCCGGCGGACGTCCTGCCACAGATCACCGCCGAAATCGTTGTCGTCAGGCGAACCACGCCCGGCGATGAGGACGAAACAGGCGTCGGCGACGCCGTTCCGGCCGGCGTCCGCGTCGTCGACGTCACGGCGCCGGGTCACAACCTGCTGCGCTACCGACCGGACGAGGTCACGGCGGCGATCCTCGGCCGCTAGGCTTCGGGCCATGCGCGTCGTCTACAGCCCTGTCCACCTCGCCCACGACACCGTGACGGAGACGGTCCTCGGGTCCGTGATCCCAGCGAACGAGGTCGCCGAGCGGGCCGAGCGGATCCGCTCGACGCTCGAGGCTGACGGCGGCTTCACGATCGAGGGGCCGGTCGAGCACGGCACCGCGCCCATCCTCGCGGTTCACGATCCCGGGCTCGTCAGGTTCGTGGAGGAGGCCTGGCCGGCGGCGCGGGCCCAGTCGGTCGGGCGGCCGTACCTCATCGCCGACACGTTCCCGAACGTCCACATGTTCGAGGGGATGAGCCCGGAGTTCCTCGCCTCGCGGCCCGAGACCGGCTACGCCGGCGGTCGGGCCGGCTGGTGGGGCCTCGACACGGCAAATCCGCTCGTGCCCGGGACGTATGTCGCGTCGCGGGCCGCCGTGGACGTCGCGCTGACGACCGTCGACCTGGTGCTCGGCGGCGAGCGCGCGGCCTACGGCCTGTGCCGGCCACCCGGCCATCACGCCGCGCGCTCGATGGTCGGTGGCTACTGCTTCTTCAACAACGCCGCGATCGCGGCCGAGGCCATCGTCAAGGCCACCGGCGAGCGGGTCGCGATCCTCGACGTCGACTACCACCACGGCAACGGCACCCAGCAGATCTTCTGGCGGCGGGGCGACGTGCTCTACGTCTCGCTCCACGCCCACCCCGATCGCCAGTACCCGTTCTTCCTCGGCTGGCCCGACGAGACGGGCGAGGCGGAGGGGAGCGGCACAAACCTGAACCTGCCTTTGCCGGCGGGGATCGACGATGACGGGTATCTCGTGGCCCTCGATCGCGGCCTCGAGGCGATCGCGGCGACGCCCGGTGATGTGGTCGTCGTGTCGCTGGGCTTCGACACGTATGGCAACGACCCGATCGGCGACTTCGCGCTGACGACCGCCGTCTACCACGAGTGCGGCCGGCGGGTCGCGGCGCTCGGCCGGCGGCTCGTGATCCTCCAGGAGGGGGGCTACCACCGGCCGTCGCTCGGGGCGAACGCCCGCGCGTGGCTGCGCGGCGCCGAGGGCCGCGAGTACGAGCCGCTGCCGGCGGCGGGCTTCGGCGAGGACGGCTCGGACCGCTGAGGAACCGCCCGCGCTTCACGGCGCGTACCATCGCCCAGATGACCAGCCCGACCGAGCTCCCGCCGCACATCCGCCGCCTCGTCGACGAGATCGAGTCCGAGATCGGCGAGACCGACGTCGCCGCGGACGACATCGTCGGCGCGACCGGCCGGCCCGACGTCGCCCACGATGGGGCCGTCGAAGAGGCGGTCCGCGAGATCCTCCTCGAGATCGGCGAGGACCCGGGTCGCCAGGGGCTGCTGGGGACGCCGGAGCGGGTCCACCGGATGTACACCGAGCTCACCGCGGGCTACCACGTCGACCCCGACCGGCTCATCAACAACGCCGTCTTCGACGTCGACTACAGCGAGATGGTCGTCGTCAAGGACATCCCGTTCTACTCGCTCTGCGAGCACCATCTGCTGCCGTTCTTCGGGACGGCGGCGGTGGCGTACATCCCGCGCGGCCGGGTCATCGGACTCTCGAAGATCCCGCGGGTCGTCGAGATGTACGCCCGCCGGCTGCAGGTCCAGGAGCGGCTGACGCAGCAGGTCGCCGAGTTCCTGCAGGATCGGCTGAACCCGCAGGGCGTCGGCGTCGTGGTCGAGGCGACCCACCTGTGCGCGGTGATGCGCGGGGTGCGCAAGCCGGGGACCGTGATGACGACGTCGGCGGTCCTCGGCCTGTTCAGGTCGCGCGACCGGACCCGCGCGGAGTTCTTCGCCCACCTCGACCGGCCGGCGCCGGGCGCCTAGGGCAGCCGCGAGCCCGGCTGCCAGAAGAAGGTCCGACCGGGGTCGCCGGGAGCGGAGATCGTCGAAACCCTGAGCGCCGGATCGTTCGCCGCCAGCGCGTCCGTGAGATCGGCCAACAATCGAGCCTCGGGTGGGCTGACACCCAGCGTCGCCAGCCAGAATTGGTTGGGGTCCGTCGGGTCCCCGACCCGAAGGTGGCTGTCGTCGATCCATTCGGCGCAACACAGCTGGCGAGTCGCTGAGTTGGATCCGGTCGTGACACGCTCCACGTGTCCCGTGTGGATGTCGGCGACGTAGACGGCCGAGTCCGACACCGTCACCGACGGCCACATCAGGGAGGTGAACGAGACCCGGTTGCCGTCCGGCGACCAGCGAGGCTCCATGACCGAGACACCGGCGTCCAGTTCGACCTTGGCGGGATTCGAGCCGTCGGCGTTGACGATCCACAGCTCGCGAATGTCGAGACGCTCATCCAGACGGGTGTAAGCGATCTTCGTGCCGTCGGGCGACCACGCCGGCAACTCGAGCGCCCGGTTCTCGACGGTGGTCTGGTCCTTGACGAGCGTCCTGTCCAGTTCCGTCCGCGCACCCGTGCGCAGGTCGATGATGCTCAGGACGTAGCAGTTCGCTCCGGCCGTCTCGGCAACGTACGCCGCCAGGACGACTCGCGACGATGCCGAGCCGGTCGCGGAGGGACCCTTCGGGCACTTCGACTTCTGGACGAAGACCACTCGCTCATCGTCCCGGGCGAAGTCGAACGCTTCCCACTGCTGCCCGTCGGGGACGTCGATCCCGGCTTCGGTGAAGGGACCGATCTGGTCGCCGACCTCGGCGACAAGAATGTGGCCATCGTTCATGAGCAGGCGGGTCCCATCCGGGGACCACGCGACGGGGGAGGAACCGCTTGCGATCGTATGTGCGCCACTCCCGTCCGCTCGAATCGCCCACACGTGGCCGTTCGAGTGAAGGGCCGATCCCTCCTGGACCGAGAAAGCGACCCACGGCGCGGCTCGGCCGGAGGCGGTCTCGGAAGGCTCCGGCGAGTTCGACGGGACAGGCGTTGAGGGAGCCGACGGCGCCACCGACGCGGATTCGCTGGGGGCCAGCACGGTTGCCGGCAGCTTCACCAGGCCGGACCCGACGGTAACGGCGCCCGCGACCACGGCGATGAGGACCGCGGTCGCGGCCAGGTAGACGAGGAGCGATCGGGCGGTCGAACGACGCGGCGGCAACGCCACGGGAGTCACGACCCCGCTCACGCGGGCGACCGGTCCCATGGCCGTGGCCCGCTGCTCGACCTGACCCCACAGGTCCGGTGCAGGCACCCGGTCGAGGCTTGCAAAGCGCCGTCGAAGGTCATCCATCGCGATCACCCAGCAGCTCCCGGAGACGCCGCCGGCCGCGGCTGAGGTTGGCTCGTACCGCCAGGCTGTTGGTGCCCAGCCGCTCGGCGATCTGGCGGATCGGAAGGTCGGCGTAGTAGAAGAGGATCACTGCGGCGCGCTGTCCGTCGGGCAGTTGGCGGACTGCCACCAACAGGTCCTGGTCGACATAGGCATCCATGTGGTCGGCGGCGGCCGGCGATGCTCCGTCATCGAGCCGGCGCACCTTCAAGGCACCCCGGCTGATCTGGAACGCGGCGCGCCACACCCAGGCCGCCGGGTCGCCGACCGCCGCGCCACGTCGCAGGAGCTGAGCGTAGGCCTCGGCAACGGCATCGCTCGCGATCTCCGGGTCGCCCCCGAAGGCGTAGACCGCGCGCCAGAGCCGATCGGCATCGGTCCGGTAGAGGGCCTCGATGTCGTTCTGTGCGTTGACCACGGCCAGAGCGGTGTCCATTTCCCTTATAGGGCGCGGATTCGCCCAAAAGGTGACACGGCGGCCCGCGCGCCGTCCGTCCGGGTGCGAGCCGATCGCGTCGGGGGGTGGCTCGCCTCACGGCCGGGCGACGACCTCGATCGACTTCGCGCCGCCAACGATCGACACGTCGAACCGCGCCTTGTCCTTCGCCCAGCCGGGCGACTCGAGCGTCGTCGGGCCGCCGCGTCGCTCGAGGCGGACGCCGTCGAGGACGATCGAGTCGGTGCCACCCGCGACCGTGAGCCGCATCGGGACTGCCGCCGGTCGCTCGAGCCGGAGCGTCTTGACGCCGCCCACGATCTTGACGTGCGACTCGCCCGCTGGCTGTCCGAGCTCCAGCTGGACCCGCTCGGCGCCGCCGACGATGTCGAACCCGCGCAGCTCGATCGCCCGCAGGTCGGCCTCGACCTTCTGGATCCCGCCGACGAGCTCGACGGTCCACGGGATCGTCGTGTTCAGCCCGAACGTCGCGATCCGGCCGCGCCAGTCGAAGCCCATGCCCTTGAACCGGACCAGGACGCGGCCGTCGCGGAGGCGGACGTGGGGGGTCGAGCCCTCGAACGACGCGCGGTAGAGCTCGGCCGGGTTGAGGCCGGGCCGAAGGCGGAGGGACGACAGCCCGGATCGGATCGCGAGATGCCCCTGCTTGAGCCCGCCGATCGGAGCCGTGTGCTCCGAGGTCGCCGGCCCGCCGTCGGGCGAGGTCGCGGGCGCCTCGCGAAGCTGCTCGGTCTCCTCGCGCGTGATCGCCTCCATCTTCGTGAGGAAGTCGGCGATCAGCGCGAGCTGGGCGTCGGTGTAGCGGCCGATCTCCTCGGCGCCCTTGTCGGTGACCCGGTCGAGCGTCGACTGGACGGCCGCGATCTTCTCGGGCACGACCTCGACGATGACCCGCCGGCGGTCAGCCGGGTCGGGGACCCGTCGGACGTAGCCCGATTGCTCGAGGCGGTCGATCACGCGGGTGACCGCGCCGGTCGTGAGGCCCGTGATCTCCGACAGCTTGCCGGCGGTGGTGGCGCCCATGTCCATCAGCTGCTCGAGCGTCTCGATGTCGGACTCCGAGAGTCCGAACCGGATCGCGACGGTCTGGCCGAGGAACGAGCCCTGGATGTTGACGCGCCTCAGCGACCTGAGGACGGAATCGACGTTCTCGCGGTTCATGGTTGACAACGGCTCCTGACTGGATAAATATCTGCTCTGTTCAGATATTGACCCATGATGTTGAACCGTGCAAGTACTGCCCGGGAGAGCATCGGGCAGGAGACCAAGGAGCGTCAACATGACGGACCCCACCCCGATCCGCAACACGATGATCGACACCGTGGATCTCAAGCGCACGTTCAAGACCCGGACGGGCCCTGTCGAGGCCGTCGCCGGCGTCGACCTCCGCGTGAGCGCCGGCGAGATCTTCGGCTTCCTCGGTCCAAACGGAGCGGGGAAGACCACGACGCTCCGGATGCTCGCGACGCTCATCACACCGACGGCGGGCGAGGCGACCGTCGCGGGCGCCGACCTCCGGCGCCAGCCCGGCCTCGTCCGACAGCGCATCGGCTACGTGCCCCAGGGCGGCTCGACCGACCCGGCCGAGACCGGCCGCGGCGAGCTCGTCATCCAGGGCCGGCTCTACGGCATGAACTCCGCCGACGCGAAGTCCCGCGCGACCGAGGTCCTCGCCGCGCTCGACCTCGAGACGGCTGCCGACCGCCCGACCGGCACGTACTCAGGCGGAATGCGCCGCCGGCTGGACGTCGGCCTCGGGATCGTGCACCGGCCGCAGGTGCTGTTCCTCGACGAGCCGACGACCGGCCTCGATCCCCAGGCGCGGGCGCGCATGTGGGAGGAGATCCGGAAGCTCCGCGAGCTGGGGACGACGGTCTTCCTCACGACCCACTACCTCGAGGAGGCCGACGCGCTGTGCGACCGCCTCGCGATCATCGACCACGGCCTGATCGTCGCCGAGGGCACGTCCGACCAGCTCAAGCAGAAGGTCGCCGGCGACGTCGTGACGATCGGCGTCAACGGCGCCGGGGCGTCGGTGCTGACGCTCGTCGAGGCGATGCCGTTCGTCCGCGAGGCGTCGCACGACACCGAGGCCGGCGTGATCCGGCTCTACGTCGATCGCGGCGAGACCGCGGTCGTGCAGCTGCTCCGCAGCCTCGACGCCGCCGGGTTCGAGGCGACCTCGATCTCGCTCGCCAAGCCGAGCCTCGACGACGTCTTCCTCCGCCAGACCGGGCGCTCGCTGCGCGAGGAGGCGGCATGACCGCGAACGCCGCCGCTCAGGCCGCCCCGACGACCCTTCCCGCGACCACCGAAAGGAACCCCCGCATGCGAACGCTCCGCGACACCTGGCTGATCTTCCGCCGATCGCTCGTCCTGACGATCCGCCAGCCCACCTGGATCGTCATCGGGATCATGTACCCGGTCATCTACCTCGTCCTGTTCGGGCCGCTCCTCGACGGCGCGATCAAGCAGGCCGGGGCCGGCGTCAGCGCCTACAACTGGTTCGTGCCGGGCCTGCTCATCCAGGTCGCGCTGTTCGGGACCGCGTTCGGCGGGTTCGGGCTGATCGCCGAGCTCCGCTACGGCGTCGTCGAGCGGATGCGGGTCACGCCGATGAGCCGGACCGCGATGCTGCTCGGGCGCTCGCTCCGGGACGTCGTGATCCTGCTCTTCCAGGCGCTGATCATGATCGGGCTCGCGATCCCGTTCGGGCTCCACATCGACGTCGCGGGCGTCGTCGTGACGCTCGGGCTGCTGGCCCTCATCGGTCTGGTCGTCGCACCGCTGTCGTACGCCGCGGCACTGATCCTCAAGAGCGAGGACGCGTTCGCGCCGCTCGTCCAGAGCCTCGTGATGCCGCTCCTCCTCCTGTCCGGGATCCTGCTGCCGATGGCGCTGGCGCCCGACTGGCTGAAGTTCCTCAGCAACCTCAACCCGCTGACCCACGCCACCGACGCCGCCCGTGCGCTGTTCAACAGCGACTGGGGCAACCCGGAGATCCGGATCGGGGTTCTGATCACCGGCGCCCTCGCGGCGTTCGCGATCTGGATCGCGTCCCGAACGTTCGGCCGCGCGAACGCCTGATCGTTCGCTCCTCCCTCTTCACCACGACGCCGGCGCCCTGGGGGACGCCGGCGTCGTTCCGTTTGGTCCCGTCGCGCCGGTTCGCCTGTGCCAGCGTGGCTGGCAGGCGCGCGAGAACGAGCTCAACGGAACGTCTGGCGCGCCTCGCCGGGCTTGTAGTGGCGGAGCGAGAACGCCGACCACGTCTCGTCGATCGACACGAGTGCGAGCCACATCAGGTCGGCGTCCTTGAGCGAGTCCCAGCCCTGGTCGCGGGTCAGGTCGGTCTGGCGCTTCGAGGCGCCCTTCGGGTAGGCGATCCAGAGCGTGCCGGGTGATGCGAGCGCGGCCGAGACCGCCGGCAGGGCCGTCTCGAGCGCGGCCCGGTTCTCGGCGAAGAGCAGGATCCAGTCGTGGGTCCCGTTCGTGGACGTCGCGAGGTCGCCCCGGGCCGACGACAGCGCGGACAGGTCGTCCGGCGACGCGCCGAGAACGACCGGCGACTGGGCGCCGCTCAGCTTGAGCTTGCGGGCCACCACAGCGGAATCCATCGGCATCGCCGGATCATCCTGCGCCGAGGGTCGGGAGGCAACCGCCGCGTGGCACAATCGGCGCCATGTCCGACCGCCCGATCAAGGTGCTCATCGCGAAGCCCGGCCTCGACGGCCACGACCGCGGGGCGAAGGTCCTCGCCCGCGGCCTGCGCGACGAGGGGTTCGAGGTCGTCTACACGGGCCTTCGCCAGACGCCCGAGATGGTCGTGAACGCCGCGCTCCAGGAGGACGTCGACGTCGTCGGCCTGTCGATCCTGTCGGGCGCCCACATGACGCTCGTGCCCCGGATCACGGCGCTGATGCGCGAGCGCGGCCTGGACGACATCCTCGTGACGGTCGGCGGGATCATCCCCGACGACGACATCGGGCCGCTTCGCGACGCCGGCGTCGCGCGAGTGTTCGGGCCCGGGACGACGATCGGCGAGGTCGCGACGTTCCTCCGCGAGAACGCCCGGTCGCGGGACCAGGGCTAGGGTGGGGGAGGCGACCCTCGACCCGATCGCCCGCGCGACCGAGCTCGCGGAGTCGGCGGTCCGCGGCGATCGGCGGGCGCTCGCCCGGCTCCTGACCGCAGTCGAGAACCGGACGCCGGTCGCGGAGGCGGCGATGCGCCAGCTCTACCCGCGGGCCGGCCGCGCCCACACGGTCGGGATCACGGGGCCACCGGGCGCCGGCAAGTCGACGCTGGTCGCCGCGCTCATCGGCGAGCTGCGCGCGGCGTCCCGGCCCGTCGCCGTCATCGCGGTCGATCCCTCGTCGCCGATCACCGGCGGCGCGCTGCTGGGCGACCGCGTCCGGATGCAGGCCTACGCCGAGGACCCCGACGTCTTCATCCGCTCGATGGCCGCGCGCGGCCACGCCGGCGGACTGGCGTCCACGAGCGGCGCCGCGGCCGCGCTGCTCGACGCGGTCGGGTTCGACACCGTGCTCGTCGAGACCGTGGGGACGGGCCAGAGCGAGGTCGAGGTGGCGGCCGCTGCCGACACGACGGTCGTCCTCGAGGCGCCCGAGATGGGCGACGAGGTCCAGGCCATCAAGGCCGGGCTGCTCGAGGTCGCCGACATCGTCGTCGTGAACAAGGCCGACCGGCCCGGCGCGCAACGGACCGCCGCCCAGCTGCGGGCGATGCTCGTGGCCGCTCCCGCGGCTGCCGCGGCCGACGGGTCGTCGCCGCAGCGTCCCCGCCCCAAGCGGCCGGAGGTCCTGCTCGCGACCGCCACGACCGGCGACGGCATCCCGGAGCTGCTGGCCGTTCTCGACCGTCGGCGATCGGCCGCCGGACGACGATTCGCGCCAGGCCGCCCGCCTCGCCCGGGCAGAGGCGCAGGTGTGGGCGATCGTCGGTGACCGGCTGCGGGCCCGGCTCCTCGTCGATGGCGATGGGAGCAGCACGCGCGAGCTGCTCGCCGCGGTCGCGGAGCATCGCCTGGACCCGTTCTCCGCCGCCGACGAGCTGATCGGCCGGGCCACCGGGTCGTGACCGCGGCGAAGCCCCGTCTCCTCACGCCGCCGTTCCTGGCCCTCGCGATCGCCTCGCTGGCGTTCTTCACGGCGGGCGGGATCGTCCTGCCGGTCGCGCCGCGGTTCGCGAAATTCGCGCTGGGGGCCGACGCGATCGGCGTCGGTGTGGCGATCGGCGCGTTCAGCGTCGCGGCCTTGCTCCTCCGGCCGCTCGTCGGCTGGTCGTCGGACCGGTTCGGGCGCAAGCCGCTGCTCGTCGGCGGGTCGCTGCTCGCGGTCGCCGCCTTCGCGTTGCACCTCGTCGCGAATGACCTTCCAGTCTTCATCGTCGCGCGCTGCCTGCTGGGCGCCGGCGAGGGCTTCTTCCTCGTCGCGTCGCTCGCCGCGGCGAGCGACATCGCGCCCGAGGAGCGGCGGGGCGAAGCCATCAGCTTCTTCACGCTGACGCTGTACGTCGGCCTCGCCGTCGGGCCGCCGATCGCCGAGGTCCTCTTCGCGGTCGGTTCGTACACGCTGGTCTGGCTGGCCGCCCTGGCCGTGGCCGCGGTCGCGATCGTCCTCACGCTGATGGTCCCGGAGACCGCGCCGGCGGTCCACGCCCGAGCGCTCCGCGGACCCCGCGACCCTGGCGATGTCCCGGCGAGCCGCAGCCGGCTCATCCACCCGGCCGGCCTCTTCCCCGGTCTCGTGATCCTCCTCGGCCTCTTCGGCATGGCGGGGTTCCTGAGCTACCTGCCGCTCTACACCCCGTCGGTCGGGATGGATGGCGCGTGGCTGCCGCTCGCGTCGTACGCGGTGATCGTCGTCGCACTGCGGATCGTCGGCGCGACGTGGCCCGACCGGTTCGGGGCGGCCCGGCTGTCCGGCGCGGCGCTCGCGCTCTCGGCGGTCGGGCTCGCGGTCATCGGCCTCGTCCCGACCCAGCTCGGGCTGATGGTCGGCACCATCGTCTTCGCCTGCGGCGTCGCGTTCACGATGCCGGCGCTTCTCGCACTCGCGGTCTCGCGGGTGCCGCCGGGCGAGCGCGGATCGGTCGTCGGGACGACGACGGTGTTCCTCGACCTCGTGTTCGGGTTCGCGCCGGTGATCCTCGGCGCGATCGCGGCCGCGACGAGCTACGGCACGACCTTCGTCGTCTCGGCCGGTCTGGCCGCCGCGGCCAGCGTCCTGCTCGTGGCCCGGCGCGCCCAGGTCGCCCGGCCGATCGCGGTCGCGAACCGCTAGGCTCTGATCGATGGCGATCGAGGACGTGTTCGTCGGCGGCGCGGGGCTGATGGGCCATGGCATCGCCCAGGTCTTCGCCGCGAGCGGCCGGAGCGTGGTCCTCTACGAGCCGGACCTCGCCCGGGCGGAGGCGGGTCGCGACCGGATCGCCGGCAACCTCGAGCGGGCGGTCGCGAAGGGCCGCCTCGAGGCGAGCGCGCGCGACGAGACGCTGTCTCGGATCCGCGCCTCCGCCGACCCGGCGGACGCCGCCGCCGCGGGACTCGTCGTCGAGGCGATCTTCGAGGACGTCGACGTGAAGCGGCAATTCTGGTCCGACCTCGACGGGGTCGCGCCGGCCGGCGCGATCTTCGCCTCGAACACGAGCTCGATCTCGATCGACACGCTCGCGGGCGCAGTCGGCGAGGCGCGCCGCGGCGCCTTCGTCGGGATGCACTTCTTCAGCCCGGTGCCGGTCATGCCGCTCGTCGAGCTCGTGCGCGGGACCGCGACGACGGACGCGACGGCCGACACCGTGCGCGCCCTCTCCGCCGACCTCGGCAAGCAGGTCATCGTCTCCGCCGACCGGCCGGGCTTCATCGTCAACCGGATGCTGATGCCGTTCCTGGCCGAGGCGATGCGGGCGTTCGAGGAGGGCGTCGGCAGCGCCGACGACATCGACGCCGGCGCGCGGATCGGGCTCAACCACCCGATGGGGCCGCTCGCCCTGGCCGACTTCATCGGCCTCGACGTGTGCAAGGGGATCATGGAGGTGCTCCACGAGGGGTTCGGCGAGGAGCGCTTCGCCCCGCCGCGAGTCCTCGTCGAGCTCGTGGAGTCGGGGCACCTGGGCCAGAAGACCGGCCGCGGGTTCCACGACTACCCAAAGGCCGGCGGCTAGCTCGCCAGGATCCCTGCCACCGTCCGTTCGACGCTCTCGATGTCGAACGGCTTCGCGAGCAACGGGATGCCGCGCGCGTCCGCGACGGCCCGGAGCTCGGGGTTTGTCACGTCGCCAGTCATGAACGCGAACCGGCCGGCGAGCGCAGGGGCGACCTTCGCGACGGCGTCGTTGAACGCGGCGCCGCTCATCGCGCCCATCCGGTGGTCGCAGAGGATCGCATCGGGCGGGTCGTCGCGGACGATCGCGAGCGCGGCCGCGCCGTCGCCGGCGAGGACGGGCTCGTGGCCGATCCGGCGCAGGATCCGGGCGAGGAAGTCGCGGATCGCCGGCTCGTCGTCGACGACGAGGATCCGGGCGGGGGCGGTGGGGGTGACCTGGGCTGACGGCGTCGATGGCGCGGCCGCGGCGACGCTTTCCGCGGTTCCGGCGGATCCGTCTCGGCCCCCGGTCCGCTCGAGGATCTCGGCGACGAGGTCGCGGGTCCGGGCTGCCTCGGTCGCCAGCAGGTCGGCCTGCTCGTGGAGGTCGTCCGGCAGCCGCGGGTCGGTCCGGATCAGGTGGCTGAACGCGATGATCGCCGCGAGCCGGTTGCCCAGCTCGTGGGCCAGGTCGCCCGCCGCGCGGGCGGGCTTGTCGGTCGCCGGGTCGGTCTCGTGGTCGTGCACGCGGGTATCCTAGCGACCGGCTTCCGCCATCCCCGACCGCGTGCATGGAGGTGCGCCCTGAGCTGGCCGCTGACCGAGGAGGAGCGACTCCTCCAGGGCACCGCCCGCGAGTTCGCGACCCGCGAGGTCGCGCCGAGCGCCGGGGAGCGGGACGAGGCCGAGCGGTTCGACCGGTCGATCTTCGCCCGCATGGGCGAGCTGGGGCTGACCGGGGCGCCGCTGCCCGAGGCCGTCGGTGGGTCCGGCTTCAGCTACGTCGGCTGGACGCTCGTCATGGAGGAGCTGGGCGCGGCCGACATGGCGAGCGCCGTGACGCTGAGCGTCCACATCCTGTCGCAGTACCCGGTCGTGACCTGGGGCACGGCCGAGCAGCACGAGCGCTGGCTGGGGCCGATGATCGCGGGCGAGAAGCTGGGCGCGTTCGCGCTGACGGAGCCCCATGCCGGCTCCGACGCCGGCTCGCTCCGGACCCGCGCCGAGCGGGCCGACGACGGCTCGTACCGGCTGACCGGCTCGAAGATCTGGATCTCGAACGCGCCCGGAGGCCGATCGCTACCTCGTGTTCGCGACGCTCGACCCGTCGGCCGGCCCGCAGGCGATCACCGCGTTCCTCGTCGAGAAGGGTTCGCCCGGGTTCACGTTCGGGGCCCACGAGAAGAAGATGGGCATCCGGTCGTGCCCGGCCGGGGAGCTGATCTTCGACGGCTGCGTCGTCCCGGCCGAGAACCGCCTCGGCGAGGAGGGCGGCGGCTACAAGATCGCGCTGTCGGGGCTCGCCGAGGGCCGGATCTCGATCGCCGCGGCGTGCGTGGGGATCGCCCGCTCCGCGCTCGAGCAGGCTGCCCGGTACCTCGGCGAGCGGCGGGCGTTCGGTGCGCCGCTGGCGGAGCAGCAGGGCCTCCGGTTCATGGTCGCGGAGATGGCTCGCGACGTCGAGGCGGCACGGGCGCTGACCCGTCAGGCGGCGGCGGCGAAGGATCGGGGCGAGCCGATCGCCGAGGCGTCGTCGCTCGCGAAGTGGACCGCCTCCGACACCGCGATGCGCGTCGCGACCGACGCCGTCCAGCTGTTCGGCGGCAGCGGCTATTCACGCGAGACCGGCATCGAGCGCCTGATGCGGGACGCGAAGGGCGCCCAGATCTACGAGGGCACGAACCAGATCCACCGCCTGATCGTGGCGGACGAGGTGTTCAAGCGAGCAGGTGCCGGCTAGGCCTTCGCAGGAGCCCCGACCGACTCGACGAGGTTCTCCAGCGTGCCCAGACCGTCCATCTCGATCCGGCAGACGTCGCCCGCGCTCAGGCTGAACTCGGAGCCGGCGACGATGCCCGTCCCGGTGAGCAGGAACGCGCCGTGCGGGAACGACAGCGCGCGGCCCAGGTGTTCGAGCATGTCGTCGAACGCCCGGTGGAGGCGGGCGGTCGACGTCGCCTCGTCGACGATGACGGCGCCATCGCGGACGACCCTGAGCCGGATCCCGACCGGCAGCTCGACCTCGCTCGCGGGCACGATCGCGGGCCCGATCGCGCACGAGCCGTCGTACGTCTTCGCCTGCGGCAGGTAGAGCGGGTTCTCGCCCTCGATCTCGCGCGACGAGACGTCGTTGCCGATCGTGTAGCCGGCGATCTCGAGATCGGGCGTCAGGACGAGCGTGAACTCCGGCTCTGGCGCGTTCCAGCCCGAGTCGGCCCGGACCGTGATCGGCTCGGCCGGTCCGCGGACGCGCCAGCCGACGGACTTGAAGAAGACCTCCGGCCGGACGGCGTCGTAGACGCGGTCGTAGATCGACGGCTCGACGGCCTCCTCCATCCGGGCCACCCGCGATCGCTCGTACGTGACGCCGGCGCCCCAGACCTCCTGGCTGTCGATCGGAGCGAGAAGCGTCGCGCCGGCCGGAACGGTGTCTCCGGCGCCGGCGACGGCATCGGCGAGGCCGGAAGGACCCGCGCGGAGCAGCAATTCGACGGTGGCGTCGCCCGGCAGGAGGTCGGTCGGCCCGGTCTCCGGTGTGCCCCGCGCCAGCCGGACGGTCCCATCGGGGAGCCGCAGGCGGAAGATCCCTCGAGCCATCGTGCCTCCCTCGCGTCCTTCGCGTGCGCCGAACCCGGCCATTGTGGGACTGCGGCGACGAGCGCGGACAGTGACACTCGCCGCTACGCGCTCGCCAGCCGGGCCGTGACCACCGCGGCGGCGGCCGCGGCGCTGTCGCCGCTGCTCGCGACGGCCGCCAGGAACGGCTCGGACGCGAGTTCGACGAGGCTGCTGTCCTCGAGCGCCGTGACGGTCGCGGTGCGCGGAGTGGAGTGGAGGAGTGCGATCTCCCCGAACAGAATCGCCCGGGCCGAGCTCGTTGATCGCCGTCCCGTCGATGACGGTTCCCAGCCGTCCCGCCTCGACGATGTAGAACCTGTCGCCCTGCTCTCCCTGACGGATGACGTCGGAGCCCGCCGGTGCGTCGCGAAGGATCATCTGCCCGGCGAGCGTCTCGAGCGTTGTCAGCTGGAGCGGACGGAACATGGCGACGCGGCTCAGCAGTCGGAGCGCCGGTTGTGGGATCACGGCCGCGTCGTCCGCCGACCGCAAGACCGGCCACGTTACGACCACGAGGACGATCGGCAGCGCGCCGGCGACGACCAGCGTCCAGCCCGCGCCGACGGCATCGACGAGCACTGCGGCAGCGACCGGACCGGCCGCGAGCGCCGCGGCAATCGCCGCCTCGAGCAGGCCGAAGACGTTGCTCCGTCGATCATTCGGGACGGTCCGTTGGAGGAGCGTGAAGCCGGCCGTGTCGAGGACCGTCTTGCCGATCCCTGCGATTGCGAGCGCGACGAGCACGAACACGAGGTTCGGCACGACGCCGGAGGCCAGGATTCCACCACCCCAGGCGATCAGGCCCACCGCGAAGGCCGGTGCGAGCCGAGCCCGGCCGACGAGGCTGAGTGCCACGGCCCCGCCGACGAGCCCGCCAAGCCCAATTGCCGACGTCAGCACGCCAACCCCCGAGTCTCCGATCCGCAGCAGGTCGAACGCGGCCGCGACGAGGGCGACGTTGATGACCCCGCGGACGAAGCGCTGGCCCGCGAACAGCAGCACGATCAGCCGCGCGTAGGGCATCGCCAGCAGCGTCCGAACCGACTGCAACACCGAGCCCTCATGCGCCTGCCGTGCGCCTTCCCCACTTCGGAGTTGTGTTCGAGGGGCGATGTCCGGAGCGGCCTTGATCGGGAACACGACGCCGAGCGCTACGATCATCACGATCGTCCCCGCAACGAGCGTCGCCGGAACATCGCCGGCGACCAGGACCAGCGCCGCGCCGCCCGGTCCGAGGATGGCCCCGAGGGCGTCGCCGGTCGTTGTTACCGCGTTGGCCGCAACCAGCTCCTCGGCCGACCGAGCCAGGGCCGGCGTGAGCGTCGCGCGGAGCGGTCGGAGGAGGCCCCCGGCGACCGCGTCGATCCCTGCCAGGAGGTAGATCGCGACTAGGAACGCATCGCCGATGACCAGTGCCGTAGCGACGACAAGACACGCCACCCGTGTCGCGACGACGAGCCGTAGCAGCCGGTCGCGAGGGATCGCGTCGGTCGCGGCGAGCAGCCACGGGACGAGGACGACCGACGGCAACGAGCGGATGATCGCCAGGAGCGCCACCGCCGGGGTGCCGCCGGCCTCGTACGCAAGGACGGCCAGCCCGACGACATACATCAAGTCGGCGGCAGTAAACGCCAGCGACCCAAGCTCGAGCCGGAGGAGGCCGGGGTTAGCGACAACCTGGCGAAGCGCGTCGAGCGGCGGCCGGACGCGGGCAGCGAGGCTGGGTGGCATCCGAACAGAATGGGGGTCCGAGCAAGCCACCTCGGGCCTGTCGTGGCGGTGGCCTGTCCAGCCGTTCAGCGCCTTCGGTGTAGGCTGAATCCATGGCAGCGGATCTTCCAGGCCGGAACGGCCACGTGTACATCGTCAGCGCGGCGCGCACGCCGATCGGCAGGTTCGGCGGGGCGCTTTCAACAGTTCCGGCCGTGGACCTCGGCGGCGTCGCGATCCGCGCTGCCGTTGACCGGGCCGGGCTGCCGGGGGGCACGCCGATCGACGAGGTCCTGATGGGCCACGCGCTCCAGGCCGGTGTCGGGCAGGCGCCCGCCCGCCAGGCCCGCCTCACGCCCGGCATCACCGACGGCGCAGCGGCGACGATCGTCGCGAGCGAGCGGGCCGTCGAGCGGCTGGGCCTGAAGCCGCTCGCCCGGATCGTCGGCTACGCCCAGGCCGAGGTCGCCCCCAAGTGGATCTTCCTCGCCCCGATCGAGGGCGTCCGCCGCCTGCTCGACCGGATCGAGCTGCCGATCGAGGCGTTCGACCTCGTCGAGATCAACGAGGCGTTCGCTGCCCAGACGCTCGCCGACGGCCGCGAGCTGGGCTTCGACTGGGACAAGACGAACGTGAACGGCGGCGCGATCGCGCTGGGCCACCCGATCGGGGCGAGCGGCGCGCGGATCGTCGCGACGCTGCTCCACGAGCTGAACCGGCGCGATGGCCGCTACGGTCTTGCGACGCTCTGCCTCGGCGGCGGCGGCTCCGTGGCTGCCGCGTTCGAACGCGTCGCCTGACCGTTGCGCGTCGCCGTCCTCGGCGCCGGAGCCGTCGGCGCGTACTACGGGGCACGGCTGGCGGACGGCGGCGCCGACGTCTCGCTGATCGCTCGCGGTCCACACCTCGACGCGCTCCGCGCGAATGGGCTCACGATCGTCGAGCCGGAACGGACACGGGCGTATCGCCTGCGGGCGACCGACGCCCCCGAGGAGATCGGGCCGGTCGACGTCGTCCTCTTCACGGTCAAGTCGTACGACACGACCGACGCCGCCGGGCGCCTCGGGCCGCTCCTCGGCGACCGGACGGCGGTCATCTCGCTCCAGAACGGGATCGACAACGAGGACCGGATCGCCGCGGTGATCGGCAAGGATCACGTCGTCGGTGGCGCGGCGTACATCCTGGGGGCGGTCAGGGAGCCCGGCGTCGTCGACGCCGCGGGGCCGCGGAGCATCGTCATCGGCGAGCTGTCGGGCCCGCCGTCGGACCGGATCCGCGCCATCCGGGACGTCGCCGCGAGCGGTGGGCTCGAGGTCGGCCTCGCCGACGACATCCGGGTCGCGCTCTGGGAGAAGTACACGCTGCTCGTCGCGTTCTCGGCGATGACCGGCACCGTTCGACTGCCGATCGGCGCGATCCGCGATGCGCCGGCGGCCAGGGCGATGCTCCGGGCGCTGATGACGGAGGTCTGGACGGTCGGCCGGGCGGCCGGCGTCGCCCTCGCCGACGACCTCGTCGACCGGGAGATGGACCGGCTGCTCTCGCAGCACGACGGCGCGACGACATCGCTCTACCACGACCTCGTGACCGGCCACCGGATGGAGCTCGAGGCGCTCCAGGGCGCGGCGATCCGGATCGGCCGGGAGCACGCCGTCCCGACACCGAACCTCGACGCGGCCTACGCGATCCTCCAGCCATGGGCGCTCCGGAACGAGCGCCCCGTCGAGGATCGCGTGCCGATCCCGACCTGACGCCGACTAAACTCCGCCCATGACGGTCACCCAATCGCCCGCTGCCGCGTCCGACGCGGCCGCGTCGCCGCCGACGTTCGGCCACTTCATCGCCGGTGAGTGGTGCGACGGCGTCGGCGGCGAAACGTTCGAGAGCCACAACCCGGCCGACACGCGCGATGTCATTGGTCGCTTCCAGGCCGGCACGCCGCCCGATGTCGCGATGGCGATCAAGGCGGCCGAGACCGCTTGGCCGATGTGGAGCCGGACGCCGGCCCCCAAGCGCGGCGAGATCCTGTACCGCTTCGGCGCGCTCATGGCCGAGCACAAGGAGCGCCTGAGCCAGGCGATGAGCCGGGAGATGGGCAAGGTCATCGCCGAGGCCCGGGGCGACGTCCAGGAGGGGATCGACATCGCGTTCCTCATGGCCGGCGAGGGCCGCCGGATGTTCGGCGACACCGTTCCGAGCGAGCTGCCCGACAAGTGGGCGATGTCGATCCGCCAGCCGATCGGGGTCGCCGGGATCATCACGCCCTGGAACTTCCCGATCGCGATTCCCTGCTGGAAGATGATGCCCGCGCTCGTCGCCGGCAACACCGTCGTGTTCAAGCCGGCGAGCGACACGCCCCACTGCGCCGTGCTGCTCGTCGAGCTGATGGCCGAGGCCGGCTTCCCGGCGGGCACCGTGAACCTCGTGACCGGCGCGGGCGGCGCCGTCGGCGACGCGATCGTCGAGTCGCCGGACGTGCCGGTGATCTCGTTCACGGGCTCCTCGCTGACCGGTCGCGGCATCGCCGAGCGCGCCGGCCGGCGCCTCAAGCGGCTGAGCCTCGAGCTGGGCGGCAAGAACGGGATCGTGGTCATGGCCGACGCCGACCTCGACCTTGCCACCGACGGGATCCTCTGGTCGGCGTTCGGGACGACCGGCCAGCGCTGCACGGCCGCGAGCCGCGTCGTCGTTGAGCGGCCGGTCGTCGACGCGCTGGTGCAACGCCTGGAGACGCGGGCGGGCAAGCTCCGGCTGGGCCCGGGCGCGGATCCGCAGACGGACGTCGGGCCGCTGATCAACGCCGGCGCGGTCGAGAAGGTCGCGGGCTACGTCGAGATCGGCCGTCGGGAAGGGGAGCTCGTGACCGGCGGCGGCCGGGCGACGGACGGCGCACTCGGCAACGGCCACTTCTTCGAGCCGACGATCTTCAACGCCGTGAAGCCGATGGACCGGATCGCCCAGGAGGAGATCTTCGGGCCGGTCCTCTCGATCGTGCCGGTCGACGACTACCAGGGCGCGGTCACGGCGATCAACCAGACGCGCTACGGCCTGAGCTCGTCGATCTTCAGCCGCGACGCGAACACCGCGTTCCGGGCGATGCGCGACTTCGAGACCGGGATCGTCTACGTCAACGCCGGCACGACCGGCGCCGAGACGCACCTCCCGTTCGGTGGCTGGAAGGAGACCGGCAACGGCCACCGCGAGGCCGGCCACGCCGCGCTCGACACGTTCACCGAGTGGAAGTCGATCTACGTCGACTTCTCGGGGCGGCTGCAGCGGGCGCAGATTGACAACCAGGAGTGAGGCCGGCGCGTCGACCGTCGAGATCCGGCCTGTCACGCTCGACGATCTCGAGGTCCTGATCGACATCTACCTCGACACGGCGCGCCACCACGCGGCGATCGACCCCGAGGTCTTCCACATCCCGGATCGCGACGCGATCGCCGTCCGCCTCCGGCGCCGGATCGAGGGCCGCGGCGAGAGCGGCGAGTACGTCGCGGCGATGATCGGCGACGTCATGGTCGGCTCCGCGTCCGTCGACGTCGCGGATCCGCCATCGGCCGGCAACATGGCCCGGGCCGTGCCGACCGCGGAGTTCGGCGTGTCGGTCGTCGAAGGCTGGCGCGGCCACGGCATCGGCAAGGCGCTGATCGAGCACCTCGAGCGATGGGCCGCCGACCACGGCATCGAGCGGATGATCCTGACGGTCAGCGAGGCGAACGAGGGCGCGATCCGGCTGTACCACGCGCTGGGCTACCGCGACTTCGACCGGATGATGCTCAAGTCGCTGTCCCAGCCGTGAGCACGTTCGAGGACGTCCGCCGGATCGCGCTGGCGCTGCCGGAGGCCGAGGAGCGCCTCACCTGGGACGTCGACATCACGTTCCGGGTCCGCGACAAGATCTTCGCGATGGGCGGCGAGGGGGCCACGCACGCCTCGATCAAGGCGTCGCCGGAGCGCCAGGCCGAGCTCGTCGACCTCGACCCCGAGACGTTCGCGCCGTCGGCCTACGTCGGGCGGTTCGGCTGGGTGACCGTGGATCTCGCCCGGGTCGACGCGCCGCTCCTCGAGGACCTGATCCGCGACGCGTGGCGGCGGACCGCGCCGAAGAAGCTCGCGGCGACGCTCGACTGAACGTCGCGGCGACGCGACGCAGCGCCGTCGAGGACCCGCGCTACGGCGCCGGCGTGAAGATCTCGACGATGTCGGAGGCCGACAGCATCGCGCTCCGCCCGCCGCCGATCACGTACCAGCGGCCGTCGACGACCGCGGCGGCGAGCCCGTGGCGCTTCGTCGGCAGATCCGGCGCCTTCGCCCACGTCCCGGTGGCGATGTCGAAGACCTCGTGCTCCGGATACGTCGACATCGCCTGGAGGTTCTCGCCGCCGGCGGCGTGGATCGCGTCGCCGATGACCCCGATCGCCATCCCGCCGCGCGGCGTCGGCATGTCGGCAAGCGTCGTCCAGGCGTTCGTCGCCGGGTCGTAGACCTCGTTCGCCCCGAAGTTCGAGCCCTTCCGGCCGCCGATCGCATAGAGCTTGCCGCCCGCCTCGACGACCGACAGGTGCTCGCGTTCGGTCGGCATGTCGGGAAGACCCTGCTGCCACTCGCCGGTCGCCGGGTCGTAGGCCCAGAGCGACCTGGGGTCGGGCCCGCGGACGACGCCGCCGGTGACGTAGAGCTTGCCGCCGACAGCGGCCATCCCGTGCTGCGAGCGCTCGCCGGGCATCGGCGCGAGCGCGCCCCACTTGGCGGCGACCGGGTCGTAGACCCAGAGCCCGCTCGCGATCTTGCCGGTGAAGAAGACGCTCCCGCCAGACAGGTAGATCTTGCCGTTGAGAACCGCGAGCCCGAAGTGGTCGCGCGGCTCCGGCAAAGGCGGGAGCGTCGACCACGTCCCGGTCGCCGTATCGAAGGCCTCGAACGTCGTGAGCGTGTTGCCTTTGGGGTCGAGGCCGCCGGCGAGGTAGATCCTGCCGTCGAGGGCGACCGCGGCGTTCTCGGCGCGACGCGACGGCATCTTCACGCCGTTCTCCCACGTCCCGCCGACGCGCGCCAGGTCCGGCGTCGGCGATGCCGGGTTGGACGAGGGAACGACCGAGACGGGCGAGGCCGCGGCCGGTGTGGACGGCGAGGCCGACGCTCCCGCGGACGCCGGAGTGACCGACCCCGACGGCGCGCCACAGCCCGCGGCGACGACAGCCGCGACGAGCAGGCCGGCGGTGCGACGGGCGTGGCTGGTCATCGCCACGTCATACCGCCGGCCGTCGCCGTCGGTTCAGGCCGGCATGGCCCGGCTCAGGCGCCGCAGGTCGAGGACGTCTCGTCGAGCGTCTTCGTGAACGCGTCGTTGGCCTTGTTCGTGACGTCCGTCGACTTGTTGATCGCGTCGACCTGCTTGTCCTCGTTCTTCAGCTGGGAGTTGCTCACCCGGATCTGGGCATTCGACTTGTCGATCCAGGTGTTCGCGGTGCCGTAGCGGCCGGCGGCCGCGTTCTGGTAGGCCTTGTACAGGTCGTCGATCGCGAGGTTGATCGCCTTCTGGGCGGCGCTGTGGGCCTTGCCCCAGGCGGAGGTGCTGCCCGTCCGGGCGAAGTCCACTCGCTCGAGCGCGAGGATCCGGCGGATCTCCGCGAGGTTCGCCGACTGGGCGGCGATGCAGGCGCCCTTCCGCTCGATCTGGAAGTTCAGCGACGTGACCTTCGACTGGTCCTTCTTGATCGCCTCGCGGGCAGCGGCGAGGTCGGCGTTCGTGGCGTCGAGGTTGGCCGTCGTCTCGGCCAGGTCGCCCTTCGCGCCGTCGAGGTCGCCGCTCGTCGACGCGAGCGTGGCCCGTGTCGACTGGAGATCGTTGTTCGTGGTGAGCGCCCAGGCGCCGGCCGCGGCGAGGCCGAGGACGAGGGCGATCGCGACGACCAGCAGGAGCCGGACGTCGAACCCGGCACGCTTCGTCGATTCGGTCACGGTGCCACCCCCGCGCACGTGGCCTCGGTCGTCTTCAGCTTGGCCTCGAGGGCGTCGATCGCGGTCTGGATCTCGCCGGCCTTCGAGTCGACGAGCTTCAGCTCGGCGACCAGGCGCTGCTCGGCATCGGCGATCTTCGCCTGGGCGTCCTTGCCCTTGTCGGCATGGCCCTTGGCCGTCCCGGTCGAGCCCTGGAACGCGGCCGAGTAGGCCTTGTAGAACTCATCGAGCGCGACGGTGATTCCGTCGGCCCGCCGCTTCTCGGCGGTGTCCCAGGCGGACCCCACGGCCGTCCGGTTGAAGTTCTGGGTCTGGAGCTCCGAGATCCGGACGAGCTCCGCGAGGGCCGCCCGCTGGAGGACGACGCACTCGGTCTGGGTCGCGACCTGCGCCGACAGGTCGGTGACCTGGGCGTCGAGGTCGGCCTGCTGCTTCGTCGCGGCGGCGAGGTCACTCTTCGTCGTCGCGACCTTGGCCGTCGTCTCGTCGATCGTTGTCCGGGTCGAACCAAGGTCGCCCTGCGTGGTCGCCAGCGTCGTCCTGGTGGACGAGAGGTCCTGGTTCAGCGAGTAGCCGACGTACGTGACCGCGCCGATCGCGACCGCGCCGATGACCGCCACGAGCGCGGCGGCCGGGCCCTTGACGCGGCGCGGGCCGGCCGGCCGATCGACGGTCGCGACCTGGACCGGCGGCGGCTCGACGACCTCGGTCGCGACCGCGGCGTCGGTGTCGACCGGGACGGGCGGAGGCGTGTCGGTGGCACTCGCCACCGCCACGATCTCGCTCGCCGCGCCCTCGTCAGCCACGGTGGCCGCTCGCTCGCGGCCGGCTCGCTCGCGGCCGATCCCGGCGCGCCGCCTCCCTCCGGATCCCGTGGATCCGGTCCGGCTGGGTCCATCGCACCCTCCGATCTCCCTCGCGCGACCAAGTGGTCTGATGACGGGGGCCACTCGGCGCGTCTTCCTTCAGCGTACGCGGCCGATGTCTCGGCGATGACGCCGTGGAACCCAACGTGTGACGGCCGGCGTAGATAGTCGGGTCAACCCGGGCGGCGGCTGGTCAGCGCCGCTCGCGTTACCCTTTGCGGCGCGTGCCGCGAGGCTCGATCGCAGACGACGGAGCTCCCCATGACCGATTCCCAGCCTCGCAACGCGCTGCAGGCCCCGCCCGTGACCGACCAACCGCCGGCGTCGCCGGCCTCCCCGGAATCGCCGGCCGAACCGCGGCCCGTCGGCGTCCCGTGGACCGTCCGCGTCGCCGACTGGAGCGCCCGCCACCGCTGGCCGGTGTTCGTCCTGTGGTTCGTCGCGACGATCGGGCTGTTCGCGGGCAGCATCGCGGCCGGCGGGATCAACTCCGCCCAGGCCGTCTCGAACAACGAACGGGGGAAGTACGAGGCCGCCGAGGCGTTCATCGTCTACAACGCCGCGAACGCCGGCGCCCAGCAGACCGAGAAGGCGTCGTCCCAGTTCCTGCTCGTCGTCAACAACCCCACCGGCACGACCGACGATCCGGCATACGTCACGGCTCTCGGCGACATCACGAAGCGGCTCGGCGCGCTGACCGCGACCGTCGACGGCAAGACCGGCCCCGTCTTCGAGGGGCTCGTCGACCCGACCCAGGCGCCGCCCGAGGCCGCCCTGATCTCGCCCGACAAGACGACCGCCAGGATCGCCGCCCGCGTCCCCGGCGATGGCGACGTCCTCATCCAGCGGCTCGCACCTGTCCCGGCCCTCGTCGACCAGCTGAAGGCCGACTACCCGAACCTCGCGATCCACCCGCTGAACAACACCCTCACGAACGACGAGATCCAGAAGCTGATCAACGGCGGACTCGACGACTCGCTGCGGCTGACCCTGCCGCTGACGTTCCTGATCCTGCTCATCGCGTTCGGGGCCGTCGTGGCCGCCGTGATCCCGCTCATCCTGGCGACGACCGCGCTGCTCGCCGCGTTCGGGATCCTGGGGCTCTACAGCCAGGTGTCCGAGGTCAGCCCGTACGCCAGCCAGCTCGTCGTGCTGATCGGGTTGGCCGTGGCGGTCGACTACTCGCTGTTCATGCTGACCCGCTTCAGGACCGAGCGTCGCCACGGCCGGCCAAAGCTCAACGCGATCCACGTCGCCAGCAACACCGCCGGACGCGCGGTGTTCTTCTCCGGGCTCGCGGTCGCGATCTCGATCGGCGGGCTGTTCCTGCTCGACGACCCGCTCTTCCGGTCGATGGCGGTCGGGACGATCGCGGTCGTCCTCGTCGCGGTGATCGGGTCGCTGACGTTCCTGCCGGCGACCCTGGCGATCCTCGGCGACGGCGTGAACCGGCTCCGGATCCCGTTCCTGGGCCGGCCGCGCGACGAGGGCAGCGGCATCTGGGCCACGCTCGTCAAGGCCGTCATGCGCCGGCCGGTCGTCGCCGCCGTCGGGTCGGCCGCGCTGCTCATCTTCCTGGCATCGCCGATCCTCCGCCTCCGGATGGGCCAGACCGACTTCACCTCGTTCCCGGACTCGCTCGAGGGTGTCCAGGCGGTGAACCTGCTCAACGAGAAGTGGCCGTCGGGCGGGACCCTCGAGCTCGACGTCGTCGTCACGAACGCCGATCAGCCCGCGACGAAGACCGCGCTCGTGAAGCTGAACGACGACCTGCTCGCGATCGACGGCGTCAACGAGCCGGCGAAGCCGTTCACCTCGGCCGACGGCAAGGTCGCGATGCTGACCTACGCGATGAACGGCGGCGAGAACGACGTCCGCAACCAGGACATCGTCCGCACGATCCGCTCGACGACCGTGCCGAACGCGCTCGCGTCGGCGTCACCGGGCACGCGCGTCTACGTCTCGGGCGACGCTGCCTACACGCTCGACGTCGTGACGTTCTACAGCAACGGCATGCCCGAGGTCATGGCCTTCGTGCTGACGCTCTCATTCCTGCTGCTGCTGATCGCCTTCCGCTCGCTCGTCATCCCGATCAAGGCGATCATCCTCAACCTGCTCTCGACCGCGGCCGCATTCGGCGTGCTCGTCTGGGTCTTCGTGGACGGCCACGGCGCCGACCTGCTCGGCTTCAAGCCGGGCCCGATCGAGGCGTTCGTGCCGGTCTTCATCTTCACGATCCTGTTCGGGCTGTCGATGGACTACCACGTCTTCATCCTCACCCGGATCAAGGAGGCGCGCGACCGCGGGATGTCGTCGAACGACGCCGTCGCCCGGGGAATCTCGATCACGTCCGGCACGATCACCAGCGCGGCTGCGATCATGGTCGTCGTGTTCAGCGTATTCGTGACCCTCGAGCTGACGGTCATCAAGCAGCTCGGGCTGGGCCTGGCGGTCGCGATCTTCCTCGACGCGACGATCGTCCGGAGCATCCTGCTGCCGGCGACGATGCGGCTCCTCGGCGACTGGAACTGGTGGCTGCCGCGCTGGCTGTCGTGGCTGCCCCACGTCACGGTCGAGGGCGAGCTGCCGGAGACCGACGACGAGCCCGTCGCCGCGCCGCCTGCGATGCCGCTGCTCGAGGGCGGCCGGTGAGCAACCCGTCGGTCGTCTCGCGCGGCGTCTCCAAGACCCGGCGTGTCGTCGGCAAGGCCCGACGGAACGCGAACGGGGCGCTGGTCCGGCGCCGCACGCCGCGGCTCGAGGCCACCGACGGGGTCGCCGTCGTCCGGGGCTTCCCGCTCGTCCTGCCCGACGCCGAGGCGTCGCCGGTCGCCAAACGGATCATCTCGCTCGGCTACACCGAGCCGAAGTTCACCGCGATGGTCGAGCGGGTCCTGTCGCCCGGCCAGGTCGTCGCCGACGTCGGCGCGAGCATCGGCTACTTCACGTGCCTGATGGCGCATTCGGTCGGGCCGAAGGGCCGGGTGATCGCGTTCGAGCCCTGGCCCAAGGCGCTCCGCTACCTCCGCCACAACATCGAGGTGAACCACCTCGAGCGGGTGACGGTCGTGCCCGCGGCGGCGTTCGACGAGTCGGGCCACGCCCACCTCGGCCCGCCCCGCTACCGGCTGACGATGGGCTCGAACCGGCCGGCCGACGCGGTCGACGTCCGGGTCGAGCGGTTCGACGACTTCGCCGAGATCCGCGAGCTGCCGCGGCTCGACGCGATCAAGATGGACATCGAGGGCGCCGAGCTGCGGGCGCTCCGGGGCATGACCGCGACGCTCGCCCGCTGGAAGCCGCTGCTCCTGATGGAGGTCCACCCGACGTTCCTCCAGGTGTACGACGACTCGCTCGAGGCGCTCTATTCGTTCCTCGGCGACCTCGACTACGCGTACGCGCCGGTCGAGGGCCCGACGTCGGGCGACGACGGCTTCCACATCGCGGCGGCGCCGGTCCAGCGCCTCTACTCGCACGGGCTGGTGCCGGTCTCGTAGACGATCGCCGCTCGCCGCCAAATCAGAAATCCGGACGAGCGCAGCGATGCGCTCGTCCGGGATCGCGGGAGAGCGTCAGTTCCCTGAGCCGACGCCTCGAGCCTGCCAGGAGGGGACGGCATCGAGCCTCAATCCGGCGACCAGCTGGTGCTGGTTGCTGCCGTCGGCGTTCATCACGAACACCGGCCGGCTGTTGATGCCGAGTCCCTGGAAGTTGCGCAGGAACGCGATCTTCGTCCCGTCCGGCGACCAGGCCGGACCGAAGTCTTCGCCCGCCGCGCAGGGCGATGGGTCCGATGGGCCACAGCCGGTGAGCTGATGCTGGTTGGAGCCGTTGGCGTTCATGACCCAGATGGCTGCTGGGGCCGGAGGCGTACGCGATCTTCGTGCCGTCGGGACTCCAGTCAGGGACCTGATCCTTGAACGGGGCGTCGGTCGTGAGCGCGTGCTGGTTGCCGCCGTTTGCGTCCATCACCCAGACCTGCTCGTCGAGCGCGTTTCCGTCGCCGTCGAACCGCTCCGCGTGGATGAAGGCGATCTGGCGGCCGTTCGGCGACCACGCCGGGAAGTCGTTGATGCAGAAGGTGCCGACTCCGGGGCAGTCGGTGAGCTGGGTGAGACCGAGCCCGTTCGACGCGTTGACGACGTAGATCTCGTCGCTGCCCTCGGCATCCAGGAACGACGTGAACGCGATCTTCGAGCCGTTGGGCGAGAAGTCGGGGAACGTCGAGAAGCCGTTCAGGTGGGTCACCTGGCGGTGCTTCGTCCCGTTCTGCTTCATCGCCCAGATCTCCCAGGACCCGCTGGCGTCGGAGCAGTAGGCGATCTGCTTGCCGTCCGCGGAGTAGGCAGCGCAGAGGTGGTTTCCGGCGCCGGTCGTGAGCTGTCGAACACCCGAGCCGTCCGGGTTCGCGGAGAAGATATTGGAGCTGCCGTCGGCGGCGCGGACGCCGTACGCGATCCGGCCGTTCTCGGCGCCGGGGTAACTCGCGAGGACCGGCGCGAGGCTAGTTGCGATGAGCGTCGCAGCGAGACCCACCGATAAGACGAACAACCTTGTGCGAGACATCCGTTGCCCTCCTGAGAGTCGGCGAGGCCCCGTGACGGATTCGTCTGCGCCGCTCGATGCATCGACGCTGCGCGACGACGGATCCGATCTAACTTCGAGGACCCGCGAATGGCTGGTCGTTGACTCCGCTCGAAGATCAGCGGGCTTGGCCGCTGGAGCGGATGGGGCTATCCGCAGCGAACGCCCACCTTGTCGAAACTGACGGTGATCGCTCCCTTGGCGTTGATGCTGAAGTGGGCGGCCTCTTGCACGACGATGTGCGAGCCGTCGCTGCCCTTCAACCGGAACGAGCTGGTGAAGTGCTGGACGTCGTTCTTGTTGTTGAAGGACTCCCCGAACCATTCGGTGAAGTGGCCGCTCGCGGTTGCACCCTGAGGGTCGTCGGGTGTGAAGGTCGCAACCCCTTCGTCGGTGCCCGTCATCCAGAACTCCGGACCCGTCGTGAAGGAAGTCACGTGGAATACCGCGGTCTTCGCGGTGCCGGTCAGGGTGCCCAGTGCGCCCGTGCAGGGGTTGGGCACATGCTCCGAGAAGAGAGGGAGATTTCGGAACTGCTGGGTGGTGGTGACCGTTCCCTGGCCACCCGCGTCGGCCAACGCGGCTCCCGCCGTCAGCAAGGCGAGCGACGCCGCCAGACACACCGCTCTGAGGACACGTCGATGCATGCAAACCTCCGTTGGGCAAACCCGGTTGAGGTGAACCAGTTGCCAACGGTCTGCAGGCAGACGTGACCTTCAGCTATTCAGGTCCTAGGCCACGGAGCATAGGGTCAGCAAGCCCCTCGCACCTGTCGGCTGGATGACTGCGAGATGGCCCTAACGAAGTGGCGGAGTACCGGCCGACGCCCGCTGAAGTAGACTCCGCGGCACTGGTTGGTGCTGGTGCCATCCGACCAGGCATACGCTCCAACGGAGCGTGGACCGCTGGGCCGGTAGCTCAATGGCAGAGCAACTGACTCTTAATCAGTTGGTTGGGAGTTCGAGTCTCCCCGGCTCACCAGCACTCGCGATCGTGACAACGACCCTCGGCAGCCGCCGAGGGTCGTTTGGTGACCGGCTCTTCACGCGCGACGCTCGCAGATGGCGTGTCGGCGTGGTGACATTCGGGGAGCGGTGCCCGCTGCGGCCCAAATCGACGACTCCGACGAGACGACGGCGGTCTAGCGTCCGACTCAAGGCATGCGTCGCGCCGCCGGCGTGACCGCCGGGGGAAGCCTGAAGGGGATTCCATGCCAGGTCCAACAGACGAGCCGGCTTCGCCGCGCCCGGCGAGCTCCTGCTCGGACGACGAGTGCTGCGTCAGCCCGTGCGACCCGCAGTGGTTGCCTGACGAGCAATGCCTCATCTACTACGACGCGCGCCTGCTGCGTCGGCCACTGTCGAAAGACCAGCCGGCGGTGGGGAGGTTCGACGCAACCCAGCCGTTCGTCGAGTTCCGGATCACGTTTGAGCACCGGATCTGCCGCAAGGGCAAGCAGCACGGACCGCTGCTGTACACGGTCACGCTGCTTCCGGGCGAGAAGGTCAACCTCTACCACAGCGACCGCTACCGCCGGACGACGAGCGAGGTCGACCGCTTCTCTGTCGCGACGACGTTCATGCAGTACACGTCCGCGATCCACCAGTCGCGCGTCCAGAACTCGTTCTCGGCGCTGAACGACATGCTGACGAGCGTCAAGACGGGCACGTCGGTCTCGGTCGGCGGCGGTCTCGCCGGGCTCCTCGGCGCGCCGAGCGGGACGACGTCGACGTCGGTGAGCGTGACCGATCACAACCAGGTCGCGGTCGGGTTCGTGTCGGACCAGTTCAATCAGTCGGTTTCGCAGGCGTCGCTGCTCACGCACGCCGAGCGGTCGGTCGTCGTCAGCACCTTCGAGGACAAGGAGACGGCGGACATCACGGTCCGCACGATCGCCAATGAGAACGAGTGTCGGGCGGTCACGTACTTCGTCCGCCAGATCGTCGAGCTCTACACGGTCACGACCATCGTCTACGAGATCCAGTTCCGGATCGTCACGCCCGGCCTGCCGGCCGAGTGGCACACGCTCGCGGACCTCGACGAGATGCCGCCCGAGGTGGCGTCGGCCGTGAAGAAGGCGCTGACCCTGCTGCCGAAGCCGGGCGACACCACCGAGCGGCCGCGGCCGGTCTCGATCCCGACCGACGGCACGGTCTACGACCCGGAGCTCGCGAAGTGCTGCTCGTGCGAGCCGGAGCGCGCTCACCGCGCGGATCTCGACAACCAGCTCATCGAGCTGGAGATCGAGCGGCGCAAGGCCCTCGTCGCATCGGGCGAGCTCGGGCCGTTCGAGCCGGCTGCCGCGACCGCCGCGATCCCGGCGCCGACACCCTAGCGCGGCACGAACGAAACGGCCCCCGGAGGTTTCCGGGGGCCGTTTCGGGTTGAGCTAGCAGCCCGCGGGGGCAGCCATGTCGAAGGCGGCCTGGGCCTCCGTGACGAGCTTCGTGGCGACGTCGGCGGGGATCGAGTGGCCACCCGCGACGTTGTCGTGGGCGGGGACGAAGTCATCGTGGATCTTGCCGAGGGCGGTCTGCATCGCAGCGTGATACTCGGCCCAGCAGGCGGTCGGCGGGTTCTGCTCGAGCCACGTCGCGAGGTGGTCGACGAGCTTGGCCCCGTCGTCGACGTCGAACAGCGTGGCCGTGTACGCATTCGCCTGGAGGAAGTTCACGTCGTTGAGCAGCTGCTTGAGCCCGGACGAACCGCCGAACCCCTGGCGTGCGACCCACTCGGCGTAGTCGACGGGACCGCCCGACGCCGCTGCGGCGGCGCTCGCCGACGCCTCGGCCGCCGGGCTCGAGGGCTGCGGGCTCGCCGTCGGCTCGGGCGTGGCAGCGACGGGCGACTGGGTCGGAGCGCTCACCGGCGTCGCGGACGGTGCCGCACCGCCGGGAGGCCCGGAGCAGGCACCCAGCGCGACGGCGCTGGCGGCGAGGATCAGAAGCCACCCGCGACGTGACGGGCGGCGAGCTGCCGACGTGCTCATGTCTCCTCCGAGATGCGGACGGACCGCTGGACTGGGACGCGCGGCCAACCGGGCGACGGCTCCCGTGGGCGAGGGACCATCCCGGACTGAGCGTTGGGCAGGCTCGGATTGTAGCGGCCCGCCATCTGCCGCTGCGCAACAAAAAAAGCGGCCCCCGGGCGTTCCGGGGGCCGTTTCGGGTTGGGCTCCGACTAGTTCGTCGGGAGCGCGAGCCAATCGATCGTCGTGCCGGCCGGCGCGTTCATGGGATCGCCGTTCGCCACGTTGAGCACGAATGTGAACCCGGACGTCGTCTTCGACGTGACGAACAGGTACACGTCGACGTGCTGGGCACTCCAGTCCGTGTCACTCGTGAACACATAGGAGACGCGGTAGTTCGCGTTCGCCAGTGGCGACGAGAACGTCACGGTGGTCTGGCCCGTCGGCGTGCCGCTCGAGCGGAGCGTCGCGCCGCCGGAGCGATAAGTCATCAGGCCGTCGGCGCCCGAGGGACCGATGTCGCCGGTGTCGCCCTTGGGACCCGGATCGCCCTGGGGACCGGGATCACCCTGCGGGCCGGCCGGACCAACCGTGCCGTCGGCGCCATCAGCGCCATCGGCACCTGCCGGACCCATCGGACCGATGTCGCCCTGCGGACCCGGATCACCCTGCGGACCGGCGGGGCCGACTGCGCCGTCGGCGCCATCGGCACCGGCGGGGCCGACTGCGCCGTCAGCACCATCGGCACCGGCCGGGCCGACCGCACCATCGGCGCCATCAGCACCGGCGGGGCCGGCAGGACCGACCGCGCCATCGGCGCCATCAGCACCGGCGGGGCCGGCAGGACCGACCGCGCCATCGGCGCCATCAGCACCAGCGGGGCCGGCAGGACCGACAGCACCGGCGGGACCGACAGCACCAGCGGGACCGGCAGCACCAGCTGGACCGACAGCACCAGCCGGGCCAACAGCACCGGCGGCGCCTGCGGCACCGGTGGCACCGGTGGCACCGGTGGCGCCCTTTGCGCCAGCGGGACCGGCAGGACCGGCAGGACCGGCGGGGCCTGGGGGCCCGTGCCGGCGGTCGCGAGGATGAAGTAGCCGGTGACGTCGAAGATCGCGTCGGCCGTCGAGGACGGGAAGCGGCCCACGAACGTGATGCTGAGATGACCGCTCGCGCCGAGGCCCGACGTGACTTCGTTGGCGCGGTCATCGTTGCCGGCCGGGAAGTTCAGCGTCGACGTCGTCGGGTTGTTGTTCGGCGCCAGCGTGGTCGAGAAGTAGCCACCCGACGTCTGGTTGTCGACCGTCAGGTTGCCGGTGACGCCGATCGCGCTGGTCGGGACGTTCTTCGTGTCGTCGCCCGGGAAGCGGTTCGTGACCGTGAACGTGCGTGCGACGCGGCTATGAAGACGGCCGGTCAGGCCGACGTTGAACCGCGTGTCGAGGACGCGGCTCGGGGTCAGCGGGATGAACATGTACCCGCTCGAGGACGGAGCCGCCGTCGACGGCGCGGCAAGGCCGCGCGGGTTGCTCGTGCGTGCATCGGCGCCGGCCACCATCGCGGCCGACATTCCGATCGCGACCGCGACGGTGAGCATCGCCCGGCGCAGCGAGTAGCCGCGCCTTCCATGCTCGAGTGCGTGCGTGTCCGACATCCTGTGTGCTGAGCCTCCGCTGCGAGAGGGCGGCTGCAGCTCCCGACATCGCGTCCAAGGTGACGCTCGGCTGATGTGGATGCGGACAGACGCCACTGAGTTGGCTTGGCCACTGTCGGGGCGCGCTGGCACCGGATCGCTGAACCAAAGGTCCCATCACCGACCGTACGACGGGCAGCCCGACTGCCCTCCAGCACGCCGGACCGCACCTCCGGCACCCGACGGCGGGCCATGGCGAGGACTCCAGGTGGTACCCTTCGGCTGTCCTTGATGGCCGGTCCTGTGAGGCCGGCGTACCGGTCCCGTGAGGCCGGAAAGGAGGCCGATCGAGTGTGTCCGCGCGTCCACCGAGCCAGCTTGGCCGGTGGCGTTTTCATGTCGGGGCGGTGCCGGTGACGATCGACGCGCCGCCGCCGCGGGTCCGTCCGCCGCTCCCCCGGGCGAGCTCGATCGTCGACCCGCGGGTGGGCGAGCGGGGGCCGGCGCTGCTGGCGCTCGAGGACGGCACGGTGTTCCCGGGGATCGCGTTCGGGGCCGACGCAGCGGCCGGCGGCGACCTCGTCGTCAACACCTCCCAGACCGGCTACCAGGAGGTCTGCACCGATCCGTCGTACGCCGGCCAGGTCGTCGTGATGACGTACCCCTTGATCGGCAACTACGGGCGCGTCGCCGACGACGATCAGTCCGTCCGACCGTGGCTCCGGGCGCTCGTTGTCGCGAACGCCACGGCCGCCGTGGCCGACGACGTCCGCCAGCTCGCGTCGATGCTCCGCGGGGAGGGCATTCCCGCGATCGCGGGCGTCGACACGCGAGCCCTCGCGCGGCACCTCCGGGCGAGCGGCAGTCTCCGGGCGATCGTCACGGAGCCCGGGTTCGTCGACCGGGACGCTGCCGTTGACCGGGCGCGGGCCGTGCCGCGCTGGGAGGACCAGGACTTCGTGGGTCAGGTGTCGCCATCGTCGATCATGGACGTCGGCCGGGCGGAGGACGGCGGGCCGCTCGTCGCGATCGTGGACTTCGGCCTGAAGACGAACATCGTCCGGGCGATGCGGCGGCGCGGGGCGCGGGTCCGGATCCTGCCGCACACGATCTCGTCCGCGGTGGCGCTGGCGCCCGAGATCGACGGCGTGATCCTCTCACCGGGGCCGGGCGACCCGGCACGGCTGGACGGTCCCGTCGCGCTGGCCCGGGCGGTCATCGAGGACGGCCGGCCGCTGCTGGGGATCTGCCTGGGCCACCAGATCGTCGCGAGGGCGGCCGGCGCCGAGACGACGCGGCTGCGGTTCGGGCATCACGGGGCGAACCACCCGGTCCGCGACGTCGACCTCGGGCTCGTCCAGGTGACCGCCCAGAACCACGAGGTCCAGGTCGTGGGCTCGTCGCTGCCGGCCGACGGCGGGTTCCACGTCAGCCAGGTGAACCTGAACGATGGCTCCGTCGAGGGCCTGCGTCACGAGACCTTGCCGATCGAGACGGTCCAGTACCACCCGGAGGGCGCGCCGGGCCCGCTCGACGCCCTGGCGGTGTTCGACCGGTTCGTCGCGGCGGCGGACGGGCGCGGCCGGTGAGCGAGAAGCCGCGGTCGGTCCTGATCCTCGGCTCCGGGCCGGTCGTCATCGGCCAGGCGGCCGAGTTCGACTACGCCGGCACACAAGCGTGTCGGGCGCTCCGCGGAGAGGGCGTCCGGACGATCCTCGTCAACAGCAACCCGGCGACGATCATGACCGACCCCGGCGTCGCGGACGCGATCTACCTCGAGCCGCTGACCGTCGACGCCGTCGAGGCCGTGATCGCGCGGGAGCGGCCGGACGGGCTCCTCGCCGGGCTCGGCGGCCAGACGGCGCTCAACCTCGCGGTCGCGTTGTCACGTGGTGGCGTGTTAGCACGCTACAACGTCAGGATGCTCGGGACGCCGCTCGAGGCAATCGAGATGGCCGAGGATCGCGAGCTCTTCCGCGACCTCCTCGACAGGATCGGCCAGCCATACGCGCCGAGCGCGATCGTCGAGGGCGCGACGGACGAGGACCGGCGCGGCTCGGCCGACGCGGCGCTCGCCGAGATCGGCCTGCCGGCGATCGTCCGGCCGGCGTTCACGCTCGGCGGCACCGGCGGCGGCATCGTCGGCACGGAGGATGCCTACCGCGAGCGGATCCGGGCCGGCCTGCGCGCGAGCCCCATCGGCCAGGTCATGGTCGAGAAGTGCCTCGTCGGCTGGCAGGAGATCGAGTACGAGGTGATGCGCGACGCCGACGACACGTGCATCGCGGTCTGCTCGATGGAGAACGTCGACCCGCTCGGCGTCCACACCGGCGACTCGATCGTCGTGGCGCCCGTCCAGACGCTCCCGGACCCGGTCCACCAGCGCCTCCGGAGCGCCGCGCTCGCGATCATCCGAGCGCTCGGCGTCGAGGGCGGCTGCAACGTCCAGTTCGCGCTCTCGCCGGACTCGACCGAGTACGCGGTCATCGAGGTCAACCCCAGGGTCAGCCGCAGCTCGGCCCTCGCGAGCAAGGCGACCGGCTATCCGATCGCTCGCGTCGCCGCCCAGATCGCCGTCGGGCGGCGGCTCGCCGAGATCCCCAACGTCGTCACCGGCACGACCGTGGCCGCGTTCGAGCCGGCCCTCGACTACGTCGTCGTCAAGCTGCCGCGCTTCCCGTTCGACAAGTTCCCGACCGCCGACCGGACGCTCGGCAGCCAGATGAAGGCGACCGGCGAGGTGATGGCGATCGACCGGACGTTCGGAGCGGCCCTGAACAAGGCGCTCCGCGGCCTCGAGCAAGCCGGCGCGGGGCCGCTCGCGGAGGACCCCAGCTGGACGCCGAGCTTCGACTACCTCGCCGCGGTCTATGGAGGCGGCGCCCACGAGGACCCCGAGGAGGACGAGGAAGCCGCCGACCAGCCCATCCGCTGGATCGACGAAACCGGCGCGGCCTGCGAGTCGACCCGCCATGCCCAGCGAACCGCCGCGCCGATCGTCCTCGCGAACTTCCTCGGGCCGTCCGACTCGCGCCTCTGGCGGCTCCTCGGCCTGCTCCGCCGCGGCGTCCCCGAGCAGACGATCCAGGAGGCGACCGGCATCGCGCCGTGGTTCCTCGCCGAGATGGGCCGAAACGTCGCCCTCGAGGCGGACGTCCGGGCCGCGGGCGAGACGCTCGCGAGAGCCGGCGACGAGCCGGACGGCGAGGCGGCAACGCTGCTCGCGACCGCGAAGCGGGCGGGCTTCGGCGACCGGGAGCTCGCCGCGCTCGCCGGGATCCGCGAACAGGACCTTCGCGACGCCCGCGTGGCGCTCGGCCTCCGGCCCGGCTACGCGATGGTCGACACGTGCGCGGCGGAGTTCGCCGCCGAGACGCCCTACTTCTACGCCACGTACGCCGCGGCGGGCTCTGAGCCAGAGGCGCCGCCGGTCGGCCGGCCCGCCGCCCTCGTGATCGGCTCGGGGCCGGTCCGGATCGGGCAGGGGATCGAGTTCGACTACTGCGCGGTGCGCGCGGCCGAGACGCTCCGCGAGCGCGGCTGGCAGGCGGTGATGATCAACTCGAACCCGGAAACCGTCTCGACCGACTTCGACGCGAGCTCCCGGCTCTACTTCGAGCCGCTCGACGCCGAGAGCGTCCGGAGCGTCGTCGAGGCCGAGACGCGGGACGGCGAGGCGCCGCTACCCGCGGTCGTCGCGTTCGGCGGCCAGACGCCGCTCAACCTCGCCGCGCAGCTGGTGGCTGGCGGCATCCCGTTGCTCGGCAGCGACCTCGAGGCGATCGACCAGGCCGAGGAGCGGACCCGCTTCTCGGCGCTGCTCGACCGGCTCGGCATCCCCCAGCCCGAGGGCGGCATGGCGCACAGCCTCGACGAGGCACTCACGCTCGCCGAGCGGATCGGCTACCCGGTCATCGTCCGGCCCAGCTTCGTCATCGGCGGCCTCGCGATCGACTTCTGCTACTCGCCCGAGGACCTCGTCCGGCAGCTCGCGGCGGCGACGGTCGTCGACCCGGATCGGCCGGTCCGGATCGACCGCTACCTCGAGGGCGTCGAGGTCGACATCGACGCGGTCTGCGACGGCGAGCGGGTCCTGATCCCGGGACTCCTCGAGCACGTCGAGAAGGCCGGCGTCCACAGCGGCGACTCGGTCGCGGTCTTCCCGCCGCAGCACGTCAGCGAGGGCGACCAGGCGCTGATCGTGTCGACGATGGAGCGGATCTGTCTCGCGCTGGGCGCGACCGGGCTCGTCAACGCCCAGTTCATCGTCCGCGACGACGGCGTGTACCTGATCGAGGTCAACCCCCGCGCCTCGCGGACCGTGCCGTTCATGAGCAAGGTCACCGGCGTCCCGATGGTCGAGCTGGCGGTGAGGATCGCGCTCGGCGAGTCGCTCGAGACGCTGGGCTGGCCGAACGGCCTGCTCGAGCCGCCGCCGTTCGTCGCGGTCAAGGCGCCGGCGTTCTCGACGGCCAAGCTGCGCGGTGTCGACCCGTCGGTCGGGCCGGGGATGCAGTCGACCGGCGAGGTGATCGGGATCGACACCGACCCGCGGGTGGCGCTCGCGAAGGCGCTCGTCGGCGCGTCGCTCGTGCCGCCGCGCGTCGACGCTGGTGCAAACGCCGGTGAGGAGCCGATCGCGCTCCTCAGCATCGCCGACCGCGACAAGGCCGGGCTCATCCCGCTCGCCCGGGCGCTGCGCCTTGCCGGCTACCGGCTCGCCGCCACGCCCGGAACGCGGACGCTGCTGCGCGAGGCCGGCTTCGGCGTGATCCCGGTCGCGAAGCTGGGCGCCGCGCCGGACCTGGCGATCGGCGAGGTCGGGATCCTCGAGGCGATCGCCGACGGCGGGGTACGCCTCGTGGTCAACACCCCGACGCCACGCTCCGGCGTCGTCCGCGACGCCGCCGAGATCCGGCTCGCCGCGACCGCGGAGGGGATCCTCTGCCTGACCGCGATCGAGACCGCGATCGCCGCCGCCGAGGCGCTCGACCCAGCGATCGCGGCCCGCATCTCGGTCGTCCGGTCGCTCGGCGAATGGGTGCCGGAGCCAGGCGTGCCGCGGCCGCCCGCGACCGAGCCGTTCGAGCCCGTCGGAGCCGGCGCCCCCGCGTGACGGACCGGTTCGACCTCGTCATCTTCGACTGCGACGGGGTCCTCGTCGACAGCGAGCGCCTCTCGATCCGCCTCGATGTCGAGCTACTCGCGACGCTGGGCTGGCCGATGGCCGAGGACGAGGTCGTCGAGCGCTGGGTCGGCCGGACGGAGGCGGCGATGCGGGCCGAGATCGAGGAGCACCTCGGTCGCAGCGTCGAAGACGAATGGGCGGCGTTCAGCGAGCGCTACGTCCAGGCGTTCGCCGCGGAGCTCGAGCCGGTCGACGGCGTCGCCGAGGCGGTCGACGCGGTCCAATCGGCCGGCCTCGCGACGTGCGTGGCGTCGAGCGGCGACCTCGGGAAGATCCGGCGCAACCTCGCGAAGACCGGCCTGCTGGGCCGGTTCGAGGGCCGCCTGTTCAGCGCCGACGACGTCGAGCACGGCAAGCCCGCGCCTGACCTGTTCCTCCACGCCGCGTCGGCGATGGGCTTCGAGCCGGGCCGGACGGCCGTCATCGAGGACAGCGTCCACGGCGTCGTCGCCGGCGTGGCGGCGGGGATGGCGGTCTTCGCCTACGCGGGCGGCGTGACGCCCGCCTCCCGTCTCGCACGCCCGGGCGTGACCCTGTTCGACTCGATGGCCGACCTGCCGGGATTGCTCGGGATCGGCCCTAGATCAGCAGCCTGAACGTCGCCAGCAGCGCCGTCGCGGCCTGGCCCGCGGGCGCCTCCACGACCAGCGTCTGGCCCAGCGACCAGAGCGTCAGCGTCGTCAGGAAGACCATGATCACCGCGAGCGGCACCTCCCGCCGCCGGCCGATCCCGGCCGCGTGCCGCGGGTCCTGCATGTAGACCACGTGGCCGGCCCACGCGCCCAGCATGTGGCCGCCGACGACCGCCGCGATCTGGATCGTCCAGACCAGCCCCGGTGGCAGGAACGCCTGCGTCGGCTCGAAGAACGCCCAGCCGAACCCGCCGAGGTCCCAGCCCTGCTGGAGCGGATCGGCGAGGGCGACGATGATCCGCTGGCCGTCGATGAACAGGTACGTGAAGTAGTGGGCGATCAGGTAGCCGACCGCGATCGGCAGCAGCCCGGCGGCCGTCGCCTGCGTCCCGACGAGGCGGGCGACGATCAGCGTGCCGCTGACGATCAGCCCCAGGAACCCCAGCAGCTGGAGCGTCTTGATCGGCACGTCCGGCGCGCCGAAGACGCTGAACCACGGCGTCGTCTGGGATAGCCCGTCGAACAGGATCGACCCGGTGCCGAGGCCGATGATCGCGATGTCGAGCGTCGTCCAGCCGCCACCAAGCAGCCCCGTCGCGAACGGCCGCCGGCGGACGGTGTTGGTGTCGCGATCGAGTCCGAACGGCGCGAGCCGGTTGAGCAGCCCGAACCACACCGAGAACGTCTCGCCGTCGCGGCGCCAGGCGTCGCGGCCGAACTGGGCCATCATCGCCAGCGTGAACGCGGTGTAGCCGACGAGGACGATGAAGAGCATCCGCGTCCCGCTGACCGCGCCGACGAGCTCGAGCCAGACGAAGAAGACCAGCCCGATGAGCGCCGGCCAGCGTCCCAGCCACGCGGGGTAGTCGGCCGTCTCCCAGCCCTGGATCCCGACCGCCCGTGCCGCCCTCGCGCCGATGTCGTGGATCGTCGCGAACGGGTCGAGCCAGTGCCAGATCGGGTAGAGCAGGGCCGACACCATCGCGACGCCGACCCAGCCGTAGACCCAGAGGAAGAGCGTCTTCACGTCGCCCGCGCTCTGGCCGCCGAGGATGCCCTGGACGACGATCCAGGTCCAGCCGATCAGGCCGATCGCCTGGAGCCCGTAGCGCAGCCAGGCCGGCGGGACGCGTCCCGGGCCGGCGGGCGCCGGCGGCTCGGCGCGGACGTCGGCGAGCATCACGAACGCGAACGACAGGGCGACGGTCAGCGCCGCCCCGGCGAGGTATACGGCGAGCGGCAGGCGCGACTGGTAGGTGACGTTGAGGGCGTGCGCCGAGACGGCTGCCGGGGCGGCGAGGAGGACGACCCCGACGGCGGCGACGACCGCTGCCCGGAGCCGCTGCTGCGCCATCACGGCGTCCCGCCCGACCTCGAGCGGCCGCGGAGCAGCCAGTAGCCGAGCCCGGCGACGAGGATGACGGCGACGACGATCGGGATGAGCAGGTCGCTGGTCGAGGTGCTGGCCGGCTGGCCGCTACCGGACGGCGACGGTGCGACCGACGCGGCCACGGACGGCGACGACGTCGCGGCGACCGACGCGGCCGGCGTCGCGCTCGCGCCGGCCGACGCGGTGGCGCTGGGCGTCGGCGCGGGTGCATAGGTGAACCCGGTGGTTCCCCGGTCGAGGTCGCCGTCCTGGGCCGAATCCGACGTCCAGCGAACCTGGTACGTGCCGGCCTCGAGGGGTGGCAGTGCGAGCGTCATCTTCTTGGCGTCGGCCGTGTCGACCTGGCCGCCGGACGCGATCTGGGCGCCGCTCGCATTCAGGACGACGATCGAGCTCTTGGAGGGGTCGAGCGGCTCCGTGAACGTCGCGACGATCTCGGTCGGGGCGGTCGTCACCGTCGAGCCGTTCGCCGGCGTCATCGTGTCGAGCTCGGCGTGGCCAAGGACTGCCGCGGGAGCCGCGAGGGCGACGATGAACGCGACGGCGGCCAGCAGGCTGACGGACCGGCCGCGGCCGGGGAGGGGAGCGCGGGTCATGGCCGCGAGTGTACGGGCAACCCCGCCGGCCCGCTGGGGGCCGAACGGCTCGAAAAACAGGGATCGACCGGGACCGCGTGGGAGGCGACGGTCCCGGTCGATTCACCCCGACAGGAGTCGGATGGAGGTGTTCCCCTTGGTCAGGCGGCGTGGTGCGTGGCGCCGCCCTGCTGGCCGTTGTCGCGGCTCGTTCCGGCAACCGCGACGCCGATGTCGATCAGCCAGTGACCAAGCCGGACCCTGGCCGGCGGGTGGTCGCCGGCCCGGCCGCCGGCAACGGCCGGGCCGGCTTGTGTGGTCTCGCGCTCGCGCGCGAGGCGCTCGGCGCGCAGGCGGTCGCCCTCGTGGCGGAGGGCCATGAGCCGCTCGTCGAGCTGAGCCTTCTGAAGCTCGTCCATCGTTCCCATCTCTCCGTCCTTGTGGATGTTGTTATCTGACTGTTGTTAGTCCGTTATCTAACCTGTAGCCCTGGAATTGGGCCGCGGCGACCGCCGCGACCCGCTGACCGCCCGGGCGATGGGCGCCGCGCCTAACCGATGAGGAACCGCTTGATGTCCGCCGAGGCGTCGTCGAGCCGATTGCGGCGGAGCGAGTAGTAGATGACGGTCCCGGACTCCGTGATCGTCACCAGGCCCGCGGACCGGAGCAGGGCGAGGTGGTGCTTGATCGTCGGTTTGGAGAGGTCGAGCTGCTGGGCGATCTCGGTGAGGTAGAGGTCGCGCCCGGCGAGCAGCTTCAGGATCCGCAGGCGGGTCTCGTCGCCGAGCGCCCGGTGGAGCCGCACGACCGACTGCGGCGCGGCGAGCGGGTCGCTCGCCTCGAGCGCGTCGTCCGAGACCGGGTAGCCGAACAGGCGCCAGTCGGCGGCGTTCATCAGGAAGTTGTAGGGCCGCGAGAAGTAGCTGGGGGCGAGGATCACCCGCCGGACGCCCGACTCCGGCAGCCAGCGGATCCCGCCGGTCGTCCGCTCGATGAGGTCGACCGGCGCGAGCGTCTCACGGTCGGCCGACCGGAGCTCGTAGTCGCGCTCGATGATCGTTCCAACCCGCGTCTCGATCGGCGTGAACACGCCCGACCAGTAGTTCAGGACGTCGAGCAGATCCGAGGTCGCTCGCTCCGGGTCGCGCAGGACCTCGAGACGCGCCTCGCGGTTGTGATCGTCCATGAGCTCCGCGATCGCCGGCAGGGCTGCGTCGTCGCCCTCGAGCGCCCGATCGACCAGGTCCGACAGCTCCGGCTCGTCGTGATGTCCCTCGAGGGTCCCGCGGATCACGTCCTTGTACGACGTGGCCCCAACCGCACCGACGAGGTCCGCCGCCGTCCGGATGTCGGGCTTGTCGACCGCGATCACGGCGACGTGCATGCAGATCCCGGAGTCGAACAGGCGCTGGAACTTCGTCGCGACGTCGGCCGGCATCGCGCTCTTGCTCGCTGCCAGCCACTCCCGATCGGCGGCCGGCAGGTCCTCGGTTTCGCCCGCGTCGTCCCAGAGGCTGAACACGAAGTCGAACGCCGGGCGGACGTCCCAGTCGATCCGGAACGAGGCCGGGCCACGCGACAGGTCGCGAACGGCCGGTCGGGGCTGCGCGGTCTCGGCGGGTCGCTCGCGGACGACTCGGGTCGCTGGTCGGGCTGCCATCGCTGGTCTTGTGATCTCCTAACGCCTGTTAGATGAGTATCTAACACTGCGATTCCGGCGATGTCAAGTGGGCCCGCGAGGCCGCCCGCGAAGCAAGACACCGGCGCGGCGGCCTGCAAGCCTCCGGCCTACAATCGACCCCCCGACCCCGGCCCGCCCAAGGAGCCTTCCGCGCATGCCGACTCCCACCGTGTCCTTCACCGACGAACGCCTGCCCAACGGCCTTCGCCTGGTGATCGCCGAGGACCATCTCGCACCCGTCGTCGCGGTCAACATCTGGTACGACGTCGGGTCGAAGCACGAGGTCGCGGGCAAGACCGGCTTCGCCCACCTCTTCGAGCACGTGATGTTCCAAGGCTCGCGGAATGTCGCAAAAGCGGAGCACATCGCGCTCGTCCAGGCGGCCGGCGGGACGATGAACGGCACGACGTGGCTCGACCGAACGAACTACTTCGAGACCGTCCCATCGCACCAGCTCGAGCTCGCGATCTGGCTCGAGGCGGACCGGATGGGCACGCTTCTTGACGCGCTCAGCCAGGAGAACCTCGACAACCAGCGCGAGGTCGTGAAGAACGAGAAGCGCTGGTCGTACGACAACCGGCCGTACGGCTCGTGGAACGAGAAGCTCCAGGCCCACCTGTTCCCGCCGGAGCATCCCTACCACCACACGACGATCGGCTCGATGGAGGATCTCGACGCGGCGTCCGTCGAGGACGTCAGCGAGTTCTTCCGGACCTACTACGCCCCGAACAACGCGGTCCTCACGGTCGTCGGCGACGTCGACCCGGCCGCGGTCCGCGGCTGGACCGAGCGCTACTTCGGGGGCATCCCGGCGAACCCCTCGATCCCGCCGCTGGGCGACCTGTCGCTGCCGGCGATCCTCGGTGAGGAGCGCCGCGAGACGGTCTACGACAAGGTCCCGCTGCCGCGCGTCTACGTCGCGTTCCGGGCGCCGGTCTTCGGCGACCACCGGCTCGATGCGCTCGACATCGCCTCCCAGGTTCTCGCCGGCGGCAAGGGCAGCCGCCTCCATCGGCGGCTCGTCCGCGAGGAGCGGATCGCCCAGGACGTCGCGCTGTTCACGCTCGGCTTCATCGGCGGCGCGTCGATCACCGCCGGCTGGGCGACCGTGCGGCCGGGCGTCGAGGTGTCGCGTGTCGAAACCGCGTTCCACGAGGAGCTCGACCGGATCACCCGCGAGCCGGTCTCGGCCGACGAGCTGGAGCGGGCGAAGGCGCTGATCGAGAGCGACGAGCTGGGCGCGCTTGCCCGTGTCGACGAGCGGGCCGACCGGCTCTCGATGTACGCGACCTTGTTCGACGACCCGGGCCTCGTCAACGGCATGCTGCCGCGCTACCTGGCCGTGACGGCCGACGACATCCAGCGCGTCGCGACCGACGTCTTCCGGCCCGACAACCGGGTCGTCCTGACCTACCTGCCCGAGCTGCCGCCAGCCGATTCGTCCGCGGTCGACAGCGAGGCGACCGAGGCCGAGGAGGCCGCGGCATGAGCGGCACCGACGTCAAGGTGATCGCGGAGCGGCCCACCCCCGGCACGCCGCGGCCGTACGACTTCCCGGCCGTCGAGCGGTTCACCCTGCCGAACGGGATCCGCGTCGTCGTCGCTGACCTGCCCGGGCGACCGCTCGTCTCCGCGTCGCTCGTCCTCCGCAACGGCGCCGCGGACGAGCCGCCGGCCCACGCCGGCGCGACCGTGCTCGCCGCGCGGGCGATGACCGAGGGGACGGCCCGCTACGAGGCGATCGCCCTCGTCGAGGCCGCGGAGCGCCTGGGCGCGTCGCTCCACGCCGACGCCGGCTGGGACGCGACGAGCGTCAGCGTCGACGTGCCGGCCGCCCGCCTCGAGGCGGCTCTCGAGCTGCTCGCCGAGGTCGCCCTCCACCCGACGTTCCCCGAAGCGGAGGTCGAGCGCCTCCGCGACGAGCGGTTGAACGACCTGCTCCAGGCCCGGGCCGACCCGCGCCGCCGCGCGGACGAGGCGTACTCCAAGACGATCTACGAGGGGGCATCGCCCTACCACCGGCCGGCCGGCGGGACGAAGGACACGGTCGCCGAGCTCACGCCGGCACGCCTCCGGGCCGCCTACGAGCGCGGCGTCGATCCGGCCCGGGCCGCGCTCCTCGTGGGTGGCGACCTGCGGGGGATCGACGTCCGCGGCATCGTCGAGCGCCTGCTGGGCGGCTGGGGACCGGCGGTCGGGGCGTCGACGAGCGGCCGGATCGTCGACGCGGGCGCGGTCCACGAGCGGTTCGTCCGCATCGTCCACCGGCCGGGCGCGGTCCAGACCGAGATCCGGATCGGGCATGTCGGGGTGCCGCGGCGGATCGACGATTTCCACGCGCTCTCGGTCATGGGCGCGATCCTCGGCGGGCTGTTCAACTCCCGGCTGAACATGAAGCTCCGCGAGGAGAAGGGCTACACGTACGGCGCGGGCGCCGGCTTCGACCTCCGCCGCGCGGCCGGGCCGTTCAGCGCGCGCGCCGCGGTCAACACGGAGGTGACCGTGCCCGCGGTCGCCGACTTCGTCGCGGAGCTCGACCGGATCCGCGACGCCGACGTGACCCCGGCCGAGCTGGCCGCGGCCCGGGACTTCCTCGTCGGGGTGTTCCCGCTCCGGTTCGAGACGCCGGGCCCGATCGTCGGGGCGCTCGTCGGGGCTGTTCATCCACGAGCTGCCCGATGACGAGCTGGCCCGCTATCGCTCGGCGATCGAGGCGGTCGACGCCGGGGCAGTCCGCGACGCCGCGACGCGCCGGATCCACGCCGACGCGATGGCGATCGTCCTCGTCGGCGACGCCGACGCGTTCGGCAAGGACATCGAGGCGGCGGGCTTCGGGCCGGTCGACGTCGAGCGCGACGAGGGACCGGTCGAGGAGGGCCGCGCCCAGTCGGCCGCAGCCGCCGTCCGGCCGGTCGACGCGGGTCCCGAGGGCCCGACCGAGAGCGCCGACGAGCCCGGCGGCGACACGACCGACGAGGAGTCGGCCGTCGGGGGTCGCGACGAGGCCACCGGCGCCACCTGACCCGGCGCTGGAAATCGCCTGAAACCTTTCCGTCGCCCGATGTCTCGGAGGAGTAGAAGGCGGGCCGCCCCAAGGGCTCGTGAGACATCGGAGAACCAGACCCGTGCGAAATCCTCACCTCATCGTCCGCAGCGCGGCCGCCTCGGCGGTCGTCGTGCTCCTCATCGGCGGCGCCGCGTTGGCCGGGAACACGCTCCGCAGCGGCAGCGACTCGGCGCGCGACCAGGTCGAGGCGACCCAGACCAACGATCCGACCGAGACGCCCGAGGCGACGGAGTCGCTCGAGCCGACCGAGACCCCCGAGGCGACCGAGACGGCCGAACCAGCCGAACCGGCCGAGACGCCCGAAGCGACCGAGACGGCCGAGCCCACCGAGGACGCCAACGACGACCACGGCAACGACGCGGCCGAGGACGTCAACGACGATCACGGCGGCGCCACGGAGACGCCGGAGCCGACGGAGACCGCCGAGCCGACGGAGACGCCGGAGCCGACCGAGGACGCCAACGACGACCACGGCGACAACAGCGGGCCGAGCGACAACAGCGGCTCCGGCAGCGACCACTCCGGTCATGGCGGCGACGATGGCAGCGGCCACGACGGTGGCGACGACGGCGGTCACGGCTGATCGGACCGTTCGGCACTCGCGGCCGAGCCCCGTAGCCCGGGTAGCGTGCATGCCGGACGGCGCGACGACGATCCGCCGTCCGGCTCAGGACGTATCCACAGCCGAGGCCGACCGATCATCACGACCCAGGCAGCCCAGCCCGCCGTCGCGTTTGACGAAGGGGCGATCGTGGACCGAGTCCTCGCGGGTGACCGCGAGGCGTTCCGCGCGCTCGTCGATCGCGAGGGTCCGGGCGTCGTTCGGGCCTGTCACCGCATCCTCTCGGACCTCCACGAGGCCGAGGACGCTGCCCAGGAGGCGTTCGTGATCGCCTACGGCTCCCTCGCGACATGGCGGCGGGACGGGACGTTCGGGGCGTGGCTGACGCGGATCGCGGTCCGGATCGCGCTCCGCCGGGCCCAGCGCCGGAAGCCGGTCACGTGGATCGAGCCGGGCGACCCGGGTGGCGGCGCGGTCGCGGACCTCGCCGGCGGCGTCGATCCGGCCGCGGTCACGCTCCGGGCGGAGCGCGACGGCGCGATCCGGGCCGCCCTCGCGAAGCTCGACGAGCCGTACCGGGAGACCGTCTCGCTGCGATTCTTCGGGGAGCTGACGCTGGCCGAGATCGCGGCCGAGACCGGGCGCCCCATCCCGACCGTGAAGACCCACCTCCGCCGCGGGCTGCTCCGGCTGCGGACGAGCCTCGAAGGACGGACGGGATGACCGGTTTCCACGGAACCGGGCCCGACGAGGAGGCGGCCGCCGATGCGATGGGACGCGAGCTGGACGCGGTCGCGTCGAAGAGCCCGATGATGCCGACGCCCGACTTCACCGACCGGGTCATGGCCGCGGTCGCGGCGGAGCCGCCGCCCCGGCCGGTCGCGGCATTCGGTGCGGCCGTGATGGCGGTCAGCCTGCGGCGGACGCTCACGGCGGTCGGTGACGCCTGGCGGGTCGCACTCTCCGGGGCGCGGCCGCCCGCGATCCGGGCCCAGGCGCTGGCGCTCGTGCTCGTCATTGCGATCGGCACGCTCGGCGTCGGGTCGGCGGCCATCGCGGGCGCGTCCGCCCTGTTCGCGCCCGCGCCATCGGTCGCGCCGCCGTCGCCCGTACCGCCGACCGTCGCCCCGACGCCTGACCGCGTGTCGCCGACGCCGAGCGTGACGCCCTCGCCCACGATGACAACGGAACCGACCGACACGCCGGAGCCGACCGAGACGGCGAGCCCGACCGACGATCACGGCGGCAACTCCGGACCGGGCGGCGGAGGCGGCAGCGGCGGGTCCGGTGGCAGTGGCGGATCCGGCTCCGGCGACAGCGGGAGCGGCAGCGGCACGAGCGGCGGCGGAGGCGACGCGGCGAGCACGCCCCGCCCGACGTCAACCCCGTCCTCGACCGACGACCACGGCGGCGGGAGCTCCGGTCCGGGCGGTGGGGGCGGCGACGACTCGAGCCACGGCGGCTAGATCGGGGTCCGTTTCGGGAAGTTCGGGCCCGTCCGCGTTGCTGGGCGGCAACGGAAGAACGTCCTAACCTCTCCCGTACCTCTGGACGAAAGGTGACCTGCAAGGTCACGCTGCAAAAGTTCCGGTTGGCCGCCGGGGATCGTCGATTCAGGACGCGGGTTCGCGAATGCCCCCTTCCGCCGCCTCCTTTGCCTCGACGCCACCACCTGTCCGCCGACTCGCGGACGCCCTCGATCCGCGCTGCGTCGACGCGGAACGTACACTCGCCACTCAAGCGAGACCGGGCAAAGCGTCGTCGAGTTCGCCCTCGTCTTCCCGATCATGGTCGTGCTGCTGCTCGCGATCATCGACTTCTCGCGTGTCTACACGACGATGATGAGCGTCGAGTCGGCCGCCCGCGAATCGGCCGACTTCGGGACGATGTACGGCGCCGGCCACTGGCAGATCGGCACCCCGCTCGACGACAACGTCGCCGAGATGCAGCGTCGGGCGTGCGTCGCCGCGAGCGACCTTCCCGACTACAAGGACGCCGACGGCGACCCTTCGAACGGTTGCGAGAACCCCAGCTTCTCGTATTGCGTGACGCCAGCCGATGGCGGCGTCGTGCGGCCCGATCAATGCCCTGGACGACTGCCAGGACCCGCTTCGCGAGCCGCCGTGCACCGTCACCGTCTTCGCTGACGTACGACTTCCACCTCGTCGCGCCGGTCAGCATCCAGCTCAACAACGTCACGATCGGCTTCCCATCGACGATCACGATCGTGCGTGAGAGCACGTTCGCGATCACGGACATCGACCTGTCGCCGACGCCATGAGAAGCAACGCGTCCCCGCGCCCGACCGTTCGCCCCTCGCCGCACCACCGGCCAGGCGCTCGTGGAGTTCGCGATCGTCGCGCCGGTCTTCTTCATGCTGCTGTTCGGGATCATCGAAGCCGGCCGTTTCATCCTGTTCTACGAGACGCTGAACAACGCGACCCGTGAAGGCACCCGGTACGCAATCGTCAACGGCGCGAACTCCCTGACGTGCCCAACCGGCCCGCCCGCACCCAACAGCACCCCGTGTGACGTCGCCGGAAACGATGTCCGGCAGCGCGTGTCGCGACGCGGCATTCGACGTGCTCGGGGCCGGGGTCACGGTCACCCCGCAATGGTTCCAGTCCGACGGCGTACATGCCTGGCGAACAACGGTAGGGGCATGACCGTAACCGTCGATGCGACCTACACGTACCACGCCCTCGTGCCGCTCGTTCCACTACCGCCGATCACGATCACAGCGAGGTCGAGCCTTGTCATCAACAACTGAACGCCGGGGCAATCGCGCGCGAGCGGGGACAGATCCTCGTCCTGTTCGCCGGCGGCATCGTCGCCCTGCTGATCATCGCGGCCCTCGCGTTCGACGTCGGGATGATGCTCGTCGAACGTCGCGACGAGCAGAATGCCGCCGACGCGGCCGCTCTGGCGGGCGCTCGGTACGTGGTCACAGACCCGGCGGAGGCCGAGGCGGCGGCCCGGCGGATCGCGAAGGTCAACGGTTTCGACGATGCTGACCCGACCCAGACCGTCACCATCAACATCCCGCCGATCCACGGCCGGTACGTCGGCTTTGCCGGCTTCATCGAGGTCCAGATCGAAGGCACGAAGTCGTCGATCTTCGGCGGGATCATCGGGCGGTCGGAGTGGCCTGTCGGCGTCATGGCCGTCGCCACGAACCGTCAGGACCTGATATTCCCGTTCTCCATGCTGGCGCTGAACCCGACCGCGTGCAAGGCGATCGCGGTCTCCGGTGGTGGCGTCGTCCAGGCCTTCGCCAACATCCAATCGAATTCCAACGGCTCCGACTGCGGCATGGCGATCCTATCGGCTTCAGCCGGACGGGCGGCGCGACGATCGACGTCGTGGCGCCCAGATGCGACATGTCGGGTCGTCGGCGAGTTCCAGGATCAGGGCAGCGGACCGCCGATCACGTGCAACGTGGCCCAGGACTCCTTCGCGTTGCCGGACCCGCTCCGCAATCTCGCGGCGCCACCAAAGCCGGCGCTCGCGCCTCCGATGAAGTTCGCCGGAACAGGCGACCCCGCCCGCGATCCCAAAGAACTGTCCGGGCGGGACACCGGCGCCCAGCGAGCTGACCCTCGCCCTCTGCAAGATCCCGGCCAGCGGCGGCCCATCACCCGTGCCGTGGATCCTCTATCCCGGGCTGTACCCGGGCGGCATCGAGGTGACGCAGGGGCGCATCGCGTACCTGATGCCAGGGATCTACTGGATCGGCGGCGGCGGGCTCTTCATCCACGGCGGTGCGTCGATCTTCACGGTCGCGCGGGAGTCGGACGCGACGCCACTACTCTCGGGAGCGACCTGGGGCGGCGGCGTGATGCTCTACAACTCGACCCTTCCAGGCTCCGCCGGAGGTCCGATCGACCTGGACGGCAGCGGCGCGACGATGAAGCTGAAAGCTCTTGACTTGCCGGTCGCGGATCCGAACTCGATCTACAACCACATGGTGATCTTCCAGGATCGAACAGTCACCACGACGGTGACCCTGAACGGTTCTGCGTCGACGACCCAGGTCGAGGGGATCATCTACGTTCCGGCCGGGCAGGTGAAACTTAACGGCAACGGCGGAACGCTCATCGTCGACCAGGTCATCGCCGACACCTTCGACATCAACGGCAATGGCGGCACGATCAAGGTGCTGCGCAACACGGGCGTCGACGCCATCATCAGTGCGGCCGGCCTCGTCGATTGACCCGGGCACGGCCGCGACAGTGCCTGTACGCTCCGTGGCGTGATCGTCGTCGTTGGCAATCCCGTTGCGCGGTTGGCGTTAGACGGGCCGGCTACTGCTGCCGGCCTGCCGGCGGGGGTCGCGATCGCGGCCGTGGCGGGGGGCGCGACGGCGCAGATCGTCGGGCGGGTGGGGGAGGATCCGGCCGGAGAGGCGGCGCTCCTCGATCTCGCCCGGCACGGCGTTGGGCACGCGGCGATCATGCGCGACCCGGGCCGGCCGACGCCGGTGCTGCCTGCGCCCGGCGACGACGACGCGGTTGACGCTGACGGCGGCACGGCCACCACCGACATCAGTGATGCCTCCACGCTCGATGCCCCCGACCTCAAGCTCGCCTTCGACTACCTGCCCGAGTACTCGGTGATCGTCGTCGCGGAGCTGCTCGCCCCGGCGACCCTCGCCGTGGCCGTCGGCGCGGCTGCGTGGTCCGGCTCGGCGCTCGTCGTCGTAGGTTCGGCGGGGCTCGCGGGACTGCCCGGCGACGCCACGGTCTTCGAGGCGCCGACCGATGGCGACCCCGAGGGTGCCTTCGCGGCGATGGTCGGCGCGTATGCCGCGGGGCTCGATCGCGGCGACGAGGCGAAGGCCGCGTTCGATGCCGCATCGCTCGCAGTGGGCTCGAACGCGGCCGACTGACCCGGCCTGGAGCGATCAGATCGGAACGACGAGCTCCGGTCCGTCGTTGCGAACATTGTTCACTAGCTGGCTCACGGCGGTGATCGCGAGCTCCGGCTCGTCGCGCGGTTCGAGCATCGCCAGCAGGCGGCTGCGGTCGGCGAATCGCCCATCGAGCCACGCGTCCCAGTCGGCCTCGGGGAGGATCACCGGCATCCGGTTGTGGATCGTCGCCATTGCGTCGTTCGGCGCAGACGTGACGATCGTGAACGAGCGGCGGACCGTGTCGGTCGCCGGATCGCGCCAGCCGTCCCAGAGCCCGGCGAGCACCAGTGGCCCGCCATCGGCCCGGCCGATCGTGTACGGCTGGCGAACCGCCCCCTCGCGGCGCCACTCGTAGAAGCACTCGACCGGAACGAGGCAGCGCTTCCGCTGGAAGGCGTCGCGGAAGGCCGGCGCGCCGACGAGCGTCTCGGCTCGCGCGTTGAACATCCGCGACCCGACCTTCGCGCTGTCGGCCCAGTGTGGGATGAGCCCCCAGCGATACGAGGTCACGCCGCGGCGGTCCTCGCGCTGGACGACGACGAGGGCCTCGTCGGTGGGTGCGACGTTGTAGCGCGGGCCCGGATCGTCGACGAGCGGCTCGGCGGAGAAGATCTCGGCGAGCTCCGACGCCGGGCGCTGCTGGCTGAACCGGCCGCACATGGCGGGCAAGTCTAGCGGCGACTCCTGTATCGTCGGCCCCGTGGAGCCACCGACCCACTCAGACGAGCTGCGCCTGGTCAACAGCCAGGGGCCGCTCAGCCGTGACGAGGCGACGCGCCTCCTCGACCGCGGGGCCCAGCTCCTCGAATCGGGCGACTTCTCGTCGGCGTTCCAGTTCTACCGACGGGTCATCGGCTTCGACGACCCGGCGATCACTGCGGCGGCGCTCCTCGGCGCGGGCCAGGCCCGCTATCGCTTCGACGACGAGGCCGGCGCGGTCGCCACCTGGGAGTCAATCCTCGAGCTGCCCGAGACGCCGTCGACCTATCCGGCCTGGCGCGAGATCGCGGCGGCGCGCGTCCGGGACGGCGACCTCCAGGGCGCGATCGCGGCGTATCGCGAAGCCGAGCGTCGGGCGCCGCCGGAGGACAAGGCCGAGATCGCGACGCGTCTCGGGTGGCTCGCGAAGGAGACCGGCAACGTCCGGGCGTCGCGGCGGTACTTCGCCCGCGGCCGCGGGGCGACCCTGCCGATCGTTACGTACTCGATTATCGGAATCACGGTCGTGATCTCGCTCACCGCGAGCTACTCGAGCGAGGGCCAGAAGCTCCTCGAAGTCCTCTGGCTATCCAAGCCGGCCGTCGCCCAAGGCGAGCTGTGGCGGCTGTGGACAGTGACGCTCGTCCACGCCGACATCCTCCACCTCGGTTTCAACATGTACGCGCTCTGGATCGCCGGCCCGCTGGTCGAGCAGATCTACGGCCCGGTCAGGATGCTGCTCGTCTATCTCGTGGCTGCGCTTGGCGCGTCCGTCGCGTCTTTCGCGCTGAACGGGACGCCTCTGGCGGTCGGCGCTTCGGGCGCGATCTTCGGGCTGTTCGGGATCCTGTTCGCCGCGTCGCGGATGCACCTGCCGATGCTCGACCGGCGCGGCCGGTCGATCCTCGGCCAGATCGGGTTCCTGATCGTGATCAATATCGTCATCGGGTTCGGGATCGTGTCGATCGACAACTTCGCCCACCTCGGCGGGCTCGCGACCGGCCTGCTGCTGGGTGTCGCGTTCGTGCCGAGCGGCGTCCAGACGTTGACGACGCGCTGGCAGCCGGGCACCGACGGGACGGCGGTCAGGAGGGGCTTCATCGGGACGCCGGCGGCGTCGATCCTCGCGCTCGGGATCCTGGCGGTCGGCATCGCCTTGGGGCTCGTCGTCGGGTTCCAGCGCTGGAGCTGAGGCGTCAACCACTGCTGAGGCTGGGCTGAGTGCGATGTTCGCGACGCTGATCGGGCCGTTTCCCGCGGCCGACGCGGAGTCCGGGTTGTCTGCCGCGGAGGAGCTGGCGGCGTTGGGGCTCGAGCCGGTTGGCGACGGGCTTGGAGCGCGGATCGCCGACACCGACGCGGGCCCTGGGATCGTCGCGGCGTGGCAGACGGCCGCCGCATCGACCCCTTCGGCGGTGAAGGCGACGCTGCTGGGTCCGTTCTCGGCGGCGCGGCAGCGCAGCGGGGATGCGATCGCGTGGGGCGAGGCGGTCGGGGCCGTCGCGGCCGATCTTGCCGCCGTCGGGTGCCCGCTCGTCGAGGTCGAGGAGCCGGACGGCGTCGCCGCAGCCGCCGACGCCGCGCTCCGGGCGGAGCTCACCGGCGCGCTCCGACGCGCCACAGACGTCGTCGCCGGGCGCGTCCACCTGTCGCTCGTGCTCACCGGCGGCAACGTCGACGGTCTCGGCGCCGCGACGCTCTTCGACCTGCCGTTCGCCAGCTACGCGTTCGACCTGATCGCCGGACCCGAGAACTGGCGGCTCATCGCCGAGGCGCCCGGCGATCGGGGCATTGTCTGCGGCGCGCTCGACCCGGCCGACACCGCCGACGACCGCCCCGAGCCGCTCGTCTGGGCCGCCCACTACGCGGCGTCGACGCGTGGCCGCGGGCTGGATCGGGTGGGCCTGGCGAACGCATCGAGCCTCGCGTCGCTGCCACGCGACCGGGCCGTCCGCAAGCTGGCAGCCCTCGCCGAAGCCGCCCGACTCGCGTCAATCGCGGACCCGCACGAGCTAGCGGCGAGCATCGACCCGCGGGCTGTCGACGCACGCTCCGCGGCACTGGGCGAATACCGGCCACCCCGGTAGGTCCGTCTGCCCGGTGCCAGCCGGGCTGGCGCAACGGCATGCGGGCCAAGGTCGGCGCGATGGTTGGCGCTAACGCCAGCCCCACTGGTACACGGCGGGTCGCGGCGGGTCGCGGCGGGACCTCGCGGGGCACAACCAGAGATGCGCTTGCACGGCGCTCGCATCGGTGCCAGCATTCGAGGTCTTCACGACCGCACGCCTGCACCTTCCGCGATGCATTCGCAATCCCGGCGCAACCCATCGGCCGAACAGGGGAAGGAGGCTCCACTGGTGACCGAGCATGTTTCGCTCACGGTCAACGGTCAGCGACGGGAGGCGGACGTCGAGCCCAGACGCCTCCTCGTCGAGCTGATTCGGGAGGACCTCCAGCTCACCGGCACGCACGTCGGCTGCGACACGAGCCAGTGCGGCGCCTGCACCGTCCACGTCGACGGCCACGCCGTGAAGAGCTGCTCGATGCTCGCGGTCCAGGCCGACGGCGGCAGCGTCACGACGATCGAGGGCCTCACGCCCAGCGACGGCCTGCATCCCCTGCAGCAGGCGTTCTGGGAGAAGCACGGCCTCCAGTGCGGCTTCTGCACGCCCGGCATGATCATGATCGCGGCCGACCTCCTCGCCCGGAACGCCGACCCCACAGACGGCGAGATCCGTCACGCGCTCGAGGGCAACTACTGCCGCTGCACGGGCTACCAGAACATCGTCGCCGCGATCCGCGAGGCCGCGTCGACGATGAAAGCCGGTGCCGCCGCGCCGGCCGGCGCGAACGCGTAGCGACCGAGGAGAGGAACGACATGACCACCGACGTCCTCGGCGAATCAATCAAGCGGGTCGAGGACCCGCGCTTCATCACCGGCAAGGGCCGCTACCTGGACGACGTCCAGCTGACCGGCACGACCCACCTCACGATCCTGCGCAGCCCCTACGCCCACGCGAAGATCAACTCGATCGACATCTCCAGGGCCAAGGCGATGCCCGGCGTCCTGGCGGTCTTCGTCGGCGCCGACATCCCCTACAACCCGCTGCCGATGGCGTGGCCCGCGGGCGGCTCGGCCGGGCTCCAGAACAACGTCAACACGCCGCGCATCCTCGCGACCGACGACGTGAAGTGGACCGGCGAGGGCGTCGCCGCGGTCGTCGCGGAGACGGAGGCCCAGGCGTTCGACGCGATGCGCGAGATCGACGTCGACTACACGCCGCTGCCGACGGTCGTCGACGCCGAGAAGGCGACCCAGCCCGGCGCGCCGCAGCTCCACGAGAACGCCCCCAACAACATCGTGTTCGACTGGACGGTCGGCAACAAGGACGGCACCGAGGCCGCGTTCAAGGACGCGGAGGTCGTCGTCAAGCAGCGCATCGTCAACCACCGCCTGATCCCCAACCCGATGGAGACGCGCGGCGACGTCGGCTGGTACAACCCCGGCACCGACGAGTACACGATCTGGATGTCGAGCCAGACGCCGCATATCCAGCGGCTGCTGCTCGCCGCGTTCGTCATGGGCGTGCCGGAGCACAAGATCCGCTGCATCAGCCCCGACGTCGGCGGCGCGTTCGGCACGAAGATCTTCTGCTACGCCGACTACGCGCTGACGCTCTTCGCGAGCAAGGCGATCGGCGGGCGGCCGGTGAAGTGGGTCGAGAGCCGGACGGAGAACTACCAGAGCACGATCCACGGCCGCGACCACATCACGTACATCGAGATCGCCGGCAAGCGCGACGGCGAGGTCACGGGCCTCCGCGTCAAGACGTTCGCCAACCTCGGCGGCCGGCTCTCGACGATCGGCCCCGGCATCCCGACGACGCTCTACGGCCGCGTCCTGCACGGCTGCTACAGCATCCCGAACATCTTCTGCGAGGTCATCGGGGTCTACACGAACACGACGTTCGTCGACGCGTACCGCGGCGCCGGCCGGCCGGAGGCCACGTACGTGATCGAGCGGGCGATGGACCTCTTCGCCAACGAGATCGGGATGGACAAGGCCGCGGTCCGGCGCAAGAACTTCATCCAGCCCGACCAGTTCCCGTACGAGGACCCGTCCGGGCTGGGCACCGCCAGCGGCGGGGCCAAGATCTACGTCGACTCGGGCAACTACGAGCCGGCGTTCAACAAGGCCATCACGATGGCCGGCTACCTCGACCTCGACGCCAAGAAGGCCGAGGCGAAGTCCCGCGGCAAGCTCCTCGGGATGGGCCTCTCGACCTACATCGAGGTCTGCGGCGTCGCGCCCTCGAAGTGGATCGGCGCGGTCGGCGAGGGCTGGGGCGCCGCGATGTGGGAATCGGCCAACATCCGGGTCCACCTCACCGGCAAGACCGTCGTCACCGTCGGCACCCAGCCCCAGGGCCAGGGCCACGAGACGACGTACGCCCAGGTCGTGGCGAGCGAGCTGGGCCTGCCGATGGACGACATCGTCGTCCAGCACTCCGACACGCTCGGCACGCCGTTCGGCTACGGCTCGTACGGCAGCCGGACGAGCTCGGTCGGCATGACCGCGGCGATCAAGGCCTCCGGCAAGATCAAGGAAAAGGCCCGCAAGTACGCGGCCCACATGCTCGAGGCGTCGCCGGACGACATCGAGATCGTCGGCGCCGAGTACCGCGTCAAGGGCTCGCCGGACCGCAAGAAGTCGCTCCAGGAGATCGCCTTCGCGCTCGACCTCGCGTTCGACGCGCCCGAGGGCATGGAGCCGTACCTCGACGAGACCGCCTACCACGACACCCCGAACTGCACGTGGCCGTTCGGGACGCACATCGCCGTCGTCGAGATCGACGAGGAGACCGGCAAGGTCGACCTCGTCCGGTACATCGCCGTCGACGACGTCGGCAAGAAGATCAACCCGATGATCGTCGACGGCCAGCTCCACGGCGGCATCGCCCAGGGCGTCGGCCAGGCGCTCTGGGAGCAGGCGATCTACGGCGAGGACGGCCAGCTCCTCACCGGCTCGATGCTCGACTACGCGCTGCCGCGGGCGGCGTGGCTGCCGAACCTCGAGCTCGACGAGACGGTCACGCCGTCGCCGGTGAACCCGATCGGCGTGAAGGGCGTCGGCGAGGCCGGCGCGATCGCCTCGACCGCGGCGGTCGCGAACGCGGTCAACGACGCGCTCTCCGGCCTCGGCATCAAGCACCTCGACATGCCGTTCACCCCCCAGACCGTGTGGCGGGCGCTGCAGTCCGCGAAGGGAGGCCAGGCATGAACCCGGCGGCGTTCGAGTACACCCGGGCGTCGTCGCTGGCCGACGCGGTCGCGGCCGTCGGCGGCGGGGCGAAGGTCATCGCCGGCGGCCAGAGCCTGCTGCCGCTCCTGAAGCTCCGCCTCGCGGCGGCCGACAAGCTGGTCGACATCGGCCGGCTCGACGAGCTGAAGGGCTACCGGCCCCAGCCCGACGGCGGCCTCGAGATGGGGGCGCTGACGACGTACGCCGAGTGGCAGGCGGCGACGACGTTCCCCGGCGTGGCCGAGGCGATCGACCACATCGCCGACGTCCAGGTCCGCAACCGCGGCACGATCGGCGGCTCCGTCGCTCACGCCGACCCGGCGTCGGACTTCCCGGCGATCGCGCTCGCGTTCGAGGGCTCCGCGGTGCTCCGCGGTCCCGGCGGCGAGCGGGTCGTCCCGCTCGACGGCTTCTTCGAGGGTCCGTTCCAGACCCAGATCCAGCCCGACGAGATCCTCGTCGCGATCCGCCGCGGGCCGGTCCCGCAGGGCGCCGGGTTCGCTTACGCGAAGCTCGCCCAGCCGGCGTCCGGCTACTCGATCGTCGGGATCGCCGCGGTCGTCGTGAAGAGCGGCGGGTCGATCACCCACGCCGGATCGGCGTCACCGGCGTCCACGAGCACCCATTCCGGGCCCACGACGTCGAGTCGGCGCTCGAGGGCTCCGACGGTTCGGCCGAGGCGATCGCCGCGGCCGCGGCCCACGTCACCGACGACGCCGAGGCCGGCTCGGACATCCACGCCGATGCCGAGTACCGGTCCGCGATGGCCGTCGTGTACACCCGTCGCGCGATCGAAGCTGCCCTCGGCCGGTAGGCCGGCTCTTCGATCGGCGGGTGCGAGTCGAGCGGATCCAGCCCGGCTCGCGCCCGGCCGACGGCCTCGCCGGGGCCGTCCTCACGCGCGACCTGCGGGTCGGCTCCGAGCGCTGGCCGAAGGGCCGGCGGCTCTCGTCGGCCGACCTGGCGGCGCTGGCGGCCGACGCGGCGGCGATCCCCGCTGAGGGTGTCACGGTCCTCGTCCTCGAGCCGGGCGACCTCCACGAGGACGACGCGGCGCTGCGGCTCGCGGCGGCCGTCGGCGACGACAGCGTCACGGTCCGTGGACCAAACGAGAGCCGGGTCGACCTGCTCGCGAAGATCCGGCGGCGTGCTGTTCGTCCGGACCCGGGAGCTGGAGCGGCTCAACCGGATCGATCCGCTCGAGGTGTTCACCGCGTTCGACGGCTCGATCGTCCGGGCCGGCGACCTCGTCGCGAGCATCAAGGTCGCGCCGACCGTCGTCGACGAGGCGGCGGTGGCGGCCGGCGAGCGGCTGACGCGCGACGGCCGCCGGCCGATCGTCCGCGTCGCGCCGTTCCTGCCACCTGCGGGTCGCGGTCGTGGTCCGGGAGGCGGTCCGGTCGGTGGCGCGCGAGCGGTTCGAGGCGAGCGTCCGGGCGAAGGTCGAGACGCTCGGCTCGGAGGTCGTCTCGATCGTCTACGCCGAGACGGACGCCGACGTCGCCGCGGAGCTGGGGCGCGTCTCGCGCGGCCGCGGCCGGGTCGACGTCGTGCTGACGGCGGGCGGCGGCAGCACCGACCCGCTGGACCCGTTCTTCGTCGCGATCGACGAGCTGGGCGGGGAGATCGTCCGGCGCGGTGTGCCGTCGCACCCGGGCTCGATGGTCTGGCTGGGCCGCCTCGGGCGGACCGCGGTCCTTGGCCTGCCGACGTGCGGCGCGTACTCGAAGGCGACGGCCGCGGACCTCGTGCTGCCGCGGCTGCTCACCGGCGAGCGGCCCAGCCCGCTGCTCGTCTCGCCGCTCGGCCACGGCGGGATCCTGACCCGCAACCAGCGCTTCCGGTTCGCGGACTACGCGAAGGACCTCGACGCGCCCGACGGCTGACCGATGCAGCGATCGCCGGCGGGCAATGGACGGACGTCCAGAGTCGCGGCGACGGCTGCCCGACACCACCTCGGCGCCGTCTCGTCGTATCCTCGGGCCTCATGCGCCCGTCACCCGTCGTGTCCCCGGCTGCCCGGCCCGAGCACGCCCAGCCCGCGGCCATGCCGGCGTTCCCGGCGACCCCGCCGCGCCCGCCAACCGACGCGCTCGTGGGCCGCGTCGCCGACCTCGCCGCGGTCCTCGCCGCGCTGACCGACCCCGCGGTCCGGATCGTCACGCTGGCCGGGCCCGGCGGCGCCGGCAAGTCGAGGCTCGCGATCGAGGCCGCGCGCGCCGCCGCTCCGGCGATCGAGGGCCGCGTCGCCTGGATCCGGCTCGCGGCGATCCGCTCCGACGAGCAGGTCGCCTCGGAGCTCGCGTCGGGCGTCGGGCTGGCCGACGTGCCCGCGGAGCGCCTCGCGGCCGACCTGCGGGAGACGCTCGGCGGTGCGCCTGCGCTGGTCGTGCTCGACGACGCGGAGCACGTGATCGACGGCGTCCGCGACGTCGCCAGCGCGCTGGCCGGCATCCCCGGGTTGCGGCTCCTCGTGACGACGACGACGCCGCTCGCCTGCGCGGAGGAGCGGGTGATCGCGGTCGAGCCGCTCGTGCCGCCCGCCGACGACGCCGATCCGGCGACGCTCGTGGACGAGCCTGCGGTCCGCCTCCTCATCGACCGCGCCACGGCCGCCGGCGCGACCATCCAGCTGACCCCGACGAACGTCGCCGTCCTGGCCCGGATCGTCCGCCGCCTCGACGGCCTGCCGCTCGCGATCGAGCTCGCCGGCGCGATGCTCCGGATCCTCGCCCCGTATCAGCTCCTCGACCGGCTCGACGCCCGCCTGGACCTCGCCGCGCCGGCCTCGCTCCGGGCGCCCGGTTCCGGCCAGACCGCCCGCGACGACCGCCATCGCAGCCTGCGGGCCACGATGGACTGGAGCCACGACCTGCTCGCGCCGGAGGTCCAGTGCCTCTATCGACGGCTCGGCGTGTTCAGCGGCAGCGTTCGGGATCGAGCGGCTGCGGTCGTACCTCGAGCGCTCGCTCGAGCACGGCCTGGCGGCCCCGGCGATCGACCCGGAGGCCGGCATCGCCGCGCTCGTCTCGGCGAGCCTGCTGCGGGTTCGCCCGGCGCCGCCGGTCGCCGCCGACGCGCTGCCGACGCCGCCGATGCCTCGCCGCCACCGGAGCCCCGCTACGAGCTCCTCGGGATCGTCCGCGACGACGCTGCGCGCCGGCTCGCCGAGAGTGGCGAGGCCGTCGCCGCGAACGGGGCCCACGCGAACGACCTGCTGCGGCTCGCGGAGCGGCGCCACGCCGACCTCGTGAAGCAGCTCCGGCCCGACGCGATGGCCGAGCTCGACGACGTCCACGAAGACCTCGTCGCGGTCCTCGACCGTGCCCGGGCCGACGGCAACGGCCCGTTCGTCGTCCGCCTCACCGGCGCCATGGCGGAGTACTGGCGGGTCCGCGGCCGGATCACGGAGGGCCGTCTCTGGCTCGACGCCGCGCTCCGGATGCGACCCGCCGAGGAGACCGCCCACCGCGCCCGAGCCCTGCACGGCGCCGGCGTCCTCGACTCGATCCAGGGCGACTTCGACCGCGCCGTGGAGCGGCTGGACCTCGCGTTCCGGCTCCGCGTCCGGCTGGGCCTGAACGGCGAGGCCGCGTCGACGCTGAACCAGATCGGGCTGATCGCCCTCGAGCGAGGCGAGCTCGAGGACGGCGAGCGGATCTGCCGCGAGGCGCTCGAGATGCGCCGCGCGGTCGGCGACGAGGCGGCGGTCGCGGGATCGCTCAACTCGCTCGGTGGCGTCCTCCAGTTCGGCGGCAACCACGCCGAGGCGCGGGCGATGTACGAGGAGGCCCTCGAGATCCGGCGGCGGCTCGGCGACGAGGCCGGCGCGTCGGTGGTCCTCGGCAACCTGGGCCTGTCCTTGCGCGACGCCGGCGAGCTCGAGGACGCGCTCCGGATGCTCGACGAGTCGATCGAGGTGCGGGAGCGCCTCGGCGACCTCCAGCGCCTGGCGGTCGTCCACCACAACCGGGCTCTCGTCCGGTTCGACGGCGGCGACCTCGACGGCGCCCGCGACGAGCTGGCATGGTCGGCGGCCACGGCCCGCGACCTGGGCGACCGGCTCGAGCTTTCGAACGCGCTGTCGGACCTGGGCTTCGTCGCCTCGGCGGCCGGCGACCTCGACGAGGCGGCCTCGCTCCAGCAGGAGGCACTGACGGTCGCCGCCCGGATCGGCGCGAAGCCGATCGTCGCCCAGTCGGTGGACGGCGTCGCGGAGGTCGTCGCGGCCCGCGGCGACCCGATCGGGGCCGCCCGGCTCTGGGCCGCCGCCGAGACGCTCCGCCGGACCTCCCGCTCGGCGCTCCTCGCCGCCGACCGGCGCCGCGTCGACCGCTCGATCGAGCGGGCCCGGGCGTCCACGCCCGAGGATGCGTGGTGGGCCGCGTGGGCCGCGGGCGAGGCCCTCGAGCTCGACGAGATGATCCAGCTCGCGAACGTCTGCGCCGGCGGCGAGGACCCCGCGGCGCGGGCCGCGACCGAGCCCGCCGTCGCCGCGGTGTAGGATCGGCCGATGCCAGAGACCGCTGCCGCGACCGACCGCGCTCCCGACGACCTCGCGACGATCGAGGCGATCCAGGACGCGTTCCTCGCCCGCGATTACGTCTGCGACCGCTCGCTCGCGACCGCGACGTTCCTCGCGCTCCAGCTCGACCGGCCGCTGCTCCTCGAGGGCGAGGCGGGAGTCGGCAAGACGGAGCTCGCGAAGGTCCTCGCGGCGAGCCTCGGGGCGAAGCTCATCCGGCTCCAGTGCTACGAGGGCCTCGACGTCAACGCCGCGGTCTACGAGTGGAACTACCCGCGCCAGATGCTCGAGATCCGGCTGCTCGAGGCGCGCGGCGAGGCGACGAGCGCGAACGCCCACGACATCTTCGGCCCGGAGTTCCTGATCCGCCGGCCGCTGCTCCAGGCGCTCGAGGGCGACGGCACGTCCGAGCCGCCGGTCCTGCTCATCGACGAGATCGACCGGGCCGACGAGGAGTTCGAGGCGTACCTGCTCGAGATCCTCTCGGACTTCCAGGTCACGGTGCCGGAGATCGGCACGATCCGGGCCGAGCGGCCGCCCCACGTGATCCTCACCTCGAACCGGACCCGCGAGGTCCACGACGCGCTGAAGCGCCGCTGCCTCTACCACTGGATCGACTACCCGTCGGCCCAGAAGGAGTTCGAGATCGTCTCGGCCCGCGTGCCGGAGGCGCCGGAACGGCTCGCCCGCGAGGTCGTCGGCTTCGTCCACCGCCTCCGCGAGGCCGACCTGACGAAGGTCCCCGGGATCGCCGAGACGCTCGACTGGGCGGCAGCGCTGCTGTCGCTCGGCGCGCGCGAGCTGGCCCCGGAGCTCGTCGACGAGACGCTTGGCGTCGTCCTCAAGTACGAGGAGGACATCCGGCGGATCCGGGGCGAGACGTCGCGCCGCTACCTGAGCGAGGCCGGCGCTTCCGCCTGAGGGTTCGAATGACCCAGCCGACCGATCCCGCCGTCGTGCGATCGCCGTTCGGTGGCGACGCGGTCGACGGCCGGCTGCTGCTCGCCGAAGCCGTCGGGTTCGGGCGGGCGTTGCGGGCCGCGGGCCTGCACATCGACCTCGGCGCGGCCGTCGACTACGCCCGGGCCCTGACGCTCATCGACATCGGCCAGAAGGCGACGGTCCGGGCGGCCGGTGCCACGGTCTTCGTCCGGCGCCGCGACGACCTCGAGGTCTACGACCGCGGTCTTCGACCGCTGGTGGCGGCAGCGCCGCCGGACGCAGCCGAGCGACGGCCCCGCGACGATGACCTCGGACGACGTCGTCCCTCCCGAGACCGGGAACGAGGAAGCCCGGCCGTCCCCGGACGACGAGCGGCGGGGCGAGGAGGGGAGTGTCGACGGGACGCCGATCCCGATGTCGGGTGGCGACGAATCGGTCGACGAGGCGGACATCGACGGCCACATCGCGGCACCCGACGCCTACTCCGCCGCCGAGGCGCTCCGCCACCGCGACTTCGACCGGATGACGCCGGCCGAGCTGCGCGACGCCGAACGGCTCGTCGACCTGCTCGAGCCGCGCCTCGAGCTGCGCCGGACCCGCCGCTACGAGCTCCACCACCACGGCCGGCTGCTCGCGCCGCGGGCGATGTTCCGGCGGAACCTCGGGACCGGCGGCGAGGTCACCGACTGGGTCTGGCGCCGGCCGGTCCGGCGGCCGCGGAAGATCGTCGTCCTGTGCGACATCTCGGGCTCGATGGAGCGTCACTCGCGGCTGCTGCTGCGGTTCGTCCAGGCGCTCTCGGCGGCGTCCTCGGTGAAGACCGAGTCGTTCGTCTTCGGGACGAAGCTGACCCGGGTCACCCGGCTCATGCGCGACCGCGACCGGGACCGGGCGCTCGCCCGCGTGGCCGACGCCGTGAACGACTGGGCCGGCGGGACGCGGATTGGCGAGTCGTTCCGCGACTTCAACCTCCACTGGGCGCGGCGGACGCTCCGGACGAGCGGCATCGTGATCGTCGTCTCGGACGGCTGGGACCGCGGCGACCCGATGCTCGTCGCGACCGAGACCGCCCGCCTGCGGCGCAACTGCCACCGCCTCGTCTGGCTGAACCCGCTCGCCGGCACGCCCGGCTACGAGCCACTCGCCGGCGGGATGCGGGCGGCCTACCCGTACATCGACGACTTCCTGCCGGCAGGCACCGTTGCCAGCCTCGAGCGGCTCGGCGAGATCCTCGCCGGCGTCCGGACGAGCGACGTGCGGCGGGGTGGCGGGGCCGCCGCCGCGGCCGATGCCGGGGCGCGAGCGAGCTCGACGATCCGCGACCTGCCGCCGACGCCGCTCTGGGCGGGCCGCGTCCCGCCCGACGTCGCCCGGCCGCTGACCCCAGCGGCCGCCGCGGCGACGGTCGCCGCCGCCAAGCCGGAGGTTCCGTGGCCGACCGGCGCCGACGGCGCGACCGCGGCCCCCGAGCCCGATTGACTGCCGTCGCGCGTTGACGGCCCCGCCACCGGCGTTTGGTGGATACTCCCGGCATGAAAGAGGTTCGCGACACCCTCGAGTCCTGGCGGGCGGACGGTATCGGGGTTGGCCGGGCGGTCGTCGTGCGGACGTTCGGCAGCGCGCCGCGCCCGGAAGGCGCGGTCCTGCTCCGCGCCGACGACGGCCGGATCGCGGGCTCCGTGAGCGGCGGCTGCGTGGAGGGCGCGGCCGCGGAGGAGATCGAGCGGGCCCGCCGCGACGGCCACGCCCGGGTGATCCGCTACGGGATCAGCGACGAGGAGGCGTGGGACGTCGGGTTGGCGTGCGGCGGGACGATCGACGTGCTGATCGAGCCCGCCGTCCGGGACGCGACGGCCGCCGCGGCGAGGGAGCTGGGACGGGTCGTCGCGATCCCGCTGCCGGCCGACGCTCCGCCGCCGGATTTCGGCCGGTCCGAGCCCGGTGAGGGAGAGGTCCCGCCGGCGCCGGTGATCGTCGGCGCGAGCGGGATCACCGAGGGGTCGCTGGGCTCGGCGTCCGCCGACGCCGCGCTCGAGGCCGCGGCCCGGGACGCGCTGCTCCGAGGCACCTCGCGGACCGTCGAGATCGAGGGCCGCTCGGTCTTCGTCGAGGCATTCCCGGTCAAGCCCCGGCTCGTCGTCGTCGGCGCGGTCGAGGTCGCGCGGTCGCTCGTGAGGCTCGCCCGCGAACTGGGCTACGAGACGATCGTCATCGACGGCCGCGCGTCGTTCGCGACGCCGGAGCGCTTCCCGCCCGACACGGTCGATCGGCTGATCGTCGGCTGGCCCGACGAGGTCGCCGAGGAGATCGGCCTGGGGCCGGACGACGCAGTCGCGGTGCTGACGCACGACGTGAAGTTCGACGAGCCGGCGATCGTCGAGGCGCTCCACCGTGGCTGCCGCTACGTCGGCGCGGTGGGGAGCCGCAAGACGCAGGGCGATCGCCGCGAGCGGCTGCGGGCCGCCGGCGTGAGCGACGACGAGCTGGCGCGGCTGCGCGGGCCGGTCGGGCTGGACCTGGGCGGTCGCGCCCCGGCCGAGACCGCGCTGGCGATCATGGCCGAGGTCGTCGCCGAGCGATACGGCGGATCAGGCCGGCCGATGGTCGAGACGGCGAAGGGCCTCGGAGCGCTGGGTGCCGCTGCCTCGGCGGCGAGCGCGCCGGTTGGAGCCGCCGCGGGGTGACGATCGCCGCCGTCGTCCTTGCGGCGGGCGCGTCGAGCCGGTTCGGCTCCCCGAAGGCGCTTGCCCGCCTCGACGGTCGGCCGATCCTGGAGCACGTCCTCGATGCGGTCCGCGACGCCGGGATCCATGAAGTCGTCGTCGTCCTGGGCCACGCTGCCGACGAGATCGAGGACGGCATCCAGTGGCTCGACGAGCACCTCGTCCGCAACCCCGACCCGCGCCACCTGTCGAGCTCGCTCCAGGTCGGCGTCGCGGCGGCCGCCGCCCTCGAGCCGGCCCCGTCGGCGGTCGTCATCGTGCTGGGCGATCAGCCGCGGACCCGGGCCGAGGTCATCCGGGCGCTCGTGGCCGCGGCCCGGTCGAGCGATCGGCCGGTCATCGTCCCGCGCTACGCCGACGGCGGGGGAGCGAACCCGGTGCTGCTCCGCGAGGCGGCGTTCGAGCTCGTCGACGAGGCGAGCGGCGACCGCGGCCTCGGCCCGCTGCTGGCGTCGGACCCGGACCTCGTCCTCGAGGTCCCGGTCGGCGGCGCGAACCCCGACATCGACACGCCCGACGACCTGCGACGACTCGAGGAAGCCGATCGGGCCCGGATGGACGTATCGTGAAGCGATGACGACCGCGACCGCCGACACGCTCGAAGACGCCTGGGCCGAGCGCGTCCGGGCGAACCGCGAACAAGTCGACAAGGTCCGCGAGGTCCCCGACCGCGACTTCTACGCGCCGGTCTCGTCGCTCTTCGTCGCGGACCCGCGGCGGACCGGCGAGGAGGCGCTCGACGCGCTGATCGACCTCGCCGAGCCCGAGGACCGCTGGCTCGACGTCGGGGCGGGAGCGGGCCGGTACGCGCTGCCGCTCGCTGCCCACGTCGCCGAGGTGATCGCGGTCGAGCCGTCCGTCTCGATGCGGAACGCGCTCCGGACCGGCAAGGAGGAGCACGGCGTCGACAACCTCCGGATCGTGGCCGGCGCGTGGCCCGCGGCGCTCGCCGGGCTCGGCCCGCCGCCGGTCGCCGAGGTCGCGCTGATCGCCCACGTCGGCTACGACATCGAGGAGATCGGGCCGTTCATCGACGCGCTGGAGCGGGCGGCGTCGCGGCTGTGCGTCGCGATGCTGACGGACCAGAGCCCGGCGTCGGCCGCCGACCCGTTCTGGCCGGTTGTCCACGGCATGGAGCGCGTCCCGCTGCCGGCGATGCCGGAGCTCGTCGAATTGCTCCGGGCGAAGGGCCGCAGCACCGAGATCCGCCGCGTCGAGCGGCCGCAACGGACGTTCGACTCGTTCGAGGGCCTCGCGACGTTCCTGCGCCGCCAGCTGTGGGTCGAGGAGGACGGCGAGAAGGACCGGCGTTTCCGGGCGGCGCTCCGCGACATGGCCCGCGAGCGCGACGACGACGGCTGGACGCTGGCCGCGCCGCCGGTCGGTCAGGTGGGGATCCTGACCTGGTCGCCGCCCTCGGTCAGCGGGTAGCGGCCGGAACCCTGCCCGCCGTACTCGACATCGCGGCCAGCCGCGCGACGATCGCGTCCGCCAGGTCGTCGACGTCGCGTTCCGTGACCGGCGTCGAGATCGCGCCCATGCCGCGCGGCGCGAGGTGGAACCCGTCGACCAGCAGGCCCAGAAACAGCGTCTGACTCGCGGTCAGCCCGTCCTCGCCCTCGAGCGTCGGGCCGGCGAAGACCTGGAACAGCGACGCGATCCCGTCCACGCGGGCGTCGATCCCGGCGCCGGCGATCGAGCTCACCAGCCGTGTCCGGAGGCGCTCGCCGAGCTCGGCCAGGCGGTCGTAGCGGTCCGGCGTCAGCTCGCGCAGCGTCGCGAGGCCGGCCGCAGCGGCGACGGGGTTGCCGTTGAACGTCCCGCCGTGGCTCATCGCGCCCGGCCGCCGGGCGTCGAAGCGGTCCATGATCTCGGCCCGGCCGCCGAACGCCGCGAGCGCGTACCCGCCGCCGACGATCTTGCCCAGCGTCGTGAGGTCCGGCGCGACGCCGAACAGGCCCTGGGCTCCGTTCGGCCCGACCCGGAAGGCGATGATCTCGTCGAAGATCAGCGCCGCGCCGATGCGGGTCGTGTAGTCGCGGAGGAACCGGAGGAAGGCGGGGTCGGCCGCCCGGACGCCGCCCGCTCCCTGGACCGGCTCGATGATGATCGCGGCGAGCTCGCGCTCGCGGCCGGCGAGCTCGCCCTCCACACCGTCGGCGTCGCCCCACGGCAGGTCGACGACGAGGTCGCTCGTCGCCGTCGGGACGCCGGGCGAGTGGGGGAGGACCGTGTCGTGGGTCCCGTGGTAGGCGTGGTCGAAGCGGGCGACGAGGTCCCGGCCGGTGAACGCCCTGGCCGCCCGGATCGCGAACATCGTCGACTCGGTGCCGGAGTTCGTGAACCGCAGCCGCTCGAGCGACGGCAGCCGGCGCCGGATCTCCTCGGCGAGCTCGACCTCGACCTCGGTCGGCGCGGCGAACGCCGAGGCCTTGCGGACCTGGGCGATGACCGCCTCGACGACCGCCGGGTGGGAGTGGCCCAGGATCAGCGACGTGTAGTTGCCGAGGAAGTCGCGGTACTCGTTGCCATCGACATCCCACGTCCGAAGGCCCTCGCCGCGGACCATGTACGGCGGGTATGGCGGGTTGAAGACTGTCGTCCTCGTCGAGCCGCCCGGGATCGAGCCCGTTGCGCGCTCGAACAGCTCGCGCGAGCGCGGCGTCCGGGCGACGTACGCGTCGATCAGCGCCATTCGCCCGATTCCGCCGGCTGCGTCGCAGGCAGGTCGGCGTGGGCCTGCTGGATCCGGCGGAGCGACCAGCCGTAGAGCACGACCGCCGGGATGCACATCAGCCCGACGAGGAGCGCGGTGGCAGGGATCCCGGCGCCGCCGAGCACGCCGACGACGAGGCCGATCAGCGGGAAGCGACCCAGGATCAGGAGCGCGGCCGTCCGGTCCGAGATCCGGCCGGCGCGCCACGCGCGGACCTCGAACGGCCGCGTCGCGACGAGCAGGATCATCATCGCGACACCGGCACCGACGCTCATCGGGCGAGTGTACGTCCTGCCTGGCCGCCCGAAATCGGGGTACCTTCACAAACCATGGATGGGCCGATGAGCGACGAGGGGATCGCCCGCGAGGCCGTCGGGGAGTGGCTGGGCGCGGACGCGACGATCTCGTCGCTGCTCGCGATGAACTCCTCGACCTGGGAGGTCTCGGCCGGCGGCGAGCGCTATGTGCTCAAGATCGCCGCCCCGACCGACGCGCCGGGCCTCGAGGTCGCCGCCTGGCTCGACGCGCATGGGCTCAGGACTGGTGCGCCGCTGCGGACGAGCGTCCGCGGCGATCGCCTCGTCGCCCTGCTCGAGTTCGTCGACGGTCGCGAGCTGGGCGGCGTCGACGGCGACACGGATCTCGTCGGCGAGACGCTGGGACGGGCCCACGCGCTGCTCCGCGACGCGCCCGTCCCGGACGCCCTCTCCCGCTGGCCATGGGACTGGCTCGAGCCTTACGTGATCGACGAACCGGATCTCCGACAGGCGGCCGTCGACGCGATCGAGGCCGCCGAGCGGATCGCCCGGTCGGCGACGCAGGGGATCGTCCATGGCGACCCTGCCCCGGAAGCGTTCCTCGCCTCGGATCGAGGCGTGGCGATGATCGACTGGGGCGCGGCGTGTCATGGGCCGCTCATGTACGACGTGGCGTCGGCCTGGCTCTATACCGACGACGGCGTCCTCGCGGCATACGCGCGGACGGGCCCGCTCGGCTCGGACGAGCTGGCTGATGCGCCGGCGTTCCTGGCGTTCAGGTGGGCGGTCCAGGCGTGGTACTTCTCGCGCCGCCGAACCCGTGGCGACTTGACCGGCCTCGCGGGCGACGAGGGCAACGACAAGGGCCTGGCCGACGCCCGACGGGGGCTGCTCGGCTAGCAGATTCCACGATCCTCCAGGCCCGCGTCGACGACCGACGGCTGCGGACCCCGCCCGGGTTGGGAGATACCCGGGCGGAGACCCGCGTGTCGTTCAGTGGCGGTTGTAGCTCGCCAGGCCGGACCAGTCCCCACGCGACGCGTAGGAGGCCTGAGTCGGCCAGCTGTCGAGGCTCGACGGCGGCAGGGCGCCACCGACGGCGATGATCGAGCGGAGGTCGCCGGAGTTCGCGTGCTCCAGCTCGGCGTACGTGCTGATGCCGCCCTCGTTGAGGATCGACTGGATCCGCGGCCCGATGCCATTGATCTGGGTCAGGTCGTCCGGCTTGGCCGCCACCGCCGTCGCGGTTGCAGCGGCTGCGGCCCTGGGCTTGCCAGCCATGGCCTTCTCGTTGTGCTTCATCAGGCCTTGCCAGTCGCCCTTCGTCGCGTACGAGGCCTGCATCGGCCAGGTCGCCACGTTGCCGGGCGGCATCATGTCGGCCTCGTGGAGCGCGTGTCGAAGCTGCGGCTCGTTGGTCTCGGCGAGCGCCGCATAGCTCGTAATCCCGGCCGCAGCCAAGGCCGACGCGGCCTTGGGACCGATCCCGACGAGCTGCGTGAGGTCGTCCGTCGGTGTGTGCCCATTCGTGGCGTCGGACGCGGCAACCGCGGCGGCGGCGGCGACCGGGGCCTCCTCGGCGACCGGCTCCTCGGCTGGCGCCTCCTCGGGGGCCTCTTCGACATCGACCTCGAAGTCCGAAACGACCTCATCGCCGCCGAGCACTTCGGCAGCGGGCAGGACCAGCGCCTGGAGTGCGGCCGCCGTCTCGGGCGGCAGCGTGCTCTGGATCAGCAGGGCGTTCTCGGCCTTGATCGCATTCTCGATCAGCCCGATCGAGGCGGCCCAGCTGCCCTCGTACTGGACGAAGAGGACGCTCTTGCCCTTGTCGATCTCCTTGGAGACCTGGCGCATCCACTTGTCGTCGATGCCAATGTCGTGGAAGCGGCTGCGCAGGCTGTGGAGCAACCCGCCGGCGGCGCCGGCGGCGACGGCTCCGGCCGGGCCGGCGACGAGCGCGCCGACGACCACGCCGATCGCGGCGCCGTGGACGCCACCCTTCATGGCGCCCATGTCCTTGGACTGGTGGACCTTGACCCGGCCGGCGAACTTCGTCCGCTCGGCGATCGCCGAGTCGACGACCTTCACGTTGTCGTCGACCGCGTCGACCTTCTGGATCGCCTCCAGGAGTCGCTTCGCTCCTGCTTCCTTCTCGAGCACGAACGCTGCCAGGGTCTGGGCCTGCTGCTCAACGGCCATGGGGCTTGCCTCCTCGTTGGTTTGAACGTCTCGACGAGTTGTCGCTCATCGAGACCCGATAGCGCGACCGGGGCGGAGTCGGGGGCGTTTGGAATCGTCGTCCGCGGTCGCGCGGCGCTCGGGACTCCGCATGGAGCTGCCGTGGAGCGCCGACGGTGCGCCATTCACCCGGTTTACGCACCCCCAGTCCGACAGCTCCGGACGAGATGGCGGCGACGTTCGCGCGCCCGATCCCATCCCAGTGTCGGAAGCAGGATGCTACGCGCGGGCTGTTCGCGTGGGGAGCGTGTCGGCACGACATCTTGACACGTGACTGATTAGTCACATAAAGTCACCGCCATGACGGACGACCCGATGGCTCCGGCGTTCCGGGCGCTCAGCGACCCGAGCCGGCGCCTCCTCCTCGACCGGCTCTTCGAGCGCGATGGCCAGACGCTCGGCGAGCTGTGCGCGTACCTGCCGGCGATGACCCGGTTCGGCGTCATGCGCCACCTGGGCGTGCTCGAGGAGGCGGGTCTCGTGACGACCCGGCGCGAGGGGCGCGAGAAGCGCCACTTCCTCAACCCGGTCCCGATCCGCCTCGTCCACGACCGCTGGATCGGCAAGTTCGCCGAGCCGGTCGTCGGGGCGATGGCGGCGATGAAGCGCACCCTGGAGGCTGAGGCGATGAGCGCTCCCGACCACGTCTATTCGGTCTACATCAAGGCGTCGCCCGACCGGGTCTGGCGGGCGATCACCGACGGCGTCGAGACCGAGCGGTACTACTACGGCACCCACGTCGACTCGGACTGGTCGAAGGGCGGCCGGATCGTCTACCTCTACCCGGACGGCACGACCGCGGCCGACGGCGAGGTCCTCGACGTCGACCCCGGCCGGTTCGTGAGGATGTCGTTCCACGCTCGCTGGGATCCGGAGGCCGAGGCCGGCGGCCCGGTGACGATGCTCTGGGACATCGAGCCCCAGGACGACGGCGGCTCGAAGCTGACCGTGACCACGAGCGGCCTCGTCGCCGGGACGAGGATCGCCGAGGAGTTCGCGGGCGGCATCGTCTACATCGTCTCGGGGCTGAAGACGTACGTCGAGACCGGCGCCCCGATGAGGGTCCCGGCCGAGGTCGGCTGATCGCGGCCGAGCGCGATCATCGCTCGGGAAGAACGACGAAGGCCGGGCCCGCAACCGCGGACCCGGCCTTCGTGCGTCGTCGGGACTACATGAGCCCGATGACGTGCCCCTCGGGATCGGCGAAGAGCGCGATCGTCGTCTCGGGCGCCACCTCGGTCAGCGGCATGAGGACCCGGCCGCCGGCCGCCTCGGCCTTGGCGAGCGTGCCCTTCGGGTCGTCGGTGTGGACGTAGAACGTCACGCCGCCCTGCGTCCCTTCCTGCGCGCCGCCGATCCCGCCCGTCAGCCCGTCCTCCTGGCGGTACATGCCGTAGCCGCCCGGGTTGTTCGTGTCGATGCTCCAGCCGAAGACGTCCGAGAAGAACTTCTGGAGCTTGGCTCCGTCCTTGCCGGTGACCTCGACGTGAATGACCTGAGCTCCCATCGGGAACCTCCTCATCTGTCGGGGACTTCCTGGTCCGCCGTTCACCCCAGACGACGAACGGCTCGGCCGGAATCGACAGCCGACGGCGATCCCGTCCGTGCAGCGTCACTGAACAGAGTTCGTTGACGCTGAAACGATCCCCGGCGCATACTCAGGTTCCAAGCGCGGACCCCGGACGAACCTCCCCTGAAACCTGGCTTCCGGTTCGACCGACGGCCCGATCGTCACCGCCGATGCCCGCTCGAAACCCGCGGGCCCACACGCCACGTATCCGGTGGAGGAGGACGGTCGCGCGATGATTCCGGCTTCATTCGAGTATGTCCGTCCGGGGAGCCTCGACGAGGCGATCCGGATCCTCAACGAGAGAGAGGGCGAGGCGAAGCTCCTCGCCGGCGGCTACAGCCTGATCCCGCTGCTGAAGCTCCGGCTCGGCCAGGCGGGCATCCTCGTCGACCTCCAGGCCGTCGGCGGGCTCGACGGCATCATCCAGACCGACGACGACCTGCGGATCGGCGCCCGGGCGACGCATCGCCAGATCAACGAGAACCCGATCGTGCGCGAGACGTACCCGTTCATCCAGGACGTGTCCGGCGGCATCGGCGACCCGCAGGTCCGCAACTGGGGCACGATCGGCGGCTCCGTCGCCCACGCCGACCCGGCCTCCGACTGGCCGGCCGCCCTGCTCGCGGCGAACGCGACGATCGTCGTCCGCGGCAAGGGCGGCGAGCGGGCGATCAAGGCCCGTGACTTCTTCCTCGACACCTTCACGACCGCGATCGAGCCGACCGAGGTCCTGACCGAGATCCGGATCCCGCGCCGGGCCAAGGGTGTCGGCGGCGGCTACAGCAAGCTCGAGCGTCGCGTCGGCGACTTCGCGACGGTCGGCGTGGCGGTGGTCGGCCGGCTCGCCGAGGACGGCACGTTTCGAGGCATCGGCATCGGCGTGACCGGCGTCTCGCCCAGCCCGTTCGCGGCGACGAGCGCCGAGCAGCTCGTCGTCGGCCAGGCTCCCAGCGAGGAGCTGTATCGCCGCGCCGGCGACGCGGCGGCCGCCCAGAGCGAACCCGCCGCGGACCTCCGCGGCCCCGTCGACTACAAGCGGGCGATGGTCGCGGAGATGACCGTCCGGTCGTTCCGCACCGCCGTCGAGCGCGCCCGCGCGTTCGCATAGAGGAGGCCGCGATGAGCGCGACATCTCACATCACGGTCACCGTCAACGGCGAGGCCCGGGAAGCGGACGTCGAGCCGCGGCTCCTGCTCGTCCACCTGCTGCGAGAGAACTTCGGCCTCACCGGGACCCACATCGGCTGCGACACGAGCAACTGCGGCGCGTGCACCGTCCACGTCAACGGCGAGAGCGCGAAGTCCTGCACGATGCTCGCGGTCCAGGCCGACGGCGCCGAGGTGAAGACGATCGAGGGCATGGCCGACGGCGCCGCGCTCCACCCGCTCCAGCAGGCGTTCTGGGATCAGCACGGCCTCCAGTGCGGCTTCTGCACGCCGGGCATGATCATGCAGGCGGCCTGGCTCCTGAAGGAGAACCCGGAGCCCGACGAGGAAGAGATCCGGGCGGGGATCAGCGGCAACCTCTGCCGCTGCACGGGCTACGTGAACATCGTGAAGGCGATCCAGCAGGCGGCGGGCGAGCTGAGCGCGGCCGAGTCCGCGCCGGTCGTGGCCGCCGCGACGACCGAAGGCCAGGCCGTCTCGGCCGACCCGGCTGCGGCCGGCTGAGCGGGGAGGCACGACGATGACGACAGAAGCACCCCTCCAGACGACCCCCGAAGTCGGGGGCATGGGCCACTCGGTCAAGCGCAAGGAGGACCCGCGGTTCATCCGCGGCGCCGGCGAGTACATCGACGACTTCAACCTGCCGGGTCAGCTCTGGCTCGACATCGTCCGCTCGCCCTACGCCCACGCGAAGATCAAGGGCATCGACGCGACCGAGGCGCTGAAGATCCCGGGCGTCGCCGCGATCATCACCGGCGCCGATCTCGAGAAGGCCGGCCTGCACTGGATGCCGACCCTCGCCGGCGACAAGCAGATGGTCCTGCCGACCGACACGGTCATGTACCAGGCCCAGGAAGTGGCCGCGATCGTCGCGACGAGCCGCTACGCCGCCGCCGACGGCGTGGCCGCGGTCATGGTCGACTACGAGCCGCTGCCGGTCATCGTCGACCCGTTCAAGGCGCTCGAGGACGACGCATTCGTCCTCCGGCCCGACCGTGGCCCGGAGAAGCAGAACAACCGCATCTGGCATTGGGAGTCGGGCGACGAGGCGAAGACGGACGCGGCCCTGGCCGCCGCCGAGGTCACGATCTCCGAGGACATCTACATCCCGCGGATCCACGTCGCCTCGATCGAAACCTGCGGCTGTGTCGCCGACTGGGACGCCGTCCGGGGCCAGCTGACGCTCCACATGACGAGCCAGGCGCCGCACGTCATCCGGACCGTCCTCGCCCTCGTCGCCGGCCTGCCCGAGCAGAACATCCGGGTCAAGACCCACGACATCGGCGGCGGGTTCGGCGGGAAGGTGCCCGTGTACCCGGGCTACGTGCTCGCGGTCGTCGCCTCGCTGACCACCGGCAAGCCGGTGAAGTGGATCGAGGACCGCTCGGAGAACCTCCAGGCCGACTCGTTCGCTCGCGACTACCACATCCACGCCGAGCTGGGCGCCACGAAGGACGGCAAGATCACGGGGCTGAAGGTCAGGACGATTGCCGACCACGGCTACTCGGACGCCGCCGCCGACCCGTCGAAGTTTCCGGCCGGGCTGTTCAATGTCATTACCGGCTCGTACGACTTCCCCGACGCGTTCGTCGAGGTCGACGGGGTCTACACGAACAAGCCGCCCGGCGGCGTCGCCTACCGCTGCTCGTTCCGGGTGACCGAGGCCGTCCACGCGATCGAGCGGATGGTCGACATCCTCGCCCACGACATCGGCAAGGATCCGGCCCAGCTCCGGATGGAGAACTTCATCCAGCCCGAGCAGTTCCCGTACAAGTCGCCGACGGGCTGGGAGTACGACTCCGGCAATTACCCGGCCGCGCTCCAGAAGGCGATGGACATCATCGACTACCCCGGCCTCCGCCGGGAGCAGGCCGAGAAGCGCGCCCGCGGCGAGCTCATGGGAATCGGCATCTGCTCCTTCACCGAGATCGTCGGGGCGGGCCCGTCCCACGACTTCGACATCATCGGGTTGAAGATGAACGACGGCTGCGAGATCCGGGTCCACCCGACGGGAAAGGTGCTGGCGAGGATCGGATCGCAGACCCAGGGCCAGGGCCACGAGACCACGTACGCCCAGATCATCGCCGAGGAGCTGGGCTTCCCGGTTTCCGACATCAAGATCGAGTACGGCGACACCGACACCGCGCCGTACGGGCTCGGGACGTACGGCTCGCGATCGACGCCGACGTCGGGAGCGTCCACCGCGATGGCCTCTCGGAAGATCAAGGACAAGGCCCGCAAGCTCGCCGCCCATCTCCTCGAGGCGTCCGAGGACGATCTCGAGTGGACGAACGGCAAGTTCTTCGTCAAGGGCTCGCCCGATCGAGCCAAGACGATCCAGGAGATCGCATTCGCGGCGTACACGAACTTCCCCCAGGGGATGGAGATGGGGCTCGAGGCGGTCGACTACTACGACCCGCCGAACCTGACGTTCCCGTTCGGCAGCTACATCTGCGTCGTCGACATCGACAAGGGCACAGGCGAGGTCCACGTCCGGCGCTTCGTCGCCGTCGACGACTGCGGCAACATCATCAACCCGATGATCGTCGACGGCCAGATCCACGGCGGGCTCACGATGGGCCTGGCGCCGGCGCTGTACGAAGCGATCACGTACGACGACAACGGCAACAACCTCGCCGGCACGTTCATGGACTACCTCCTGCCGACGGCGGTCGAGACTCCCGCCTGGGAAGTCGCCAAGACGACCACTCCGTCGCCGCATCACCCGATCGGCGCGAAGGGCGTGGGCGAGTCGGCGACGGTCGGCGCCCCGCCGGCGATCGCGAACGCCGTCGTTGACGCGCTCTGGCACCTCGGCGTGCGGAACATCGACATCCCGATCACGCCGCAGAAGGTCTGGGCGATCCTCCACGACAAGGGGATCAACTGATCCCGACGTCGTGAGCGCCACCAATCGGAACCTGTTCGAGCGGGCCGCCGAGCTCTCGGCGGCCGGCCGGCCCTACGCCTTCGCGACGGTCGTCGCGGTCGCCCGGCCCACGTCGGCCCGGCCCGGCGCCCATGGCATCGTCCACCCCGACGGCACGATCGAGGGCTGGGTCGGTGGCTCGTGCGCCCAGCCGGTCGTCGTCCGCGAGGCGCTCCACGCCCTCGCCGACGGCCAGCCACGGCTACTCCGTCTCTCGAAGAATGCACAGGCCGAGGGCCGCCGCGCCGACGGCGTCATCGAGCTCGTGATGACCTGCCACTCGGGCGGGACGCTGGAGATCTACGTGGAACCAAACCTGCCGAAGCCGCAGCTGTGGGTCGCCGGCATCACCCCGATCGCGAGCGCGCTCGTCGAGCTGGGCGCCGCCGCCGGGTTCCAGGTCACGCTGTTCGACCCGATCGCGGACCCGTCCGCGTTCCCGGCGGCGCACGCGGTCCGGACCGACACGAACCTCGTCGCGGTCGAGCGCGAGGCGAGCCCGTTCGTCGTCGTCGCGACCCAGGGCCAGTGGGACGAGGAGGCGCTCGCGGGGGCGCTCCGCCGTGACGCCCGGTACGTCGGGCTCGTCGCGTCGCCGACCCGCGCCGCGGCCGTCCGCGCCTGGCTCCGCGAGGAGACCGGCCTCGCCGAGGAGCGGCTCGCGGCGCTGCGGGCGCCGGCGGGCATGGACCTCGGCGCGGAGACGCCCGAGGAAGTCGCGCTCTCGATCCTCGCCGAGCTCGTCCAGGTCCGGCGCGGCCGGGCGGACTTCGTGGCCTCGCCGGGACCCGCGACGGTGGCGGGCGACGCCGAGGCGGCCGCGTTCAGTGCGGCGGGCGGTGTCTCGCTCGCCGGCGCCGACGACATCGTCACGACCGATCCCGTCTGCGGCATGGAGGTCGACCCGGCCCACGCCCGGCACCTCGCCGAGCACGATGGCACGATCTACGCGTTCTGCTCGATCGGTTGCCGGACGCGCTTCGTCCGGGAGCCGGCGGTCTTCCTCGCGGCACCCGGGACGCACTCCATGGAGGCTTCATGAAGTTCAGCGGCACGGTCGACATCAACGCCCCCCGGGAGCGCGTCTGGGCCTTCCTCATGGACCCCGACCAGGTGGGGCCGTGCGGGCCGGGCGTCGAGACGATCGAGATCGTCGACGAGACCCACTTCAAGGCGAAGGCGAAGGTCGGGATCGGGTTCATCAGCGCCCGCTTCAACATCGACATGGAGATCGCCGAGCGGGACGAGCCGAACCAGGCGGTGATCAAGGCCCACGGCCAGGCGCCCGGCAGCGCGGTCGACGCGACCGCGACGATGGCCCTCCGGGACGGCGACGGCGGCGGGACGACGATGGACTGGGGTGCCGACGTCCTGATCGGCGGGACGATCGCGAGCGTCGGGGCGCGGCTCATCGAGGGCACCGCGAACAAGATGATCGGCCAGACCTTCGACTGCATCCGCTCGAAGCTGGAGTCGCCCGCCGCGTGACGGCCGGCGGCTGATGGAGCGCATCTCGCGGGTCGTCGGGCCGGTCGCGACGAACGTCCACGTCCTCGCCGACGCCCGGACCCGCGAGGCGATCGCGATCGACACCGCGATCCCGTCGGTCGCCTGGATCGCCGACGAGCTCGCCGTCCGCGACTGGACGCTCAAGCTGATCGTCTCGACCCACGGTCACTGGGACCACATGGGCGAGAACGCCGCCGTCCAGGCCCACACCGGCGCCGCGATCGCCGTCCACCCGCTCGACCGCGACCGCCTCGAGCACCCCGAGCCGCTCTGGGCGCCGTTCGAGATCCCGCCGTGCGTCCCGGCGGTCGAGCTCGCCGAGGGCGGCGAGGTCCGGTTCGGCGAGATCCGGCTGCGGGTCCTGCACACGCCGGGCCACACCGAGGGCTCGGTCTGCCTCTACGCCGCCGACGAGGGCCTGCTGTTCAGTGGCGACACGCTGTTCGCCGCCGGCTGGGGCCGGACCGACCTGCCGGGCGGCGACCCGGACGCGCTCGTCGAGTCGCTCGTCCGACTGCTCGACCTCGAGGACCCGGTGGGCGTCCTGCCCGGCCACGGCCGGGAGACGACGATCGGGGCGGAGCGGCCCTGGCTGGAGCTCGTGCGGGAGCGCCGGGCGCTCCTCGGCTAGCGCTGCCGCGGCTACGGGCCGTTGACGAAGCCCGTCGTGTTGACGACCTCGAACATCGAGCCGGTGATCCCCTGGAGGCCGTGGAGATCGTCGTCGTTCCAGTGCGGATCGGGCGCCCCGGTGACGTAGTAGGCGGAGCCGTTGTCGGCGAGGATCATCCCGTAGCGCTTCAGCGCGGTGAGGATCACCTGGGCCTGCGGCCCGTAGCCGCTGATGTTCACGCCTGCCTTGAGGCGGAGTCGGAGGCCCATCGGCGGGTACGTCACGCTCGTCGAGGAGCCCGCGTCGTGGCGAGCCGGGTAGATGTGGGCCTTGCGCGTGTCCGGTGCCGTGAATCGCAGCGCGTGGCCGATGACGCCGGCGGCCACCTCGTCGTAGCGGGCCAGCCCCGGGTAGATCGGCAGGCCGGCCGCGTCCGCCGACGTCCAGCCGTCCGGTCGGAGCGCGTTCGAGTGGAGATCGAAGATCGCGCCGGAGCCCGCCGACCAGCCCGACCCGCCCTTCGAGGCGGCGAACAGCTCCCACAGCCGGCACGCCTGCATGTCGACCATCAGCAGGTGGCGGTCGCCCGGCGCGCCGTTGCCCTCGATCTTCGGCGTGGCGGGGATCGGGTAGGGGCCGGCGTCGGATTCGTCGGGCCACGTGAACTTCACGGTGCTGCGCGGGGTCAGCGCGCTGACGGTGTTGACCGGGATGCCGTAGCCGGCGTACGACCCGAAGTCCGGGTGGAGGTAGCGGCTCACGCCCATCCGGTTGATCAGCGTCGCGGAATCCGAGCGGACCGGCAGCGTATCGACACGGCGGTTCCAGACGTTCGTCGTCGGCAGGACGGTGCAGCCGTAACCGCTCCGGGTACCGGTCGAGGGCGCCACCCGGGCCGTCGCGAACCCGAAGGTGGCGAGGACGAGCACGCACGCCGCGGCGATCGCGACGCTGCCCCGGACGCGCGGGCTCGATGGCGAGGGCGAGGTCATGCCCGGAATCGTGCTCCGTGGCCGCCGCCGCCGCCACTGGGCCGATGGTCCCGGATCGGTGCCGCGCGGCACCGACCCTGGCGGCCGGGCGAGCCCGCGCCCCGCCTCAGATCGACTTGCGGAAGCTGATCCCGGTCTTGTGCCGCCGGAAACCAAGCGACTCGTACAGCCGGAGCGCCCCAGTCGGGTTCTCCGAGTCGACGCCCAACGCCCCCTCGTCGAGGCCCATGTCGCGGAACATCCGGAGCGTCTCGGCGATCAGCGCCGTCGCGAGGCCGCGCTTCCGCCACGGCCGCCGGACCGAGATGTGCTCGAGCCAGCCCCGGCCGAGGCCCAGCTTCTCGTTCTCCTCGGGCCAGACGAGCGACCAGACCGATCCCGCGACCTCGTCGCCGTCCCAGGCCACGCGCCACAGGGCCGTGTCGAGGTTCGGCATCGTGAACCAGCTCTGATAGTGCTCCTCGGTCCGCTCCGCGGAAGCCGGGTGATCGCGGAACGCCTCCGTATCGGCGTCCCAGATCCGGCGGTGGTCGGCCTCGACGACCGGCCGGATTTCGAGACCCGCGGGCAGCGGCGCGTCCGGGATCGCCTCGGAAAGGGGCCGGGTCATCAGGAAGCCGTAGCGGACGCGCCGGTAGCCCTCGGACTCGAGCAGCGCGAGCCCGCCGGCGCCGTTCGAGTCGACCCACGCGCCCAGCTCGTGCGGCTCGGAGCCCGGCCACGTTGCCGCGACCTCGCGCGACCGTCGCTCAGCCCAGCGGGCGAGCGACCGGCCGATGCCCCGCCGCCGGGCGTCCGGATGGACCCACCCGACGATCGAGTGGACCGCGATCCCGTCCCGGACCACGACGTTCACTTCGACCTCGCCGACGAGACGGCCATCGAGGTCGACGACGACCACGTCGCGATCGATGTCGAAGTTCGCCTTGTGGGTCAGGTCGTGGCGGACCTCGTCGGCGCTGAACGCCATCTCGGTGTCGTCGACGATCGAGCTCTCGTTGATCAGCGCGACGAGGCCGTCGGCGTCGGCGTCGAGGTCGACCCGCCTGAACCGCAGCCCCGGGATCCGCGGCGGATCCGGCACCCCAACCTCGTTCGCGGCCCCGGTCGTCGTCATCGTCCTCACCGCCCCGGAGCCGGCTCGAGCGGCTTGCGCCACGCCGTGCTGCTGCGGATCCGCTCGAACCCGCACGCTTCATAGAGGTGGAGCGCCGCGTTGGGATTCTCCGAGTCGACGCCGAGGCTCGCGCTCGTCATGCCCCGCTGGCGCAGGACCTCGAGGCTGCGCAGGACGAGCGCCCGGCCCAGGCCGCGCTGGCGGTACGGCCGCCGCACGAACACCGAGTCGAGCAGCCCGCGCCGCCGGTCGAACATCGCATTCTCCTCGTCGTCGATGACGTTGAGGACGGCGCCGGCGACCTCCTCGCCGGCGAACGCGACGACGAACAGCGACGGGTCGGTCCGCGGGTCGCCGACGAAGCGCTCGAACGACGCCTGGTCGTCATCGACCGAGCCCCAGTGATCGCGGAACGCCTTGCCGCTCGCGTCGAAGACGAGCCGCAGGCCGTCCCGGTCGACCGGCCGGAGCGCGAACCCCTCGGGCACGACGGCCGGCGCGATGCTGTCGAGCGTCGGGCGGACCATGAAGAAGAACGTCCGGACCGGTTCGTAGCCATGGCGCCGGACGAGGCGTACCCCGCGGCCGTCGGCGTCCCACAGATCGGCGCCGTGCCACTGCGGGCAATCGACGGGGTGTTGCCCCGCGATCTCGCGTGCCCGTTCCTCGCCCCAGGCGAGCAACGCCGAGCCGATGCCCCGGCCGCGGACGATCGGATCGACGATGCAGATCTGGTCGTACGTCCGGGTGCCGTCGTTCTGGTCCGACCACTCGACCCGGGCGTAGCCGACGATCCGGCCGTCGAGCTCGACGATCACGAGGTCGCGATCGCGGTCGGAGTTGGTGAGGTGCGCGTACTGGTTCGCGAGCGTGTCGACCGTGACGGCCTCATCCACGCCCACAGCGCGCCGGGCGGCCATGTTGGCGCCGGCCATGCCGGGGTAGTCCTGCCGGCCGGCGAAGTGCCGGAACCGGAGGCCCGGGATGGCCGGCCCGACGGTCTCGAACTCGGTGGCGATCATCAGGCTTCCCTCCCGTACTTGAGCTCCATGTGCTTGCCGACGGACTTGTGGACGACCTTCCACTTGCGCCGATCCTCGGCGCGGGCGAGCGCGTCGACGCGGCGCTCGAGGTGGCGGGCCTCGCGCTCCAGCTTTCGCCAGCCGTCGAACCGGGACGCGTTGAGGTCGCCGTCGCGGATCGCGGCCGTGACCGCGCAGGCCGGCTCGGCGTCGTGGGCGCAGTCGCTGAACCGGCAGGCGGCGGCGAGCGCCTCGATGTCGGCGAACGACCGCTCGAGCCCGGCGTCCGCGTCCCATGGCGCGAGCTCGCGCATGCCGGGCGTGTCGAGGACGACGCCGCCGTCCGGAAGCAGGTGCAGCTGACGCCGGGTCGTCGTGTGGCGGCCCCGCGCGTCGTCCTCGCGGATCGCGTTGACCGTCGCCACCTCCTCGCCGGCGATGACGTTGAGGAGCGTCGACTTGCCGACGCCCGACGAGCCGATGAACGCCACGGTCAGGCCGGGCTCGATCAGCGACCGGACGGCGCCGACGCCGCGGCCGTCGACCGCGGAGGCGGTGATGATCCGGACGCCGACCGCGATCCGGTCGACCTCGGCGATGCTCTCGGCCGCGTCCTCGGCGAGGTCCGCCTTCGAGAGGACGATGACCGGCTCGGCGCCGCTCTCCCAGGCGACCGCGAGGTATCGCTCGAGCCGCCGCAGGTTCAGGTCGTGGTTGAGCGACGCGACGACGAACACGATGTCGACGTTCGCGCCGACGACCTGGGCGACGGTCCGCTTCCCCGAGGCGAGGCGGACGATCGCCGTCCGGCGGGGGACGACGAAATGGATGATCCCGGGCCCGTCGTCGTGGCCGCTGCCGCGGTCGACCGCGACCCAGTCGCCGACCGCCGGGTACGCCGCGGGGTCGTCGCCCGCCTCATACCGGAAGCGGCCGCCGACCTGCGCCCGCTGCTCACCGTCGTCGGTCGCGGCGAGGTACGAGCCACGGTCCTCGGCGAGGATCCTGGCCGGATCCAGGCCGGTGCCGGTGAACGGCGCGAACGCCGCCGCGACCGCGTCGGTCCAGCCGAGCGCCGCCAGGCGCCCGGGCAGCGCGTTGACCTCCGTTGGAACGATCGTCTCGTTCATCCCACTCTCTTCAGCTTTCCTGTGCGTTTCGCGTACAGCTCGGCCCGTCCGAACGCCCACAGCCCAAACGGGATCAGGACCGCGCCCATGACGATCAACGGCCACACGTCGTGGAGGAGCGCCGATACGGGCGCGCCGTCGATCAGGCCCTTGCGCACGCCGTCGAGGACGTACGTCGCGGGCGACAGGCGCGACAGCACCTGCATCCAGTCCGGCAGGATCGCGACCGAGTAGTAGACGCCCGACACGAGCAGCAGGCAGGACTGGAGCACGAACGCCATCTGCGCGCCGCGCTCGACGTAGAGCAGGGGCAGGATCGCCGCGAGCATCCCGATCCCGACGAAGCTGAACGAGCCGAGCACCATGAAGGTCACGACCGTGGCCGGGTTGCCGCCGCTGAAGTCGAGCTGGCGGAAGAAGAGGATCAGCACGGCGAGGATCACGCCCGTGTGGACGAGCCCGTAGACCATCGCGTAGCTGACCGAGCCGAGCAGCTGCGACGAGCGCCGGATCGGGGCCATCATCGTGTACTCGAGCGTGCCCTCCCAGCGCTCGACGGCGATCGTCTCGGCGATCCAGCTGAACACGACCGAGAGGTAGTTCCAGAAGACCGCGCCGACGACCAGCGACAGGAGCAACTCGGGGTTGCCCTGGTCGGCACCGATGAGCGAGATCGAGAGCGCGCCCGCGACGGAATAGACCAGGAAGGCGATCTCCCAGCCCCAGTAGCGGCGTGTCAGGAAGAAGTTGCGCTCGACGAAGGCGTACGACGCCTTCAGCTCATGGGCGACGCTGAACATGGCGGTCTCCATTCGGGAGAGCCGGCCCGACCCTCAGCGGGATCGGGCCAGCTCCAGTGGGGCGTCGCCGGCCAGCCTCGCGCCAACGTTGACGAGAGACCGTCCGACGGCCTGGCGGACTGATCGACGCGGCACGCGCGCGACCAGGCGGGCTCGTGCCGCGGCCGTTGAACTCGCGCTCGCGCGCGTCGTTCGCCAGGTACAGAGCCAGCGGATACAGGGTCTTGTTTTCCATTGCTATCACCTCCTTTCAGTCGGATTCGTCGTCGGCTTCGTCCTCGTCGACGTCGTCGTCGAGGGATCGGCCGGTGTAGGTCATGAACACGTCGTGGAGCGATGAACTGGTCGCGGTTCGGGCGGACTCGCTGGCCACGAGGCCGTCCGGCGTGTCCTCGGCGACGACGCGGCCGCCGTCGAGGATCGTGATCCGGCCGCAGAGCCGTTCCGCCTCGGCCAGGTCGTGGGTCGTGAGGACGATCGTCGCGTCGTGCGTCGATCGGAGCTCCTCGACGAACGCCTGGACGTCGAGCTTCGAACGGGGGTCGAGGCCCGTCGTCGGCTCGTCGAGCAGGAGGAGCGAGGGGCTGGTCAGCAGCGCCCGCGCGATCGCGACCTTCTGCTGCATGCCCCGGCTCATCTGCTCGATCGGCCGGCCGACGCGCTTCTCCGAGATGCCGAGCCGGGCGAGGATCGCCACCGCCTCGCGCTTCGCCTCGCCGGCGTCCTTGCCGTAGAGACGGGCCGCGAACAGGAGGTTCTCCATCGGGCTGAGCTTCTTGAAGAAGGCGGCGTCGACGCTGACCCGGTTGATCAGCCGCTTGACGGCCATCTCGTCGGTGGCGAGGTCGTGTCCGAAGACTTCGACCCGGCCCTCGTCGAGCGTCAGCAGGCCGCTGACCAGGCGGATGAGGGTCGACTTGCCGGAGCCGTTCGCGCCGAGGATCCCGTGGATGTCGCCGCGCTCGAGGCGGAGCGACACGTCCTGGATCGCCGTCACGGGCTTGTGCTTTCGACCGACCGTGAAGCGCTTCGTGACCCGATCGATCACGAGCGCCGGCACGACGGATTCCTGCACCACGACGCCGACGTTGTCGACAACCCTGGCGGTATTCGGTTGTCTGACGAGGGTTGCGGTCACTGGTCTCGAGCTCCTGGAACGATGCGGGGTTCCTGGTCGACGTCGGGCGGTCCGGGCATGAGAAAAGCCGCGGGTCCCGCTGACGTCCTTTGACGTCGGGGTGGGCCTCGCGGCTTGGATGCCGGTCCTGGTGGAGGACATCAAAAAAGCCGGGGGCCCGTCTGGCCCACGGCTCGTGGCTCGCGTCCGGGGCGGTCCTACCGCCCGGTGCCTAGCTCGAGATGGGCACAGATCTCCCGTTGACGACGCCACTGATGGGCGCCATCGTGCGCGGGTTCCGGAAGAGGTTCATTCTCATTCGGAGCCACCTCCATCAGAGGGGTGCAACGGCGAGCGATCTGCGCGCCGGCGGCGAGTCTACGCGCCGGCCGGCGACAAAGTCAACATGGCGGAATGACGGTGTCGGCAATACGACAGATGACGTAGGAAGGCCTCGTCCGCCTCGTCACAGGTTGCGTCGGACGATCGGCCGGACCGGCGTCGTCTTGTTGAACTGGCGCCGGGTGACGACCTCGAATCCGGCGTCCTCGAACATCGAGAGCGAGCCGTGGTAGAGGTTGGCGGCGGGGACCTTGCGGCCCTTCACGTCCGACGGATACGCCTCGAGGATCGTCGCGCCCTCGCTCCTCGCCCAGGCGATCGCGCCATCGAGGAGCGCCTTCGCGACGCCCCGGCCGCGCGCGGTGCGGGAGACGACGAAGCAGACGATCGACCAGACCGGCTTGTCGTCGATCGGGGCGAGGAGCTTGGCGTGGGTCAGGCGGTCGTAGGCCGGTCGCGGCGCGAGGCTCACCCAGCCAACGGCGCGGCCGTCCTGGTAGCCGACCAGACCCGGCGGCGGCCCATCGCGGGTCAGCGTCGCGAGTCGCTCGCGGTTGCCGTCGGCGCTCGAGTTCGACCAGTCGAGGCCGCGGACCCGGTAGAACTGGCACCAGCACCACTTGGGGTCGCCGCCCTCCTCGAAGAGCGCGGCCAGGTCCGGCCACGTGTCGGCGGTCAGCGGGCGGATGTCGACGGTGCCGTGCGCCATCGACCCGATCCTAGCGAGCCCCGGCGTCAGCGACTGTCAGGAATGGGTCCCGGTGCGACGGTGGCGGAACGGCCGCGACGCTCGCGTCGCTCGACGAAGACCGCAGATCCGCCGAGGGCGAGCACGCCGAGCGCCATCCCCGCCGGGATCGGGATCGCGCGGCGGCTCGCGAGGTCGTCTGGCGGACTCTCGGTGACGTCGCGGGTTCCGGGGATGCCGACCGGCAGGTCATTCGTGCACCGGTAGGTCAGGCCATGGGGCTCGCCGGACCACGGATCGAAGCCCGGCTCCCGGACGATCCCGGAGAAGCAAATGGGTCCCAGGTAGCTGTAGCTCGGTGTCGAGGAGGTCAGCCAGAACGACGCGATGCCGATGATCACGGCGCCGGCGAGGACGGCGCCGATCTTCCACGGCCCGGGCGATTCGAGAACTCGCGCGATCACGGCACCGACGGTGCCCGCCTCGTCGGGCGGCGTCAACCCGACGATCGCGCTGGCGGCGGTCTACTCTCGGGGCATGACCACGCTGCCCGGGACGATCGTCGACGCGATCCGCGACGGGCGCCTTGACGCCGAGCTGGCGGCGCTGTTGTGGCTGCTGGCCTCGCGCCGCGTCGCGGTCCACGTCGTCCCGGGCACCGGCGCGGACCTCGCGGCCGCGGTCCGCGAGCTCGCCGCGGCGCCGGAACTCGTGACGGACGGGCCCGGCGCCTCGATCGAGGAGGTCCTGCGTCAGCCGGTCCCGCTCCGGCCACCGACCGGGGCGATCGTCGTCGCCGGGGCGGACGGCCGGGTGGCGGCCGCCCACCTGATCCGGCCGCCGGTCCGCGACGGCGCTGGCCACGTCCGCCCCCAGGGCCCGGCGGTGCTGGCCGCCCGGATCGAGGCCGAGGACCGGCTGGAGCATTTCGCCTGGGGCGTGATGCCGGAGCTGGCCGCCGAGGCCGGCGAGAAGGCCGGCGACCTCGAGGCGGAGCTCGCCGAGCGGGCGACGTTCCTCAGGGCGCTCGCGGACTCCGGCCCGGGCGACGCCGAGGCGACCCGGAGCGCCCTCCTCGCCTGGCATCGGCACGCCGGCGCGGCCCACTGATTCGATGCTCGCCGGGATCGACCACGTCGTGCTCGCCGTCGAGGATCCAGAGGCGGCCGCCACGACACTCGGCGAGAAGCTGGGCCTCGACGCGACCGGCGGCGGCCGGCATGAGGCGCTGGGCACCTTCAACCGGCTCGTGTGGCTGGGCGACAGCTACCTCGAGCTGGTCGGCGTGTTCGACGGCGAACTGGCCAGCCCGGAGCTGGCTGGGTCCCGTCGTGCTCTCGGCGATCGAACGCGGCGGCGGGCTCGCGACATGGGCCGTGGCCGTCGACGACCTCGACCGCCAGCTCACCTGGCTGCCGCCCGACGCCGGGTTCGTTGGGCCGCTCGACGGCGAGCGGCGGCGCGACGACGGCCGCGTCGTCCGCTGGCGGCTCGCCCACCCACCCGCGCTGAGCCCGACGACGCCGTTCCTCATCCAGCACGACCTGGACGGCGCGGAGTGGACACCCGACGAGCGCGCCGCGCGCGCCGAGCAGCGCCACCCAGTTGGCGGCCGGGTCCGCCTCGCGGGCATCGAGGTCGCCACCGAGACCGCGCCGGTCGCCGCGGGACGGCTCCGACGCCTGCTCGCGACGAGCGCCGAGCCGGCCGGTCGCGGCGTCGTCCGGATCGCGCTCGGTCGCCAGGAGGCGCGGATCGTCCAGGCCCGGCCGCGAGGCGTCGCCGCGGTCGATCTCCTGGTCGACGTCCCGCTGCCGCGTCGCCGCTCCGTGATGCTCGGCGACTGCGAGGTCCGGTTGAGCGGCATCGCTGTCGCGGCCCCGCCGCCAGCCGGGGACGACGGCGGTTCCGATGACGCACCGCGACGGCTCGGGCGACGTTTGACGGTCCGCCGAACCGGGTCGTACGCTCGGCGCCCGTGACTTCCCCGTCCCTCGATCCTGCGAAGCTGCCGGCGACGATCGCCGAGCTGCGCGCCGCCGGCTGGACGAGCCGCACCGTCAAGGAGGAGCTGCGGGCCAACCTCCTCGACCGCCTCGCGACCGGCCGCGGGATCCTGCCGGGGATCATCGGCTTCGGCGAGAGCGTGGTCCCGGCCGTCGAGAACGCGATCGTCGCCGGCCAGGACATCGTCTTCCTCGGCGAGCGCGGCCAGGCGAAGACCCGGATGGCGCGGCTCCTCGTCGAGCTCCTCGACGAGCGGCTGCCGGTCGTCCGCGGCGGCGAGCTCAACGACGACCCGTACGCCCCGATCAGCCCGGCCGGCCGGGCCGTCGTCGACGAGCACGGCGACGCGACCCCGATCGACTGGCTGCCGCGCGACCGGCGCTACGCCGAGAAGCTCGCGACGCCCGACATCACGATCGCCGACCTCATCGGCGAGGTCGACCCGATCCGCGTCGCCGAGGGCCGCTACCTCAGCGACGAGCTGACGCTCCACTACGGGCTGATCCCGCGGGCGAACCGCGGCATCTTCGCGATCAACGAGCTGCCAGACCTCGCCGAGCGGATCCAGGTCGGCCTCCTCAACATCCTCGAGGAGCGCGACGTCCAGATCCGCGGTTTCCAGGTCCGCCTGCCGCTCGACCTCTACGTCGTCGCCTCGCGCGAATCCCGAGGACTACACGAGCCGTGGCCGGATCATCACGCCGCTCAAGGACCGCCTGGGGACGCAGGTCCGGACGCACTACCCGCGGACGCTCGACGACGAGCTGGCGATCGTCCGCCAGGAGAAGCAGCGCTTCGAGCCGCGCGACGGCGAGCCGGCCGTGGCGGTGCCCGGCGTTCATCGACGAGCTCCTCGCGGAGCTGACCCACCTCGCCCGGCGCTCGCCCGAGATCAGCCAGCGCTCCGGCGTCAGCGTCCGGGTCACGGTCGCGAACGCCGAGGTCCTCGAGGCCGCGGCGCTCCGGCGGGCCGTCCGGCTCGGTGAGTCCGTGGCCGCGCCGCGCGTCTCCGACCTGGGCGCGGTCATCGCCTCGACGGTCGGCAAGATCGAGCTGGAGTCGGTCGGCGACGAGGCGCCCGAGGAGCGGGTCGTCGAGCGGCTGATCACGAAGGCGCTCTACGCGACGTTCGGCCGCCGGGTCGACATCGACGACCTCGACGACGTCGTCGTCGCGTTCGAGGACGGGCTGGTCGTCGAGACCGGGGAGACCGTGCCGTCGCGCGAGTACGTCGGCTGGATGCGCGAGATCCCGGGCATGCACGAGGCGGTCCGGCGGCTCGGCGCGTTCGATGTCACCGACGGCGCCGAGGAGCCTGCGGTCGTCGCGTCCGCGGTCGAGTTCCTGCTCGAGGGCCTCCACCTCTCGCGGCGGATCAACAAGGACCGAGCCGGCGGCGCCACCGTCTACCGGCGATGACCGCCGCGGCGCCCCGGTGACGGCCTACAGTCCCGATCCGCGGCACCTCGGCGCCGGTCCCGGCCCCATCTCCGGCCGCGACCCGCTGCTCGCCCGGGCCGCCCGCTACGCTCGCTGGGACGGCACCCAGTCGATCCCGGCGCTCGACGCCGACGAGATCCTCGACGCGCTGGCCGACGACGTGATGGCCGAGGGCGACCTGGGCGAGGCGCTTCGGCGCCTGATGGAGCGCGGCTGGCGCGGCCGCGATCGCGACCCGGCCGGACCTTCCCGGCCTCGGCGAGCTGCGCGAGCGGCTCCGGCGCGAGCGGGACGCGCTCCAGGAGCGCTACAACGTCTCCGACGTCCTCGCCGACGTCCGCGCCGAGCTCGAGGAGATCGTCGCCGACGAGCGGGCCGGGATCGAGCGCCGGCTCGACGAGGCGGCCAACCCGCCGCCGACCAACCGGACGACGTCGGAGGCGTCCGACGCGGCGCTCCGGAAGATGCTCCGCGACGCCGCCGCCCGGCGGCTCGACCAGCTCGAGTCGCTGCCGCGCGACGTCGGCAAGCGGATCCGGTCGCTCGAGGAGTACGACTTCATGGAGCCGGCCGCGCGGGAGCGGTTCAAGGCGCTGACCGACCGGCTCCGGCAGCCAGACGCTCGACCGCTTCGTCGACGGCCTGTCGGAGGCGATCCAGGGCACGACGCCCGGAGGACCTCCAGGCGAACCGCGAGATGGTCCGCGACCTCAACTCGCTGCTCGAGGAGCGGCTCGAGGGCCGCGAGCCGAGCCAGGACGAGGTCGACGACTTCCTCTCGAAGCACGGCGGCTTCTTCCCCGGCGCCCGGACGCTCGACGACATCGTCGAGCAGCTGACCCAGCGGATGGCCGCGATGCAGTCGCTGCTCCGCTCGATGACGCCCCAGCAGCGGGCCGAGCTCCAGTCGATGATGGACGCGCTGCTCCGCGACGACCGGCTGCGCTGGGACCTCGCCCGGCTCGCCTCGAACATGGACCAGCTCATGCCCGACGGCCTCGGCGAGGGCTACGACCTGAGCGGCGAGGAGGGGCTGGGCCTCGAGCCCGCGCTCGAGCAGATCGGCCGGCTCCAGGCGATGGACGCGCTCGAGGACGCCGCTGGCCGGCGTCGAGTCGCCGGGCGACCTCGCCGTCGGTCGACCGCGACGCAGCTGGCGGAGCTCGTCGGCGACGAGGCCGTCCGCGACCTCGACGCGCTCGACGACCTCGCCCGAAACGCCTCGAGGAGGCGGGCTACCTGACCCGCCGTGGCGAGCGGCTCGAGCTGACGCCGCGGGGCAGCCGGCGGATCGGCCAGAAGGTCCTCGACGACCTGTTCGCCCGGCTGTCGCGGGACGCGTTCGGCGGCCACCGGATCGACCGCGGCGGCCGCGGCGGCGAGCGCGAGGAGACCGCCAAGCCGTACGAGTTCGGCGACCCGTTCCACCTCGACATCCGGGGCACGATCGAGAACGCGATCCGCCGGCCGGAGAACGCGCCGGCGGTCCGCGGCACGCCCGGCGTCAGCCTCACCGCCGACGACTTCCAGGTCTTCCGGACCGAGCAGCTGACCCGGACCTCGACCGTCCTCCTCGTCGACATGAGCCGCTCGATGCTGCTGCGCGGCTGCTTCGTCGCCGCGAAGAAGGTCGCGGTCGCGCTCGACACGCTGATCCGGACGCAGTACCCGCACGACGATCTGTGCGTCATCGGCTTCGCCTACTACGCCCGCGAGCTCCGCCCGGAGGCGCTGGCCGAGCTGACCTGGCACGGCTACGAGTACGGCACGAACCTCCAGCACGGGCTCATGCTCGCCCGGCGGTTCCTCGCCCGGCACCACGGCGGGCAGCGCCAGATCGTGGTGATCACCGACGGCGAGCCGACGGCCCACTTCGAGAACGGCCAGGTCGAGTTCAGCTACCCGCCGACGCGGCGGACGATCCAGGAGACGCTCCGCGAGGTCCAGCGCTGCACCCGCGACGGGATCACGATCAACACGTTCATGCTCGAGCGGTCGCGGGCGCTCGCGGAGTTCGTCGCGCTCGTGACCCGACTCAACCGGGGCCGGGCGTTCTACGCGACGCCCGAGCGGCTGGGGGAGTACGTGCTGGTCGACTTCGTCTCGCGACGATCGAAGGTGGTGGCGTGACGGACGAGGCGGCGCCGCGGACCGCGTACCGGACGACGATCCTCGGCGAGGCGACGGGTCCGACCGGGATCGAGGTGCCGGCGGCGGCGCTCGCTGCCCTCGGCACGAGCAAGAAGCCGGCGGTCGAGGTCTCGTTGAACGGCTACACGTACCGGAGCACCGTGGCGACCGTCGATGGGCGCTACATGGTCGGCGTCAGCAGCCAGCACCGAGCCGCGTCCGGGCTGAAGGCCGGCGACGAGGTCGACGTCGAGCTCGTCCTCGACACCGCGCCGCGGACCGTCGAGCTGCCAGCCGATTTCGCCGCCGCGCTCGACGCCGAGCCCGCGGCCCGGGCCACGTTCGACAAGCTCTCGAACAGCAACAAGGGCTACCACGTCTCGCTGGTCACCGGCGCCAAGTCCGAGGAGACGCGGCAGCGCCGGATCGAGAAGGCCGTCGCGACGCTGCGCGAGGGCAAGCCCCGCTAGTCTGCCCGCGCTGGTCGCCGGGGAGGGAGTGGAGGGCGCCGCGGCGATCGCGCCGCCCTCCCGCCGGGAGCCGGGCTTCAGGACACCTCCCGGAGCCGGCCCGTCTCGACCTCGTAGACGAGGCCGTGGACCGGCACGTCCTTGACCCACGGGTGGGCTCGGATTCGGCGAACCTGCTCGCGCAGGTTGTCCTCGAGGTTCGGGAAGGCATGGAACGCGAGGTCGACGTCGGCGCCGGTCTTCGCGACGAGGTCGCGGTGGACGTCGTCGTCCTGGAACGTGAGCATCCCGCAGCCGGTGTGCTCGATGACGATGACCTCCTCGGTGCCGAGGAGGTTCTGGCTGATGACGAGCGAGCGGATCGCGTCGTCGGTCGCGAGACCGCCGGCGTTGCGGATGATGTGGGCGTCGCCGGTCCGCAGGCCGAGGACGTCCTCGACCGTCAGCCGGGCGTCCATGCAGGCGAGGACCGCGAGCTTGCGGCCGGGCGGCAGGGGCAGCGCGGAGTGGTCGAACTGGGCGGCGTAGCGCTCGTTCTCGGCGAGCGCGCGGGCGTACTCAGAGGTTGGTGCCTCGATGGCCATCGGGTTCCTCCGTCGATCGGGCTAGGGGTCGGCGGCGGCGGTGCGGGTCCGGACCGGAGAAACTCTACGCGGTAGCGACGTCCCGCCGCTGGGGGACGCGCGCGGAGAGCAGGTCGAGGACCCGCCCAGGACACGCGCAGTGGTGACCCTTGATTCCGGACACCACGTGATCATCCCGCATTGTCGAGAAGTCTGCTGGGAGAACTTCGAAATGACGGCGCGGGAATGCCGTACGGGCGCCTCCGCGGCTCGCTACAGTTCGGCGGCGAGGGGGCGAGAAAGAGGTGCCGTCACATGACCGAGCTCGCCTGGCTGTTCCCGTACCTGCTGTTCCTGCACATTCTCGGCGCGATCGCCGGGTTCGGGCCGTCGTTCGCGTTCCCGATCATCGGCGCGATGGGCGGCGCCGAGCGGGAGCACGGGAACTTCGCAACCCGCATCTCCGAGACGATCTCGGGCCGCCTCGTCTACCCGATCGGGATCACGCTGCCGATCACCGGAGCAGTGATGATCCTCGTGCTCGGGCTGGACCTGACGTCGAAGTCGAACTGGTGGCTCGGCGTGGCGATCGTCCTGTACATCATCGCCTACGGCTACTCGTTCTTCGTCCAGCGCAAGACGGTCGAGCGGGTCGTCGAGCTGACCTCCGCGCCGCCGCCGCCAGGCGCCAGCGGCCCGCCGCCGGAGCTGATGGGCCTCGTCAAGCGGATCCAGCGGGGCGGGATGGGGCTGACGGTCCTGCTGCTCGCGATCATCTTCCTGATGGTGGTGAAGCCGGGCCGCTGATCCGGGCGGCGACGCTGCGCTTCGGAACGCCCGGCGCCGCCGATCGGGCGTCGCGGACTACCATGGGGCATCGACCGAATCGCGCGGAGACCACCTGTCCATGCCCACCGTCGCCACGACCGTCCCCGAGCTCCTCGAGCGGCTCGGCGCCGCCGCCCACCTCGACGCCGATCGCCTGATCGTCGACGATCCCGCGGCGTTCCGCGGCGACGTCGTCCGCGACCTCGCCTGGACCGCGGCATTCGCGACCGACGGCCCCATCGTCGCCGCAGCCCAGTGGCTGATCCACGAGGCGGCGAGGGAGCTCGGCGCGCGGTCGGCGAGCATCCAGGAGCTGTACGTCGCCCGAGCCCGGGGCGAGGTGAGCGGGTTCACGGTCCCGGCGATCAACCTCCGGGCCCAGACGTTCGACATGGCCCGGACCGTGTACGAGACGGCCTTGGCGGCCGACGTCGGCGCGGTGATCCTCGAGCTTGCCCGGAGCGAGCAGACGTACACGTTCCAGCGGCCGGCCGACTACTCCGCGGCCGTCCTGGCCGGAGCGATCGCGGCCGGCTGGCAGGGTCCGGTGTTCCTCCAGGGCGACCACTACCAGTTCAACGCGAAGAAGTACGCCGTCGACCCCGAGGCGATGACCGAGGAGATCCGGCGCGCGTGCCGTCTCGCGATCGACGCCGGCTACCGCAACATCGACATCGATTCCTCGACGCTCGTCGACCTCTCGAAGCCGACGCTCGACGAGCAGCAGCACGAAAACTACGCCCGGGCCGCCGAGCTGACCGCGCTGATCCGCTCGCTCGAGACCGATGGCGTGACCGTCAGCGTCGGCGGCGAGATCGGCGAAGTCGGCAAGAAGAACTCGACAGAGGATGAGCTCCGGACATACCTCGCGGGCTATCGGCGCGAGCTCGACGCCCGGGCGCCGGGCGCGATCGGCATCAGCAAGGTCAGCGTCCAGACGGGCACCTCGCACGGCGGTGTGCCGCTGCCCGACGGGTCGATGGCCGAGGTCAAGCTCGACTTCGAGGTGATTCGGCGGCTGGGCGAGGTCGCCCGAGAGCACGGCCTCGCGGGCGCCGTCCAGCACGGGGCGTCGACGCTCCCGGACGAGCTGTTCCACCGCTTCCCCGCGGTCGAGACGGCCGAGATCCACCTCGCGACCGGCTTCCAGAACGCGCTCTACGAGCACCCCGCGTTCCCGGCGGAGATGCACAAGAAGATCGAGGCGTGGGTCTTCGAGAACGCGCTCGACGAGCGCAAGCCCGACCAGACCGACGAGCAGTTCGTGTACACGACGCGCAAGAAGGCGATCGGGCCGTTCAAGCGCGAGCTCTGGGAGCTGTCGACGAAGGACGAGATCCTGGCCGCCCAGCGCCGCAAGATCGCGTTCCTCTTCACGGAGCTCGGCGTGAACGGCTCGCGGGCGATGGTCGAGCGCTACATCCAGCCGGTCGAACAGCACCCGCCGATGCCGGACGCGCTCCGCGCAACCGCGGCAGCGGCCCAGGGCTGAGCTCCTGGCCGATCGCCCGCCGGCGGGGCTGCTCATCCGGCCGGAGACGCCGGCCGACACCGCCGCGATCGACCGCGTCCAGCTCGCGGCGTTCGGCGATCCGCAGATCCCGCCGCTGATCGCCGCGATCCGGGCGTCGCCCAACTACCTGCCGGATCTGGCCCTCGTCGCCGAGCTGGGCGGCGAGCTCGTCGGCCAGATCATGGTCAGCGCGTTGCCGCTCGCGACCGACGACGGGGAGGTTCCGATCCTCGTCCTCTCGCCGCTGGGCGTCGCGCCCGCACACCAGAACGCCGGGATCGGCGCGGCGCTGACGCGGGCCGCGCTCGCGATCGCCGACCGGCGACCCGAGCCGGTCATGGTCGTCCAGGGCCACCCGCCGTACTACCCGCGGTTCGGGTTCGTCCGGGCCCGGACGCTCGACATCCTGCCGCCCGAGCACCTCGGCCCGATCGACAAGGCGTGGATGGCCCGCCGCGCGCCGACGTGGACGCCGGACGTCCGGGGCCGGGTCGTCTATCCCTCGTACTTCGCCGAGCTCGACTGAGCGATCGGTCCCGGTCCCCGCGGGCCGGCACGGGCGCTGCAACAGCGGGCCGGAATCACCTACATTCGTTCAGTGACGGCGTCTCCGCGGACGCCTACGCTCCGTCCAAGCCGGCGCGAGGGGACACGACGCCGACCGCCCAGGAGAGACCCCGTGACGATGACCGCACCCCAGGACGCGGCCGAGCGCCGCGACGCCCTCGTCGGACGCCTGTTCGAGGCCACGCTCGGCGCGTTCGACCTGCTGACGATCCACCTCGGCGCCGAGCTTGGCCTCTACCGGGCGCTGGCCGAGCGCGGTCCGCTCACCGCCGCCGAGCTCGCCGCCGCGGCCGGCATCGCCCCGCGCTACGCGCGCGAGTGGCTCGAGCAGCAGGCCGTCGCCGCGCTCATCGACGTCGACAACGCGGCCGCCGACGCCGAAGCTCGCCGCTACTCGCTGCCGGCGGGTTACGAGGAGGTCCTCGTCGACCCGACCAGTCCCGCGTCGATGACCGGCATGGCCCAGTGGCTCGTGGGTGGCGGCGCCTCGATGGCCGACCTGATCGAGGCTTACCGGACCGGCGGCGGCGTGCCGTGGGACCGCCACCCGGACGTCGTCATCGCCCAGGACCGGACGAACCGGCCGCAGTTCATCCACAGCCTCACCCAGGACTGGCTGCCGGCGCTCGGCGACATCGACCGCCGGCTCCGCACGGACGGCGGCCGGATCGCGGACGTCGCCTGCGGCACCGGCTGGTCGACGATCGCGCTGGCTCGCGGCTACCCGAAGGCGACCGTCGACGGGCTGGACCTGGACACAGGCTCGATCGCGCTGGCCAACGCATCGCCTCGCGACCGATGCCCCGGACGTCGCCGACCGGGTCACGTTCCAGGCGCGCGACGCGGGTGACCCGCAGCTCGCCGGAACGTACGACCTCGCGCTGATCCTCGAGGCGGTCCACGACATGTCCCACCCGGTCGAGGCGCTGGCGGCGACACGCGGCCTGCTCGCTCCGGGCGGCGCGCTCCTCATCGCCGACGAGAAGGTCGGCGAGTCGTTCGTGGCGCCCGGCGACGAGGTCGAGCGGATCATGTACGGCTACAGCGTCCTGTTCTGCCTGCCGAACTCGCTCGCGGAACCGGATTCGATCGGGACCGGGACCGTGCTCCGACCGGCCCGGATGCGGGAGCTCGCGGCCCAGGCCGGCTTCTCGAGCGTCACGATCCTGCCCGTCGAGCACGACACGTTCCGCTTCTACCGCCTCGACCCGTAGGCCCGACGCGAACAGGCTGTCGCGCACGGCGCATCACGTTCGCGACGCCGCATTGCAACCCGGAATCCGCAGGTCTATGCTCCCGCGCAGGTTGGTTGCCGGGAGGGAGCAGCCAGAGTCCGAGCGTCCTCGCGTTCCGTCTTCCAGAGGTCAGTCTCGCGCCTGACGTGGCGCGGCGGTAGGAGGAGGAGATCGTGGCGGAATTGGTCCAGGACCAGGCGGCGCGTGACGACGCCCACCTGCAGTCGCTCGGGATCAAGCCGGAGCTGAGACGGACCCTCGGGTTCCTCTCGAACTTCGCGATCGCGTTCAGCTTCATCAGCGTCTCGACCGGGACGTACGGCAACTTCTCGATCGGCATCGGCCAGGCCGGGCCCGCGTTCTTCTGGTCATGGCCAATCGTGATCATCGGCCAGTTGATCGTCGCCCTCGTCTTCGCCGAGCTGGCAAGCCACTTCCCGGTCGCGGGCTCGATCTACCAATGGTCGAAGCGGCTCTCGAACCGCACGCTCGGCTGGTTCACCGGCTGGTTCTACTTCTGGGCCCAGGTCGTGACCGTCACCGCGGTCGCGGTCATCGTCGCGTTCGTCGTCGACGGAATCCACGGTCCCAACCCGGAGAGCCAGCCCGCGTTCCTCGACTCGCCCGACCCAACCGGCCTGACGACGATGTTCACCTTCATCTCGTTGACGGCCCTGCTGCTCACGACGCTCATCAATGCGTTCGGCGTGCGGCTGATGTCGATCCTCAACAACATCGGCGTCGGCACCGAGATCCTCGGGATGCTCGTGTTCGCGCTGATCCTCCTGTTCTTCGCGAACAACCAGTCGCCGAGCGTCCTGTTCGACACCGCCGGGACGGAGGCCGCGACCGGCGGCCAATACCTGCCGGCGTTCGCGCTCGGCATGTTCATGGCGCTGTTCGTCGTCTACGGCTTCGACACCGCCGGCACGTTCGGCGAGGAGACCATCGACGCGAGCCGCCACGCGCCGCGCGGCGTCATCTGGTCGGTCATCGTGTCGGGCCTCGTCGGGACGGTGTTCCTCGTCGCGGTGATCCTCGCGATCCCCGACATGCCCGCGGCGATCGCCGAGGGCCAGGCGCTGGGCTTCCCGATCGCGACGACGATCCAGTCGACATTGACCTACGACATCCTCGGGACCGGCGTCACGGTCGGCGAGGTCTACCTGTTCGTGATCCTCGCGTCGGTCTTCGTCTGCACCCTGGCGATCCAGGGCGCGGCGACCCGGATGATGTTCTCGATGAGCCGCGACCGGCACCTTCCCGGCGGCGCGATCTGGGGCCACGTCAACGGCACGTTCAGGACGCCGGCCAACGCCGCGATCGCCGTCGGCATCCTGGCCGCGATCCCGATCCTCGTGATCGGTCCGCTCGGCGGGTTCAGCGTCTCGATCGCCGCGACCGGGCTGATCTACTTCAGCTACCTGCTGACGAACATCGGCGTCCTCGCCGCCCGGTTCCGGGGCTGGCCCCACAAGCCGGCGCTGGTTCAACCTCGGCCGCTGGGGCAAGCCCGTCAACATCCTCGCGATCGTCTACGGCGGCCTGATGCTGCTCAACATCGCGATCTGGCAGGACCCCAACCTCTTCGGGAACTTCGGCGGTGCGGGACGGGCCTTCACGAACCCGACGATCGACACGTTCATCAAGCCGTTCGGCAACACGATCAGCGGCATGCCGGCGTGGCCGATCTTCGAGACGCTCGTCGGCGTGCTCGCGGTGGTCGGCGTGATCTACTACGCCGTCTCGGTTCGCGGCCGGGCCGCCGACGTCGAGTCGGCCGACGCCGTGACCGGCGAGGCCACGATCGGGTGATCGGCTGACCGCGCGAGCGCATCCGTGACCCACCTCGAGGCGGCGCGACCGGCCGACGGCGCGCCGCCTCTTCACGTCCGCGTCGCATGACCGGGCTCGACGACGAGATCCTGCGCGGCGAGCTGCGTGACGCGCTCGTCGCGGCGATGCAGCGCGTCCCGGACCTCCACGGCCGCGATCTCACGTTGCGGCCGCTCAGCGGCGGCATCACGAACCGCAACTTCCTCGTCTCGGCGCCGGACACGGCCGAGCGCTGGGTGATCCGACTCGCCGGCAACGACACGCACCTCCTGGGCATCAGCCGCGAGGTCGAGCACGCGGCGACCGTCGCGGCCGCTGGCGTCGGCGTCGGCCCGGAGGTGACCGCGTTCATCCGCCCCGAGGGCTACCTCGTGACGCGGTTCATCGAGGGCTCGGCGGTCAGCGACGAGGCCGTCCACCGGCCCGACACGCTCGTCCGCGTCGCGGAGTCGCTGCGCCGCGTCCACGACGGCCCGGCGATCCCGGGCCTGTTCATCCCGTACCGGATCGTCGAGGCGTACCGGGCGCTGGCGCTGGCCCGGGGCGTCGCGATCCCGCCCGAGTACGAGCTGGCCCAGGCCGACGACGCGCCGGATCGAGCTCGCCCTGCTCACGAACCCGGTCGAGCTGCGGCCGTGCCACAACGACCTGCTCAATGCGAACTTCATCGACGACGGGACGCGGATCCGGATCGTCGACTGGGAGTACGCCGGGATGGGCGACCCGTTCTTCGACCTCGGAAACTTCTCGATCAACCACGAGCTGGCGCCCGACGAGGACGCGGCGCTGCTCGCGGCGTATGAGGGCGGGGTCCGGCCGGACCGCCTCGCTCGCCTGACGCTGATGCGGACGGTGTCCGACTTCCGCGAGGCGATGTGGGGCGTGCTCCAGCAGGGGATCAGCACGCTCGACGTCGACTTCGTCGCGTACGCCAGCGAGCATTTCGAGCGGCTTCTCGCCGGGTCGACGACGCCGGCCTTCGAGCGAGCCCTCCGCGAGGCCGCCGGCGACTGATCCCGGGGTCGTCCGCTAGGCTTCCTGCCGATGGCCGACGAGGGGCTTCCCGGCGCGAACACCACCGACGACCCGACCGGTGCCGCCGGCCCGTCCGATCCCGACTCGCAGCCGCCGCCGACCGAGCCGCGCTCGACGGCGCGGACGCTCGGCCTCGCGGCGATCGCCTTCTTCGGGACGCTGATCGTCCTCGCCGGGCTGGCGCTCGGATTCCGTGGGGTCGCATTCGGGACGCCCGGGTCGACGAGCGCGCCGCCGCCGTCGGAAGCGGCCGCATCCGTGCCGCCGGCGACGTCGCCCCCGGCGTCCGGGTCGGGCGCGCCATCCCCCTCGCCGGCCCCGTCGGCAAGCGCCACGCCGGTCGCCCCAGCACCCGCCACGCCGGCGCCCTCGCCGTCGGGCGACCCGGTCCTCGTCGGTGCGGGCGACATCGCGAGCTGCGGCCTCGACGGCGACACGCAGACCGCGAAGCTGATCGACGGCATCGCCGGCACCGTCTTCACCGCCGGCGACAACGCCTACGAGACAGGCTCCGCGCAGGAGTTCGCGAACTGCTACGACCCGACGTGGGGCCGCTTCAAGGACCGGACCCGGCCGGCCGCCGGCAACCACGACTGGCTCACCCAGAACGCCCAGGGCTATCGCGACTACTTCGGCGCCGCCGCCGTCAACGACGCCGGCGACACGTGGTACTCGTACGACCTGGGGGCGTGGCACGTGATCGTCCTCGACGCGAACTGCGCGAACGTCGGCGGCTGCGGCGCGGACTCCAAGCAGGGCACGTGGCTCGCCGCCGATCTCGTGGCCCACCCCGCGTTCTGCACGATGGCGATCTGGCACCAGCCCCGCTTCAGCTCCGGCGACGAGCACGGCAACGACCCCTCGGTCGGGCCGTTCTGGGACGCGCTCCACGCGGCCGGCGCAGACGTCGTCGTCAACGGTCACGACCACGACTACGAGCGGTTCGCGCCGCAGGACCCGGAGGGTCGGATCGACCGCCAGCGCGGCATCCGCGAGTTCGTCGTCGGGACCGGCGGCGCCTCTCTCCGCGGTTTCGCGAAGCCGGTCGCGAACAGCGAGCTCCGGCTCTCGCTGGGGCCGGGCGTCATCAAGTTCACGCTCCACGCCCAGTCGTACGACTGGCAGTGGATCCCGGCCGCGAGCCAGGTCACCGATTCCGGCAGCGCGCCGTGCCACTGAGCCGCACGACCGGGGATTGAGCCGATAGGCTTGGCGCCGATGGCGGACCATGCCCGGGCGGTGATCATCGGCGGCGGCGTCGGCGGGACGTCGGTCGCGTATCACCTCGCCGAGCGCGGCTGGACCGACATCGTCCTCGTCGACCGCGCGGAGCTTACGTCCGGGTCGACGTTCCACTCGGCCGGGCTCGTCGGCCAGCTCCGCGGATCGGTGACGCTGACGAAGATGATGATGTACGGCGCGGAGCTGTACGGGCGGCTCGCCGCGGAGACGGGCGTCGACCCGTCGTGGCACGGCGTGGGGTCGCTCCGGCTCGCATCGTCGCGGGCCCGCTTCGAGGAGCTCCAGCGCCAGGCCGGCTGGGGCCAGACGTTCGGGCTGCCGATCGAGCTGATCTCGGCGTCGGAGGCCCGCGACCGCTTCCCGCTGATGTCGACCGACGGCGTCCTCGGCGCGGTCTGGCTGCCGACCGACGGCTGGCTCGACCCGTCCGGGTTGGCCCAGGCCCTCGCGGCCGGCGCGCGGAAGCGCGGGGTCGGCGGTCCGGACCCATACGCGGGTCGTCTCGATCGGCGTCGAGCGCGGCCGCGTGACGGGCGTCGAGGTCGAGCTCCGCGACGGTTCGCGGGAGACGATCGCAACCGACGTCGTCGTCAACGCCGGCGGGATGTTCGCCCCGGAGATCGGCCGGCTGGCCGGCGTCACGATCCCGATCGTGCCGATGGCCCACCAGTACCTCTTCACCGAGGCGCTGGACGGCGTCCACGCCGGGCTGCCGCAGCTCCGCGACCCCGACAACCTCGTCTACTTCCGCGAGGAGGTCGGCGGGCTGTGCATGGGCGGCTACGAGCGCAACCCGGCACCGTGGTCGCTCGACGGCGTCCCGGCGGACTTCAACGGCAAGCTGCTCGCGCCCGACTGGCCGCGGTTCGAGGAGATCATGGCCGGCGCCGTCCGGCGCGTGCCGTCGATCGCCGACGCGGGCGTCTCGCGGATGATCAACGGGCCCGAGGGCTTCACGCCCGACAACGAGTTCATCCTGGGGGAATCGGACGTCCGCGGGTTCTTCGTCGCCGCCGGGTTCTGCGCCCACGGGATCGCCGGCGCCGGCGGGATCGGCCGCCAGGTCGCGTCGTGGATCGTCGACGGCGAGCCGGAGCTCGACCTGTGGCACATGGACATCCGGCGCTTCGGCGGCCAGCACTGGCGGTCGCGCGAGTGGACGCTCGCCCGGACGACCGAGGTCTACTCGACCTACTACGACATCCACTACCCCAACGAGGAGCGCCAGGCCGGCCGGCCGCTGCGGACGTCGCCGACGTACGAGCGGCTCACGGCCCTGGGCGCGGTCTTCGGCGAGAAGAGCGGCTGGGAGCGGCCCAACTGGTTCGAGCCGAACGCCGACGACCCGCGCTGGGGCGGCCGCGCCGCGCTCGAGGCCCGTCGGCCTCGCGGCTGGGCCGGCCAGCACTGGAGCCCGGCGATCGCAGCCGAGGCGCTGGCGACGAGGCAGGCCGTCGCGATCTTCGACGAGACGAGCTTCGCGAAGATCGAGGTCATCGGCAGCGGCGCGGCGGCGTTCCTGGGGCGTCTCTGCGCGAACGAGGTGGACGTCCCGGTCGGGCGCGTCGTCTACACCTCGATGCTGAACTCGCGCGGCGGGATCGAGACCGACCTGACCGTGACCCGCGTCGCGCCGGACCGCTACCTGCTGGTCACCGGGACGGCGTTCGGCCAGCACGACCTGGGCTGGCTTCGGAAGCACCTGCCAGCCGACGGCACTCTGCTGCTCAACGACATCACGTCGGGCCGCGTGTGCTTCGGGCTGTGGGGGCCGGCCGCCCGCGACCTCCTCGCGCCGCTCTCGACCGACGACCTCTCGAACGAGGCCTTCCCGTTCATGACCGCCCGGGCGATCACAGTCGGCCGGGTCCCGGTTTACGCGCTCCGGGTCACGTACGTCGGGGAGCTCGGCTGGGAGCTGTACGCCCACGCGGAGTTCGGCGGCGCGCTGTGGGACACGCTGTGGGAGGCCGGCCGCGAGCACGGCCTCGTCGCCGCCGGCTACCGGGCGATCGACGCGCTCCGCCTCGAGAAGGGCTACCGCGTCTGGTCGTCGGACATCACGCCCGACGAGAACCCCTACGAGGCCGGTCTGGGGTTCGCCGTCCGGCTCGACAAGGAGACGGCGTTCATCGGCCGGGATGCGCTCGTCGCGACGAAGGCGGCCGGCCCGGAACGGCGGCTGCGATGCCTGGTCCTCGACGACCCACTGGTGGTGTGCCTCGGCAACGAGCCGGTCCGCGTCGGCGACGCGGTCGTCGGCCGGGTCACGTCCGGTGGCCAGGGCTACGCCGTCGAGCGGTCGATCGCCTACGCCTACCTGCCGCCCGACTGCGGGGTCGGAACGCGCGGCGAGGTGGCCCTCTTCGGCGAGTGGATCGGGTTCGAGGTGGCGCGCGAGCCGCTCTACGACCCGGCCGGCGAGCGGCTGCGCTCGTGAGCGGCGAGGTCGCGCCGTTCGGGGAGGCGTGGTCGGCCTCGCTCGCCCGCGGGCCCGAGGCGGAGCTCGAGGCGTGGCTCACGGCTCGCCCACGAGGCCTGTGACGAGGCCGACGCGATCGCCGGCTCGGCGTTCCGGCGCGACCTCGAGATCTCGACGAAGCCCGACCGGACGCTCGTGACCCAGGCCGACACCGCGATCGAGCGCGCGATCCGGGGCCGCATCGCCGCCGCCTACCCGGACCACGGCCTCGTCGGCGAGGAGTACGGGACCGAGGCCGCCGACGCCCCGACCCGCTGGTACATCGACCCGATCGACGGGACCCACAACTTCGTCCGGGGCGTGCCGCTCTTCGGGACGCTGCTCGCGGTCGAGCGGGACGGCGAGCTCCAGGCCGCGGTCCTCTCGGCGCCGGCGCTCCGCGAGCGCTGGTGGGCGCGGCGGGGCGGGGGAGCGTGGGCCCGCGGCGGGGCGGGTGACGGCGCCCCGCGTCGGATCCGGGTATCGCGGGTGGCCGCGATCGAGGACGCCCAGGTGCTCTACGGCAGCGGCCGCGAGATCGCGGCGTCGGGCCGCGCGCCCGGGTTCGAGGCGCTCCTCGACGCCGCGTGGCGGGAGCGCGGCTTCGGCGACTTCTGGGGCTACGCGCTGCTCGCCGAGGGCGCCGCCGAGGCGATGGTCGAGGTCGGGCTGTCGTCCTGGGACGCTGCCGCGCCGACGGTCCTCATCGAGGAGGCCGGCGGCCGGGTCAGCGACTTCGACGGCAACCGGGCGATCGACGCGGGCACGTTCGTCGCGACGAACGGCCTGCTCCACGACGAGGTCCTCGGCCGCCTCCGCGGCCGCGCGCCTAACCTCGCCGGCGGCGTCGTGCGAGTGCAAGCAGGCCGGCGACGACGGCGCCGCCAAACACGTACGCGCCGGTCAGGAACCCGATGCCCATCGCGGCCACCACGACGACGGCGGCCCGCGCGCCCGGTTGAGCCGCGGATGATCGGGTTCGACGACGGCGCCGGCGCCGGCCATCGAGGTGGCGATCTCGAACGGCTCGCGGAGCGCCCCGACATCCTCGGGGGAGAGGAGGTCGGCCACGACCGCCGCCACGGCGGCGTCCTCGACCGCGGCGACGAGGCGGGCCCGGTCGTCGGCGCGGCCCAGCGAGCGGCCCCAGTTCAGGCCGAACCACGTGGGCTCGTAGCCGCGACGCGACCAGGCCCGGAACAGCTGTTCGCGGGCCCGAGCGGGGGCCATCGCGAGCGCCTCGCGACGATCGGCGGCGTGCGCCGCGTCGACGGCCCGCTGGAGGAGCGCCGCCCGCTCGTCGGGATCCGGCTCCGGGAGCGCCACCATCGCCAGGTCGTCAACGCTGAACCGGCCCAGCTCCGCAAGGAACGCCTCGAGCCGGTCGGCGGGCGGAGCGGCGTCGGGGTGGGTCATTGCCGGGATCGTAGCGTGACACCCCTGCTGCATGATGGCGCCGATCCGATTCAGGCAGGGAGGCGAGCCATGGAGGAGCACACGACGAGGATCGCGACGACCGAGCGGCCACCGGCGGCAGCTTCGCGGCGACGGCGACGGGCTCGGGCCGGCCCACCTCGCGGACCCACGCGCGCTCACGATCCTCACGACCGAGCATTGGAGCCTGCTCTCCCAGCGTTCGCTCGCCTGGACCGAGACATTTGCCCGGGCCAGCATGTTCCTCGCGACACTGTCGGCCGCGACAGTGGCGCTGGCGCTCGTCGGATCAGTGATGCGCGACCGGTTCATCGTGTTCGCGCTCGTCGTCCTGCCGGTCGTCCTCTTCATCGGGCTGGCCACGTCCATCCGCGTGTCGCAGGCCACCGCCGACGATGCCCGCGCCGTCCAGGGCATGAACCGGATCCGCCACGCCTATCTCGAGATGGTGCCGGAGCTCGAGCCCTACTTCGTCACGAGTCGCTACGACGACATGGCGGGCGTCCTGACGACGTCCGGAGCGTCTCCGGACGTCGCCGCGCGGGTCGGCCAGCCGACGTTCCCGTCTGTGGTGGGCACTGTGCTGTTCGGCTTCATCAGCACGAGCGGGATGATCGTGATCATCAACTGCGTCATCGGCGGCGTGGTCGCGGCCCTCGTCGCGATCGCGCTCGGCGCCGGCGACGCGATGGCCGTGCTCGCCGGGTTGGCCGGCGCCGTGGTTCTGCTCGTCCTCCAGCTGACCCGGGGCATGCGCGCGTTCCGGAAAGGGGTCCGGCAGATCACGATCCGATTTCCCTCGCCGTCGCCGCCCGCCGGCGAGTGACGACGTCAGAACATCAGCCGCATGAGGATCCGTGGGCGGCGGTCGCTGTGGGCGGCCGTCTCGACGATCCGCTGGAACCCGGCCTTCTCGAACATCGGCGTCACGCCGACGTAGCCGAACGAGACGTCGACGCGGCCGCCTCCGGGATCGATCGGGTAGGCCTCGACGCCGGGCGCGCCGGAGCGCCGGGCGTAGTCGACGACGCCGTCGAGCAGCGCCGCGGCGACGCCCCGCCGGCGGTACCCGACCCGGACGTTGAAGCAGAGGATCGACCAGACCGGCGCGTCGTCGACCTTCGGGATCGTCCTGGAACGCTCGAGACGCGGCAGCCGCGGCCGCGGCCCGAACCCGCACCAACCGGCGACCTCGCCGTCGACGTAGGCGAGCATCCCGGCCGGCGGCTCGTCTTCGAGCTGCTCACGCAGCGCCGCGCGGCCGCGCGCCCGGCTTGCTCTTGCCGTAGCCGACCGCGCGGCCGCGCGGCGCCTGGCACCAGCAGCCCTTGTCGCCGTTGCCGCCGAGGATCGTCACGACGTCGTCCCAGCGGGCGGCCGTCGCCGGGACGACTTCGATGACGCTCAGCGGCCGAGCCCTCCGACGTGCGCGCGGTCACTCCGCCAGGATCTCGTCCCAGGCTCCCAGCAGTTCGTCCCGGTCGGACTCGTCGAGCGCATCGCCGAGGACGACCGCCATCACCGCATCGGCGAGCGACTGCATGATCCGAAGTCGATCGTCGTCCGCCCCGAAGCCGACGGTGGGCGCGCCACCGCCCAGGAAGCCGAGTCCGGCCGAGGTCTCGCGGTAGTCCTCTGCGACGAACGCAAGCACCTGTTGGCGCGCGGCCTCGAGGGCGGGCTCGAGCCCGCGTTCGCGAGCGACAGCGTGCGCCGCCTGCCTCGCCCGATCCATCTCGGCCTCGTCGCCCGGGATCGCGTACAGCGACATGTCGCCGACGTTGATCCGTTCCAGCGCCGCGGTGAACGCATCGAGTCGCGCGCGGGCATCCGCGGGCAGCTCGTTGGAGTCAGGCACCGGCGGCCGCCAGGCTCTCGTCGATCGTGCGCAGGGCGAGGTCGACCTCGTCGGCCGTCGTCACGAGCGGCGGGATGATCCGGACGACGTTCACGTAGGTCCCGGCCGTCAGCACGATCAGCTTCCGGGCGAGCGCCTCGGCCTGGACGCGCTTCGTGACGTCCGGGTCGGGGACGCGGCCGTCACCCTCGCCGGGCTTCACGAACTCGAGGGCGAGCATCAGCCCCAGGCCGCGGACGTCGCCGATCGAGCGGTACTTCGGCGCGAGGGCCCGCAGGCCGGCGAGGAACTGCGTCGCCCCGCTCGCGGGCGTTCGCGACGAGGCCCTCGTCCTCGATGACGTCGAGCGTCGCGTTGGCCGCGGCGCAGGCGACGACGTTGCCGCCGTACGTCCCGCCGTGCGAGCCGGCCGGCCACTTGTCGATCAGCGAGCGCTTCGCGATCAGCCCGCTGAGCGGCAGCCCGGACGCGATGCCCTTGGCCATGACGGTGATGTCGGGCTCGACGCCCCAGTGCTGCATCGCGAACAGCTCGCCGGTCCGCCCGAAGCCAGTCTGGACCTCGTCCGCGACCAGCAGGATGCCGTGCTGGCGGGTGATCTCGCGAAGCCGTGGCAGGAAGCCCGGCGGCGGCACGATGTAGCCGCCTTCGCCCAGCACCGGCTCGACGATGATCGCCGCCACGTGCTCGGGGTAGACGAACTGGTGGAACGTCAGGTCGAGCTGGGCCTCCCAGTCGCAGACGCAGTTTGCGTCGGCGGCGTGGGAGCCGCCGGCGTAGCGGTAGCAGTACGGATAGGCGGTGTGGTAGACGCTGCCCGGGAAGCGGCTCGAAATGGCCGCGGTAGACGTCCTTCGCCGTCGTCAGCGCCATCGTCTGGCCGGTCCGACCGTGGTAGCCGTAGCGGAAGCCGATGATCACCGGCCGGCCGGTCGCGATCCGGGCCAGCTTCACCGCCGCCTCGACGGCCTCCGCGCCGGAGTTCGAGAGGAACGCGCCCCAGCCCTCGCCCGGCAGCAGCCGCGACAGCCGGTCGTACAGCCGCAGGCCCGGCTCGTGGTAGGCGATGTTCTGCTGGGCGTGGATGATCTTCGCCGCCTGGTCCTGGATCGCGGCGACGACCCGGGGATGGGCGTGGCCGGTGTTCGTGACGCCGATACCCGACGAGTAGTCGAGGTAGCGCTCGCCGTCGCGGGTGATCAGCCACGACCCCTCGCCGCGCTCGACGACGAGGTTCGTGATCCGGCCCCAGACCGGCGGCACGACCGAAAGGTCGGGCAGGTCCGGCAGCGGCGCGGTGGACGATGGGCCGGACTCGAGGGGGGCGGGTGCGGTGTCGACCATGTCAGGCCTCTGCTGCGGGGGCGAGGGCGCGCTCCGCTGCCGGCGTCGGCGTCGCGTCGGGGCGATCGACGACCTTGGGCGGGCGGTTCTGGCGTCCCTGGATGAACGTCGCGACGACCACGAAGCCGACGGCGATCAGGAAGAACGTCGTGCCGATCACGTTGACCTGGACCGGCACCCCGATCCGGGCCGATCCCCAGATGAAGATCGGGAAGGTGTTCGTCCGGCCGGCGGTGAACGAGGTGATCACATAGTCGTCGATCGAGAGGCTGAACGCGAGCAGCGCGGCGGCGAGGATGCCCGGCAGGATGATCGGGAAGGTGACCTTCCAGAAGGTCGTCCACTCGTTCGCCCCGAGGTCCATCGCCGCCTCCTCGAGGTGGCGGTCGAAGCCGTACAGCCGGGCCCGGACGGTCACGACGACATAGCTGATGTTGAACATGATGTGGGCGATGAGGATCGTCACGAAGTTCGTCGGGAAGAACGGCTGCCGCCCGATCGCCACGAACATCGTCAGCAGCGACGCGCCCAGGACGATCTCCGGCGTCGCCATCGGCAGGAAGATCAGGGCGTTCGTGACGCCGGAGCCGCGGAAGTTGTAGCGGACGAGGGCGAGCGCGATCAGCGTCCCGAGCGCCGTCGCCACGATCGTCGAGATGAGCGCCACCATGACGCTGGTCCGGACCACGTCGGACAGCCCGGGCACGCCGAACGGGTTGAGCCACGCCTGGAGGCTGAACTGGTGCCAGGCGACATTGCTCTTGCCGGGCGGGTCGTTGAACGAGAAGAGGGCCATGACCGCGACCGGCAGCATCAGGTAGGCGATCGCGAAGGCCATGTAGACGTAGATCAGGTGGTCCTTGACGTAGCGGCCGGCCCGGACAGCCGACGAGGGCCGGGAGTTGGCGGGCAGGGTCACGGCGATGTCGGTCACCGGGCGCTCGTGAGCTCTTCGGTGCCGAGGACCTTCGCGTAGATCGCGACCATCGCGAGGATCGCGGCCATGAGGATGAAGCTCAGGGCCGCCGCGGTCGGGTAGTCGTTGTTCTCGAGGAAGCGGCTCTGGATGACGTTGCCGATCATCCGTGTCTGCGTGTTTCCGAGGAGGGCGGCGTTGACGAAGTCGCCCATCGCCGGGATGAACGTCAGCAGGGAGCCTGCGAACACGCCCGGCAGCGACAGCGGCAGCACGACGCGCAAGATGGATTCCGAGACGAAGAACGTGCCAATGATCGTGCCGATAAGCGCGCCCATGATTCCGATCACCAGCGCGTCATAGCTGAGCGCGAGCCCCAGCCCCACGCCGACCAGTCCGCCGATGATCGTCCCGCCGATCGTGCCGCCCGGTCGCCACGGGCCCGCGTACAGGTCCTTCGCCGCCTCGACGAGCCGGCCGTCGATCTTCTCGAGCGAGACGTAGATCGGCAGCGTCATGAACGGCAGGAAGTTGTAGGCGATGCCGGCGATGACCGCGGCCGGCGTCGCGAGGACGCGAAACTCCGGCGGCAGGAAGCCCAGGTCCTTCAACGGGCCGAACACGATCCCGTCGTCGCCCAGGATGATCTTCCAGCTCTGCGTCCGCAGCAGGAAGCTCGTGAAGAACGGGGCGATGACGAGGAACAGCAGGACGTTCTTGTAGCGCCCGCCACGGAACGCGATCCCGTAGGCGAGGGGGTAGGCGATGATGAAGCAGATGACCGTCGCCGCGGCGCCGTAGACGAGCGACCGGGCGAACTGCGACTGGTAGCGGGTGAGCGCGTCGACGTACGTCGTCCAGTTGCCCAGCGAGAACGTGAAGCCGGTCTCGAGCGTGCCCGTCCAGAACGAGCTGATGAACATCTGGATCGCCGGGTACACGTAGAAGACGAGCAGCCACAGGATGCCCGGCGCCAGCAGGAGATAGGGCGTGAGCTTCAGGATCCGCTGTCGCGCGCCCATCGCCGGCCGTCTACTCCGCCGCCTACCGCCCCGCCCGCAGCGTCAGCCGCCGAGGAGGGTCGAGAACTTGTCGTTGAAGTACGTCTCCTCTGCCTCGGTCAGGCCCTTGAAGATCTTGACCTTCGAGAGGACCTCGTCGGGCGGGAAGATCAGCGGGTTGCCGGCCATGTCCGGGTCGGTCTTCGCGAGCTCTTCCTTGGCGCCCTTGACCGGCGTCACGTAGTTCACGTACGCCGCGATCTGGGCGGCGATCGCCGGGTCGTAGACGAAGTCGATCATCAGCTCGGCCGTGTACTTGTGCTGGGCACCCTTGGGGATGAGCATGTTGTCGGTCCAGAGCATGCCGCCCTCGTCCGGCAGGTGCCAGACGAGCGTCTCCTTCTCGGCCTGCTTGATCACGATGTCGCCGGACCAGGCCATCGCCAGGACGACGTTGCCCGAGACCATGTCCTCGGCGTAGTCGTTGCCCATGAACGCCCGGACGATCCCGGCGTCGACCGCTTTCTGCATCTCGGCGACGGCCGCGTCCGCGTCGGCGTTCGTCGCCTGCGCCGGGTCCTTGCCGAGCTTGAGCATCGTCAGGCCGACCGCGTCGCGCATCTCGTTGAGGAACGTGACCTTGCCCTTCCACTTGGCGTCGGCGGTCCAGAGCGCGTTCAGGCTCGTCTGCTCGCCGGTCACGGCGTTGTCGTAGCCCAGGCCGGTCATGCCGGACTGCCACGGCGCGTGGTGGTCGTCGGTCGGGTCGAAGCTGACGCCCTTGTAGACGTCCTGCATGTTCGCGACCTTCTGCGGGGTGTTCTTCAGGTCGATCTGCTCGACCCACTTGAGGCGGATGAGCCGGGCGGCCATCCAGTCGGTCAGCACGACGAGGTCCCAGCCGGTGTCCGCGCCTGCCTCGAGAGCCGGCCGGATCGTGCCGAAGAACTCGTCGTTCGCGTTGATGACCTCCTGGTAGTTGACCGTCGTCCCGTACTTCGCCTTGAAGTCATCGAGCGTCTTGTGCTTGGTCGTGTCGTTCTCGTCGGTGTCGATGTAGAGCGGCCAGTTCGCGAAGTTGAGCTCGGCCGACGGCGACTGCGGCGCGCTCGACGTGGCCGGGGTCGCCGGGGCCTGGCTGGTGGCCGGCTGGGACGCGCCGGCGCCGGTCGATGCCGGCGGCTGCGTGCCGCTGCCGGTCGTGCCGCAGGCGGCCAGGAACGCGCTGAACCCGACCAGCCCGGTGCCCTGGAGGAAGCGCCGACGGGTGAGATCTGAGGTGAGAGCGCTCGTCATCGTGCGCGGATCGCGAATCTGATCGGTCATCGTCTCGTCGGGACCTCTCGGGGTCGAAGCGGGCCGGTCAGTCCGGCGCCGCGTCGGCGGGGCTGGGGTCGACGTTCACCACGAACGTGTGATCCGGCGACCATGACAGTCGGACCGCTTCCCCCGGCCGATGCAGCGAGCCGTGGTCGGTCCGTTCCACGTTCTGCTCGTAGACGACCAGCCGCGCCCCCGTCCGCGACTGGACCACGTAGGACGTCGAGACCCCGAGGTACGAGGCGTCGACGACGGTGCCCTGGAGCTCATTGGCGCCCGCCGGGATGTCCTCGGTCGCCTTGTGCATCCGGATCTTCTCGGGCCGGACGCCCACCTCGATCGTGTCGTGACCGTTGATGAGGCCGCGCGGGACGCGGACCCGCGCGTCGTCGCCGAGCTGGGCGAGGACGTAGCCGTCGGCCTGGCCGGCGATCGTCGCCGGCAGCAGGTTGCTCACGCCCAGGAAGCCGGCGACGAAGCGGGTGGTCGGACGCTCGTAGAGGCTCTCGGGGTCGCCCAGCTGCTCGTACTGGCCGCGGTTCATGACGGCGATCCGGTTGGACATCGTCATGGCTTCTTCCTGGTCGTGGGTCACGTAGATGAACGTGATCCCGACCTCCTGCTGGATGCGCTTCAGCTCGACCTGCATCTGCTTGCGGAGCTTCAGGTCGAGCGCGCCGAGCGGCTCGTCGAGGAGGAGGACCGCCGGCCGGTTGATCAGGGCCCGGGCGAGGGCGACGCGCTGGGCCTGGCCGCCGGAGATCTGGGTGGGCTTGCGGCGCTCGTAGCCGGGCAGCTCGACGAGGCGGAGCATCTCGCCGACGCGCGACTTGATCTCGGAATCCTTGACCTTGCGGCGGCGCAGCCCGAACGCGACGTTCTCGTAGATCGTCAGGTGGGGGAAGAGCGCGTAGCTCTGGAAGACCGTGTTGACGTTGCGCTGGTAGGGCGGCAGCCAGGTCACGTCCTTGCCCTGGAGCTCGATCAGGCCCGACGTCGGCTGCTCGAACCCGCCGATCATCCGGAGCGTCGTCGTCTTGCCGCAGCCCGACGGGCCGAGGAGGCTGAAGAACTCGCCGTCGCGCACCTCGAGGTTGATGTGGTCGACGGCGAGGAAGTCGCCGAACTTCTTGACCACATCGACGAGACGGACGTCGACCTCAGGCACTCAGGACTTCTCCCGCGGCACGCGTCCCCGACCCGCTGGGCGGGCGTACGGGGTTGGAATCCGAGTCGTTTGCCACGCCCTGCGCCCACCTCCTCCGTGTCGCCGAACGGTGGGCCGAGGATAGGTGTCGGCTGCGAAGGGTGTCAACACGCCGAGGTGCTCGGCCGCAACGGCGTCCTCGATTCGAAATTCGTGCCGAGCGTCGCGGATAAGCGGCTCGATTCGTGCGATCGGCGTCGGGACGGTCCCGTCGGACTCGCATCTCGGGCCGCGCCGCCCGATCGCGCTAGGATTGGCCATATCGACGCAGTCACCGTCGATATTCGGAACCGCCACCCGTCGACGAGGTCCCACGAGCCGCATGACCCTCTCCGAAGGCGCCATCTTCGACGTCCTCCGCACCGTCCAGGAGCCCGAGCTGGGACGGGACATCGTGACCCTCAACATGGTCAAGGACGTCGTGATCGAAGGCGACAGCGTCGCCCTGACGATCGAGCTGACGACGCCGGCCTGCCCCTCAAGGACGAGATCGAGCGCAACACGCGGGCCGCCCTCGTCGGGATCGGCGCGACCGGCATCGAGATCACCTGGGGATCGATGGTCCGCCGCGCCGCCCCGCGCCAGGGCGAGCAGATGCTCAAGGACGTGAAGAACGTCATCGCGGTCGCGTCGGGCAAGGGCGGCGTCGGCAAGAGCACGGTCAGCGTCAACATCGCGGTCGCGCTCGCTCAGGCGGGGGCGAAGGTCGGCCTGCATCGACGCCGACATCACCGGCCCCAACATCCCGATGATGCTGGGCGTCGACGGCCAGCCCAAGGCGACCGAGGACGGCAAGCGGATCCTGCCCCTCGAGCGCCACGGCGTGAAGACGATCTCGATCCAGTTCTTCGTGCCCCAGGGCCAGCCGATCGTCTGGCGCGGCCCGCTCGTCGGCGGCGCGATCCAGCAGTTCCTGCGCGACGTCGAGTGGGGCGAGCTGGACTACCTCGTCATCGACCTGCCGCCGGGCACGTCCGACGCGCAGCTGACGCTGGCCCAGTCGGTGCCGCTCGGCGGCGCCGTGCTCGTGACGACGCCCCAGGAGGTGTCGCTGAGCGACGTCTCGAAGGCGCTCGCGATGTTCAAGCGCCTGTCGGTCCCGATCCTCGGCGTCGTCGAGAACATGACGGCGTTCGTCTGCCCCCACTGCGGCGAGTCGCACGAGATCTTCGGGCGGGGCGGCGGCGAGCGGTTCGCGGCCGAGAACGGCATCCAGTACCTGGGCGGCATCCCGCTCGACGTGACCGTCCGCCAGGGTGGCGATGTCGGCGTGCCGGCGGTCGCCCAGCGCGAGCCGGGTCCCGCGGCGCAGGCCCTTACTGCGGTCGCCTACGCCGTGGCCGCGCACGTCAGCGTCCGGGCGGCCGCCGCGGAGGGCCAGCAGCCCGCGCTCTCGATCAGCTGAAAGCGACCGACTAGACTCTCCCCGGGGGTCAACCAACGGGGCGGATGGGGAGGAAGCCAGGGTGCGGTGCGGCGTATGTGGCGCGCCGACCCGCCCATCGGCCAGGTTCTGCGACCAGTGCGGCGCGCCACTGGACGCGACCGGCGGGGCCGACCGGGCGACGCGGCCGCGCGAGGACGTCGAATCGGGTGATCGGCGGATCGTGACCGCCCTCTTCGCCGATCTCGTCGACTACGTCCGGCTCGTCGCCGAGCACGATCCCGAGGAGGTCCGGCGGAAGGTCGACGCGGCGCTCCGGGCGATGGTCGCGGCGATCAAGGCGTTCGACGGGACCCGCGAGAAGTTCATCGGCGACGCGGTGTTCGCGGTGTTCGGCTGGCCCCAGGGCCACGACGACGACGCCCTGCGCGCAGCCCACTGCGCGCTGGCGATCCGCGAGGCGGTGAGCCGCGCGACCGGCGCCGACGGGGTCGCGGGCGAGCCGCTCCAGGTCCATATCGGGATCGCGACCGGCGAGGTCGTCGCCGGTTTCCGCTCGGACGACGCGCTCGACTGGTCGCTGACCGGGCCGGCGGTCACGACGGCCGCCCGGATCCAGGGGATCGCCCGGCCCAACGAGATCCTCCTCGACGAGGCGACCGTCCACGCCGCGCGCAAGGGCCTCGACGTCGAGGACGAGGGGCCGCAGCTGCTCCGCGGCCAGACCCGGCCCATCCGCGTCTTCCGGCTCCTCGGCGAGGCGACGTTCCAGCCGTGGCGGCCGCCGATCGGGATGGTTGTCGGCCGGGAGGCGGAGCGGCGCCGCCTGCGGGCCGTCGTCGATGGACTCGCGGCCGGCCGCGGCTCGACGATCGTCGTCGACGGCGAGGCCGGGATGGGCAAGTCGCGCCTGATGTCCGATCTCGCCGACGAGGCCCGGGCGGCCGGCATCGCGGTGACGTGGGTCGACAACGTGTCGTACGGCTCGCGCGAGCCGTACCGCTTCGGGCGGGCCCTCGCCCAGGCGGTCGCCGACGAGCACGGCACGGACTCCGGGACGATGACCCGGCGGCTGCTGTTCACCGCCGACGTCCCCGCCGAGCGTGCTCAGCGCTGGGCCGGCGCGATCGCCGCGATCGCGCGAGACGCCAGGTTCTCCGGCTGGGAGGCGGAGGCGCAGCTCGTCCCGACTGATCCGGTCCAGGTCGCCGAGGCGATCCATGAGCTCGCCGGCCAGTACGCGGCCCGCCTCATCGAGGTCTCCGGTCCGCGCCTGATCATCGTCGACGATCTCCACTGGCTGGATCCGTCGAGTGCCGGCATGGTCGACGCAATCGTCAACGTCGCCGCCGAGCGGCAGCTCGCGATCGTGTTCGGCACTCGGCCCGGCCCGACGGCCGCCGACGCGACGCTCGCCGGCATCGAGCGCCTCCGCCTCGTCGGCCTCGGCGAGCCCGAAACCCGGCAGCTCGCGGCGGTCGTCGCCGGCGCCGAGCTGGGCCCGTCCGACGGCCGGCGGCTCCACCAGCGGACAGCCGGCAACCCGCTGTTCATCTCCGAGACGGTCCGGGCGATCTTCGGCCCGGGGGCGGCCGGGGTGGGCGTCGGGCCGGCGGCCACGGCGTCGCCCGTGGACGGACGGCTACCCGACGACGGCGGCACGGTCCGGCCGGGCCTGCCGATGACGCTGCGGGCGCTGCTTGGGGCCCGCATCGACGCGCTCGGCGAGGAGGCGCGGACGGTACTCCGGGTCGCGTCCGTCGTCGGCGTGTTGTTCGAGGAGCCGTTCGTCGCCGAGGTCCTCGGCGAGCAGGTCGATCCCGAGATCTATGCGCGCCTGACCGACGCCTCGCTCATCGCCCCGATCGACGCCGCCGCGACCTGGCGCTTCTCGCACCCCCTGATCCACGACGCCGCGTACTGGGGCCTCCTCGGCAGCGCCCGGCGGCGGCTCCACGCCCGGGTCGCGGACCTCCTCGAGACGGTCGAGGGCGGGACGGCGATCGGCGTCGTGGCTCGCCACCGCGCCGCGGCCGGCGACCACGAGCGGGCGATCCCGATGCTCGTCCATGCGGCGGAGAAGGCGTCGGCGGTCGGCGCTGCCGCCGAGGCGGCGTCGTTCTGGACGGAGGCGGCGGATCTGGTCGGGCCCGGTCCGGAGACCGAGGCGTACCGTCAGCTGGCCCGGGCGGCCCTCGAGGCGGCGCCCGCGGGCACGTCGACGTCGCTGCCGTCGTCGTTCGCCTGACCCGCCGCGCCGCCGGTCAGGCCCGAGCTCCGGGGAGCGACTTCGATCACGAGCCCCGGCCGTCCGGGAACGGCGTCGGTCCGGGCCGCGCACGCGGCGAAGAGCGCGTCGTGGTTCTGGGGCCGGTGATGAACGAGCACCATCTTCCCGACTCCGGCCCGCGCGCCCATGTCGAGCGCCTCGTCGAACGTCAGGTGGCCGCGCGTCGGGTCGTCCTCGCCGGCGCTCAGGAGCGTGGCCTCGACGACGAAGAGGTCGGCGCCGCGGGACGCCTCGACCAGCGCCTCGTTGGGGCCGGTGTCACCGGAGACGACGATGAAGCCGCCGGCCCGGTCGCGGATCGCGCAACCCCAGGCCGGGACGTAGTGGCGGCCGGGCAGGAAGTCGACCGTCAGGTCGCCGATCTCGATCCGCCGGTCGGGGTCGTATTCGCCGACCTCGAACGTGTGGTCGAAGAAGCCCGGTCGCTCGCTGATCGCCGACGCGAGCTCGTCGAGCTTGCGCCGGCCGCCCGGTGGCAGGAGGACCGGCACGCGCCGGCCGCTGAACCCGGCCCACGGCATCAGGTAGCGGAGCGACACGAGGTCGATGTAGTGGTCGGCGTGGAGGTGGCCGACGATGATCGCGTCCAGCTCACGCGGGTCGCGCAACGGCATGAGCCCGCGGATCACGCCCTGGCCGCAGTCGATCAGCACGCCCGTTGACGCGGTCTCGACGAGAATCCCCGACGCGGGGGTCTCCGGCTGCGGGGCGGACGTGCCTGCGCCGATGACCGTGACACGCGTCATGGGTAGACGGACTCGCTCGGCATCGCGCGGATGTTGCCACGTCGGGCAGGGGGTCTGCCAGCCGGAAGAGCGACGGACCCCGTGTCGTCCAGCCGACACACGGGTAACCGGGCAGGTAACGGCAGCATTCCCGGCCGGAGTAGGATGCGGATCATGATCTCGGCCCGCCCACTGGCCGAAACCTTGGCCGCAGTGCCGTTCTTCTCCGGGCTCGATGCCGCCAGCCTCGATCGGGTCACCCGCGGCATGCGCACTCGGCGGTTCCGACGCGGCGAGGTCATCTTCCATCTCGGCGACCCGGGCGACGCGCTGTTCATCGTCGTGTCCGGGGCGATCAAGATCATGTTGCCGAGCGACACCGGCGACGAGGCGATCCTCGCGACGTTGCGGGCCGGCGACGTCTTCGGCGAGCTGGCGCTGCTCGACGGGGCGCCGCGATCGGCGACCGCGGTCGCGATCGAGCCGTCGGAGACGGCGATCCTGCCGCGGGCCCAGTTCCGGGAGCTGCTCTCGACCGAGCCGGCGATCCGCGACGCGCTCCTCGCCTCGATCGCCGCGGAGCTGCGGCGGCTCACGAACCACGTCGAGGAGCTCCACTTCCTCGACATCACCGGGCGCCTCGCGTCGCGCCTCGCCCGGATCGCGAACGAATCGGGCAAGACACTCCCGGACGGCGCGATCCGACTGCCGTCGCCGCTGACCCAGGGCGACCTCGCGGCGATGATCGGCTGCACCCGGCAGAGCGTGAACAAGCTGCTCGGGATGTTCACCGACGACGGCCTGATCCGGCTCGACCGCGACAGCATCGTGATCCTCAACCTCGAGGGCCTGACGAGGACCGCCCGGAGGTAGGGCCCGGCGCGGCGCTATCGCTTCCGCCATCGTCCCGCTACTTGGTCAAATGTCACCTCACACGATCCTTAGCGGTCATTGGGCGTCGCAGCGATGGGCCGGCCCCTTGGAATTTGCCGTAGCTGGCTAACTCATCGTCGCCGGCGGCCCGAACCGACCAACATCGGGCTCGCAATCGCCGCTAATGCGACGCATGGCCAACATTTGATCAAGTTGTCCGGCACGGGAAGGCAGGCGACTCGGGCGATCGACGGACGAAACCGCGCTACCGCCTCCGCCATCGGCGGCGGAATCCAACCGATCCGCGGTACGTGTCGTTGAGGTAGACCATCAGGACGCGGGTTTCCGACAGCCATGTCAGGCGGAGACCGCGCGCGGACCAGTCGAAAGACCGCCCTTCGCGCGACCATCTGCGGGCGGCACCGATGTCGGCCAGCAGGCGACGGATCGGTTCCAGCATCGCTTTGACCGGCCCAGGTCGTCGCTCAGGCGTGCCGGAGCTGCTCGAGGAGGACGTGGGCCGCGACGAGCGCCGCCCGGAGCCGGCCCTGCGAGCCGCCGAGGAACGCCAACCGGCGCTCGCGGTGTGTCCGATCCGGGAGGACCACGACGACCGTGACCGCGGAATCGTCGCCCCGGGCCCGAACCCGCACGCCCAGGCCGACGTCGCTGCCGCCGACGTCGCGGCCGTTCCGGACCAGTGCTTCGAGCCCTTCGGTCGAGCCGGGCGCCGGGGCGGAGGACGCGGCCGCGCTCGCCGGCGGCGCGTCCGTGTCGTGATGGTGGGTCGCCGCCGGCGCGTCCTCGGCCAGCGTCTCGGCGAGTCGCAGCCACGGGACGTCGCCGAAGAGCGCCGCGACGCTCCCGCCGGTCGCGACCTCGACGACCGAGCACGTCCAACCACGCTCCGCGAGCGCCGCGCCGATCGCGTCGCTCCAGGTCATTTCGTCCTCGGCCCAGACGTGGTCCGCGAGAAGGTCCCGGACGCGGTCCAGCGTCGACGCGACGAGCTCGCCGGCGCCCTCGCCACGAGCAGAGACCCGGACATCGACCGCCTCCGCCCGGGCGTACGTCGCGACGATCGGATTCGTCGCCCGGAGCAGCGGTTCCCCGAGCAGGTCGGCGACTGCCGACTCGCCGATCCCGGCCAGCCGCAGCGTCCGGCTCGCGGTCTCCGCGCCGGCGCCGCGGTCACGGAGTCGCGGCAGCACCTCCGACTGCCAGATCGGGCGCATCTCGCGCGGCGGGCCGGGCAGCGCGACAACGACCCGTCCATCCGGTCGGTCGACCCACCAGGCGGGCGCGGTCCCGTTGCCGTTCGGCAGCGCCTCGGCCGACGGGATGAGCCAGGCCTGCTTGAGGTTCATCGCCGGCATATCGATCCCACGCCGCGACCAGAGCCCGCGGAGCCAGGCCTCGAGGTCCGCGTCGACCGCCGGCTCCTCGGCAGCGACTGCGGCGATCGCCTCGCGGGTCAGGTCGTCCGGCGTTGGCCCGAGTCCGCCGGTGGACACGACGAGGTCGGCCCGCCCGAGCGCGGTCGCGAACGCGTCGCGGACTGCGTCGAGGTCGTCGGGGAGGGCCTGGATCCGGCGCACCGCGACGCCCAGCCCGGTGAGGCTCCGGGCCAGCTCGCCGGCGTTCGTGTCGCGCGTCTCGCCGACCGTGAGCTCCGTGCCGATGCTCAGCAGCTCGGCGGTCAGGAGCGGTCGGGGCGGCGCCATGTTGCGAGCCTACCGCACGGCCGGAGCCTCGGACTGGAGACGAGACGGCGTCCCAGCGGAGGTACCATCGGAGCGTCGTCGCGCGACCTTTGCCCGGTGCCGGGGCCGCGGGACGCGACCGACCCTCGTCGCACCGGCTCGCCGAGCGGGCCGCATCCGCCGGAGGCGGCGATGAACGACATCGAGCAGACCGGGTTCGCGGAGTTCGACGGCTGGCGGGCACTGGCCCGCCGGACGCGCGAGCTGCTTGACGCCGCGATCCTCGAGGGCGGTCTCCCTGCGGGCGGTGCCGCGTTCCTTGCCGACACGACGTTGCCCCACATCGAGGGCATCCAGACCGGGTTCGTCGGATGGCTCCGGTCGGACGCGGCCGGCGTCGCAGAGCTGCGGTACCTCCTGGGGCTCGTCGGCGCGACCCGGGTCGAGCCGGCGATGACGGTTGCCGAGCGGCGGGCCGCCGCCGCGGAGCAGTCGCAGGAGGCGATGCTCGTCGCCCGCGATGGCGCCGGCCCGACGATCCGCGGCGCCGAGGGGTGGAACCTCGCGGCGCTGGGCCACGCCAGGCTGGTGCTCGCGCTGCTCCCGGCGATCCCCGACGCCTCGGTCCGCTACCCCGCGGGCCGCCGGACCTACGCCGACATCCCCCGACCGCGCGGCCCTGCGGAGCTCGCCGGCCGGCTCGAGGAGCTCGAGCGATACCTCTGGCGGACCGCAGCCGGCCGCGCCCCCGACCCTGCGGACTCCGGGTTCCGCCGCGCTTACGGGTTCTTCGACGCCGCCGACCAGCTCGGCGGCCCCGCGCTGCGGGGAGTGGCCTGACCGTCCCGCCGACTGCGACGTCGTTGCAGCACGCGGCGGCCCCCGGCGCGCGGCGGTCGCGAGGGCGTCCGCTGGTATCATCCCGGGGCCGACCTGACGCGCAGACACGGGGAGCCCACCCAACTGGACGAGTCGCAGTCGCCCGCACCGCCGAGCCCGGATCCGGTCGATCCGCCGTCGGCCGAGCAGCCTGACGGAACGGGCGACGGGCCACCGGCTGAGACCCGCGCGTCCACGGCACCGCGGCTCCCGCGGCACCCGCGCCGGGGTCCACAGGATCGGGCGGGTCGGCGACGCCACCCCCGCCGCCGCCACCGCCGAGCGGTCGGACCCCGGGCTCGACGCCGCCGCCGCCGCCACCGCCGCCCGGGCTGCGCGCCCAGATCGCGGCCACCATTGCCGCGGGCCGCCGCCTCGTCGAGGCCCACGTCGAGCTCGCGAAGGCCGAGCTCGAGGAGATCACCAACGAGATCAAGCGGGTCGCCGCGCTCGGCGGGCTCGCGGTCGGTGCGGCGATCTTCGCCGGGCTGCTCCTCGCGATCGGCCTGCCGCTGTTCCTCGGGGAGTGGATCTTCGGGTCGATCGGCTGGGGGCTGCTGCACGGCGTCCTGGTTCTGGTCACGATCGCCGTATCCGCCGCGCTCATGGCCGCGGGCATCCCGCCGCGACGGATCGGCCTGGCGATGCTGACCGGGTTCGCGGCCGGGCTGGCCGTGGCGATCATCCTGGGCTCCGGCCTGTCGAACCTCCTCTGGAAGGTCGTCGGCGACGCGCTCCTGCCGCTTGCCGCGGATGACGCCCGGCCGCTGGCCGCGGCGCTCGTCGTGCTGCCGATCGTCGTCGGGATCCTGGGTGGCCTGCTCGGGCTGTTCTCGGGAGCGCTCGGCAACGAGCCCCGCGAGCCGTTCACCCCGCCGAGCGTCGGCGAGCGGATGGTCGCGGGCCTTCCGGCCGCGATCTACATCGGCTGGCTGACGGCGTTCGGCCTCGCGTACAGCCAGGCGATCGGCTGGTTCGATTGGCGCCTCGTCGGCGCGATCGTGGCCGGGATCGTCGTCGTCCTGGTCATCGCCGCCGTGATCGGCCGATGGCGGGCCGGGTTCGGCATCCTCACCGGCTTCTCGATCGGCGCCGGAATCGGCGTCATCGTCGGGGCGTTCACCGCGGTCGCGTTCCACTGGCGGGTCGGGATCGCAATCGGCTTCACCGTGGGGCTCGCGACGACGCTCGCGATGCTGGCCCTCGAGGCGACACACATCAAGGTCGACGAGGAATCGCTCAAGGCGCGCTTCTACCCGTCGCGGACGATCGAGATGACGAAGGAGACGATCGAGTGGGCACGCGAACGGATGCCGCTCTCTCGCAAGTCGTAGCGGCGCGAGGCGACCTCGCCCACGAGATCGACCGCCTCGAGGCGGCCGGTCGGGCGGCGGTCGACATCCCGGCCAAGATCAGACGCTCGCCGGCGAAGGCGGCCGCGGTCGCCGGCGGTGCCGCGTTCCTCGCGGTCGGCGGCCCCAGGCGCGTCTTCCGGCGGGCGCGGAAGGCGGTCACGGGTCACGAGCAGGCGCCGCTCCCCAAGGCGCTGCTGCCGAAGGAGATCGAGAAGGCGCTGAAGAAGATGGGTTCCGACGGCGACCAGGTCCGCGGGACGATCGAGCGCGACTTCTCGAAGTACCTCGACGAGCGGGCGAAGGAGCGTCGCAAGGAGGGCATCACGGCGGCCGCGCTGGGGCTCGCGACGGCGGCCATCCGACCGGTCGCGATCCGGGCCGGCAAGCGCGTCGCCGACCAGATGATGAACCCCGACGCGCGCCTCGTTCGAGGCGCAGCTCGAGAAGATCCGGGCCCGCAAGCCCGGCGACCGGGCCGCGACCGAGAAGGCCCAGCCGGGAGCCGGCCCGGAGAGCGGCGTCGGGATCTGACCGGGCGGCGGCCCGCTAGACTCACCATCGGGCGAGTGGCGGAATGGCAGACGCGCCGGCCTTAGGAGCCGGTGCCGCGTGAGCGGCGTGTCGGTTCGACCCCGACCTCGCCTACGAATGTGAGGGGAGTGGTGCGATGGATCCTTTGACTCTCGGCTGGGATCCGCTTCCGGGTCTGATCGCGTTGGCGCTGACCCTTGGGTTGCTCGCCCAGCGGAGGTTCAGGCGCGGGAACCTGATCGAGGTGCTCGAGGACGTCGGGCCGGCGGATTCGTTCAGCGGACAAACCTGAGCGCGCTGAACCGCACGGCGGCTCCGGCCCCGAGCCCGCGCTATGCTTCCTCGGCGATGAACGTCACAGCCACACCCGCCCCCAAGAGCTCGATCATCCTCGAGGTCGAAGTCCCCGCGGAGAAGCTCGACCGGGCCGTCGGCGAGGCCATCCGGGCCCTCTCGAAGCGGACCCGCGTCCCCGGCTTCCGACCCGGCAAGGCGCCGCGCGGCGTCCTCGAGGCCGTACTCGGCCACGGCGCCGTCCTCGACGAGGCCGTCGACCGGCTCATCCAGTCGGCCTACCGCGACGCGCTCATCGAACAGGCGATCCTGCCCCTCACGAACGCCGACGTCGAGATCGTCCAGGCCGAGGAAGGCAAGCCGCTCATCTTCAAGGCGACGGTCCAGGTCCGGCCCGAGGTCGAGCTCGGCGACTACCAGAACTTCAACTTCAAGCCCGAGATCGAGGCCGTCGACGACACCAAGGTCGACAAGGTGATCGAGGAGATGCGCGACTCGGGCGCGACCCTCGCCCCGGTCGAGGATCGCGGCGCGCAGAACGGCGACTACGCGGTCATCAAGTACGAGGGCAGCCGCGACGGCACGCCGTTCGACGGCGGCTCGGCCGAGCGGATGCCGCTGATCATCGGCGAGGACCGTCTGATCCCGGGCTTCGAGGCCAACCTCGTCGGGCTCGAGGTCGGCGGGACGAAGGGCTTCGACATCACGTTCCCCGCCGACTATCATGGAAGAGTCGCTGGCCGGCAAGGAGGCCCACTTCGAGGTCGAGCTGCGCGAGCTCCGCGAGAAGGTCCTGCCCGACCTCGACGAGGACTTCGTGAAGTCGATGGGCGACTTCGAGGACATGGCCGAGCTTCGGAGCGCGATCAAGGAGCGCCTCGAGCGGAACGCCCTCGACCGGGCCCGCCACGGCTTCGCCGACCGGATCATCGACTACGCGGTCGCCAACGCGACGATCGACCTGCCGGACGTGCTGATCGACCAGGAGGTCGAGGTCATGCACGATGAGTTCCGCGGCTCGCTCGCCCGGCAGGGGATCGGCGAGGAGGCCTACCTCAAGGTCACCGGCAAGACCGACGCCGATCTCCACGCCGACTTCCGGCCCGACGCCGAGAAGCGGGTCATGGTCCTGCTCGTTCTCTCGAAGGTCGCCGAGGCGGAGGACGTGACGGTCGACGACGCCGACGTCGACGCCGAGGTCGAGCGCGGCCGGGAGCGCTACGCGGGCGACGCGAAGCTCGTCCGCTACTTCGACTCGGACCGGGGCCGGAACTTCATCCGCTCGACGCTCCGCCGCAGCCGAACCGTCGAGCACCTCGTCGACCAGTGGCTGGCGGCCCATCCCGACCATCCGGCGCTGCCCCACGTCGAGGACGGCCCGAGCGGCGCGCTCGACTCCGACGCGGCCGCCGCGAGCGCGGCGATCGACGCGACGGACCCCGGCTCGATCATCGAGCACGAGGACGGCAGCCACAGCCACGTTCACGACCACGACCACAGCCACGAGAGCGAGCCGGCATCGGCCGGTTGAGCCAGACCGCGATCCAGTCCCTGCCCACACAGCCGTCAGACACCGGGAGACCCCAGATGCTCGTGCCGATGGTGATCGAGTCCTCCAGCCGGGGGGAGCGCGCCTATGACATCTACTCGCGCCTGCTCCGGGAGCGGATCATCTTCCTCGGCGACCAGATCGAGGACCATCTCGCGAACCTGGTCATCGCCCAGCTGCTGTTCCTCGAGTCGGAGGACCCCGAGAAGGACATCAGCCTCTACATCAACTCGCCCGGTGGCGTCGTGACGAGCGGGCTCGCGATCTACGACACGATGCAGTACCTGCGGGCGCCGGTCAGCACGATCTGCATCGGCATGGCGGCGTCGATGGCGGCGGTCCTGCTGGCGGCCGGCGCGAAGGGCAAGCGCTACGCCCTGCCGAACAGCCGGATCATGATCCACCAGGGCTCGGGCGGGTTCCGCGGCGCGGCGCCGGACGCGATGATCCAGATGAAGGAATGGGAGTTCCTCGTCGAGCGCAACCACGAGATTCTCGCCCGCCACACCGGACAACCGCTCGAGAAGGTCAAGCACGACACCGATCGGGACTATTTCATGGCTCCCGACGCGGCGAAGGACTATGGCATCATCGACTCGGTCTACTCGCTGTCGGGTGACTCGCTGATCGCCCAGGCCCACGACGCGGGCCTGACGGGCGGCGAGGGCTCGGCGGTCGCGGAGGGCGAAGAGCCCACGCCGAAGAAGGCCAAAGAGTAAGGACGAGATCGGGCACGTGACGACGAGCAGCAGCTCCAAGGGACCCAAGGTTCCGTATCGCTGCTCTTTCTGTGGAAAGAGCCAGGAACAGGTCCGCAAGCTCATCGCGGGCCAGGGCGTCTACATCTGCGACGAGTGCATCAACCTCTGCCAGGAAATCATCGAAGAGGAGATGCTCGAGCAGCCGAAGACGAAGCCGTCGGTTGCCAAGCTCCCGAACCCCCGCCAGATCAAGTTCGCGCTCGACCAGTACGTCATCAGCCAGGAGCGGGCCAAGAAGGTCCTCTCGGTCGCCGTCTACAACCACTACAAGCGGGTCAACGCCGGCCACGCGGTCGACGACGTCGAGCTCCAGAAGTCGAACGTCCTGCTCGTCGGCCCGACGGGCTCCGGCAAGACGCTGCTCGCCCAGACCCTCGCCCGCGTCCTCGACGTCCCGTTCTGCATCGCCGACGCGACGTCGCTCACGGAGGCCGGCTACGTCGGCGAGGACGTCGAGAACATCCTGCTGCGGCTGATCCAGTCGGCAGACTTCGACGTCGCCCGGGCCCAGCGCGGGATCATCTACATCGACGAGATCGACAAGATCGCCCGCAAGGCCGACAACCCCTCGATCACCCGTGACGTGTCGGGCGAGGGCGTCCAGCAGGCGCTGCTGAAGATCCTCGAGGGGACGGTCGCGAACGTCCCGCCCCAGGGCGGCCGCAAGCACCCCCACCAGGACTTCATCCAGATCGACACCACGAACGTGCTGTTCATCTGCGGCGGCGCGTTCGACGGCCTCGAGAAGATCGTCGAGGAGCGCGTCGGGCGGCGGTCGATCGGGTTCGGGTCGGACGGGCCGATCAGCGCAACCGACCGGGCCCAGATCCTCCAGCGGCTGATGCCCGAGGACCTGCTGAAGTTCGGGCTGATCCCGGAGTTCATCGGCCGGCTGCCGGTCATCGTCACCCTGTCGGCGCTCACCGCCGAGGACCTCGTCCGGGTCCTGACCGAGCCGAAGAACGCGGTCACCCGCCAGTTCCAGAAGTTCCTCTCGCTCGACAAGGTCGAGCTGGCGTTCACGCCGGGCGCGCTCCAGGCCGCCGCCGAGGTCGCGCTCGACCGCAAGACCGGGGCCCGGGCGCTGCGCTCGATCGTCGAGGAGTCGCTCCTCGAGGTCATGTACGACATCCCGGAGCGGACCGAGATCCGCAAATGCATCATCACCGAGGAGACGATCCGCGAGGGCCGCCTCCCGCTGCTCCTCACGAAGGGCGACGTCGACAAGGGTGTCGACGAGACGAACTACGAGGAGTGGCTGGCCGAGCGAGGCGAGACCGCCTGAGATCGTCGACGCGGCCCCGCGGCGCCACCGCAACGCGAGCCGCGATTTCGCCAGATGCTCATGGAGTGAGCATTCGCCGGACCGAGTCGCGCGCGGATCGTTGTTTGTCGGGCGCCGTTAGCTTCTGACGTCTAATTCCTGCGGTTCCGAGCCTGGAATTCGGCATCCGCGCTGGTTTCGTATCGTCTAACGCTCATGTGGTGAGCACTTGGCGTGATCCGCGGCCGCGACACACGCCGACCGCCCCGCGGGAGAGCGGGGCGGTCGGTGTGACGGGGCGTCGAGGAGGGTCAGGCCGGGTCGCCGTTGCCGCGGCAGGTGACCTTCGGGTTCCAGTTCTCGAACATGCCGCTCGGGTTCGGGCGCCAGATCCACGCGTGGAGCTCGTAGAAGTCCGGCAGTCCGTAGCGGTTGCCCGCCAGGATCGTGAAGAAGGTGTGGTTGAACAGCTGGGGCGGGCTCGAGTGGTTCTTGTCCCAGTCGGCCTTGAATACGACGTACTCGACGCCGACGAGGCGGAGCTGGCCGCCGGGCATCGGCTCGTAGACGAGCGCCTCCGGGGTCAGCGGGTTGATCGCGCCGTCGCCGACGAGATCGCCCTTAACGTAGTGCTGGCCCATCGCACCCGCACCGCCGTTGTCATCGGTGCAGATGTAGAACGGGCCGTAGCCGGCGTCACCGGCGACCTTGAGATCGTGGAACTTGTCGGTCGCCTGGCGAACCGCGGCGAGCTCGCCCTGACCGGCGCCGATCGCGATCGACTGGCCGGCCAGCATGAGCAGCGCCGACAGGGCGACGACGCCGACGATGATGCCGCGCAAGCGGTTGGTTCGGGGACGGGACGGACTCATCTCATTACACCTCGATTGGGAGCTCGTAGACCTCCGCCGTGGGATGGCCCGCGCGCTCGTGGATTCGCATGACGCTCTCCCGGCTGGGGCCGTTGGAGAGGCAGAAGACCTTGCCGGACTCGGGGTCCAGCCAGGCACGCTCGAAGTGGACGCCCTCGTCGCGCTCGATTGCCAGGTCGCGCTCGTGCGCCTCCTGAAGCTGCGCGGCGGTGACGCCCACGAAGCCACTGTGGATATCCATGAATGTCGCCATGGAGCGTCTCCTGTTGCCGCCGGCGCTGTTCGTGAATCGCCGGTCCTGGGGCAGGACTCTCGACGTTGGCGACCGCGATGCCATCGGTTGAATGACCGATGGTCGGTCCGAGGCGGAACCTAAAGTTGGCCTCGACGCCCGTGCTACACTCCGCGCCTCACGGCAGCGACCGGGAGGAGTAACGCCGACAACGGCCACGGAGCGAGCGCGGGACGGTGCGAGCCGCGCGGGCACGGCGGCGCGAACGTCACCCGCGAGCCGAGACGGCAGGCGCCCGATACCGCGCCGAGAGGGCACCGGACCAACCGGCCGCGATGAGCGGACCGGCCCGGCGCCGAACCAGCAGGTGGTACCACGACCCCGTTCGTCCGCTGGACGAGCGGGGCGTTCGATTCAAGGGCCCGACCGATGACCGACGACGACCGACGCGCAGATGACGACCGAGCTCCCGAAGGCCTATCACCCGGCCGACTTCGAGGCGGGGATCTACGAGCGCTGGCTGGCCGCGGACGTCTTCGCCCCCGACGGCGCCGGCTCCCGGGCCGACGCGTTCGCTGCCGCCGTTCACGATCATCCAGCCGCCGCCGAACATCACCGGCTCGCTCCACATCGGCCACGCCCAGCGAACGACCGTCGAGGACCTGATGATCCGGCACGCCCGGATGCAGGGCCGGCCGGCCTTGTACCTGCCGGGCCTCGACCACGCCTCGATCGCCGCCCAGGTCGTCCTCGACCGGATCATCGCGAAGGACGGCGAGTCGCGGGCGTCGCTCGGGCGCGAGCGCTACCTCGAGCGGATGCACGCCTTCGTCGCCGAGACGCGCGAGGTCATGCTCGGCCAGCAGCGGCGCGTCGGCGGGTCGTTCGACTGGGGCCGCCTCCGCTACACGATGGACGACGGGTCGGCGAAGGCCGTCCGCGAGGCGTTCACCCGGCTCTACCGCGACGGCCTCGCGTACCGCGCGGAGGGCCTGATCAACTGGTGCCCGGGCTGCCGGACGAGCGTGAGCGACCTCGAGGTGATCCCGCACGCCGAGACGGGCACGCTGTGGTCGGTTCGATACCACCTGATCGACGAGGCGACGGGCGAGCCCGATCCGGACGCCACGATCACCGTCGCCACGACGCGGCCTGAGACGATCCTCGGCGACACCGCGGTCGCGGTCCACCCGGACGACGATCGCTATCGGGCGCTCGTCGGGCGGCGCGTCCGGATCCCGTTCGTCGAGCGCGACGTGCCGGTCATCGCCGACCCGATCGTCGAGCGCGACTTCGGCACGGGCGCCGTGAAGATCACGCCGGGCCACGACAAGGACGACTACGAAACCGGCCGCCGCCACGGCCTGCCGATGCCGTCGATCCTCGACGACGCGGCCGCGATCGCGAACACCGGCACCCGCTACGACGGCATGGACCGCTACGAGGCCCGCTCGGCGATCGTCGCCGACCTCGACGCGCGCGGCGACCTCGCCGGGGAGCGGCCGCACGAGATGGTCATCGGCCGCTGCGAGCGGAGCAACGACGTCATCGAACCGCGCCTGAAGACCCAGTGGTTCGTCCGGACCGGCCCGCTCGCCGAGGCGGCCCTCGAGGCGACCCGGAGTCGCCGGATCCGGATCCTGCCCGAGCGGTTCGAGAAGACGTGGGAACACTGGCTGACGAACATCCGGGACTGGAACGTCTCGCGCCAGCTCTGGTGGGGCCACCGGATCCCGGCCTGGCAGTGCCCCGACGGGCACTGGACCGTGTCGGCCGATCCGGGCGGTCCCGCGGCGTGCGAGACGTGCGGCCGGCCGGCGGCCGAGCTCACCCAGGACCCCGACATCTTCGACACCTGGTTCAGCTCCGGGCTGTGGCCGTTCTCGACGCTCGGCTGGCCCGACGATACGGCCGACTTCCGCCGCTTCTACCCGACGTCGGTGATGGAGACCGGCTACGACATCCTGTTCTTCTGGGTCGCCCGGATGGTCATGCTCGGGATCCACCTGACGGACGACGATCCCGTTCGACACGGTGTACCTGTCGGGGCTGATCCGCGACCCGTACGGCGCGAAGATGTCGAAGACGAAGGGCAACGTCGTCGACCCGCTCGGGATGATCGACGAGCAGGGCGCCGACGCCGTCCGGTTCGCGCTCGTGCACGGGGCGACGCCCGGGATCGACCAGCGGTTCGGGCCGGCGAAGGTCGACAACGCCCGGAACTTCGCGAACAAGCTCTGGAACGCGACCCGGTTCGTGCTGGGCGCGCGGCCGGCGACGATCCCGGCAGCGGCGGCCGCGGGTCGCGCCGGATCGCTCGCTGCTCGGCCCGGGCGAGCGCTGGATCCTGTCGCGTGCGGCGGCGACGGTCGGGGAGGCCGACCGGGCGTTCGCCGACTACCAGTTCGCCGAGCTGACGCGGGCGCTCTACGACGGGATCTGGTCGGAGTTCTGCGACTGGGGGCTGGAGCTGGCCAAGGTCCGGCTCGCCGATGCGTCGCTCCCGGACGAGGTCCGCGAGGCGACGTGGTGGACGCTGGTCTCGGCGCTCGACACGTACCTCCGGCTGCTCCACCCGGTCATGCCGTTCGTCACCGAGCAGCTATGGGGAGCGCTGCCCCACGCGGCCGACGAGCCGGAGCTGCTGATCGTCGCTCGTGGCCGACAGCCGGGGAGCGCGACGCCGAGGCGGAGGCCGAGATCGGGGCGTTCGTGGAGCTCGTCCGGGCGATCCGCAACGCCCGCGCCGAGGCGCGGATCGAGGCGGCCACGTGGCTGCCGGTGCGGCTGGCCGTGCCGCCGGAGCTGGCGGCCGCGATCGGCGGCCTGGGCCCCGCGATCGAGCGGCTTGCCCGGGCGCGGCCGCTGGAGGTCGTCCCGGATCGCAAGGCGCTGGGTGCGGCGACGGCCGAGTCGCTGGCGGTCGTCGCCGGCGGCGCTCGAAGCGCTCGTCCTGCTCCGCGGCGGGGGGAGTGGGGCGTCGTCGGCCGACGCCGACCGGGCCCGGCTCGAGAAGGAGCTCGCCGAGGCCGAGGGCTACCTCGCCGCCGCTCGTGCCCGGCTCGCGAACGACGCGTTCACGTCCAAGGCTCCGGCCACGGTCGTCGAGGGTGCCCGCGCCCGCGAGGCCGAGCTGGCCGACCAGGTGGAGCGGCTGCGGGCGCGTCTCGGCTGAGCGGCGATCGAACCGCTTCCGGACTTGGCCAGATGCGCACCCAGGCGATCCTTGGCCGATGTCCGGGCCTCTCGCGATGCCAACCAGACGCTTGATCCGCCAGAAATTAGCCGTGACGGGGTAACGGGCTGCGTGCCAAGGGACGAAGTCCGACAGAACCAACGCTAAGGATCGTGTGGCGCCACATTTGCGACACCTACCCGGGGCGCGAGCGCCCGGATCGCCCCGCCGTCCCGCGGGGCCAAGGAGAGCTAGCCCAGACCCACGCCGCTGGTCCCGCCGCTCCACCACGCGCCGAACACCGCGGCGCTCTCGTTGAGTCGGGCGAGCTCCTCGCGGCTTAGCTCGTGACGCCGCTCCGGCGAGGCCTTTGCCCGGCAGTCGACGCAGGCGTACCCGCGGACGTCGTCGCGCGCGACGACGCTCCGGCTCGAGTAGAGCGGGCTACCGCTCGCGGTCTCCTCGCCGCAAACGAGGCACGGTTCTCTGGCCACGATTACGACCTCTCTCGACAGAACCCGGGTGGGCCCGGCGGGCGGGGGAGGAGGATTCCCACCCGCCGGGCGCACCGGTCAGCCCTTGACGGCTCCGCCGGTGATCCCCCGGACGAAGTACCGCTGGAGCGCGAAGAAGACGAGCAACGGCAGCGCCATCGAGATGAACGCCGCGGCACCCAGCAGGTGCCAGCCGCTGCCGAGCGAGTTGACGAGGTTCGCGATCACGACCGTCAACGGCAGGTTCTCCGGGTTCGAGGCCCCGAGGTAGATCAGCGCGACGAGCAGGTCGTTCCACACGAACAGGAACTGGAAGATCGCCAGCGCCGCGAGCGCGGGCACGCTCATCGGGATCGCCAGCCGGAAGAACGCGACCGCGGGATTTGCCCCATCGATCGCGGCGGACTCGAAGACCTCCTTGGGCAGCGAGCCCATGAAGTTCCGGAGCAGGTAAATCGCGAACGGCAGGCCGTAGGCGGTATGGGCCAGCCAGACCGACAGGAACGAGCCCTGAATTCCAAGGTCGCGGAACAGCCGCAAGATCGGAATGAGGGTGGTCTGCAACGGGATGACGAGAAGGCCGACCACCGCCACGAACAGGACGTTGCGGAATGGGAACGACATCCACGCGAACGCGTACGCGGCGAACGCCGCGACGAAGAGCGGGATGATCGTCGAGGGGATGGTGATGAACAGGCTGTTGATGAACGCATCGATCAGCCCGCTCTGGCCGAGGACCTCGCGGTAGTTGTCGAGCGTGAGGTTGGTCGGGGAAAGCAGGCGCCGTCCACCAGCCGGAGTTGGCGACATCCGCCGCGGGCCGGAACGAGTTGACCAACAGGCCGATCGTCGGGATCAGCCAGAACGCCATCAGAAGGATGACGAGGAAGTTGAGAGTGATCCGACCCGCCGGGCTCGGCTGCGAGCCGACCGCCGTGTTGGCCACTGCGGCCTTCGTGTTCTGGGCCGCGGTCATCGGACCGCCTCCTGGGCCCGGAACCGGTTGATGTTCAGCGCCATGATCGGGACGATCGCCAGCAGGAGGACGACCGCCACGGCGCTCGACCTGCCGAATTCGCCGTCGTTCAGCGTCTTGTACATGAGCAGCGCGATGTTGTCAGTGTCGAAGGCGCCGTTCGTCATCGTGTAGACGATGTCGAAGGCCTTCAACGCGGTGATGATGATCGTCGTCGACACGACCGCGATCGTCGGCAGAAGCAGCGGGAACGTGATGTAGCGGAACACCCGCCACTCGGTCGCGCCATCGACCCGCGCCGCCTCGAGCAGCTCAGCGCTGATGCCCTTGAGCGCGGCGGACAGGATGACCATCGCGAACCCGGTCCACATCCAGGTCATCACGATGATCAGCAGGATCGTATTGAAGGCCAGTGTGTCGATCGTCAGCCACGGGACCGGGGCGACGCCGAAGGCCGCGAGAACGCCGTTGAGGAAGCCGGTCTGTGGTGTGCCCGGGGCCTCGTAGGCATACATGAACCGCCAGATCACGCCGGCCGCGACCATGCTGATCGCGAGCGGCACGAAGATGACGGACTTGGCGACCGACTCGAAGCGAACCCGATCGACGAGGACGGCGATCAGGAGCCCGAGACCGACGCAGAACACCGTCAGGAAGACCACCCAGAGCGCGCTGTTCCGAAGTGCGATCAGGGCGTCTTCGCTGCCGAAGAACCAGGTGTAGTTCTCGAGCCCGACGAACTCCGTGCCGGCCGTGTTCTGGAAGCTTCGGACGATCGTTCCGATCGTCGGCAGGATCAGAAACACCCCGAGCAGGAGAAGCGCCGGCGCCAGCCAGAACCAGGGCCGGATGCGGTCCCGCCAGGTGGCGGGTGCGAGCCGCAGTCCCAGCTCGGTGGCATAGATGTAGCCGACCAGTGCGGCCGGGACACCCACCACCACGATGACCGCGGTGAAGAGTCTCGGATCCATCGCCTCCTCCGTGGCGTGACCGGGTAGAGAGGCGAGGGGCGACCGGGGCCGCCCCTCCGCCGGGGTCAGGTCAGGGCGCCTTGTAGGCGTCCACCTGGACCTTGTCGAGGTCGGTCAGGATCGAGTCGAGCTTCGACGGATCCTTGACGTAGTCGAGGATCGCCTTCCAGAACGCGTTGTTCATCGCGGTCGGCATGAGGTCCGACGCGTCGAACGCGAAGATCTTGGCGTTCGTCAGGAGCTCCGCCGACCGCTTGCGCGATGTCGTCCGGGTAGCTCGTGGCGTTCTTGTTCGCCGAGAGCGCGCCGCCGGCCTTGACCCAGATGTCCTGGGCGGGCGCGGTGACGAGGTACTTCATCAGCGACTTCGCCTCTGGCGTGTCGTGGAACATGCCGAACAGGTCGCCGGCGCCCTCGATCGCGCCGGTGTACTTGCGGGTCGATGTCGGGGAACGGGAAGAAGTTGTAGTCGGTGCCGGCCTTGGCGGTCTTGAACGCGCCGAGGCCGGTGATGAACGACGCCTGGTGGTGGAACTCGCAGCCGGGCGGGCTCTTGAACAGCGGGTCGCCGCCCTTCTCGAAGTTCGTCGTCAGGACGGTGCTCGAGCCACCGTACGCGTCCGCTGCGGCCTTGCCGAACGTCTCGAACGCGCTCTTGATCTCGGGCGAGGACCACTTCAGCTTGCCCTGCCACCACTGGTCGTACTTGTCCGGGCCCGCGGAGCGCAGGACGATGTCCTCGATCCAGTCGGTGCCGGGCCAGCCGGACGCGGCGCCGGACTCGAGGCCGATGCACCAGGTCGCCTCGGCATTGCCCTTGTTGGCGGCCGCCTGGCTGGTGAGGTCGTCCCAGCTCGTGGGCGGCGCGGACGAGTAGTCGTGGAGCTTCGGGCTGAACCAGATCAGGCCCTTGACCGCGGCCTTGATGAACACGCCGACGGTCTTGCCGCCGACGGTGCCGAGCTCGACGAGCGCGGGAGCGGTTTCCTCCTTGTACTTGGCCATGTCGAGCACGTCGTCGAGCGGCTTGAGCGCGCCGGCCTCGGCGAACTGCTTCATCTGGCCGGGACCTGGCAGGCCGGCGAGGTCGGGCAGGACGCCCGAGGCGACGCCCGTCGTCAGGATCTGGTTGATGTCGCGCGTCCCGGTGTACTTGACGGTGTTGCCCGTCTCCTTCTCCCAGGGCGCGACCATCGCCTTGAAGTTCTTCTCCTCGTCGCCGCCCCACGTGCCGATCACGTTGACGGACTTGGTGCTGCCACTGCTGTTGCTCGAACAGGCGGCGAAGACGAGTGCCGCCGCTCCCATGACTGCGGCGACGCGACGCCATGCTCTTGTCGATTGCTGCATCCGTGTCTCCTTTCCACGGACCGCGGATCTGCCGCGGCCCATCTCCTCCTGGCCCCCCAACGATGGGATGTGCGGGATCAGGGACCGGGCCCCGGTGCATCGGCGACGACGGCGGGCGCCGTCGACGAGCGGACGATGAGCTCGGTCGGCAAGAGCGTCCGGTCCGGCAGGGCCCGGCCGGCAATCCGGTCGAGCAGCGCGGTGCCGGCGGCGAGGCCCAGGTCGTATGCCGGCAGGCGGACGGTCGTGAGCGGCGGATCGAAGAACGCCGCGAGGGCGATGTCGTCGAAGCCGACGACCGACACGTCGTCGGGGACGCGCAGTCCGGCCTCGCGGATCGCGGCGATCGCCCCGAAGGCCACGACGTCGCTCGCGACGAACGCCGCGTCGATCGGGCCCCTCGCAAGCAGCTCGGCCATCGCCCTGTGGCCGCTGCCGGCGTCGAACGCGGCCTCGGCCACGAGGTCCTCGTCGTAGGCGATCCCGGCCGCCTCGAGCGCCGAGCGGTAGCCGTCGCGGCGCTCCTGGGCGGCGGTGTAGGCGAGTGGCGCGTTCGTGATGCAGGCGATCCGGCGCCGGCCCAGCCCGATCAGGTGCTCGACGGCCCGCCGGGCGCCGCTGACGTTGTCGATGTCGACGCTCGCGACGTCGAGTCCGGGCATGCGAGCCCTGGAGGACGATCGGGAAGCCGTCGCGGGCGAGGCGGGCGAGCCCCGCGTCGTCGACGCGCGGCCCGGAGACGACGAGGCCGTCGACGTGCTGGGCCCGGAGCAGCGCCTCGTACGAGCCGCCGTCGGGGTCGAGCGGCTCGACCATGACCCGGAAGCCGGCCGATCGGGCAGCCGCGGCAAGGCCCCGGAGCGTCTCGGCGAGGGCGGCGTCGCCGGCGACCTGCTCGGCCGACTGGCGCAGGACGAAGCCCAGCGTGTGGCTCTTGCCGCCGGCGAGGATCCGGGCCGGGGCGTGGGGGTGGTAGCCGAGCTCGGCCGCGGCCAGCAGGACCCGCTCCCGGGTCGGCGGGCTGATGTTCGCGCCGGGCCGGTCATTGAGGACAAACGACACGGTCGTCCGCGACACGCCCGCTCGGGCAGCCACGTCCGCGCTCGTCGGCCGTCGTCGTGAGATGGCCATTCCACTCCGGGCAGTTGGGCCGGCGACTCGGAGCCTCTCCTCAGGGCCTTGACCGAGCGACCGGGGAGTTGGACACTAACTCGCGTTAGTGACGCGTATTACTACGCTCTTCCGAGACCGCCGTCAAGCCTCTTGATCCGGCGTCGCGTACCCTCACCGGCCATGACCGAAGGAGCCCACCAGGCGTGACCGAGCCCGGCGATCAGCACGACGACCCGGCCGACCAGGGCCCCGACGACTGGTGGCTGCGACGCGGTCGTCTACCAGGTCTACCCGCGCAGCTTCCAGGACAGCAACGGCGACGGGGTGGGCGACCTGCCGGGCATCGTCGACCGTCTCGACTACCTCCGCCAGACCGTCGGCGTCGACGCGATCTGGCTCTCGCCGATCTACCCCTCGCCGGGACTCGACGTCGGCTACGACGTCGCCGACCACACCCGCGTCGACCCCGTGTTCGGGACCGACGCCGACTTCGACCGGCTCGTGGCCGAGGTCCACCGCCGGGGGATGCGCCTGATCCTCGATCTCGTGATGAACCACACGAGCGACCGCAGCGCGTGGTTCGAGGCGAGCCGCGAGTCGCGCGACAACCCTTACGCCAACTGGTACCTGTGGCGGGACCCGGCGGGGTTCGCCGCCGACGGGACGCCGCTGCCGCCGAACAACTGGGTGTCGTTCTTCGGCGGTCCGGGCTGGACGTGGGAGCCGCGGCGGGGCCAGTTCTACCAGCACACGTTCCTCGCCCAGCAGCCCGACCTGAACTGGCGCGAGCCGGCCGTCGAGGCCGCCCAGTGGGCGATGGTCCGGGGCTGGCTCGACCGGGGCGTCGACGGCTTCCGCCTCGACGTCTTCAACGCGTTCCTCAAGCACCCCGACCTGCCCTCGAACCCGGAGCAGCCCGGCTCGACCGCGTGGACCCGCCAGGTCCACGTCCACGACCGCGACCAGGCCGACTTCGTCGAGCTCCTCGACCGGTTCCGGGCGCTCGTCGACGCCGAGCCGGGCCGGATCACGATCGGCGAGCTGTTCGACGGCGGCCCCGAGCGGGCGGCGGCGATGACCCGGGGCCACCATCTCGTCTTCGACTGGGAGCTGATCGCCGCCCCGTGGTCGGCGCGCGAGTTCCGGGCGACGGTCGAGCGGCGGGAGCGGCTGTTCGGGCCGGAACGGTGGCCGACGCTCGTGTTCTCGAACCACGACCAGCCGCGGCAGGCCTCGCGCTTCGCCAGGTCGGCCGGAACCGACGACGTCGACGCGATCGCGAAGGCCGCCGCGGTGCTGCTTGTCGGGCTGCGGGGAACGCCGTTCCTGTACTACGGCGAGGAGCTGGGCATGGTCGACGTCGCGATCCCGCCGGACGAGATCGTGGACCCGCCGGCGCGCATCGCCGGGCCGGACTTCCCGTGGTGGAACCGCGACCAGTGCCGGACGCCGATGCCGTGGACCGCCGAACCGGGCGCCGGGTTCACGACCGGCCGGCCGTGGCTCCGGATCGGCCCGGACGCGGCCCGCCGGAATGTCGCCGCGGAGGCCGCCGACGAGGGATCCGTTCTGGCGACGTACCGGCGTCTGCTCGAGGCGCGTCGCTCCGTCCTTGCCCTACGCCGCGGCTCGTACGAGGCGATCGACGCCGGCGAGAACGACGTCTACGCGTGGCGGCGGATCGCGCCAGGGTCGCAGGCCGTCGTCGCGGTCAACTTCGCTGGTGTGGACTGCCGGATCCGGCTGCCGGCGGGCGAGGCCCTGCGGGTCGCCGTCGGGACCCACCTCGATCCGCCGGCTCCGGATGGCGACGGCGTCGTCACGCTGCGGCCATTCGAGGGGCTCATCCTCGCCGACGGCTGAGTGCCGGGCCGGATCGCGCTGCTACGATACGGCCGAACCCCGACACCCGACCCGACCGGAGGCGCTCGTGCCGCTCGAATTCCTCAAGCGCAAGGGCTCGTCTGACCAACCAAACGCACCGGCCCCGCTCGCCCCGCCGCCGACCGGCTCGATCACGCTGCCGGAGGAGGTCGTCGCCCAGGACTACCAGCTCAAGCTGTACTACGCCGGCAAGAGCAGCGAGGGCGTCCGGATGCGGACGGGCCCGCACGCGATGGCCGAGCTGCCCGCGATGCTCCACGGCCTCGCCAAGAGCGAGATCGAGGTCGTCGAGCCGCTGCCGATCGAGTTCAGCCAGGCGACGCCGACGATCAGCCGGCCGTCCGAGGCGATGCAGTGGCTGAACGCCCACCACGTCCACTCCCCGGTGACCCGGCACGCGCTGGTCGTCCTCGAGTCGATCGACGCGATCGACCTCGCGTTCGACACGTTCGTCTGCTCGCTGCTCGACGGCGAGGTCGACACGTCGGGCTACCCGGAGTACTCGGCGGTGGTCGGCGGCGTCGCGTCGCACTGGGACGAGTCGACCGGCGACATGATCGTCCGGGCGGTCGTCGGCTGGGGCGGCAAGGGCGTCCGCGGCGACACCGACCGGATCGGCGCCCGGATCCTGTCCGGCCTCCTCACGAACGTCCTCGCCAACCAGTACGCCCTGGGCCTGACCGCGGTCGAGCGGCCGGTGCCGGCCGGCGGGCGGGGCGGCCTCGTGTGCGCCCACTGCGGCTTCGCATCGGCCCACGAGCGCGCGTTCTACTGCCCCAAGTGCGGCATGCGCCTCCTCCGCGGCTGACCGCCGCCACTCGTCCGTGCCGATCTACGACTACGTCTGCAGCAACTGCGGCCACCTGACCGAGGTCGTCCACGGGATCAACGACCCCGGCCCCAAGTTCTGCCCGGAGTGCGGCGCCGAGGGGACGATGACGAAGGCCTTCGCGCCGCCGACGATCCACTTCAAGGGGACCGGCTGGGCGAAGAAGGACCGTTCGAGCTCGAGCAGCGGCTCCAGCCGCTCGTCGTCGTCGAAGAAGGACGACAGCGCGAAGAGCGGGTCGAGCGGCGACAGCGGGTCGACCTCGAGTGGTTCCGGAGCGGACACGGGCGGGTCGTCGGGGAGCTCGTCGGCCGGAGCAGCTCATCGGACAGCGGCTCGGCGCCGGCCGGATCGACGAGCGACTGATGGCGCCCACCGCGGCCGACTGGATCACCCTCGCCGAGGCCAGCGAGATCCTCGAAGCGGTGAACATCCGGTTCCGGCCCGAGACGATCGGGGCGTGGGCCCGGGCGGGCAAGCTCCAGAGCATCAAGCTGGGCGGCCGGCGGTTCGTCCGCCGGGGCGAGGTCAAGGCGCTCGTCGCCGGGCCGCGGCGGGTCCGCGCCGACGACCTCCAGCCGGCCCTGTTCGAGGAGCTCCAGCGCTGACGGACGCACCGCCCGGCCCCAGCGGGACGCCGGCCTGGGTGCAGCGGCTGCTGTCGATGGTGCAGCCCCTGTTCGGGAATCGGCGCGTGATCCGCGCTCGGCTGGTGCTGGACCGGTTCGACGTGACCGGCGGCGGGCTGCTCGCGGCCGGGATCGCGTTCAACGCGCTCTTCGCGATCATCCCCCTTGCGATCTTCGCGAGCGGCGTGATCGGGATCCTCGTCAAGGACCCGACCTCACAGGAGGCGATCACCCACTTCCTGACCGGCCTCGCCCCGCCGCTGGCGAGCTTCCTCGACACGGCGATCGGCGACCTCGCGAACGCGTCGACCTCGCTGACGATCATCGGCCTGATCGGCGCTGCGTGGGGCACGACGCGGCTCTACGCGTCGGTCGAGCTCGGGATCCAGGCGATGTTCACCGGCGTGAAGGCGCGAAGCCTCGTCGCGAAGACCCTCCGTCGCGCCGTTTTTATCGTGGTCATCGCCGGGCTCATCGCCGCGTCGATCGTGGCCGCCACGGTGGGCTCGGTTGTCCTCGACCGGGCTACGACCACCGGCGTGGCGGCGGTGGTCCAGTCGGTCGTCCTGTTCGCGCTGCCGTACGCCCTCGCCGTCCTGGCCATTCTCGTCGTCTACATGGTCGTTCCGCCGGTCCGGCCGCCGCGATCCGCGCTGTGGCCGCCGGCGATCGGCGTCGGCGTCCTGAGCGTCGCGATCACCCAGGTCTTCACGATCGTCGCGCCGCGACTGGTCGTGGCAAACCCGTTCTACGGCACGCTCGGCACGGTGTTCGTGGCCCTCGCGTGGTTGAACCTGATCTCGATGATCCTGCTCATCGGCGCGGCCTGGGTCCGGGTTCGGATGCTGAGCGACGAGGAGATCGCCGCGTCGGTGACCTGACCGGGCGTCAGCCCTGGCGCGTGCCGCAGCGGCGGCAGAAGCGGGCGTTCGCCGACAGCGACAGGCCGCAGCTGTTGCACGACTGGACGCCACCCACGGGGCCGCCCTGGACGGGCGCGACGACGTCACGGGCCGACGCGGCCCAGAGCGCCTCCATCGCCGCCGACGGGGCGACGGTTCGCTGGTTGAGCAGTGCCGGGTTGGGCTGGGGCCATTCCGGCGATGAGGGCCACTGCGGCGGCTCGCTGGGAAGTGGCTCCGCCGGGATCGCGGTCGCGGCGGCCGGGAGGGCGTCCGGCGCGTGGCCGTTCGTCGGGGCGCTGGTCGAGTCGGGGGCGATGATCCGCCAGGTCGGCTGCTCGACGACGTCGGTGCGGGCCGGCTCGGGGGTCGCCTCGGGCGCCGTTGCCGCAGCGAGCGCGGCGGCGGCGGCGATCGACTCCGGCTCGACGACGGGCTCGTCGAGCTCCGCGGCGACGGGAGCTTCGTCGGCTGCGATCGCCGCGACCTCGGCGGCGACCGGTTCGGCGACCTCGGCCTCGGCGGCGACCGGCTCCGGCTCGGCGGCCTCGGCGGCGACCGGTTCGGCGACGACCGGCTCCGGCACGGCGACGACCGGCTCGACGTGGGCAGCCGGCGCCAGCGGCTCGGCCGCCTCCGGCGCGGGCAGCTCAGCCGCCTCCGGCGCGGTTTCGGCCTCCTGGGCTCCGAGGATCTTCGCGGCGGCGGCCGCCTCGCTCGCAGCGACTGCGGCCTCGTACGCCTCGAGCTCCGCGTCGATGCTCCGGCCGGGGCGGAAGCGGCCGAGGAGGGCGGCGGTCGCAAGCGTCGCGGCGGCGGCGCGGTCGTCGCTTTCCGCGGGGGTTCGGCGATCCGGCTCGACGGCCGGCTCGGCTGCGACGGCGTCGACGATGGCGGCGGCGGCCGCGACCTCCGCGATCGCGGCGATCGGCGGCTCCTCGGTCGCGGACGCGACCTCGAGCGGCGCTTCGTCCGTGGCCTCGGGCGTCGTGTCGTGCGCGACGGCCGCGGCGGCGATCGCGAGCTCGGCCGCGTCGGGCTCGGGCTCGGGCACGGCGGCCATCGGTTCGAAGGTCTCGTCGGCGACCGCGGCGATCTCGGGCTCGTCGACTGCCTCGACGATCGCCTGCGCCTCGGCCGCTGCGAGCGCGTCGGCCTCGGCTGCGGCCAGCCACGTCGGGACGACGTCATCCGCGGTCGCCGACAGCCGGTCGAGCCGGTCGGCCGCGTCGATCTCGTCGGGCGGCGCCGCCTCCGCCGCGGCGATCTCGTCCTCGTCGGGCTCGAGGTCGGCGACCGGCCAGGCCTCGATCGCGATCGGCGCCGCGGCGGCGACCGGCAGTTCCGGGAAGGGCGCCGGCATGATCTCGTGGCCGAGGTGCGGCGCGCACGTCAGGCAGCGGCCCTCGGCGTCGTTCCAGCAGTTGCCGCACGTGTACTGGCGGCAGGTCATGCAGAAGTTGAACGTCGCGTGGAAGGCGTCGAGCTGGTGGGCGGTGTGCTCGCGCTCGTCGTCGCTCCGGGCGGCGGCCATCGCCTCGTCGAGCGACGTCTCGTCGCTCATGACGTAGTTCTTCAGACCCTTCGCCGTGGTCTTGAAGCGACCAATGCCCCGCTTGGTCTTCGCGGGCGCGTCGGATTCGAACGTGTAGCGCGTGCCGCAGCGTTCGCAGAAGGACTCGGTCAGGATCTCGGGCATCGTGCCCCCGGGGTACCGCGGAAAACCAGGGCCGGCCGGGACGGTCGACCGAACGGGCGGAGAGTATATCGCACGGGTCTGGAGCGACCCCAACCGCAGGTACCTCCCATTCGTGCCGATGGTCCCGCCGGGTCCCCACGCCGCGAATCCCGCGGCCGGACGGCAGAAACGTGCAACGCCGATTGCCCGTGTGCGGCAAGGGAGCCGAAGGGCGATCCTGCTAGACTCCGCCACCGATCATGCGACCCCTCGCCTCCCTCGAGCGGTTCTTCGAGCGCCTCTTCGAGGGGCAGTCGGCCCGCCTGTTCCACACGAAGCTCCAGCCGATCCAGCTCCAGCGCCGCGTCGAGCGGGCGATGGAATCGGGTCGGGTGCGCGACGGCGACCGCACGATCGTCCCGCACCGGTTCGCCGTCCATCTCAACGTGGCGGACCTCGCCGCGCTCCACGAGGCCCACCCGACGCTTGCCGCCGACCTCGCCGACGCCGCCCTGGAGTTCGCCCGCAGCCACCACTACCGGCTGGCCGACCGGCCGACGGTCGCCCTCGTCGCGGACGTCGCGATCGAGGCCGGTGACGCGGTCGTCGCGGCCGGCGGCGAGTCCGAGCACGCCGACGATGCGGCCGTCGTCGCGCCGGCGGGCGACGTTCTCGCCGGCCAGCAGACCGCGGTGTTCGTCGTCCCGACCGTCGATGCTCCGCGAGCCCGCCTTCGCGAGGTCCGGCCCGACGGCTCGAGCCGGACGTTCAGCGTCGACGGCCGGCCCTTGACGATCGGGCGCGCCCCGGACAACGGCCTCGTGCTGTTCGACGGCCGCGTGTCCCGCCACCATGCCCGGCTCTACGGCCGGCGGGGCGCCCTGCTGCTGGCGGATCTGGGCAGCACGAACGGCTCGTGGGTGAACGACCGGCGGGTCGAGGAGATGGCACTCGGGGAGGGGGACCAGATCCGGGTCGGTGACACGATCCTGGTCGTCGAGTCGTTCGTGGACGCCTGATGGATGGCTACGTCCTCACGATCTGGGTCGTCCGCGTCCTGTTCCTCGCCTTGCTCTATGTGTTCCTGTTCGGCGTGGCGCGGACGCTCATCCGCGACCTGCGGGCGGCTGCGCGGGAGCCGGTCACCGACCTCGGACGCCTCGTCGTCCTCGCCTCGCCGGCGGGCGAGCCGACCCAGGGCGCGAGCATCGGCCTCGACGCGATCACGACGCTCGGCCGCGACGTGAACAACGCGATCGTCGTCGACGACCAGTTCGCGTCGGCTCAGCACGCGGTCCTGACGTTCCGTGGCCGGACGTGGTACGTCGAGGACCTCGGCAGCACGAACGGCACGTTCGTCAACGGCGTCCCCGTCGAAGGCGTCTCGCCGCTGGGCTACGGCGACGAGCTCCAACTGGGCCAGGTCCGGATGCGCCTCGAGCGACCGCGCCGATGACCGCCGCCGCGCCGGCCCTGCCCGGCATCTTCGAGGGCATCCACCCGCGGCCGCGCTGGCGCGAGCTGCGCCTGCTCATCATCGCCACGGCCGCGATCATCGCCGGCAGCGTCTCCCTTCAGCTCGCCCGCTCGGATCCGGGAGTCGGGATCGCGAAGGGCCTCTCGCCGGCCGAGCCGCTCCACCTGCTCGTCTATCTCGGCGTGCTCTTCGGCGTCCACGTCGCCCAGGTCGTCACCGGCCGCCGCACCGACCAGGTCCTGCTGCCGGCCGTCGGGCTGCTGGGCGGGATCAGCCTCCTGCTGATGGAGCGTCTGCCCCAGGACCTCGTCGTCCAGCACGTCGGCAGCGCGGACCTCGGCCTCGCCGACGTCCAGCTGGTCTGGCTCTGCCTCTCGTTCATCCTCGCCGGGGCGATCGCGATCGTCGTCCGCTCCGACCTGTGGCTGCGCCAGTACAAGTACACGTGGGCCGCGGCCGGGGTCGGTCTGCTGCTGCTGACGTTCGTGCTGGGCAGCGAGATCAACGGCCAGCGCCTCACGCTGTCGTTCGGTCCGGTGAGCGGCCAGCCGTCGGAGCTGCTCAAGGTGATCCTCGTCGTGTTCCTCGCCGGCTACCTGTCGGAGAACCGGCCGCTCCTCGTCCAGGAGTCGACGAAGGTCGGCCCGATCTCGATCCCGCCGCTGCCGTACCTCGCGCCGATGGTCGCGATGTGGGCCATCGCCCTCGGCATCGTCGTCGTCCAGCGCGACCTCGGCGCGGCGCTCCTGTTCTTCGCGGTGTTCCTGTTGCTGACCTACGCGGCGACCGGCCGGCTCGGCTACGTCGGGCTGGGGATCGTCCTGTTCCTCGTCGGGGCGTTCTTCATGTACCAGCTGCTGCCCCACGTCCGGTCGCGCGTCGACGTCTGGATCGACCCGTTCGTATCGCCCCAGACGACGGGCTACCAGATCATCCACGCGCTCTACGCCTTCGGGCGGGGCGGGCTCCTTGGGACCGGGTTGGGCGCGGGCTTGCCGACGATCGGATCGGGTCAGCCGGGCGGGATCCCCGAGATCCACACGGACTTCCCGTTCGCGGCGCTCGGCGAGGAGCTGGGCCTGATCGGGGTCCTGGCGATCCTCGGGCTGTACCTCGTCGTCATCGAACGCGGCCTGCGGATCGCGGCGTCGGCGGGTGACGACTTCCGGTCGCTGCTCGCCGCCGGTCTGGCGCTCGTCATCGGCGTCCAGGCGTTCATCATCGCGGCCGGCAACCTCAAGCTGATCCCGCTGACCGGGATCACGCTGCCGTTCATCAGCTACGGCGGCTCGTCGCTGCTCGTCAACGGGATCGTCGTCGGACTGCTGCTGGCACTCTCGGACAAGGGCGTCGAGCCGCCACCGCCGCCCCGGCCGCCGAGTCGCGCCCGCCGGCTCGCCCGGAGGCTCGGGGCATGAGCGACCGCCGCAGCGACGAGTCCGTCGCGCCCACCGTCCCGAGCACGGCGGCGCCCGCCGCCCCGAGCAGCGCGGCGCCCTACGCCCCGCCCGCCGCGCCGGTCGCCGTGCCGCGGAGCGCCCCGCTCAAGCCGGTCTCGCGGAGCATCGCCAGCGTCGGCGTCGCGTTGACGGTCTCGTTCGCGATCCTCGCGATGGGCGCCGGCTACTGGCAGGTCTTCCAGTCGGAGGACCTCTCGACCGCGCCCGACAACCCGGCGGTTCTCGCGGCCGCCCGGAACGTCGTCCGCGGCGAGATCATCGACCGCGACGGCACGGTCCTCGCGATGAACAAGACCGACAAGAACGGCGAGCCGTACCGGCTGTATCTCGATCGGGCGATCAGCCCCGTCGTCGGCTACGCGAGCCGGCGCTACGGAACGGCCGGCCTCGAGCGGACCTACAGCGCGGCGCTGACCGGGCTGAACGACCCCGACCCGGTCCGCAACCTCCTGAAGAAGTTCCAGTCGGATCCGTACGACCCCCAGTCGCTGACGCTCTCGCTGTCCGACGAGCTGCAGCGGGCCGCGGTCCGGGGCCTGGGCAACGATCGGGGCGCGGTCGTCATGCTCGATCCCCGGACCGGCGAGGTCCTGGCGCTTGCTTCGACCCCGGTCTACGACGCGTCGGCGATCGCGAACCCCGCGACCGAGGACGAGGGCTTCGACGCCGTCCGCGACAACAAGGCCCAGCCGCTCCTGACCCGCCCGACACAGGGTCGGTACGTCCCGGGCTCGGTGTTCAAGATCGTGACCGCGGTCGCGGGCCTGGGCTCCGGCCGAGTGGGACCGGACACGACGTTCGAGAACCAGGCCCAGGCCGAGAAGGACGGGCTCGTCGTGAACGGCTTCCGGATCCGGGAGCACGCCGGCGTCCCGGCCCGGACGCTCAACCTCGTCGGCGCGACCGAGGTCTCGTCGAACATCTGGTTCGCCCTCGCCGGCCTCCAGACGGGCGGCGACAAGCTCGCCGAGTACGCCGCGAAGATGGGCTTCGGGTCGTCGATCCCGTTCGACCTGCCGACCGCGCCGTCGCAGGTCACGAACGGCGACGGCGGCGGACCGGGCGGCTTCGCCGACGACACGGAGCTCGCGAACGCCTCCTACGGCCAGGCCGAGACGTTCGTCACGCCGCTCCAGATGGCGCTCGTCGCCGCGACCGTCGCAAACGACGGCGAGCTGATGCGGCCGCACCTCGTCACGGCGATGACCGGTGAGCAGGGCACGCGGACGATCGAGCCGCAGTCGATGAACCGGGTCATCTCGCCGGCCGATGCCAACGCGATCACGGCCGCGATGGTCCAGGCGGTCGAAGGCAAGGTCGGCAGCCAGTTCACGACCGGCGCGAAGGTCAAGGGCGTCACGACGGCCGGCAAGTCCGGCACGGCCGAGCTGGGCGGCTCCGGCGAGCCGCACTCGTGGTTCATCGGCTTCGCACCGGCCGAGAATCCGCAGATCGCGATCGCGGTCCTCGTCGAGCGCGGCGGCCGGGGCGGGGAGCGGGCTGCGCCGCTGGCTGGATCGCTGATGACGACGTACTTCAAACTGTTCGGCGGATGAGCGGATTCCGCGACGAGCCCGACGGCGCCGGCGAACCCATCGCCCAGCCCCACGACGCCCCGGAGCGGGCGGTCGAGCTGCCGGACGTCGAGACCGACGCGGAGCGCGAGCAGCGACCGGTCCTCGAGCGGCTGGGCCTCGCCGGGATCGCGGTCGTGATGGCGATCCTGTTCGGGTTCGTCGGCGTGGCCGCGATCATCGGCGGCGAATACGTCCTGGGGGCGATGGGCCTCGTCGGCTGCATGATGACGCTCGTGGTCGGCGGGATCACCCTGCTCCGCGGCTGAGGTTCCAGTCGTCGACGGCGATTCACGCGCCGCGCGACGAAAGAGTGAACGTTTCTCGCCGTTTCGACGCCCTTACTCAGAGAGGGGCGATTTTGCCCGGGCCGGAAGCGAGGGAGCCCACCGGACGACGCCGGCGAGACGACCGTCCTCGATGCTGACCGTCACCCAGCGAACCCCATCGGCGTCAGGGACGTACTATCCTGCGACACCCCGATGTCCCAGCCGTCGCTTCCGATTCCCCGAAGGAGCCTGATGTCGAACCTGGAGCAGACGGGCGAGAAGGTCCTCGCCAATGTCGAACACGTCATCGTCGGCAAGCACCACGAGGTCCGGCTCGCTCTCGTCGCCCTCCTCTGCCGCGGCCACCTCCTGATCGAGGACGTCCCCGGCACCGGGAAGACCGTCCTGGCGAAGGCCATCGCCCGCAGCCTCGGCTGCAGCTTCCGGCGGATCCAGTTCACCCCGGACCTGCTGCCCTCGGACGTGACCGGCCTCTCGATCTACAACCAGAAGAACCAGGAGTTCGAGTTCCGGCCGGGGCCGATCATGGCCCAGGTCGTCCTCGCCGACGAGATCAACCGGGCGACGCCCAAGACCCAGTCGGCCCTCCTCGAAGCGATGGAGGAGCGCCAGGCGACGGTCGACGGCACGACCTACGCGATGCCCGACCCGTTCCTCGTCATCGCCACCCAGAACCCCATCGAGTACGAGGGCACGTTCGCCCTGCCGGAAGCCCAGCTCGACCGGTTCATGCTCCGGATCCGGCTCGGCTACCCCCAGCCGATCGAGGAGGTCGTGATCCTCGACGAGCAGAAGCGGTCGCACCCGCTCGAGGAGCTCAAGGTCGTCTGCTCGGTCGAAGAGCTGCAGGGCATGCAGGACGCGATCCGCGACATCTACGTCGACTCGACGCTCTCGGAGTACATCGTCCGCCTGGTCAACGGCACGCGCTCCCACCCCGACGTCTACCTTGGCGCGTCGCCCCGCGGCTCGATCGCGCTGTATCGCGCGGGCCAGGCCCTGGCCGGCCTGATGGGCCGCGACTACGTGATCCCCGACGACATCAAGGCGCTCGCCGAGCCGGCCCTCGCCCACCGGCTGATCATCAAGACCAGCGCCTCGATCCACGACGTCCAGTCGGCGAACGTCATCCGGGAGCTGCTCGACGGCACGCCGATCGACGGCATCCGCCCGACCGGCGGCTCGGAGCGACTCCGCGGCGTCCAGTCGACCGAACCCGTCACCCCGAACGCGTAGCATCGACCCCGGACAGCGGAACCGACCGGCATGATGCGGCGGCTGCAGCTCCTGCTCATCGCCGGCATCCTGCTGATCGCCGCGTTCTCGACGGGGCTGACGTTCCTCTTCTACCTCGTCTACCTCGCGATCCTCGTGATCGGCGGGTCGTACATCGTGACCCGCCTCGGCCTGTCCGACCTCGAGGCCGGCTACGCGGTCAGCCAGCTCAACGGCCACGTCGGCGACCGGATCCGGGTGACCTACACGCTCCGGAACACGAGCCGCATCCCCAAGCCGTGGCTCGAGGTCCACAACCCGACGACGCTGCCGGGCGGCCTGCCCGGCCGGGCGATCCCGCTGGGTCCCAGGGGCGAGCGGTCGTGGCTCGTCCGGGTCCCGCTCGTCCGGCGCGGCCACTTCCGGATCGAGCCGCTCCAGATCCGGACCGGCGACCCGTTCGGGTTCTTCGAGGCGTCGGCGACCGTCGGCCAGGGCGTCGCGGTCGTCGTCTATCCCCGGATCGAGCGGATCCCGCTGTGGCGCCTGCCCGCGGCCTACGTCGAGGGCTCGAAGGCGGCGCCCGAGCGAACGCTCCAGACGACGCCGCTTGCGACGACCGTCCGGCCGTGGGCGCCGGGCGACAGCTTCAACCGGATCCACTGGCGGGCGACGGCCCGCCACGGCGAGATCCAGGTCAAGGAGTTCGAGCTCGAGCAGACGGCCGACGCCTGGATCATCCTCGACCTCGACCGGGCGGTCCAGGCCGGCCGGGGTGACGAATCGACGGTCGAGGTCGCGGTCCGGGTCGCGGCGGCCGTCGCCGACAAGGCGATCCTCGAGAACCGGGCGGTGGGCATGACGATCAACGCCCATCGGACCGCGATCCTGCCGGCCGACCGCGGCGCCCGCCAGCACCTCAAGGTCATGCAGCTTCTCGCCGCGGTGGATGGCGACGGCGCCACGCCGCTCGTCGAGACGCTCGTCCAGACCGCCGGCCGCCTGCGCCGGGGCATGACCGCGATCCTCATCACCGCCTCGACGGACGCGACGTGGATCCGGCCCGTGGCCGCGCTCCGGTCGCGCGGCATCGGGACGGTGGTCGTGACGCTCGACGCCGGCGCGTTCGACCGTGTCGCGCGCGGGGAGCGGGAGCGCGCCGGCGAGATCGTCGCGCCGCTCGACCCGCTCGTCGAGGAGCAGCGGGCACAGCGCACGAGGGCGCTCCGTCACGCCCTCGCCGAGTACGAGCTGAAGGTCCGCACCGTGTCGCCGGGCCAGTCCCTCGCGGAGGCCCTCACCGGATGAGCCAGATGATCGAACCTGCGCCGCGCCGCCTGCCGCGGATCCCCTTCGCTCCCGACGAGGGCTGGCTCGCGGTCGCGCTGATCGCTGCGATGGCGTTCGTCATGGCCGCCTCGATCGACGACGCCGGTTGGGTCGTCGGGAACGGCAAGCTGACCGACTTCCTCGTGATGGCGGCGCTCGGTGGCGTCGTCGCCGGGTTCGTCGGCTCGAAGGTCGGCTGGAACCGCTGGCTGGCGCAGGGTCTCGGCGCGGTCTTCGCGGCGCTGATCGTGCCGATCCTCGTCGGCCAGGTCCTCGCCCCCGGCCAGTCGATCGGCTACCAGTTCCGGGTCACTGCCGAGGCGGCGTCCACGGCGTGGGGTGACCTGATCATCAACCGCCTGCCGGCGACCCGGGCGATCGGCCACCACCTGCTGATCCTCGGCCTGCTGTGCTGGGCGACCGGCCAGTTCGCCGCATCGGCGGTCTTCCGCCACCACCGGCCGCTGAGTGCCGTCGTCGTGATCGGGGCGATCCTCGTCGCGAACATGTCGGCGACGACGAACGACCAGCTGAACCTGCTGATCCTGTTCAGCCTCGCGGCGCTGCTCCTGCTGATCCGCCTCCACGCCCTCGACGAGCAGGCGACGTGGGCCCGCCGCCGGATCGGCGACCCCACCGCGGTTGGCGCGATCTACCTCCGCGGCGGGTCGGTGTTCGTCATCGTCGCGATCCTCGGCTCGCTCGTGCTCACCGCGAGCGCGAAGTCGGCGCCTCTGGCCGGCGCCTGGGACGACCTGAAGCCGTGGCTCCTCGACGTCAGCTCGACGATCGAGCGGTTCCTGCCGACGCTCGAGAACAGCCGCGGCATCGGCGGCATCCAGTTCGGCCCGAACGCCCCGATCCGCGGCACGTGGACCACCGACGCAGGGCTCGCGGCGACGATCCAGCGCACGCCGGGTGACGACTTCGGCTACTACTGGCGGGCGGTCGCCTACGACAAGTTCAACAACTACGGCTGGCAATGGACCGGCGGCGACGACACGATCCGGGTCCCGCGCGACCCCGACACGCCGCTTCTCAAGGACACCGCCGAGGCGGTCGCCGAGCCCGGAACGAAGGACGTCACGTTCAACGTCGCGCCGGACCAGCTCCGTGGCACCTACGCCCTGAGTCCGGCCGTCCCGCTCCAGATCGACCGGCCCGCGGACCTCCTCGCGGCCGGCAAGCAGGGCTTCTTCCAGGCGGTCGAGATCAGCGGCCACGACCCGTACAAGATCACGGCCCGGGTCCCGCTCCGGGGCGACGACGACGGCGGCCTGACCCAGGCCAAGCTCAGGGCGGCCGGCCAGAACTACCCGCTCGAGATCCTCCAGCGGTACACCCAGCTGGAGCCGGATGCCGTCGGCACCGCGGCTCAGGGCGTGCTGGACGACGTCCTTCAGCGGATGAAAGACGCCAACGTCGCCGACGACCCGTTCGACCTCTCCGTTGCCCTCGTCAACGAGCTCCACTCCTCACGTTTCACGTACACGACCAACGTCCTCGACGTGAACTGCGGGAAGATGAGCGTCGCCGAGTGCTTCGCCGCCTCGAAGCGTGGCTACTGCGAGCACTACGCCACGTTGATGACGGTCCTTCTCCGCGAGCACAACATCCCGGCCCGGTTCGTCGAGGGCTTCCTGCCGGGCACGCTCGACAAACGGACCGGCGTCGAGCAGGTGTTCAACTCGAACGCCCACGCCTGGGTCGAGGTCTACTTCCCGGGCTACGGCTGGTACATGTTCGACCCGACCGGGAACGGCCAGGACGCGACCGTTCCGCTGCCCAGCGGCAAGCCGGTGGCCAGCGCCCCGCCGAGCCGGTTCCCGAGCCTCGCTGCGAACCCGCCCGACGTCGGGGCGACAACGATCGCTCGTCGCGCGGGCCGGGAGCGGCTGGCGCATTCGGCGCCGGCGGCGGCGTCGGACCGGGTGGGCTTCATCCTCATCGCGGCGGTGCTGTTCGCGACGATGGCGCTTCTCGCCTTCCTCGTCTGGCGGCGCGGTCCGCGCGGCCAGGTGACGCCCGAGAGTGCGTGGACCGGGATCGGCCGGCTCGCGGCGCGCTTCGGCTTTGGGCCGCGACCGACGCAGACCGCCTACGAGTACGCGACGGCCCTCGGCGAGATCCTGCCCGGCATCCGGCCCGAGCTGCAGACGGTCGCGACGGCGAAGGTCGAGGTCGCCTACGGCGGCCGGATCCTCGGCGACGACCGGCTCCAGGCGATCCGCGCTTCGTACGCGAAGCTGCGGGTCGGGCTGCTGCGGCTGCTGTTCCGGCGCGGCGAGCGGAAGCGCCTCAAGCGCTGAGCGGCGGCTCCGGCTAGAGCGCCCCCGAGCGGCGCCGTTCGTCGGTCTCGGCGCGGGCCTCCTCGTCGAGGACCGGCGCGAGATGGTCGACGAGGTTCATCGCCCGGACAAGAGGCCGGCCGCCGCGGATCTCGATCACGACGATCCCGGCGAGGTCGAACGACCACATCCAGAACCGCTCGAGCGGCAGGTCGAAGAGCGTCAGCAGCAGGACCTTGAAGACGCCGTCGTGGCCGACGACCACCGACCACGGGCGGGCGTCGGGTTCCGCTCCGGCCGGGGGGCGGTAACCCGCGACCTGCGGCCCGTCGAGCGTCCCGGGCGTCCCCGCGGCGGCAAGAGCTGGCGAGGACCCGGCCGAGTGCCGGCCGGAGCCGCGCCTGGACGTCCGACAGCGCCTCGCCGCCCGGGGCCCACGCCTCGAGCGGCCGCCGCCGCCACGTCGCGAGGACGTCGCCCCAGCGGGCCTCGATCTCCGAGCGGTGGAGCCCCTCCCACTCGCCCTGGCCGATCTCGATGAAGCCGGGATCGGGGCGGACGGGGACGACCGCGCCGAGCGCCGCGGGATCGGCCATCGCCGCCGCGATCGCGCCGCGCCGTCGCGGCGGTCCGGGAGAGTGGCGAGTGGACGATCTCGAGCGGCGCCGCCGGCGGGACCGGCAGCGCGGGCGGCGCCCCGGGATGGGCCAGCCGCACCCCGACGAGGCGGGCCTGGGCGACGCCGTCGGGCGAGAGCGGGGTATCGGCCTGGCCCTGGAAACGACCCTCGACGATGAACGTCGACTCGCCGTGGCGGACGAGGACGAGCGTCGCGTCGAGCCCGTCGGGGACGAGGCCGCCGGCGTCGCCGGATGCCGCCTCGGTTGAGGTCAGCGCTCGGTCCCCAGCCGGATCGTCCACAGGTCGATGACGGAGTCGTGGGCCCGGATCGCGTCGGCGACCGCCGGGCTCACGTCGTCGTCGAGGGCGAGGATCATCAGCGCGTCGGCCCGCGGCGCGGACCGCCCGACGTGCATCGCGCTGATGTTCACGTCGGCCTCGCCGAGCGTCTGGCCGATCCGCCCGATCATCCCCGGCCGGTCGCGGTGGTGGGTGATCAGCATGACCTCGGACGGGCCCATGTCGAGGCGGTAGTCGTTGAGCCGGGTGAGGCGGGCCTCGCCGCCCGCGACCGTGCCGCCGACGAGCGTCGTCCCGCCGGCCGCCTGGCCCGACAGCGTCAGCTGCGCCGCGTACGCGCCGGCGTCGGGCGTCTTGCGCTCGACGACCGTGATCCCGCGGGCCTTCGCGAGCGCGGCCGCGTTCACGAGGTTGACGCGCTCGGTCGTCGACGTCTCGAGCAGCCCGCGCAGGACGGCGGCGACGAGCGGCGTCCCGTCGACCGCCGAGAGCTCGCCCGCGATCTCGAGCGTCAGCGTCCGGACGCCGGTCCGGCTGAACTGGGCGAAGAACCGGCCGAGCGTCTCCGCGAGCGGCAGGTACGGCGACAACGCCTCGGCCGTCTCGGGCGTGACCAGCGGGGCGTTGACCGCGTAGCGCGCGCTCCGGCCGGCGAGCACGTCGAGGACCTGGTCGGCGACTTCCTCGGCGACCGCGACCTGGGCCTCCGCGGTCGACGCGCCGAGGTGCGGGGTGAGGAGCGTGTTCGGCGCGTCGAGGAGCGGCGAGCCCGTCGGCGGCTCGGTCTCGAAGACGTCGACGCCGGCGCCCGCGAGATGCCCGCTGCCCAGCGCCGCCGCGACGGCCGCCTCGTCGATGACGCCGCCGCGGGCGACGTTCAGGAGGATCGCGCCGGCCTTCATCCGGGCGAGCTGGTCCGTCCCGATCAGCCCGCGAGTCGCCCGCGTCAACGGCACGTGGACCGAGACGACGTCGGCCCGGGCGAGGAGGTCGTCGAACGACACGAGCTCGACCCCGTGGTGCTGGGCCTGCTCGGCGGTGACGAACGGGTCCGAAGCGAGGACGGTCATCTCCATCGCCCGCGCCCGGGCCGCGATCGCCTGGCCGATCTTGCCGAGCCCGACGATGCCGAGCGTCCGGCCGCGCAGCTCGAGGCCGGTGAACTGGGCCCGCTTCCACTCGCCGCGCCGGACGGACGCGTCCGCGGCCGCGATCTTGCGGGCGACGCCGTAGAGCAGCGCGAGCGTGTGCTCGGCGGCGGCGATCGTGTTGCCGGTCGGGGCGTTGACGACCGTGATCCCGGCCCGCGTCGCCGCCTCGAGGTCGACGTTGTCGACGCCGACCCCGGCCCGGCCGATGACCTGGAGGCGCGTCCCGGCGGCGACGATCCCGGCGTCGACCTGGACCTGGCTCCGGACGATCAGCGCGTCGTACTCGGGCAGGATCGCGCAGAGCTCGTCGGGCGACAGCCCCGGCCGCTCGTCGACGTCGTGCTCGTCGCGGAGGCGGGCGACGCCTTCCGCGGCGATGGGTTCGGCGACGAGGACCCTCACGCCGGGACGCCGGCGCCGGCCTCGATCCTGCCGCTGCCGGTGACGCCGAGCGCGTCGGCCGCAGCCGCGAACGCCGCGCCGACCGCTGCGCCGGGCGTGATCCGCCGGCCCTGCTCGAGGCTGACGGTCTCGAGGACCGCGATCGCGCCGAGGATCTCCTCGACCGTGACCGAGCCCAGGTGGCCCAGCCGGAAGATCTTGCCGGTGAGCTTGCCCTGGCCGCCCGCGAGGACGACGCCGTGGGCCTTGATCGCGCCGTTGAAGGTCTTCCAGTCGTGGCCCTCGGGCAGCTTCGCCGCCGTCACCGTTCGCGACGCGTAGCGCTCGTCGGCGAACAGCTCGAACCCCAGCGCCTGGAGGCCGGCCCGCGAAGCCGCCGCGCACGCCTCGTGCCGGGCGAAGATCCCGGCGGCGCCTTCCTGTTGCATGAGCCGGACGCCCTCGTCGACCTGGTAGACGACGGCGATCGCGGGCGTGAACGGCGTCTGGCCGTCCTTCGCCGCGTCGCGGTGCGACCGGAGGTCGAGGTAGAAGCGGGGCATCGTGGCCCGCTCCATCGCGTCCCAGCCGCGCTCCGAGGCGGCGATGAACGCGAGGCCCGGCGCCGCCATGAACGCCTTCTGCGAGCCGGTGACGACGACGTCGACGCCCCAGGCGTCCATCTCGAACGGGACGGCGCCCAGGCCCGACACGCTGTCGACGAGGATCAGCGCGTCCGGGGCGACGTCGCGAATCGCCGCCGCGAGGACCGGGATCGGGTTCATCACGCCGGTCGAGGTCTCGTTGTGGGTCAGCAGGACGGCCTTGTAGGCCGGGTCCGCGGCGAGCGCCTCGCGGACCGCGCGCGGGATCCGCCGCCTGGCCCCACTCGACGTCGAGCTTCGTCACGTTCGCGCCGTAGATTCCGGCGATCTTCGCGAACCGGTCGCCGAAGCTGCCGATCGAGACGCCGAGGACCCGGTCGCCCGGCGAGAGCGTGTTGACGACCGCCGCCTCGAGGCCGCCGCTGCCCGCGCACGTCAGCATCGCGATGTCGCCGGTCGTCCCGAAGAACGGCTTCATGCCGGTCAGGATCCGGTCGAGCATCGCGGCGAACTCGGGGCCGCGGTGGTTGATCATCTGGCGCCCGCCGGCGGTGCGGACGGACGGCGGGAGGGCCGTCGGGCCGGGGATTCGGAGGTTGGGCTCGAAGCGGTCCACGGGATGGGTTCTCCTGTCTGGCGGCCGGGCCGTGACGGCCGGTCGATGGTCGCAGATCGAGCGGGTTCCTGCACCCATCCTCGCCGGCCCGGGCCCGATCCTGCGGCGGCGGGTACGATCTGGCCCGCCGGGCCGCGGCGCCAGATCGCAGCGTCGCATCCGGCCCGAGCCGACCGTCTCCCGACGGTCCAGCCGATCCACTTGCCCGAGGCGCCCGTGAGCCACTTCCGGATCGCCGCCCGATGACCGCCATCGGCCTTCGCCGCCCGTCGCTCCGAGCCGCGCTCGCCGTCGTGCTCGTGCTCATCGTTCTGGGTGGCGCGCTCGGTGCGGGCATGGTGTCCGCGAACGCGTTCGGCCTGGGCGACAAGTTCGACCGGCTCGTCGCGAAGGTCGAGCGGTTGATCGTGGGGCCGCCGCCGCCCGACCGGGCCACCGTGCCGACCGTCACCGTCACGGAGCCGCCTGCGACGCCGCCGCCGACCCCCGCCCCGACGCTCCCGCCCGGCGCCTCGCCGACGCCCGTGCCCACGATCCCGATCCGTGCCCCGGTCGACGTCAACGTCGTCGCGGACCCGGACGCCGTGTTCGCCCACGAGATCCGGAAGGACTGGTGCGCCCCGGCCGGCGTCCAGATGACGCTCGCGGCGCTCGGCCTGGCCGACACGTCCGAGGGGTTCCAGAAGGACCTCGCCAACCGGATCCACGAGTGGGAGACCTACGCCGACAGCCACAACTACGAGTGGGGCCCCTCGGCGATGGCGTCCGCGCTCGAGGCGTACGGCGCGCCGGGCTACCAGATCCGGGCCTACGACTCGCGGGGCCTGGCGCTGCGCGACGCCGCGATCGCGATCTCGAAGACCCACTCGCCGGCGATCCTGCTCGCCTGGAAGGGCGCCCACACGTGGGTGATGAACGGCTACCGCGCCGACGCCGACCCGCTCGTCTTCCCCGACGCGAACATCACCGGCACGTACATCCTCGACCCGTGGTATCCGTGGAACTCATCGATCTGGGGCCAGTCAGACCCGCCCGGGACGTTCCAGGACCTCGCCGAGATGAAGCGCAACTTCCTGCCCTGGAAGCGGCCCGAGGGCGCCTATCCCGACCGCGACGGCAAGTTCATCGTCATCGTCCCGACGCTGCCAGCCCCCAACGCTGATCCGCTAGCCCGGGCCGGTGCTCGGGCCGCCGGCCGCCTCGACGCGACGCAGCCGCCACCACAGGAAGACCGCGAGCAGCACGACCTTGACGCCCGAGCCGGCCGCGTACGCGGCCGGGATCGCGAAGATCCCCATCGGGCCGGCCAGCGCCTGGGAGACCGCGACGATCGTCACGAACCCGGCGATCGAGGCGATCACCTGGAGCACCGTGTTGTGCGTCGCGTACAGGCCGCGCGACAGTGGGTACGTCAGCCCGTCGAGCGGCACCGACACCGCGAACGCCGCGAGGAGTGACGCCGTCAGCGCGACGTCCTCCGCGTCGAAGGCGCCGCCCCGGAGCAGGAAGCCGATCAGGGCCGGGGCGAGGACCGCGAGGAGCACGGCCGCGATCAGCGTCAGCACGCCGATCGCGAGGATGTTCCGCGACAGCAGCGACCGGAAGCCGGGCCGGTCGCCGTCGGCGTCGGCCGCGGAGAGCGACGGGAACAGCGCGAGCGAGAACTGCTGGGCGATGAGGATGACCGGCACCGCCCGGTAGTCGTCGGCGAACGTCAGCGCCGACGCGCTGCCCGGCCCGAACGTCAGCGCCAGCGCCGCGAAGTACGCGGTCTGGATCGGGTCGATGGGGTAGCTGACCATCCGCGGCAGCATCAGCCGGAAGAACTCCCGGAACGCCGGCGTCCGGACCCGCAGCGAGGGCCGGTAGCGGAAGCTCGTCCGGAAGGAGCCCGCCGCCCGGGCCGCGAGGTGGGCGGCGGCGCCGGCGACCGTGCCCCAGGCCGGCGCGTAGACGCCCATCGTGTCGGCGAACAGAAGCGTCCCGACGATCGCTCCGAGCGGGTAGAGGATCGGAGCGAGCGCGTAGAAGAAGAACCGCCGGTTCGCGACGAGGATCTCGCCGATCGCGATCGACGCCGCGAACAACACGAGCGTCAGGCAGTTGATCCGGAACAGGTCGACGTACAGTGCGCGGTCCGCCGCGCTCAGGCTGCCGGCGACCGCGTCGGCGATGAGTGGGGCGGCGAGGATCAGGACCGCGGCCGTGATCGCCATCACGACGACCGCCGCCGTCAGGACCGTACGCCCGAACTCGTTCGCTTCGCGGTCGTCGTCGTGACGGAGCGCGGTGAAGATCGGCACGAACGGGGCGGTCAGGCCGGCCGCGACGAGGAGGTCGAGCGCGACCTCCGGGATTCGCACCGCGACGTAGTAGACGTCGAGCTCCGTGCCCAGCCCGAACGCGTTCGCGAGGACCCGGTTCTGGACCTGGCGGACGACGAAATAGGCGAGGGTGAGGATTCCGAGCACGACCGCGCCGCGCGGCAGGTATCGGTCGGTCAGGCGACGGGCGGGACCCGGCAGCCAGCGGGTCCACGGGTCGCCGGCGCCGGCGCCGGGGTCGTCGGCGGGGTTCGCGGTCAGGGTGTCGGCGTCGGTCATGGCTCCCTCGATCGTGGCCGCGTCGGGACTCGGTCCGGAGACGGCGGGGAGGGGAGCGCTGCGACGGCGCTCAGCGGACCCGGAAGACGACGAGCATGACGAGGACGACGACGAGCAGGAGGCTCGGCAGGAACGTGCTGACGACGCCGATGACCGGCGGCGCGACCGGCGGCTGCTCGACGACGGAGTTGCGCCACGCCCGCTGGAGGACCTCGACCTCGCCGTCGTCGAGCTGGTCGACGAGCTCGGCGCCCAGCGCCGCGTCGATCGCGCCGAGCCACGCCGTTGCCCGGCCCCAGGCGAACCAGGCCGACACGGGCGCTGCGAGGACGCCGAGGATCGCCGCGGGCAGCGGCAGGCCGTTCGGGACGTTCACGACCGCGAGGATCGCGATGAAGTGGCCGCCGAGCATGATCAGCTTGTAGCGACGGTCATCGGCGGCGGCGGTGACGAGCCCCTCGTACAGGGGCGCGCTCACGCGCTGCCAGCGGCGTTTCCGCTCCGGTGTCGCCGAGAGGACCTCCTGGCCATGGCTCCGGGCATCGGCGATCGCGGTCGAGGCCCGCGGGTCGCGGAGCGCGGCGCTCGCCCAGCGTCCCAACCGGCGGCGCTCGCTCGTGGTGAGCGTCTGGGCCCGGCTCGCGATCGCGGGCGCGGCACCCGCGGCCTCAGCTGCGGGCACGGCCGGGCGAGGGGGCGGTTGACATGCATTCAGCATCCCACAGGCGACCTGCGGCAATGCGCCGTTCGCCCCGCCCGCCTACGATCTCGCGGTGGTGTCCGAGCACGCACGGGCGACCGAGCACGCCCGCGAGTCGGCCGCGCGCGGCGTCCGATCGGTCGTTGGCGCGGTAGCAGCGATCGTCGGGCGCGTCCCGGTCCATCCGCTGCTGTTCGCGGCGTTCGCCGTCCTGTTCCTGTACGCGGCGAACCTCCACGAGGTCCTGCCGGTCGACGCCGCGCTGCCGCTCGCCCGGAACGTGGCCGGCGCCGCGATCGTGCTCGCGGTCCTCTCGGTCGTGTTTCGGAGCGTCGCGCGCGGGGCGATCGTCGCGACCGCGATCGTCGTCGCCTACGTTGCGTTCGGACACGTCGCGAGCCTGGCGACGGGGAGCGTCCTCGACGACCGCGCCCAGCTCGTCGCCTGGGGCCTCGTCGTCGTCGCGGCTGTGGTCTACGCGGTCCGGGCGAAGGCCAGCCTGCCGCGCGTCACGACCGGGCTGAACGTCGTCGCCGGCTTGCTCGTGATCTCCTCGCTCGTGACGATCCTGCCGTACGAGCTGGGCCGCGCCGGGCGCGGGTCGAGCGGGCTGGTCTCGGAGGTGCAGGCCGCCGTCAGCAGCACCGGCCGCCAGCGCGACATCTACTTCCTCATCTTCGACCGTTATGGCTCCGCCGATGCAATCCAGCGACGGTTCGGGATCACGAGCGACCTCTACGACTGGCTGCGGGGCAAGGGCTTCCATGTCCCGGCGAGCTCGCACGCGAACTATCGGGCGACCGACTTCTCGCTCGCGGCGACCCTGAACATGCGGTTCCTCGACGACCTGACGCGGGACGTCGGGCGGGACACCGGCGACCGGACGCCGGCCCGGGCCCTGATCCAGGACCACGAGGTCGGCCGGTTCCTGCAGGCCCGCGGCTACCGCTACTACCAGCTGGGCTCGTGGTTCGGGCCGACCCACCACATCGAGATCGCCGACGAGAACATCGCCCTGGGCGAGACGAGCGAGTTCGAATCCGTGCTCAACGAGACCACGATTGCCCCGGCGGTCGAGCGGGTCTTCGGCGGATCCAGCGGATCGGCCAGCGCCCAGCAGCAGTCGTTCCGCGACCGTGTCAGCGAGGGCACGCTCCTCGAGCTGCGCCAGCTCCGGCGGGTCTCGACCGCGCCCGGCCCCAAGTTCGTCTTCGCCCACATCCTGCTGCCGCACGACCCGTACGTCTTCCACGCCGACGGCTCGATCATCCCGGAGGCGGAGTCGCGGGCGACCGACGAGAAGGAGCTCTACGCCGGCCAGGTCGCGTTCGCGAACGCCCGGATCCGCGAGATCGTCGGCTACCTCCTGTCGGGCCCCGAGGCGGACCGGCCGGTCGTGATCATCGAGGGCGACGAGGGGCCGCTGGCGTGCCGCAACGTCGACTGCCCGTCGACGGGCTCGGAGTACCTCCGGATCCGCCTGGGGAACCTCGTCGCGATGTACCTGCCCGGCGTCGACGTCGACGTCCCGGACACGTTCACCTCGGTGAACACGTTCCGGCTCGTGTTCAGCGAGTACTTCGGGGCCGACCTGCCGCCGCTGCCCGACCACAGCTTCACCTGGCCCGACGACAACCATGTCTACGACTTCCGCGACGTCACCAACCTGATCGGCGGGCCGCCCGAAGGATCGTCGCCCTAGCCACACGGCCCGCGGCCGCGCGACTACGATCGGCCGATCGTGATGTTCGACCTCTGGACGACGCTGATCCCGATCGCCATCGCGACGACCCTGATGCCGGTCGAGCTGACGTTCACGCTGCTGATGCTCCGGTCGCCCGGCGGACGGGCCAGGGCAGGCGCCTGGATCGCCGGCAAGACCGTCGTCCGCCTCGTCCAGTACGCGTTGCTCGCCGGCGTCCTCGTCACGGCGGTCGACGACGGTGAGCCCGGCACGAGCCCCGTCGAGGGCGCGCTGTTGCTCGTCGTGGCCGTGCTGCTGCTCGTCGCGGCGGCGCGGAAGGCCGCGAACCAGCCCGACGAAGATGCGCCGCCGCCACGCTGGATGACGATGGTCGCCGGCATCCAACCAGGCCGGGCTTTCCTCGTCGGTGCCGGCTGGGTCGGGTTCAGCCCGAAGCTGTGGGCGTTCACGCTCGCCGCGATCGGCGCGATCGCCGACGCGGACCTCGGGACCGGGGAGGGCTGGCTCGTCTACGTCGTCTTCGTCGTCCTCGCCTCGGGGATCCACCTCGCGGCACTGACGTTCGCGATCGTCGCGCCGATCAGGGCCGATGCGGTGCTCGGGCGCGTCGTCGACGCGCTCGAACGGAACAGCCGGCCGGTGCTGATCGGCGTGAGCGCGATCTTCGGGGTGTGGTTCCTGATCAAGGCGCTCCGGGCCTTCGGGATCCTCTAGCCGGACGCGTCCTTCTTCTCGGTCTCGGCCAGCGCCTTCCGGCTTGTCTCCCGCGCTCGCATCGGGTCGCTCTTGCCGACCTGCGGCGTCGGGTTGGGGTTGCGCGGCGTCCGGCCCGCCTGCTTCGCCGCCGCGCGGGCCTCCTTGCGAGCCGCCTGGCGGCCGGCGATCGTCGCCTCGTAGCCCTGGTCGGTCGGCAGGTAGTAACGGCGATCGACGAGCTCGTCGGGCAGGTACTGCTGGTCGACGTCCGCGCCCTCGAACTCCTGTGGGTAGCGATACCCGACGCCGATCCCGTGGGCCTTCATCCGCCGATCGCCCGCGCTCCTGAGATGAAGCGGGACCGGCAGCGAGCCGCGCGTCTCGACGTCGCCTGCCGCGGCGAAGTAGGCGAGCCCCGACCGGTTCGATTTCGGCGCCGTCGAGATGTACGTCGTCGCCTGGGCCAGGGCGAACTGGGCCTCGGGCAACCCGACGTGGTCGAGCGCCTGGGCCGCGGCGACTGCGACCTGGAGCGCCCGTGGATCGGCGTTCCCGACGTCCTCGGAGGCGCTGATGATCAGCCGACGCGCGATGAACCGCGGGTCCTCGCCGGCGGCGATCATCGCCGCCAGCCAGTAGAGCGCGCCGTCGGGATCGTTGCCGCGGAGGCTCTTGATGAACGCCGAGACCGTGTCGTAGTGGCCGTCGCCGGCGCGGTCGTAGGCGAGCACCCGCTGCTGGGCCGCCTGCTCGACGTCCTCGAGCCGTGGCGAGACGTGGCCGTCCGCGTCGCGGATCCCCTCGCTCTCGGCCAGAGCGACGGCTCCCTCGAGGACGTTCATCGCGGTCCGGGCGTCGCCCCCGGCGAGGGAGATCAGGTGGTCGAACGCCTCGTCCGCGAGGGCGACGCCGCCGTCCGGCCCGAGCGCGCCGGCGAGCCCTCGCTCCTCGTCGGTGAGCGCGCGTCGGACGACCGTCGCGACGTCCTCGTCGGTCAGCGTGTCGAGGCGCCAGACCCGCATCCGCGAAAGGAGCGCGGAGTTGACCTCGAAGTACGGGTTCTCGGTCGTCGCCCCGATCAGCGTGATCGTCCCGTCCTCGACGTGGGGCAGCAGCGCATCCTGCTGGGCCTTGTTGAACCGATGGATCTCGTCGAGGAAGAAGACCGTCCGCTGCTGGTTGAGGGCGAGACGGTCCTGGGCCTCGGCGATCGTCGCCCGGACGTCGGCGACGCCGCTCATCACCGCCGACAGCGTCATGAAATGGGCGCCGATCTCCTGGGCGAGGAGGCGGGCGAGGCTCGTCTTGCCGGTGCCCGGCGGTCCCCACAGCAGGGTCGAGGAGAGATGGCCCCGGGCGACGCTCCGGCGGAGCGGGCCGCGCTCGCCGACGAGGTGCTCCTGGCCGACGAACTCCTCGAGGCTGCGCGGCCGCATCCGCGCCGCGAGCGGCTGCTGCTCGGGCGGCGGCTTGAAGAGCGGCTCCGGGCGGGCGCCGCCGGATCGGGCCGCCGAGCGCGTGGAGGGCATGGAGCGATGGTAGCCGGGGACGCGCCGGGTGGGGCGGTGATCAGCGGGTCAGGAGCGCCCGGTCGGCGCCGGGGTCAGAAGACGTGGGCGACGTTCAGCAGGATGTCGATGACGACGAGCACGATCAGCAGACCGCCACCGACGATCGCGATCCGGCGCAGGTCGCGCTGGACGTAGCCGTACTCCTGGGAGGCGCGCTCGGCGAGCGTGCTCGAGGAGTAGATCGCCGTGTCGTCGGCCGGGGTCTTCGTCCGCCGGTCGCGGCTCTTGCGGGACTCCGCGGCGATCTGCTCCTCGGCGAGGATCTGGGCCTCGAGCTCCGCCGCGCGGGCCATCTCCTCGGGGGTGACGGCGTCCGCCGGGCGGGTCGTCGCCCGCGCGCCGGCGGCCGAACGCTGAAGGGGTCGGCGCTGCCCTGGCCGGGCGCCGAGTCGGGAGCGTTTCGCCATCGGGTGTCCGGGTTGCCTCCGTGTGTTCGTGGGTCGCTGCCCGCGGGTCGCGCGGAGGATAGCACCGGTCCGTCGCGGCGGGCCGCCCGGCAATCTGGGGTGAAGTGCCGAATGCTAGACTCGGGCGACCGCCGAGCGACTCCTCTCCGCCGTTTCGGAGGACCGTCCGATCGACCTGAACGCCGCCATCGAACCGTACGTCGGCGTTGCCGTCGTCGCGCTCGGGATCGCGGTCGTCGTCCTCCTCGTCCTGGTCATCGTCCAGACGCGTCGGATCTCGCGTCTCGGCCGGAGGCTCGACGGGATCACCCGGGGCGCCGACGGGCGCAGCCTCGAGGCGGTCCTCGACGCCCACCTCGACAAGGTCTTCAGCGTCGTCCGCGACGTCGACGAGCTGTCGGCCCGATCCGCGATGCTCGAGGCGAGCGGTCGGCGGGCCGTCCAGCGGGTCGGCCTCGTCCGATACAACCCGTTCGAGGAGACCGGCGGCAACCAGAGCTTCGCGCTGGCAATGACCGATGCGAACGGCGACGGCGTCGTGATCAGCAGCCTCCACGCCCGAGCCGGGACGCGGCTGTACGCGAAGGCCGTGGTCGCGGGACGGTCGGACGCTGCGCTGTCGGCCGAGGAGGCGGAGGCACTCCGGATCGCGCTCTCCACGACGCCCTCGCGCGGGTCGCCGGCGGCGGCCGAACAGGCCAGGGCGTCGGTCTGACAGGCAAGGTGTCACGAGCCGCCCCGACGATCGGGGCATGCCACCGGATCGCCTCGACACCTCGGCCGACATGAACCGCTCGCGCAGCCGCCGGGAGCCCTCGCCGCTCGAGCAGATCCCGGTCTGGGATGGGTTCGTCCCGGACGCGCCGGCCGAACCCATCGGGGGCGATCCGCCGGCCGGCCTGGACGCGCTCCTCGGCGGGCTGAACCCGGAGCAGCTGCGGGCGGTCACGCACGGCGAAGGGCCGCTCCTCGTCGTCGCCGGCGCCGGGACCGGCAAGACCCAGGTCATCACCCGACGGATCGCGTGGCTGATCGCGACGCGCCGGGCGCGGCCCTCGGAGATCCTTGCGCTGACGTTCACGGAGAAGGCCGCGGCGGAGATGCAGGCCCGGGTCGACCAGCTCGTGCCGTACGGCTACACGGACGCCTCGATCGGCACGTTCCACGCATTCGGCGACCGGATCATCCGGGAGTACGCACTGGAGCTCGGCCTGCCCACGGACGTTCGCGTCCTGACCCGGCCGGAGGTCGTGATCTTCCTGCGCGAGCACCTCTTCGAGTTCGAGCTCGACGAGTACCGGCCGCTCGGCGACCCCACGCGGTTCCTCGGCGCCCTCGCGACGCTGTTCAGCCGCTGCAAGGACGAGGACGTCTCGCCCGGCGCGTACCTCGCCCACGCCGACGAGCTCGCGATCCGGTCCGGGGCGGACCCCGACGACGAGGCGCTCGCCGAGGATGCCCGGCGGCACGGCGAGCTGGCCCGCGCCTACGCCCGCTACCAGGAGCTGCTCGCGAGCGCCGGGTTCATCGACTTCGGCGACCAGGTGAGCCTCGCGCTCCGCCTCGTCCGGACGTCGGCGGCCGCCAGGGCGGAGCTCCGCTCGCGGTTCCGCTACGTCCTCGTCGACGAGTTCCAGGACACGAACCGGGCCCAGTCGGAGCTGGTCTCGATCCTCGCCGAGCCGCACCGCAACGTCACGGTCGTCGGCGACGACGACCAGTCGATCTACAAGTTCCGTGGCGCGGCGATCTCGAACATCCTCGAGTTCCGGGACCGCTACCGCTCGGCCCGGACCGTCGTCCTGCGCCGCAACTACCGCTCGCTCGCGCCCATCCTCGACGCGTCGTACCGGCTCGTCCGCCGCAACGACCCGGACCGGCTCGAGGTCAAGGCCGCGATCTCGAAGCGGCTCCGGCCGGTCCGCGCCACCGCCGACGAGCCGCCCGTGCGGCTCGAGCCGTTCGCGACGCATGGCGAGGAGGCGGACTGGATCGCCGCGGAGATCGGCCGGCGGATCGCGGCCGGAGCGAGCCCGCGCGACCACGCGGTGCTGGTCCGGGCGAACAGCCACGCCGACCCGATCCTGCGCAGCCTCAACGTGGCCGGCATCCCGTGGCGGTTCTCCGGGACGTCGGGCCTGTACGCGCGGCCGGAGGTGCGGCGCCTGCTCGCGTTCCTGCGGACGGTCGCGGACCCGGGCTCGAGCGTCGACGTCTACGGAGTCGCGACGGTCGAGCCGTACCTCCTGGGCGGCGAGGACCTGACGGCGATCGTGAACATGGCCCGGCGCCGCCACCGCAGCGTCTGGGACGTGCTCGAGGAGCTCGAGCGCCAGCCGGGCATCCTGCGCGTGTCGGAGGCGACCCGGACCGGCGTCACCCGCCTCGTCGGCGACCTGCGACGGTACATCCAGCTCGGCCACGAGCGGCCGGCCGGCGAAGTGCTCTACGCCTACCTGCGGGACTCCGGGGCGATCGCCCGGCTCGCGGCGAGCGACTCCGTCGCCGCCGAGGAGGAGCTCCGGAACATCGCCCGGTTCTTCGACATCGTCCGCGGCCAGTCGTCGCTCCTCGCCGACGACCGGGCCGTGTTCGTCGCCCGCCACCTCGACACGCTGATCGAGGCCGGCGACGACCCGCCGACCGCGGATCTCGACCCGGACGCTGACGCGGTCGCGGTGCTGACCGTCCACAAGGCGAAGGGCCTCGAGTTCCCGGTCGTGTTCATGCCGGGCCTCGTCGCGGGCCGCTTCCCGACGCACGCCCGGCGCGAGCCGCTCTCGATCCCGCTGTCGCTCGTCAAGGAGACGCTGCCGGAGGGTGACTTCCAGCTCCAGGAGGAGCGCCGCCTGTTCTACGTCGGGATGACCCGGGCCCGCGACGAGCTCGTCCTGTCGCTACGCCGCGGACTATGGCGGCGGCATCGCCCGGCGACTCTCGCCGTTCGTGCTCGAGGCGCTCGACCTGCCGCCGCAGGCGGCCGTGCCCGGGGCGGGCGTGACCGCGACGAACCCGCTCGAGCGGATCGCGGCCGCTCAGCCCGTCGACGCCCGAAGCGGCGCCGGTCGCGGTCGGCCCGTGACGAGCCGCTCCTGCTCAGCTTCTACGCGGTCGACGACTACCTGAGCTGCCCGCTGAAGTTCAAGTACGGCCACGTCCTGCGCGTGCCCGATCGCGCCGCACCACGCGCTCGATCTACGGGTCGGCGCTCCACAAGGCGATCCAGGAGTTCCACCGGCGCCAGGCTCGCGGCGACATCATGTCGGACGAGGAGCTCGTCGCCGCGTTCGAGGTCGCCTGGACGAACGAGGGCTTCCTGACCCGCGAGCACGAGGAAGCGCGCCTGGCCGACCGGCCGCGAGTCGCTCCGCCGGTTCCGGGCGGAGCAGCTCGAGCCCGGACGCGGTCGTCCCGGCCTACGTCGAGCGCGAGTTCAGCTTCAGCCTCGACGGCGACCGCGATCCGCGGCCGCTGGGACCGGGTCGACATCGAGCCGCGCGGCCGACGTGCCGCCCGACGAGGACGCGGAGGCGCCGCCGGCCCACGCCGACACCGTCTCGCCGACGCTCGGCCTGACCGGCCGCGAGCGGGTCACGATCACCGACTACAAGTCGAGCGACGTCCGCGACCCGGCCAAGGCCCGCCAGCGCACCCGCGACTCGCTCCAGCTCCAGATCTACGCGATGGGCTACGAGGCGCTGACCGGTCGCCTGCCGGACTACCTCCAGCTCCACTTCCTCGACTCGGGGCTCGTCGGGCGGGTCGAGGTCGACCCGCAAGCGACTGGCGAAGGCCCGCGAGAAGATCGCGACCGCGGCCGCCGGGATGCGGGCCCGCGACTACACGGCGAAGCCGGATCGGATGACGTGCGGCTACTGCCCGTACCGGGAGATCTGCCCGTCCAGCGTCGCGACGTGAGCCAGTTCGAGCCCGGCTCGATCGCGGCGATCACGTTCGACTTCGGCAACACGCTCGTCCCGGTCGGACGGGCCGGGCTGCGTGCCGTCGTCGACGCCACGGGCCGGGCGGTCGTCGAGACGCTCGGGCCGTTCGACCTCGACGACGTTCCTCCGGGTCTGGTCGGAGGAGCGCGACCGGCAGTTCCGCGAGGAGGTGCCGCAGTTCCGCGAGACGGACCTCGCGGAGCGCTTCGTCCGGGTCCTCGCCCGGCTCCGCGGCATGCCCGCGCCGCCGGTCGACGTCCGCTGGGATCAGGCGTCGGCGGCGCGCCTCTCGACGCTCGACGAGATCGACTGGGCGCTCGACGTCTACTCGTCGTCATTCGTCGGCCGGCTGCCGCCGGACCCCGCGGCCGGGCCGCTCCTGGAGTCCCTCGCGGAACGGCCACGCGATCGGGATCCTCTCGAACTGGCCGTTCGCGGCGACGATCGATCGCTACGTCGAGGCGATGGGCTGGGCGCCGTTCGTCCGGGCGATCGTCGTCAGCCAGCGGGTCGGCATGATCAAGCCCCACCCGGAGATCTTCGCCGCGGCGAGGACAGGCCCTCGGCGACCCGCCGCCGGACGCGATCCTCCACGTCGGCGACGACTGGGCCGCGGACGTCGTCGGGGCCGCGCGCGCCGGCTGGCGGGTGGCCTACGTCGACCGCCGGCCCGCCGACTCGCCGCTTCCCTCGAGCGAGCGGGACGGCAGCGTCGTGCCGGACCTCGAGATCGGCTCGATCGCGGAGCTGGGGCCGCTGTTCGGCGACGCCCGGCACGCGGCGGGCGACCCGCGCGAGGATCGAGCGCTCAGCGCCGGATAAGGCATTCGCCCCACTGGCGGCGCGTCGGGCCGGATGCGAGCATCCGCGACCCTCGACGGGCGCATGGGCCGCGTCCGCGGGCACTGAGGAGGAGCACATCGCCGATGGCGAGCGACTGGGACGCGTTGCTCGTCGACGACGCGTGGGACGACCGGCCATACGACCCCGATGACCGGGCGGCGTTCGATGACGAGCCCCTAGACTCGCTCGTCATGGAGGCCCGCGACCGTCTCAACTGCATCGGCCTGTTCGCGGCCGCGGCGGTCGTGTTCGCCCTGGCGCTGCTCGTCGTCCAGACCCGCGACCCCATCCTCGACCCGACCGCCGGCTACATCGGCGCCCTGCTGCTCGGTGCGTCGGCCGGGCTCATGGCCACGATGCTGTTCTGGCTCGTCGTCTTCGCCCGCCACCGGCGCATCGCGTATCGTGGCGACTGGGCGCGGGCGATCCGCCGCGGCGGCTGGGTATTCCTCGTGACCGCCCTGTTCGTCGTCCTCCGCCTCAACAAGGTCTTCTCGCCGGAGATCGGCCTGTTCATCCTCGCGCTCGTCGCGGTCGCGGAGGCGACGCTCTCGGTCGAGCGCTGAGTCTCGCACGAACCTCGGAGGCGCCCTGTGCCCAGCGGCCCCCTGTCGAGCCTCGAACCCGCCGCGCCCCACGCCGCGGTGAAGGCGCGCCTCGCCGCCGCGGTCGAGGCGAACCGGGACGCGATCCTCGAGCTGTCCCATCGCATCCACGCCAACCCCGAGGTCGCCTACGAGGAGCGCCAGGCCGCGGCCTGGGTCGCCGAGGAGCTCGCGCAGCACGGCTTCGAGGTCGAGGCGCCGGCGGGCACGGCTCGACACCGCGATCCGGGCGACGCGCCGCGGCGGTCGCGGCGAGGACGGCCCGCGGATCGGGATCCTCGCCGAGTACGACGCCCTGCCCGGCCTGGGTCACGGCTGCGGCCACAACACGATGGCCGCGTCGGGCGTCGGCGCCGCGATCGCCCTGGCCGTCGATCGCCGACGAGCTGGCCGGCGAGATCGTGTTCCTCGGCTGCCCGGCGAGGAGCGGGGGAGCGGCAAGGCCCAGATGATCGAGGACGGCCTGTTCGCCGGGATCGACGCCGCGCTGCTGTTCCACCCCTGCGACCGGAATCACGTCGAGAGCCAGCCGCTCGCGTCCGAGGACGTCGACGATCGTCTTCACGGGCCTCCAGGCCCACGCGGCGTCCGACCCGTGGAAGGGCCACAACGCGCTCGACGCGATGATCCTGCTGTTCAGCTCCGTCGGGCTGTGGCGGCAGCAGCTCCGGCCCGACGCCCGGGTCCACGGGATCATCCAGGAGGGCGGCACGGCCGCGAACATCATCCCGGACCGGACCCGCGCCTGGTTCATGCTCCGCAGCCCCGAGCAGGCCTACTACGAGGTCATGAAGGCCCGCTTCTCGGCGCTCGCGGACGCCGCGGCGCTCGCCACCGGGACGACCGTCGAGGTGACGTACTCCGGCGGCGCGATGTCGATGCACCGGAACCGGACGCTCGAGGCGCGCTGGGTCGCGAACGCCGCCGCCTACGGGATCGAGGACCAGGGCCCGGACCCCAACTCCGGCAGCACCGACATGGGCAACGTCAGCTGGGTCTGCCCGACGATCCACCCCGAGCTCGCGATCTGCGACGAGGGCGTGGCGGGCCACTCGATCCGCTTCCGCGACGCCGCCGCGACGCCGCGGGCCGACGAGACGACCCTGCTGGCGGCGACGCTCGTCGCCGGCGTCGCCTACGAGCTCTTCGCCGATCCGGCGCTCGTCGAGGCGGCGTGGCGCGGAGTTCCGCGGCGAGGCCTGAGCCGGGAAAGGCGGCAAACGGGCTCGTCCCCGGTGCTAGCATTCGGGCCGGCGCGCCCCGCTGGACGACAGATTCGAACCGGCGGCGCCCGAGCGAGACGGCGACCGCGATGCCGGCCGGCCCATCGGCCCGGTCGAGCGGACCGCCGCGGAGGACCTCGTGGCCGAGCGCCCGGACGACGCCCACCCGGACGACGCGCACCCCGCAGGCGACGCCGCGCACGGCGCCGCCCCCGACGCCACGCGATCGCGGGAGCCCGGCTTCGCCGCCGCGAACGGCTGGGACCGCGAGTACGAGACGTACAGCGACTTCGAGCTGCCGACCTACGTCGGGCCGACGACGTTCATGAACCTGCCGTGGGTCACGGACGTCGCGGACCTCCACGCGAGGGCCGTCGACGTTGCGATCGTCGGCGCGCCGTTCGACGACGCCGTCAGCCACCGGCCCGGGGCGCGCTTCGGGCCCCGCGCGATCCGCGAGGCGCAGTACACCTCGGGCTCGATCAACTCCCTCCAGCTGGGGGTCGAGCCGTTCGAGATCCTCCAGGTCGTCGACGCCGGCGACGCGAACATCGTGCCGGCCTGGATCGAGCGGGCCCACGCCCTGATCTACCGCAAGGTCCACGAGGTCGCGAACACGGGCGCGATCCCGATCGTGCTGGGCGGCGACCACTCGATCACGTGGCCGTCGGCGACCGCAGTGGCGGAGGTCCGCCGGCCGGGGAGCATCGGCATCGTCCACTTCGACGCCCACGCCGACACCGCGAGCGACGACTGGGGCGTGCTCAGCGGCCACGGCACGCCGATGCGGCGGCTCATCGAATCCGGCGCGGTCGACGGCCGCAACTTCGTCCAGGTCGGGCTGCGCGGCTACTGGCCGCCGGTCGACGTGTTCGAGTGGATGCAGGAGCACGGCCTGCGCTACCACTTCATGACGCGAGATCGAGGAGCGCGGCGCCGACGCCGTGATCGACGACGCGATCGCCGAGGCGCTCGACGGCCCCGACGCGATCTACCTGAGCGTCGACATCGACGTCGTCGATCCCGGGCTCGCGCCGGGCACGGGCACGCCGGAGCCGGGCGGGATGCTGACCCGCGAGCTGCTGCGGGCCATCCGCCGGATCGTCGGCGCGGTCGAGCTCGCCGGGATGGACATCGTCGAGGTCTCGCCGCCGTACGACCACGCCGAGACGACGTCGATGATCGCGAACCGGGCGGCGCTCGAGGCGATCAGCGCGCTCGCGGTGAAGAAGGCCGGCGGCCGACGCGTCCGGTTCGTCCCGGGGGCATAGCGACGATGGCCGCCCCGGGCACCGCCGAAGCCCTCGCCGACGCCCTCGCCCGCCTCTACGACGTCGACCTCGTCGAGGACCCCGGCGACCTCGACCTCTACCTCGCCCTCGCCGCGCGTGTCGAGGGGCCCGTCCTCGAGCTCGCCGCGGGCACGGGCCGCCTCGCCGTCCCGCTGGTGGCGGC
>CAWJUA010000013.1:0-227519 GCA_963845925.1 uncultured Chloroflexia bacterium
TGTTCGTCGTCGCCAACCCGGCCTCGCTCAACGCCGCCGACAGCGCCGTCCGCTCCCGGCTCCAGACGCTCGGCTACACGGTCACCACGGTGAGCGATGCCGGCAGCACCCCGGCCGACGCGACCGGCAAGCGGCTGATCGTCATCAGCTCCTCGTCCGTGTCGGGCAACGTCAACACGAAGTTCCGGACGGCGAACGTGCCGGTCATCACCTGGGAGCCGGGGCTGTGGGACGACTTCGGCATGACCACCGCGGCGGGCTACCTGTCGAGCGCCCAGACGAGCGTCGTCATCACCAACCCTGCGCATCCGCTGGCGGCCGGCCTGACCGGCACTGTGCCGGTGGCGACGACCGCGGGCGGCCTGTCGCAGGGCAGCCCCAACGGCAACGCCGCGTTCGTGGCCACGATCCCGGGCGGCGGCCTGGCGGTCGACTTCGGCTACGACACGGGTGCGGCCATGCCCGGCCTCAGCGCCCCGGCCCGACGGGTCGGGCTGTTCATGGGTGACGACACCGCGGCGACGTTCACCAGCCAGGGCTGGGCGCTGTTCAACGCCGCCGTCAACTGGGCCGTCGGTGCGGGTGGCGGTCCCTCGCCCTCGCCCTCGCCCTCGCCCTCGCCCTCGCCCTCGCCTCGCCATCGCCCTCGCCCTCGCCCTCGCCCTCGCCCTCGCCCTCGCCCTCGCCCTCGCCCTCGCCCTCGCCCTCGCCCTCGCCCTCGCCCTCGCCCTCGCCCGGCAACGCCGCCCTGTTCGTCGTCGCCAACCCGGCCTCGCTCAACGCCGCCGACAGCGCCGTCCGCTCCCGGCTCCAGACGCTCGGCTACACGGTCACCACGGTGAGCGATGCCGGCAGCACCCCGGCCGACGCGACCGGCAAGCGGCTGATCGTCATCAGCTCCTCGTCCGTGTCGGGCAACGTCAACACGAAGTTCCGGACGGCGAACGTGCCGGTCATCACCTGGGAGCCGGGGCTGTGGGACGACTTCGGCATGACCACCGCGGCGGGCTACCTGTCGAGCGCCCAGACGAGCGTCGTCATCACCAACCCTGCGCATCCGCTGGCGGCCGGCCTGACCGGCACTGTGCCGGTGGCGACGACCGCGGGCGGCCTGTCGCAGGGCAGCCCCAACGGCAACGCCGCGTTCGTGGCCACGATCCCGGGCGGCGGCCTGGCGGTCGACTTCGGCTACGACACGGGTGCGGCCATGCCCGGCCTCAGCGCCCCGGCCCGACGGGTCGGGCTGTTCATGGGTGACGACACCGCGGCGACGTTCACCAGCCAGGGCTGGGCGCTGTTCAACGCCGCCGTCAACTGGGCCGTCGGTGCGGGTGGCGGTCCCTCGCCCTCGCCCTCGCCCTCGCCCTCGCCCTCGCCCTCGCCCTCGCCCTCGCCCTCGCCCTCGCCATCGCCTCGCCCTCGCCCTCGCCCTCGCCCTCGCCCTCGCCCTCGCCCTCGCCCTCGCCCTCGCCCTCGCCCTCGCCCTCGCCCTCGCCCTCGCCCGGCAACGCCGCCCTGTTCGTCGTCGCCAACCCGGCCTCGCTCAACGCCGCCGACAGCGCCGTCCGCTCCCGGCTCCAGACGCTCGGCTACACGGTCACCACGGTGAGCGATGCCGGCAGCACCCCGGCCGACGCGACCGGCAAGCGGCTGATCGTCATCAGCTCCTCGTCCGTGTCGGGCAACGTCAACACGAAGTTCCGGACGGCGAACGTGCCGGTCATCACCTGGGAGCCGGGGCTGTGGGACGACTTCGGCATGACCACCGCGGCGGGCTACCTGTCGAGCGCCCAGACGAGCGTCGTCATCACCAACCCTGCGCATCCGCTGGCGGCCGGCCTGACCGGCACTGTGCCGGTGGCGACGACCGCGGGCGGCCTGTCGCAGGGCAGCCCCAACGGCAACGCCGCGTTCGTGGCCACGATCCCGGGCGGCGGCCTGGCGGTCGACTTCGGCTACGACACGGGTGCGGCCATGCCCGGCCTCAGCGCCCCGGCCCGACGGGTCGGGCTGTTCATGGGTGACGACACCGCGGCGACGTTCACCAGCCAGGGCTGGGCGCTGTTCAACGCCGCCGTCAACTGGGCCGTCGGTGCGGGTGGCGCGCAAGCCCAGTCGGCGCCGGCCCAAATGACGACGAGTCAACGCCATGCCGTCACCGTGGCTTTCGTGAACGTGGTGTCGACGATCGAGGCAGTTTTCGCTCCGCTGTTCGGGGTGCCCGAGGCTCCACGGTTGGTGGCACCAGCGTCAGGAGCGCGGCCCAAGGCCGGATAACGCAGCATTCCGAGGGACGGTGGTGTTGGCGGACCACAACATCGACACTTGATTGGTGCTTGGTGCCATTTGGTGGGCCGCGCTGCTCGCACGGGAGACGGTGGTACGGCGTCCCAAGCACGTCCTCGACCGGGCGGCGACTGCCCTTCGCCTAAGGCCCGTGTCGGGGCCTAGCAGCGCGAGTCCGCCGCCGCGGGCAGGCCGTCAGGCAGCGCTCGACACGTTGTTCGAAACGGAGGCGGACTACTGGACCCGGCTCTACGCGGATGCGAGCGTCCTCGCGGCCGTCCATCGGTATCGCAGCCGGCTCACGCTGCGCTGGATCGATGAGCTGCGGCTGGCGCCAGGATCCACGGTCCTCGAGGTCGGCTGCGGGCCAGGGCTGCTCGCGGTCGAGCTTGCCCGACGGGGCCTGATCGTAGAGGCGACCGACACCGTCGAGGCGATGCTCGATCGCGCCCGCCGGACGGCGGCCAGCGCAGGCGTCGAGGATCGGATCCGCTTCGACGTCCGCGACGTCCACGACCTCGGCTTCGACGACGAGCGGTTCGCGCTTGTCGTCGGGTTGGGCGTGCTCCCCTGGATCGACCGCCCGGCTGCCGCTCTCGCCGAGATCGCTCGTGTCCTCGCGCTGTCCGGCCGCGTGATCCTGAGCATCAATAACCGCCTCCCGCTCCACGTCCTCGCCGACCCGGCTCGCCTTCCGCTGCTCGCGCCCGTTCGCGATGCCACAAGGGAGGTCATCGGCGCTGTCCGGCGCGCCCCCGGGCGCGAGCGCGCCCGACCCATCACGTTCGCCAAGCCGGCGGCGTTCGCCGGCGAGCTCGAGCGGGCAGGCCTTCACCTGCTCCGCGACCAGCCGTTTGGCTTCGGGCCCTTCACGGTCCTGGGGTGGGACGTCCTTCCCGCGAGCGTTGGGGTGGCTCTCGAGGGACGACTGCAACGGCGGGCTGAGCGGGCCGACCGGCGCCTGCTCGAGGCGTTTGCTGCGCAGTATCTCGTCAGCGCCGAACGACCAACAGGGCAGGCCCAAGGGCGCTAGCGTGCCAGGCGGCGGATCGTCCCCTGAACGACGCCCAGGAGCTCCCTCCCCAGCGCGGGCGCAAGCTCCGGCGTGCGTCGGACCAGGTGCAGGAACACTGCGAGCGTGCACCTGACGCGTTCGGCGAAGCTCAGCGGCGCCGTCGCGAGGATCCGGGCGAGATGGGCGGTGCTCGCCAGGTGCGGCGGCAGCTCGCGTCCGCGGCGCGGATCCCAGCCGGCGGTCGAGGTCCGGACATACGGCGACCGATCCGGGTGGTCCCGGCTCGACCAGAGCACGTCGGGCAGCTCCCAGCACCGGCCGTGGAGCGTCAGCTCGGCGAGCAGCGCCCGGTCCGAGCCGTGGTACTTGGCGAGGAGGTGCGTCCGCCGCAGGGTGCTCGACCGGATGACTCCATAGAGGATCGGGTGACCACGCGACGTGCGCATGAGCTCGCCGACCCGGACGTGAGGCTTGCTCGAGGAGAGGTCGATGCGGTAGGGCTGCTCCGCGATTCGCTCCCCGTTCTGGTCGATCTCCATGTACCGAGCGCTGCACAGCACGATCGATGGGTCGTGATCCAGGACCTCAACGCACCTGGTGAGCATGTCCGGGCCACACAGGTCGTCGTAGGCGAGCCACTTGAAGTATGTGCCGGTAGCGGCGAGGAACACCCGGTTGAAGTTGGGGTTGGGCCCGATGTTCGTCGCGCTGCGGAGGTACCGGATCCGGTCGTCCTTCGCGGCGAAGGCCCGGGCGATCTCCTCGGTCCCGTCGGTCGAGCCGTTATCCGAGATGATCAGCTCGAAGTCCGAGAAGGATCCTTCGAGCACGGACTCGATTGCGGCGGCCAGGTAACGCTCCCCGTTGAACACAGGGACGCCGATGCTGAGCCGCCGCAGACCTTCGCTCACTCGCCCGCTCCTCTCGACGTGGCCAAGCCCGGCCGGGCTTGCCGAGAGGTGTTCTCACCGCGCCGGTCCGCGCGCAAGCGTATCCGAAAGACGTCCGAGCTTCCTGCGGCCCGGCGAGCCGGCGGTCGGGCGCCTCAGTCGATCAGCGGCAGGAGAATCTGCGAGCCGTGGACCTCGTGCCGGACGGAGACTTCCTTGAGGTCGCCGAGAGCGCTCCGGACCGCGTCCCGGCAGCGCGGTTCGACGAGGAACATCAGGAAGCCACCGCCGCCGGCGCCGACACAGCTTGCCGCCGATGGCGCCGTTTTCCCGGGCGCGGCCGTACCAATCGTCGATCTGACTGCTCGTCACCCCGCTGGCGAGGCCCCGCTTGAGCTGCCAGGCGCGATCGAGCAGCAGGCCGACGTCTGCCGACGAGAGCTCTGGACGGCGCAGCAGCGCCTGCAGCTCGTATGCCTGGTCGCGCATCGCCTCGAGCTCCGTGATGCGCCGATCGGTGTTGGCCTTCTGTTCGGTCAGCACCGACTCCGAGTCGCGCTGATGTCCCGTCCAGAACAGCATCAGATCGTCGAAGAGCGAGGAGAGGACACGATCGGGGACCCGCTGCGGCTCGACGGTGACCGCGCCGCCCGGCCGGAACGAGAAGAGATTCAGGCCACCGAACGCCGCGGCGTACTGGTCCTGCTTGCCGATCGGCTGGCCGAGCACGTCGATCTCGATATAGCAGGCCTCCTCGGCCAGCTGGCTGGCCGAGACCCGCTCGCCGCGGAATGCGTGGAGCGCGTTGAGCAGTCCCACGGCGAAGCTACTTGAACCGCCAAGGCCGGTGGAAGCGGGCAGATCACCGACGGTGCTGATGTAGATCGGCGGCTCGATCTCCAGGAAGCGCATCGATTCGCGGGCGATGTCGTTGCGGAGCTCGTCGAGCGTGTTCACCTGCTCGGTCTGGGAGTAGTTGATGCGGATCGGCTCGTCGAAGATCTCGCTGTGCCGCTTGACCGTCACCCAGATGTACTTGTTGATCGCGGTGCTCAGGACGGCCCCGTGATCGCGCTCGTAGAAGGCGGCGAGGTCGGTGCCTCCGCCGGTGAAGCTGATCCGGAGTGGCGTCCGGCTGACGACGAGCGTCGGCTGGCGCCGGTTCTGGGGCCTATCCATGCTTGAGGTCCCAGCTGTAGGGAATCTCCGGGCTGGCAGGGTCCAGGCGGAGCATCTCCTCCGGATCGTGCGGCTCGGTCGCGCAGTTGGCGAGGATCACCATCTTGTCGCCGTAGGCCTTGTAGCCGTTCGCGATACCGGGCGGGATCTGGACGAGGACGTAGTTGTCCTCGCCGAGGAAGATCTCCTGGACCTCGCCGTGCGTCGGCGAACCCTCGCGCTGGTCGTAGAGCACCAGCTTGGCCCGGCCCGACATGACGGCGTTGTTCACGGTCATCGTCTGGTGGATGTGCCATGCCTTGACGGTCCCCGGCCACGCGCACGAGAAGTAGATCTCGCCGAACGCGATGAAGTGCGGGTCCGTCGCCTTGAGCATGTGCATGATCTTGCCGCGCTCGTCGACGATCTGGCGGAGCGGCACGATCTTGACGCCGTCGATCATGCCGGCACCTCGGAGCGCTGCTCGGCCCAGCGCAGGTTGCCGTCCAGCAGCTGCTCGTCGAGGAGGTGCCGCAGCCAGCGCAGTCGCGTGAAGCGGGGGTCCGTGTACAGGTCGTGTGTCAGGCCGACCTCACGGAAGCCGCGAAGGAGCTCCTGCGCTCCCTCGACCGGCGTCCAGCGGAACTCGAACTCCGGGAACAGCCGGCCGAACTTCGAGAAGTCCGTCTTGTACGTCCGCTGGTCCGCGTCGGGCTCCGACCGCACCTCCAGCGTCGCGCCGGGCACAGTTCGCGTCGCGATCTCGGCGAGCGTGATCACCTGGTGGTTGAGCTGCTCGGCGCCCGTGTTGATCGCCTGGTTGTGGATCGTGTCGAGCGGCGCTTCGGCCACGGTCAGGAACGCCCGAGAGACGTCGGTCACGTGGACGACGGGTCGCCACGGCTTGCCATCGCTCCGGATGATCAGCTGCCCGGTCGTGACCGCGGAGCCCATGAGGTTGTTGAACACGGTGTCGAACCGCATCCGCGGCGAGAGTCCGTAGACGGTCCCATTGCGCAGGAACGTCGGCGAGAAGTCGTCCGACGCGAGCTCCCGGATGGCTCGCTCACTGCGAACCTTCGACCGCGCGTACTCCGTCTGCGGGTCGAGCGGCGACTCCTCGTCGACCACCCCCGCGTCGGACATCCCGTACATGATGCAGGACGACGAGAAGAGGAAGCGACGGACGCCGGCGGCCTTGGCGAGCTCGGCGAGACGGCGCGAGCCACGGTCGTTGATCTCCGCCGTCCAGTCTTCGTTCGAGGTTGCCGATGGGATCGTTGCTGAGCGCGGCGAGATGGACGACGGCATCGAACCCACGGAGGTCGTCCGGGGTGAGGTCGCGGATGTCCTTGTCGATCGTCGGGATGCCGGCACGCGGCGGCAGGAGCGTGCACTCGCGGAAATAGCCCGTGTCCAGGCCGACGACATCGTGACCGGCGTCGACGAAGAGCGGTGCCATCACCGATCCGATGTACCCCTCGTGGCCGGTGATGAGGACGCGCATTGACTGTGTCATCGAGACGATCGAACCCCCTGCAAGGATTTGGCTGGCGAACTCTGCGAGCGTGCAGTCTTCCGTGACGAGAAGAAACGGGCAGCCGGCGGCGTCGGCCGCCTGACCGTCGCGTTCATCGTCGCCGATGAACGTCGTCCGCGTCAGATCGAGATCGAACTGCCGCTGGGCCTGGTAGAGCATGCCGGGTCGCGGCTTGCGGCACTCGCAGCCCTCGTCCCAACCATGCAGACAGTAGATGAAGGACTCGATCCGGCCACCGGCGGCCTCGATGTCCTCGCGCATCGAGGCCTCGACCGCGGCGAGATCGGAGGCGGTCATGGCGCCGCGGGCGACGCCCGCCTGATTCGAGATGACGATGAGCCGGACGCCGGCCTCGGTCAGTCGACGAACGGCGTCGAGGGCACCGGGCAACCACTCGACATCCTCCGGTCGGCGGACGTAGCCAGCCACCGGTGGTCGACGATTCAGAACACCGTCGCGGTCCAGGAAGACCGTGCGCTGCCGGGCCAGGAACCGCTCCGTGACCGGCAACCGCTCGAGGGAGCCAACGCTGTAATAGCGATGGTCGGTGACGAATGCGGCCAGCCGGTGCTCGGCGGCGAGCGTCGGATAGAGGGCCTCCTCGACCTGGAGCGAGCCGTCGCCCAGCAGTTCCAGGACCTCGCGCCGGACGATCGCATAACCGATCTCGACACCGCGCAGGTTGGGCCGCGTCCGGCTTCGGTCGTAGTCGGCGACGAAGCCCTCATCATCGAGCCGGACGTTGTCGCGCGAGTAGCCGTCGGCGTTCCGATAGATCGTGACCATCGCGGGCGCGCCGGCCTCCCGGAAGCGCCGCCAGAGCCGGTCCGCCTGCATCGGCCAGTAGTTGTCGCAGTACAGCATCAGGAAGGTCGGATCGAGGCGATCCTTCGCCTTCAGGACGCGCGCGGCCGTCAGGTCGTCGGGCGGCGTCACCGCGTATTCGATCCGGATGCCGAAGCGGGATCCGTCGCCGAAGTGATCCTGAATTGACGTCGGAAGATAGCCGAGCAGGAGAAGGATCTCCTCGAAGCCCTCCTCGCGAATCTGCTCCACCAGATACTCGAGGAACGGCCGGCCATTGAACTCGATCATCGGCTTCGGCCGGGTATCGGTCAGCGGCCGCAGTCGCTCACCGCGACCGCCGGCGAGGACGACCGCCTGGCGGAGGTCACGGGACGCGAGGGCGGGACTCAACGGAGTGCGGTGGTGGACTCTGGAGCGATGTCGCCGATCAGGCAGGTGGTGACGATGTCGCACGCGACCGAATGCGCGCTCTCGACTACGCCGTACGCCCCCTGTGGCGTCGGGACCCAGAGGCACTCGTCGACCAGCTCACGAAGCCGGCCGCCGTCGAACCCGACAAAGCCGACCGTGATGGCGCCCGCCGCCCTAGCCGCCTCGACGGCGCGAAGCACGTTCGGCGAGTTGCCGCTGGCCGAGATTACCGCGAGCACGTCGCCCGGCTCGACGAAGTTCTCGAGCTGGCCGGAGAACACTCGGTCGTAGCCCTCGTCGTTGGCCAGGGCCGTCAGCCACGAGACGTTGTCGACGAGCCCGATGACCCGCATCGCCGGGCGACCCGACCGCTTCGTTGCCTTGGCGAGGTCGTTGACCCAGTGGCTCGCGGTCGCCGCGCTGCCACCGTTCCCGGCGAGGAAGATCGTCCGGCCCGCATCCCTCGCCACGCGCATGCGCTCGACGATCCGAAGGATCGCCTCGAGATCCATCGTCGACAGCGCCGCCCGGAGGTCGGCCAGGTAGCCCGTCGCCAGGTCCTGGAAGTGCAGCCGATCCGCTTCGGAGCTCGAGGCGGGAGCGGCGCGATCATGATCGGCGGTCACCAACCGGAGCCTCCAAACGGGTTATCTGCTGGCGAGGATTTGGGCTGCGTATCGTACATCCCATCGCCAACCGAACAGCACAAGCGGGTCGCGTCGCGGCAGGTCCCGGTGCGTCGACACAACGTCGGTGCTCGTGGCCAACCGTTGTCGGTCGCCCGACTGTCCATCGGCCCAGGGCCGGCCGAAGGTCCGGTCCTCGAGGCGACTTCTCGCGGGAGCCCCAATCGGTGCATCTGGGCAACGCGAACGCAAACAAATGACACCCCGAAACGGACCCAAAAGTACCCCTGCCGTGGTACGGTCGCAGTCCCTTCCGAGGGGCGCGGGGGCGTGAAGGGGACGTGTCGGGGACATAGATAAGAGCGCGCGCACCTTCGGTTCGACTGCCCTGTATCGGGCAGTCCTGAAGCGCGCCGCTTCGCCTGAGAACCAGGGGGCATTCAATGGGGTCGGTGATTCGCTCTCTCATCGGAGATGAGCGTGCGGGTGGCGCGCTGTCTGCGCGCCTTCGGTCAACGCCATGATCCGCCGACACGGGCGGCTCCTTCGGCTGCTCATGATGACCGTCGACGGGCTCACCGCGATGGCCCTCTTCGTCATCGTCTCGGTGCTGCGCTTCGGGGCTGACTGGCAGGGCGAATGGCAGTCGTCGGTCGGTTTGGCCTGGCTCCTGCTCGTGGGGTACGCGGTCACCTGGGTCGCGCTGCTCGGGCTCTATGGCTCGTACCGGCCGCGGACCCACTGGTCGGCCCAGGGCGAGGCCGCGGCCATCGTGCGGGCCACGATGATCCTGGGCCTCGTGTCGCTGTCCGCCCTTTTCCTCCTTGACCTGGTCGACGTCAGCCGCCTGGTCATCGTGGTCCTGCTGCCGCTCCAGGCGATCACGACGATCCTGTTCCGGGCCGGACTGCGGTCGGTCCTCGGGGCCGTCCGACGGCAGGGTCGGAACCTGCGCCGCGTCATCGTCGTTGGAACCGGCCCGGCAGCCCTGGCATTCGCCCGCCAGCTCGAGGATCACTGGTCGCTCGGGCTGATCGTCGATGGCCTGGTCGGCCCGATGCCCGACGAGCCGATCGGCCGCTGGGCCGTCCTGGGGCCGATCGACCAGCTGCCATCGATCCTCCACGACCGGGTCGTGGACGAGGTCGCGATCAGCCTCCCGCCGGACGAGGCCTACCGCCTCGAATTGATCAGCCGGCTCGCGGCAGACCAGGGCAAGACGGTCAGGATTCCTCTCGAGATTCCGGCGGTCGCCCTGGCCAGCGGTCACGTCGAGGACCTTGACGGGACGCCGGTTCTGTCGATCGTGAGCGGTCCGGACAGAGAGCTTGCTCTCGCCACCAAGCGCCTCATCGACATCGTCGGCGCCACGATCGGCCTCATCCTGCTGTCGCCGATCCTGCTCGGCGTCGCCATCGCGATCGCAGCGACCGACGGACGACCCGTGCTCTTCCGGCAGCAGCGCGCGGGCCTCAACGGACGTCCGTTCCAGATCGTCAAGTTCCGGACGATGGGCCGCGACGCCGACGAGCACCGGGCCGAGCTCCGAGCCCAGAACGAGATCGACGGCAACGCATCGTTCAAGATGACGAACGATCCGCGCGTCACCTCGATTGGTCGGATGCTGCGCCGGTCGAGCCTCGACGAGCTGCCTCAGCTGTGGAATGTCCTGCGGGGCGAGATGAGCCTCGTCGGCCCCCGGCCGCACCCGTTCGACGACGTCGCCGGATACAACGACTGGCACCGCCGCCGGCTGTCGATGAAGCCCGGCATCACGGGTCTCTGGCAGATCGGCGGACGAACCGAGCCAAGCTTCGATCGATGGGTCATCAAGGACCTCGAGTACATCGACCGTTGGTCGCTCTGGCTCGACCTCCGGGTGATCGCCAAGACCGTACCAGCCCTGCTTCGAGCCGAGGGACGCTAATGACCTCTCAGATCGCCGTCATCGGGTGCGGCCATGTCGGGCTGGTCATGGCCGCCGGGCTGGCCGAGCTCGGCAACACCGTCGTCGGTATCGACCGCAGCCCCAGCCTCGTCGGGGCGCTGTGCAGCGGCGACGTCCCGATCCGCGAGGACGGGCTCGCCGAGCTCGTCGCCCGCGGCCTCCAGAGCGGCCGCCTCACGTTCACGACCTCATATGACTTCGCCATCCCGCTGGCCGACTTCATCTTCCTGGCGGTCGACACGCCGGCGACCCAGTCCGGGGCGGCGGACCTGCGGAACATTCGTTCAGCGACCCGGTCGATCGCGGCCAGCCTGAACGGTCGCACCCCGATCATCGTCAACAAGAGCACGTCACCGATCGGCACCGGCGAGACGATCGAGGGTATCCTCGAGCGCGCGCTCGCGGACCGCCAGGATCGCCCTCGGATCGTCAGCAACCCCGAGTTCCTGCGCCAGGGCACGGCCGTCGACGATTTCTTCCACCCGGACCGGGTCGTGATCGGCGCCCGCGCCAGCGAGGATGCCGACGCGGTGGCCGAGCTGTATTCGACGCTTGGCGGCGAGGTCGTGAAGACCGATCTCCGCACGGCCGAGATGATCAAGTACGTCGCCAACTCGTTCCTCGCCACGCGAGTCTCTTTCATCAACGAGATCGCCCGCCTCTGCGAGCACATCGGCGTCGACATCGATCACGTCGTTCGAGGCATCGCCGCTGACGCCCGGATCGGCAGCCATTTCTTCTCACCCGGGATCGGCTTCGGCGGCAGCTGTCTGCCGAAGGACGTTGCTGCGCTCCGGTACGTGGGCGAGACGGTCGGCGTTGCGACGCCGATCCTGTCCGCGGTCCAGGCCGTGAACCAGACGCAGCGAACGAACGCGGTCCGCCGGCTCGTCGCCCGTCTCGGGCCTCTCGAGGGCAGGACGATCGGCGTGTGGGGCCTGACGTTCAAGGGCGGCACCGAGGATGCCCGCGAGTCGCCGGCGATGGATGTCGTGAACCTGATCCTCAACGAAGGCGCCGAGGTCCAGGCCTACGACCCGGGCATCGCCGAGTATCCCGCCGGTCTGCCGGAAGCCTTCCGATCGATCGTCCGCTCGTCGCCGATCGAGGCAGCACGCGGAGCGGACGCGCTCGCCATCCTGACCGACTGGAACGAGTTCCGCGACGTCTCCCTCGCGGAGGTCCGGGAGGCGATGGCGGGCTGGGTCATCTTCGACGGCCGGAACATGCTGTCGCGCAGCGACGCCGAGGCGGCCGGCTTCGCGTACCTCGGAGTCGGCCGCGTGCCGCGAACGCCGAACCGCCGACGAGGCGACTCGTGAGGGTCCTGGTCGCGGGTGGCGCCGGGTTCATCGGCGGCCACCTCTGCCGGGCGCTCCTCGACCGCGGCCACGACGTCATCTGCGTCGACGACCTGTCGACCGGCAGCCGTCGGACAATCAATTCGCTTGCCGCCGACCCGCGCTTCACGATGCTCGAGGCGAACGTGACGGCCGCGCCGCTGGTCGAGTCCGACGTGATCTACCACCTCGCGTCGCCGGCCAGCCCCGTCGACTACGACCGGCTGCCGCTGGAGACGCTGGCCGCCAACTCGGCTGGCACGTGGCGGCTGCTCGAGATCGCTCGCGAAACCGGCGCCCACCTGACCTACACCTCGACGTCCGAGATCTACGGCGACCCGCTCGTGCACCCGCAACCCGAGGGCTATTGGGGCAACGTCGACCCCGTCGGGCCGCGAGCGTGCTATGACGAGGCAAAGCGCTTCGGCGAGGCGCTGCTGACGTCGATGCGCAGGGTCCACGGCGTGAACGCGACGATCGTCCGGCTGTTCAACACCTACGGCCCGGGAATGCGCGCCGATGACGGTCGGGCGATCCCGGAGATGGTCTCGGCGGCGCTGGACGGGCGGGACCTCGGAATCCACGGCGACGGCAGCCAGACTCGTTCGTTCTGTCACGTCGAGGACATGGTCGAGGCCCTGTTGCTGGTCGGTCTCGATCGCACCGCCGACGGCGAGATCCTCAATCTTGGCAACCCCGCCGAGATCACGATCCGAGAGCTGGCGGAGCACATCGTCCGCCTCTCTGGCACGTCCTCGGAGCTGCGCTTCGATCCCCGCCGACCGGGTGACCCCGAGCGGCGTCGCCCCGACATCGGGCGGGTCCGGGCGCGCTATGGCTGGCAGCCCCGCGTCGACCTGGAAACGGGCCTGCGCGGCACGATCGACTGGTTCGCGGGCCAGCGGGCCGAACTCCTTCCGATCTCCGCGGGCGACGCCCGCCCAACCTTGATGGGTGCCTGACCACATCTCCAGAAAGGGGAAACTCATGACCACGCGCGTCCTGGTGACCGGAGCCGGGGGCTTCATCGGTCACCACCTCGTCACAGAGCTCAAGCGCCGCGGCTACTGGGTCCGCGGGGTGGACCTCAAGCTACCCGAGTACAAGCTCACCGACGCCGACGAGTTCGAGATCCTCGACCTCCGGCGCTGGGACGCCTGCCTTGCGGCGATGCGTGGCGGCATCGACGAGGTCTACGCGCTCGCCGCCGACATGGGTGGCATGGGCTTCATCTCCGCCCACCACGCCGAGATCCTCCACAACAACGCACTCATCAATCTGCACACGATGGAAGCCGCCCGCCTCAACGGCGTTTCGCGCTATCTGTACAGCTCGTCGGCGTGCATCTATCCGGAGTACCTCCAGACCGAGGCGGACGTGAAGCCCCTCCGCGAGGAGGACGCCTATCCGGCCCAGCCGCAGGACGCCTACGGCTGGGAGAAGCTCGTGACCGAGAAGCTCTGCGAGTACTACGCGAGCGACTACGGCATCGAGACAAGGATCGTCCGCTTCCACAACATCTACGGCCCGTACGGGACCTACGACGGCGGCCGGGAGAAGGCGCCTGCCGCGCTCGCCCGCAAGGTCGCGCTGGTCGATGACGGCGGCGAGATCGAGATCTGGGGCGACGGCGAGCAGACGCGGTCCTTCTGCCACGTCGACGACTGCGTCGAGGGCATCCTCCGTCTGATGCGGTCGGACCACGCCCAGCCCCTCAACCTCGGCACCGACCGGATGGTCACGATCAACGAGCTGGCCAGGATCATCATCGAGATCTCGGGCAAGCGCGACATCAGGATTCGCCACGTCCCGGGACCGCAGGGCGTCCGGGGCCGCAACTCCGACAACACGCGCCTGCGCGAAGTGCTCGGCTGGGAGCCGCGGATCTCGCTCGAGGAGGGCCTCGCTCCCACGTACGAGTGGATCGAGCACGAGCTCGGCCGCAGCCGAGTGGAGGCCGAGTGGCCGGCGGTGGCGGCCGCGGGTTGATCCGACGGGTCGACGTCCTCGGCGTCGGCATCAGCGCCGTCGACATGCCGGCGGCCATCGACGAGATCACCGGCTGGGTCGAGCGAGGCGAGCAGCACTACGTCTGCGTGACCGGCGTCCACGGGGTCATGGAGAGCCAGCGCGACGCGGATCTGCTACGCATCCACAACGCGTCCGGGCTCACGACGCCGGACGGCATGCCGATGGTCTGGGCCGGCAGGCGGGCCGGGGCGACATGGATGCGCCGCGTCTACGGACCGGACCTCATGCTGGCTCTCGCCGAGCGCGCGGCGGCTCGCGGCTGGCGCAGCTTCTTCTACGGCGGTCGCGATGGCGTGCCCGAGCAGCTGGCTGACAACCTGACCCGGCGCTTTCCCGGCTTCGTCTCGGTCGGCTGTTACTCGCCGCCGTTCCGGGCGCTGACCGAGGACGAGGACGCCGCGGTCGTCGACCGCATCAATGCCCTCTCGCCCGATCTCGTGTGGGTCGGGCTCAGCACCCCCAAGCAGGAACGCTGGATGGACGCCCACGTTGGGCGGCTGGACGCGTCGGCGCTCCTGGGGGTCGGCGCGGCATTCGACATCCACGCCGGCACGCTGCCGCAGGCGCCACGCTGGATGCAGGCCAACGGCCTCGAGTGGCTCTACCGGCTGATCAGGGAGCCACGCCGCCTCTGGCGCCGGTACCTGTCGATCGTGCCCCGGTTCATGCTCCAGATCCTGCGCCGGCCGCCCCGGCTGATCTGACCGCGAGGCGGTCCGCTTGCGGCGTCGGCGACTGAACCGGCCGGACCGGCGGCGACGATCCCGTGGCGAGGGTGTCGATCGCGGTCGCGGCTGCGATGCCGAGTCCCATCATCGACCAGAACCAGATGCCGCCCTGGGGCCCCTGGAGGTACACGTCGAACGCGGCGTTTACGAGGGCGGCCAGCCAGTAGGCGAAGACCCAGCCAACGATCGCGACCCATCGTTGTAGGTTCGCCGCTCGGGCCCGGGCGGCGGCCCGCAACAGCGTCAGGCCAAAGACGATCTGGAGGAGGATCCAGAGCGTGAGACCCGGCACGCCGCTCCGGGCGAGGATCTCGATGTGGCCATTGTGGGGGGCGCGCAGCGAGTGATCTGCGAGCAGCTGGAAGCCGTCGTCGTCGGCAAGGTTGATCCCGTAACCCTTGCCATCCCAGAAGTGGGGTCCGTCGATCGTGTAGCCGATGATCGTGTTCCACCAGCGCAGCCGCCAGGTCTTCGTCCCTTCGAGTCCCTCGTCCGAATGGCTGTCAAAGATGCTCGTGACGTTGGCGACGATCTGGTCGAGTGAGATTCGGCGCGAGAATCCAAGATCGATCTGCGGATCGGCGAGGCCCACGACCGCGACCAGGAAGAGGCCCACGAAGACGACGAGGAACCAGCGCGCCGTGGAGCGGAGGAACAGGACGGTCGTCGCGACCATCGAGGCGGCGAGCAGGCCGCCGCGATTGACCGCCCCGGCCGTCACGACCGACAACAGCCAACCCGACCAGATGACGAAGTCACGCAGCCCGACGGACTGGCCGCCGCCCAGCCCAAGGATCATGAAGGCACCGACGCCGGCCAGCTGAACCCCCATGTCGCCGCCCTTGAAGAACACGATCGGGACCTCCGAGCCGGGCGCTCGGGGCAGGAGGTCCGAAAACCCGATCGACAGGACGGCCGCGATCGGCACCCAGAAGACGAAGATGGGGATCAGCCGACGATAGATCCGGATGATCGCCTCGAAGTGCTCGGGCCGAACGGTCAGCGAGACGGCGACCGCGAACACGGCGTAGCCCCACGTGACGGCGTCCCGGAGCGCGTCGATGCCGTAGGTGCCGATATACGGCACGGTGCGGATCGCGCCCCACGCCGCGAACGCCAGGATCGCGACGTGGACGATCCTCAGGCGCGATCGATCGATCGACACGAGGATCGCGATCAGCCCGATCCCGAGCACGACCTCGCCGATGTAGATGGGCGGCACGCCGAGATGCGCGACGCCGCGACCGAGGAACGAGTACCCGGCCAGGATCGCGACGAGGGAGACCTGGAAGAGCGGCACCATCGCCCGGCCGAGGGACACCAGCCCGATGGCCGCCAGCCCCGCCGCAACGACCAGCGCGCCGACCGGGGAGACTGCGGCGGCCACGCCGATGACAAGCGCTACAACGATCGTTGCGACAAGAGCGCGAGCGCCGCCCGGGATCGTCGACTCGCCCTCCATGGCGCCGACGCGCCGACCGAACCCCGATCCCGCACGACCACTGACCGCGAGGGCGGCAGGAAGACGGCGAAGGTTCAGCGCACAGCCCTCCGCTCGACGCGGACCAGAGCCCGGCCGCAGCTCATGCCGATGTCGGCTTGCGCCCCTCGGAACGAGGTCGTCGCGGCCTCGGCTTCGGTCCGTCCTGGACGGGGCTCGCCGCGGACGCCTCGTCCGGCAGCGACGCCGTCGTCTCCGCGGCGGGTGCCGGCGACGCCGGTCTTGAATCCAGGGTCGCCGAGCTCGCGACGGAACCGCTCGCGGCCATGGTGGGCGGGGGGCGTCCAACGTTTCCGGAGGTGGCCCGCTTGCTCGAGACTCGGCGCGGTGACGAGAAGACCGCGGTCGGCTCCGCCTCGAGGTCGACCGCCGTCGAACCCGCGGTGCCGTAATAGCCGAAGTACGCAAAGGCGCCGCCGCTGTCCATGCCTTCCGAGACGCCATTGAGCATCACGCCCAGCACGTTGGCGCCGACTCGCTGGAGCGCGTCGCGGCCGCGGAGGAGGCTCGCGCGGCGGGTCCGGCCCGCACCTGCCACGAGCACCGTGCCGTCGGCGAGCGACGACAGGATCGCGGCGTCGGTCACCGCCTGGAGCGGTGGGCTGTCGATCACGACCAGGTCGACGTTTTCGAGCAGTTCGTCAAGGATTGCCCGCATCCGGGGTGACGCAAGGAGCTCGGCCGGGTTAGGCGGAAGAGGTCCCGTCGTCAGCACACGCAGGCCCGGCACATCGGTCTCATGGGTTGCGGTCTCGTACGTGGCTTCGTCGCCCTGCATGAGCGTCGACAGGCCGTGGTCATTGGTCAGTCCGAAAAGATCGTGGATCGTGGGCCGCCTCAGGTCGGCATCCATGAGGCACGTCGTTCGACCGGCCTGGGCGAACGCGACAGCGAGGTTCGAGGCAGTGACGGTCTTGCCCTCGCCGGGAACGGCGCTCGCGATCAGCAACGACCGCAGCGGCGTCTCGCCGATCGCGAACTCGACGTTGGTCCGAACCTGGCGGAATCCCTCTGCCGCCGGCGAGCGCGGGTAAAGCAACGTCGCGAGTCGGTACTGGAGCGGGCGATCCTTGTCGCCGGGCATCCGGACGATCATCCCGAGCAGCGGCAGGCCCGTCACCGACTCGACGTCGTCGGGCGTCTTGATCGTGTCGTCGAGTCGCCGAAGCGTGTACGCAATTCCGACGGCGGCCAGCAGGCCCAGCAGGCCGCCGAGGACGGTATTGAGAGCGACCTTCGGCGACGAGGCCCCCAATGGCGGCGTCGCCGGGTTCACGACGGTCAGCTGATTGGCGTTCGAGCCCGTCGCCAACGACAGCAGCGTGGCGAGCGTCGAGCGCAAGCCGACCATCTGCGCCTGGAGGCTCGCGAGGCGCTGTTCCTGGATGTCTGTTCGCTCCGGGATCGCGACGAGCGCGTCGATCTGGTCCTGGACCTGCTTGGTCTGCTCCCGAACGGCTAGCAGGTCCTCCTGCACGAGGGTCTGGATCTCGGTTGGCGCGGCCTGCTGGGCGAACGGCGACGCGAGCAGCTGCTCAACGAACGCGTTTGCGATCTTCGCGGCGCCGTCCGCCGTGCCGTCGTCGACCGTGAGCGTCAGCAGGGTGCTGTCGAGCGGCGCGTCGGCCTGGACGTGCTTGAGCAGCTCTTCCGACGTCGTCGACAGGTTCAGCTCCTTGATCACGCCCGACGCAATGTCGGGCAGGGTGACGAGCTGGGCATACGTCTGCGACAGGCGCTGAGAGATCAGGAGCTGGTTGTAGTCGGCGGTGGTGCCCGGATTCGCCGCCTGGCCGACGAGCAGCGTGGCCTGGGACTGGTAGGACCGCGGAAGGACCGAGCTCACGAGGAACGCGGCGAGGACCCCGACGAGCGTCCCGATCGCGATGAGCGGGAGCGACGAGCGCAGGAAGGCGAGCTGGTGACGGAGTTCCATGACGTCAGATGATGACTCGACCGGCGCGATGTGCGCGAGCCATGATCCGATGGATCGACCCGACCGGGCCGGCGACGGCGAGGATCGCCGCGACGAGCCGCGATGGGGCGAGAACCGACTCGATGGTTCCGGGCAGCCACCGCGCCTCGTTCCAGACGGGAATGTAGACGGAGAAGCGGATCGCCGACAGGCCGCCCGCCAATTCATCCGCGATCGATGGCGTCGAGCCGCGCGGTCGCTCAGCGGCGGCCTTCGAGGGGGCCACTCGCTCGGCGGCCCGGGAGCCCATGGTCACGCTGGCGGCGGTCGAGCCGGCCGAAGGACCGTGGCCTTTCCCCTCGACCGACCCCCACGGTCCGGCCATGTCTCGTCCATTGATCTCCTTGCGCCGAGAGGCCGTCGTCCCCCGCCGTCGACGCAATCAGCAGATGAGGGCTGGTTCGATCATACGAGAGGAGCCAGAGACCGTCCATGCGAGGCGCCGCCGGTCAGCACACCGCGTTGCCGTGCTGCACCATTCAGAACGGTGCGAGCGTCGACGGCGGCGGCTTCACTCCGGCAGACTAGGCCGTCACGAGCGTGGAGGGGGCAAACGGGATGGAACAGGCGCGGGGCTTGAAGGTCGTGCTGTTCTGCGGCGGACAGGGACTCCGCCTGCGGGAGTACTCGGAGACGATCCCGAAGCCGATGGTCATGATCGGCCTGCGCCCGATCCTCTGGCACGTCATGCGCTACTACGCGCACTTCGGGACGACGGAGTTCGTCCTCTGCCTCGGCCACAAGGCCGACGTCATCAAGGAGTACTTCCTCAGGTACAGCGAGGCCGTCTCCAACGACTTCGTCCTGTCCGACGGCGGCAAGACGATCACGCTGCTCGGCTCGGACATCGCGGACTGGAAGATCACGTTCGTCGACACCGGTCTCAAGACCAACGTCGGCCAGCGCCTTCGCGCCGTCGAGCAGCACATCGGCGACGACGAGATCTTCCTTGCCAACTACGGCGACGTCCTGACCGACGCTCCCCTCGACGAGCTGATCGAGCAATTCCGGGCGTCCGGCAAGGTCGCCGCGTTCCTGGCGGTCCGCCCCAACGCATACACGTTCCACGTGGTCGAGCTCAACGACGGCCAGGTCGTCGAGCGGATCACCTCGATCAGCAAGTCCGACCTCTGGATCAACGGCGGCTACTTCCTCTTCCGGCGGGCGATCTTCGACTACATGCAGCCGGGCGAGGAGCTGATCGAGGAGCCATTCACCCGGCTGATCGAACGGGGCGAGCTCGTGGGCTACCGCTACAACGGGTTCTGGGCCCCGATGGACACGCTCAAGGACCTCCATAACCTCGAGGCCGGCTACGAGCAGGGCTACCTCCCGTGGGCGGTGTGGCAGCCTCAGGAGCCCGCCTGACCCGTGATCCGGCTGCTGCTCCCTCGCCCGCCGGAGCGGCCCCTCCAGATCCTGGCGGTCGGCGCCCATTCGGACGACATCGAGATCGGCGCGGGCGGAACGCTGCTCCAACTCCTCGACGAGCACCCTGACAGCCACGTCCGCTGGGTCGTGCTCAGCGCATCCGGGGAGCGAGCCGCGGAAGCGCGGCGGAGCTGCGAAGCACTCTGCGGTTCGACAGCCACCGTCGAGCTCACGCTCCTCGAGTTCCGCGACGCCTACTTTCCCTTCCAGGGAGCCGAGATCAAGGACGCCCTCGCCGACATCCAGGCGGGCTTCGATCCCGACGTCGTCTTCGCCCCGCGGCCGGAGGATCGCCACCAGGACCACAGGCTGGTCGCCGAGCTGATCTTCCAGCTCTATCGGGACCACCTGGTCCTGGGGTACGAGATCCCCAAGACCGACGCCGACCTGACCAGCCCCAACGTGTACGTGCCGCTCAGCCGTGAGACGAGCGAGGAGAAGATCGCCCACCTGCTCCGATCCTTCCCGTCCCAGCATGCCCGGCCCTGGTTCGAGCCCGAGGCGTTTCGCGCCATCCTCCGGCTGCGGGGACTCGAAGCGAACGCCGAGAGCGGCCATGCCGAGGGGTTCGTCGCTCGACGGCTCGTCATGGGCCTGTGAGGAGGTGACGATGACGCCGCCCGACGCGGCCGATGACGCCGCCGGCGAACCGCGCTGCCGCATCTGCGGCACGGCTCTCGGCCTTCCCGTGGTGGATCTCGGGATGTCGCCGCTCTGCGAGCGGTTCCTGAGCGTCGCGATGCTCGACCTGCCCGAACCGATTTTCCCGCTGCAGGTCCACCTCTGTCCCAGCTGTGGCCTGGCCCAGCTCCGCGAGTTCGCGCGGCCGGACGAGATCTTCAGCGAGTACTTCTACTTCTCGTCGTTCTCGGCGTCGTGGGTCGAGCATGGCCGGCGGTACGCCGAGCGGATGATCGACGAGCTGCGACCTGGGCCCGGACGAGCCTCGTCGTGGAGGTCGCCAGCAACGACGGCTATCTGCTCCAGCACTTCCGCGACCGGCAGGTCGGGATCCTCGGGATCGAGCCCGCCCAGAACATCGCGGCGGTGGCCAACGCCGAGGGCATCCCGACGCTCGCACGCTTCTTCGGCGTGGAGCTCGCCGACGAGCTCGTCGCAGCGGGCCGCCGGGCCGACCTGATCGCCGGCAACAACGTCCTCGCCCAGGTCCCCGACCTCCACGACTTCGTCGAAGGCCTTGCCCGGCTGCTGGCGCCGGACGGCCTGCTCACGCTCGAGTTCCCGCACGTTCAGCGGCTGCTCGAACGGACCCAGTTCGACACGATCTACCACGAGCACTTCTCGTACTTCGCGCTCGGGACGACGGCCCATCTCATGGGCCAGCACGGCCTCGAGGTGGTCGACGTCGAGGAGCTGCCGACGCACGGCGGATCGATCCGCGTCCACGTCCGTCATCGCGAGCAGGGCGTCGCCGCCACGGAGCGCGTCGACGCCGTGCTCGCCGCGGAACGGGCCGCCGGCGTGTTCGACCGGGCAAACCTGGGAGTCGTTCGCCGGACGGGCCGCGGAGATCAAGCGGGCCACGGTCGAGTTCCTGCAGACCGCGCGTCGCGAGGGCAAGTCCGTCGCGGGCTACGGCGCTCCGGGCAAGGCGGTGACGTTCCTCGCGTACTGCGGGATCGGCCCCGACCTGCTCCCCTACACGGTCGATCGAAACAGCCACAAGCACGGGATGTTCATGCCGGGCACGCGGACCCCGATCGCGCCGGTCGAACGGCTCGCGGAGACCCGTCCCGACTACATCTGGATCCTGCCCTGGAACCTCCGCGACGAGATCGTCGCGCAGCTCGCGGACGCCCGGGACTGGGGCGCCCGATTCGTGGTCGCGATCCCCCGGCTCGAGGTCGTCTGACCGCGGCTGGCCGGCTCAGTTGAGGCGGCTCTCCGACTCGTCGGCGAGGACCCCGGCGATCGCCAGCGACGCCGTCGCGCCCGGCGAGGGCGCGTTGCGGACGTGGACGATCCGCCGGCTGCCGCCCAGGCGGAAGTCGTCGACGAGCGTCCCGTCGGGGTCGATCGCCTGGGCTCGGACGCCGGACGGCCCGAACCGCAGCTGATCGTTGCGCAGCTCCGGGACGTAGCGCCGGAGCTCGTCCGCGAACGCCCGCTTCGAGAGGTCGCGCCACTGCTCCGCGAGGCCGGTCCGCCAGAACCGCCGGGCGAGGCGCCGGAAGCCGGCGTGGCGGGCGATCGCGACGACCTCGCGGAGGTCGACGTCGTAGCGCCTGTAGCCGTCGCGGGCGAGCGCGAGGACGGCGTTCGGGCCGGCCCAGACCGCGCCGTCGATCGCGCTGCGTGAAGTGGATCCCGAGGAACGGGAACGCGCGGGTCCGGGACCGGGTAGATGAGCCCGCGGACGAGCGATCGCGCGTCCGGCGTGAGCGTGTAGTAGTCGCCCCGGAACGGGACGATCCGCTCCGAGCCGTCGTCGCCGGTCAGCGCCGCCACGCGGTCGGACCAGAGCCCGGCGCAGGCGATGACGCGGTCGGCCAGGACGTCGCCGCGCGGACGTCGCGGCGACGACGCCGTCGGGCCGCTCCTCGAGGCCGGTCACGGCCCGCGCCGGTCTCGATCGTCCCGCCTGCGGCCCGGATGTCGTCGGCGTAGGCGTTGCGCGACCGCCCGGAAGTCGACGATGCCGGTCCCGGGCGACCACAGCGCCGCGGATCCCGAGCGCGTGCGGCTCGAGCTCCCGGATCCGCTCCGGACCGACCGTCTCGAGGCCCTCGACGCCGTTGTCGCGGGCGTTCGCCTCGAGCGCCTCGAAGCGCGGCAGCTCGTCCTCCGTCAGGGCGACGACGAGCTTGCCGACCCGCTGGACCTGGATGCCCCGCTCGGCGCAGTACGCCTCGAGCGCGACCTTGCCCTCGCGGCACAGGCGGGCCTTGAGCGAGCCCGGCGTGTAGTACAGGCCGGCGTGGACGACGCCGCTGTTGTGGCCGGTCTGGTGGGCCGCGAGCTCCGCGCTCCCGCTCGACGACCAGGACCTGCAGCCCCGGCCGGCGCTGGAGCATCTCACGGGCCGTCGCGAGGCCGAGGATCCCGCCGCCGATGACGAGGAGGTCGGCTCGCTCGACAGGGGTAGTGGACGCGGGCGGAGACGCAACGGGTGCCTGCATCGAGCCAGTCTATCGAGGCGAGGGCGGGTGGTTGGCTGGCGCGCCAGTCGTTCGAGACCGCGAGTGTTGGTTTCGGCGTCTGACTGGGGCCCGGACATCGCCTCTGATTGCGGTGCGGGTCAGCACCACGCCGCGCCAACTGCAATGCCTTTGCAAGGCGTTTATGGCCCGTTTTGGGAGGACTGCTGAAGTCCCGGTGAAGATCGGGTTGGTACCATGCCGCCATTGATCGATCGCCCTTGAGAACCCAAGGTGTCCCCCAGCAGCTTGGGCGCGATCCGATCGTTTGGCCCCGTGCCTATGCCGCCGCCACGGCCCGTTTCGTGTGCGCGCCGATGGCATCGACAAGGCAAACCCGGGGTGACCCGGGGACGCAAAACCACGGGACTGGGTGACGCGTATCCACCCAGTCAGCCGGGTTGCCGGAGGTGCTATTCATGGGATTTTGGGACGGAGCGGAGTGGGTCGACGACGCGACCCGGACGCCGCGCCAGGCGTCGAAAGCGCGCCGATTATTTGTCCATTCCTGGCAGGCCCTGGTCGAGGGTGCACTCATCTCGCTGTTGGTCGTCGGACTCATCGCTGGCACCGCGTTCGCCGGAAAGGGCGGCGCCACGAGCCACGTGAAGTCCGGCGGCGGTGGAGCAATCGCCCTCAGGATGGTCACCGACAAGAATGGGAATGGCCAGCCGAACTGGGGCGATACGGTGACGTTTGATGCCAAGACGTCCGCGACCCCCGAGCCCCACGTCAGGCTTCAGTGCAAGCTGGACGGTGCGCTCGTGTATTCGGCCGATGCGGGCATGTATGCGAGCTACCCGTGGCCGTGGGAGCAGGACATGACGCTTTCGTCATCCCTGTGGACGAGCGGGGCAGCGGCCTGCACGGCTCAGATCTTCTACTACTCCGGCTCTCGGACTGTCTGGGGGACGTCGCTGAGCTTCACGGTTGGTGCATAGCGCGCCACGAACCGGCTGCTCCGGATAACGAGAGGCCCCGGCTGTCGCCGGGGCCTCTTTTTCTAGCCCGCGCAAGAGCGCTTACGGGCTGCTCGTGTCGTTGATGGTCAGATCAGATCGCTCGCAGCCGCTCGTCGAGCCGTCTACGTTCGAGTTACTGGACGTGAAGGTGACTCGCCACGAAATCGTGGTGCCTGGCGAGACATACGTGGTGTGGTTGTCGGTTCGAGCACTCCCATTGACCAGGGTGATCGGACCGAACGTGGTCGCGGTACCCGTGCAGTTGCCGGTCGTGTAGAGGGAGAACGTTACTGTCCCGCTGCCATTCGTGGTCCCGTCGGACAGCTTGACGAAGCCGTGTCATTCGGGAGCCAGTCCTGCGCGGTGGTGGTGGTCGACGTGTCCCTCACCCTGAAGCACTCGCTGGTGTCATTGGTGAACGCGGCGGGATCGTCATAGTTGGTGAGATCCGCCACGGCCCGGAAGCAGTAGAAGCCCGGAGCCAGCTTGCTCGCAGAGGTATTGACGTTGTCGGAGTCGGCGCTCGAGATTCCGTCCGTCGTGTTGGCTCCACCGACGAGCGCCTTGTCGGTGCCGGCAGCTGTTCCGCCGGTCGAGCAATCGGGATTGGCGGAGGCGTTCGGACCGCAGAGGAAGAAGTCCACGGTGCCGACAGCGTCATCCGGAGCGGCGGCACCGGTGACCGTGATCGTTGCAGTGTCGTGAACAGGCGTTCCCGGCGAGACCGTGCGATCGGCCGGCAGCCCCTGCACCGCGGTAGTCAGGTTCGGCGTGCACGCGCCGAGCTGGCCGAGGATGAAGTCCTTCAGCACGGCGGTCGTGGAGGTCGAGGAGCGAGTCTCGGAGAGCACGCTCGAGAAGCATTGGCCCGCGAGGCCGAGCGCCGACAGGTCGATGCCGGCCTCGTAGAACTCGCCGTTGAGGGCTCTGGTTGGCCGGGGTGCCGCTCTTGTCGGTGAAGGCCCACGGCATCGTGATCGTGCTCGGGTTGACGAGCCCGCAGGCCCGGCTGCCAACGTCGCCGGGCGGGGTCAGGGTCGCGCAATTGGCGTTGGTCGAGGACGCCTGCAGGTGGAGGTTGGCGTCGGCGCAGAAGGCCGCCGGCTTGTTGGTCGCGGTGCAGGCCGGGTCCCAGGTGTAGACGCTGATCGTCGAGATCGTGCCGCCATTGCTGAAGTTGCTCACGACGAGGACGTCGTTGAGCTGGTGCAGCCCGGTGAAGCCGGTGCCGCCGCCGACCGAGCCGCCGGCGGTGGTGACCTTCGACTGGAAGAACCAGAAGCCGTTCTGGGCGTCGCCGCTGTTGTCGTTGCGATACGAGGCCGAAGTACAGCACGTCGCAGGTCAGGAACGTCCCGGCCGGGCAATGGGCGCTCGGGGCCAGCGAGTAGCGGGCGGCGAAGCGTGTAGGAGGTTGTCCTTGTCGGGCAGCCCGCCGGCGTCCTTCCAGGACCACTTGTTGAGGTCCTGGGGGTCCTTCGAGCCGCCGCCGGTGAAGATGCTGGCACTGGTGTTCGGCTCGGACACCGAGGACGTCTCGGTCGCGGGACCGGTCGTCGGCGTGCCGATGCCGCACTGGGCCGCCGCCGCGGCGGGCGAGAGGCCGCCGCCGCCTTGAGCGACGGGCTTGATGGCCACTTCGTAGCAGACCTTGTCCCAGTCGTCGGCGGCGGCCGGAGTGTTGGCCGTGTTCGTGCCCGTCGCGGCGTCGCCGTCGAGCTGGAACCGGCCGGTGTCGTGGACGGCCAGGGCGGCGCTGGCGGTGAGCAGGGTGCCCGAGATCAGGGCGACGGCCGCGAGGGCGGTCGCAAGGCGCCGGCCCCGCTGCCTCTTGTAGACGACGCGACTCAACACGATCGGTCCCTCCCCTTGGTACAGAAACCACTCACGATTTGAGCTCCTTCCCTGTCCTGGTGTGTCGGCGCTATACGCTCGTCAGACCCGGCCGAGCCGACTGGATCTGACACAGCCCTCTTGGTCATCGACCCTCCTTTTCGTGCTTCTCCTCGGACGAGAAGGGCGAAGCTCCCGCGGATGAACGCGGGAGCTTCGTGATCGCGAGGGCGGCAGCGCTGATCGTCGAACCTTGAGTGACGGTCTCTGCGGCTAGAATGCTCCGCGCCACCGTGTGCCCCCATCCTTTCGAGGCCCCGGAGGGTCTCCGAGGCCTCTTGATCGCTTTCCCTGCTTACGGAGCGGTTCCACCGCTGGTATCGGCCGTATGGTCGATCAGGGTGCTCTCCGTGCAGATGCTGTTCCTGCCTTGATGGTTGGCATCGCCGGCGTAAGTGACCCGCCAGTAGAGGGTCGTCGCCGCGAGGCTCGTGTACGAATAGTCGGCAACGGCGTCCGTCGGATCGCCGTTGTGAGTGCCCACTGTCTTGCTCAGGACGCTTGTGCCCGGGAGGGCCACCGTTTCCGTGAACAGTCGACCGGTCGCACTACCGGTTGTGCAATTGCCGGAGGTGTCGTAGAGGCTGAACACGACATTGCCCGTCGGGGCCGCGCCGTTGGCCACACTGATCGTCGCGGAGTCATTCGGGAATGCCGACGGACTCGTGTTGATCTGCGTTTGGGTAACGGTCACGGTCTCGGTTCCGGTCGTATCCGGGCAGGCCGAGGCGGGCACGGCGTTAGTGTTGGGGGAGTTGCCACCGAGGAAGCAACCCAGGTGTACACGCCGGGTTGGGTCGGAACGAAGCTGATCGACGCCGGCGGAGGCGTCGCATTGGGACCGCCGTATGTGCCGTCCCCGCTGATCGTGATCGAGACTGGTCCGAACGCAACCGTGGTGCAGTTGTCCGGACCAAACGCGGTCCAGGTGATCGATCCACCGGCAAGCGCGCCGACGGCGCCAGTCGTGTTGAACGGCGGAACTGCTGGCTGGCGGGCTGTGCCGGTGATGGTCGCCGTATCGCTGATCGGCTGGCCAAGGCTGGTATTCGCCGACGCCTGGGTCACGAGCCCTGGCGTAACCGGATTGACCGTGAAGCACTCGGTAACGCTCGCATCGGTGGAGGACGTCGGGTCACTCGACGGCGGGTACAGGCTATCGCCCGAGTATTCGGCTCGGAAGCAGTAGCGGCCTGCCGAGGTGATCGTCACGATGTCGGAGAAGACGCTCGAAACCGAGTCATTGATGGTGCCCGGTAGGAGTGTTTCTCCGGCGGCGGGCGACCCTACCTGGGTCCCGAGTGTTGCGCAGTTACCCGTAGGGATGGGACCGCACAGGAAGAACTTAACCGTTCCCGTCGGATCGGCGGTGTTCCCGGTCCCTGTGACGACCGCGTTGTCCCTGACAGTGACCGACCCGGTGCCGATCGACAGCGCGCCGGTGATCGGAACGCTGCTGCCGTCATGCGGTGTCGTGACAGTCGCTGAGTTGTTGACAATGACCGTCTCACTTCCGCCTGGGAACGGGCAGGTCGTCGCACTCACGGCATTGGTGTTCGGGCTGTTGCCGCTGTACGAGGCCACCCATTCGTAGGTTCCAGGCAGGGTCGGAGTGAAGCTGATGGACGCCGGCGGGGGGGTCGCGTTCGGTCCGCCGTACGTGCCGTTTCCGCTGATCGTGATCGAGGTCGGGCCGAAGACCTGCTTCGTCGCATCGCAGCTGTTTGGCCCAAACGCCGTCCAGGTGATCGAGCCAGGGGCGGGGGCGCCCACGGCGCCAGTCGTGTTGAAGACCGGCGCAGCGGTCGGCTGCGTGGCAGCGTTGCTGATCGTAGCGGTATCGCTGATCGGCTGGCCTAGCGCCACCGATGCGGATGCTTGCGTGACCAAGCCGGGCGTTACCGGATTGATCGTGAAGCACTCCCCGTCGGTGCCGTCGACTGCGTCAGGGACTCCCTGCTTCGTCGAATGGAACTCCGCGCGCCAGCAGAATTGACCCGCTGACGTAACGGTGGTCAGGGCAGAGAGGATTGGCGTACCCGTTGCTTCGGAGACGTTCTGGGTCGGCCCCATCTGCGTGCCGATATTGGTCGTGCCATCGCACGTGCCAGTCGCAATCGGCCCGCACATGAAGAACTTGAGCGTCCCGGTCCAGGTCAGGGCCCCGGTCACCTGGAGGTCAGCCGAGTCCTTCACATTGACGAAGCCGGTGCCGATCGACAGCCCCCCGGCGGGAATGTCTGTCGTGCCGTCGGACTGCTTCGGCGTCGTCTCAAGCGTCGATCCACAGTGGCCGAGCTGGCCGAGGATGAAGTCCTTCAAGACGGCGGTCGTCGACGTCGACGAGCGGGTCTCGGACAGCACGCTCGAGAAGCATTGGCCGGCCAGGCCGAACGCCGACAGGTTGATGCCGGCCTCGTAGAACTCGCCGTTGAGGGCCTGGTTGTTCGGGGTGCCGCTCTTGTCGACGAAGGCCCACGGCATCGTGATCGTGCTCGGGTTGACGAGCCCGCAGGCCCGGTCGCCGACGTCGCCGGGCGGGGTCAGGGTCGCGCAATTGGCGTTGGTCGAGGTCGCCTGCAGGTGGAGGTTGGCGTCGGCGCAGAAGGCCGCCGGCTTGTTGGTCGCGGTGCAGGCCGGGTCCCAGGTGTAGACGCTGATCGTCGAGACCGTGCCGCCATTGCTGAAGTCGCTCACGACGAGGACGTCGTTGGGGCGGTGGCAGGCCCGGTGAAGCCGGTGCCGCCGCCGACCGAGCCGCCGGCGGGTCGTGACCGGCGACTGGAAGAACCAGAAGCCGTTCTGGGCGTCGCCGCTGTTGTCGAAGCGGTCCGAGGCCGAAGTACAGCACGTCGCAGGTCTAGGGAACTTGTCCCGGCTCGGGCAGATGGGTGCTCGGGGCCAGCGAGTAGCGGGCGGCGAAGGCGTGCCGGAGGTTGTCCTTTCGGGCAGCCCGCCGTGCGTCCTTCCAGGCCCACTTGTTGAGGTCCTGGGGGTCCTTCGAGCCGCCGCCGGTGAAGATGCTGGCGGCGGGGGTCAGGCTCGGACACCCAGGACGTCTCGGTCGCGGGACCGGTCGTCCCCGTGTTGATGCCGCACTGGGCCGCCGCCTGGGCGGAGGTGAGGCCGCCGCCGCCATCCGCGACGGGCTTGATCCCGACCTCGTAGCAGACCTTGTCCCAGTCATCGGACGCGGCCGGAGTGTTGGCCGTGTTCGTGCCCGTCGCGGCGTCGCCGTCGAGCTGGAACCGGCCGGTGTCGTGGACGGCCAGGGCGGCGCTGGCGGTGAGCAGGGTGCCCGAGATCAGGGCGACGGCCGCGAGGGCGGTCGCAAGGCGCCGGCCCCGCTGCCTCTTGTAGACGACGCGACTCAACACGATCGGTCCCTCCCCTTGGTACAGAAACCACTCACGATTTGAGCTCCTTCCCTGTCCTGGTGTGTCGGCGCTATACGCTCGCCAGACCCTGCCGAACCGACCGGATCTGCTGCAGCCCTCTGTCTTTGGCCCTCCTTAACTCGCTGGGCGACACTCATCTCGTTGGGTACGTCCCTCGATTGCCCTTTGCGCAGGCGGATCCGCCGCGTCCAGAGATGGCCGCATTCCGGACGGCGGGCTCAAGCCGGGTCTCGTGAACGACAACGTCAACTGCGCCCGTCCGGCGTGCGCAGGCAAACGGGGAGACCGTATCGATCGTGAGCGGTTTCGTGCGACGCGTCGCCGAACAGGCAACCTGAAATCCCCTGCCCCCGGCTATGGCTGGCCCCGGATGTGGTCCCCCTCAGGACCGAGGTCGCACCAAACGGGTCACGACCCCACTACCCCTGTTTCCCCTACTGTTCCCCGGCCTCTGCAGTTTCCCCGCGGGCGACGAGAACCGCCGCTGCGGACCACCGCGTAACGGTGCGGCCGGGTTAGCGTCCCCCTTCAGTCGCGGTATCGGAGGAGAGCGCGCCCCCGCGCTGCGATCGATCCGAGACTGTGTAGTACTACCCCGAAGGTCCTAGCGTCAAGGGGGAGATCAGCTTCACAAGGCGTCCCGACGCACGGCTGTCGCGCGATGACAGCGGGCTGTATCGGATCGGCGCTCGGCTCGTGAGCTGCCGGCGGGCGGTCGTCGTCAGGGGGTCGCGCGTCCTTGTTGACCTGGCCCGGCGCGCGGGTCCCGGCCGTGGCTCTTCCCGGCCTGCTTGTCGACCTTCCACTGGGCCCAGCCGGGATGCTTCGGCCCGACGACCTTCCAGCCGCCGGCCCACGGCGGCCGGCCCGCCGGGCGGAGCTGCTTGCCGTCGATCGCGAGGACGTCCACGTCGTTCGAGCCGTCCTCCTGTTCGCCGGTGATCGTGACGTGCTTGCCGACGGCCGCCGCCAGCGGCGAGGCGTCGCCCCACCACCATTTCGGGCCGGCGTCGAGCGTGTAGACGGTCGACCCGACCGTCAGCGTGAACTCCGCGTCGTCGCCGGCCGCCTTGCCGACCGTGCCGCTTAGCGTCACCGGGTGCTCCGGCGCGTCTGGATCCTGGCCGGTCTTCGCGGCCTTGTCGGGCTTGCCGATTGTGCCGCCTCGCCCGGCCTCGTCGTCGGGCTCGGCGATGCGGCGGGACGGGGCGGCCGCGGCAGCCGCGGGGCGGCCGCCGGGCGAGGGAGGCGGCCGCGACGGCGGTGCCGCGGTCGGGACGGCGCGGTCGGGGGCGGCGGATGCTCGGTGAGCCCCGGGACGGTCCACGCCGAGGACCGGCACCGCCACCACGACGACGGCGGCGATCGCGGCGACGGCGGCGACGAGGCGGAGTGTCGGACGAGTCATCAGGTCCGCAGCATGCGCCCGGCGACCCGCGAGCCTCAAGGACCGCGGCCGTCAGTTTGCGGTGTCGACCGCGGGCGCACCGACGATCCGCTAGCATCGCTCGCCCATGCCGCCCGACCTCTACGACGCCGGCCCGACCGACCGCGCGGCCGCCATTCCGCTTCTCGGCCCACGCCCGGGTCTGGTTCTCCGACACCGACGCCCAGGGCGTCGTCTACTACGGCCGCTACCTGCCCTATTTCGACCACGCCCGGCTCGAGTACCACCGCCATCTCGGGCTGACGGCGATGTGGCGCGGCGCCCGCGAGTTCGTGATGCGGGCGATGACCGTCGAGTACGAGGCGCCGGCGGTCTTCGACGACCTGCTCGAGGTCTTCGTCCGGATGGCCGGATCGGCCGGACGAGCATGACGTTCGAGTGCGCCGCCTATCGCGTCGACGACGACATCCTGATGTGCACCTCGACCCAGACGCTCGTCTTCATCGACACCGCCGCCCGCCGGCCGACGCCGATCCCGGCCGACTACCGGCGCGGCGATCGAGGCGTTCGAGGGCCGGCTCGCCGTCGACCAGCCCTAGACCTATGGCGCGTAGGTGACGTTGACCGCCAGGTAGTCGAGCCGGAAGTCCTTCGTTCGACGGGTCCGACACATCGATGATCCGGACGCGGAAGTTGGCGTTCGAGAGCTGGCCGCCGGTCCAGGTGCGGCCCCACGTGTCGGCGGCGCCGCCGAGCGTGTACGTCGTCTCGGCCGCGCTCGTCACGGCGTGATCGACTTGAGGCCGGTCCAGTTCGTGCCGCCGTCCCACGACAGCTGGGCGCAGAGCGTCGTCGTCCCGCCGTTGTTGTTCAGCCCGAAGTCGGCCCGGAGCGCGATCCCGTCGACGGACGTCGCGGTGCCCGGGACGCCGAGGCCGAAGTCCCAGAACCGGTGGCGGTCCTTGCCGGCGTTCGATGCACGACAGCGTCGTGTTCGTGCCGGTGCTCGCGTCGGCGGCGATTGCCGCCGCCGTCGGCGCAGGCGTTGCCCGCCGTGACTTCGTAGCCGTCGCCGTTGCCGCCGGTGTCGGCGGCGTTCGACGCGGCGGTGCACGCCCTTGTAGCCGGTGGACGTCTGGCCGAGCGAGATCGCTGCCTCGTTGCTGTCGACGCTGACCCAGTTCTGGAAGTACGAGCGCAGCACGTAGTAGAAGGCGCCGTTCCCGGGCGAGTCCGTCGTGGAGGTCGCCGAGCCTGGAGTGACCGTGCTCGACGAGGGCGTAGCCGCTCCCGCTCGTCGTGCTCCGCAGGACCTGGTAGCCCGGCGGCGTAGGCGTCGTTGCTCGCGGTCCACGTGAGCGACGCCGTCACCGTCCCGCTCGCCGCCAGGGACGTCGGCGGGGCGAGGGTGTCGGTGCCGATCGAGAGCGTCGAGGCGTCGGCGGCCGTCAGCTGGGCGAGCGTCATCGGAGCGGCCGCCGCCGCGGCCGTGAGGAGGGCAACGACGAGTCCGAGCGAGGAGGAGCCGGGGCGCATCGGGCGCCCGCTCAGTCCGCGTGGCCGTCGGCGCGCTCACGGTTCGCGGCCTGCCACTGATCGCGTCGCGCGGCGGTTCGATCGAGACAGCGCGATCTGGTCGGCGATCGTCAGGCGGCCGGAGCCGAAACCGCCGTCGACGGCAAGCGGGCGGGCGGCGACCGGGCGGGCCGAGATCGGCTCGCCGGGTGTCGGCGCGGGCGTCAGCGCGTCGACGGACCGGCCGCGATCGATCGAGTCCAGCTCGAGCGACTCGAGCAGCCAGACCGAGGCGAGCAGCGTCGCGGCGAGGCCGATCATGAAGAGGACGCCGGTCGGGATCGATAGCAGCGCGATCAGGTAGCCGGCCAGCGGGATGGCGAGCTGGACGCGGCCCTCGATCGCCGACGCGTGCGTCAGCGTCGGATCGGGCGTGTCGTTCGCATCGCCCTTCGTCTGGACCCATCGGCCGTCCGGCTGGTCGACGATCCTGACGATGCGGTGGGTGAAGAGCGATCGGTCATCGCCTGCCCGGAGCGAGACGACGTCGCCGACGTTCAGGTCGGCCGCCGCGACGGGCGCGACGATGATCGCCGAGCCGACGCCGATCGCGGGCTCCATCGATGACCCGCCGATGATGATCGTCTGGCGGCCCGTGAGCGGCACGACCTTGCCGAGGATGACGCCGAACAGGACGACGAGGATCAGAGCGATGAGGACGGCATCGAGGACCCGCCGCACGACCGCGGTGGCCCTCGAGAGAATCCTCATTGCATTGCTCCTCCTCGCTCCGCCGGCCTGTCGGGCCAGAAGGAGCGGCGTGTCGGCGATGGAGTCCGGCCCCGCGCCCGCCGGTGGCGAGCGAGGGGCCGGTGCAGCCGACGAGCGGGTTACGGGTTGTTGAGCGTCTGCTCGGCGTCGAACGTGAACGTGGCCAGGGACGTGGCGCCCTGGAACGTGTTGTTGGTCGAGAGCGGGAGGCTGACCTGGAAGCACAGCAGCTCGCTTGCGCCGCCGGCGAGGACGCGGTCGCCGGCGTTGGGGCCCTGCGCCGGGTTGCCGAACGACGCGCCATTGAGCGCCGTCGGGCCGGCGATGAGCGCGCCGTCGAAGCTGCCGCAGCCGACCGTGTCGACGTCGACGCCGCGGACCGTGACGGAGAGCTGGCTGCCCAGCGCGTTCGTCGCCGTCGTCGTCATCGCATAGCGAAGCGTGGCGTTCCCTTGGTTCGTGATCGTCAGGCTGTCGGCCGCGGTGCCGCCCGGCATCATCCCGGTGACCGCGGTGACGACCGCCGGGCTCGAGTCGATGACGATCGTCCCGGTCGAGAACGACCAGGTCGATGAGTCCGTCGAGGTGAACTGGGCGAGCGAGAACGAGCCCGCGCCGAGAGTGAGAGCGGCCAGCGCCGAAAGCAGCGCGATGATTCCGCGACGCCGCTTCCTGCGGCGCTCGATCTGATGCTCGATGTTCGTGTGATCCATGGGCGCGAAGTCCCTTCGTCGACTTGCGGGCAGGCGGCGTGAGGAGCCCCCTGCCCATGACGGGTTGGCTCAGCGTCGTCGATGCGGGCAAGGGAGTCGCGGGGCCCGAACGGGTGACGCCGTTCTTCGCTGATCAAACGGCTACGCGGCGCCGACAGATACCGGCCGGGGGGACCAGCGGCGGCGGTACCTTCGTCATGTCCGGTCTGGTGCGGTAGGGATCGGAGGGCTCCGGTTCGAGCTGCAGGGTCGCGTGGACCCGGGCGCACCGCCGCCGGGACCTAGCCGGACGAGCCCTCCGCGGGCGGTTCCGCGTGCCGGCCGGCGTCCCGCAGCCGCTCGTCGTAGCGGGCATCGCGCCAGGCGAGCGCCGCCTTGAGGCCGTCGCGGCGGACGATCTCGTCAAACGCCCGCGACGTCTCCGAGAGGTTGATGAACGACTGGACGTCGAGGCCCATCTCGACGGCCTGCGCGAACCCCGCCGCGTCCATCGCCCGGTTCAGCATCTGCTTCGTCGGGGCCATGACGTCGGGCTCGACGCGGGCGAGGCGGTCGGCGAGGGCGTCGACCTCGGCGGCGAGGCGGTCCGCCGGCACGACGCGGTTGACGAGGCCGATCCGCTCCGCCTCCCGGGCGTCGATCAGGTCGCCGGTCAGCAACAGCTCGCGGGTCTTCTTCTGGCCGATGACGAACGGCATGAGCAGCGTCACCGGCGCCGAGCCGAACCGGATCTCGGGCTCGCCGAGCCGGGCGTCCTCCGCGGCCACGATCAGGTCGCAGGCCATCGCCAGCTCGAGCCCGCCGGCAATCGCGTAGCCGTGGACCTGGGCGATGACCGGTTTGGGGCAATGGAGGACCGCGAGCGTCGCCGCCACGTCGCGGCCGAGCACGTCGCGCCAGCCGAGCGCGGTCGCGGGCTGCTCCTCGGACAGGTCGTAGCCGGAGCAGAACGCCCGGCCGGCGCCGGCGATCGCGATGACCCGGACGCGCTCGTCCGCGGCGGCGTCGGCGATCGCGGCGGTGAGCGCGTCGCGGAGCTCCGCGTTGAGCGCGTTCAGCTTGTCGGGACGGTTGAGCGTCAGCCGGACGCCCCACGGCGTCGGATCGCGCAGGACGAGCGGCTCGCCGCTCACGGTGCGGCGAGGACGACGAGGGCGTCGACCGCAACGGCCCCGGACGGGCCGGCAATCAGCGGGTTGAGGTCGATCGCGGCGATGTCCGGGCGTTCGAACCCGAGCCGGCTGACGGCGGCGACGACCTCGGCGACGGCGGCGCGATCGACGGCCAGCGCGCCTCGGACGCCGTCGAGCAGCCGGGCGCCGCGCAGCCGGGCGAGCATCGCCAGCGCCTCTTCGCGGTCGAGTGGCGCGAGCCCCACGACGACGTCGTCGAGCGCCTCGGCGAGGGTCCCGCCGAGCCCGACGAGGACGACCGGTCCCACCTGGGGGTCGCGGGCGAGCCCGACGATCAGCTCGAGGCCCGGCGGCGCCATCGGCTCGACGACGAGCCCGCGGACGTCAGCGCCGCCGATCCGCAGCCCGGCGCCGATCGCGAGCAGGTCCGCGGCGGCGCGACGGACCGTTGCCGCGTCCGGCAGGTTGAGCCTGACGCCGCCGACGTCCGTCTTGTGGGCGAGGCCCGCGGCGTCGAGCTTCAGCGCCACCGGGAACCCGAGCTCTCCGGCGGCGGCCACGGCGCTGTCGGCGTCGATCGCGGGCAGCGCCTTCGTCACGGACACGCCCGCCGCCGCGAGCAGCGCGAGGCTGTCCCGTTCGGAGAGCGCCGCGCCACGGGGCGCCGGCACCTCGGCCGCCGAAGCCGGCACGGCCCCGGCCTCATGGGCCCACCGGGTCCGGTCGGCCGCCAGGTCCGGCCAGCCCGGTCGGCGAGGTCCCTCGCGCAGGCGCCGCGCCCGCGCAGCCTCCCAGCGCGCGATCGAGGCGATCGCCCGGAACGCCTCGACGGTCCCGCGCAGCATCGGGATGCCGCCGGCCGCGTCGAGCTGGGCCTTCGTCTCGGGTGTCGGCGCCCCCGACGTCAACGAGACGTACACCGGCAGCAGCGCAGGCTTGCCCGCCGTCGCCCGGATCAGCTCCGCGGTCACCTCGCGGGCCGTCTCGACCTCCGAGGCCAGCGACCGGTACGGGAAGTCGTGGACGAGGGCGATGACGTCGTACGCGCCCGATTCGGCGAACGTGTCGAAGGCCGCGCCGTAGGCCGTCGTCGGGTCGGTCGCGCCCCACGGATCGAGCGGGTTGCCGATGTAGCCGAGCGTCGGCAGGCGCTCGAGCAGCGCAGCCCGGGCTTCGTCCGGGACCGGCGGCAGGTCGACCCCGGTCCGCGGCGCGAGGTCCGCGATCAGCGAGGCCTCGCCGGTCGAGACCGTCGACGACGCCGGTCCGGCCGCGCCCGACGCGCCGGCCCAGCCGCCGCGCGCCCTCGACCAGCTCGGCCGTCTCGAGCAGCTCGTCGAGGTCGTCGCAGCGGATCACGCCGGCCGCCCGCAGCGCGGCGTCGGTCGCCCGGTCCTCGCCGGCGAGCGACCCGGAATGGGCGATCGCCGCGGCCTGGGCCTGCGGGCTGCGCCCGACCTTGACGACCATGACCGGCTTGTCGAGCTCGAGCGCGCGGTCGGCGAGCGCGAGGAACCGCTCCGGGCGCTTGAAGCCCTCGAGGAACAGGATCACGGCGTGCGTCTCGGGGTCGTCGAGGCAGTAGGCGAGGAAGTCGCACGCGTCGAGGACGACCTCGCTGCCGCAGCCGATGATCCGCGAGAAGCCGATCCGGTTGCCGGCGTGGATGAACGCGTCGGTGACCGAGCCCGACTGGGCGATCCCGGCGACGCCGCCGCGCGGCTGCCACGGGTTGACGTCGCCGATGTAGGTCGCGGCGTTCGTGGTCCGGTCGACCATGCCCATGCAGTTGGGTCCGAGGAGCGCGATCCCGTGGTCGCGGGCGATCGCGGCGACCTCGCGCTGCATCCGGGCCGCGGCCTCGCCGCCCTCGACGACGCCGCCGCCGGGGATGACGACGCTCGGCACGCCGGCGCGGGCCGCGTCCTCGACGACCGTGGTCGCGCGCAGCGGGTTGACCGCGACCAGGACGCTGTCCGGGACCTCCGGCAGCGCGGCGAGCGACGGGTAGCAGGGCTGGCCGTGGAGCTCCTCGTAGCGCGGGTTCACGAAGTGGCAGCGGGTCGCGCTGCCCATCACCCGGAGGTTGTTCGCGACGGTCTCGGCGATCCCGCCGCGGGCGGACGCACCGACGACGGCGATCGAACGCGGGGCGAACAGCGGCCGGAGGTCGATCGGCGGGAGGCCATGCTCCGCGCTCGCCGGAGCGGCGTCGCTCGTCGTCGCCTCAGGGCTCATCCGACGACCCGCGCGACGCCTCGCCGCTCGAGGGCCCGGGCGATGATCAGCCGCTGGATCTCCGACGTGCCCTCCCAGATCCGGTCGACGCGGAGCTCGCGGAAGAAGCGCTCGGCGGCGTTCTCCCGCATGTAGCCGCGGCCACCGAAGACCTGGACGACGCGGTCGGCGCAGCGGAACGCGGCCTCGCTGGCGAACAGCTTCGCGAGCGACGACTTGGCGTGGACGACCTTCGGGTCGGCGGCCGCGTCCTGGAGGGCGGCCGCCTCGCGCGTCAGCAGCCGGGCGGCCGCCGCATCCGCCGCCGAATCGGCCAGCGGGAACGAGACGCCCTGGAAGTCGTAGATCCGCTCGCCGAACTGCTCCCGCCCGGTGGCCCACTCGACGGCCATCGTCAGCAGCCGCTCCATCGCCCCGGCGCAGCGCGCCCCGATGTGGATCCGCTCCTCGACGAACCACTCGTTCGTCAGCTCGTCGGCCCTGCCCACCCCGCCGAGGACCGCCGACGTCGGCACGCGCACGTCCTCGAGGACGAACTGCGGATGGCGGTCGGCGAACGTGTGCGTGTAGTCGGGGTCGTGCTTGAGCGTCACGCCCGGCGTGTCGTAGTCGACGAGGAACAGCGTCGGGTGCTGGGTGTCGGCCGGCTCGATGACGTTGCAGTGGAAGATCATGAAGTCCGTGTCCGGGGCGCCGGTCACGAACCACTTCTCACCGTTGAGGACGTACTCGCCCGTGGCGGCGTCGCGCGTCGCGGTCGCGGCGAGGGTCCGTGCGTCGGAGCCGGCGCCAGGCTCGGTGATCGCGTAGCTGCCGTTGCGCTCGCCGCGGAGCGATGGGTCGAGATAGCGCCGGCGCTGGTCGGCGTCGCAGTGGATGAGCGCGTTGTAGGCGCCGGGGATGAGCCCCCAGAGGCCGCCGGTCACCTGGCCGAGCTGTTCCTGGACGACGACCTGGTCGAGGGCTCCCCAGCCCTGGCCGCCCAGGCTCGTCGGGAAGCTGCCGCCATGGAGGTTCGCGGCGATGGCCGCTCGCTTGACGTCGCCGGCGACGGCGTCGTCGAGATGTCCGCCGGCCGCCTCGAACGGCTCCTCGAGCGGCTGGAGCACGTCCCGGGCGAACGCCCGCGCCCGCGTCTGGAGCTCGAGCTGGGCCGGGCTGAGCGTCAGATCCACGCCCGGAGTGTGACCCCGGCCCGTCGCGCCGCGGCCTGCCGGTTCCGTCAGGCGGCGCGAGCGGCGGCCGCGATCGGTCGTCAGTCCCCGCGAACGACGTCCTGGCGGTTGCTGGTCTGGCCCGCCGTGTAGGAATCGATGACAAGATCGGCGATCCGTGGCCAGCCAAGCGGCCCGGCTCGGACCGCGGCGACGCCCCGGTCGAGCCGCGAGCGCGACGGCGGGTCGGTCAGCACCCGGACGATCGCCTCGGCCAGGGCGGCGCCGTCGCCCGGCGGGACCAGCAGCCCGGTCGTCCCATCATCGACGTACTCGGGCAGGCCACCGACTGCGCTCGCCACGACCGGCGTCCCGAACGCATAGGCGGTCATGATCACGCCGCTCTGGGTCGAATCGAGATAGGGACACGCGACAAGCGTCGCCTCGGCCATGAGCCGAGCCAAGCGATCGGGGGCCACATGACCTTCGATGACCTCCATCCGCCCACCGTTCCCGAGGGCTGGCGGGCGCGGCGGCTGGTAGCCGGCGATCGCGCGGCCGGCGACGACGAATGTGACATCGGGGACGCGCTCGGCCACACGCGGCGCGGCGGCGTAGAGCACGTCGAGGCCCTTGTATGGGGCGATCCTGCCGGCGAACAGCACCGTCTTCGGGGCTCGCTCCACCGGCCCGGCGAGCCACTCCCGGGCGACGTCGTAGACACCGAGGGGCGCCACGTCGATCCGGCCGGGCGCGATGCCGTACCGCGCGGCGAACGGAGCGCGCATCGCCTCGCTGTGCAGGCGATAGCGAGAAACGCGGCGGGAGGCAAGCCGCCTGCCGAGCTCGATCCGCCGGTTGGCGTCACCGGCGTGGGGCACCGGGTCGTGGACGTTCATCAGATCGATCCTGGGCAGCCGCGGGAGCGCCATGGCGAGGCGCAGTGAGCCGTCGTCGAAGTGGACGACGTCCGGCTCGAGTTGATCGATCGCACGCAGCACGCGGAGACTGGTCGGAACCGTGGCCGGATGGACGGTGCGGGCGTTGTCAAAGACCGCGAGGCGGAAGGTGCCCGCATCCTTCCAGTACTCCCGGACGCCGGCCGGGACGGTCGGTCCGAGGACTGGGTCTGCGTCGATGACTCCGCTCGGGATCGCGGCCGACGTCAGGGCCAGCATTGAGCCGAGCGACTTCGGCGTGACCTCCATCATGAGATGGAACTCGCACCGGCGAGACATCTCCCGGGCGAACTCGAGCGCCGGCTCGGCGAAGAACGGGTGCGTGTAGAACAGGACGCGCATGGCTCAGCGGACGCCCGCTCCGTGGACCCACCGGACGGTGGCCAGGGCCACGGAGCGGACCATCTCCCGCTCGGGGCGCGTCGCGTCCAGGAGCGGGTAGAGCCCGGCGTAGACGGCGAGGCCGACTGCGGCAGGGATCAGGAAGTCGAGTCCGGTCGGTGCCAGCCATTCGCGCATGCCCAGGAGCACCAGCGCCATCGGGAGGGCCGGAAGGAGCGGCGGGAGGATCATCTCGCGGAGCCCGACACCCTGGTCGATCCTGACGACGCGAAGCCCGTAGGGCAGCACGAGCATCGCCTCGATCGCCGTCGGGATGAGCGTCCCGTAGGCGACTCCCGTCACGCCGAGGACCTGGACGAGGACGATGGAGAGCCCGATATTGGCCAGCCCGCTCGCGATCGACAGGACTGCGATCCGGTGGTGTCGGTCCATGCCCTGCAGCAACGTCGCCGCCGGCCAGGACACGCCCCGGAACAACGCTGCGACGGCAAGAATGGTGACGAGCGGGGCCGCTGCCGCATAGGCCGGACCGACCCAGGCAGTCAGGACGGGCGCGGCGAAGATCACGAGGATCAGCGAGCTCGGCACCAGAACCGCGAGCGTGAGCCGCGTCGAGACGATGTAGACGGCACGCAGCCGGACGGCATCCTGGGTGGCGACGAGCTCGGACGACACGGGCAGGAGGACCTTGATGAACTGGTCCGCAACCAGCAGGGCGATCTCGGACAGCCGGCGGGCCAGCGCGTAGGGGGTGACCAGGGCGATCGGGAGGAACGCTGCGATGACCACCTCGTCGGTCCGGGTCTGCAGGGTCGCCGACGCGTTCAGGGCGAATGAGGCACCACCGAACTTCGTGATCCGCGAGAGCTGCCCGCGCCAGGGTCCGGCCCAGCCGAAGTCGAGCTCTGGAGCGGTCCGCCGGACCAGCGCGACGCTGACGAGCTGCATGAGCACCGTGACCGGCACGCTGGCCGCGACCATGCCGACGAGCCCGGCGCCGGCGAGGAGGGCCACGACGGTCACGGCGGCCGTGAGCAGCGTTCCGGTCGTGACGACGAGGTTGTAGAGATCGAACCGCTGGAGGCCGCGCAGGACGGCCGTCGCCGGCATGAACGCGAGCGACACGCCGATGCTGAGGCCGGTCAGGAAGATCGCCCAGCCCGTCGAGGGCTGGTCGGCCGGCGGGATGTTGAGAAGGGTCGGAGCCACGAAAGCAACGCACGTACCCAGGGCGACCGCGATGAGCCCCAGGACCAGGTAGACGCGGAGGGCCGCGGCCACCAGGGCGTGCGCCTCGTCCCATTCGCCACGCGCCCGGAACTCGGCGACGTACTTGACGACTGCCCCGGCGACTCCGAGGTCGAGGAGGTAGCCATACGCCCCGATCGAGCCGACAAGCACCCAGACGCCGTAGGCAACGGGGCCGAGCCTGCCGAGGATGAACGGCGTCAGCAGGAACCACGTCCCGAGCGCGATCGCCTTCCCGGCGAAGTTGGTGGCGCCCCCGATCGCGACCCGGCGGGCGATCACCGGAAGCGACGGTTGGAGACCAGCCACTCGAACATTCCGGAAAGGAAACCGCCGATCCAGGCAAGCTCGGCGCGAGCGAGGTTGGGCGAGCGGGCGGAGCGGCGCACGCTCCGCCAGTACTCGGGCTGCGAATCGGCGAGCGACGCGTGAATGTCGATCCAGGCCGCCCGCGGCAGTCGCCTCACATGGTTGACGAGCGTCCCGATCATCCGCCGGAGCATGTACCGGTCCTCGAACGAGAGGTGCTTCGCGTAGAAGGCTCCCTGGCCACGGCCGTAGCCATGCCTGAGGGCCACGTACGATCGATCGTCCCGCCAGGCCCGATGGTAGACGACGGATTCCGGGTCGAACACGATCCGGTATCCGGCCTCGAGGCAGCCTGAACCCGAAATCATTGTCCTCGGCCGCCGGGAATGGCGTCCCCGGGCCGAGTCTGACGTCAAATCCCCCGATCTCGGCGTGGGCCGATCGCGGGAAGGCCACGTTGAACGTTGCCAGCGGATCCTGGTAGACGCGGCCCTCGTATTCGACGCGTTCCGTTCCGGGATGGAGGGATGGCGCGAAGCCCCCGTCGATCTCGGCATCCGTCGCCAGCACCCGACCGGTGACGACGGCCCGCGGCCCGGCAGCGCGGAGCGACCGCACGATCGTGCCGAACCACTCGGGCGGAACGAGGACGTCGTCGTCCGTGAAGACGATCGTGGGGTGGCTCGCCGCCCTGACCGCGACGTTCCGGCTGCGGCTGAGCCCGACGGTCGCGGAGTGGAGATAGCGGAACGCGCAGCGTGGAGTCGAAAAGCCGGCCAGGCCGGGGTGTGGCTCGACGCTCTGATCGACGATGAGGAGCTCGTCCGGGACCTCCGCGCCCTCGAGGACGGACGCGACGACGCGAGACAGGAACTCCGGCCGGTCGCGCGAGCACACGATCAGCGTGGTCCCGGTCGCGTCGTCCCCGATCACATCAGCCCAAGCGTTGCGAGCTGGGCCGTGAGCTGTTCGACGGCCCGTTCCCAGGTGAACTCGATCCCCACCATCGACCGACCGCGCGGACCGACTCCCCTGGCCTCGTCGAATCGCAGCAGCGCCGCGGCCAGGCTCGTTGCGTCAGGCGTCGCCAGGACCGCGGCGTCGTAGCGTTGCAGCACCGGTGCCACGTGGAGCACGCTCGAGACGATGCTCGGGATCCCCAGCGAGAGGACCTCGAGCAGGGCCACGCTGTGGCTCTCCCAGCGCGAAGGCAGCACGAAGCCCTCAGCGTCGAGCAGGAAGCGCCGTTTCTCCATGCCGCTGATCGGGCCCCCGATGCGGACCGATCTGTAGAGGTCCGGCCGGCGGGCGAGCTGCTCTCGAAGGCTCGCGAGTCCGCCGCGGTAGTCATAGCCCCGGAGCATGATCGTCGGCCGCCGATCGGGCGGAATGTGGCCGAGCGCGTCCAGCAGCACGTCGAGGCCTTTGTGCGTGGGATCGTACCGACCAACCCAGGCGAGGTAGCCGCCGCCACCGCGCCACTCCTGATCCGGGATCTCGACGCCCGTCGGTGCCACGACGGTCTTCGCCTGCGGAGCGAGGGCCATGACCGACGGCGACTCGGATTGGAAGAACAGGTGCACCGCCGCCGCTCGACTGAGCACCCGTCGCTCGACGGCCTCGCGAACCGCGAGCGGTGGCCGCAGGTAGCGGCGCCAGGCCGGCTCGTACACGCCGTGCGGCATCACCACGTACGGCACGCCGGCCCGCGACGCGCTCTCGGCGGCGATGGTGTTGCTTGACACCCAGCCCTCGTGGAGGACGAGGATGTCGCCCGGCTGCAGATGGCGCGCGAGGTCGACCGGGTGCCGGGTGAGTCTGCCCCGGCCGCGATGGGCGATGCGCTGATGCTTGACGGTGGCACCCCGCGAGCTGACGAACGGCTCGGCGGCCTGTCGGCTGGCGCGACCGTCGGCGTGGAGCACGACCGACTCGAACCCGGCCGCGGCGAGGGCCGTGGCCCAGCCCCAGAGGGCCACGGTGACGCCTGAGTCACCCATCGCGTCCGGGTAGTAGTGGACGAAACGCATCAGCGCGGACCCATGAAGCGCATTGGATTTGTCAGCCAGTCGGGATCGAACGTCGCGATCTCGGCGACATAACCGGCGTATCGGTTCTGTGCCCACGGGTCGCGGTCCCGCATTGCGAGCTGCTGCAGCCGGTCGAATCGATCGAGGGCCTGCTCGACAACCGTCAGCACGACGAGCGCGGGGACGAGGCGCAGGTCGACCTGCAGCGCCTCGCTGTACCGATGGATCGCCCCTCGGATGGCCGATTGGCCCGGGTCGTCCTCCAGGGACTCCGTCAGGAGGCGACGAAGCTGGTATCGGCGCGCAGGCTCGCTCGCCCGGCCGTCATGAGCGAAGCTCCAGTGGAGCGACGCGTACACGAGATCCGTGACGGCGGGCCCGTCCCGAGCCACTTCCCAATCGATCACCCGAACGGTGTTTCCGTCGACGAGGACGTTCCACGGGCCCAGGTCTCGATGACACAGGACAACGGCGAGCTCGGCGCCGACGGCGGTCGTGTAGTCACGGAGGCGGCCGAACAGGCGATCCACCTCCGCTCGCGGTCCGAAAGCCCGGGCGAAGCGGGCCAGTGGCTCGTCGACATGTCGTGACCAGCCGGGACTGCCCGGCGCAGCCGGCGACCGGCTGGTCTGCCGGCCGAGCGAGATCAACCACTCGGCGGTGAGGTCGAGGTCCATCCATGGCCCGTGACCGTGATGCCGGCCGGGCATCCTTGCGAGCGCCGACGAGCCACGTGCGGCACCCTGGACGATCGCGGGCCTCCCGCCGACGTCGATGAGCGCGATCGGATCGGGGACCGTCGACCGCGTGGCGGTATCCAACCGGTCCCGCAGATCGACGAGCACCTCGTGCTCGTGGCGGTTCGCCTCGTCGAACTCCGCGTGGCGGCCGATCTTCACGACGACCGCCGGTGCGGACCCTTCCTCGTCGAAGGCAAGCAGCGTCATGCGGCCCCACGGCTCGACGCCCGCCGCGACCAGGATCGGCGGGATCGACGACGTGCGGACCGAGGCGGGAACGTCGGGGTGGCCGAGGGCCGCGGGAATGCACAGGGTGGGCCGCCGGCCCGACGTCGCCACGACCGCGAACCTCGGCACGAGCAGGCTGGCGATCCGAGGCCACCTCACAAGCCGGCCGGCGAGGCGTCGCAGCGCCCCTCGGACGGGGCTTCGATCGGCGTTCGATGTCGAGAGATACCAGGCGATGGGCCCGGGGGGGTCGACCGGCAGGAAGCGGCTGGGGCGGGACCATCCGGGGCCAACCCAGTACACGGTCAGCGGTATGAGGCCGGCGGCCCGGATCCGGCTCAGAGCCCGACCCGGGGTGACGACGCTTCGCCTGATGGATCGGCGGTCGATCTCCCAGTACAGGATCCCGCCCGGCGCGAGTGCGTCGACGGCGCGGCCGAGGGGTTCGCGTGAGCCATGGAGCAGCGCGACAACGTCGGCAGGCCCGTCGACGCTTTCCTCGGTTGTTGCGGACCCGGCCAGGCCCAGGTCGACCGCGAGCCGGGGAAGATCCAGCCCGCCGCCGAGCAGCAACCAGTGCCCGGGCGTGTCCGATTGGCGCCGGGGCAGCAGAACGTGCCAATCGAGTCGACGGGCGTTGCCGGTGGCTACGTCGGGTCCCTCCGCCATGACTGTCCATCCGGACCGTTGGGCTGTGCCGGGCAGTGTAGGGTCGGCTCGTCTGTCGGATGACCCGCCAGACGAGCCATTCCACGTGTCCCCGAAGGTCAGGCTGGCCACGGCCAACACCGATGGGCTAGGATCGGCTCCTCAACCCGGCCGCCCGGGCCAGCTCACCTGGCCCCGTCTCCCCCCAGTAGTCCGGTCGGGCTCGGCGCGCACAGCGTGCCGAGGGAGGACAGCATGGCACTGCACCCGTTGTCCCTGCGCGCGCGTTCCCGTCGCACGTCCCCCCTCCGTCGGTCGGGCCGCAAGCGAGCTGTCGCTCTGCTTTGCGCGGTGATGACCACGGTCCCGGCGATCCTCTGGTCGCCGGCGGTCCGGCTGGGGTCCGGAGGCGCCACAGCCGCGACCTGCCCGTCGTTCCAGGCGCTCGTCAATGCCGCCCCGACCGGCAGCACGCTCACCGTTCCTGCATGCACCTATCACGAGACGGTGACCATCAGCAAGAAACTGACGGTCAACGCGAAGGGCGCCGTGATCGACGGCGACAACGTCAGGACCAAGGGCCTCGAGATCAAGGCCAACGACGTCGTCGTCGATGGCCTCACCGTCAAGCGAATCCTCAATGGAGCGCACGTCGGCGCCGTCCAGGCGACCAGCGTCTCGCGGTTCACGTTCAAGAACGGCGTTGCCCGCGACAGCGCGACGGTTTGCATCGTGCTGGGCGGCGGCTACGGGTTCCAGATCTTGAACTCCGAGTTCACGGGCTGCGGCCAGGAGGGCTACTTCCTGAACAACGTCACGGACAGCGTGTTCAGCGGGAACCGGATCCACCACAACAACATGCAGCTCGCGTTCTCCGGCGCCGAGTCTGGCGGAGGCAAGACGATGGCGAGCAGCCGGATCACGTTCGACCGTAACGAGGTCGCGTACAACCGAGGTCCGGGCATCTGGTTCGACAACGGCGTTCGCGATGTCGAAGCGACGAACAACCGCGTCCACGACAACGACGACGAGGGGATCTTCTTCGAGATCAGCGACGGCGCGAGGATCGCCGGCAACGCGGTGTGGAACAACGGGTTCGCGAACCCGCGCTGGGCGTACGGCGCGGGCATCACGATCAGCTCGTCGAACAACGCCGAGGTCGATCACAACACCGTCGCCTGGAACGCTCGCGGCATCAGCGTCATCAGCCAGAATCGAGGATCACAGCCGCACCACGGCATTCGGGTCTACGCGAACACCGTCATCGGCTCCGCCGGGGACAAGGTCGCGGGCTGGTACGACGACCACGGCGGCACGCTCTACAACGCCGCCAATGGCAACGGCGGGTGGGGTGGTCGCTACTGGGTGGGCGTCCCGGAGCCCACGAGCTATCGCTATGAGTGGGCGGGCAGCCGCTCGACCGTTGCTGGATACAACGCGACGCCCGGCGAGGAAGGCGCCGTCAACCTGACGACCGCCCAACGCGACGCTGCGCTCACTGCCGCGGGGATTCCCACCGGAGCCCTGCCGGCAGTCATCCCCGGCGTGCCCGCCTCGCCGCCGGCGATCTCGTTCCGCGGCGGCACCGTGGGGACGACGGTCCCCGGCAGGTATAGCTGGCCGGCCAGCGCCGGTGCCGTGGCGTACCGCCTCCAGGTCCAAGTGGACGGCGGTGCGTGGCAGAACATCGCGCTGCCCACCCCTACCGCGACCTCGGTCGATGCGTACTTCGCCGTTGGACACACGTACCGGATCCGGGTCGGATTGGCCGTGATCGCGAACCTGTGGAGCCGATGGCGGTACTCCGGGTCCCTGCCTGTGAAGCTCTACCAGGAGACGGATTCCCTCCTGGGTTATTCCGGCACATGGGCGCGGGTCGCCCGGACGGGTGCCTCCGGCGGGTACCTGCGTTACGCCACGGGATCGACGGCCATCGCGAAGGTGACGTTCACCGGTCGCGCCGTCGGGTGGGTCTCGCCGCTGGGGCCCACGCTCGGTTCAGCCCGGATCTACCTCGACGGGACGAACGTCGCGACGGTCAACCTCAATCGCACGACTGCGTATGTGCGCCAGATCGTCTACGCGATGTCGTGGCCGGTCGCAGGCGCGCACGTCCTCGAGATCCGAGTCGCCGCCACGCCCGGTCACCCGGAGGTCGACGTCGACGGGATCGCAATCGCGCCCTGAGGCCGGTTCCGGAGCGAGCCGAGCTGACCGGGCCTACTGCGGCTGGGCGAGCACCATGATCCGGACCTCGGTCATGTCGTCGATCGCCCAGCGCAGGCCCTCGCGGCCGAGGCCGCTGTCCTTCACGCCGCCGTACGGCATGTGGTCGATCCGGTAGGTCGGGACGTCGTTGACGATCACGCCGCCGACTTCCAGCTCGCCGAAGCCCTGCCACGCGTGCGACAGGTCGTTCGTGAAGACGCCGGTCTGGAGCCCGAACATCGAGTCGTTCACCTCGCGGACCGCGTCGCCGAAGTCGCGGAACGGGAACGCGACGACGAGCGGGGCGAAGGCCTCGTTCGAGCAGACCTGAGCCGTCACCGGGACGTCGGTCAGGATCGTCGGCGGGAAGAACGAGCCGTCGGCCTTGCCGCCGAGCAGGAGCTTGCCGCCCATCGCGACCGCCTCGTCGACCCAGCGCTGCGTCCGCGACGCCGCGGCGACGTCGACCATCGGGCCCATCTCGGTCTGGGGATCGAGCGGGTCGCCAACCTTGATCCCCCGGGCACCCTCGACGAAGCGGTCCATGAACGCGTCCCAGATGTCCTCATGCACGAACATCCGCTGGACGCTGATGCAGACCTGGCCGGAATACGTGAACGCCCCGACGAGCGTCCGCTTGACCGCCCAGTCGAGGTCCGCGGTCTTGTCGACGATCACGCCGGCGTTGCCGCCCAGCTCGAGCACGACCTTCTTCTTGCCGGCCCGGTCCTTCATCCGCCAGCCGACCGAGGGGCTGCCCGTGAACGTCAGCAGCTTGAAACGCTCGTCGCTGACCATCCGGTCACCCAGCTCGCGGCTCATCGGGAGGACGCTGACGCTGCCCGCCGGCGCGCCGGCTTCCTCGATGATCTCGGCGACCGTCAGCATCGTGAGCGGGTCCTTGGACGGCGGCTTGAGGACGATCGGGTTGCCCGATGCGATCGCCGGCGCGACCTTGTGGGCGGCGAGGTTCAGCGGGAAGTTGAACGGGCTGATGCCGGCGATCGGGCCGATCGGGAAGCGGCGGGTGATCCCGATCCGGCCCTTCGACGCGGGCATCAGGTCGAGCGGGATCGTCTCGCCGACCATCCGTTCCGCCTCCTCTGCGCCGAGGCGGAACGTGAGCGTCGCCCGGTCGACCTCGACGAGCGAGTCCCGGATCGGCTTGCCGGCCTCGAGCGCGATGAGCCGGCCCAGCTCCTCGCGGCGGGCCTTGATCCCGGCGCTGATGTTCCGGAGGATCGCGCCCCGCTCGTAGGCCGGCAGCGTCCGGGTCACCTCGAACGCCGCGACGGCCGCCTCGACCGCCTCCTCGTACTGCGCCTCGGTCGCGTGGAACGTCGCCCCGGCGGGCTGGTCGGGGTGGGCCGGGTTGCTGACCTCGAGCAGATCGTCGGACTCGACCCAGCGGCCGGCGAGGTAGATCGGGTGGGGCTTCGTGCCGGCGGTCGTGGTCATCGGGCGGCTCCTTCGGGTGGACGTCATGTCATCCTACCGCCGATGGCCCGACAAACCCGCAACCTGCGCACCGCCCTCCGCGTCCGTCCCGGCTCGCGTGTCGATCTCGCGAAGGTCGACCCGGCGGCGACGCACGGTCACACGAAACAGAGGTCCGAGGCGGAGCTGGCGGCGGGGGTCGAGCGGCTGACCGACCTCCAGGACCGGATCTGGGCCGAGGGCCGCCAGAAGATCCTCGTCGTCCTCCAGGGGATCGACGCCGCCGGCAAGGACGGCACCGTCCGCCACGTGATGTCGGCGTTCAACCCCCAGGGCTGCTCGGTGACGCCGTTCAAGGCGCCCTCCGCCGACGAGCTCGCCCACGACTACCTCTGGCGGATCCACCGTGCCATGCCCGGGAAGGGCGAGATCGTCGTCTTCAACCGGTCCCACTACGAGGACGTGCTCGTGGTCCGGGTCCACGACCTCGTCCCGAAGGCGGTCTGGTCGCGGCGGTACGACCAGATCAACGCGTTCGAGCGGCTCCTCGTCGAGGAGGGGACGACGATCCTCAAGTTCTTCCTGTACATCGACCGCGACGAACAGCGGGCACGGCTCCAGGCCCGGCTCGACGACCCGTCGAAGCGCTGGAAGTTCCGCCTCGGCGACCTCGAGGAGCGCAAGCGCTGGGACGACTACACGGCGGCGTACGAGGACATGCTCGACCGCTGCTCGACCGACGACGCGCCGTGGTACGTGATCCCGGCCAACCGCAAGTGGTTCCGGAACCTCGCGGTCGCAGAGATCCTGGCCGACACGCTCGACGACCTGAAGCCGCGCTATCCCGAGCCCGCGGAGGACCTCAAGGGCGTCACGGTCGAGTAGCGGCGGGCGGACGCCGGCCCGCCCGCGAGGACGTTCGCGAGCGGCCTACGGGACCATCGAGAGCGCCGCGTCCGCCTGGATGAGGCCCGACCCGGTCGCGTCGCTGCCCCAGCTGTACGTCGCGAACTGCGGGCCGCCGGCATTGAACGGATCCCAGACCTGGGCGCTGCCCGGCGGGATCGGCTGTGCCCGCTGCGACCGCCGCCACCCGATCCGGTCCGGGAGAGACCGGAAGCGCGGCCGGCAAGCCGCGGACGGGTCCGCGGCCGGCGTGGCCGCCGGGCAGGCGCCGGGAGGTCCGGAGCGCCCCAGCGAGGCGACGGCGGTCGGCGGTGCGGTAACGTTCGACGAACCGGGCGTCGATGATGCCCGGGCAAGACGAATACTGTCAACGCTGTCGATAAGTTTCGACAGGTCGCGATGCGGAGACCTGTGTTGCATACCGGCACCACGCCCCATGTCAGCCTGTCCATCGAGGCCTGGCCCGCGGCCGATCTCTCGATGAGCATGCTGGACGTCGTCGAGAAGTCCGCCCATCGCCGGCTCGACGCCGGATCGAGCTGGCGCGACCTCGCCGCTCCCCTGCCCGACGACTTCCTGCGGCGGGTCGATCGCTACACGAAGGAGGTCTGGATCAACCTTCTCGGGCTGCCGTACGACCACCCGGACGGCCGGACCGGGGCGGGCCTCCTCGAGACAATCCGGTCGCTCCCCGCGGATGAGGTCCTGCGCTACGTCACCGGCTACTACCGGCGCGTCTTCCGGCGCGAGACGCCGCCGGCCGTCATGGACGACGCGATCGCCGGCGACCGGGCGGCCCGGCGCGAGTTCCGCCGGACGTCGTTCCCCGAGACGGCGCCGTGGCGCGACGCGCTGCGGCACCTGCTCAGCGCGCCCGCGGCGGAGATCCGGGACGAGTTCGCGGGCCTCGTCGCGGAGTGGCTGGAGCACGTCTACGGCGAACGCGAGGCGGACCTCCTGGCGCTGACGGAGGCCGACGCCGCGGCGCTCCGCGCATCCGCCGACGGCGAGCGCATCGAGACGGTCGTCGAGCGGGCGGTGCCGGGCGTCACGTTCGTCCCGGAGGCCGGCCAGACGAGCGTCGTCCTCGTCTCGTCATGGACGATCCGGCCGCTCTGGGCAGTCACCGACCATCGCGCCGCGAACGTCTTCGCCTACCCGGCCGCGACGCGCTCGGGTGCGGCCTCGCCGCCCGCCCGCCTCGTCGCGCTGGGCAAGGCGATCGGCGACGAGACGCGGCTGCGGATCCTGCGCGAGCTCGCCACGGAGCCGGCGACGCCGCCGGACCTCGCCGACCGGATGGGCATCCCCCGGACGACGCTCCTCCACCACCTCGCGATCCTGCGCAAGGCGGACCTGATCAGCGTCCAGGTCCACGACTCCGCGTACCACACCTACGTGGTCCGGGACGAGCACCTCGGCGAGGTGTCGCGGCTGCTGGAGCAGTTCCTGGGCTGAGGCGGCACCCGGGCCGCGCCCGCGGGGCCCGTCGCCGGGCGGTCAGCGGCCGCTGAACAGCGTCCCGAACACCCCTCGGATGATCTCCTGGCCCGTCCTCGACGTCAGGACCTTGCCGCCGGTCCGGATCGCCGTCTCCACCTGGCGGGCCTGGCGCTTCTCGGCCGCGATCCGCTCCCGCTCGAGCGCAGCCTGCTGGCGGGCCTCGGCCTTGCGCTCGCGCTCGGCGGCCTTCTGGGCCGCGGCGATCTCGCGCGCCTGGCGCTGGATCTCGCGCTGCTGCTGGGCCGGCGTCATCGTGTTGAGCCCGCCGGCCGTCGTCGGTGGCACGCCGGCCCGCATCGCCTGGTCCGCGGCCGCCTGGGAGGCGGTCGCCCGGGCGGCGGCGATCCGGCCGGTGATGATCTCGTGGGCGCTCTCCCGGTCGATCGCGGTCGCGTACTTCGTGCCGATGAGGCTCGCGGCGACGCGGGCCGCGAGGTCGGCCGGCGGGAGGGCGGCCATCAGCGAATCGGGCGGCAGGAGGCGCGTCGCTGCGAGCGGCGTCGGGACGCCGCGAGGCGAGAGCACCGTCACGAAGGCCTCGCCGGTGCCGAGCGACGTGATCGTCTCCTCGACGTCGTAGTGGGTCGTCGTCGGGAACGTCCGGGCGGTCTTGCGAAGCGCGTCGGCGTCGTCGGGCGTGAACGCCCGGAGCGCGTGCTGGACGCGGTTGCCGAGCTGGGCGAGGACCGACGAGGGGACGTCGGTCGGCGCCTGCGTCACGAAGTACACCCCCACGCCCTTCGAGCGGATGAGCCGGGCGGTCCGCTCGATCTGCTCCATCAGCGCGTCGGAGGCGTCGTGGAACAGGAGGTGGGCCTCGTCGAAGAAGAAGACCAGCTTGGGCTGCGGCAGGTCGCCGACCTCGGGCAGCATCTCGTACAGCTGGGCGAGCATCCAGAGCATGAACGTCGAGAAGAGCCGGGGCTGGTCCATCACGTCGGACAGCTCGAGGATGCTGACGACGCCCTGGCTGTCCTGCGTCGTCCGGAGCAGGTCGACGACCTGGAACTCGGGCTCGCCGAAGAACGCGTCGACGCCGGCCTGCTGGAGGACGATGATCGAGCGCAGGAGCACGCCGACCGAGGCCGCCGACATCCCGCCGTAGTCCTCGAGGATCGGCTTGCCCTCGTCCGACGACAGGTACTTGAGCGTCGTCGCGAGGTCGTCGAGGTCGAGCAGCGGCAGGCTGTTGTCGTCGCAGTACTTGAACACGAGGGCGAGGATCGAGGTCTGGGTCTCGTTCAGGTCGAGGACCTTGCCGAGGAGCAGCGGCCCGAAGGAGTGGACCGTCGCCCGGACCTGGGCGCCCTGTTTGCCCGACAGCGACAGGAACTCGACGGGGTGGCCGCTCGGCTGGAACGTCCAGTTCAGCGACGCCGCCCGCTCCTGGACCTTCGGGTTGGTCGCGTCGCCCGGCGCGGCCATGCCAGACACGTCGCCCTTGATGTCGCTGATGAAGACCGGCACCCCGGCCTTCGACAGCTGGCCCGCGAGCAGCTGCAGCGTCTTCGTCTTGCCGGTGCCGGTGGCGCCGGCGATCAGCCCGTGGCGGTTGAGCATCGACAGCGCGACCTGGACCCGGGCGTCGTTGTCGACCTCGCCCTCGAGCATCGGGCTGCCGATCACGACCGCGGGCTCGGTCAGGGCGTAGCCCGCGATCATCTCGTCGCGGAACGACTGGTCCATGGGTCCCTCCAAGGGCACGCTGGAGGCGAGCGGGGATGAGGCCGAAGCGTACAGCGGCACCCGTCCGGGCCGTCGTCCCCGTGCGGCCGGCGCTCCGGGCGCCCGAAGCCGGCGCGGGCCGGGCGCCCGCGCCGGTTCGGGTTCTGTGCTCTGCCCGGGCTAGTTGAAGTAGCCCGAGACGTCAAGGATCAGGTTGGTCGTCTTGCCCGTGCCCGCCTTGTAGACGAGGAACTCCTTGCCCGTGCCGTTGAGCGGCAGCGTCACGCCGTTCGCCCGGACGTCACCGAGGGGGAAGTTCAGGACCGACGTGGTCGGGTTGGGGTCCGACGCGAGCGTCGCCGAGACGAAGCCCGCGGCCGTCTGGCCGACGACCGTCAGGTTGCCCGTAACGGCCTTCGCCGACGCGGGCACGCCCCAATGGCCCGACACCGACAGTTGCCGCGGTGTGCTCGCCTTGAACGTCCCGGTGAGCCCCGAGAGCGGCACGCCCGGCCGGCTGTCGAGGATCCGGCCCGGGGTCAGCGGGAAGAACTTGAGGCCGGAAGGGTCGTCGCGGTAGAAGCCGGTGACGTCGAGCAGGACGTTGGTCGTGCCCGCGGTTGTGGCCTTGTAGACGATCGAGAGGTCGCCGCTCGCGTTCAGCGGGAGCGATGCCCCGTTGGCCCGCGTGTCGCCGAGCGGGAAGTTCAGGATTGACGTGGTCGGGTTGACGACCGGGTTTGGCGTGATCGAGAGGAAGCCGGCCCTCGTCTGGCCGACGATCGTGACGTTCGCGGTGACCGCCTTCGCGTCAGCCGGGATGCCGTGGGCGCCGGCGATGCTCAGCGTCCGCGGCGTGTTCGTATGGAACACCCCGGGGAGGCCGATCGAGATGCCAGGCCGCGAGTCGAGGACCCGGACCGGGGTGATCGTCGAGTAGGTCGCGTGGGTGTTGCCGGCAAGGAAGTAGCCGGTGATGTCGACGATGAGGTGGGTCGAACGGCCTGCCGCGGCCTTGTAGACGGCGGCCAGCTTGCCGTTGCCGGCCAGCGGCGTCGTGACGTTGTTCGCCCGGGTGTCGCCGAGAGGGAAGTTGAGGGTCGAGCTCTGCGGGTTGATGACCGGCGTCGGGGTGATCGAGAGGAAGCCGCCCGACGTCTGGCCGACGATCGTCACGTTGCCGGTGACGGCGACCGCATTGGCCGGGATCCCGAGGGCGCCCGCGACCTGGAAGCTTCGCGGGACGTTCGCGCTGAACACCCCGGACAACCCGGTCCCGAACCTCGTGTCGAGCACCCGTACCGGGACAATGGGGACGTACGAGTTGCCGCCGGTCTGGAGCTGCGAGACCTCGGTCGCCCAGAGGTTGGCGCCGGCCGAGAACTCGTTGCCCTGCCAGACCGCGTTGGGGACCTGCGGGTCCTGGGCCACGCCGACGTAGTCACCCCAGCGGGTGCCGGGATAGTTCCCGGTGCCGGCCGACAGGAGGCCCCGGGCGCTTAGCGAGTTGTTCGCGGCCTTGGCCGATTGGTACGCGCCGTAGCTCGAGGCGTACTGCCCGGCGTCCGCCGACGACCGCGTGTAGACGACGTGGAGGTCGTCGTTGAGGGCATAGCCGATGCCGCCCATGTAGAGATCGGCGCCCTCCTCGGCGACGAGGAAGCTCTGGATGACGGATGGCGTCGCGTTGGTCGTGTTGAGCTCGCTCACCCGGACGCAGTCGCGGTCCTCGGCGATGGCGCCGGCCGGGTCGCACGGAACCGTCGAGACGAACGCGATGCGGTTGTCCTTCCAGATTGCGTCGGTCGGCCGGCCGTCGACCGCGTTCGTGATGGTCGCGGGGCCCGGAACGGGCTGCTGCGGGGCAGGCGGGTCGCCGAACCCGGTGAGGATCGACGACAGGTTGGCCGGCGTCGAGATCGAGGTCACGCCGCCACCGGCCGGCGTCCCGGTGATCCGGGCGTAGGCCACGTCGTTCGTGCTCGTCTCGGCGACGACGAAGACCGTCGGCGACGAGGCCGGCGTCTGCAGCGACGGCCGCCACGAGAAGAAGTCGTTGGCGAAGTTGCTGATGCTGTTGAGGAAGTCGATGTTGATGTTGCCGGTGCCGAGCAGCTCGGACCAGGCCATGACGTCCATCTCGGTGCCGAGGAACGAGGCGTCGTCGGGTGCGCAGCCCATGCCGCCGCTGGGGACGAGCGCGAAGACATTCGCGCTCACGACGACCTTGTCGGTCGAGGTGCCGATGCCCGGGTAATCGGGCAGCGCGTCGGTGTAACCGATCGAGAGGACGCCCCAGCCCAGCGTCGGGTCGGGGCCGTCCGAGATCGCGATGTCAATGAAGCCGGTGCCGACGTCCGTCGTGGCGTCGGTGAAGCAGTCGAAGCTCGCCTCGATCGCGACCCAGCGCTGGTGGAGGCTGTCGTAGATCACATGCGGGTCGAAGAAGGCGACCTCGCCCGGGTCGTAGAACGCGCCGAGACCGAAGAAGTCGAACATGTCGGTGGTCTTGACCGCGGTGCCCGAACGGTTGTTGAAGCGGAACGCCGTGTTGACGGCTTGAACGACGTGCTCCGGCCCGGCGGCCACCCACGGGTCGGGCGGCTCGCCGGCGGTGGAGGTCGGGGGCGTGCCGTCGAAGGCGAGACCGGCGTGGGACGTCGCCTCGGTGATCGCCGGGTCGGCGTTCGTGGTCGCGAACGTCGGCGCGGTGGCGGCGAGGACGCCGATCGGCGCCTTGGTGTGGAATCGGTCCGCCGGTGCGGCGAGGGCCGGCTCCACCGGCGACGCCTTGCCGGTCGATTCCGGCAGGTTCGACACGTCGACGTGGCGATACGACCGGACGCCGGACTGTTCGCGGCCGGGGTCCTGCCCGATCCGGATCGAGCGATCCGTGGCCTGACTTCCGGAGCGGGCGTCCGCGGCGGTGGTCCCGACGATCGACGCGGCGAGGGCCGCGAGCGTCGCGAGCGTGACGAGGCGCGAGGCGGCGGGGCGCATGGTCATCGGACCCCTTCGGCTGCGGTAAGCCGGCATCCTCCCTCCGGCGCGACGAGGATACCGGACGCGATAGCGGCCGGCGTCTCGGTTCGCGGTCCGGATCCGGCGCTCAGTCCTCGCGCGCGGCCGGGTACGACCCGAGGACGCGGACCATCTGGGTCTCGGCCCGGAGGTCGTCGATCGCGGCCGCGCACGTCGGGTCGGCGGCGTCGGCGTCGATGTCGACCCAGAAGTCGTACTCCCAGCGGGCGGTCCGGGCCGGCCGCGACTCGAGCCGCGAGAGGTTGACGCCGCGGGTCGCGAACGCGCCGAGGCAGCGGTGCAGCGAGCCCGGCACGTTGCGGACGGCGAAGACGAGCGTCGTCTTCCGCGCCCCGGGGTCGGCGGCTCGGGCGGCGGCGCTCGCACGCTCGAGGGCAAGGACGGCGAAGCGCGTCCGGTTGCCGTCGCCGCTCTGGACGTTGTCGGCGAGGACCTCGAGGCCGTAGAGCCCGGCGACGCGCGGTGACGCGATCGCGGCCGCCGCCCGCTCACGGCCGTCGGCGATCATCCGCGCCGCGCCGGCCGTGTTGTAGGTCGTCATGACCTGCCAGTCCCGGCTGCGGAGGAACGCGTCGGCCTGGGCCAGGGCCTGGGCGTGGCTGTAGACGCGCTCGATCGAGTCAAGCGACTGGCCGGGCAGCGCGACGAGCGCGAGACGGACCGGGACGCTCACCTCGCCGACGATCCGGACGCCCCGGTCGTAGAACTCGGACAGCAGGTCGTACGTCTCCCGGATCGAGCCGGCGAGCGAGCTCTCGATCGCGACGACGCCGGCGTCGTCGCCCTCGGAGGCGACCGCCTCGAAGACCGCCCGCCAGGTCGGCACCGGGTGGGCGGCGACGGCCTCGCCGAAGAACCCGAGCGCCGCCTCCTCGCTGAACGCGCCCGGCTCGCCCTGGAAGGCGACCCTGGGTGCGTCAGTCATCGCCGCCCCGGTTCAGGAACACCCGGAACAGCACGACGAAGCTGACGAACAGCGTGATGCCGAAGGCGATCATCGCCGCGTAGGCCACGCCCTGGAACTCCGCCAGGCTGGGCTGGAGCATGATCGCCATCACGATCGCGGTCCCGATCAGCTGGCCGACGACGATCAGCCCGACCGTCGCCTGGCGGCCGACGTCGCCGACCTTGGCGACCGCACGGTTGAGCTCCGATGTGTCGACCTCGACGACGATCTTGCCCCGATTGAGGACGTCCAGCCACTTGATGATCGAATCGTCGATCGAGGGAGCCCGACGGGCGAGCTCCTTGCCGATCTTCACGGCACGCGACTGGACCTCCTTCAAGACGAGGTCGGGATCGAGGGCCGCGGCGATGGCCGCTTGCGCCTCTTCGACGGCGGCCTGTCCCATGTCGAGGTCGTAGGCGAGCCGGCGGGCCGTGTCCTCCGCCTGCACGATCGCCTTGACCGCGAGCGTCAGCTGGCTGTCGAGGATCAGGCCGTACTCGAACACCGCGCCAATGAAGCCCGACAGGGCCGTCCCGATCGAATCCGCCTGGCCGTAGACCAGGTACTGCCGGGCGAGGCGGTCGACTGCCTCGCGGAAGCCGGCCTCATCGAAGGTCGAGGTCGGCTCGCCGAGGGCGATCAGGCTGTCGGCGATGCCCGAGATGTCGACTTCCTTGAGCGCGTAGACCAGCCCGAGGAGGTCGACCCGCTGCTCCGTCTGGAGCCGCCCCATCAACCCCAGGTCGAGGAAGACGATCCGGTTCGCCACCGGATCGGCGAGGACGTTGCCCGGATGCGGGTCGGCGTGGAAGAAGCCGTCGATCAGGACCTGCTTGATGATCGCCCGCATGAAGGTCGCGCCGAGCTGGCTCGGGTCGAGGCCGGCGTCGCGGAGGATGTCGGGATCCTCGATCTTGATCCCCTTGACGAACTCCATCGTCAGCACCCGGCTGGACGACAGCTCCTCGTACACGACCGGGATGTGGATCTGCTCGAACTTCGACATCGAGTCGGCGAGCCGCCTCGCGTGATACGCCTCGTTCCGGTAGTCGAGCTCCTGGAGGACGCCGGACGCGAACTCGCCGACGATCTTGCGGATGCCGACCCGGCGGGCGAGGGCGAAGCGCTGCTCGGCGGTCTTCGCCAGCTCCTGCATGACGCCGAGGTCCGCCTTCGTCTTGGCGACAATCCGCGGCCGCTGGATCTTGACCGCGACGAGTGTCCCGTCGGCGAGCGTGGCCCGGTGGACCTGGGCGGTCGAGGCGGCGGCGAACGGCTCCTGCTCGATCGACGCGTAGAGCTCCTCCGGCAGCCGGCCGAGCTCCGCCTTGATCACTTCGACGGCGTCGAGCCAGGGGAACGGCGCGGCGTCGGCCTGGAGCCGGGCGAACTCCGTCGTCCAGTCCATCGGCAGGAGATCCTGGCGGGCGGCCAGCATCTGGCCGATCTTCACGTAGGTCGGCCCCAGCTGCTGGAGGAGGGCGGCCACCCGTTTGGGCGCGCTCTCGTCCTCCGTCAGGCGGACCTCGCCGAGGATGTGCTGCTGGAACCAGCGACGGGTGCCGCCGACCGGCGTGCCCTCGAAGGCGATGTCGATGCTCGTCTGGTAGAGCGCCTCGTAGACCTGCTGGAGGCGGAGGTTCTCGATGAACGCGTTGCGGCGCGGCGTCGGCAGCGACTCGAGCAACGTCCAGACCGAGCGAGGACCCGGCACGCCGACGTCGGGCCGGCTAAGCCCCAGGACGATGTCGGCGACGAGATCGGCGAGCGTGAAGAGCGCCGCGACCAGCAGGATCCAGAGGGGCTGCGGGTCGGCGACCACCGCGATCTCCACCGGCGACAGCCGCGACGCGAGCCACAGCATGAAGGCCGTGATGACGACGACGAACAGCCCCAGCGTCGAGAACAGCCACCGGCCGAACAGCGCGACGAGGGCCGGTCGAACGACGCGGTTGATGAGAGCGAAGACCACGCCCCAGACGAAGTAGGCCAGGGCGCCATTCCCGGTCGGCTGGACGATCGGAGCCGAGCCGGTTCCGAACGGGAACGGCTGGGCGATGTGGATCAGGCTGAGAACGAAGACGATCGCGGCGGCGATCAGCCCGTCGATGACCGCCTGGACGAGGAAACGGCGCACGGCTCTCCCTCTCGACTCCGGAACGGACGTCGCCTGTGCAGCGTAGTCCCCCGGCAGGGTCGACGAGTCAGCCAGTGCGCACGATCATCACCCCCGCGTGCGCCCCCCAGCGCGCGATGGCTACTGGTTGAACCACTCCGTCGTGTCGATCTTGCCGGCGTCCTCGTCGAGCTCCGCCCGGCGGGCCTTCGCATCCGACGCGCTGACCTTCGCCCGGCGCCGGTTGCCGGCCTCCTCCGCCGCGCCCGCCCAGTGCTCCTCGGCCAGGAGGACGTTGATCGCCTCGATGTACGCCTCGATCGAGGCCGCGATGATGTTCGTCGACGTCGCCTCGCCCGGGTAGCGGCCGTCGCCGCGCGGCCCGGACGCGCCCTCCGGCGGCGCCACCGCGACCGTCACGCGGCCCTCCGCGCCTGGCCCCTCGCCGAGCGCGTGGATGTCGTACGCGAGGAGCCGGGGGTGGCCGGTCAGGACGTCGTGCAGGGCCGTGTCGACGGCCCGGAACAGCGCGTCGATCGGGCCGTTGCCGTCTGCCGACGCCTCCCACTGGTGGTCGCCCGACGCGATCACGACCGCGCCGCGGCTGTTCGCGTTCGAGCTCGAGGTGACCGTCCACCGGGCGAGGTGGAGGGTCGGGGTCTGGGCGGCGGTGTCGGCGGCGGTCGGGGTCGTCATCGGGAGCCTCCGGGTCGGGTTCGCGGGGTCATGAGGCGTCGGCCACCGTTGCGGCCGGCGTCGCCGGTGGCGCAGGTGGCGTCGTCGTCGTGGTGAAGTGGCGCTCGTCGCGCCGCCGGAGCTCCGCGCCGGCCTTCCAGATCGCGTACTCGAGCGAGTCGGCGAGGGCCGCCGCGGAGGCCGCGATGATGTTCGTGTCGGAGCCCATCGTCGACCACTCGCGGTCGCCGTCGGCGGAGTCGATGATGACCCGCGTCCGGGCGGCCGTCGCCGCGCCGCCGTCGAGGATCCGGACCTTGTAGTCGTAGAGGTGGACGCTGTCGATGTGGGGGTAGAACGCCCGGAGCGCCTTGCGGAGCGCCGCGTCGAGCGCGTTGACCGGGCCGTTGCCGTCGGCGGCGGTGTGGAGGATCTCGCCGTCGACGAGGACCTTGACGGTCGCCTCCGCGAGGAGCTCGCGGCCCTCGCGCTGCTCGACGAGGCAGGTGTAGTCGAGGATCCGGAACGGCGCCGCGTAGTCGGTCTGGTGGCGGCGGATCAGCAGCTCGAAGCTCGCCTCGGCGCCCTCGAACGCGAGGCCCTCGTTCTCGAGCTTCTTGACGAGCTCCGAGAGGACCTTGGGGTCGACGACGCCGTCGAGCTGGTGGCCCAGCTGCTCGGCGCGGATGCGGGTGTTGGCCTTGCCGCCGAGCTCGCTGACGACGAGCCGGCCCTGGTTGCCGACCGCGGTCGGGTCGACGTGCTGGTAGCTCCGCTCGACCTTCGCGACCGCCGCGCCGTGGACGCCGCCCTTGTGGGCGAACGCGGACCGGCCGACGTACGGCTGGTAGTCGTTGGGGTTCTGGTTGGCGATCTCGGCGACCGACCGGCTGAGCTCCGTGAGCCCGGCCAGGTTGCCGCCGCCCGCCGGCACGAGCTCGTGCGGCGTCTTCAGGGCGAGGTTCGCGAGGATCGAGACCATGTTCGCGTTGCCGGCCCGCTCGCCGTAGCCGTTGATCGTGGCCTGGACGTGGCGGATGCCCGCGGCGACCGCCGCCATGGAGTTCGCGACGGCCATCTCCGCGTCGTTGTGGGTGTGGATGCCCCACGTCACGGCCGGCGCGGCCGGGTCCGCCTCGAGCGAGCCGCGGACGTCGTCGACGATCCGGAGCAGCTCGTCGGTGAGCGTCCCGCCGTTCGTGTCGCACAGGACGAGCGTCCTCGAGCCCGCCTCGCGGGCGGCCCGGAGCGTCGAGAGGGCGTACTCGCGGTCGGCCTTGAAGCCGTCGAAGAAGTGCTCCGCGTCGTAGACGCTCTCGCGGCCGCGGTCGACGACGAAGCGGACGCTGTCCGCGATCATGTCGAGGTTCTCCTGGGGCGTCGCGCCCAGGACCTCGGTGACGTGGAGCAGCCAGCTCTTGCCGAAGATCGTCACGACCGGCGTCTCGGCGGCGACGAGCTCGCGGAGGTTGGGGTCGTCCTCGGCCCGGTTCGAGCGGTGGCGGGTCGACCCGAACGCGGCCAGCTTCGCGGTCTGCCAGCGCATCCCGCGGGCGGCCTTGAAGAACTCGACGTCCTTGGGGTTGGAGCCCGGCCAGCCGCCCTCGACGTAGGGCATGCCGAACTCGTCGAGCATCCGGGCGATCCGGAGCTTGTCGGCGAGGCTGAGCGTGATGTTCTCGCCCTGGGTGCCGTCCCGGAGCGTCGTGTCGTAGAGGACAACGGGTGGCTGCGGATTCATCGTCATCGATCGGGGGTCCTGCGTGCGGTGGCGGTGGTCTCGATCACGTGGGGGCTGCGGCGGGTTCCCGCGCAGCCTCCGTAATCGCGATCCGCCCGACGATCGCCTCGGTCATCTCGGTCGTCGACGCGGAGTCCTGGCCGGGCGCCGCGAGATCGGCCGTCCGCAGCCCGGCGTCGAGCGCGCCGGCGACGGCCGACTCGATCGCGGCCGCGACGTCCTCGCGTCCCAGCGACCAGCGGGCGAGCATCGCCGCCGAGAGGATCGTCCCGACCGGGTTCGCGATCCCGCGGCCGGCGATGTCCGGCGCGGAGCCGTGGATCGGCTCGTACATGCCGAACGTCCCGTGCTCCGTCTTGCGCTCGCCGAGCGAGGCCGACGGCAGCATCCCGAGGCTGCCCGCGAGCACCGACGCCTCGTCGCGACAGGATGTCGCCGAAGAGGTTCTCGGTGACGATCACGTCGAACCACGCCGGGCTCTTGACGAGCAGCATCGCGCACGAGTCGACGAGCTGGTGGTTGACCTCGACGTCCGGGAAGCCCGGCTTCGATCCTCGTCGACGACCCGCCGCCAGAGGCGCGACGTGGCGATGACGTTGGCCTTGTCGACGCTCGTCAGGCGGCCCCGCCGGGCCCGGGCGAGCTCGAAGCCGAGCCGCACGACGCGCCGGATCTCGGCCTCCGTGTACGGCAGCGTGTCGAGGGCCGCGCGCTCGCCGGTCGGGCCGGTCGCCTCCTGGCGCTCGCCGAAGTAGATGCCGCCGGTCAGCTCGCGGACGATCAGCAGGTCGACGCCGGCGAGCAGCTCCGGCCGGAGCGGCGACGACGCGACGAGGCCGGGGTGGATCGTGACCGGCCGCAGGTTGGCGAACAGCTTCAGCTCGCCCCGGAGCGCGAACAGGCACTGCTCCGGCCGGACCGTCGCGGTCGGGTCGTCCCACCGGGGCCCGCCGACCGCGCCGAGCAGGATCGCGTCGCGCCTCGCCGGCCCGGGTCACGTCCTCCGGCCGGATCGCGACGCCGTACGCGTCGATCGCATTGCCGCCGGCGGCGATGTCCGACCAGGCGATCCCGAAGCCGAACGCCTCGCCCGCCGCGTCGAGCACGCGCCGCGCGGCGCCCGTGACCTCCGGCCCGACGCCGTCGCCCGGGATCGCCGCGATCGCGGTAGGTGCCTCCGTCACGAGGGCTCTTCCACGACCCGTGGCGCGACGAACGCGACGGCGACGCCGTTGATCTCGGCGCCGTGGAGCTTGTTGACCGCCACGAGGTAGCCCTCGAGCGATGCCTCGATGATGTTCGTGGATAACCCGTGGCCGGTGACGACCAGCGCTCCCGGCCCCTCGTCGGACGAGCGCCGGCAGCGGACGAGGACCTGGCCCTGGGCGTCCTCGCCGGCCGAGACCGCCCGGATCTCGTACTCGGTCAGGACCGGATGCCAGCCGAAGACCGGCTGGAGCGCGAGGTCGACCGCGGAGTAGAGCGCGTCGACCGGCCCGTTGCCGACCGCCGCCGCCGCGCGGTCCTCGCCGTTCACGTTCAGCGAGACGCTGCCGGTCGCGTTGCCGCCGTGCGAGGAGGTGACGTTCCAGCCGAGAAGCTCGCACCGAGGCGGGAACCTCCGAGGCCCGCTGCTCGACGAGCGCCAGCAGGTCCGCGTCCGTGACGTCCTTCTTCGAATCGGCCAGGGCGATCGCCTGGCGGTAGATGATGTCGAGCGCGTCGCCGTCGAGGTCGTGGCCCAGCTCGCGGAGCTTGCCCTGGAGGCCCTTCCGGCCGGACAGCTTGCCGATCGTCAGCTGGCTGCCGGCGAGCCCGACCGACTGGGGCGTCATGATCTCGTAGGTCAGCGGGTTCTTGATCACGCCGTCCTGGTGGATCCCCGACTCGTGGGCGAAGGCGTTGCCGCCGACGATCGCCTTGTTCGGCTGGATCGTGAAGCCGGTCAGGTAGCTCACGAGCCGCGACGCGGCGGTGATCTGCTCGGTCTGGACGCCGCTGGCGAGCTGCGGGAACTGGGTCGGCCGCGTCCGGAGGGCCATGACGACCTCCTCGAGCGACGCGTTGCCGGCGCGCTCGCCGAGGCCGTTGATCGTCACCTCGACCTGGCGCGCGCCGGCCTGGACGGCGGCGAGCGTGTTCGCTGTCGCGAGGCCCAGGTCGTTGTGGCAGTGGACGCTGACGGTCGCCGCGTCGCCGACGAGGTCGACGACCCGCCCGACGAGCGCCCCGAACTCGCTCGGGATCGCGTAGCCGACGGTGTCGGGGATGTTCACGGTCGTGGCGCCGGCGTCGACGACGGCCTCGTAGACCTTGAGCAGGTAGTCGATGTCCGTGCGGGACGCGTCCTCGGCCGAGAACTCGACCTCGGCGTCCGGCCCCAGCTGCTCGCGGCCGTAGCGGACCCAGCGGACCGCCTCGGCGAGCGCCTCGTCGCGCGAGAGGCGGAGCTTGTGCTTGAGGTGGATGTCGCTCGTGGCGATGAACACGTGGAGGTGCGGCCGCTCGGCCACCGCGATCGCCTCGACGGCCCGCTGCGGGTCGCCGTCGCGGCAGCGGGCGAGGGCGGCGACCGCGATCCCGCCGCGCGTCTCCTGGGCGATCCGCCGGACCGCCTCGAAGTCGCCGGGCGAGGCGGCCGGGAAGCCGGCCTCGATCACGTCGACCTTGAGCCGGGCGAGCTGGCGGGCGACCTCCAGCTTCTCGGCGGCGGTCAGGCCGGCGCCGGGCGCCTGCTCGCCGTCGCGGAGGGTCGTGTCGAAGATGCGGACGGAGCCGGGAGCGACGGCCGCGGTCACGACTTCGTCCCCGCGCCGGCCGTGCCGGCGGCCGCCTGGGCCTGGCCGGCCACGACGACGACCGGGTTGAGGAACGCCATCTGGGCCCGGAGCTCCGCCCCGACCTTCTCGATCTGGTGGTCGCGGTCGGCCGCTCGAAGCCGCTCGAACTCGTGGCGGCCGGAGTCGTTCTCGGCGATCCAGCGGTTCGCGAACGAGCCGTCCTGGATCTCGCCGAGGACGGCCCGCATCGTCTCGCGGACGCGGTCGTCGATGATCCGCGGCCCCGACACGTAGTCGCCGTACTCGGCGGTGTCGCTGACGCTGAAGCGCATGAAGTTCAGGCCGCCGCGATACAGCAGGTCGACGATGAGCTTCAGCTCGTGCATCGTCTCGAAATACGCGAGCTCGGGCTGGTAGCCGGCCTCGACGAGCGTCTCGAAGGCCATCTTCACGAGGGCGGCCGTGCCGCCGCACAGGACCGACTGCTCGCCGAACAGGTCGGTCTCGGTCTCTTCCGCGAACGTCGTCTCGAGGACGCCCGCGCGGGTGCTGCCGAGCGCCCGGGCATAGGCGAGGACGCGCGGGCGGGCGCTGCCGGAGGCGTCGCGATGGACGGCGAAAAGCGACGGGACGCCGCCGCCGGCCTGGTAGACGCTCCGGAGGAGGTGGCCGGGGCCCTTCGGCGCGACCATCCCGACGTCGACCGTTCCCGGCGGGTCGATCCGTCCGAAGTGGATGTTGAACCCGTGGGCGAACATCAGCAGCTGGCCCGGCCGGAGGTTCGGCGCGATCTCCGAGTCGTAGACGGCCTTCTGGCCCGTGTCCGGGACGAGGATCATGATCACGTCCGCCTCGCGGACCGCGTCGGCGACGTCGGCGACGCGCAGCCCGGCCTCCTCGGCGAGCGGCCGGCTCTTCGACCCCGGAGCGAGCCCGACGACGACGTCGACGCCCGATTCGTGCAGGTTCAGCGCGTGGGCATGGCCCTGCGACCCGTAGCCGATGATCGCGACCTTCTGCCCGGCGAGCGCCTCAGGATTCGCATCGTTGTCGTAGTACATCCGCGCGGTCATGGCTTCTCCCCTGCTTCGACCGTGGAACCGGCACCCTCAGTCATCGAGCCGGCGTTCGCTCTCCGAGGTCGGAGGCTGAGCTCCGCGAAGCCATCCGCCCGAGGATTCATCGCTTGACCGCCTCCTCGATGGATGACGAGCCGCGCGACATGACGACGGCTCCGGTTCGCACCAGCTCCTTGATCCCGTAGCCCCGGACGAGCCCGACGAATGTGTCGACGTCGGCCTCCGGCCCGGTCACCTCGGCGACGATCGACTCGTCGGCGACGTCGAGGACCCGCCCCTTCGAGAGCTCGACGAGCTTGAGGACCTCGCCTCGCGTCGACTCGGTCGCCCGGATCTTCACGAGCGCCAGCTCCTGGCCGATCGTCGCCTCGGACGTGACGTCCTGGACCTTGAGGACGTCGATCAGCCGGTAGAGCTGCTTCGCCGCCTGCTCGACCGCGACGTCGTCGCCATGGAGCGTGATCGTCATCCGGCTGACGTCGGGCTGGTCGGTCCGGCTGACCGCGAGCGAGTCGATGTTGAAGTTGCGGGCTCGCATCAGCGACGACACCCGGTTCAGGACGCCCGGCTTGTCGAGGACGATCGCGATCAGCGTGTGACGACGCGTCTCGCCGCCACCCGGCAGCGCTCGCGGCGGCGGGTTGACGTGGCCCGTGTGGGCGGGCGGTGTGATGCCGGGGACGGCACCGGATGCGGCGCTGGGAGAGGCGCCGGCTCCGGTGCCGCCCGGCACCCTGCCATTCGAACTCGGGTCGGACGTCACTCGTCCGCCCCGTCCCACTTCTCGATCAGGTCGGACAGGCCCTTGCCGGCCGGCATCATCGGGAAGATGTTCTGTTCCTCGGCGATCTCGAACCAGATGAGCGCCGGGCCGTCGACCGCCTGGGCGGCCCGGATCGCATCGTCGACCTCATCGGGCGCCGTGGCCCGGAACGCCGGGATGCCGTACGCGTCGGCCAGCTTGGCGAAGTCCGGGCCGGGCAGATGGGCGGAGTGATAGTTCCCGCCGTAGATGATCTCCTGCCACTGCCGGATCATCCCGAGCTTCTTGTTGTCGAGCAGGGCGATCTTCACCGGGATCCGGTCGGCCACCAGGGTCATCAGCTCCTGCGACGTCATCTGGAAGCCGCCGTCGCCGGTGATCGCCCACGTCTCGCGGTCGGGCCGGCCGAGGGCCGCGCCCATCGCCGCCGGGACGCTGAAGCCCATCGTGCCGAGGCCGCCGGAGCTGACGTGCGAGTTCGGCTGGCGGAAGCCGGCGTAGCGGGCGAGCCACATCTGGTTCTGGCCGACGTCGGCGACGTACGTGGCCGCGTGGTCCGTCAGCTCGCCGATCCGGCTGACGACGTAGTCGGCCGAGAGGAGGCCGTCCCGCCACGCCCCCGAGCCGTGCCACGACGAGCCCTCGGACTCGCGCCGCCACTCGGCGAGCTCCGCGAAGTAGTCGGCCCGGGTCGCCGGCTCGACGGCCGCGACCATCGGCGTCAGCGCCCGCAGGACGCGGCCAGCGTCGCCGACGATCGGGACCTCGACCGCGACGTTCTTGCCGATCTCCGCGGGGTCGATGTCGACGTGGACGATCCGGGCGTACGGGGCGTACGTCCGGACGTTGCCGGTGACCCGGTCGTCGAAGCGCATCCCGATCGCGAACAGCAGGTCGGCCGACTGGATCGCCCGGTTGACGTGCTTCCAGCCGTGCATCCCCATGAAGCCGTAGCTCAGCGGGTGGGTCTCGTCGATGACGCCGACACCGAGCAGCGTGTGGGCGACCGGGATCTGGGTCTTCTCGGCGAACGCGACGAGGTCGTCCCAGGCCTCGGCGTGGAGGACGCCGTGGCCGGCGAGAATCACGGGCCGCTTCGCGTTCGCGATCTCGGCGGCGGCGAGCTTGAGCTGGCGGCCGTTCGGCTCGACGTTCGGGCGGAAGCCCGGCAGGCCCGCGATGACCTCATCCTCGGTCGGGTGGCCGGCGGTCGTCTCCTGCTGGAGGGCATCCTTCGTGATGTCGATGTGGACCGGGCCGGGCCGGCCGGATCGGGCGATGTGGAACGCCTCGGCGATGACCCGCGGCAGCTCGTCGGCGTCGCGGACGAGGTAGTTGTGCTTCGTCATCGGCAGCGTGATGCCGTTGATGTCGATCTCCTGGAACGCGTCCTTGCCGATGAGCGCGCCCGGGACGTTGCCGGTGATCGCGACGATCGGGACCGAGTCGAGGAGGGCGGTGCCGATGCCGGTGACGAGGTTCGTGGCGCCCGGGCCGGACGTCCCCATACAGACGCCGACGCGGCCGGTGACGCGGGCGTAGCCGTCGGCGGCGTGGGCGCCGCCCTGCTCGTGGCGGACGAGGATGTGGCGCAGCTCGGGGTAGTCGCCGAGGACGTCGTAAAGCGGCAGGATCACGCCGCCGGGGTAGCTGAAGAAGACGTCGACGCCCTGGTGGAGGAGCGCCTCGCAGACGACGTCGGCGCCGATGCGCGTCCGCCGCCGCGGCCGCGAGTCGTCGAGCATCGACTTGCGGGCCTGTTCGACGGCCGCCGCGCTCGAGGTGCCGTCGCTGGGGACATGGCTCCGGCGCGCGTCAGGGCTCGGCGCCGTCGGACTCGGCGGCTTCGCCGATGGACCCTTCGTCATCGTCATCGCAGTCTCCCGATCCCGCTTCAAGCAAACAAAAAACCCTCGCCACCCGGCGAGGGTCCCTTCGGTCTTCGGTGGTGCGGCGCCTAGCGTCCGTTCCTCCGAGGTCCTCCGTTCTCCCGCCGGGAGCCGGTAATAAGCCCGAGAAGGCTGTCCAGCCCAAGAAGGAGCGAGCGAAGAATCCCGATGAGCGACGCGTCGTCGAGGCCGGAGTCCATTGGCACGGTCAGGCGGCGGCCGTCGGCCGTCACGACGACGGCAACATGGCGGCGATCACGGCCGTTGAACATGCCCAACATTCTCTCCCACTGACGCCTATGGCCGGTCTCCCGGTCACGTGAGCGGCAGTCTACGAGGCCGCGCACGATCGCGCAACCTGCCGGACCCTACCGGACGCCACCGTGTGTCCACCACTGGTCACGTGCGCGGCCTGCTGCCTTCGCCGCGGAAACGCATGAGACCGCCGGTTGCCCGGCGGTCTCATGCCTGTCTGGATCCAGATGGACCCAATTACTTCCAGCGCTGACCGGCCTCGATGACGTAAGCCGAGCTTGCGAGCGCCGAGAGGACGAGGAGGACCCGGAAGGCCTGAGCCTTGAACATGCGGGTCATCGCGTCAGTCCCAGCGCATCCCAGCGCCGACGGTGAGGGCCATTGATGCCAGGAGCATCACTGCCCACGTGAAGCGAGCCAGGTACTTCTTCACGATGTGACTCCTTCGAGTCTGCCTGACGTCGTTCCCTCGGCGGCCGGGCGGTCTTCCGTGACGGGAAGATCCCTGGCTTTGCGTCCCCGTCTCACGACGGGTTTGCCCTGGACGAGCTCGCGGCGGAGGAGGTAGTCCTCGTCGTGAACGTTGCGAGTACGGCTGCCGATCCACTATGGGCCATCGGTACCAGTCGGACACGACTTGCGAGTCAGTGCGTTCAGTCATCACCCGTCGGGCCGACCACGCCGGAGCGCGCGCCGCGACGCATCGTCGTGACGATCACGACCACGACGCCGATCGCCAGGATCGCGTCCCCGACGCTGAAGATGTTGTTGAACGGCAGCCACGTCGGCAGCGCGAAGATGTCGGTCAGCGGCTCCAGCATCGGATGGGCCAGCACGGCACTGTTTGAGTAGATCACGGGGTCTGCCCTGCCGAGTGCGGCCATCGCGCCGGGCGATGCCGGCATGAAGCCGCCGTTGGCGAGGATCGCGGCGAGGTTGCAGGCGGCCCCGAGCGCGACCAGCGGGATGCCGGGCACGTCGAGGTTTCGAAGCACGGCGATCACGACCATGAGCGTGCTCCCGACGTACAGGATCGGCCCGAGGCTACCCACCCGCTCCGCGATCGCGTCCTGGAAGAGGACGACCTGCACGAGAAAGCCGGCGAACACGAGCGGCCACCAGCGGAACTTGATCTCGCCGAGGCGGGATGGCCTGCCGCCCAGCAGCAGGCCGATGACCAGGCCGATCGCGACGGCGTAGAGGATGAACATCAACTGCTCCGGGACGAGGCGCTCAGGCGCTGCGAAGCTTGACCCGCCGCCGGGTCAGCGCCGCCGGCTCGACGGGTGGCTCGGCCCCTGAGGCTGCGGGCAGCGGGCCAAACGTCTTCGCGGTGAATGTTGCACCGTCGACCGGCCTGGCGAACAGGTATCCCTGGCCGAACTCGCAGCCCATCTCCCGCAGCCGATCGAGCTGCCCGGCATCCTCGACGCCCTCGGCGACGATCCGCAGGCCGAGCGTCCGGCCGAGGGCGACGATCGAGTGGGCGAACGCCCAATCGTCGCTCCCGCCGTCGGCGGCGCCGATGAACTCGCGGGCGATCTTGAGGATGTCGACCTGGAACCGGCGAAGGTAGCCCAGCGAGGAGTAGCCGGTTCCGAAGTCGTCGATCGCGATCCGGATGCCGAGCTGTCGCAGGGCCTGGAGGCGCGCGATCGTCGTATGCGTGTCGTGGAACATCGCCGTCTCGGTGAGCTCGAGCACCAGCGAGGTCGCCGGGAAGCCGGTCTCGTCGAGGATCCGCCCGATGTCGTCGACGAAGTCCGCGTCCTGGAGCTGGGCGGCCGACAGGTTGATCGTCAGGACGAGCGGCTCCGGCCGAGGCCATTGCCGCTGCCAGGTGGCCACCTCGCGGCACGCCTCCAGCAGCACCCAGCGGCCGAGGCCGAGGATCGCCCCGCTCTCTTCGGCGAGGCGGATGAACTCGTCTGGACCGACGATGCCGCGGGTGGGGTGCCGCCAGCGGACGAGCGCCTCGACGCCGTACAGTCCGCCGGTCGCGAGGCCGATGATCGGCTGGTAGTACACGGCCAGCTCCCCGCGGACGATGCCGCGGGTCAGCTCGGACGAGAGCGCGTGCCGTTCGATGATCGCCGCATGCATCGTCGGCTCGAAGACGGCGTACTGGCTCTTGCCCAGGGCTTTGGCCCGGTACATCGCCACGTCCGCGTTGCGGAGCAGGTCGTCGGCCCGCTCGCGTGGGTCACGCGCGGCGGCGAGCCCGATGCTCGCGCTGATCGAGACCTCCTGGCCCTCGATCGGGAGCGGGACCTTCAGTGCCTCGAGGAGACGCTGGCACACCGACAGGGACCGGCTCAGATCGGGGACGTCGTCCAGCAGGATGGCGAACTCGTCGCCCCCGAGGCGGGCCGCGACGTCGCCGGCCCGGACGCAGCTCCGGACGCGGTCGGCAACCGCGACGAGCAGATGGTCGCCGGCGACGTGGCCCATGCTGTCGTTCACGACCTTGAAGTCGTCGAGGTCGACGAAGAGGACCACCGGCAGCAGGTCCGGCGTGGGCAGCACGAGGCGCGCGTTGACCTGCTCGGTGAAGAGGTTCCGGTTGCCGAGGCCGGTGAGCGGGTCGTGGTAGGCCTGGTGGCGCAGCTCCTCCTTGAGCCGCGACAGCTCGGCAAGCGACTGTTCCAGCTGGCCGTTCTCGAGCGCGGTGGCGGCCTGGTTGGCGAGCGTCTCGAGGAGCCGTAGATCCTCGTCGGTAAACGACGTGGCTTCGGTCAAGCGGTTGGCGATCTGGATCGAGCCGATCGTGCCGGCTTCTCCGCGGAGTGGCGCCATCATCGCCTGACGGACGCCGTCCGCATGCGGGTCGCCGACTGCGGGAACGTGAAAGAACGCGTGCGGCTCCGACTCGACTCGCATGCGGATCGGGTCGTCCGGCGCGAGCCTGACCGGCACCATCGTGGTCGGCGGCTCGGCCTCGGCGGTCCGCGTGAGCAACGCGTCGCCCTCGGCCGAGCGTGGGTAAAGCACGACCTCTGCCCGTTCAGCGCGGAACATGGTTCGGGCGTGTTCAAGCAACGCCACGATCGCCGAATCCAGCTCGGGCGAGTGCTGCAGGATGCGGCCGGACTGATAGAGGAACTCGAGACGCTGGCCCTTCTCGCGCTCGGAGAGGTAGGCGCGGTAGGCGAGGAAGACCGTGCCGAGCGGAACGACGAGGAGCCAGAGCAGGCGGGGCTCGACCCACAGGATCGAGACCGCCAGCAGCGCCAGGCTCGTATTCGCGACAGCCACGAGCGTGCCGAACTGGATCATCTCCGGCAGCTTCTGGAACTGCGGGGCGCCACCGGACAGCGAGATCGCGGTGGCGATGGCAAAGGCGCTGACGACGGTCGCTGCGAGCGTTCCGGCGAACGCCGCGAGCCAGTCGCCGCTCGTCGGCTGGCCGGCCGGCGAAGCGAGGAGGTGGAAGACCGTCAGGGACACCGCGGCCGAGATCGCGAAATTGCTGAGGTTGAAGGCGAACTTCAACGGAGGCTGGCGGAAGTAGATCAGGGCCGAGCCAGACCCGAGCAGCATTGCCAGGAGGTACTGGTCCGGCGACAGCAGGAAGAGACCGAGAACGGCCGGGAACTCGCTCAGGGAGAAGGAGTGCTTCTCCCTCCGGAAATGGACGTCGACGACCTTGAGCTCGGCGAGGAAGAAGCCGATCGCGAGGACGGGCCAGGGAATGTTGAAGGGCTGGGCCGGCGCCGGCAGTCCCCGGAGCTGCGTCAGGTAGAGCAGCAGGGCGCATGTCGCGATCCCCGCGCTGAAGCTCCAGACCCGCACCGTCACCGGGATCGCCGCGAGGGCACGCCGAATCGGGACGCCGGCGGCGGCGACCGGCCAGTTGCGCGAACCGGTTGGCTCGACCCGTTGGGTTTTGACCCCTCGGGACATCAGACCTCCAGAGTTTCGTCTCCGTCCGGGCATTCTGTGGCCGCTTCGGCACATCTGGCCGTTGAACGAAGGTACGGGTCGGGGCATGACGAAGGTCACCGGACCGCATTCCTCCTGACCAATCCGCACACCGGATATCGCGGATGGGGATCGGACGACGTCGGGATGAACGCGCCCCTGTGCTAGCCTGAAAGGCCCCATTTCACGCAGGTTTCGAGTCGTCATGAGCCAGCCGCGAACGATCGTCGAGAAGATCTGGGACGACCACGTCGTCGTCCAGGAGCCGGGTGCCCCGGCGGTCCTCGCGGTCGACCTCCACCTCGTCCACGAGGTCACGTCGCCGCAGGCGTTCTCGGGGCTTCGCGCCCGCGGCCTGCGGGTCCGCCATCCGGACCGGACCGTCGCCACCGCGGATCACTCGACGCCGACCCACTCGCGCTCCCTGCCAATGGCCGACCCGATGGCGGCGGCCCAGGTCGACCAGCTGACGCGCAACTGCGAGGAGTTCGGCGTCCCGCTCCATGGCCTCGGCTCGCCGAGCCAGGGGATCGTCCACGTCATCGGCCCCCAGCTGGGCCTGACCCAGCCCGGGATGACGATCGTCTGCGGCGACTCCCACACCGCGACCCATGGCGCGTTCGGGGCGCTCGCGTTCGGGATCGGGACGAGCGAGGTCGAGATGGTCCTCGCGACGCAGACGCTGCTCCAGCGCCAGCCGAAGACCTACGAGGTCCGCGTCGACGGCCGTCTCTCGCCCGGCGTCAGCGCGAAGGACATCATCCTCGCCCTGATCGCCCGGATCGGGATCGGCGGCGGGACCGGCCACGTGTTCGAGTACACCGGCGACGCGATCCGCGCCCTGACGATGGAACAGCGGATGACGATCTGCAACATGAGCATCGAGGGCGGCGCGCGGGCCGGCCTGATCGCCCCGGACGACACGACGTTCGACTACGTTCACGGCCGGGCGCATGCCCCGCAGGGCGCAGCCTGGGATGCCGCCGTGGAGCGCTGGCGTTCGCTCCCCACCGACGAGGGCGCGAGCTACGACCGGTCGATCACGATCGACGCCGCCGCCCTCGAGCCGATGGTCACGTACGGCACGAACCCGGGCATGGGCATCCCGATCACGTCGCTCGTCCCGTCGCCTGATGCCCAGCCCGATCCGTCCGCCCGCCGGGCCCTCGAGCGGGCCCTCGAGTACATGGACCTCCTTCCCGGCCAGCCGATCCTCGGCCAGAAGGTCGACGTGGTCTTCGTCGGCTCGTGCACGAACGGCCGGATCAGCGACCTGCGGCTCGCGGCGTCGGTGCTGAAGGACCGCAAGGTCGCCGACGGCGTCCGGGTGATGATCGTCCCGGGCTCCGACGAGGTGAAGCGCGAGGCCGAGCGCGAGGGACTCCACGAGGTCTTCCGGGCGGCCGGCGCCGAGTGGCGCGAGTCGGGCTGCTCGATGTGCATCGCGATGAACGGCGACCAGCTGGCGCCCGGCCAGTACGCGATCTCGACGTCGAATCGCAACTTCGAGGGCCGCCAGGGCAAGGGCGGCCGGACGTTCCTCGCCTCGCCGCTGACCGCCGCCGCGTCGGCGATCGCGGGCGTCGTCGCCGACCCGCGCAGGCTCGCCGGGATCGAGGCGATCGCCCCGGTCGGTGGGCGGTAGCCGATGGCCGAGCCGTTCGAAACGTTCACGAGCCGCGTCATCGCGCTGCCCGCAGAGAACGTCGACACGGATCAGATCGTCCCCGCCCGCTACCTGAAGGTCACCGACAAGGCCGGCCTCGCCGAGGCGCTCTTCCGCGACTGGCGCTTCGAGGAGGACGGATCGTTGCGCGAGCCGCGGTTCGTGCTCGACCAGCCGGCGATGGCCGGGCGCCGGATCCTGCTCGCGGGCGACAACTTCGGCGCCGGATCGTCGCGCGAGCACGCCCCGTGGGCCCTGACCTCGTGGGGGATCCGGGCGATCCTCTCGACGTCGTTCGCCGACATCTTCCGCAACAACGCCCTGAAGAACGGCCTGCTGCCGATCGTCGTCGAGGCGGACGAGCACAGCCACCTCTTCGAGCTGGTCGAGGCGAATCCGGCCACGGAGCTGACGGTCGACCTCGAGGCCCAGGTCGTCCACCTCCCGGGCGACGAGGACCTGCCGTTCGACGTCGACCCGTTCGCCCGGGTGATGCTCCTCGCCGGCACCGACGAGATGGGCTATCTGCTGGGCAAGACGTCCGACATCGACCGCTGGGAGGCGGCCCACCCTGCCCGCGTCGACACGCTGGTCGCCGGCTGATCGCCTTGCGGCGCCGGAACCCGTCGCCGACGACGGTCGTCTCCGGGCGCATGACGACAGCTCACCCCGTCCGACCCGTCCGACGCGTCCGTCTCGCCCTTGCCCTCGCCCTCGCGCTCACGCCGGCCCTCGGGGCCTGCTCGAGCGCGGCCGCTCCGACGGCTCCTCCCTCGGCTCCGGCTGTGACGTCGCCGCCGTCGCAGCCACCGTCGTCCGGTCCCGCGACCGGCCCCGATGAGCCGGTGACCCAGCCACCCGGCAGCGGCACTGGCAGCGGCAGCGGCTTCAGCGGCAGCGGTGACGGAGGCGACCTCGTGATCCCCCACCCCGGCACGATCAACCCCCACCCTGTCGCGGTCGAGTCGATCCTCACCAACGTCGACGGCCGGCACGTGACCGCGAAGCTGACGTGGACGAGCGGCGTCGAGCCCTGCTACGTGCTGGATTCGATCGTCGTGTCGCGCGACGGCAGCGCGATCGACCTGACGGTCGTCGAGGGCGCCGCCGACGCCGGCGCGATCTGCATCGAGATCGCCAAGACGAAGTCGACGATCGTCGACCTCGGCGAGCTCGAGCCCGGCACGTACACGATCGCCGCCACGAACAGCCGGATCCCACCGGTGGCCGTCACGGTGAGTTGACCGGCGCCTCGTCCGGCCCCGGACCGACGGACCGCGGAGCCTCCCCCATACTCGACCAGTGAACGGGTTCGACCTCGTGATCGTCGTCCTCGTCGTGGTCGCGGTCGCCATCGGCTTCCGATCCGGCGCGCTGCCCCAGCTGGTCGGCCTCGCCGGCGCGCTCCTCGGAGGCGGCCTCGCGCTCCTCCTCCTGCCCCACCTCGACGGCCCGATCGGCTCGATCCAATCGCCCCAGCTCAGGGCGTTCGTGGTCCTCGCCGCAATCCTGTTCAGCGTCGGCATCGGCGAGGCGGTCGGGTCGGCCGTCGGGCGGACGGCGGCGGCGATGCTCGGCGAGGGCGTGTTCGGGGCGATGGACCGGGTGTTCGGCGGCGTCGTCGGCGGTGCCCAGGCGCTGCTCGTCGTCTGGCTCACCGGCGGCCTCCTCGCCGCCGGCCCCAGCCCGACGCTCGCCAGCCAGGCCCAGACCTCGCTGTTCGTCCGGACGCTCGGGGCGTACCTGCCGGCGCCGACGGAGCTCGCGGCCGAGCTGTCCCAGATGCTCGACGACACGGGCCTGCCGGACCTCTTTGTGGGCCTCGAGCCGCTGCCGGCGCCACCGGTCACGCTGCCCGACGACCCGCTCGTCCAGCGGCTGGCCGAGGCCGCGCAACCCAGCACGGTCAAGGTGACCGCCGGGACCTGCCTCTCGATCTCGTCCGGGACCGGCTTCGTCGTGGAGCGGGACTATGTCGTCACGAATGCTCACGTCGTCGCCGGCGCGAGCACGATCCGCGTCGCCGCCGCCCGCGGCGAGGTCCACGACGCGGCGCCGGTGCTGTTCGATCCCGATCTCGACATCGCCCTGCTCTACGTGCCCGGGCTCGCGGCGCCGCCCCTCCACCTCGCGTCGACGGATCCGAGCCGCGGCGCGAGCGGGGCGACGTTCGGGTTCCCGGGCGGGCTCGGGCTCGACATCGAGCCGGCAGCGGTCGCGGACGCCTACCCGGCCCGCGGCCGCGACATCTACGGCGACGGCCACGTCACGCGACGGATCCTCGAGCTGCGCTCCAGGATCGAGCAGGGCGACAGCGGCGGTCCGCTCGTGCTCTCGGACGGGACCGTCGGCGGCGTCGTGTTCGCCGAAGCCCGGACCGACCGGGAGGTCGGTTACGCGCTGACCCCGACGAGCGTCCGGTCGGCGATCGCGCCGGCGCTCGGACGGACCGGCGAGGTCCCGGTCGGGAACTGCATCCACTGACGCCGGGCCGGCGGCGGCGCGGCCCCGCGACCGCTAGAGTCCGCCCATGACCGACACACCCGCCGCCGACGCGGCCGCCGACCTCCTGTCCCTCGCCGACGAGGTCTGGACCGGGCTGATGGCCGTCCAGCCGATCTACGCGACCGCGATCGGCGACCGCCGGTACCTGGACGGGCTGCCGCCGAACGACGACGGCGCGATCGATCGCGAGCGCCGGCGCCTGGCCGAGCAACTGGACCGGACGCGCGAGATCCCCCCGGACGGCATGACGCCGGCCGAGCGGGTGACGCGCGACGCGCTCGTCGACACGCTCGAATTCGAGCTGGGTGTCGTGGAGAGTGGCGTCGCCCGGTGGGCGGTCGACCCGCTCGATGGCCCGCAGGTCACGTTCCTCAATATTCCCAGCTTCCAGCCGCTCTCGACGGTCGAGGATGGCGCGGCCCTGCTGGCACGCTGGCGGGAGATGGGCCCGTGGATCGATCGCCACGTCGCGGGCCTGCGGGCTGCGGCGCGGGACGGGCTCGTCGCGCCCCGTGCGCTGGTGGACAGCGTCGTCGCCGAGCTCGACGACCTCCTGGCGAGGCCCGATGACGTGTGGCCGCTGGCCCGGCCGTCGGCCGCCGATCCTGCCGGCTGGACCGGCGCGGAGCGGGACCGGTTCGCCGCGGCGATCGGAGCTGCCATTCGCGACGGCATCCGCCCGGCGTTCGAACGGCAGCGGGCCTACCTTGCCGACGAGCTGGCGCCGATCGCCCGTTCCGACGACCGGGCCGGGCTGGGCCACGTCCCGGGCGGCGAGGCCGCGTACGCCCACCTCGTCGCCGCGCACACGACGGTCGATCTCGACCCCTCCGCCATCCATGCGATCGGCCTCGAGGAGGTCGACCGGATCGACGCCGAGTTCGCGGAGCTGGGCGGGCAGCTGCTGGGCACGTCGACTACCGCCGTGACCCTCGACCGGCTGCGCCTCGATCCGTCGCTCCGGTTCACCACCCGCGACGAGGTGCGCGAGACCGCGGAGGCGTCGCTGCGACGGGCGAACGAGGCGATCCCGGCCTGGTTCGGGCGGCTGCCCGTCACGCCCTGCGAGGTCGTCGTCATGGGCGACCACGAGTCGGCCCATTCGACGATCGCCTACTACCGCCAGCCCGCCGCCGACGGCAGCCGCCCGGGCAGCTACTACATCAACACCACGCTGCCCGAGACGCGGCCGCGCTACGAGGCCGAGGCGCTCGCTTTCCACGAGGCCGTGCCGGGCCATCACCTCCAGCTCGCGATCGCCCAGGAGCTGGACCACCTGCCCGCGTTCCGGCGGTTCGGCGGACCAACGGCGTTCGTGGAGGGTTGGGGCCTGTACACGGAGCGCCTGGCCGGTGAGATGGGCCTCTACTCCGGGCCGCTCGACCGGTTCGGCGTCCTCTCGTTCGACGCATGGCGGGCGTGCCGGCTCGTCGTCGACACCGGGATGCACGCGCTGGGCTGGAGCCGCGGCCAGGCGATCGACTTCATGCTCGCCCATACCGCGCTCGGCGAGAACAACGTCGTCAACGAGGTCGGGCGCTACCTCGCGCTGCCGGGCCAGGCGCTGGCGTACAAGATCGGCCAGCGCGAGTTCCTCGCGCTCCGGGCGCAGGCCGAAGACGCGCTCGGGAGCGCGTTCGACATCCGGGCGTTCCACGACGCCGCGCTGGGCGAGGGCACCATCGGGTTGCGGACGCTCCGCGGCGTCATCGAGGCCTGGATCGCGCGGACGTCCGCCTGACGTCGGGCTGACGTGGGCGCGGCGCCTCCGCGGTCAGTGCGAGAACGAGTGGTCGACGTTCCGGAGGCGGTCGACGAGACAGTGCAGGACGCTGTGCTCGATTGACGGGTAGGAGTCCATCAGCGAGCGGAACTCGCGCCGGCCAAGGACGAGCAGCTTGGTCGGGGTCGTGGTCGTGGCCGTCGCCGTCCGCGGGCCGTCGTCGACGAGCGCGATCTCGCCGAGGAAGTCGCCCAATTCCATCGTCCTGACGATCTGGCCGTGGACGTCGATCTCCACGGCGCCGTCGACGATCACGAAGAACTCCGAGCCCGGGGCGCCCTCCCGGGTCAGGACCTGGCCGGCCGGCACGTCGACCTCCTCGGTCAGCTGACCGACTTGTTCGATGTCGTGGCGCGACAGGTCCTTGAACAGCGGGACCTGCTTGAGCAGCTCGAGCTTGTGGTCGATCGGTGCCATCTCTCCCTCTCGGATGGTCATGACGGCCGTCGGGTTCGCGCAGCATACCGCTCCCGTCTCCCGGCATCGAGACCGGCCTCACGCCTACACTTGACTGCGCCCGTTCCGCACGCTCACGAGGACGACGTCCGATGCCCGAGAGCCCCACGCCCGCGCCAGCTTCGGATCCCGCGAAGCGCCACTCCGCCGCGCTCACCGACGGCCCGGACCGGGCCGGCGCGCGGGCGATGCTCAAGGCGATCGGCTTCACCGACGAGGACCTCGCCAAGCCGCTCGTCGGGGTCGCGACCACGTGGATCGAGACGATGCCCTGCAACTACAACCAGCGGCGCCTCGCCGACTGCGTCAAGGAGGGCATCCGGGCGGCGGGCGGGACGCCGATGGAGTTCAACACGATCTCGGTCAGCGACGGCGTGACGATGGGCACCGAGGGGATGAAGGCGTCGCTGATCTCGCGCGAGGTCATCGCCGACTCGATCGAGCTCGTCGTCCGCGGCCATCTCCTCGACGGCGTCGTCTGCCTCGTCGGCTGCGACAAGACGATGCCGGGGGCGGCGATGGCGATGGCCCGCCTCGACGTGCCCTCGCTCGCGCTCTACAACGGGACGATCTACCCGGGCATGTACAAGGGCAAGACCGTCGACGTCGTGAGCGTCTACGAGGCGATCGGGGCGTACCGGGCGGGCAAGATCAGCCTCGACGAGCTGCACGAGATCGAGAACGTCGCGTGTCCCGGCGCGGGCGCCTGCGGCGGCCAGTACACGGCCAACACGATGAGCATGGTCCTCGAGTTCCTGGGCCTGTCGCCGGGCGGCCTGAACGGCATCCCCGCAGAGGACCCGAAGAAGGACGACGCGGCCCGGCGCTGCGGCGAGATCGTCATGGACCTGGTCCGGCGCGATGTCCGGCCGTCCGCGATCGTGTCGCGGGCCTCGCTCGACAACGCGATCGCGTCGGTCGCCGCGACCGGCGGTTCGACGAACGGCGTCCTCCACCTGCTCGCGATCGCCCACGAGTTCGGGATCGAGCTGGACATCGACGAGTTCGGGGCGATCGCCGACCGGACCCCGATCGTCGCCGACATGAAGCCCGGGGGCCGCTATGCCGCCTCGGAGCTGTACGACGCGGGCGGCGTCGAGCTCGTCATGCGCGAGCTGCTGAAGCGCGACCTGCTCGACGGCACGGCCCCGACGGTCGACGGCCGGACGATCGCCGCGATCGCTGCGGACGCGACCGAGACCGAGGGCCAGACGGTCGTCGTCCCGATCGAGACGCCGATCAAGCCGACCGGCGGCCTCGCGATCCTGCGCGGGACGCTGGCGCCGGACGGCTGCGTCGTGAAGCTGGCCGGCCACGAGCGGCGACTCCACCGCGGCCCGGCCCGGGTCTTCGACTCCGAGGGCGAGTGCTACGCGGCGGTCCGGGCCCAGAGGATCAAGCCGGGCGACGTCGTCGTGATCCGCTACGAGGGGCCAGTGGGTGGCCCGGGGATGCAGGAGATGCTGAGCGTCACCGCGGCGCTCGTCGGCGAGGGGCTGGGCGACTCGGTCGCGCTGATCACCGACGGCCGGTTCTCCGGCGGGACCCACGGGCTGATGATCGGCCACGTTGCCCCGGAGGCGGCCCTCGGCGGTCCGATCGGCCTGGTCGAGGAGGGCGACGAGATCGTGATCGACGTCGACCGCAAGGCGCTCGACCTCGACGTCGCCGAGAGCGTTCTGGCCGCGCGGGCGTCGGCCTGGACGCCGCCGCCGCCGCGCTACACGGCGGGGTGATGGCGAAGTACGCAGCCCTCGTCTCGACCGCGTCCGAGGGGGCGGTGACCACCGGCCGCCGGATGACGGCCGCGCTCGCCGGACGCTGAGGCGGCGCGTGGCGGCTGTCTCGATCGGGTTCAAGACCTCGCCCCAGAACGTCGACTGGCCGACGCTCGACGCGACGTGGGCCCGGGCCGGCGAGCTGGGCGTCTTCGACAGCGCCTGGCTGAACGACCACATCACCGACCCCGCGGTCGAGCACGGCGGCCCCAGCTGGGAGTCGCTCACGCTGCTCGCCGCGCTCGCCCACCGGGTGCCCGGTCTCGCCGTCGGCCACGGCGTGCTCTCCAACACGTTCCGCCAGCCGGTCCTCGTCGCGAAGGCGGCGACGGTCCTCGACCACGTGACCGGCGGTCGGTTCATCCTCGGCCTCGGGGCCGGCTGGCACGAGGGCGAGCATGTCCCGTTCGGGATCCCCCTGCCGCCGATCCGGGAGCGGTTCGACCGGTTCGAATCGGCCGTCGGGACGATCAAGGCGCTGTTCTCCGACGCCGCCGCCCGCGAGCCGGGCGTCGTCCGGCCCGATCCGTTCTATCCCCTCGACGGGGCGACGAACCTGCCGCCGCCGCTCACGCCGGGCGGCCCACCGATGTGGCTGGGCGGCCAGAAGAAGCGCGGCCTCGCGCTTGTCGCCCGGGAGGGCGCCGGCTGGATGCTGCCGGCGATCCCGACCTACGACTACGACTACTTCGCCGACAAGCTGGACCGGATCCATGCCGAGCTCGCGTCGATCGGGCGCGACCCGGCCGGGTTCGCGTTCGCGGCCCAGCTGCCGACCGGGAAGAGGGCCGAAGAGCGACGAGCCGCCGTCGCGGCTGGCGCACGGTTCGCGAAGATCGGGGCGACGCACCTGATCCTCGGGATGCCCGCCGGCCTGGGACCCGCGGGCATCGGCGTCGTCGCGGCCGAGGTCGCGACGCCGATCCGCGAGGCCATCGGGTGAGCATCGCGCTCACGGGGCCCGTGCCTGCGGCCGACGGAGTCCATCCGTGACCGACAGGCCCGACGTCCCGCCGGATCCCACCGAGTACGACTCGGAGCGCAACGCCGCCGCCCGGGCCCGGGGCCTCGCCGCCCCGTACATCGCCGGCGGCCGCGACCCGGATCCCGAGGCCGGGCTGCAGGAGGAGCGGCGCTACCTGCGGCTGCTCCTGATCATGGTCGGCGTGATCATCGCCGCGGGCTTCGTCCTGGGCATCCTCGTCAACGCGATCTCCGTCATGACCGCCGGCTGAGGCGCCCCGCCGATGACGACCGCCCTGCCGTCGGCCGCCCTCGACCCGGCGACGCTCGACGCCGCGAAGGACGAGCTCGTCGCGACGCTCCGCGACCTCATCCGGATCCCGTCGATCAACCCGCCGCCGGACGACGCCCCGGACGGCGAGCTGCGAGCGGCCGGCTGGATCGGCGATGCGCTCGAGGACGCCGGGATCCCGGCCGAGATCCACGTCCCGGTGCCCGGCCGCGGCTCGGTGACCGCGCGGCTTCGCGGCGACGGGACCGGCGGCGAGCCGCTCCTGCTGATGTCGCACCTCGACGTCGTCCCGGCCCCGCCCGACGAGTGGACCCACGACCCGTTTGCCGGCGACCTCGCCGACGGCTACGTCTGGGGCCGCGGCGCGGTCGACATGAAGCACCTCGTGGCAATGGAGCTCGTCGTCATGCGGATGCTCGCCGCCGAGGCCCGCGCCGCCGGTCGCAACCCGGCCAGCGACCCCGTCCCGGGCCTGACGCGCGACCTCCTCTTCGCCTCGACCGCCGACGAGGAGGCGGGCGGCCTCAACGGGATCGCGCCGCTCGTCCTGGACCGGCCGGAGCTGCTGCGGGCCGCCGGCGCGATCAACGAATCGGGCGCGGTCGCGATCACGCTCGGCGACCGCCGGTTCTACCCGATCGGCGTCGCGGAGAAGGGCTACGCCGTGTACCGGATCACGGTCCACGGGACGCAGGGCCACGGGTCGATGCCGCGCGACGACAACGCGGCTGTGCTCGCGTCGCAGATCGTGACGCGCCTCGCCGTTTCCGGTCCGCCCCGCCTGACGCCGGCGATGGAGCGCTTCCTGGCGGACGTGGGGGCAACACTCGGCGAGGACCAGCGCCGCCTCGTCGCCGCTCTCGCCGGCCCCGACCCGCGCCCCGCGGAGCTCGCCCTCGAGGCGGTCTGCGACCCGTTCTCCGCGCGGGTCCTTCGGGCGCTCCTCCGCGACTCGGTCAGCCCCAACATCATCCACGCCGGCGTGAAGTACAACGTGATCCCCGGCGAGGCGACGATCGAGGTGGACTGCCGGGTCCTGCCCGGGACCTCCGAGGACGACATGCGCCGGACGGTCATCGAGCGCATTGGCCCCGACCTGGCCGCGGTCAGCGACGTCGAGCTCGTCGTCCACGCCCCGCCGGTCGAGGCGCCGACGTCCGGCCGGCTCTACGACACGATGGTTGACACGCTGCGCGACCACGATCCGGACGGGACCCCGGTTCCGATCATCGTCCCGTACGCGACCGACGCGAAGCACACCGCCGCGCTCGGCGTCCTGGCGTATGGCTTCTCGCCGCTCCGCCTCGCCCCACGCGAGCCGTTCCTCGAGCTCTGGCACGGGGTCGACGAGCGCGTCGGCGTCGAAGCGCTCCGCTGGGGCCTGCCGGTCCTCTACGACGTGGTACGCCGCTTCTGCGCCTGATCCGGGCACGCGCTAAGGCACCGATACGACCGCGCCCCGGACAAATACGGCGCGGCGCTCCCTCCCGCTAAGGCGGCGACCCGATGGCAGCGCGCCCGTTCGAGCCGAGGATGCGATGCATCGGTGGCCTCTGGGCGGGCCACCAGCGACCAAGGGAGACAGGAACCATGGACAAGTATTCGAGGCGGCAGTACTTCGACCGCCTGTGCGAGCTGCGCAACGACTACCGCGGCCTCGGGCCGGACGACGCGACGAGCGTCATCTCGATCGAGGCGATGATCGAGCGGGCGATCGAGCTCCTCGACCAGCCGGCGTCGCCGCTCATCGCGACGATCGACCAGCGCGACGCAACGAACTGACCGGCCGACCGTGGGGGCTCGGCCGCGGCCCCGCCCGACGCCGACCGACTATTCGGCGTCGGGCGCGGGCGTCTGCCCGGTTGCGTCCTTCCGTGACAGCAGCCGCATGACCTCGCCGCACGAGACGCAGCGGAACGTCCGCTGCATCCAGCCGCGCTCGGGGTCGTCGCCCGCGGCGTCGTTGTGGGACGCGTCCTCCGCGAGGCCGCTCCATGAGCCGTCGTTGTGCTGGTGCTCGACGCGGTACTGGTATTCCTGGAGCATGTCCATGACGGGCGCCTCCGATCGAGTTGCTTAGCCGGCGTCGGGGGCGACGGCGTCCGGTTCCTGGGTGAGCGTCACGACGTCGTTGCAGGCTGTGCAGCGGAAGACCCGCCGGAGGGACCAGCCGCGCTCGGGGTCGGTCTCGGCCGTGTCGTGCGGCGGCCGCTCCTCCTCGACCATCTGGCCCCAGCTGCCATCGGGGTGCTCGTGCTCGACCCGGTACTGGAGCTCCAGCATTCGCTGGTCCATGGCGCACTCCCTCGTGGGCGGTTCGGTGGTCGCATTCTGACAGCCGCGAGCGTCACGAGTGCCGCCGCTGTCGGCACGCGGTGTCAGGCCGGCTCGGAGGTCGCCTTGATCAGCCGGCCGCGGCGCGAGATCGCGTGCGTCGCCAGGGCCGCCACGCCCATCGCGATCAGGGCCCGTTCGGCGGTCGGCATCGGCCGCACGGCAGACAGGAACTGGTCGGCCCGGGCCCGGTCGACGACTCGCAGCAGCGCCTTGCCGCGCTGGGTGAGCATGAGCGTGCGCTGACGGCGGTCCTCGGCCTCGATCCGGCGCTCGACGAGCCGCCGCCGGACGAGCCCGTCGACAAGCCGGCTCGTCGCCGACGGGGAGCGGTTGATCACCTCGGCGAGGTCGCCGATGGTCATCGTCCCGGAGTCCGCCAACACGTAGAGCGCGGCCAGCTGGGTGAATCCCAGCCGCATCTCGCCCAGCTGCGAGGCGAACCCGATGACAAGCTCGCGCCACAGGGCCCGGCCCATCGCCACCCGCTCGGAGATCTGGCGGACGTTCTGGATCCGGGTGCCGGCCGCGAGCACCGGCGCCGAAAGGTCCGCTTCGAACCTACGGGCGATCGCCCGCCGCGGCGGCGGCGTGAGGCGGCGTGGAACGGAGCGCGGCTCGGCCATGCCCGGAATATAGCCCGTTCGGCCCACTTCCGTGCACTCGCGCACAGGCCGCTCCGCGTGACGCGAGGGGAGCGGGTACGCTCCGGGCGATGCCTAGCTACGCACTCGTGTTCCCCGGCCAGGGCTCACAGTCGGTCGGGATGGGCCGATCGCTGGCCGCCGCCAACCCGTCCGCTGCCGCGATCTTCGCCGAGGCCGACGCGGCGCTGCCCGCGCCGATCTCGACGCTCGCCTGGAACGGCCCGGCAGACGAGCTCGACCGGACCGAGAATGCCCAGCCGGCGCTCCTCGCGACCTCGATCGCCTACCTGATGGCGCTGCGCGACGCGTGGCTCGCGGCCGGCGTCGAGCCGCCCGCGTTCGCCGCCGGCCACTCGATGGGCCAATACTCGGCGTTCGTCGCCGCCCAGGTAATCTCCCTCGCCGACGGCCTCCGCCTCGTCCGAGAGCGCGGCCGGCTCATGCAGGCGTCGGGCCAGGGCCGCGACGGCGCGATGGCCGCGGTCATCGGCCTCGACGACGCCCGGCTGCCGGAGCTCGTCGAGCGGTCTTCGACGCACGGCGTCTTCGGCGTCGCGAATCGCAACGCGCCCGGCCAGGTCGTCGTCAGCGGCGAGCGCGCGGCGATCGACGCCGCCGCTGAGATCGGCAAGGAGCTGGGAGCGCGGAAGGTCATCGTCCTCCCGGTCTCGGTCGCGGCCCACTCCCCGCTGATGGCCGGGGCGGCCGACGGGATGCGAGCGGTCCTCGAGGGCGTGACGTTCAACGATCCCATTGTCCCGCTCATCGCCAACGCCGACGCCCACGAGATCACGACCGCTGGCGACGCCCGCAACGAGCTCGTCGAGCACCTCACGAAGGGCGTCGACTGGGTCGGCGCCGTCGAGCACATGGCCGCCGAGGGCGTCACGACCTTCGTGGAGGTCGGCCCCGGCCGCGTCCTGACCGGCCTCGTCAAGCAAATCGCCCCCGACGCGGAGGCCGTCGCCCTCGATCAGGGCGACGCGTCCGGCGAACTCAACGTACCCTTCCGCTCGCCCTCGCCTGCCTGACCGGCCGCCAGAACTCGAAAGGATCCACCGAGCGTGCGCAGACCCGACTACGACCGCCGCGTCGCCATCACCGGCCTGGGTGTCATCAGTCCGATCGGCAACGACATCCCGACCGTCTGGCACAACCTGTCCCACGGCGTGTCGGGCCTGGCCGAGCTGACCCGCTTCGACGTCAGCCGCTACGAGCACAAGTGGGGCGGCGAGGTCAAGGACTTCAATGCCACCGACTGGATGGACCCGAAGCATGCTCGGCGGACCGAATCGAGCGTCCACTTCGGCGTCGCCGCGGCGAAGCAGGCCCTGGCCGACTCGGGCCTCGAGATCACCGACGAAAACCGCGAGGACGTCGGGGTGATCTTCAGCTCGGGAGCCGGCGGCCAGGGGCTGATGATCGACAGCTGGATCTCGCTCCACGACAAGGGGCCGCGGAGCGTCGCGCCGACGTTCATCGCGAACGCCCTGGTCGACTCGACCTCGGGACTGATCGCGATCGAAACGGGCGCGATCGGCCACAACCTCGCGGTCGTCTCGGCCTGCGCCACCGGCACCCACAGCGTGGGCGAGGCGGCGGAGGTGATCCGGCGCGGCGACTGCACCGCGGTCATCGCCGGCTCGACCGAGGCGCCGCTGCTCGAAGTGGGTCATGCCGGATTCACGAACATGCGCGGGATGGGCAGCCCCCGGCCAGGCGAGCCGGTCCAGACGCTGTGCCGGCCGTTCGACCTGACACGCAACGGGTTCGTCCTCGGCGAGGGCGCGGGTGGCCTGCTCGTCGAGGACCTCGAGCTCGCCAAGAAGCGTGGCGCGAAGATCTACGCCGAGGTCGTCGGCTACGGCTCCGCGGCCGACGGCTGGGACATGGTCCAGCCGATCGAGCACGGCATCGGCTCCGCCCGGGCGATGAAGATGGCCCTCGACCGGTGGGGCGTGCCGGCCGACGAGGTCGACGTCATCAACCCCCACGGGACCTCGACGCCACTCGGCGACAAGCGCGAGTCCGAGGCGATCTGGAAGGTCTTCGGCGAGCGCTCCGCGGCGAACGCGAAGTCGCTCGCGATCAGCGGCACGAAGTCGATGACCGGCCACATGATGGGCGCGGCCGGCGCGTTCGAGGCGGTCGCGACGGTGCTCACCGTGAAGGAGCAGTGCATCCCGCCGACCGTGAACTACCGCGACTTCGACCCCGAGTGCGACCTCTGGGTCATCGATGAGGCGATGGCCCACCCGGTCCGATACGCGCTGTCGAACAACATCGGCCTGGGCGGCCACAACGGGGCCATCATCTTCAAGCGATATGACGGTGATTGACGGCTGTCGCGGCTGAACGAAGCTGGCCGCGTTGGCCACTGCGCTCCGCGCTCGCGGGGCTTCGCACCGGCTCGCTTGCGGTGCTCGCGGCCGCCTTGCCAGCCTCGCCCAGCCGCGACGAACGCAGTCGGGCTCCGTGGCTGATGTCTCTACAATCCCCGCAACTCCTGCCCTGAGGTATCCCGTTGCCTGAACTCGATCCTGCCCGCCGAGCCGTCGTGACCGGCATGGGCGCGGTCATGCCCATCGGGAACGACTTCCCGACGTACTGGGCGAACCTCGTCGCCGGCAAGACCGGCACCCGGCGGATCCAGAGCTTCGACCCATCGGGCTTCGAGGTGCAGATCGCCGCCGAGGTCCTCGACTTCGACCCGACGAAGGCCATGGACCCCAAGATGGCCCGCCGGATGACGCGGTTCATCCACTTCGCGATGGCCGCCGGCAAGGAGGCCGTCGCCGACAGCGGGATCGACTTCGGGGCGATGAGCCAGGAGCAGCGCGATCGCGTCGGCGTCGTCGTCAATACCGGCGGCGGGGGGATCGAGGCGATCATCGACGGGACCCACACCCACGACACGAAGGGTCCACGGTTCGTGTCGGCCTTCGCGATCCCTGCGCTGTCGGGCTCGATGGGCGCCGCACTGCTCTCGATGGAGTGGGGTCTCACCGGGCCGGTCATGACCCAGGTCGCGGCGTGCGCGACGTCGGTCATCGCGTTCCACGACGCGCTGCGGCTCATCCGGTCCGGCGAATGCGACGTCGTCCTGACCGGCGGATCCGAGGCGCCGGTCGTGCCGATGGGCATCGCCGCGCTCGCGAACATGGGCGCCTTGTCGAAGCGCAACGACGACCCCGAGTCCGCCTCGCGGCCGTTCGACGTGACTCGCGACGGATTCGTCCTGGGCGAAGGCGGCGGCGTCGTCGTGGTCGAGTCCCTTGAGCACGCGCTGAACCGCGGCGCCACGCCAGTCGCGGAGGTCATCGGCGGTGCGCTCACCGCCGACGCGTTCCACATCAGCGCGCCCGAGCCGTCGGGCCGCGGCCAGGCCCGGGCGATGACGCTGGCCCTGAAGAACGCCCAGGTCGCCCCGGACGAGATCGACTACATCGTCGCCCACGGCACCGCGACGCCGCTCAACGACGCGACCGAGACGCGGGCGATCAAGGCCGCCTACGGCGCCCACGCCAAGAAGGTCGCGATCAGCTCGCCGAAGTCGATGATCGGCCACCTCGTCGGCGCCGCGGGCATCGCGTCGGCGCTGGCGGGGCTGGGTGCGATCCGCGACCAGGTGATCCCGCCCACGGCGAACCTGCGCACGCCGGACCCGGAGTGCGACCTCGACTACGTGCCGCTGACGGCGCGCAAGGCAAAGATCGAGACGGTCGCGATCAACGGCTTCGGCTTCGGCGGCCAGAACGCCGTCGCGATCTTCCGCCGCCTGGGCTAGGGCTCGACGACCAGCGTGCCGGTCATCCCGGCAGCCGCGTGGCCCGGCACCGTGCAGACGATCCGGTATGTGCCGGGTTGATCGATCCGGAAGCGGAGCGTCGTCGTCTGGCCGGGCCGGGCTGGCACGTCGACGTTCGCGAGGCCCTCGACCGTCCAGTCGTGGAACACGGGGTCGGCGTTCGTGAACGTCAGGACCGCGAAGCGGTCGGCGGTCACGTGGACCTCGCTGGGGCTGAAGCGGACGTCCTTCGCGGTGACCGCGAGTGGCGTGGCCGAGGCGTCGATCGCCCGGTCGGCCGCCATCACCGTGCCGGCGACCAACAATGAGGCGGCGGCGACCGCGATCAGGTAGCGCCCCCGTCGGAGCGTGCCGAGGACGCCGCCCCGCGTCTCGATGTGGCGCCCGCGCCGGAGGTCGAGGCCGCGCAGCCGGAGCGAGTTCGTCACGACCGCGACCGACGACATCGCCATCGCCCCCGCGGCCAGCGCCGGCCCGATCGTCACGCCGAGCGGCACGAGGAGGCCCATCGCGACCGGAATGAGCAGCAGGTTGTAGCCGAACGCCCAGAGCAGGTTCTCGCGGACGACGCTCATCGTCGCCAGTGACAGCTCGATCGCGGTCGCCACTCCGCGGGGGTCGCCGCCGACGAGCGTCACACCGGCGGCCTCGATCGCGACGTCCGCGCCGGTCCCGATCGCGAGCCCGAGATCCGCCGCGGCCAGGGCCGGCGCGTCATTGACCCCGTCGCCGACCATCGCCACGCGCCGGCCGCCGGCCCGCAGCCGCTCGATCGCGGCGGCCTTGTCGGCGGGCAGGACGCCGGCCAGAACGTGCTCCGCCGGGATGCCGACACGCTCCGCGACGGCGTGGGCCGTCGCCTCGCCGTCGCCGGTGATCAGCCAGCTCTCGAGCCCGGCGTCGGCGAGGCGGCGGATCGCCTCGGCCGCCTCGGGCTTGACCGGGTCGGCGATCGCGAGGACACCGGCGACGGCGCCGTCGATCGCGACCCAGGCGACGCTCCGGCCCGCGCCGGCGAGGCGCGCCGCGTCGGCGTCGAGCGGCGTCGTATCGATTCCGCGCTCGGCGAGCAGACGGCCGCTGCCGACGAGCACGTCCTGTCCGTCGACACGCCCCTCGACGCCCAGTCCGGGCAGGCTCTCGAATGCCTCGACCGCCCGGAACCCCAGCTCGTCGCGCTTCGCCCGGACGACGATCGCCGCCCCGAGCGGATGCTCGCTCGCCCGCTCCAGCGACGCCGCGAGGTCGATCAGCGCGGCGGGGTCGACGCCCGGCGCCGGCTCGACGGCGACGACCTCCGGGCGGCCCGCGGTCAGCGTGCCGGTCTTGTCGAATGCGACGATCGAGACGTGCGACGCCGCCTCGAGCGCCTCGCCGCCCCGGAACAGGATGCCGGCCTCGGCGCCGCGGCCGGTGCCGACCATGATCGCGGTCGGCGTGGCGAGGCCCATCGCGCACGGGCAGGCGACGATGACGACGCCGATGAACGCGGTCAGCGCGAGCGTCACCCGCGGCTCCGGCCCGAACAGCCACCAGCCTGTGAACGCGGCGACCGCGAGGATCACGACCGCTGGCACGAACGCCTCGCTGATGCGGTCGGCGAGCCGCTGGATCGGCGGCTTGCTGCCCTGGGCCTGCTCGACGAGGGCGACGATCCGGGCCAGCGCCGTGTCGGCGCCGACGCGGGTAGCGCGGAACAGGAACGTCCCGGTCGTGTTGACGGTCGCCCCGACGATCTCGTCGCCGGGACCCTTCGCGACCGGCCACGCCTCGCCGGTCAGCATCGATTCGTCGACCGCGGACGAGCCGGAGACGACGATGCCGTCGACCGGCACCCGAGCGCCGGGCCGGACGCGGAGGACGTCGCCGGGCTGGACCTCGCCGACCGGAACCTCGCGATCCTCACCGCCGGCGACGAGCCACGCGGTCTCGGGCTGGAGCCCGACGAGGCGCCGGATCGCGCCGACCGCCCGGCCCTTCGCCCGGGCCTCGAGCCAGCGACCAAGCAGGACGAGCCCGAGGATGATCGTCGAGCTGTCGAAGTAGGTCTCGGGGTGGAGGCCGGCCTGGTGGATGACCTCCGGGAACAGGGTCACGAAGACGCTGTACGCCCAGGCCGCGGTCGTGCCGATGACGACGAGCGTGTCCATCGTCAGGCTGCCGTGGCGGAGGGCTCGCCAGGCCGCGACGTAGAACCGCCTGCCGGCCCAGACCTGGACGATCGTCGCCGGCACGAGGACGAGCCGGTTGATGTCCTCCATCGGGATCAGGGTCTGGGGCCAGAACATCAGGACCATGATCCCGACGGCCACCGTGAGCGCGACGACCGCCTCGCGCAGGAGCCCGTGCGCGTAGCGGTCTCGTTCGGCCGCGTCGGCGTCCGCGGCTTCGCGCAACGAGCGCGCCGCCGCCGTCTCGCCCGAGGCGCGCTCGGGCTTCAGGTCGTAGCCGGCCGCGGCGATCGCTGCGACGAGCTCCGCCCGCCCGGCGGTCTCCGGCAGGTAGCGGATCGTCGCGACCTCGGTCGCGAGATTGACCGTCGCGTCGGTCACGCCCGGTGTCTTGCGGAGGAAGCGCTCAATCCGGTTGACGCAGCTCGCGCAGGTCATGCCCTCGATCGGGAGGGCGACCGTGACGAGGGTCGAGGAAGCGGGCTCGTTCATACTCCCTGGGAGTATACCAGCCGCCGTCGCGCGGACGACCCTGCCAGACGGCACACTTTCGTCCATGCCATCGGTCCACGTCGCCGCCGTCGACGCCCCGTGGGGCCCGGTCCACCTCGCGGCCGGCGACCGCGGGCTCGTCGCGTGCGAGTCGATGACGCCCTACGAGCCGTTCGTGGAGCGGCTGGAGTGGCGGTTCCGGTCGGATGTCTCCGCGACCCGTCATCCGGTCCTCGACGAGGCCGTCCGCCAGCTCGAGGACTTCCTCGCCGATCGACGACGCGCGTTCGACCTGCCGATCGACCTCTCCGACCGGCCGGCGTTCGACCAGGCGGTCCTCCGGGCGGTGAGCGAAGTGCCGTGGGGCCGCGTGGCGAGCTACGGCCTGATCGCCCGGGCCATCGACCGGGCCGGCGCCGCCCGGGCGGTGGGCGGCGCCGTCGCCCGGAGCCCGATCGGGATCGTCGTCCCCTGCCACCGGATCGTCGCCGCGGACGGGTCACTGGGTGGGTATGGCGGAGACGGCGGCTGGGGGTTCGGATCGCGCGAGCAGCACCTCCGGCTGAAGCGCGAGTTGCTGCTCCGCGAGGGCGTCGATATCCCGCTGCCGCGTGGCTGACACGACCGTCTCGCGGCGGGCCAGCCCGGCCGGTACACTCCGCCGAGCCAGAGGGGCAGAGGGAGTGTGCAGGAGGGCGCCCATGGCGCGCTGGACCATGTCCGAGGGCGTGCGCCCATGACCGACGAACAGCCCGAGGCGGTCGCACCGACCGGACCCGCCCCGTCGATGTTCGCGGTGTTCCGCAACCATGACTTCCGCTACCTCTGGAGCGCGCAGCTCGTCTCGACGATCGGCTCGTCACTGACCGATCTCGCCGCGGGCATCCTCATCTTCCAGAAGACCGGTTCCGCGCTGGCCGTCGGGCTGATGCTCATGGCGACCGCGATCCCCAGCCTCTTCGTGGGACTCCTCGCCGGCGTCTTCGTCGACCGGTTCAGCCGCAAGAAGATCATGATCGCGTCGGACCTGATCCGGTCAGTGCTCGTCTTCAGCATCCCGTTCCTCATCCAGATCAACATCCTCCTGCTCTACGTGGTCGTGATCCTGGCGAGCAGCGTGAAGCAGTTCTTCGACCCGGCCCAGCAGAGCGTGCTGCCGGACGTCGCGTCGGAGGAGGAGCTCGCCGCGGCGAATGCATTCCTGTCGATCAGCTCGTTCGGCTCGACCGCGATCGGCTTCGCCGCCGCCGGGTTCCTGGCCTCGACCGGCGAGATCGCGGTCGCCTTCTACGTGGACGCGCTGACGTTCCTCATCTCGGCGGCGTGCGTCTCGTTCGTGAAAATCGCGCCGATGCTCGTCGAAGAGGAGACGAGCGTCAGGGCGGTCGTCGCCAACCTCAAGTCGGGCGTCGGCATGCTCGTCCGAACGCCGATCCTGCGCTCGACGCTGATCGTCTTCGCGCCGGTGCTCTTCGCGTTTGGCCTGTGGAACGTGCTGCTGCTGCCGTTCGCCGTCGAGACACTCGGCGGCACCGAATTCCAGTACGGGCTCCAGGAGGGCCTGACGTCGCTCGGCTTCGTCTTCGGCAGCCTGCTGATGGCGAAGTACATCGAGCGGCTGCCCGAGGGCACCTGGATGGTGATCAGCTTCACCGTGATGGGCATCGTCGGCGTCCTGTACGGGCTCGCCACGAACATCTGGATCGCGATCGTCCTGGTCACGATCTCGGGATTTTCCCAGCCGCCGTCCTCGATCTCCCGGTCGCTTGTCCTCCAGCGCAACACGCCGCGGGAGTACCGCGGGAGGGTCTTCTCGGCGTTCTTCGTGTCGCGCGACGTGCTGTTCCTGACCGGCATGGCGGTCGCCGGCCTCGCGGACGTCATCGAGATCCGGGTGCTGATCGTGCTCTCCGCGCTGATCCTCCTCGGCGCGGCGGTGCTGACCCAGTTGATGCCCGGCCTCGGCCGGCCGGCTGCCGAGTGGCGGCGGGCGATCCAGCTGCTCCGGACCGCGCCCGCGGTGGCCGGTCCGGCAACCGTCCGGCCCGCGACGATGCTCGACTTCGACAAGCTCGCGATCCGCCTGCCGGCCCTGGCCCTGCTCGAGGAATCGCGGCGTGAGAGCTTCGTCGCCAAGGCCACGGTCCGGGAGGCCGAGGCGGGCTCGACGATCGTCAAGCAGGGCGACGCCGGCGACGCCGCGTACTTCATCCTCGGCGGCTCGGTCGTCGCCGGGACGCCCGACGAGGACGGCTCCTACCGCTCGCTGTCCTCGATGGGCGAGGGCGACTTCTTCGGCGAGATCGCCGCGCTCACCGGCAGCCGCCGGACGGCGAATGTCGTCGCCGACCAGCCCTCGACGCTGCTCGAGGTCCCGGCCGCGACGCTCCGGAGCGTCATGGACGTCCCGGCGCTCAGCTCGCTCTTCCTGTCGACGCTGACCGAGCGGCTGACCCGGACCCAGAGCAACGCCGACCGGCCGCGGCTCGCGAGCAACGACCAGGAGGCGCTGCGCGACCTGCGGACGCCGAAGCCGACCGTCGAGGCGCTGCCGAAGTCGTACTGAGGCCCCACCTCGCGACGTCCGGCACCGCGGATGCCGGGTGTGTCGCAGTTGACAACCCTTCGGTCGCGGGCGGCATCGGCCGCTCGCCTGCGAGTCGCGTAGGGTACGGAACACAGATCGGCAAAATGGCGAACTGGCGGACGGAAGAGGGAAGGGGCTGACATGGACATCAACCGTCGCATCCCCCACGAGCAGGCCAAGGTCACCGACGACGGGCTCCCTGACGACGTGCACGTCGTCGAGGACACCGAGGCCCACGTTCACCTGACGACCGACTCGGCCAAGGTCATGAACCGAGCTCCCGACGACGTGGGCCCTGACGACGTCCATGTCGTCGAGGACACCGAGGCCCACGTTCACCTGACGACCGACGACCTGACGGTCAACCCCGGCACCGGCGGCGACTTCGCCCCGCGCCGGCCGTCGACCGGCGGCGAGCTCATCGACGAGAACGACGTCGAGGCCCACGTTCACCTGACGACCGACGACCTGACCGTCAACCCCGGCACCGGCGGCGACTTCGCCCCGCGCCGGCCGTCGACCGGCGGCGAATTCATCGACGAGAACGACGTCGAGGGTCACACCCAGTAGGAACGCCTCACGTCCTTCGCCATATCGACGCCCCGCCGGCCAGCCGACGGGGCGTTTCGCTGCCCTGCGGTCGTGGCGCGGTCAGCGCGCCGGCCGGTCCGTCCTCGGCTCCGTGGCCGCGTCGGCCGTCGCCGCGAGGATCGTCTTGACCTCGAACGGGCTGGCGCCGGGGTGGGTCGCCCGAATCCGCGCCGCGTAGCCCGCGATGTGCGGTGCGGCGAAGCTGTTGCCCGTTGCGACGATCCGGCCGCCGCCCTTCCAGGCGACGTCGACATCGAGCCCGTATGCCCCGAACTCGACCGGCGGCTGCGGGTTGTAGAACCAGACGCCGGGGTCGCGGACGTCGTGGGCGGCGACCGAGACGACCGCCGCGAACAGCGACGGGTAGCTGGCGACCGCGATGTTGTTCGCGGCGCAGACGAGCAGCACGCCGGCGAAGTAGGCCCGGTCGGCCAGGTCGTGGAAGACGCCGAACATCGCGTCGCTGCGCGACGACAGGCTGAGGTTGATGATGCCGGCCCCCTGGTCGATCGCCCACTCGAGGCCGGCCGCGAACGCGGTGCCCTTGCCCCGGTTGTCGGGGCCGAGCACCCGGACCGAGACGATGTCGGCGTCCGGCGCCAGGGCATGGACGATCGACGCGACTGCCGTCCCGTGGCCGACGACGTCGACCGCATCGTCGTCGACGACCGTCGCGTCCTCGCCATCGAGCTCGACGCGGACGCTCTTCCGGAGCGCGCTACCGATCGCCGGGTGGCCGCCCTCGACGCCCGAGTCGACGACCGCGACCGTGATGCCGGCGCCCCGGCCGTCACCGAACGCCCAGTCGCGATCGAGCCGGCCTAGCGGGGCGAGGCGCTCCAGGCCGGCCCGGTGGTCGGTGGCGAACGGCGCGCTCCATGCCGGAAGCGAGCCGTCGCCGGAGGGGATCGGGCCGGTCACCGCCCGGACCGGCGCCGCGACCGCGCGTCGCCTCGCTCCGCCCGCCGGACGAGGACACCGAGCAGCTCACGGACGAGATCGAGCTCACCGGGATCAGCAGCCCGAAGGCGGGCGATCTCGTCGGCGAGGCTCCACAGCGCGCCATCCTCCTCGCGGGCCAGCATCGCGACGGCGTCGGCGACGACCGCGTCGACGTCGCGGGCGACATCGCCGGCGCCGGACCCGCTGGCTGCGACGCCGTCCCCGGCGATGGCCGTCAGCGCCGATGCCAGCAGGCTGGCCGCATCGCGCTCGAGCCGGCTCGCCCGGATCGCGACGGCCGCCTGGCGGGCGAACACCGCGGCGAGCTCGATGTCGCGCAGGTCGAACGCGGCCTGCGACCGCCGGTCGAGGACCTCGAGCACGCCGATCGAGCCCTCGTCGTCGAGGAGTGGCACGGCGACGACGGACCGCGGCACGTAGCCGGTCTGCTCGGCGGCCGACCGGCCGAAGCGGGCGTCGTTCGCGACGTCCGAGAGCGCGAGCGGCAGGCCGGTCGAGAACACGTAGCCGGCGATCCCCTGGTCGGGCCCGATCGCCAGCCCGACGACGCCGTCGCCCTGGCTGCCGGCCGCGACCTGGAACACGAGCCGCCCCGACGCCGGGTCGTAGAGCGCGATCGAGGACGCCTCGGCGTCGAACAGGGCGACCGTCGCCTCGACGATCGAGCGCAGCAGGAGCGTCGTCGTCGGCGGGGCGAGCCGGCGGCCGGCCTCGAGGCGGAGGGCGATCGCGCGAACAGCCTCCAGCGCGCGCGCGGCCGTCGCGTCGTCCATGGATCGCCCCGTCGCGTCGTCGGTCGGGTCGCCGCCGGCCGGACCCGTCACCGCTCGACCGTGCGCGCCAGCCGCTCCCGGTCGGTGACGACGAGGACGTCGTGCTCGATCCGGACGAGGCCCTCCTCGGCGAGGTCCGCGAGGAGCCGGTTCACGGACTGGCGCGAGCCGCCGATCATGCCCGCCAGCTCGGACTGGGTGTAGGGCCAGCTGATCCGGATCGCGCCGTCGGGGTCGGGCTCACACTCGACTGAGAGCCGCAGGATCCGCGACGCGAGGCGGCCGGGCAGGTCGAGGAAGTGGAGGTCCTCGACGTGGCCGGTCAGGCGGCGGATCTCCGTCGCGAGGGAGGCCAGCAGCGCCCGGCGCAGCTCCGGCTCGCTGTCGATGAGGGCGAGGAACGCGTCGCGATGGAGGACGAGCGTCTCGGTCGGCTCGATCGCGACGATCGTGGCGGAATGCGGCGCGCCGTCGAGGATCGCCAGCTCGCCGAAGAACTCGCCCGCGCCCAGAACGGCGACGATCGCCGGCTCCGCGCCCTCGTCGGACGGCAGCACGACCTTGACCGAGCCGCTCGCGACGATGAACAGCGCATCGCCCGGGTCGCCCTGGTGGAAGACCGTCTCGGCCTTGCGGAACCGTCGGATGCGGAGCGCGGCGGCGAGGGCGTCGAGAGTGGGCTCGTCGGCGTTGCCGAACAGCCCGCAACCGCGGAGAGCCTCTCGCGCGATGGATCCGCCGAGCACGGACAAGCGACCTCCCCTGTGCCGTTCCAGAATTCCATCCTACGCGGTGCGACGCGTTTCGGCGGACGCCTCCCGTAGACTCCGCTCGTGGAGACCGTCGCCTGCCCGTCATGTGGCGAGGAGAACCCAGCCCGGTTCAAGCTGTGTGGGTTCTGTGGAACCGCGCTCGCCCCGGTCCCCGAGACGGTCTTCTGCTCGAACTGCGGCGAGGAGAACCCCTCGAAGTTCCGGCTCTGCGGCTTCTGCGGCACCTCGCTCGCGACCGCGACCGCGACGCCGCCCGCAGCGGGCTCGACGATGGTCGCCGCTCCGCCGGCCGCCGCGCCCGTCGCTCCCCCGCCACCGGTCGCCGCCGCCCTGCCGCCGACCGAGGTCCGCAAGCTCGTCACCCTCGTCTTCACCGACCTCAAGGACTCGACCGCCCTGACCGCCTCGATCGACGCCGAGGCGATGAACGAGATCAAGGCCCGCTACTTCGCCGCGATGGCCGCCGAGATCGAGCGCTACGGCGGTAAGGTCGAGAAGAACATCGGCGACGCGATCATGGCGGTCTTCGGTCGCGTCCGGGCCCGCGAGGACGACGCGATCCGGGGCGTCCAGGCCGCGGCCAGCATGGTCGACACGCTCCACGTCCTCAACGAGGAGTTCGCGAAGTTCTACGGCGTCCAGCTGACGGTCCGGACCGGCGTCAACACCGGCGAGGTCGTCGCGAACACCGACGAGCACGCGACGATGAACCTCGCGACCGGCGACGCGGTCAACGTCGCCGCCCGGCTCGAGCAGAACGCGCCGGCGAACGAGGTCCTGATCGGCGAGGTCACGTACGCGCTGGTCCGCGACTACGTCGAGGCCGAGCGCGTCGAGCTGACGCTCAAGGGCAAGGCCGAGCCGGTGCCCGCGTACCTGCTGCGGGGCGTCCACGCCACGACCGCGGTGACGGCCCACCAGGACTCGCCGTTCATCGGCCGCGAGTTCGAGATGGACATCCTGAGCGGCGCGTTCGCCGAGTCGGTCGGGCAGCGCGGAGCCCGGATCGTCACGGTCATCGGCGACGCCGGCGTCGGGAAGTCCCGGCTGATCGGCGACTTCACCCGGCGCAAGGCGAGCGAGGCGTTGATCCTCCGCGGTCGATGCCTTGCCTACGGCGACGGCATCACGTTCTGGCCGCTGACCGAGATCGTGCGCCAGGCCGCGAAGATCGCGGAGGACGACCCGCCCGATGCCGCCCGGACGAAGATCAGCGGCCTGATCGGGGATGCCGCAGATCGTGAGGTGATCGTCGACCGCGTCGCCTCGGCTGTCGGGCTCTCGACCGGCTCGTTCGCCGTCACCGATCTCTTCTGGGGAGCCCGACGGCTCCTCGAGTCGCTCGCTGCCGGGAAGCCGCTCGTCGTCGTCGTCGACGATATCCACTGGGCGGAGGAGACCTTCCTCGACTTCCTCACCCACCTCGCCACGGCAGTCAAGGATCGCCCGATCCTGATCGTCTGCTCGGCGCGGCCGGAGCTCCTGACGGCCCAGGCGGACTGGAGCCAGCAGGCGAGCGTCGAGGTGATCGACCTCCAGCCCCTCGGCAGCGCAGACGTCGAGACGATGATCGACCGCCTGCTCGGAGACGGCGAGCTCTCGAACGACGTCCGGGCACGGGTCATCGAGGCCGCCGAGGGCAACCCCCTGTACATCGAGCAGATCGTCTCGATGGTCCAGGAACAAGGCGGCGGGGACATCGTCGTGCCGCCGACGATCAGCGCCCTCCTGGCCGCCCGTCTGGACAACCTGACCCGCGAGGAGCGGGCCGTGGTTGAGCCGGCGTCGGTGATCGGGCTGGTGTTCGCGGAGGCCGCGGTCGAGGCGATGGTGCCCCAGGCGCTCCAGTCGACGGTGCCGGGCCACCTCTCGGACCTTGACCGGAAGCAGTTCGTCCATCCGCTCCCGGCCGACGACGACCCGCTGTTCCGGTTCCACCACATCCTGGTCCGGGACGCGGCCTACCAGAGCCTGCTGAAGCGCGCCCGAGCGACGATGCACGAGCGATTCGTCGCCTGGGCCGAGCCGATGAATCGGGAGCGCGGCCGCGAGGCCGAGTTCGAGGAGATCCTCGGCTACCACCTCGAGCAGGCGGTCCGGTACCGCTCCGAGCTGGGGCCGCTCGACGCCTCGGGCCGGGAGCTCGCCGTTCGCGCGGCGGGCAAGCTCGCATCGGCGGGCCGCCGCGCGAACTCTCGCGGCGACATCCCGGCAGCCGCGAACCTCCTCCGCCGGGCGACCGTGCTGCTCGAGGAGGACTCGCCGGAGCGAACCGAGCTCAGCATCGAGCTCGCCTACGTCCTGCTCGAGGACGGCGACTTCGCCGAGTCGCTCGCGGCGATCGACGAGGCGACGGCGGCATCGGAGCGGATCGAGAACCCGCGCCTCCGCCGTCACGCCGACATGGCCCGCCACAGCCATACGCTGTACGGCAGCGAGGAAGCGGCGAACTCCGCGGCGATCCTCGCCGACACGCAGCAGGCGATCGGGTCGTTCGAGGTCGAGGGCGACCTCCTGGGTCAATCGAAGGCGTGGGCGCTGCTCGCCGCGCTTCACGGGACGGCGGGCCGGTACGAGGAGGCTGCGGCCGCCAACCTCCGCGTCCTCGCCGTCGCGCAGGAGCTCAACGACAGGCGCGTCCGCGTCTCCGGCGCGATCGGCTACGCCGTGTCCTCGCTCCACGGCCCGACGCCGGTCGACGAGGCGATGCGCGAGTACGAGTCACTCGCCCGGGACGTGGCCGGCGACCGTCGCGCCGAGGCGATGCTGCTCGGCGACCAGGCCGTGCTCAACGCGCTCATGGGCGACTTCACGGCGGCCCGTGACCAGGCGGCCCGAGGGACGGCGATGCTCGTCGAGCTCGGGACCAGCGTCTTCGCTCTGACGACCTCGCTTGGCGCCGCTCGCGTCGAGCTCCTCGCCGACGACCCGGCCGCGGCGGAGACCCTGCTGGCTCGCGATCTCGACAGCCTCGAGGCGATCGGCGAGCGCTACTTCCGGTCCACGGTTGCCGGGCTCCACGCGCACGCGCTCGTCGGGATCGGCGACCTGGATCGCGCGGCGGTGTCGGCGGCGCTGGCGCGAGAGCTGGCCGACCCCGACGACCTCGAGGCCCAGATCCTGTGGCGCTCCGCCGAGGCCAAGGTCACGGCCCTCCGGGGAGCGCCGGCCGAGGCCGTCCGGCTCGCGACGGAAGCGGTGGATCTCGCGTCGCAGACCGTCGACATCGTGCTCCACGCCGACGCGCTCATGGACCTCGCGACGGTCATGGCAACGCTGGGCCGGGACGCAGAAGCAGGGCCCCCGGTCCGGGAGGCCCTGCTTCTATACGAGCGAAAGGGTGCGATCGCGGCGGTCGTTCGCGCCCGCCGGACGCTTGAGGGCGCCGCTGTCGGCTAGTGCAGCTTGGTGTACGAGCCGTTAAAGGTCGAGTAGATCGTCGCCGTCGTCGTTCCGGGGTCCCAGGTGAAGCACTGAGGGACAGGATTGTTCGGGTCAGAGCAGGCGCTGATCTTCTCCTGCTGGCCCGAGCCATACGTGTGGACGAAGGCGGTCGGCGTGGTGCCGTTCTTGTAGTGGATGACGATGAAGAAGCCACCCGGGATCGTCCCGCCGTCGCCAACGGTGACGACAGACGTCTCGCCGTCGATCAGGCTGCAATCCACCCCGGGGGTCAGGTTGCTGATGCACGCATCGGAGGTAAGGGAGCCGTCCTGGACGGTTCCGGCGATGCCGGGCGCGACGCCGCCAAGCCGAGTGGACTGCTTGTTGTTGCCGCTGAGCACGTCACTGTTCCCGATGCCGTGAACCGTGTTTGTGCTGAAGAAGCCGCCGAAGTTCTTGTCCTTGCTCAGGGTCGTGGTCGTGATGATCGGATTCGACAGCAGCAGATCGCCGTGGCTCCGATTCTTGACGTCGGTGAACGTCGACCCGGTCGTGTTCCCCTCGAAGGTGATCGGGAATGACGTTGCCGATGAAAGCGTGTCGTAGCCCACGGTGATCGTGACGTGCTGGCCGGCATTCAACGCGCCGAACGTGCAGAAGAGACGTCCTGAAGGAGCCGGGCTTTCATTGCACGCACCCGGCCGATCCAGCGACGTCAGGAACGCGGGCGTCGCCGTGTTGTCGTCGGTCAGGTACAGGGCCGAAATGTTGCTCGGACCGTTGTTCGTGATCACGACCTGGTAGCCGACGGGCGCACCGGGCGACCCGATCCCCGGCAGCTTCGTGACCGTCATGGTCCAGTTCGGCGGAGCCGCCGAGGCCACCCCGGCAAACATCATCGTGGCTACGACGGCGGCCGACACGACCGCCGCGAGCCTTGTCGCGCGCGCTCTAAACACCTTGATCGCCCTCACTTTCGCCCCGCACTGGGAGTCGCCCCTCGCAGCAGGCCCCTCAGCCGCTGACTGTCGCATTGTCCATGAACCTGAGCACCCTTGTGGTACCAAGGTCATGGTCCATGCCGGGACTTGTGTCCGGAAGGTCGCATGGTACCCCGCGGGTGTCAATCGCGGGACACCGTCGTGGTGCGTCCGCGCACCACTGGCTCGCCTAGCGGATCGCTCCGGTCAATTCCGGGGAATCGGCCGCATCGGGTAGAGCCCGACGACGATCGGCGAACGGGGGTCGAGCGAGAGCTCGTAGCCGACTTCGCCGCCGCGGAGCAGCTCGCCCAGCAGGCCACCCTCGCGCGGCGGCAGGCCCACGAAGACCTGGCCGCCATCGACCTCGACGAGCGTCACGTCGTCCTCGGAGCCGTTGATGGCGAACCGGCGGCGGAGCTCGTGCATCGGGACGTAGGGCCGGCTCTTGATGAAGCGGCGGAGCTGGGGCGCGGTGCAGCCGGCCGACGACGGCGGCCCCATCGAGGACGGAGCCGGGGCGCCGTCGTGCCGTTCGCCCGGAGCGGGGGCATGGTCGGTCGGCGCCATCGCGACCGGGCCCTCGGCCGGTGCGGTCGGGGCGTCGTCCGGCTCCGGAGCCGCCTCTGCCGGGACGTCAGGTCGCGGCGCGGGCGGCGCGGGCGGCGGGGCGTGATTGGGCCACGCCTGCGTCGACGCGAGCGGCGCCGCGCCCCGGGCGTGACCGTTTGGGCGGTGCGACCGACCGCCGTGGTGGCGGCGGCTCATCGGCCGCGCCGCGCGGGTGTGACGTCCCGCGAGGGGGAAGCGGTGGGTGACCACCGCGTGAAAGTTGAAGTCATCTCGGTCCGGTGTCGACTGGTGGGCCCGTCCGGCACACCGTATCCGGGGATGATACGCCAGCCTTCAGCCCGGGACGACGCGCAGGTCCCGGTCCGTGGTGTTGAGCGGCACCGGGCCATCCGGGCCGCAGACGACGATGTCCTCGATCCGGGCGCCGTAACGGCCGTCGAGATAGATGCCCGGCTCGACGCTGAATGCCGTGCCCTCCCCGAGTGATTCGCCGTTGCCCGAGACGAGGTACGGCTCCTCGTGACCCTCGAGGCCGATGCCGTGGCCGGTCCGGTGGATGAACGCGTCGCCGTAGCCCTCGGCGGCGATCGCGTCGCGGGCGGCGGCATCGATCGCCTCGCACGCGACTCCCGGCCGGACCGCGTTCGTCGCGCGTTCCTGGGCGCCCCGGAGCACGGCGAAGAGGTGGCGGTACTCGTCGTCCGGGCCGTTCGCGTCGTCGCCACCGGTCACCCACAGCGTCCGGGTGATGTCGCTGCCGTAGCCGCCCAGCGTCCCTCCGATGTCGAGGACGATCGGCTCGCCGGCCCGGATCACCCGGTCCGACGCCTCGTGGTGCGGCGAAGCGGAGTTGGGCCCCGACGCGACGATCGCGAACTCGGCGTGGTCGTGGCCCTCCGCGAGGAGCCGCTCGCGGACCTCGCGCGCGACGTCCGCTTCCGTCCGGCCGACGAGCGGCCCGGCGGCGATCTGGTCGACGACGCGGTCGGCGGCCTCGGCGGCGAGCCGGAGGAGCGTCACCTCGTCATCGTCCTTCGTCATCCGGAGCGTCCGGAGCGCGGTCGTGGCCGACGCGAACGTCGCGGCCGGCAGCGCGGCCTGGAGGCGGAGCAGGTGGAGCGACCAGAGGCGGTCCGAGACGCCGATGCGGGACGGCGAGGCGGCCACGCCCCGTGCGAGTTGGGCGACGACCTCCGCCGGATCCTGTGTTTCGGTCCAGGTCGCGATCGGGATGTCGACCCGGCTGCCGGCCTCCGCGGCGGGCCGCTCGAGCAGCGGCACGACGAGCGTCGCCGACCCAGCCGCGCGACCGACGACGAGCATCGTCAGCCGCTCGCTCTCGTGGGCGTTGTAGCCGGTGAGGTAGCGGAGGTCCGCCCCGACGCCGATGAGCAGCGCGTCGAATCCGGCCTCGTCCGCCGCGCGTCCGGCCGCGGCCAGCCGTGCCGCGAACCGCTCGGCGGGGATCGCCGGTCGCTCGGCGACCGTCACGCGCCGGCCGCCGGAATCGGCAGCCCCAGCCAGGAGGAGATCGTCGCCGGGCCGTCCTCGAACAGCTTGCGGTACGCGAGGACCTTGTCGGCGCCGGCGTCGAGGGCGCGCCTGCGGAGCGCCGGGTCGTCGTGCTGCCCGACGGCCAGGACCCGCCGGTCGGCCTCGGCTGCGCGGCGGACCGCGACGACGCCGTCGTAGGCCCGGGCGGTCAGGTCGACGATCACGGCGTCGGCCGCGGGCAGGGCCTGGTTCAAGGCGGCGAGCGTCCGGACCGGCGCGCCGTCGGCTCCGGCGGCGCGGACCTGCTCGATGAGCCGCGTCGACCAGATCAGGTCGTCGGCGAGGACGAGGACACGGGTCACGGGCGGTGTGCTCGCGGCCTAGCCGAGCGTCGCGGCAAGGTGCCGGAAGACGTCCCGGGCGGTGACGACGCCCGTCGGCCGGCCGTCATCGGTGATCGGGATGTGGCGGAACCCGCCGACGGCCATCTTGTTGATCGCGACCGCGATCGTGTCGTCGTGGCGGAGGACGACGGGGTCGCGGGTCATCAGCTCGGCGAGCGGGCGGGCCGTCACTGGCCGGCCGGCGACCTTCAGCACCGCGTCGCGGTCGGTGAAGATGCCGACAAGCCGGCCGTCCTCGACGACGAGGACGCAGTCGGAGCCCTTCTCGTGCATCAGCTGGACCGCGGTGTCGACGTCGGCCGACGACTCGAGCACGTCGGGCTGCCCGACGTTCAGCTCGTGGAGCAGCTCGTCGAGATGCTCGCCGAGCAGCGGCCCGCGGTACGACGTCGCCGATTCCGGGACGTCGCGGCCGGCGAGGTCCGCGCCACAGTTGTCGCAGACGTCGGACCCGATCAGGTTGTCGAAGCCGCAGGACGGGCAGCGCATCGGTCTCCCCTCAGCTCACGGTCCACGTCTCGCCGCTCGCCAGCGCCTCGGCGAGGTCGCCGACGCCCTGGCTGGCCACGGCCGCCGAGATCTGGCCGTCGACGAGCTGGTCGTGGGTCGGCCGGGCGACGGCCCGCAGGACGCCGACCGGGACCGGGTAGTCGGGCCAGAACATCCGCGACAGCATCAGCGCGAGGTACGGCTCCTCGGCCTGCTCGTCGTGGACGAGGAGATCGGCCTCGGTGACGCCGTTCTCGCCGATCGTGACGACCTCGGGGTGCAGTCCGCGGAGGCGGATCCCCTTGTCGCGGTCCTTGCCGAAGATCATCGGCTTGCCGTGCTCGAGGAGGAGCATCCGGTCCTCGCGGACCTCGCGGTCGGTGAAGTCGCGCCACGCGCCGTCGTTGAAGATGTTGCAGTTCTGGAGGACCTCGACGAACGTCGAGCCGTGGTGGAGGCCGGCCCGCTGGAGCGTCTCCTGGAGGTGCTCGGTGTGGGTGTCGACGCTCCGGGCGACGAACGACGCCTCCGCTGCGAGGGCGATCGTCAGCGGCTGGATCGGCGTGTCGACGGTCCCCATCGGGGTCGACTTCGTCTTCTTGCCGAGCTCCGAGGTCGGGCTCGCCTGGCCCTTCGTCAGGCCGTAGATCCGGTTGTTGAACATCACCATCGTGATGTCGACGTTGCGCCGCATCGAGTGGATGACGTGGTTGCCGCCGATCGAGAGCGCGTCGCCGTCGCCGGTGATCACCCAGACCATCAGGTCGGGCCGGGCGGCCTTGAGGCCGGTCGCGAGCGTCGGCGCGCGGCCGTGGATCGTGTGGAAGCCGTACGTGTTCATGTAGTACGGCAGGCGGCCGGAACAGCCGATGCCGGAGATGAAGACGATGTTCTCCTTCGGCACGCCGAAGTCGGGCATCTGCTTCTGGGTCTGGGCGAGGATCGAGTAGTCGCCGCAGCCCGGGCACCAGCGGACCTCCTGGTCGGACACGAAGTCCTTCCGGGTCAGCTGGATGACCTCGGCGTTCTCCGGGCTGAGCGGCGGCTGGCCGTTCGTCGTCTCGGTCATTCGGAAACTCCCAGGATCCGCTCCGCCTGCGCGACGATCTCCGCGATCGTGAACGGCTTGCCGCGGACGCGGTTGTAGCCCTCGGCGTCGATCAGGAATTCGGCCCGGATCAGCATCGAGAGCTGACCCAGGTTGACCTCCGGGATCAGCACCTTGCGGTAGCTCCGGAGGACCTTCTCGGTGTTCGTCGGGAACGGGTTGAGGTGGCGGAGGTGGGCGTGGGCGACGCTCCGGCCCTCGCCGGTGAGCCGCTCGACCGCGCTCCGGATGGCGCCGTACGTCGAGCCCCAGCCGAGGATCAGCAGGTCGCCGCGGTCGGGACCGAAGACCTCGAGCGGCGGGATGTCGTCGGCGATGCGGGCGACCTTCGCCTGGCGCAGGAGCTGCATCCGGTGGTGGTTGTCCGGGTCGTAGCTGATGTCGCCGGTGATGTCCGCCTTCTCGAGGCCGCCGATGCGGTGCTCGAGGCCGGGCGTGCCGGGAATGGCCCACTTGCGGGCGAGCGTCTTCGGATCGCGCTCGTAGGGATGGAACGTCTCTTTCTCGGTCCAGTTCGTGACCGAGATGTCGGGCAGGTCCTCGATCGCCGGGATCTGCCACGGCTCGGCGCCGGTCGCGAGGAACGCGTCGCTCATGTACACGACCGGGGTCACGTACTTCAGCGCGATCCGCCACGCCTCGATCGCCATGTCGAAGCACTCGCCGGGCGTCGCCGGGGCGACGATCGGGACCGGCGAGTCGCTGTTCCGGCCGAACATCACCTGGAGGAGGTCGGCCTGCTCGTTCTTCGTTGGCATGCCGGTCGAGGGGCCGGCCCGCTGGACGTCGACGACGACGAGCGGCAGCTCGACCATGACCGCGAGGCCGAGCGCCTCGGACTTGAGGGCGATGCCCGGGCCGCTGCTCGCGGTCAGGCCCATCGCCCCGCCGTACGCCGCGCCGATCGCCGCGCCGATCGCCGCGATCTCGTCCTCGGCCTGGAAGGTCTTGACGCCGAAGTTCTTGTAGCCCGACAGCTGGTGGAGGATGTCGGAGGCCGGCGTGATCGGGTAGGAGCCGTAGAACAGCGGCCGGCCCGCGAGCTTCGACGCGGTCAGGAACCCGAGCGCGGTCGCCTCGTTGCCGGTGATGTTGCGGTAGACGCCCGGCGGCAGCTTGGCCGGCGCGACGCGGTAGTGGGTGTGGAAGATCTCGGTCGTCTCGCCGAACGCGTAGCCGGCCTTGAGGGCCCGCTTGTTCGCCTCCGCGATGACCGGCCGCTTGCCGAACTTGTCGTCGACCCAGCGGACAGTCGGGTCGGTCTCGCGGCCGTAGAGCCAGAGCATGATCCCCAGCGCGAAGAAGTTCTTCGTGAGGTCCTTCTGCTTCGACGTCATGTCGAGGCCGTCGAGCGAGCGCTCGTTGAGCGTCGAGATGGGGATCTCGAAGACCGTGAACTGCTTGAGCGAGCCGTCGGTCAGCGGGTTCGACGCGTAGCCGGCCTTGTTCAGGTTCTGCTGGGTGAACGCGTCGCTGTTGACGATCAGCGCGCCGCCGGCCGGCAGGTCGATGACGTTGGTCTTGAGGGCCGCCGGGTTCATCGCGACGAGGACGTCGGGCTCGTCGCCCGGCGTGTGGATGTCGTTCGAGCTGAAGCTGATCTGGAAGCCCGAGACGCCGGGCAGGCTCCCCGCCGGAGCGCGGATCTCGGCCGGGAAGTCGGGCAGCGTGCTGATGTCGTTGCCGTAGACGGCGGCGGTGCGGGTGAACTGCGTCCCGGTCAGCTGCATGCCGTCGCCGGAGTCGCCGGCGAACCTGATCGTGACCCGATCCAGCTCCTGGAGCTGGGGGTCGTGCGCGCGGGTTTCTGTGGTCATTCGGTCGTTATCCGCCCTCTGCCTTGCGCATGCGCTGGTGGGGTCGTGGGGGTAGGTTGAGGAGCTCCTCGGGGAACGCCTCGGCGAGGAACTTCAGGATGTCCTGGGGCCGGACCACGCCGTGGAGATGGTCCTCGTCGTCGAGCAGCGGCACGTTCCGGTAGCGGCCGGTCTGCATGAGCTCGATCGCGTCGCGGACCGTCTCCTCGACGTGGAGGTGGTGCCAGGTCGTCGTCATCATCGACTCGACCGGTTTCGCGAGGTCGACGTCGCCGCCGACGATCCGGCCGAAGATGTCGCGCTCCGTCAGGACGCCGACGAGACGTCCGTCGGGCTGGGTCACGAAGACCGAATCGCCGGTGCCGGTCTGCTGGATTGCCGCGACGCAGTCCCGGAGACTCGTGCCTGGCGGGACCGTCACGGGATCGCGCCGGCTGACGATGATCAGTCGCTCGTCGAGGACCGACGGGACGCGCTCGACGACCTCGCGTTCGGTGACTTCACTCACGAGGCGAAGTGTAGTGCGTCTCACGCGACGGGCCGGCGGGGCGCGCCAATCCAGACCGCCGGGGCCGAGGCCCGGCGAGCGGCAACCCGGCGAATTCCCGGCGCTTGGACTGGTAGGCTAGGCCAATGGATCGCCGACGCGTCGCCGGGATCGTCCTCGTCCTGGTCTCGGCCTGCGCGTTCGGGTCCGGCGGGCTCTTCGCCCAGCCGGTCTACGACACGGGACTCGGCTGGCAGTCGCTCTCGGCGTGGCGGTTCGGGTTCGGGGCGCTGTGCGCCTGGCTGTGGTGCCTCGGCTTCGCGGAGCGGCGGCGCGGGCTGCGGCTGTTGAACCGCCGGACCGTTGGCGTCGCGGTGCTGCTCGGCGTGCTGTACACGGGCAACTCCGGGACGTACTACGCGGGACTCGAGACGGTCCCGGTGTCGCTGGCGACGCTCATCGTCTACATCTATCCGGCCGTGGTCGCGGTCCTGTCGCTGCGGTACGGCCGTCGGCTCGAGGGCCGCCGCGCCTGGTTCGCGCTGGGACTCGCGCTTGTCGGCGTCGCGCTCGCGCTGGGCGGCATTCCGGCGGGCGAGCTGCCGCCGATCAGCGGCCTGTTGCTCGTCATCGTGTCGCCGCTGATCTACTCGGTCTGGATCGTGCTGTCCGCGCGGCTCGCGGGCGAACGACGCGAATCGGTCGGCGAGGAGGTCGACGGCGGCGCCGACGCGGCGGCGGCCACGGCGCTGATGATGACCGGGACCGCGGCCACGTACTGGCTGACGGGCCTTGCGACCGGGGTGCCGCTCGCGCCGGCGTCGAATTCCGGCCGCGGCGTGGCCCGGGCTGGTCGGGGTCGGGGTCGTCGCGACCTTCGTCGCCATCCAGACGTTCTACGCAGGGACCCGGCGGATCGGCGCCGCTCAGGCCGCGCTCGTCAGCACCGTCGAGCCGTTCTACACGATCACGCTTGCGGCGCTGCTGTTCGGCGAGACGCTCGCTCCGGCACAGATCCTCGGCGGGGCACTCATCATCATCGGCGTCCTGATCGCCCAGGCGCCGGTCGAGGCGTTCAGCTCGATCCGGCCCGGCGTCCGGCTCGCCGACGAGTAGCCGTCAGCCCTTCACCGCGCTGACGACGCCGCGAGCGCCGTCGATGACGAAGTTCAGGTCCGACCCGATCCCGATGAACCGGTAGCCCAGATCCAGGTAGCGCGGCGCGTCGGCCGCCGTCCGGAGGAGGATCGCGGCGGCCTTGCCGGCGCGCTCGGTCGCGGCGCTCACTGTCCGCAACGCCTCGACGAAGGCCGGCTCCTCGAAGCGGCCGGGGATGCCCATCGCGTGCGACAGGTCGGTCGGGCCGACGAACAGGACGTCGACGCCGTCGAGGGCGGCGATCTCGGCGGCGTTCTCGACAGCGAGCGGCGACTCGACCTGGAACACGCCGACGACCGACGCGTTCAGCCCCGCGATGTCGGCGTGGGCGACCTCACCCAGCTGGGCGCCGCGCGTCGCGAGGGCGAGGCCACGGACGCCCTCCGGCGGGTAGCGGAGGTACGGCAGCGTCTCGCGGACTTCGTCGACGGTCTCGAGCCGCGGGACCATGATCCCGGCCGCTCCCAGGTCGAGCGCTCGCCCGATCCGGAGCCGCTCGCCGGACTGCGGCCGGACGATCGCGGTCGTGTGGTCGCCGATCGCGTGGAGCTGGCCCATCAGCTCCGACTCCGTGCCGGCGCCGTGCTCGAGATCGACGATCAGCCAGTCGAAGCCGGCCCGGGCGAGGAGCTCCGCGTGGATCGCCGATCCGCCGCTGACGAACGACCCGAAGAGCGTCTCACCGGCGAGGATCCTCGCCCGGAGCGAGCCGGCTGGCGGTGGCTGGAGCGGCACGGGTCACCTCGACTGTTCTGTCGGGCGAAATGATGCCGCGTCGAACGCGACGCGGGCGCCCGCGTCGCAGCAAGGCTTACGTGCTCTTGCCGAGAATGCGATCGGCCTTGCGGTCGATCTTCTTCTCCTCGGTCGCGGTGATCGTGCCCTTCTTCTCCTGCTGCGCGGCGCGCGCCTTCGCGTTCCGAGCGTGGGACTTGTCGGGCATCGGGTACTTGCGCTCCTCGGGCAGCCCGAACTGGGACTTCTTCAGCGAGTCGCGCTTCTTCTCGGATCAGTTCTGCCATCGGGACACCTCCTTGTCGTCTGCTCGGCACCTCTGCCCAGCGTCCAACCGGGCGCGAGACCGCCGCGCCGACGACTCGCCCGGATCGCGTTGCAGCCGCATGCCACGGTCTCGAAACAAGCAAAGTTGAACCGCAAACCGGGTGCGACCATCAATAGGTGGTGAAGCGCCCATCCGGGGCGCCGCTGGAGTCCCGCCCATGCGGACGAGGTTGGTCGAACGGGCCCGTGACGGCGACGACGTCGCCTTCTCGGAACTGGTCGACCTGGATGGCGACCAGTGCTACGCGATCGCGTATCGGATCCTTCGCGATGTCGAGCGTGCCCAGGACGCGGTCCAGCAGGCATTCCTCCTCGCCTGGCGCGAGCTCCCGCGACTCCGTGATCCGGAGCGTTTCTCGCCATGGCTCCAGCGGCTCCTCGTCAATGCCTGTTACGAGGAGCACCGGCGCCACAAGCGATGGATGTCCCGGATCCGGGCGTTGCCGGTCGACGGGCCGGTCAGCGCCGACCCAACTGTCTCGGTCGACGACCGGGACGCCCTGGATCGCGCGTTCCTGCGGCTGACGCCGCAGCATCGGGCGGTCTTCGTCCTGCACCACCATGCGGGGCTTCCCGTCTCGGACATCGCCGACATCGTCGGCGTGCCCGTAGGAACGGTGAAGTCCCGCCTCCATCACGCCACCCGATCCCTGCGCGCGGCACTCGCAGCTGACAGCCGGGTCGATTCCACGGAGGCACGACCGGCATGAACGATCCGCGCGACCCCGACGCGACCATCGCCTTCTGGCTCGAGGACGGCCCCCAGCGGCTTCCCGAATCGACGAAGCGAGCGATCGCCGTGACCACCCGAACCATCCGTCAATCGCGGCGCCCGAGCTGGATGCCGTGGAGGTCTCCGAACGTGAATGGACTGATGCGAGTCGCCCTTGCGGCGACCGCCGTCGTGGCAGTTGCCGTTGGCGCCCTCTATCTCACGGGGGTGAACAGAAACCCGAGTCCGCCCGCTGCGGGCCAGGGGTCTGCGTCGCCATCACCCATCGCTTCTCCGAGCGCGGCTTCGCCGGTCATCTCGCCCGTGCCCCGCCTGCCGGGGCTGATCGCGTTCTCAAGAGTCAATCTCGGCAGCGCAACCATCATGGTCGCGGCCCCTGACGGCAGCCGCACGTCCACGTTGATCTCCGGGCTGGCCCAGAACGTGCAGCCCGCCTGGTCGCCCGACGGCACGGAGATCGCCTGGGCCACGAGCAAGGGGATCCGGGTCGCCCAGGCCGACGGAACCGGCGGCGCCTCACTGACGAACGACGGCCGGGACCGCAATCCGGCGTGGTCGCCAGACGGATCGACGATCGTCTTCGACAGCAGCCGCGACGGCAGTGTCGACCTGTACACGCAACTCGTCGGTGGCGACGCCCTGAATCGGCTCACGGACAACGACGCTACGGACAGCGACCCATCGTGGTCGGCGGCCACGAACCAGATCGCCTTCGCATCCGACCGCGCCGGGACACGCGACATCTGGACCGTAGACCCGAATGGCGAGGGCCTCACCCAACTGACCGGCGACGAGGGCGAGGACGATGACCCGGCCTGGTCGCCTGACGGGACGAAGATCGCATTCACGAGCGACCGCGACGGCGGGACCCCATACGTCTACGTGATGAACGCCGACGGCAGCGGCGTCGAGCGCCTGTCGGCCGGAGCGAGCGCCGAGCACGATCCGGCGTGGTCACCCGACGGTAGTTACGTCGCATTCTCCAGGTCCGAAGGGAATGCGGACATCGTCATCGTCGATGTCACGACACGAGAGGTCGTGAGCACGCTGACCAAAGACCGGACGGAGTCCAACTATCCAGCGTGGCGGAACCCATAGCGTCCAGTCAGTCCGGGAACGCCTCCGGGCCTCGCTCCGCGAGCTCGGAGGCGTGGCCGTGCGGGTCGTCAGGTGGCAGCCACGTGAACGGGTAGCTCGGATCGTCGAGGTCCATCGCCGCCTGGGTGATCTTGAGCGGATGGAACGTGTCCACCATCACCGCCAGCTCCTCGGTCCTTTCCTTGCCGATCGACGCCTCGACCGTGCCCGGGTGCGGCCCGTGGGCGATCCCCGCCGGGTGGAGCGTGAACGAAGCGATCTCCACGCCCCGCCGGCTCATGAAGTTGCCCGCGACGTAGTAGATGACCTCGTCGCTGTTGATGTTCGAGTGGTTGTACGGCGCCGGGATCGCGAGCGGGTGGTAGTCGAACTTGCGGGGCACGAACGAGCAGACGACGAAGTTCCGGGCCTGGAACGTCTGGTGGACCGGCGGCGGCTGGTGGACCCGCCCGGTGATCGGCTGGAAGTCGGCGATGTTGAACCGGAACGGCCAGAGGTAGCCGTCCCAGCCGACGAGGTCGAACGGGTGGTGGCGGTAGTGGTAGGCGGTGATCCGGTCGCTCGATCGGACCTGGATGACGAACTCGCCGTGCTCGTCGCGCGGCGCCACGTCGTCGGGGGCATGGAGGTCGCGCTGCGAGTACGGGGCGTGCTCGAGCAGCTGGCCGTAGTCGTTCCGATAGCGCTTCGGCGGCTCGATCTCGGACGGCGCCTCGAGATAGAGGATCCGCTGCTCCGAGCCCTCGTCGGGATCGAGCCGCCAGGTCGTCCCGATCGGCAGCACGAGGTAGTCGCCGGGCCCGTAGCGGAGCGGCCCGAAGATCGTGTCGCAGACGCCCTCGCCCTCGTGGACGTAGAGCATCTCGTCGGCGATGCCGTTGCGGTAGAACGTGCCTGGCGGCATCGGCTCGGCCGGCCGGACGACGCCGAAGACGACGTCGTTGTTGAAGTACAGCGGGATCCGGCCGCTGATCGCGTCGCCCTTCGGCGGGACGTCCCCGGTCTTCGTCAGCCGATGGCGGTGGAGCCCGTCGTCGGCGGCGACGAGCTCGACCCGGCCGACGGGCTCGATCTTGTAGGTCTGGGTCGGCGGGACGAGGTGGTAGAGGATCGAGCTGCGACCGGTGAAGCCCTCGACTCCGAACAGCTCCTCGGCGTAGAGGCTGCCGTCCGGAGCGCGGTGCTGGGTGTGCCGCTGGCGGGGCAGGCTGCCGTGCGCAACGTAGTACATGAAGAACTGGCCTCCTCGGGCGAGGAGGCCAGTCTAGGCAGGTTGCGAGTCAGGGACAGCCTGCAAGGCCGTACTTCTGCTCGAATGCTTCTTCGAGCACAGAGATAGGCTCCGTGGCGTCGGTCATCGCCAGTCCGGCGGCCACTTCGCCAGCCTGTAGCTTCGCGATCGCTGTGCCGAGGATGGCGATGCTGTCCCGATGGTGCGTCACGTCCGCGGCATGGTCCGCGGCAACGAACGATGGCGGGTGAAGGAGAGCAAGCGCATCCGTCGCGTCTGTCGGCCACCGCGACAACCTGCGTCAGGTTGACAACCAACCGCGCCGTGTCACCAGGCCTGGTCGTCGGATCCAGCAGGGCCGCCTTCTCGTTGAGGGCGATGACCTGCTGGGTGGCAGGCCCGCAGATTCCGTCGCGGTCCGTTTTGTAGGTCGCGAGCGTGGCTCCTGGGCACTGGGACCCGACGACGGCGATGCTTCGACCGACGGCCTCGGGGTAACGGCATTCGGTCTACTCCCTGCGCCGATGATGATCGCGCCTCCCAGGACCAGCGCGCCGATGATGGCCGCGGCCGCGAGGCGGGTGGGTGTGAGCATTGCGGGCAACCTCCACGGGATCCGTAGCTCCCGTTCTTGTGCTGTCGTTTGGACCTCGAGAAGCGCGCCCTCGATGACACGCTCCGGCGCACGGGTCGGGCCGGCGTCGATCCACGACCGAGCGGCGCGTTCGAGCGAGCGATCGTCGGTCATGCGAGCCGTCCTCCCTTGACGATCGGCTCCGCGTCGATCATGAGAGCGTCGCGCAGCCCGGCAATGGCGTAGTGGAGTCGCGATCGGGCCGTCCCCGGCGGGATCTCGAGGAGCTCGGCGACCTCGACGAGGGGCAGCCCGAGGTAGTGGTGCAACACGAAGACCGCGCGTTGTTCGACCGAGAGCCGGCGGAACGCCCGCTCCAGCTCGTCGCGGTCGGCGATGGCGGCGGTTCCGTCCGGAGTCGATGGCCCTTCGGCCGGCAGGACCCGGACGTTCGCCGTCCAGTGGCGGGCCCGCTGCGACTCGTCGTAGCAGGCGTGGACGAGGATCCGATGGATCCACGCCTCGAAGCGATCGTCGTCCCGCAGCCGCGGGAGCCGTCGCCAGGCGAGAACGAGGGCGTTCTGCAGCGCGTCCTCGGCGAGGCCGGCGTCGCGCAGGATCCGGAACGCGACCGCGTAGAGCGAGTCGCTGACCTGGTGCACCAGGACGGCGAACGCCTCACGGTCGCCCCGACGGGCCTGCTCGACGAGGTCTCGATCCACCTCGACCTCCGATTGCCGCGGCCGGAGTGGCCGCAATCACCCCCTTTGACGGAGGCGACGCGCCGGAACGTTCAGATGGTGTTGACGCTACTCCCGCGATGCCAGCGCTAGAATTCAGGCTGATGCCCATCCAGTCGGAGGCGGAGTTCCGGGCCATCCTGACCGGCGAGAAGCCCGGGTTCGACCGGAACCGGCGGTTCCTCGAGCGCCTCCCAAGCCCGCCGCGGTGCAAGCTCTGCTCGGCGCCATTCGCGGGGCCCGGCGGGACCGTCCTGCGGCATTTCGGCTACCGCCGGTTCGCCGGGAACCCCTCGCTCTGCGAGAACTGCATCCGGGGCTACTCGAACCGCAAGGTCCGCGGCGCGGAGATCCCGCTCTCGATGCTGTTCGCGGACATCCGCGGCTCGACGGCCCTGGGCGAGCGCCTCCGGCCGAGCGAGTTCGGGGCGTTCCTCGAGCACTTCTACCGGATCGCCTCGGAGGTGATCCTTCACCACGACGGGATCGTCGACAAGCTCGTCGGCGACGAGGTGGTGGCCCTGTTCATCGGCGGCATCACCGGCCGCGATCGACACGCCGCAGCGGCGATCGCCGCCGCTCGCGACCTCCTCGCGAGGTGCGGCGCTGCCGACGCGACGCCGACAGGGCCGATCCCCGTCGGGGCGGGCGTCCATAGCGGTGAGGCGTACGTCGGGATCGTCGGCGCCGAGGACACGGCGATGGACTTCACCGCGCTCGGCGATCCCGTGAACACGGCGGCCCGGCTGGCGTCCGCGGCCGCGGCCGGCGAGCTGCTGATCACTGCCGACGCGGCCCGCGCCGCCGGGATCGACCTGGCGCCGCTCCAGACGCGGATGCTCGACGTCCGCGGCCGGACCGAACCGGTCGAGGTCCTCGTTGAAGCAGTCTGGACCGCCTAGTTCAGCGCCCTGCGACCTCGCTCCGGCGCTCCAGCAGCACGACATCGCGCCACCGACCGTCCGGGTCGCGACCGACGCGCTCCTGGACCCCGATCCGGCGGAAGCCGGCCCGATGATGCAGGCGCAGGCTGGCCTCGTTCTCGCGCTCGATCCCGGCGACGAGCGTCCAGATCCCGCGGCGTTCGGTCAGCGGGATGAGGCCGCTCAACAGGGCGCCGCCGATGCCGCGCCCACGGGCCGCCGCCGCGACATAGACGCTCTCCCAGGCCACGCCGCGGTACACCTCCCGCGAGGAGTAGTCAGAGAGCGCGGTCCAGCCGACGACCTCTCGGCCGAGCCGGGCGACGATCCGGCATTCGGCCCGGTGGGCGGCGTCCCATTGCGGCCAGTCGGGGACCACGCCATCGAGGGTCGCGTTGCCGGTCGCGATGCCCTCGCCGAAGATCCGCAGGACCGACTCGGCGTCCGCGGCGGTCATCGGCCCGATCGAGATGCCCTCCGTCACCGGCTCCGCCCCCGCGCGTCGACCAGCCAGCGGCCTTCCGCGACGCCCTCCCGGGCGACGACGAACTCGTCGAACTGCTCGACCACCGGGCAGACGTGGTTGGGCACGATCGCGACGACCTCGCCGAGACGTGGCGCCGGGGAGCCCTCGGGGATCGAGACCGCCGCGTGGTAGTCGAAGAGCCGCTCGATCGTCGCGGCCGGGTACGCCGGGATCACGCCGAACCCCTCGAGGAACGGCGCCCGGTCCTTCGTCAGCGTCTTCGCCCCGGCGTCGAGGACGACCTGGCCACCGACGGCGGTCGAGACGACGGTCGCCGCCACGACGAGCGCGATGCCGTCGGCCGGAATCGCCCCGAGGGCGAACTGCTGGCGGTCGCCGAGGAGGTAGGTCCCGGGCCGAATCTCGGTGACCTGGCCGGCCGCCGCGTGGACGCCGGTGGGAGTCGAGCCGGCGCTGACGCGCTCGATCTCGAACCCGGCGTCGCGTAGTGCGTCCGCCGCCGCGCCGAGGACCTCGACCTCGTCGGCGGCCGCGGCGGGACCCGCGCCCGGCGTCCGGTAGCCGTGGCCGCCGTGGGTGAACACGCCGATGACCTCGAGGCCGGCGCCGCGGGCGGCGGTCGCGACCGCGAGCGCCTCCGCGGGACCCGCGACCCCGCTCCGGCGCGCGCCGGAGTCCATCTCGATGAGGACCCGCAGCGGGCCGGCCGACGAACCGCGGATCGCGTCGGCGAGGAGCAGCGCCGCCTCGGCGGAGTCGACGCCGACCGTCAGCGCGCAGCGCTCGTGCAGGGCGCGGAGCCGGCTCGCCTTCGCTCCGGCGGCCCAGACCGGGTAGCCGACGAACAGCTCGTCGATCCCGCCGTCGGCCAAGACCTCGGCTTCGCCGAGCGTCCCCACGGTGATCCCGACCGCGCCGCGGTCGAGCTGCAGCCGGGCGAGGGCGACGCTCTTGTGGGTCTTGGCGTGCGGCCGGAGGAGGACGCCGCGAGCGGCGGCGGCGTCGGCCATGCGCTGCGCATTCCGCGTCGACGGCGTCGAGGTCGACGACGAGGCACGGCGTCTCGAGTCCCTCGGGCAGCGGCGGGGCGACGGGCAGCGTCGCGGCCGCGGGGTCTGTCGCGGTCATGACGGTCGCTCCACGATCGGCGTCCGCAGCTCCCCGATGCCCTCGACCCCGAGCGTGACGACGTCGCCTGGCTCGAGGTACCGGCCCAACGTCTGCTCCCGGACCTCGAGCAGGCAGCCGCCGCCGACGGTCCCCGAGCCGACGAGGTCGCCCGGCCGCAGCCGGACGTCCGCCGACGCCCGGGCGAGCATCTGGCCGAACGAGAACTGCGCGTCCGACCACCGGCCGCGCGAGGTCTCGACGCCGTTGACCGCGGCCGTCATCGCGACGTCCGGGCCGGTCGCGCCGGGCCGTCGGGCGGCGGCGAGCTCGTCCGGAGTCACGAGCCACGGCCCGATCGAGCTCGCGAAGTCCTTGCCCTTCGCCGGGCCGAGGCGGACTGTCGTCTCGTCGCGCTGGAGATCGCGCGCCGACCAGTCGTTGAGGATCGTGTAGCCGCCGATCGCCTCCTCGGCCCGCTCCTCGGGCAGGTCGCGGGCCGGCGTATCGACGAGTGCGGCCACCTCCAGCTCGTAGTCGAGCTCGCGCGATGCGGCCGGCGACCAGACCGGCTCGTCGGGGCCGCGGATCTCCGAGACGTTGCTGAAGTAGAAGATCGGCAGGCGGTACCACGCCTCCGGCACCTCGGCGTCGCGGCGGCGCCACATCGCCGCGACGTGGCCTTCGAACGCGTAGAAGTCACGGAGCGACGGCGGACGCAGGACGGGCGGCCCGAACGCCAGGTCGGCTGGCTCGAGCAGCGCGTCGTCGTCGGGTGCGCCGCGCGGTTCGAAGCCCTCGACGAGCTCGGCCAGCGCCTCGACCCGCAAGCCGCGCGCCAGGTGGTCGTCGAGCGTGGTCACCGGCTGGCGGTAGAGGACGGCGTCGTGGGCGAGCTCCGGCCGCCCGGCCACGGCCCGCCGCCGCGCGACCTCGAGGTCGATCCACCTGCTGGGCGTACCGGAGCCGGCCACCGCAGCCGCCAGACGCCACGGCGCCCCGGCCGGCGCATGCCGCTCGCGAACGTGGGCCACCTTCACGAAATCGAGTGTAGGCGAGCGGCCGCCGCCCGACCCGACTGCGTTCGTCGCGCCCGGGGCCCGACTGCGTTCGTCGCGGCTGGGCGAGGCTGGCAAGGCGCCGGGGAGCACCGCAAAGGAGCGCACCCGCAGGTGCGTGAGCGCGGAGCGCAGCCGGCAACGCAGTCCAGCGCCGTCCAGGCGCGACAGCCCTTCCCACATACGAGCACGGACGAGAGACCCCGAAAGTCATGCAAATGGTCATGCATTCGGGGGATGCAGCGGCGGCGGCGTTCCCGCCACGCTCACCCTTGATGCCGGTCCCCGCGCCAGCCGACCTCCCCCAGAGCGACTCGCTGGCCGCCGAAGCGCGTCCCGACGCGCGTCAGCGGCAGCTCGAGCTGCTCGTTCGCGCCGTCGCCGTCGGTGCGCTGATCGTCGGTGTGCCGCACGCACTGCTGGGCGTCGCGTTCGCGGACCTGCGCGCGTTCGCGCTCGGCGCGATGGCGATTGGCTACGCGGGCTGGCTCGAATCCGAGTCGCGCCACCTCGGCACCACGGAACGCGCAGGCTCGGTGGCCCGGATCGCCGATGTCTCCCTGGTCGTCATCGGCGCCGCCGCGGTCCTCCAGCCGTCGATCGCCGCCGCGATGGCGATCGCCGCGCTGCTGCCGGCCGTCGTGACGCTGCCGTTCCTCACCGGACGCGAAGTCCGCCGCGTCCTGGTCGTCGCCGGGTTCGTCGGCATCGGGTCCGTCCTCGCCGCCGAGATCGTCCCGGTCAGCGACCAGATCCCGGCCCACTTCCTGAGCGCCCTCGGCCTGATCACGCTGATGATCGCCTTCGGCCTGCTGCTGGTCGCGATGCTCGAAGTCAGCCGGCGGATGACGTCGACGGCCGAGGACCTCCGGAGCGTCGTCGCGATGTCGAACGACCTCTCGCGGACGATGGACCCCCAGCTCGTCGGCGACCGGATCGCCCGCCACATCGCCCGGGCCGTCGGCGCCAACGACTGTGCCCTGAGCTACTGGGATCGGCCCGGCGACCGGCTCGTCACGCTGGGCTACTTCCCGCTCGACCGGCGGAGCGCGCTTCAGCCGGCCTACCCCCTGGCCGACTACCCGGAGACGCGGCGGGTCCTCGACAGCGGCCTCTCGACGATCATCGATACCGCCGACCCCGGCGCCGACCGCCACGAGGTCACGTACCTGCGCTCCATCGGCCAGCGGAGCATGACGATCGTGCCGCTCGTCGCGGCCGGGACGACGGTCGGGACGGTCGAGCTGACCTCGGAGCGGAGCGGCGCGTTCGACGCCCGCGCCGTCGAGCTCGCGACGATGCTCGCGAGCGAGGCCGCGATGGCCCTCGAGAACGCCCGCCTCTACGACGAGATCCGCCACCAGGCGCTGCACGACGGGCTGACCGGGCTCGCGAACCGGGTCCTGTTCCGGGATCGCGTCGTCCAGGCCCTCGAGCGCCGTCACGGCCGGGAGGGCCGGCCGTTCGCGGTGTTGTTCATCGACCTCGACGACTTCAAGGTCCTCAATGACACGCTGGGCCACGCCCGCGGCGACGACGTCCTGATCGCAGCCGCGGCGCGCGTCCAGGCCTCGCTCCGGCCGTCCGACACCGCCGCCCGCCTCGGCGGCGACGAGTTCGCGGTGCTACTCGACGACGTGGGCGATGAGGCGACGGCGCTCTCGATCGCGATCCGCCTCGCCGACACGCTGCGCAAGCCGGTGAACCTCGGCGACGCGACGCCGACGATCGCGGCGAGCATCGGCGTCGCCCTGAGCGGCACCGACGGCGAGACCGCCGACGACCTGCTCCGCAACGCCGACGTCGCGATGTACGCGGCGAAGACCTCGTCCCGGGGCCGGGCCGAGGTCTTCCGCTCGGCCCAGCGGGCGGAGGCGGCCGCCCGGCTCGACCTCGCCGGCCAGCTCCGCGGCGTCGAAGCCCGCGGCGAGCTCCGCCTCGACTACCAGCCGATCGTCGAGCTCGGCAGCGGCGCGGTCGTCGGGCTCGAGGCGCTCGTCCGCTGGCAGCCGCCAGACCGGCCGCTGCTGATGCCGGGCCAGTTCATCGACGTCGCCGAGGAGACTGGCGACATCGTCCCGATGGGCCAGTGGATCCTGCGCGAATCGTGCCGCCAGACCCGCGAGTGGCAGCTCCGTCTCGGGCTGCCGTCGCTCCAGGTCAGCGTCAACCTCTCGTCCCGCCAGTTCCAGGAGCCGGACCTCGTCGAGTCGATCCGGCAGGCCATCGAGGACACCGGGTTGCCGCCGTCGAGCCTGATCCTCGAGATCACAGAGAGCGGCCTCATGCAGCGGACGGCCGGCACGATCGGCCGGCTCGCGGAGCTGCGGGCGCTCGGCGTCCATCTCGCGATCGACGACTTCGGGACCGGCTACTCGTCATTGAGCTACCTCGAGCGCTTCCCGGTCGACATCCTGAAGATCGACCGATCGTTCATCGCCAGCGTCACCGCGAGCGGCGAGCGGCCGGCGATCGCCAAGGCCATCGTCGAGCTGGGTCGGACGCTCGGGCTGCGGGTCGTCGCCGAGGGCATCGAGGAGCCCGACCAGGCCGACTGGCTCGTCAGCCTCGGCTGCCCGCTGGGCCAGGGCTACCTGTTCTCGCGGCCGCTCGGCGTCGACGCGATGGAGATGTTCCTCGCGGCGGACGCGACGCGGCGCGTCCAGGAGGGCGACGTCGCCGAGCGCGACGTCACGTCGGCAAAGCCGGGGCCGCGACGCCGCCGGGCGAGCGCCGCGCGGCTTCGGCTGGTCTCGGGCGAATAGCCGCCGCAGACCGGGCCGTCAGAACGGCTTCAGAACCATCAACCAGACGAGCACCGCGAACCCGACGATGCCGATCCCGGCGAGCGCCTCCGGCCGGCGCGTGTCGAGGATCCGCGCAAGCTCTTCGTTCGAGACCGGCGCCGGCGGCGGATCGCCCTTCTTGTCGTTCATCGACGGCAGCCCGACCGCGCTGCGGACGGTCGCGTAGTAGCGCGAGGCCATCGCGTACATCGCGGCGATCACGACGACGACGACGCCGATCGCGGCCCACGGCCATGCCTGCCCGAACCAGCCGTGCATGATCGCCGCGGTGATCCCGGCGATCAGCAGGACAAGCAGGCTGATGTACAACACGCCCAGGCTCATGCTCGACACCCCGAGCAGCGTCCGGACAGCAGCCGGCTCCTTCGACGAGCGCATCGCGAACGCGGCGAACGCCGACACGCCGTGGGCCATCGCGAACCCAAAGGCCGCCAGGACGTGGGTCAGGACGACCCACGGGTACAGGTCCATTGCTCCCTCCAGGCACGGTGCCCCGGCTCCGGGCGCATTCTAGGCGCGCCCGAGGGGCCATTTCCCGGTCCGATCCCCGTCAGGCGTTCTGGAGCGCGGCGAACAACGCCCCGATCAACCGATCTCCGTAGACGTCGAAGAAGTGGTCGACGCCCTTGCCATCCGTGGCGTGGTCGCCCTTCTGCCAGCCGCTTGCTGCCTCGAGGAGCGTCTTATCGGCGCGGACAGTGAAGCTGTCGGGCACGCCCAGCGAGCCGGCCAACGCGACTGCGTAGTCGACCTGCGCAGGAGTCAGGTCGGGGAACCCAAAGTCCTCGGTCTCCTCGTAGATCATCGTGAGCGTGACGGTGACCCAGGCCCCGGAGCCGGACGCGTGGGCACTGCCGGTGTCCGAGCGGTTGACCACGAAACAATCGTGGGCCGCAACCGACGCCAGCGGGATCACCATGATGGCGAGCGCCAGGGCGGCGCTCCTGACGATGACGCGCATGAGACGAGCCTCCTGATCCGATCCGCGGCGGCTGTGGGCGCGCGCCGGCTTCAGCAGGCTGCGCTGCGATCCGTCCCGCTGTCATGGGACCGGGGTCCCGATCGATGTCCCGACCAGCGGCGTCCGTCGCGCCGCGTTGCCTTCGCCGGCGCGGGTCTCGCGCTCTACTGGACGGAGAACGTCAGCGCCGTTGCCGGGCTCGTGAGCTTGAGCTTGCCGTCCGAGGTGATCTCGTACGTCTGCGTCGCCTGGAGCGCCGTGAGGTATGCGTGCTCGATCGTGTTGATCGGGTCGGGGCAGGCCTTCTTCGTCGACGCCAGCGGACCGAACGTGAGCTTGGAGCCGTCGACGGTGTACGTGCCGTTGAAGTCGTTGCAGCTGCCGAAGCCGCTCACGGTTCCATCGCCGGAAAAGGCGATCGTCGGGCGGGCCTCGGGGAGGATCTGGCCGGGCAGGTCCCCCAGCACCCAGGCGGTCCCGACGAGCTGAGGACCTGCCGCGCCTGGGGACGCGCCGGCACCGGCCACCGACGCGGCAGCGCTCGCCGAGGGCGACGCACTCGCAGCGGCGTTGCATGCGACCAGCACGGCCACCACGAGTAACGCGAAGACAAGGACCGTCGTTCGACGCATCAGATGGGACCCTCCCCGCCGGGCGCGCGCTGTGGGCCGGCGCGCCCCTTTGCCATCAGCCTCGCTCATGCGCGTTCACGGCGCAGCGGGGCACCCACCCGCATCCGCGTCGGCCCGCCCCCGGTCTGAGCCCTGACGGCGACAAAGACTGAACGCTGGGCCGCGCCGCAAGGCCATCATGAGTGGAAGCGCCCCCTCGTTGGGCGCATGAGGGGCCCTCGCGGTGGATCGGGATCTCGTCGAGGCGGCACAGCGCGGTGATCGGGAGGCGTACGTCGACCTGATCCGGCCGCGTCATCGCCGGCTCTTCGCGATCGCCCAACGCATCCTCCGCGACGTCGATCGGGCCGAGGACGCCCTGCAGGACACGCTGGTGATCGCCTGGCGCGACCTGCGGGGTCTCCGCGATCCGGACCGTTTCGACGCGTGGTTGGACCGGGTCCTCGTCCGTGAGTCAATCGACCAGGCGTCGCGCGAGCGCCGCCGGGTCACCAACCTCCGGGTCCTGCCGGTCGACGGACCGGTCGGGCCCGACCCCGTGTTGACGGTGGCCGACCGGGACCAGCTCGAACGCGGGTTTCGTCGTCTGTCGCCCGACCAGCGGGCCATTCTCGTGCTCCACCACTACGCGGGCTACTCCCCGTCCGAGATCGCCGAGACGCTCGGCATCCCGGCGGGGACTGCCCGCTCCCGACTCCACAACGCCCATCGCGCCATGCGGGCCGCGCTCGACGCGGACGACCGCAGCCAGGTGCTGGGAGGCCGGCTCGCATGACCCGCCAACTCGACCTCGAGCAGCTTCTCGACACCTGGCTGGACGACGGACCGACCGACACCGCCGACGCGGTGTTCGACGCGGCCGTCGCCCGGGTCTACCGCCAGCGGCAGCGCCCTGCGTGGCGTGTCTCCTGGAGGAACGCCCTCGTGACCACCAATCTCAAGCTGTTGATCGCGGCCGCCGCGGTCATCGTCATCGCCGTCGGGGGGATCGCCCTGCTTGGGCGCCCGTCGACCTCGCCCGGCAACATATCCGTGCCGCCGTCGGCCTCGCCGTCGGCGTCGCCGTCGCCATCCCCATCGCCATCCACGACTCCGTCGGCGAGCGCCGTGTTTCCGTCGTGGTACCCGTCGCAAGGCAGCGGAGCCGGGATCCTGCCGGCAGGAAGCACGACGACCCGCCACTTCCTCGCCGGCTCCACGTTCGCCGTCCCGGAGGGCTGGGTCAACGACGGCGACTACACCCCGGTCTACAGCCTGTTCCCGGACACACCCGCCAACGAGGCCGAGTACGCCCGTTCCAAGGTGACCGCCCAGAACCTCCTCATGACGGACACCGTCGAGAACAACATGTTCGCCATCTGCGATGCGACCGGGCTGTTCCATGGCGCCACGGCGGCCAGCGTGATCGACGCCGTGGTGGCCAATCAAGCGCTTTCCGCGACCGAGCCGGTCGACGTCACGATCGATGGCCTGATCGGCCGACAGATCGACCTACAGCTCAGTCCCGACTGGACAGGGAGATGCCCGCTCAACGCGGACGACCCCCCGAACCGGGACTACACGGACGCTCGAAATCGCCTCATCCTGCTCGACAGCCCGCTTGGTCGCCCCATCGGGATCGCCATCGGCTCGCTCTACTCATCCGACTTCGAGGCGTTCCTCGCGGACGCGATGCCGATCGTCGAAAGCCTCCACTTCGCGTTCGGGCCCGGGGCCTCGCCGAGTCCCTGACCGAGGCCCGGCACTCCGTCGGCGCGGGAGTCTCCCGTCAGAGATTCCCGCGCTTCTCCTGCTCCCGCTCGATCGCCTCGAACAGCGCCTTGAAGTTGCCCACGCCGAAGCCACGGGAGCCGTGGCGCTCGATGATCTCGAAGAAGAACGTCGGGCGGTCCTGGACGGGCCGGGTGAAGATCTGGAGGAGGTAGCCCTCCTCGTCGCGGTCGGCCTCGATGCCAAGCTCCTCGAGCGTCGCCATCGGGACGCCGACGTCGCCGACGCGGTCGGCCAGCGTCGCGTAGTACTCGTGCGGCAGGCCGAGGAACTCGACGCCGTTCTCGCGCAGCTGCCGGACCGTCCCGACGATGTCCTCCGTCCGGAGGGCGATGTGCTGGGTGCCGGCGTCGAGGTACCAGTCGAGGAACTCCTGGATCTGGCTCTTCTTCTTGCCGGTCGCCGGCTCGTTGATCGGGAACTTGATCCGGCCATTGCCGTTGGTCATGACCTTGGACATCAGCGCGCTGTACTCGGTGTGGATGACCTTGTCGTCGTAGTGGATGAGCTGGCTGAAGCCGAACGTGTCGCGGTAGAAGTCGACGAACGTGTTCATGTCGCCGAGCTCGACGTTGCCGACGCAGTGGTCGACCTCGAGGAGGCTGAGCCCGCCCGCCGCGGCGGCCGGCTTCTTGACCTTGCGGTAGCCGGGCGCGAAGACGCCGTGGTAGTCGCGCCGGTCGACGAACGAGTGGACGACCTCGCCGTAGGTGTGGACGGCGCTCCGGCGGAGGACGCCGTCCTCGCCGCCGTCGAGCTCGGCGGGCTCGAGGGCGGGCTTCGCCCCGCGCGACGTCGTCTCGCGGAACGCCGAGGTCGCGTCGTCGACCGCGAACGCGATGTCGTGGACGCCGTCGCCGTGCCGCCGGACGTGCTCGGCGATCTCGCCGTCCGGGGTGAGCGGCGCGGTCAGGACGAAGGGTGATGTCGTTGCGCCGCATCACGTAGCTGGCCCGGTCGCGGATGCCGGTCTCGAGGCCGGCGTAGGCGATCGGCGTGAAGCCCCACAGGGCCCGGTAGTACGCCGACGCCTGGCGGGCGTTGCCGACCCAGAACTCGACGTGGTCGATGCCCTTGAGCGGCAGGAAGTCCTGCGCCTCGGCGTAGGCGTCCTTGTTGACCCTGGCGCCGGCCTGGTTGGCCGCACCGCGGGCGATCGTGTCGGTCATCGCGGACGAATCTCCGTGCTGGAGGAGCTGGCCCCGCGGCCGCGCGGCGGGGCACCGGATGTGGCCTCCCATGCTACGCCCGGCGTGCGACACTGCCGCGATGCAGGAGCTGATCGAGCGGCTCTCGGCCGCCGCCGCCGGTATGGAGGCGCTCCGAGGGAGCGTCGTCGCCGGCGAGCCGTGGCCGCTCAGCCGGGCCTACGGCGCGGAGCCCGAGTCCGACTGGGGGCCGAAGGAGATCCTCGCCCACGTCGCCGAGATGCTCGAGTACTGGCCGATCCAGGTCGACGCGATCCTGGCGTCGCCCGAGACTGGGGAGCCGCCCGGGTTCGGGCGCGTGTCGACGGACGAGAAGCGCATCGGGCGCGTCGGCGAGGACCGCCGGCTTCCGGCCGCCGAGCTGTTCGACCGGATCGCCTCGGAATCCCGGGCGGTGGAGTCGACGCTGGCCGCGATCTCGCCGGCGGACCAGGATCGGACCGGCGTCCACGTTCGGCTGGGCGAGATGGCGATCCCGGCGATCTTCGAGCGCTTCGTCGTGAGCCATCTCGAGGAGCACGTCGTGCAGACTGCGCGAGGTCGTCGCGCCCGCCTGATTGGGCGCCGGCGGGGCTGTTGTCCCGCGGCAACTCGTACTACTGCCCCATTGGTACCAGTACTCATGGGCCATTCCCCCGGCGACCGCTGCGGCGGTACTGTCGCCCTCCTGAGACATCTGCTCTCGCACGCCGGGGGGCCATTTGCTGAGGGATGGTCCATGAAGTTCCTTCGATACCAGGGTGTACGCGCACTGCTCGTGCTGTCCGCCCTCGCAAGCTCCGCGGTCGTCCTCGAGGCAGGCCGTCGCTGGTGCTAGCAGCCAGGTCCTGATCCGGCGGTCGTATCGCCGCCACTAGATATCGCAGAGCCGTCCGGGCCCATCGGACGGCTCTTCGATTCCCGGCAGGTCAGCCGGTCACCGGCCGGAGAGGGATCCCCCGGCGGCCGGCGGGCCGCCCTCGGGCTCATCGAGGACGTGGCGTTTCAGGAACGCCAGGATCCGGTTGAACGCGTCGCGCCGGTTCTCGCGCTTCTCCCAGCCGTGGCCCTCGTCGTCGTACCAATGGACCTCGTGGAACTTGTTCTCGATCTCGAGCGCCTCGACCATCCGCTCGGTCATCAGCGGGACGACGCGCTTGTCCTTGCGGCCGTGGAGGAGCAGCAGCGGCGCCTCGATCCGCTCCGCTTGATAGACCGGGGACCCGCGCCGGAAGAACTCCGATTTCCGCGGGTCGTCGGGCTCGCCCATCTGGCGCCGCAGGTCGAGCCGGCCGGGCCGATCGCCGTGGCGGAAGCTCTCGGCGATCTCGGAGTCGCCGTAGAGGTCGACACCGGCGCGCCACAGCCCGGGCTCCTCGACGAGCGCGCACAGCACGAGATAGCCGCCGTACGAGCCGCCGTAGATCGCGAGCCGGCCGTCGCACCACGGCTGCTCGGCGGCCCAGCGGGCCGCGTCGACCATGTCGAACGCGTCGGCGTGGCCCCACTCGTCGAAGTTCGCCTTGCGGAAGTCGCGGCCGTAGCCGGTTGAGCCGCGGAAGTCCACGTCGAGGAATGCGAAGCCCTCGTCGACGAGCAGCTGCTTGAACGGGACCCACGCCCGGTAGGCCTGCCATGTCGGCCCGCCGTGGGGATAGACGATCGCCGGCACCCGGCGGGCGCCGCGTCGCCCGGTCGCCTCGGCGGGCCGCCAGAGCGTGCCCTCGATTCGGAGCCCGTCGCGGGCGGCGAACGAGTACCGCTCGCCGGCGCTCGTGGGGCGGGCGGCCAGCGTCGCACCGAGGACCGCCGGGGTCGACGTCGTCACCTGGCGCGGCCGGGAGCCGGCCGGCGCGACGCCCGGCACCGGCAGCAGCCACAGGTCCTGCGCCGCGATCGTGCTCTCGCCGACGGCCGCGACCCACGCCCCGTCCTGGGTCCAGCCGACGGCCCGCCAGACGCCCGGCCAGGGGTTGACGACCTGGCCCTCGGCCGCGGCGACGAGCGGCGGGCGGTTCTTCGGCGGGCGGCCGCGGCCGCGCTTGGGCGGCGTGACCGACTCGATCGGCGCGACGCGGAGGTCGACGAGGGCGTCGTGGACGTCGACGTGGGCGAACCGCGCTCCGTCCGGCGAGGGCAGCGGCGCGAACCCCAGCGTCCCGATGTCGCCGTGGTCCTGCTGCCCGCTCGTCAGGACCGCGCGCTCGCGGGCGTCGGCCGAGAGGCGGGTCACCTGGAACCAGCCGTCGGCGTCGGTCACGTAGAGCAGGCCGCCGTCCGCGAGGGGACGCGGGCCCGCCGCCCACTCGATCCCGCCGCCGGCGACCCATGTCTCCGCCCCGCTCGAGACGTCGACGAGGTGGATCGAGCCGGCATCGTGGTCGGGCGCCCGGAAGGCCATGACCGCGACGGAGCGCCCGTTGGCCAGCCACACGAGGTCCTCGACGTCGACGCCGGTCGCGGTGAGCGGCGCGGGCTCCGGCGGCTGCGGGTCGCGTGCCGGCCGGCCGCGGCGGGGGATCGGCGCGTCGACGAGCCAGACCTGGGACCAGCCCCTGCGCCGGCCCACGAACGCCAGCACCTGGCCGTCGGGCGACCAGCGTGGGAACGACATGCCGGTCATCTCGGTGACGACAACGTCGCGGCTGCCGTCGGCGTCGACGACCCGCAGCTGGGTGTCGCGGACGTACGCGAGCCGACGGCCGTCCGGCGACCACTGCGGGTCTCCGACGGCCTTCTCCGACGCGGTCAACTGGGTTGCCGGGCCGCCGCGGAGTGGCACGAGGAACAGCTGACGGGCGCCGGCCGCCTCCGCGGTGTAGGCCACGAAGCGGTCGCGGGGGTGGATGCGGAAGTCCCGCGGCGGCTCGACGGCGACGATCGCCTCGACCGTCAGCCTGGTCCGGGCCGACGGCGTCGCGGTCGAGCGAGCAGCGGTCGAGCGGGCCGGGCGTTGGCTCGCGGTGGCCGCCGGGGTCGCCGGGGTCGCCGCAGCCGCCGGGCTCTTCCGGCGACGTCGCCGCCGGGGGGTTGCCGGCGCGGGCCCGTCCTTCGGCTGCTCGGACTCAGCGGTCCCCGCGTCGGTCTCGCGCCCCGTCGCCATTCGGTCCCTCTCGCTCGTGGCGGTCAGCCGGTCGGCCAGCGCGCTCGCGCAGCATACGGTCCGATCATCGCGAGGTGTGCCCGGACGTGGCCGTGGAGGTCCTCGTATGCCCAGCCGAAGCCCTCCGGATCGAGCCAGTCGGCGTCGGGCATCGTCCCGGACGACGGCGATCAGCCGGTCGCGGCCGGCCTCGAACGCCGCTCGCAGCGCCTCGGGCGGGGTACCCCGGCGTCGTGCCGCGTCCGCGTCGTTCCAGGCGTCCACGCCCTCCGGCGGCAGCGGCCGCCACGCCTCGCCGGGTCGATGCTCCGCAATCGCGGCCGCGGCCTCGTCGAACCAGGCCGCGAGGTGGCCGACGTGGTCGGCGACCGTCCATCCGGGCGTCGTCTCGGCCGCCGTCCACGCCGCGTCGGGCAGCGCGAGGACTGTCTCGCGGAAAAGCTCCGTCACGGACACCTCGTCGGCCCAGAACGCCGTCTTCGCCGCCGCGAGGTTCGAGGCGTGGGGCTGCGGCGGGACGCCGAACGGGTCGTTCTGAACCTGTCGCGCGCGGAGCGAGTCGGCCCACGGTTCGACGACCCGGAGATGGTCGAGGTCGTGGCCGTGGAACACGTTGTAGACCCAGCCCCAGGCCGCGTCGCCCCGGATCGTCGCCGGATCGAGCCGCCCCGCGACCGGCAGCAGCGCCTCGCGGGCGGCGGCGAGGCGCTGCCGCAGCTCCGCGGGCGCGATCGGCGCGTAGCGATCGCGACGGCTCTCGTTGAACCGGTCGAAGTCGCCGCCCTCGAAGTCGTCGTCGGCCGGCCACTCGCCAGTGGCGAGCGCCCGCTCGACGTAGTCCCGGCCGATCTCCAGCCAGTCGACGACGTGGGCGACGTGCTCGAGGAGCGACCAGTCGGGGCCGCCGGCGTCGGACTTTGCGGCACCCGGGAGCCGCCACGCGGCGTCGTCGAGGCCGGCCCACGAGGCGAGCAGCCGATCCCAGATCTCGGCCTCGTCGGCCCAGAAGTCGCGACGGTCGGTTCGGAAGTCGATCGCGAGGACGTCGGCCAAGGGCGCCCGCCGGAGGTCGATGACCGAAGCGACACCGACTGACGAGCCAGCCGGCTCGGAGACCGCCATCGTCAGGTTGACGGGCGTCCGCGCGACTCGGAGCCGGCCGTCCCGACGCTCGCCTCGAGCTGGTCGCCCAGCTCGACGGTCCGCCGGAACGCAGCCCAGACGGCCTCGGACAGAACGGTCCGGAGGCGCCCCGACTCGAGCTCGTGGAGGGCCGCCGCGCTCGTCCCGCCCGGTGAGGTGACCATGTTCCGGAGCTCCGCCGGGTGCATCCCCGATTGCTTCGCGAAGAGCGTGCTGCCCTCGAGCGTCTCGATCACGAGGTCGTGGGCGATGTGGCGCGGGAAGCCGAGGTGGACCGCCGCGTCGATCAGCGCCTCCATGACGAGGAACACGTAGGTGGGGCCGGTGCCGCTGACGGCGGTCGCCATCGCGACCATCTTCTCGTCGTCGACCTCGAGCTGGACGCCGAGGGCGCCGAGCAGCGCGGCCGCCTGCTCCCGCTGCTCCGCGGTCGTCTCGGGCGTCGCGTACCAGACCGTCATGCCCTTGCCGAGACGGGCCGGGGTGTTGGGCATCGCCCGGATGACCTGGTCGTGGCCGAGCGTCCCGATCAGGGCCGTGGTCGTCGCCCCGGCGATGACCGACAGCACGAGCTGGCCGCGCCGCAGGTGCGGCCCGATCTCGCGGCCCACCTTGCCGAGCATCTGGGGCTTGATCGCGAACAGCACGACGTCGGCGTTCTCGATCGCCTCGACGTTGCCCGGCACCGCCCGGATCGCGTACTCCCGCTCGAGGTGGTCGCGCCGCTCCTGGCGGGGATGGCTCGCGACGACCTGGGACGGCTCGACGAGGGCGCCCCGGAGCATGCCGGCGATCATCGCCTCGGCCATGACGCCGGAGCCGACGGTCGCGATCGTGCGGTTCGCGAGGGGTCCCATCCGGCCGAGTATGGCACGGCGGGATCGGCCTGCCGGCGACTCGTTGCGGCGCGCGGAGCGCCTCAGGCGGTCGCGCTGCCGAGGACGAAAAACCGGCCGGTCGTCGTGACCGCTGCCGTCGCGAAGCCGGCGTCGCGGAGCGCGGCCTCGAGCTCGGCGGGCTCGCGGTAGACCTTGACGATCGTGAACTCCCGGCCGTCGTCCAGCCGCCGAACGGACGTGTCGTCAGCGGGCGTCGGGTGGTCGGCCGCGCCGGACTGGGGATCCGGCAGCGAGTCGATGAACGCGAACAGGCCGCCGGGCTTCAGCCAGCGGCGGGCGAGGGCGAGGAATTCGACCGTGCGATCCCGCTCGACGTGGCTCAGCCAGAACCCGCAGAACAGCGCGTCGACCGGCCGATCCGGCTCGGCCCATGCGTCGCGGACGTGGATATGGGCGCGCAGGCCGTGGGCGAGGAGACGGTCGCGCGCGCGATCGAGCGGGGCCGGCGCGGCGTCGTAGATCGACAGCTCGCCCTTCGAGGCGAGGAGCGGCGACCACCAGCCGGTGCCCGCCGCGAGCTCCACGATCTCGCCCCGGATCGGCAGGCCGTCGAGCCAGGTGCCGGCGCCGTCGAGCTCGGCGTTCCAGGCGGCGTCGTGGATCGGCCCGCGAGCGTATCGGCCGCGGCGGAGGTACCAGTCGTCGTACTCGCCGGCGCGGGCCTCGTAGTAGTCGACCAGCGAGTCATGGCCGGGCGCCGGTTCCGCGCTGGCTGCCGCCGGCTTCTCGCCGCCGGCCGCACCGCGGGCGACGATCGCGTCGCGCAGCCGGAACCGCAGGAACGAGTTCTCGCCGGCCTTGCCGAGGCAGTCCGGGCAGAGCTGGGCCCAGCCCTCGAGGTCGTCGGGCGAGCGCGTCGTCCACGATCGGCCGCACCAGAGGCAGTCGAAGGTGGCGCGCGGCCGGGTCGTCGATGCCGTCACGGGCCCGCTCAGCTCAGCGGCGTCCAGCCGCCCGGCGGCGACGTCTCGACGAAGCCGTCGGGGTCGAAGATCTCGGCCAGCATCTCGATCCCGTCGATGACCCGCGGGCCGGGCCGCGAGAAGTAGGCCGAGCCGTCGACCGCGAACACGTTGCCCCGCCGGACCGCCTCGATCTCCTTCCAGCCGATCGGCTGCGGCGTGCGGCCCCACTCCTCGACGGTCTCCTTGAGATGGAAGCCGCATGGCATCAGCACGATCATCTCGGGGTCGACCTCCGCGACCGCCAGCCAGTCGGTCTGGACCGATCGCTCGCCGGCCTGGCCGAGAAGGTCCCAGCCGCCGGCGCGCTGGATCTGCTCCGGCACCCAGTGGCCGACCGCGAACGGCGGGTCGAGCCACTCCAGCCCGACGACGCGCGGCGGCACGTGGCCTTCCTTGCGCCGCTCGACGACCTTCGTCTCGACGATCCCGAGCCGCGTCCGGAGGCTCTCGACGAGCTCGACGGCGGCATCCTCGGCGTCGGTCATCGCGCCGACGGTCGAGATCGTGTTCAGGATGCCCTCGATCGAGGTGGGCTCGAGCGACACGACCGTGATCGCGGCGTCGATCTGACGGGCGACCTCGTTGACCTCGCGGTAGCTCACCGCGCAGACGTCGCACAGCTCCTGGGTCAGGATCAGGTCGGGGTGGGCCGCCTCGAGCGCGTCCTCGTCGAGGGCGTAGAGCGACGAGCCGCCGTGAACGGCGTCGGCAACGAGGCGGTTGATCTCGCGGCTGGACGTCCCGGTCAGGTCGTGGACGCTCCGGGTCAGGACCGGCTTGCCGACGACCTCGGGCGGCCAGTCGCACTCGTGGGTGACGCCGACGAGCTCGTCCTCGAGCCCGAGGGCGCAGACGATCTCGGTCGCGGACGGGAGGAGAGAGACGATTCGCACGCTACGAGTGTAGGTCGCGGCGGCCGCGCGCCTCGCCGGGCGGCCCGACTTGACCAGATGCTCACCGGGAGACCGTTATCCCACGTCCAGGACGATGGTCGAGCCGCGGGTCGCATGCAGATGCAGGTTGCCCGGATGGCGATGCATTCAGGCCCCGCCGGCGCATGACGATGCAGGGGCCCGACACTGGAATGGCGCCGACCGGGCACAACGTTCCCCGGGGTGGAATTTGGCCAAGTTCCCGCGGTCGCCGTGAGCGCGGGACCGGCCCCTGGGCGCCAGGCGCGGCCGAGGGACCCGTCAGGCCGGCGGCTTCGCCGCGTCGACCGCCGCTCGGGCCGCCGCCTTGTCGGTGTACCAGGTGGCGTCGATCTGGGTGTAGCTGGCCCACTCGGGCGGGAGCGACTCTTCGGGGAAGATCGCGTTCACCGGGCACTCGGGTTCGCAGGCGCCGCAGTCGATGCACTCGTTCGGGTCAATGAAGAGCTTCCGGTCGGTGCCTTCCTCGTAGTGGATGCAGTCGACCGGGCAGACCGAGACGCACGAGATGTCGAGCACGTCGATGCACGGCTCGGCGATCACATAGGCCATTGACGTTCTCTCCTCGACCGCATTCCGGCTCGATCAGTGCGTACTCAAAGCGTACCACCGGGCACGCTCACGGGACGCTGCCCGGCTGCACGAATCGGATCGGCACGACCATGCCCTTCGCCCAGTGGCCGGGGATGTGGCAGCCGACGACGAGGCCGCCGGCGGGCATCGCGGACGGCACCGTCCAGACCATGTCGACCCGCTGGCCCGACCCGACGACGATCCGCAGCCCGCCGACCGACGGGTCGACGCTGACCCGTGGCGTCGCACCCGGCGCGAGCCCGACCGCGGCCGCGGCCTCGGCGCTCTCCCACGCGCCCTGGGCCTTGTCGTCGCCGATGACCGCCTCGTGGACGTCGAGCCCGCCGTTGACGACGTGGAGCAACAAGGTCTCGCCGGCGACGACGTCAACGACCGACGGCTGGAACGTCCAGTCGCGGGCGATGATGTTGACCTCGCGCGGCGCGGCCGAGGTCCCGGGCGAGATCGGCGGCGTCGGCGGAGCGGCGCCGGCGTCGCACGCCCCGACGAGGGCCGCGGCCACGACGAAGGACGCAGCGAGAGCGGCGGCGCGAACGGTCGGCGAATGCACGGCGGGAGTCTAGGGCGAACCCGCTGACCGCCCCGCGCGACGAGCCCGCGCGCGGCTTGACACCGGCGCGAGGCGCACCGCACAGTGCGGCATCGGCCGCGCTGGGACGCGGCGATGACCCGTCACGGCCCCGCCCCGGCGGGTCGCCTCCTCCGGACCCAGACCGAGGACCCGATTGGCCGTACCCAGCCCGACCGCCGTCTCCGCGGATCCCGGCCCCGCCCCAGACCAGCGGCTCGCGTCGACCGCAGCGCCCGTCCCCGCCGTGCGTCTCGAGGGCCTGACGAAGGTCTTCGCGAGTGACGCCCAGGGCAAGCGCGTCGCGAAGGCGATCGAGGATGCGACCGGCACGGCGTCGTTCACCGCCGTCGACCACGTCGACCTCGAGGTCCTCGACGGCGAGTTCTTCTCGATGCTCGGCCCGTCGGGCTCGGGCAAGACGACGACGCTCCGGATGATCGCCGGCTTCGAGCTCCCGACCGAGGGCCGGATCCTGCTCCACGGCGAGGACGTCAGCCGCAAGCCGCCGTTCGAGCGCGACGTCAACACCGTCTTCCAGGACTACGCCCTGTTCCCGCACATGACCGTGGCGGAGAACGTCGAGTACGGGCTGCTCGTCAAGAAGGTCCCCAAGGACGAGCGCGGCCGGCGCGTGGCGGACGCGCTCCGGATGGTCCGACTCGAGGGCTTCGACCAGCGCAAGCCCTCGCAACTCTCCGGTGGCCAGCGGCAGCGCGTCGCGCTCGCCCGGGCGCTCGTCAACCGGCCCCGCGTCCTGCTCCTCGACGAGCCGCTCGGCGCCCTCGACCTGAAGCTCCGCGAGGAGATGCAGATCGAGCTGAAGGGCATCCAGCAGGAGGTCGGGATCACGTTCATCTACGTGACCCACGACCAGGAGGAGGCGCTCACGATGAGCGACCGCCTCGCGGTCTTCAACCGCGGCCGGATCGAGCAGGTCGGCAGCCCGGCCAGCGTCTACGAGCGGCCGGCGACGCAGTTCGTCGCCGGCTTCGTCGGGACGTCGAACCTGCTCAGCGGCGAGGTCGCGCGAACGATCCTCGGCCAGGACGGCACGTTCACCGTCCGGCCCGAGAAGATCCGCCTGGGCGAGCCCGACGCCCAGCCCGGCGCCGACGAGATCGCGGCGGCGGGGCGCATCGCGAAAGTCGTCTATCTCGGACCCGACACCCGCTACATCGTCGCGCTCGACGCCGGGGGCGAGCTCGTCGTGACCCAGCAGAACCTGGCGACGTCCTCGACCGAGGCGCTCGCCCTGGAAGGCAAGACTGTCCGCCTCGTCTGGGGTCGGCAGCACACCCTCCCCGTCGGCAGCGGCGGGGACGCGTAGCGCGGCGCCGGACGTTCCGGCGCGGCGGGAGGAGGAGCATGGACAAGCGGAGGATCGCCGGGGCGCTCGGCGTCATGGCGCTCGTGTTGAGCGCGTGTTCGGGCGGCGGTGGCGGGACGCCAGCACCCAGCCTGCCGACGGCGATCGGCGATGGCGAGGGCGCGCTGACCGTCCTGGCCTGGCCGGGCTACGTCGAGAACGGCGGCACCGACCCGGCGGTCGACTGGGTGAAGCCGTTCGAGGACGCGACGGGCTGCAAGGTCACGGTCCAGGTCTTCGGGACGTCCGACGAGGCGTTCAGCCTGTTCTCGACGAACCCCGAGAAGTTCGACGTGATCTCGGCGTCGGGCGACGCGAGCCTGCGGCTCGTCCGGGCGGGCTACGTCCAGCCGGTCAACGTCGACCTCGTGCAAGAACTACGCCGACATCTTCCCGGCCCTCAAGGACAAGCCGTACAACACCGTCGACGGCGTCCACTACGGCGTGCCCCACGGCCGCGGCTCGAACCTGCTGATGTGGCGGACCGACAACGTGACTCCGGCCCCGACGACGTGGGCCCAGATGTTCGATCCGTCGTCGTCGTTCGCCGGCAAGGTCTCGGTCTACGACGCGCCGATCTACATCGCCGACGCGGCGGTCGTCCTGATGAAGACGAAGCCGGAGCTCGGGATCAAGAACCCGTACGCCCTCGACGACACCCAGTTCGCGGCGGCGGTCGACCTGCTGAAGCAGCAGAAGCCGATGATCTCCCAGTACTGGGTCGACTACACGAAGCAGATGGACGCGTTCCGCAACGGCGACGCGACCGTCGGCACGACGTGGCAGGTCATCACGAACCTGCTCCAGGGCGAGACGCCGGCCGTGCCGGTCGACGTCATCAAGCCGCCGGAAGGCGCGACGGGCTGGTCCGACACCTGGATGATCAACTCGAAGACGAAGCACCTGAACTGCGCCTACAAGTTCATCGACCACATCGTGTCGCCCGAGGTGAACATCCAGATCGCCGAGTGGTTCGGCGAGGCGCCGGGCAACTCGAAGGCGTGCGCGCTGGCGGTCAACCCCGACCACTGCAAGATCTTCCACGCCGACGACGAGGCCTTCTGGAAGGACATCTGGTACTGGCAGACGCCTGAGGCGAAGTGCGTCGACGGCCGGACCGACAAGACCTGCAAGGACTTCGACGCGTGGGTCAAGGCATGGACGGAGATCAAGGGCTGATCCGTCCCCCGCTGAACGGAACCGATGGCCCGAGCCTCCCGGCTCGGGCCATCGCATCACGGTCCCGTGGCTGAGGCGGCCGCCCCGGCCACGGCGCCGGCGCCCGCGCCCGCCTCGGGCCGGCGGCGGCTCGCCGGCGGGCTCCACCGGCGGCCGCGGCTCCGCCTCGGGCTGCTACTGGCCGGCCCGGTCGGCTGGCTCGTCATCGCCTATCTCGGCTCGCTGCTGATCCTGTTCATCAACGCGTTCTGGTCGCGCGACGCGTTCACCGGCCTCGTGATCCGCCAGTTCACGCTCGACAACTTCGTGGCGCTCGTCGAGAACCCGCTGTACCGGACGGTCACGCTGCGGACGGTGCTGATGGCCGCGGCCGTCACCGTGACGTGCGCGGTCGTCGCGTTCCCGATCGCCTACTACATGGCTCGCGTCGCGTCGCCGCGGGTCCGCGGCCTGCTCGTCGTGGCCGTCCTCATGCCGCTCTGGGCGAGCTACCTGATCAAGGCCTACACGTGGCGCCTGATCCTCGCCGAGGACGGCGTGATGAACTGGTTCCTCGCGCCGTTCGGGCTCAAGGGCCCGGGCTACGGCGAGGTGGGGCTGTGGCTCGTGTTCGTCTATCTCTGGCTGCCGTACATGATCCTGCCGCTGTTCGCCGGGCTGGAGCGGATCCCGTCGTCGGTGCTCGACGCGTCGTCTGATCTGGGGGCGAAGGGCTGGATGACGTTCCGGCGGGTCACGCTGCCGCTCGTCGTGCCGGCCCTCGTCGCGGGCTCGATCTTCACGTTCTCGCTGACGCTCGGCGACTACATCGCGCCGTCGTTGATCACGACGACGCAGTTCATCGGCAACCTGATCCTCGCGAACTTCGGCGTGCCCGACCTGCCGTTCGCCGCCGCGCTCTCGCTCGTGCCGCTCACGATCATGATCGTGTACCTGATGCTCGCCCGGCGCCTCGGCGCGTTCGAGGCGCTGTGAACGGCGGGCGCGGCGGCTCCATCCTGCTCCGGCTGGCGACGGCCGGGGTGCTGCTGTTCATGTACTTCCCGCTCGCGCTCGTCATCGCCTACGCGTTCAACGCGAACGGGACGTCGGCCTGGCCGCCGAGCGGGTTCTCGCTCGAGTGGGTCCAGACGGCGATCGCGAACACGGGCCTGCGGGACGCGTTCGTGACGTCGCTCGCGGCGGCGCTCGGGGCGACGCTCGTCGCGCGTCATCCTTGGCACGCTGGCGTCGCTCGCGGTCGCCCGCTACGGGTTCCTGGGCCGCGAGGCGATCTCGTTCGTGATCATCCTGCCGATCGCCCTGCCGGGCATCGTCACGGGCATGGCGCTGAGCACGACGTTCGCCACCCTGTCGTTGCCGCTCGGCATGTTCGCGATCGTCGTCGGCCACGCGACGTTCTGCATCGTGCTCGTCTACAACAACGTCATCGCCCGGCTGCGGCGGGCGGCGCCGTCGCTCGAGGAGGCGTCGGCCGACCTGGGCGCGGACAGCTGGCAGACGTTCCGCTACATCACGCTGCCGAACATGCGGACCGCGATCCTCGCCGGCGCGCTGCTCGCGTTCGCCCTGTCGTTCGACGAGGTGATCGTGACGATCTTCCTCGCAGGCGGCGTGCGGACGCTCCCGATCTGGATCTTCCAGAGCTTCCGGCTGGCGAACCAGGTCGCGCTCGTCAATGTCGCGGGGCTCGTCGCGATCCTGCTCTCGGTGATCCCGGTCTACATCGCGACGCGGATCACGAGCGACACCGGGGCCGCCGGCCGAACCTGAGCGGCGCCCGGACTACGGCTGCCAGCGCCGGCCGGCTTCGAGGACGAGCGCGATCGCGACGAGGACGACGATCACGGCGAGGGTGCGGGCGCGCCCGAATGACAGGTCACGCATGGTCTGGACTCCTCGGCCTGGGCTGGGCCGTGCGGGGCGGTTCGACCCCGTCGAGGAGTGCCCGGTCTCGGATCCGCCGCCGCCAGTCTGGCGGTCGGGGCTTCACTGCGACTAAACCGCGGCTTCGCGCCGGGTTCCGTCACATCGACGGTTCGTAGTTCGCGTCGAGGTACTTCTCGGGATCGTCCTGGAACTCGAGCAGGCAGCCCTTGCCGCAGAACCAGTACGTGGTGCCGTCGTGCTCGACCTTGAGGTCCGTGGTGTCCGTCTCGACCTCCATGCCGCAGACGGGATCGATCGCGATGGCCATGGTTCCGGGCTCCTCCGTGCGTGCTCCGGCGAGGATATCGCGTCACGGCTCGACCGGCCCGAAGCCGAACGGTCGTACGATCCGCCGATGACGACCGACGCCGCGCCGCCGCCCGATCCGCGAATGGCGCTCGAGACCGAGCGCGACCGGCTCCGCGCGGGCCTTGCCGAGGGCATCGTCGCGCCCGGCCCGATGACGTACGGCTCCCAGGCCGCGGCCGCGACCCAGGTCTTCGAGCAGCAGCGCGACCTCGCGCTCCGCGACCGCAACGAGCAGCACCTCGGCCAGGTCGACGCGGCGCTGGCGCGGCTCGACGAGGGCACGTTTGGCGCCTGTGTGAGCTGCGGCCGGCCGATCGCGCCGGAGCGGCTCGAGGCGATCCCGTGGGCCGCGCTCTGCATCGATTGCCAGCGGACGGCGGGCCGCCGCTGATGAGCGTGGCGGCGAACCCCGGCCTCGTCTCGATCGACGACGTCCGCGCCGCGGCGCGCCGGCTCGAGGGCATCGCGACGCGGACGCCGCTGGTGCCGTTCGCGGCCCCGGCCCGGCGCTGGTTCCTCAAGGCCGAGAGCCTCCAGCCGATCGGCGCGTTCAAGATCCGCGGTGCCTATAACGCTGTCGCGACGCTGCCGCCCGTCGAGCGGGCCCGGGGCGTCATCACCTACTCGTCTGGCAACCACGCCCAGGGCGTCGCCCGCGCGGCGCGGCTGCTCGGCGCGCCGTGCGTCGTCGTCATGCCGTCGGATGCGCCGGCGATCAAGCGCGAGCGAGTTGCGGCGGACGGCGCCGAGATCGTCGTCGTCGGGACGGCCAGCGACGAGCGCCAGGCGGTCGCCGAGCGCATCGCCGCGGAGCGCGGCCTCGCGATCATCCCGCCGTTCGACGACGACCGGATCATCGCCGGGCAGGGCACGATCGGCCTCGAGATCGTCGAGGCGCTGCCGGATGTCGCCGCGGTGCTCGTCCCGATCGGCGGCGGCGGACTCGGGAGCGGCGTCGCGACGGCCGTCCGGTCGCTCGCCCCGAGCGCCCGCCTGATCGGCGTCGAGCCGGAGCTCGCCGCCGACGCGAAGGCATCGCTCGCAGCCGGCGAGATCGTCCGCTGGCCGGCCGACCTCGTCTCGCGGACGATCGCCGACGGGACGCGGACCCAGGCGCTGGGTCAGCGGACGTTCGCCCACCTCGCGGCGCTGCTCGACGCGATCATCACGGTCAGCGAGGAGGAGATCGCGGCCGCGGTCCGGCTCGCCGCCGAGGAGAGCCGGCTCGTCGTGGAGCCGTCGGGCGCGTTGAGCGTTGCCGCGCTCGCGTTCCGGAACGAGGAGGCGGGCCTGGGGAACCTCGACGGCCCGATCGTGGCGGTCGTCTCCGGAGGCAATGTCGACCCGGAGCGCTACCGCGCCTTCCTCGACGCCCCGATTCCGGGCGGCTGGAGCCGCGCCTAGCTCCGGGCCTAGCTTCCCTGGTGCTGCTCCTGCTGGTCGGCGAGTCGCTCGGCGAGGACGACCTCGCGGGCCCGGATCGCGACCTCCTCGGTCGCGGCCTGCCGATCGGCCCGGGCCGAGTCGCGCTCCTCGAACCGCATCCAGCCGGCGACGATCGCGATGATCGCGCCGATGAAGAGGAAGTCGCCGGCGAGCCACATCACCGCGCCGGCCAGCTGCTGGTCGACGAGCGGCGACGGACCCCACGGCCGGTTCAGCGTCGCGTAGTGCGGATAGAGCGGCCCGCTCGCGAACAGGATCACGACCGCGAGGAACGTGTTCTGGGGCATCTGCAGGAAGACGTACATGACCCGGCCCGGATGGGGCATCCGCCACGGCGCCGGGTCGCGGGCGACGGCCGGCCACCAGAACAGCAGCGCGGTCACGAGGAACAGGACGTGCTCGAGATCGTGCAGCCACGGGTTCTCGAGCGCCGCGTCGAAGAGCGGCGAGAAGTGGGTGCCCCACATGACGGCGGCGAACAGCAGCCAGGCGACGACCGGGTGGGAGAGCCAGCGGACCGGCCGCGAGTGGAGGACCGGCAGGAGGTAGCGCCGGCGGATGTCGGGCCGGGCGACGCGCAGGGCGAGCGTCACCGGCCCCGACAGGGCGATCAGCGGCGCCGCGACGAGGATGAGCAGGACGTGCTGGACCATGTGGATCGAGAACAGCGCGGTGTCGTACTGATCGATCCCGGACTGGAGCGCGAACGCGATCGCGAACAACCCGCCGAAGAACGCCAGGGTCCGCGACCGGGGCACGGGCGTGGCCGGATGGGCGGCGTTCACGCGCCGCACCGCCGCGAGCCACGCGACCGCCGAGCCGACGAGCGGCAGCAGGATCAGCGGCTCGAACGACCAGCCGAACAGGATGTTGGCGACGGTCGGCGGCTCGGCCGGCACCGGACCGTGGGCGAGCACCGTCGCCGGGACGGCGAGCCACGCGACCAGCGAGGCGACGGCCACCGCGCCCGCCGCCGCGCCCGCCCCGCCGGCCGCCACGGCCGATGGGCGACGAAGCCTGGCGAGACGGGCCGTCATCCGATCATCGTCGCACGCTCGCCGGGATCGGCCCGCGAGCGCGATCCCGGTCGGCGCTCGGCGCGGCGCTCGGGCTAGAATGGTCGGCGTCCGGACGGGCGTTCGGACCATGGCCATCGGCCGAACCCAGTGTCCTCAGCCCCGGCGCCCGCCCGCGTGCAGGCGGCGCCGACACGAGATCGAGGAGGCCCATGTCGAGCCGCCCGGGAGCGAGGCCCTCGTCCGGAACGATCCTGATCGGGCTCGTGGCTGTCGTCGTCGCCGTGCTCGTCGCCATCTGGGTCGTCCTGAACGGCCAGGCCATCGTCCGGAGCTTCTTCCCGCCGGATCCGGCGACGACCCAGGGCCGGGCGATCCACGATCTCTACACGATCGTCTTCATCATCGCGGTCGCGATCTTCCTCGTCGTCGAGGGTCTGATCGTCTGGACGGTCATCCGCTATCGCCGCAAGCCCGGCGACGACGAGCTGCCGCCCCAGACCCACGGCCACAACCTCGCCGAGGTCGTCTGGACGGTCGTCCCGACGCTGATCGTCATCTTCCTGTTCTTCATCTCGTGGCAGACGCTGAACACCGTCGAGGCCAAGTCGAACGCACCCGACCTCCTCGTCCGGGCCCACGCCGGCCAGTTCCAGTGGACGTTCGACTACATGGCGCCCGGCGCGAAGGCGACCGACGACCCGGTGTTCTCGGTGTCGACGCCGTTCGCGCCCGACGGCGGCCTCTACCTGCCGGCCGGCAAGACCACCCACTTCTTCCTGACGAGCAATGACGTCATCCACGCGTTCTACGTCCCGGCGTTCCTCTTCAAGCGGGACGTCGTCCCGGGCCACGTCAACGAGTTCGACCTGTCGGTCGAGGGGAGCTGGGCCGACCAGGTGATCCACGGCCAGTGCGCCGAGCTGTGCGGCATCGGCCACGACGTCATGCTGTTCGACGTCAGCATCAAGTCGCCGGCCGAGTTCCAGACGTGGTACGACCAGAAGGTCGCCGAGGCCGAGGCTTCGCCCCCGCCGCCGCCCAGCGGTGAACCGGCCGGCTCCGGCGCCCCGCCGCCCGGCGGTGGCACCGTCCTCAACGTCGTCGCCAAGAACGTCGCGTTCGACGTGAAGGACCTGAGCGCCCCCGCGAACCAGCCGTTCACGATCCACTTCGACAACCAGGATGCGGGCACGCCGCACGACGTCGACATCCTCGACGCCAGCGGCAAGAAGGTCGAGGACAACAAGGACTTCCCCGGCGTGGCTACCAAGGACTACCAGGAGAAGCCGCTCCCCGCGGGCACCTACAAGTTCGAGTGCTCGATCCACCCGACGATCATGTTCGGCACGCTCACGGTCCAGTAAGGAGCAGCGATGGCGACCACCACGCTCCCGCGCGCCGCCACCGGCTACCGCAGCGGGCTGTACGAGTGGGTGACGACCACCGACCACAAGCGGATCGGAATCCTCTACATCGTCAACTCGTTCATCTTCTTCTTCCTGGGCGGGCTCCTCGCCCTCGGGATCCGGACGGAGCTGGCGCGGCCCGGCCTGCAGCTGGTCGGTGACGCGGTGCTCTACAACCAGCTCTTCACGATGCACGGCTCGGTGATGATCTTCCTGTTCATCATCCCGATCCTGGCGGGCTTCGGGAACTACGTCGTCCCGCTCCAGATCGGCGCGCCGGACATGGCATTCCCGCGGATCAACGCGCTCTCGTTCTGGATGCTGCCGCTCGGCGGCATCCTGCTGTTCCTCGGCTTCGTCACCGGCGGCGCCGCGCAGGCCGGCTGGACGAGCTACACGCCGCTCGTCGGAGGACCGCGTGCTCGGATCGCCCGGCGCCGGCCAGGACCTGTGGCTCATGGGCCTCGTCCTGATCGGGACCAGCTCGATCCTGGGTGCGGTGAACTTCCTCGTGACGATCTTCAAGATGCGGGCGCCGGGCATGACGCTCTTCCGCATGCCGATCCTCGTCTGGACGGTCATGGTCACGAGCATCCTCGTGCTGATGGCGACGCCGGTCTTCACGAGCGCCCTGATCATGCTGTTCATCGACCGCAACCTCGGTGGCCACTTCTTCGACCCATCGACCGGCGGCAACGCGATCCTCTGGCAGAACGTGTTCTGGTTCTACTCGCACCCGGCCGTCTACGTCATGGTCCTGCCGGCGATGGGCATCATCAGCGAGGTCCTGCCGGTCTTCTCGCGCAAGCCGCTCTTCGGCTACAAGGCGTTCGTCTTCGCGACGGCCGCCATCGGCGCGCTGGGCTTCTCGGTCTGGGCCCACCACATGTTCACGACGGGCGCGGTCTACCTGCCGTTCTTCAGCTTCATGACGTTCCTCATCGCGGTCCCGACCGGCGTGAAGATGTTCAACTGGATCTTCACGATGTGGCGGGGGAAGCTGACCGTTCTCGACGCCGCTCCTGTTCGCCCTCGGCTTCCTGACGATGTTCCTGATCGGCGGGATCAACGGCGCGTTCTCGGCCGCGGTCCCGGTCGACTTCGCCCTCCACGACACGTACTGGGTCGTCGCCCACCTCCACTACGTCCTGTTCGGCGGGTCCGTGTTCGGCGTCTTCGCCGGGCTCTACTACTGGTTCCCGAAGATGACCGGCCGGATGCTCGACGAGACGCCTCGGCAAGGTCCAGTTCGTGATGATGTTCATCGGGTTCAACCTGACGTTCTTCCCGATGCACCAGCTCGGCCTCGCCGGCATGCCGCGGCGGATCGCCGACTACGCCGCAACGCCGGCTGGAACGACCTGAACCTGGCGGCCACGGTCGGCGGGTTCACTGATCGCGGCGAGCATGATCCCGTTCCTCTGGAACGTCTTCATCTCGCTCCGCAACGGCCCGATCGCCGGCTGACGACCCGTGGGAGGCGAACACGCTCGAGTGGGCGACCAGCTCGCCGCCGCCGCCGTACAACTTCGACCGGCTGCCCGAGATCCGCTCCGAGCGGCCGCTGTTCGACCTTCGCCACGGCCGGACGGCGACGCACACGGTCGCGATCGACGCGGGTCGGCGCCGCCAGCGCCGGCGGCCGGGAACTGAGGGCGGCCCGATGACGAGCAACGCCAACGCCCTCATCACCGAGGAGCACGGCGCGGTCGCGGGCCTGTCCCACGACGCCCGGGGCGGGATCAGCAACCCGATCCTCGGGATGATCCTGTTCATCTGCTCGGAGGTGATGTTCTTCTCCGGGCTGTTCGCGGCCTACTTCAGCGTCCGGCGCCGCGGCGCCCGTCTGGCCGCCGATCGTCGCCGGCGACCAGGCCCTGACGGAGGCGTTCAACCTCCACGCCGAGCCGTGGTTCGCGGCGGGCCTGACGTTGATCCTCATCCTCAGCTCGTTCACCTGCCAGTTCGCCGTCTGGTCGATCCGGCGCGGCGACCGGACCGGGTTCGTCCGGAACATCGGCGGTCACGCTCGTCCTCGGGATCGTCTTCCTGATCGGCCAGGTGTACGACTACGCGACGCTCGGCTTCGGGATCGCGGACGGGACGTTCGGGACGACGTTCTACACGCTGACCGGCTTCCACGGCGCCCACGTCTTCGGTGGCGCGATCATGCTCTCGGTCCTGCTCTACCGCGGCCTCGCGGGCCAGTTCACTCGCGCCACCATGACGCCGTCGAGGCGACGTCGCTGTACTGGCACTTCGTCGACGTCGTCTGGATCGCGCTCTTCTCCACGCTCTACATCCTGTAGGCGGGAGACGGCATGCATCCGCTCAGACATCCGCGCAACGCGATCTTCCTCGGGCTGATCTTCGTCGGGATCGGGTTCGTCTACTGGGCCGTCCCGTACTTCCTCGGCTTGCACGTGGACTACGCCGGCGTGACGATGCTCGTGCGTGCTCGGGATCGCGATGGCCCTGATGGCCTACGTGCTCATCGCCGGCTCCCCAAACGACTAGGGGCTCGGCCGCGCCGCCGTGATCGAACAGATCTGGACCAACCTCCTCAACTTCGCGTCCCAGTTCGTCATCCCGGACTGGGGCGGACTGATCTCGCTTCTGCCGGTCTTCATGCTGCGTCCTCGTCGTCCTGATCTTCGCCCGGCTGGTCTGGGCGTACGCGACGATCGGGCCGCGCCGGCGTCCGGCCCGGCCGCGCCGAGCGCCGGTCACGCCGCCGGGCCTCCACATGCCGGGCCCGACCTACGCCCCGATCTTCGGTGCGATCGGGATGTTCTTCCTCCTCCTCGGACTCGTCTTCGGCGGGCCGTGGATCGTCGTCGGGGTCGTCGCCCTCGTCCTTGCCCTGCTCTTCTGGGGCCACGAGGCGCTCAAGGACTACGACCACGTCGCCGACCTGCACCCGACGGTGGTCCCGGCCGTCCCCCAGATCCCGCCACCGGGCGTCCACATGCCCGGCCCGACGTTCCGGCCGTTCGTCGTCGCGCTCGGCCTCGGGTTCCTGTTCCTCGGGCTGGTGTTCCCGGGCTGGATCCTGCTGTTCGGGGTCGTCTTCACGATCATCCCGCTGCTCGGCTGGCTGCTCGACGCGGGCCGGGAGTTCCGCCACACGGTCGAGGCCGACGAGACCGGTCACGTCGTGAACGACCCGGCGCCGGCGTGGCCGAAGCGGCTGTTCTGGGCGATGGGCCTCCTGCTCGTCGTCGGGGTGGTGTTCACCCAGGGCTGGTTCCCGCCGAAGTCCGCGAGCGGCGAGACGGCGAGCGGCTCGCCGGCTCCGGGCGGCTCACCGGCCGCGTCCGGCGCGCCGGGATCGGGTGGCCCGCCGCCGGGCGGTCTTACGGTCATCGCCAAGGACGTGAAGTTCAACGTTGCGAAGCTCGACGCGCCGGCGGGTGCGCCGTTCAAGATCACGTTCGAGAACCAGGACGCGGGTACCAACCACGACATCGACATCCTCGACTCGACCGGGGCGAAGGTGTTCAACGGCAAGGACTTCCCCGGCGTCGCGACCCAGACGTACGACGTGCCGCAGCTCAAGGCCGGCACGTACAAGTTCGAGTGCTCGATTCATCCGACCCTGATGAACGGCGAGCTCGTCGCCGGTCCCTGACGTGGCGGAGACGCCCGACGCGGTCCGCCGGCCGCGATCCCGCCGGCCGATCGCCATCGCCCTTCTCGTGGCCGTCGTCGCGACGATCGCGATCCTCGTCCTCGTCGCGCTGACCCTACCGGCGACGACCGGCGCCGGGCCGATCCAGAAGGGCAGCCCAGCGCCGGAGATCGCCGGGGTCACGCTCGACGGCGCACCGTTCCGGCTGGAGGAGCTCCGCGGCCACCCGGTCGTCGTCAACTTCTGGGGCCCCAACTGCATCCCCTGCCGGACGGAGTTCCCGCTGCTGAAGTCGAAGCTCGAGGAGCACGCCGCCGATGGGCTCGTCGTCGTCGGCATCCTCATGGACGACCCGCCGGACCTTGCCCGCCAGTTCATCGCCGACAAGGGCGCGACGTGGGCGACGGTCACCGACCCGAACAGCACGATCAAGCAGGAGTACCGGGTCGTCGCCCGGCCCCAGAGCTACTTCATCGACCGCGACGGGATCCTCCGATCGATCCAGATCGGCGAGGTGGGCGACGCCGACTTCGAGAGGCAGTACGACCTGATCAAGGGCGGCGGGTGACGGCTCCGGGGAGTGGCTCGCGGGCCGGCGCCGGATCGCCGGGGAGTGCCCCGCCCGCGATCGCGGTCGACGGCCTCGTCAAGCGCTACGGCGGCCGGGCGGTCGTCGACGGGATCTCGTTCCGGGTCGAGCCCGGCGAGACGTTCGCGCTCCTCGGCCCGAACGGCGCCGGAAAGACGACGACGGTCGAGATCCTCGAGGGCTACCGGCGCGCCGACGAGGGCACGGTCCGGGTGCTCGGCGACGACCCGGCGCGCGGCGTCGCGAGACCACCGGGCGCGGGTCGGGCTGATGCTCCAGGGCGGCGGCGGGATCGACCCGCGGATGACCGCCCGCGAGGTCGCTCCAACTCCACGGCGCGTTCCATCGCTCGCCCCGGCCGGCGGACGAGCTGCTCTCGCTCGTGGGACTGGACGGGGCGGCCGGCCGGACGCGCTACCGGCGGCTGTCGGGCGGGGAGCGGCAGCGACTGGGGCTCGCGCTGGCGCTCGTCGGGCGGCCGGAGCTGGTGGCACTCGACGAGCCGACGGCGGGCATGGACGTCGAGGGCCGGGCGGCGACGCGGGAGCTGCTCAGGGCACTCCGCGGGGACGGCGTCACGGTGCTGCTGACCAGCCACGACCTGGTCGATGTCGAGCAGACGGCCGACCGCCTCGCGATCCTCGACCGGGGCCGGATCGTCGCGCTGGGGTCGCCGCAGGAGCTCGCGAGCGGCGCCGCTGCGCGGGTCCGCTTCCGGCTCACGACTCCCCTCTCCCAGACGGATCGCGTCGACCTCGCGAGCCGGCTGCGGGACGTCGACGGCGCCGCGGGTGCTTCCCTCGCCGACGAGGGCGCGGGCCGCTACGCGATCGAGGGCGCGGCGCCGTCGCCGGCACTCGTCGCCGCGCTGACTGCCTGGTGCGGCGAGCGCGGCACGCTCGTCGTGGAGCTGCGGAGCGGGGGCGCGAGCCTCGAGGAGCGCTACCTCGAGCTCGTCGGCGGCGGCGGCGGCGGAGGATGCGCAACCCGAGGACCGCGTCGTGATCGCCGCGCCGGCCTGGCGGGCGACGCTCGCGATGACCGCGATGGAGCTGCGGCTCGCGCTCCGCCGCGGCGAGACGCTCGTCGCGACGATCGTGCTGCCGGTCGTCGTTCTCGTGTTCTTCAGCTCGATCGTCACGATCCCGTTCGGGACGACCCGGCCGGTCGACTTCCTGCTGCCGGGCTCGATCGCGTTCGCGGTGATCGCGACGAGCCTCGTCAGCCTCGGGATCACGACCGCCTACGACCGCTACTACGGCGTCCTGAAGCGACTCGGCGGGTCGCCGCTCAGCCGGCCGGAGCTCATCACCGCGAAGATCGTCGCCGTCCTCGTCGTCGAGGCCGTCCAGGTCGCGCTGCTCGTCGCGGTCGCCGCGCTCGGGCTGGGCTGGCAGGCGCCCGCCGGCGCCTCGTGGGGCCTCGTGGTCGTCTCGGTGCTGCTGGGGACGCTCGCCTTCGCCGGCATCGGGCTGCTGCTCGCGGGCCTGCTCCGGGCCGAGACGATGCTCGCGGTCGCGAACGTCCTGTTCGTGCTCAGCCTCGTCCTCGGCGGGATCGTCGTGCCAATCGACCACCTGCCGGCGCCGCTCGCCGCGATCGCGGGCGCGCTGCCGGCCGCGCCGCTCGCCGACGCCCTGCGAGTGGCCCTGGGCGCGTCGCCCGCTCCACCGGAGGCCGCGGGTCGCTGCGCTGCTGGCGATCTGGGGCGTCGGCGCCGTGGTCCTCGCAGCGCGGACGTTCCGCTGGGAGTAGCGGCCGGATCGGTTCATCCAACGAACATTCGCCGCCGGACGTTCGTCCAACGAACCTATCGGCGTCACGACCTTCGGCGCAGCCGATTTTGTGCACCCGATAACGGAATGGCTCGATCGGGCTCTGACGGTTCATCTGACGAGCGGAATGGCAAAATCACGCCCGCCGGAGGTCGCCGCGAACTCGTAGGTTCATCTGAAGAACACGCCGGGGCTGGGCAGGGCGCCGGAAAAGGTAGAACCCCGGTGGTCGGGACCGGGGTTCTGGTGGAGTCGTTGGTTGCGGGGAGAGGATTCGAACCTCTGACCTTCGGGTTATGAGCCCGACGAGCTGCCGCTGCTCCACCCCGCGACCTCGAAGGCTACCCTCCAGCCCCGGATCGGTCAAACGCCGCCGGCCGCCTCCGCCTCGATGTCGGCGTCCGGCACGCCCTTCCCGAACGTGAACAGCGCCCGCCCGGCCACGAGCAGTCCCGTCGCAAGACAGATCACCATGACCGCCGAGAAGAACCAGAACGGCAGCCGGATGTTCATCTCGGCGAGGACGCCGGCGATCAGCGACGCCGCCACGAACCCGATCGTCCCGGCCCCGCCGAACAGGCCCTGGGCGGTCGAGGATCGGCCGGGCGGGCTGCCGGCGGCGACGATCGCGTAGAGCGCAGGCGTCAGCGCGGCGAAGCCGGTCGCCTCGACGAGGATCAGCGGCACCGCCCAGCCCGGGCTCGGCATGACCGTGTAAAGGATGCCCGTGATCGCCGGCGCGAGGCCACCGAGGACCACGAACCAGACGAGACCGCCGCGGTCGGACCGCCGGCCGAAGTACGGCGAGAGCAGCAGGATCGGCAGCCCGAACATCGCGAACGTGAAGCCGATCAACCCGATTCCGGCGCCCAGGGACTCGAGGTACAGGCTCCAGACGACGTCGTACGTGCCCGCGGCGAAGTTCGCCCCGATGTTCACGATGATCGCCGCGAGCAGCAGCCGGTTCAGGAGGCGCGGCGGCGCCTTGGCGGGCTCAGCGAGCTTCTCATCGGCGGCGACGAGCGCCGGCCGTGCCGGGAACTCGGTCAGGTCGTAGGAGGTTGTCGGCCGCGACGAAGCGGGGCCGGCCGTCTCGCGCACCTTGAGCCCGACGAGGATCGCGGCCGCGATCGAGCTGACCGCGCCGAACACGAACACGAACGCCACTCCGCCGAAGATCGACGCGCCCAGGCCGCCGATCGCCGGCCCGAAGAGGAGGCCGCCCATCTGGGCCGCCGAGTAGAGGCCGAACGCCTCGCCCCGGCGCTCGGGCGGCGTCAGGTCGGTGACCGTGCCCCGCGCCGCCGGGTCGTACATCGCGGTCGCGAACCCGGCAAGGCCGCGCAGCAGGATGAACGGCGCCGCCCCGACGAACACGAGCGGCAGGAACTCGAAGACGCCGGCCAGCGCGGCGCCGGTCACCATCAGCGGGACGCGCCGCGTCCGGTCGGCCACCCAGCCGAAGATCGGCTCGCCGATCAACCGGGCGGCAGGCCACGCCGCGACCACGATGCCCAGCGTCGCGAAGTCGACGCCGTGGTCGCGGAAGTAGAGCGGCATGATCGGCAGCAGCGACCCGAAACCGATCCAGATGATGAACTCGGCGACGAGGATCGGCAGGATCGGCGACCACGTGGCCAGCCAGGCCGAGACGGGCGTGCGAAGTCGCTGGGCGAACGACATGGGAGCCAGATCGTACGGGCGACGGCCGCCTGACGCCATGCCCGTATCATCGCCCGGTGCCCTCGATGACCCGATCGCCGCGGCAGCGCCGATCGTGACCGGCAGGCTCGCGCTCCACGGCGGCGGCGAGTTCCTGCCCGGCGACGAGGCGTTCCTGGATGCACTCCTTGGCGCGGTCCGGGCGAGTCCGGGCGCGAACGGGACGCTTCGAGCGGTGGTCGTGCCGACGGCGGCGGCCCGGGGCCGGCCCGACCTCGCGGCGTCGAACGGCGTCGCGGCGCTCGAGCGGCGCGCGGCGGCGGCCGGGATCGCGCTCTCCGCCACCGTGGCGCGGGTCGTCGATGACGGGTCGGCGGCCGACGCGAAGACGGCGGCCGAGATCGCGGCGGCCGACCTCGTCTACCTGCCGGGCGGCGACCCCGACCTGATCCCGGCGATCCTCGGCTCGTCTGCGGCCGGGCAGGCGATGCGCGACGCGTGGGGGCGGGGCGCGACGATCGCGGGTGCGAGCGCCGGGGCCATGGCGCTTGCGGAGTGGACGTGGACGCCGGCGGGCGGCGTGGCGGGCCTGGGGTACGTGCCCGGGGTCGCGGTCGTGCCCCACTTCGACGAAGCGCGGCGCCGAGCGTGGCAGGCGAGCGCCGAGCGCATCGGGCCGCGCGGGGTGGGCTACCTGGGGCTCGACGAGCGGACCGGGGTCATCTCGGCGGGGAACGGCGGCGTCGACTGGACCGTGGCCGGCGAGGGTGCCGCGCACTGGTTCGCGCTCGGCGCGTCGACGCCGGTCGTCGCCCGCGACGGGGAGCGGCTGAGCCTCGACTGAGCACCGCCAGAACACGAGACCGCCGGTTTTGATGCGAGTCCCGGGAATGTCGCGCGGGCGGTGCGGGCGTCACGGCGTCGCGCGCGCCGTCGGTCTATCCCGGGGGCCGCCGTCGGGCCATCCCGGGTATTCCCGCGACGCGCATCAGAAACGACAGTCGATTCTAGCCGCGGTGGACGCACCGGGCGGGGGCCTGTTAGCCGGTCGCCTGGAGGCCGCCGGCGATCCCGTTGACGGTGAGCTGGACGAGGCGGAGGAGCCGCTCGCGCTCCGGGTCGTCGGGCGGGCGGGCCCGCAGCCGGCCGAGCAGCATCACCTGCATCGCCGAGAGCGAGTCGACATACGGGTCGCGAAGCACGATCCGCCGCCGCAGCTCGAGGTCGCCGGCGAGGAGCTGCTCGCGCCCGGTGATTCGGAGGAGCCACGCGACGGTCCGGCGGTGCTCCGACTCGATCGCGGACCAGCGGCGGGCGTGGTCGTCGCCGGGCGCCAGCGCCGCGTACTGGCGGGCGACGCCGATGTCGGCGCGGGCCAGGGACAGCTCGGCGTTGTCGAGGAGGCTCGCGAAGAACGGCCAGCGACCGATAGAGCCGGACGAGCTCGCGCTCGCCCGACTCGCCGTGGGCCGCGGCGTACGCGTCGAACGCGGCGCCCAGCCCGAACCAGCCGGGCAGGTCGATCCGGGCCTGCGACCAGGCGAAGACCCACGGGATCGCCCGGAGGTCGGCGATCGAGAGCTCGTCGTCGCGCCGAGCCCCGCCACCGCTCCGGCGTGACGCGGGTCGCGACCCGAGCCGGAGCGTCGCGATCTCGTCGATCGGCGTGACGAGCCGGAAGAACCCGACGAACCCGGGGTCGTCGATCGACGAGCGAGCGGTAGGCGTCGCGGGACGTCGCCGCGAGCTCGTCGAGGATCGGCGCCCCGGCTGACTCGGCCGCCGCGACGCTCGACGCGTGGCGACGGCTCGACGCGGTGACCACGGCCGCGGTCATCGTCGCGAGGTGGCGGATCGCGATCCCCGCGTCGGCGTAGTGCTCGGCGACGATCTCGCCCTGCTCGGTCAGCTTCAGCCGGCCCTCGAGCGAACCAGGCGCGAGGCCCAGCACCGCCCGGCTTGCCGGCCCGCCGCCGCGCCCGATCCCGCCGCCGCGGCCGTGGAACAGCGTCAGCTCGACGCCCCGCCGCCGCGCGACCTCGGCCAGCGCCGACTGTGCCCGATGGATCAGCCAGTTCGCCGCGAGGTACCCGGACTCCTTGTTCGAATCGGAGTAGCCGAGCATCACCTCCTGGCGGTCGCCGCGGCGGCCGACGTGGGCGCGGTACGCGTCGTCGGCGAGGATCGCGTCGAGCAGCGGGCCCGCGGCCTCGAGCGTCGCCGCGTCCTCGAACAGCGGGACGACGTCGAGTGGCACGCGCGCCGTCCGGCGGCCGCGATGCCCGCCGACCCGGGCGAGGTCGAGCACGGCGCGAACGTCGTCGGCCGACTTCGTGAAGCTGACCACGTAGCGGTCGACGGCCGCCTCGCCGAACCGGCCCTGGAGCGTTCCGATCGCCCGGAACGTCTCCGCGACCTCGGCCGGCGCTAACGCCGGGCGCGACGATCGTCGTCGGCGACCCCTCCAGCGCCTCGAGCGCCGCCCGATCGACCGCGCTGTGCTGGCGGATCTCGAGCGCCGCGAGGTGGAACCCGAACGTCGCGAGCTGCCAGCGCAGGTCCTGGACCTCGCCCCACGCCGACCGTTCGAGTCCGTCGGCGACGAGCGCGTCCTGGATCTCGGCCAGCTCGGCGTCGAGCTCCGCCGCCGACTCGTAGCGGCCGGTCAGCGGCGCCTGCTGGCCGGTCAGGTACGCCCGCGTCCGGCGGAGCCGCTCGGCGATGAACCCGAACCGCTGGCGGTACGGCTCGTTCGGGAAGCGCCGGCCGAGGATCGCGGTCGGTCTCGGGCAGCAGCTCGGCGTCGCGGGCGAGGCGCGTCCGCGAGCGCGCGGGTCGCGCGGGGCCGGCGTCGCCGCGGCGATCGTCTGACGACAGTCGCGTCGCGACCGCCTCGTAGCCGCGCAGGACGTGGTCGGCGTGGATCCGCATCGTCCGCTCAGTGACCTCGGCCGTCACCGTCGGGTTGCCGTCGCGGTCGCCGCCGATCCACGAGCCCCAGCGCGAGGAACGCCGGCACCAGCGGCGGCCGCGTCCCGGTCCGGCCGGAGTCGCTGGCCTCGGCATCGGCGGCAGGAGCGGCGGCCGCGGAACGTCGACGACCGCGACCCTCGGCGCCGTCGAGCGCGGCGTCGACCGCCCGCAGGACGCGCGGCACGGCGCCGAACAGCGTCTCGTCGAAGAACGCGAGCGCGGTCCGGACCTCGTCGAGCGGCGACGGCGGCGACCGCCCGGAGGTCGGCGGTTCGCCAGAGCAGCGTGATCTCCTCGCGGAGGCGGCGTCGCGCTTCGCGGTCCTCGGCCGGCGTCGAGCAGCGGGTCCTCGAGGCGGGCGAGCTGGCGCTCGACGCGGCGGATCGCGAGCAGCAGCGTCCGGCGGCGGGCCTCGGTCGGGTGGGCCGTGAGCACCGGCGTGATCCGGAGGCGCGGAGACGAGCTCGCGCGCGTCGTCGCCGTCCGCGCCGCCCCGGCCGAGCGCCGCGATCGCAGCCCCGATCGGGTCCTCGCGGCTCGTCCGTTCGCGGCCGCCGGGACGATCGGACCTGGTCGCGCTCCTCGGCGAGGTTCACGAGCCGGAAGTAGAGGCTGAACGCCCGGATGACGACCTCCGCACGGTCGAGGTCGAGGCCGGCCAGCAGCGCGGCGAGAGCCTCCCGCTCCGCGGCGTCGTCCTCGCGCCGCAGCCGGATCGTCGTCCGCCGGACGCGCTCGACGAGATCGAGCAGCTCGACGCCGGCCTGCTCCGCGATGACCTGGCCGAGCAGCGACCCGAGCAGCCGGATCTCGAGCGCGAGCCGGTCCCGCGCCCGCGACGTCCCGACCGACGAAGGCTCGGCCCGGACCGCGACGTTGGCCTCGCGCGCCGTCACGCGGCGCGCTCCGGATGTCCGAGGCGGCAGCTCGGCGCGGATGGGCGAGCTGGCAAGGCGGCGTCCGAGCACGCAAGCGAGCGCACTCGCAAGTGCGTGAGCGCGAGCGCAGGCGGCAACGCGTCCAGCGTCGTCCAGGCGTGCCAGCCGTCACCGTTCCGCATTCCCGGCGCTTCGCTCCCGCAACCTTCGGGCGCTGATTCCGCCCCTACGCTTGTATCGTGGCCCTCATGACCGCACCGGAACGCGAGACCCAGGCGCGACCGGCGGAGGCGGAGCAGCTCGAGCAGCTCCGCTTCCTGCACGAGGTCGCCCGCCTCGCGACGACCGCCCGGACGTGGGACGAGCTGCTCGAGACCGTGGTCGACGGGACCCGCGACGCGCTCCACGCGGACGTCACCTCGCTGTACCTGCTGGATCGGGACGGAGCCTACCTGACGCTGGCGGCGACGAACGGCCTCGACCGCTTCCAGATCGGCCGGGCGAAGGTGCCCTACGGCGAAGGCGTGACCGGCCACGTCGCGAAGACGAGAGAACCCCTCGTCGTGCCCGACGTCGCCGCCGAGAAGCGCTTCCTCTGGGTCCGCGGCATCGACCAGCGGCGGTTCGTCGCCTCGATGCTGAGCGTGCCGCTCTCGTGGAACGACCAGGTCGTCGGCGTCCTCAACGTCCAGACCGAGCGAGCATCGCGCGTTCACCCCGGCCGACGCCGCCCAGCTCGGCGCGATCGGCGACCTCCTCGCGGGCATCGTCGAGAAGGGCCGCCAGCAGGCCGAGGCCGAGGCCCGCCTCGCGGAGATGCGCCAGGATCGACGAGGCCCGCGGCGAGCTGATCGCCCTCGTCACCCACGAGCTGCGGACGCCGCTCGCCGTCGTCCGGGCCTACACCGAGCTCCTCGCCGAGGACCCGCCGCTCGAGGAGGGCCGCGAGTCGCGCGACCCGGCCCGCCGCGCCCAGCGCAACGCGTGGCACGACGCGTCGCTCGCCCAGGTCGAGCGCCTCGACCGCCTCGTCGACTCGATCCTCCAGTCGGTCCGGATCGTGCCGGACGTCCCGGCCGCCGTCGAGCCGACCGACGTCGAGGCCGCGATCCGCGAGGTCGTCGCCTCGGTCGGGCCGCTCGTCCGCCAGCACAACCTCGACATCCAGCCCGGTGTCGGCCAGCACGCCCTCGCCGATCCGCCGCGCCTCCGCCAGATCCTCGAGCACCTCATCGAGAACGCCGTGAAGTACGCCCCGCCGGAGACGACGATCACGATCGACCGCACGCTCGTCGAGGGCTGGGTCCGGATCGGCGTCACCGACCAGGGCCCCGGCGTCCCCGAGGAGTGGCGCGAGCGGATCTTCGAGCCGTACGCCCGGCGCGACACCCACACGGCCCGCGGCTCCGGGATCGGGCTGTACGCCGCGAAGCGGCTCGGCGAGTCGATGGGCGCGCGGCTCTGGTGCGAGCCGGTCGACCCGACCGGTGCCCGCTTCGTCGTCTCCCTCCCGGCTGCAGCAGCGGTGTAACGTCGAATGATGACCGTCCCCACCCGGCCGCTCCGCATCCTCGTCGTCGACGACGACCCGGCGATGGTCGGCGCGATCACCGCGCTCGTCGGCACCGAGGGCCACCAGGTGATCACCGCCTACGACGGGCTCACGGCCGTGAAGCGCTTCCGCGAGGAGTCGCCGGACATCGTCCTGCTCGACCTCGCGATGCCCGGGCCCGACGGGTTCACGGTCGCCGGCCAGATGCGGGCGAGCGGCCCGGCGCCGATCCTCGTCGTCTCGGGCGAGAGCGCCGAGGCGGCGAAGGTCAAGGCGCTCGGGATCGGCGCCGACGACTACCTCGTGAAGCCGTTCGGCAAGGCCGAGCTGCTGGCGCGGATCGCGGCGGTCATGCGCCGCGTCGACCGGGCGGCCGGCGCGACGTCGTCCGGACCGCTGACCGCGGGCGCGCTCGTCCTCGAGCCGGCTCGTCACGAGGCCCACGTCGGCGACGAGGCGCTCGTCCTGACGCCGACGGAATACCGGCTCCTCGAGGCGCTCGTCCGGGCGGCGGGCGACATCGTCCCGCATCACCTGCTGGCCCGCGCCGGCTGGCCGGCGGAGACCGATCCGGACCTGCTCTGGCTCAAGCCGCACCTCGCCCGGCTCCGGGCGAAGGTCGAGGCGGCCGGCGGACCGGCGATCGTCGCGATCCGGGGCGTCGGCTACCGGATCGACGTCGAGGGCGCGCGGGCGAACTGAGCGGCGCGGCACAACGGCCGCGCGACGATCCCGGACCGGCGATCAGGCGAGGACGAGGCTCGCGCGGCCGCCCGCGTCGTGGGCGGCGTCGGCGCAGTCGACCCGGCAGCCGCGGGCGTCGCGACCAGCGAGCGGGCTGAAGTGGAACCACGCCTCGGCGCCGGCATGGCCGACGGCCTGGAGGCGACAGCCACACGAGGCACAGGTGACCGGCGCCGCGCGGCCGTCGCGAACGGCCGGCATGGGTCCGAACTGCGGGGCGGTGGGGTGGAGCATCTGAGGTTCCTCGGTCAGGGCACGAGACGAGCAGCCCGGCGCGGGGACGCCGGGAGGACGGCGAATGTACGCCGGGCCTCGCGCGGCGAACACCGCCGAGTGGGCAGCGCCCCGGTTGCGATCCGGTTGCGGCGGCGCTCAGCGGCGCGCGTAGATCGCGTAGCGGACCACGGTCCGGAAGCCCATCGCCTCGTAGACGGCGTAAGCCCATCGCACTCGACTGCAGGACGACCGTCTCGCAGCCCCAGGCGCGACCCGCGGACACCGCGGCCCAGGTGGCGGCGGTTCCGACGCCCCGCCGCCGAGCGTCGCGCAGCGTCCCGACTGCGTACACGCCCGCAACGTCGCCGGTCCGGATCGCCACCGACGTGCCGACCGCTCGGCCGTCGAGCATGGCCGTGATGCAGACGACGCCCGGGTCGGCCACGAACGTCCGCGGGAACACCCGCCGGGAGACCTCGTCGGTGCCGCCGCCGGCGGCGAAGACGCCGATGAACTCCGCGTACGTGGCCTCGTCGGCGACGACTCGCGTCGACACGCCGGGTCCTGGATCCGGGATCGCCGCAGACGGCGCGAGGACCATCTGCGGCGTCAGCCAGTCCTGGGAGTCCAGCCCGAGGTCGCCCACGAGGCCGGCGAACCCCTCGAGCATCTCCTCTCGAATCCACCATTCGTAGGGGAGGTCGGGACCGAGCCAGTCGAGCGCGTCGCGCACGTCGTCGACCGACGACGGCCGATGGACGATGCAACCGTTGAACAGCGCGATCGGCAGGCCTGTCCGGAACGCGAAGACGCCGTCACGCTCGCGAGCGGCGCCGCCCTGGACATGCTCCGCCAGCTTCCGGAACGAGCCGACGAGGTTGCGGTCGGCCGCGGCGACGAGATCGAGGTTCGACTCCACGGGCGCATGATGCGCCGCGCCGTGACCTCAGACGGCCGCCGTCCGTGGAGCGGATCGCGTCTCCGTGATCGGGTGGCGATCGTCCGCCGTGGCGGCCGCGGCCGGCGGCGCCTGCACGGCGACCGGCTCGACGAGCCAGACGTCCGACTCGAGATCGTGGCGCTCGGCGAGGAGGCGGGCGGCGAGCGCCGATCCGGCCTCGCGGTGGTCGGCGACGAGGGCCCGGAGCTCCGCCGACGCGCGTGCGGCCGTCCTCGCGATCACGGGCGGCATCGGCGAGACGGACGGCGTTGACGCTTCGCGCGTCGAGCGCGGCCACGTGGCGGCCGTCGGGGTCGTACAGGTAGGCGCGGCCGCCGGTCATCCCCGCCCCGAAGTTGGCGCCGACGGGGCCGAGTACGACGACGACCCCGCCGGTCATGTATTCGCAGCCGTGCTGGCCGAGGCCCTCGACGACCGCCTCCGCGCCGGAGTTGCGCACGGCGAACCGCATCCCGGCCCGGCCGACGAGGTGCAGCCGCCCGCCGGTCGCGCCGTAGAGGCAGGTGTTGCCGGCGATCGCCTGGCGGGCGGCGTCGGCGGCGAGGTCCGGCTCCGGGGCGACGACGAGCCGCCCGCCCGACAGGCCCTTGCCGACGTAGTCGTTCGCCTGGCCGATCAGCCGCAGCTCGAGCGCCGGACCCGCGAACGCGCCGAACGACTGGCCGGCCGCGCCGCGGAGCTCCAGACGGATCGGCCCGCGGAGCTGGCCGCGCTCGAGCGCGCCCGACAGCGCCGCCCCGAACGACCGGTCGGCCGTCGTGAGCCGCAGGCCACCGGCGCGAGAACCCGGCCTGGCCGCCGAGCGCGGCGACGAGGTTCTTCTCGAGCGGCGACGCGGGCTGGCGGGGGACGTCGCGTCCGGCGAGCGCGGGCGTCGCGCGGCGGGCGACGGAGGCAGTCCAGGGTGCCGCGCCCACGACCGCGCCGAGATCGCAGCGTCCGGTCGGCGGACCGGCGCGGCGCCAGCAGGCGCCGGCTCTCCCCGACGACCTCGCCCACGGATCGGGCGCCGGCGGCGGCCAGCTCGCGCCGGAAGTCTTCCGCCAGGGCGAGCGCGAACCGCTCGACCGCCTCGGGCGTGCCGCTGAACTTCGCCCGGAGATCCTCGCGCTGGGTCGCGATCCCGGTCGGGCACGTGTCGAGGTGGCACTGGCGGGCCATGTCGCAGCCCAGGGCCACGAGCATCGCCGTCCCGAACGCGAACTCCTCCGCGCCGAGCAGCGCCGCGACCAGCAGGTCGCGGCCGGTCCTGAGCCCACCGTCCGTTCGCAGCGCCACGCGGTCGCGCAGCCCGTTCCGGAGCAGCGTCTGGTGGACCTCCGCCAGCCCCAGCTCCCACGGCGCGCCGACGTGCTTGATCGACGACAGCGGCGACGCCCCCGTCCCGCCCGCGTGGCCGCTGAGGTGCACGTACGAGCGCGCCGGCCTTCACGACGCCGGCCGCGATCGTCCCGACGCCGCGCGTCGCGACGAGCTTCACGCCGATCCGCGCCGCGGGGTTGATCGCCCGCAGGTCCGCGATCAGCTGGGCGAGGTCCTCGATCGAGTAGATGTCGTGGTGCGGCGGCGGGCTGATGTACGACATCGCGGGCTGGCCGCGCCGGAGCATCGCGATGTAGGCGGTCGCCTTCTTCGCCGGCAGCTGGCCGCCCTCGCCGGGCTTGCTGCCCTGGGCGATCTTGATCTCGAGCTGGTCGGCGCGCGCGAGGTACTGGGCGGTGACGCCGAAGCGGGCCGACGCGACCTGCTTGATCCGGGCGTCGTGGCGCTCGCCCGTCGCGGTGCGGGGTGTACCAGGCGGGGTCCTCGCCGCCCTCGCCGGTGTTCGCGGCGCCGCCGGCGCGCTGGATGCCGATCGTCAGCGCCTGGTGGGCCTCCGGCGAGAGCGCCCCGACCGACATCGCCGACACGACGAAGCGTCGGACGATGTCGCGGGCGGGCTCGACGTCGGCGAGGTCGACGGCGGCCGACGCCGCGGCGCGGCGGATTCGCAGCCCGTCGCGGACGACCGACGCGGGACCCGCCAGGGCCGACCGATAGCGCTCGAGGGCGGCGTCGATCGTCGGCGCGTCGCCCGACGCGAGGACGACGAACTCGGCGGCGTTCCGCGGCGAGAACAGGTGGGCCTCGCCGTCGGCTCGGAAGCGGGCGAACCCGGGATCGGGCAGGCGGTTCGACGGCATGTCGTCGGCGATCGACCTGGCGGCGTCGGCGCGTCGCAGCGCGCGCTCGGCGAGGTCGGCCAGCCCGATCGTCCCCGGCCACGCCGGCGCGCCGCGGAAGCAGCGGCCGCGGACGTCGTCGTCGAGCTCGATCGACTCGAACAGGAGCCCGCCGATGTACGAGGCGATCGTGCTGATGCCCATCCGGGCGAGCGTCTTGCGGAGGCCCGCCTCGAACGCCGTCAGCAGGTTGTCGACGGCGGCGTCCGGCGTCAGGTCTTCGACGCCGCGGGAGCCGGCCGTCTCGATCGCCAGCTCGACCGCGAGCCACGGCACGACCGCCGTGGCGCCGGCGGCGAGCGTCATCGCGAGGGAGTGGACGTCGAGGACGTCGGCCGCGTCGACGAGGACGTCGGTCCGGCCGCGGAGGCCGGCGTCGGTGAGCGCGGTGTTGACAGCGCCGGCGGCGAGGACCGACGGGATCGGCAGTCGCGAGCGGGAGAACGAGCGGTCCGACAGGACGACGAGCTCCGCGCCCGTGCCGCGCGGCGGTGACCGCGGCCTCGGCGAGTCGATCGAGGGCCGCCGCGAGGCCGTTTGGTCCTTCGCCGGCCGGCCAGGTCGCTTCCAGCCGGCGGACCCGGCCCGGGAACGCGTCGAGGAGCGCGTCGCGGTCGGCGAGCACCGGGCGGTTCAGGCGGATCGTGCGTGAGCGGCGGCTGACGCGCGGCGGGCCGCCGAGCAGCGCCGGCCGCCGGCCGAGGTCGACCCGCAGGTCCATCACGGCCTTCTCGCGCTCCGGGTCGATCGGCGGGTTCGTGACCTGGGCGAACGCCTGGCGGAGGTGGTCGGCGACCGGCCGGTCGACGCGGCCGAGGGCCGGGGTCGGCGTGTCGTCGCCCATCGACCAGAGCGGCTCGTGGGCCTCGACGACCATCGTCTTGATGTCGAGGCGGGCCTTCTCGGCATCAAGCCCGGCGAGGTAGCGGAGCGACGACGGCGTTGCGGGCCGTGGCGTCGCGGCCAACGGTGCCCGGTCGACGTGGGCCGGACGCGGCGCGTCGTGGATCGGCAGGCGGCGGAGCAGGTGGGCCTTCGCGTCGGCGTCCTCGAGGATCGCCCCGCGCCGCGGGTCGACGAGGAGCATCTCGCCCGGGCCCAGCCGCCCGCGGCGGACCGTGTCGGACGCGGCCAGGGGGATCGCCCCGGCCTCCGACGCGACCGCGACGAGCCGGTCCGACGTCACCGCGAACGCCGCCGGTCGGAGCCCGTTGCGGTCGAGGATCGCCCCGACCCGGCGGCCGTCGGAGAAGACGATCGCGGCCGGGCCGTCCCACGGGGCGAGCAGCCCGGCGGTTCCCCGCCGGAGCGTGGCCGCGTGCGGGTGCGGCGCGCGGCGGAGGGACGACGCCTCGGGCATCGCGGCCAGCAGCGCCGAGCCCAGGTCCCAGCCGGTCGCGACGAGCAGCTCGATCATCTCGTCGAGCGACTGCGAGTCGGAGCCCTCCGGCGAGAGGAGCGGCCCGGCCTCGACGAGGTCGCGCGCCACGGCCGCCGCCCGCCCCGCGACGGCGTCGCCGGTCCGGCCCCGGACCTGCTCGCGGTTGCCGCGGACGGTGTCGATCTCGCCGTTGTGGGCGATCGAGCGGAACGGCTGGGCGAGGCGCCAGGTCGGCTGGGTGTTCGTCGCGTAGCGCTGGTGGAACAGGGCGTGGCTGAGCGCGATCGGCGCGCGCCAGGTCCGGGTAGAACGCCGCGAGACGGCCGCCGGCGACGAGGCCCTTGTAGACGACGGTCCGGCACGACATCGACGCGACCGACAGGTCGTCGAGACCCTCGGCCCGGGCCGCCGATCTCCAGCCGGCGCCGGGCGAGGACGAGGCGCCGGTCGAACTCGGCGTCCGGGATCGGGCGGCCGGTGCGGGGGTCGATCGGGCGGTCGACGATCGCCTGGGCGACGTCCGGCCGGGTCGCGGCCGCCGCCGAGCCCAGCGCGCCGGCGTCGACCGGCACGCGCCGCCACGACGCAACTGCCAGCCCTTCGGTCGCGAGCGCCTCGGCGACGAGCTCGCGGGCCGCGGGTCGCCGCGACGCCGGCCCGGCCAGGCAGGAACAGCATCGCGACCGCCGGCCGGTCGCCGCGCCGCGCCACCCGCCAGCAGCTCCAGCAGCGGCGCCTCGAGCGGCAGCATCACGCCGGCCCCGTCGCTCGACTCCCCGTCCGCCCCGAACGCGCCGCGGTGGCCGAGCGCCGCCAGCCCGCCCAGCGCGAGCGGCAGGACCCGGTCGCGCGACCGCCCGCCCGCGTCGGCCACGAACCCGATCCCGCACGCGTCGTGCTCGAAGCTCGGGTCGTAGAGCGGGGCATCGGATCGGCGGCGGGGATGGGGCATCGGCGTCTCCGTGAGGCGGGACGACCGCCCGGGGGGTCGTCGGGCGGTCGTCGGGGGGCCGGTCCGGGCAGGGATCCCGGACCGCGGATCAGCTCTGGTAGGCGACCTCGCCGTGGACGGCCAGGTCGAGCCCGACCTCCTCCTCGCTCTTCGGGACGCGGATCCCGAGGACGACGTCGACGACCTTGACGATCACGAATGTCGCGACGACGGCGTAGGCGATCGTGGCCCCGACCGCGACGATCTGGGTCACGACCTGCTGGGGATTGCCGTCGATGAGGCCACGGCCGAGCGGGTTGATCAGCGTCGTCGCGAAGACGCCGGTCGCGATCGCGCCGAACGTCCCGCCGACGCCGTGGACGGCGAACACGTCGAGCGCGTCGTCGACCTTGACCCGCTCGCGGAGGAGCGTCGCGCCGTAGCACAGGCCGCCGGCGACGAGGCCGATGGTCAGCGCCCCGCCGGCGGTCACGAAGCCCGACGCCGGGCGTGATCGCGACGAGGCCGGCGACCGCGCCGCAGGCCGCGCCCGAGACGCTCACCTTGCGCTTGTGGATGTAGCTCGCGAGGACCCAGGTGATCGTCGCGGCGGCGGCGGCGGTGTTCGTGACGAGCAGGGCGTTCGCCGCGAGGCCGTTCGCCGCCAGCGCGGAGCCGGCGTTGAACCCGAACCAGCCGAACCACAGGAGCCCGGCGCCCAGGACGGTCATCGGGATGTCGTGGGGCTCCATCCGGTCGCCGTTGACGACCCGCCGCCCGATCAGCAGCGCCACGATCAGCGCCGAGACGCCGGACGAGGCGTGGACGACGGTGCCGCCGGCGAAGTCGAGCGCGCCCAGCTTGTAGAGCCAGCCGTCGGACGCCCAGACCCAGTGGGCGATCGGCGAGTAGACGAGGACCGACCAGAGGAGCGTGAAGATGACGAAGCTCGCGAAGCGCTTCCGCTCGGCGAAGGCGCCGGTGATCAGGGCCGGCGTGATCGCGGCGAACATCAGCTGGAACGCGGCGAAGAGGACGAACGGGATCGTCGTGCCGTAGATCAGCGACGGGGTGAGGCCGACGTTCATGAACCCGGCGAAGTCGAGCCCGCCGATGAGCCCGGGGATGCCGAGGATGTTCGCGTCGGGCGCGAACGCGAGCGAGAAGCCGATCAGGACCCAGACGACGCTGACGAGGGCCAGCCCGAAGAAGCTGTGCATGATCGTCGAGAGGACGTTCTTGCGCCGGACGAGGCCGCCGTAGAACAGGGCGAGGCCGGGCAGCATGACCATGACGAGCGCGGTGGCGATGAGCATCCAGGCGGTGTCGCCGCTGTCGATCGGCGGCGCGTCGCCGTCCGCTGCGAGGGCCAGGCTTGGCAGGGCCACGGCCAGAAGCAGGCCGCCCACGAGTCCACGGATCGCTCGACGTCGCATCTCGTCCTCCACTCCGCAGCTGGTTTGGCCGAGGCTACGAGCGGTCGTTGACGGGGTCGCGACCCCGGGCGGCGGCGGAACCTGTGCGATTCGGTGGCGGGACGGGTGCGAAACGGGGGCGGTCAGCCGAAGACGTAGACGTCGATGTCGGTCACGGGCTCGTAGCCGATCGCCTGGTAGACGTGGTTCGAGGTGGGGTTGGCGAGGTCGGTGAACAGGAAGCAGAACTCCAGCCCATCGTCGAGCTGGGCCTGCGACGCGGCGGCGACGAGCGCCCCGGCGAAGCCACGGCGGCGGTGCTCGGGCGGCGTGTAGACGGGCCCGACGCGCGTGCCGTGCGGCGTTCGCCCGCCGACGCCCGCCCACGACACGGGACGCCCGTCGAGCTCCCAGAGGTAGGTCTGCTTGAAGCCCTGGTAGAGCCAGCGGCTGACGGCTCGCTCGGCGTCGACGGGGTCGTTGTCCTCCTCGGGGAGCGCTTCCGCCGTGAACGCGAGCAGCCAGTCGACGAGCATCTGGAAGTCGGCGGCGCCGGCGAGGCGCATCTCGCCCGGCGGTGGTGGCGGCGGGATCACCCGCGTGAGCCGGAACGCCCGCTCGGAGAGCTGCCGGCGGTGCGGCTGGCCCGTTGCCGCGGACCAGCGCTCGGCGAACCGGCGGATCGCCTCGACCGGGCCCAGCGCGCCGGGCAGGGCCTCGCCGGCCGAGACCAGGTCGTCGACGAGGGCGTCGACCGCCGCCGGCACGTCGCACTCCGACAGGACCAGGTTGCGGGGCGGGGTCCGGATGGCCACCGCGACGATCTCGTGGCCATCGCGGACCTCGGCGAGGATCGGCGGCCCATCCGAGATCGAGGCGTCGCGGCGGAGCGAGTCGAGGATCCCGAAAAGCAGGTTGTGCTCCGCCTCGCGACGGCCCAGGAACGCGCCGACTCGGTCGAGGAATGGGCCGGCGTCGTGCGTGCCGATCCACGCTCAGAGCCATGTGTGTAGAGAACCATATCGAAGGGTGGCGATCCAGCGTGTCTGAAACCCTGACAAACTCCGGCCCGCATCGTTACCCTTTCGCCAGCGATCCACTGTCCGGCAGCAGGAGGACCGACATGAGGCGAGCCCTCGGGGTGTTGTTCATCGCAGTCGTGCTCGCTGCGTGTGGCGACAGTGGCGGGGGAGGCGGCGGGGGCAACGAGGGCGCGACCGGGATCGTCGGCGGACCGGGCACGACCGAGGAGCAGGCGGTCCCGCCGATCGCCGCGACGTGGTTCGGGACCGCGTACGACTCGGCCACGATGTTCATCTACGACCGGGCCCTGACGTTCAAGCACGGCAGCCCGGTCGTCGCTGTGGCGACGCTGATCACGCCGCGCGACCCGAGCGACCTGAAGATCACGATCGAGATCAACGGCTCGATCAAGGCGACGCTGCCGCCCTCGCCCGGCGGCACCGGGACGACCTACGGCGTCGACCTGACGCCCCAGAAGTTCGCGCCCGGCAGCTACCTGGTCTCGTTCAAGAGCAAGGCCGACAAGAGCCTCGCCTCGGCGAGCGTGACGATCACTCCCTGAGCGAGCGCGCCCGGTACTGGCCGGGGGTCGTCGCGAGGAACCGCCGGAACCGGCGCGTGAGGTGAGCCTGGTCGTAGAACCCGACCTCGGCGGCGACGTCGGCTAACGCCTGGCCGGCGAGGATCCGCGCGCGGGCGGCCTCGAGGCGGCGACCCAGCACGTAGGCGTGCGGCGCGATCCCGAACGCGTCGACGAACGAATGGGCCGCATGCGTCGCACCTGAGCCGATCGCAAGCGCCGCGTCCGCGAGCGTGATCGGCTCGAACGCGTGAGCGTCGAGGTAGTCCCGCAGCCTCGCCGCCGTCGCGCGGTCGGGCCCGGGTGCGTGCGGAGGCTCGTCGCGCTGCAGGGCCCGCTGGATGCGTTGGGCGACGAACGCGAGGCGCGTCTCGGCCTCGAGCGCATCGTCCGCGCAGCCCAGGGCGTCGTGGAGCCGGGAGACCTCGCTCCGAAGTGGCGCGTCGACGATCCACGGCCGGTCGACCGCCGGCCCCGTCAGCGTTTCACCCAGCACGCTCGGCTCGAGGTAGACGACCCGCTTCCGGTAGCCACCAGGCGTCGCGGGGCGGCCGTCGTGGACGACGCCCGGCGGAAGCACGGAGACCATCGACGGCTCTGCGGAGCGTTCGTGCCTGTCGAGGTCGTACCGGACGGCGCCGGCGTCGACGAGGAAGAGCGTCCAGACATCGTGGACGTGCGGCGGGTAGGCGTGCGTCGTGAAGGACGCCGTCAGTGCCTCGCGGACACCCGCGACCGAGGGCTTCCACGCAACCACGGACGCGGATTCAACGCGAGCCACCATCGCAGGATCGTACAAGACCGCCGCCGAGCGGCCGCCTACGGTCGGGAGATGGGCACGCTCATCGGCCTGATCGGGTTCTCGATCGTCAGCTCGGTCACCCCTGGTCCCAACAATGTCCTGCTGCTCGCGTCCGGTTCGACATTCGGGTTCCGGCGCACGGCACCGCACATCCTGGGAACGGCGGTGGGGATCGGGGTCATGGCCCTGGCGGTGGGGGCGGGCCTTGGGCTCTTGATCGCGTCTCGGCCCGCGGTCGGCGTCGCGATGCGGGTCGCGGGATCCGCGTATCTCCTCTACCTGGCGGTGTCGATCGCCCGGTCGGGAGCGTTCCGCGAAGCCCAGGTCGCTCGACCACTCGGCGTCGCGCAGGCGGCGGCCATCCAGCTGATCAACCCCAAGGTCTGGGTGTTCGCGCTCGGCGCGATGTCGACGTTCCGGCCGATGGAGCTGCCGATCGCCCTCGGGACCGGCGTCGTGGCGCTCACGATGATGGCGGTCGTCATCCCGACCGCTGCGCTCTGGGCCGCGGGCGGTGGCGCATTCGCCCGCGTGCTTCACGGCGGTCGTTGGTCGAAACCGGTGTCGGTGGCGCTCGCCGTTCTGGTGGCCGCGACGGTCGTCTCGGTGTGGATCTGACGCCTAACGTCGGGGTCGCCGTCGTTGCTAGGTATCGAGGCCCCCGAGCACGACATCGTCCCCCGGCGGTGGAACGAGCTTGGGGGTCTCGCTCGTCCGCGACGCGCTAGTGGCCGAACGGCCCGGCGCCCGGCGCGACGCTCCGGAACAGGAGCGCCAGCACGACGGCGACGTTCAGGAGCACGAACGCCCCGAACGTGACGAGCAGCGCGATCGCGACTCGCCGGCTCCAGACCGAGCGGCGGCCGCCTTCCCCGGCATCGGCGTGGGCGTCGGCGTGCGCATCTGCGTCCGACGGTCGGTCGCGGTCGTCGTCCGGCTGGTCGGTCACGAGGCGCCTCTGGTGGAGCGGCCGGCGGCGAGCCGGGTGGGGATCGAACCCACGACCAAGGGATTAAAAGTCCCCTGCTCTACCGCTGAGCTACCGGCCCGTCGGCGACGGTAGCACGCTCGCGGGCCATCTTCGCAGGCTTGCGAGCAGTACGATGAGCGTCGCGGAGCCGTTGAGGGAAGCGACCCGAAGCGGTCGACCATTCGCAATGGAGGTGGGAAACCGGATGCAACGACCTATCGGCGTGACGCTCCTCGCCCTCGGGGCAGGGCTCGCCGGCCTCGTACAGATCTGGCGGATCCTGATCTTCGCCGGGATCATCAATTGGACCTTCGTCGGCAAGGAAGTGGCGTTCAACTCGCCGCAGTGGGGCCAGATCTTCTGGTGCGCGATCCTCGCCTTGATCTGGTTCTGGGAGGCCGTTGGCTTCTGGAACCTGCGCGGCTACGCGTGGGGCTTCGGCAACTTCATCGCGCTCTTCACGTTCATCTGGGGCTTCTTCGCGCTCCTGTTCGGGTCGTCAGTCGAGGCCGAGACCATCCCGTGGTTCCTCGCCCTCGTCATCTACATGTACCTGAACTATCCGGGCGTTAAGGAGCACTTCGTGAAGGCCGAGATGGATCGGCTCACGCCCGAGCAGCGGGTGGCGATGGAGCAGCTCGCCGCGGCCAACGTGGCGGCGGCAGCGGCGATGGCCGCCCCGGCTGGCACGGCCGTTCCGACCGCCGCGGCTCCGGCGATGGCCGCCCCGGCTCCGGCCCCGGCCGCTCCCCCGCCCCCGCCCGCGGCGCCGCCGCCGGCCGCTCCCCCGCCCGATTCGGGGCCGAGCGCGGGCTGACCAGCGGGCCCACGGCCCGATCCACCTGGCGAATCACGAGGCCGACCGGCTCCGCCGGTCGGCCTTTCGCTCGCCCCGCTTCGCCTACGCCCCGTGGACCTCAGGATTGACCGGCGTCGGGAGGCGCTCGCCGCGCAGCCCGGCCAGCACGTTGGCGGCGGCCATCTCGGCCATCTTCGCCCGCGTCGCGACTGACGCCGAGGCGATGTGGGGCACGATGAGGCAGTTGTCGAGCCCGACGAGCGGATGGTCTGCGGGGATCGGCTCCGGGTCGGTCACGTCGAGGCCGGCCGCGAAGATCGTCCCGGTCCGCAACGCGTCGGCGAGCGCGAGGTGGTCGACGACCGGGCCGCGCGACGTGTTGACGAGCACCGCGCTGGGCTTCATCCAGCCCAGCTTCTCGGCGTCGATCATGCCCCGCGTCTGGTCGGTCAGGTTGACGTGGAGCGAGACGAAGTCGGACCGGGCGAGCAGCTCCTCGAGCGGCAGGAACTCCGCGCCGTAGGCCGCTTCGACGGCGGCTGCCGCGCGCTGGACGTCGTGGTAGACGATCGTCATCCCGAAGCCCATCGCCCGCCGCGCGACCGCCTGACCGATCCGCCCGAAGCCGACGATGCCGATCGTCGCGCCGTGGACGTCGGGCCCCAGGAGCAGCAGCGGGCCCCACGTCTTCCAGCGGCCGCCGCGGACGTAGCGGTCGCCCTCGGGCAGGCGGCGGGCGGCGGCGAGCATCAGGGCGAACGCCAGGTCGGCGGTGGTGTCGGTCAGGACGCCGGGCGTGTTGCCGACCGGGATCCCGCGCCTGGTGCAGGCCGGGACGTCCACGTTGTCGAAGCCGACGGCGTAGTTCGAGACGACCTTGAGCTGCGGCCCCGCGGCGTCGAGGAACTCGTCGTCGACGCGGTCGGTGAGGAGCGTCAGGACCGCGTCGCAGCCCGCGACCGCCTCGAGCAGCGCGGCGCGCGGAGGCGGCAGCTCGTCGGGCCAGACGGTCGTGTCCGCGATCGCCTCGATCGGGGCGATGCCCTCGTCGGGGATCCGCCTCGAGATGAAGACCCGCGGCCGGGTCACCGCGACGCGCCCGCGGCGACCTCGGAGCCGGCAACGCCGGGCAGCTCGTCGACGAACGCCCGGATCCGGCGCAGTGCCTCGCCCAGGTTCTCGCGGGAGTTCGCGTACGAGATCCGGACGTGGTCGCGCCCGACGCCCCCGAACGCCGTCCCGGACAGCACGCAGACGCCGGCCTCCTGGAGGAGCCGCTCCGCGAGCTCCGCGCCGGTCAGCCCCGTGCCCGCGATATCGGGGAACGCGTAGAACGCGCCGGTCGGGCGAAGGCAGCGGATGCCGGGGATCGCGTTGAGGCCGTCGACGATGAGATCGCGCCGGGCCCGGAACTCGACGACCATCGTGTCGACGTCGTCCTGCGGCCCACGCAGCGCCTCGACCGCGCCGACCTGGGCGAACGTCGGCGCGCAGCTGATCGTGTTGATGACGAGCTGGCCGTAGGTCTGGACGAGCCACTCCGGCACGATCGCGTAGCCCAGCCGCCAGCCGGTCATCGCGAAGGTCTTGCTGAACCCGTCGAGGACGATCGTCCGCTCGGCCATGCCGGGCAGCGAGGCGATCGAGACGTGCTCGGTGCCGTCGTAGAGGATCCGGCCGTAGATCTCGTCGGCGAGGACGACGAGGTCGTGGCGCTGGGCGAGCTCCGCGATCCGCTCGATGTCGCCGCGGGTGAGGACGCCGCCGGTCGGATTCGCCGGGGAGTTGATCACGATCATCCGCGTCTTCGGGGTGATCAGCGATGCGAGCTCGTCGACGTCGAGCCGGAAGTCGTTCTCCATCCGGATCGGGATGGGAACGGGCGTGCCGCCGACGAAGCGGACGAGCGACTCGTAGATGGGGTAGCCGGGGTCCGGGACGATCGCCTCGTCGCCCGGGTCGATCAGGCCGAGGATCGCGTAGAGCATCACGCCCTTGCCACCGACTGTGACGAAGACCCGGTCCGGCGTGACCGGGAAGCCCTTGCGAGCGGTGGCGTCGTCGGCGATCGCCTCGCGCAGCTGCGGGATGCCCGGGAAGGGCGCGTAGTGGGTCGCGCCTTCGTCGAGCGCCCGCTTCGCCGCGTCGCGGACGTTCGCGGGGGTGTCGAAGTCGGGCTCGCCGATCTGGAGGTGGATGATGCTCCGGCCGGTCGCCTCGAGGGCGCGGGCGCGGGCCGACACCTCGAACGCCGACTCGGTCCCGATCGTCTGCATCCGTGTTGCTGGGCGCACGGCTCGCCTCCTCCGCGGAGCGTCACTGTAGCCGGTCCCGGGACAGGCGCCGCATCCGGTTGCGGCCGCGGCGCGTTGCAGCCTCGCGGCGGTGGTGCCCTGATCAGCCTTGCTGATCAGACCTCGGAGCTACGCGGGTCAGGGCAGCAGCTGGCGGAGCGCGAACAGGACGTTCGCCGGGCGCTCGGCGAGGCGGCGCATGTACCACGGGTACCACGCCTCGCCGTAGGCGATCAGGTCCCGGACGCGGTAGCCGGCCTTCGCGAGCCGGCGTTGCTCGCCGCTCCGGATCCCGTAGAGCATCTCGACCTCGAACGCGGTCCGGTCGAGCCCCAGCGCGACGGCGTGCTCGGCGATCTGCTCGATCAGCTCGACGTCGTGCGTCCCGAGGCCGAGCGTCACCGTGTGCCCGGCCCGCATGCCTTCGAGCATCGCGACCGCGAGCGCGACGTAGTTCGCGTCGACCTCGGGCCGCTTCTGGTAGGCGACCGTCGCCTTCTCGGCGTAGGCGCCCTTCACGAGCCGGACGCCCGGGTTCTGCGGCAGGAGGCGCTGGATGTCGGCCGCCGTCCGGTGGAGGTAGGCCTGGAGGCAGATGCCGGTGTTCGGGTGGGCCGCGTGGAGCCGCTCGTACAGCTCGAGCGTGCCGTCGACGTAGTCGCTGCCCTCCATGTCGACCCACAGCGTCCGGCCCTGGGCGGCCGCCTTTTCGGCGAGGCGCTCGCAGTGGGCGAGGGTCCGGTCGCGATCGATGTCGTAGCCGAGCTGGGTCAGCTTGACCGAGACCTCGCCGTCGATCGCGCGGTCGGCGATCGTGTCCAGGAGGCCGAGGTAATGCTCGGCGACGGCGTCGCCCTCCTCGGCCTTCGTCACGTTCTCGCCGAGGCGGGTGAACATCACCGTGATCCCGTCGGCGGCGAACCCTGCCGCGGCCGCGAGCGCCGAATCGGCGTCTTCGCCGGGCATGAACCGCCGGACCGCCCGGCGGGCGAACCACAGCTTGGGGAGGCGCTCGCGCAGCCACTGGTTGCGGGCCATCCAGAGGAGGATCGATCGCATCGTCCTCGCGAGCATAGCCCGCGACGAGGCCCCTCGCCGGGCTCTCGCGCCGGCTCGGATAGAATCGGCCGGATGGCCAGGTTCTTCGACCTCGATGAAGCCAACGAGACGATCCCGGAGCTCCGGACGATCCTCGAGACGCTCCGCGACGAGCGGTCCCAGCTGATCGCCCTGCGCGACGAGTTCGCCCGCCGGACAGCCCTCGAGACGGCACCCGGCGACGCCTCGGCCGAGCGCACCGCCGACGATGCCGCCGCTCGAACCAGCGAGAGCGCCGCGGAGCGCCGGCGGCTCCGCCTCCGGATGCAGGGCGTGATCGACCAGATGCAGGCCGGCGTCGCCCGGATCGACGAGCTGGGCGTGACGCTCCGCGAGATCGAGACCGGCCTCGTCGACTTCCCGGCCCTCGTCGCCGGCCGCCAGGTCTGGCTGTGCTGGCGCCTTGGCGAGGGCGACGTCGAGTGGTGGCACGAGCTGAGCGACGGGATCGGTGGACGGCGGCCGCTCATCGAGTTGGCCTGATGGCCGACGTAGCGGCCGGCGCGGCGGGCGCGGCCCCCGGAACGATCCTCCAGGGCGGTCGCGCGAAGGCCTACCGGCCGCTCCCCGAGGCCGAGCGCCTGGCGGCCTACGAGCGCGGCCTCGCCGCCTATGACCGGGGCGACTTCTTCGAGGCCCACGAGATCCTCGAGCCCGCCTGGATGGGCACCGCCGACATCGGCGAGCGCGAGCTCTACCAGGGCCTGATCAAGGTCGCCGCCGGGTTCGTCCACGCCGTCCGCGGCAACCCGCCGGGGATCGCCCGCAACCTCGAGGGCGCCCGTTCGCTGCTCGTCGGCGCGCGCGATGCCGGCGTCGACGGCGGTCTCGACCTCGACGACCTCATCGACGCCATCGACGACCGGCTGGCCCGGATCGCCGCCGGCGAGACCGAGATCGAGCCACCCGTGCTGAGGAGGAACCCGCGATGACGATGCCGCCCGGCGGCCTGCCGACGATCGACGCGTCCGACGCGTCCGCGAAGCTCGAGGCGGCCGACGAGGCCGGCCCGCTGCTCGTCGACGTCCGCGAGCCCGACGAATACAAGACGGTCCGGGCGAACGGCGCCGTCCTCGTCCCGATGTCGGAGTTCGCCGCCCGCGCCGCGGAGCTGCCGAAGGACCGCCCGATCTACGTGATCTGTGCCAGCGGCAACCGCTCGGCGGCTGCGACCGGGTTCCTGCTCCGGAGCGGCTGGACGGACGTCGCGAACGTCGCCGGCGGCACGGCCGAGTGGGAGCGCCGCGGGTTGCCGGTCAACCGCGGCTGATCGATCGCTCCCGGCGAGGCCGATCGCGCTAGGCGATCCGACCTAGCGCGCGCGGCGCGCCGCGCGTCGGTTCTTGAGCCACTCGCGACCGGCGGCGACCTTCTCCTTGTGGGCGAACGCCCAGCCGACGAGCAGCAGGATCACGAAGTTCATGACCCCGACGGTATTCGCCGCCAGGTAGCCCAGCTGCTGGCCGATCTCGCCGTCGATCTTCAGCGCCGGCACCGTCGCTCCGACCAGCCCCAGCTGGAAGAACGGCGCCTGGGGCGCGAGGTTGGCACGCGCCGCGCCGGCGACAACCCCGCTGGCCGTCGTGCCACCGATGAGGACAGCGTCCGGGCCCAGCACGACCGGGGCCGAGCCCTCGAGGCCGCCGCTCGACTCCGGCAGGTCGCTCTGGGCGAGGTGCTTCCACTCGAGGATGTTGCCGCTGTTGTCGGGCACCGCCCAGTACATCTCGGTCCGCTGCTTCGTGCCGTCGTTGCCGCCCACCAGGTACAGCGCACCGCTCGCCGCGAAGCCGCTGGCGTTCGTCCGCGGCTCGGGCAGGTCGGTGCCACCGCCGGCGACGCCCCATCGCTGGAGCTGCGTCGCCTGCGACCCGGTCCCGTACTCGCCGCGCTGGACCGTCTTCGTCGGGCCGTCGGTCGAGGTTCCGCCGTACACCCAGACGAAGTCGCCGGCGACCGCCGCGTTGGCGCTGCTCACGGCCAGGTACAGGTCGGGCTGCTTGACCCACTTCTGGAGCTTGCCGCTCCGGTCGAAGGCGGACTTCCAGACGGACTTCACCGGCGTCTTCCCGTCGGACGTCCCGCCGACGAGCAGCAGCCCGTCGGAGACCGGCAGGAGCACCGCCCCGGCGATCGGCTGCGGCAGGTCGAGGTCGAGACCCGCCTCCTTCGCCGTCTGCCACTTGCCCAGCTGCGCCGTTCTGGCCGGTCGTCGAGATGATGTACGTCGTCGCGGTCGGCTTGCCGTCGGGCCCGATGCCGCCGGCGTAGAAGATGCTGCCGCCCGAGAACGCCGCGGCGCCGTCGGTGCGAGCTTCGGGCAGCTTGGGCCCGTCCCGCCACTTGTCGAAGTTGCCTGGTCCCGACGTCGTCGTGACGAACACCGTGTCGGCCGGCTTCGAGCCGTCGCTGCCGCCGATGTACAGCATTTGCGTGCTGGACTGGATGACGGAGCCGTCGGTCCGCGGCTTCGGCAGCGAGATCTCCGGCGGCGCGACCTCCCACGGGATCGCCGCCCCGACGGGCGGCGGGCACGGCAGCGACTCGTTCGACGGCGGGCAGAGGTTGATCGGGCTCCAGGCGAGGATGCCCAGGTCGATCGTCCGGTTGACCATGAAGTAGTAGGCGCGGTCCGGGATGTAGCCCAGCAGGAAGATGATCGCGATGAACCAGAACACCGCCTTGACGGACGCCCAGCCCCAGCCGTCGCGATCGAGCAGCCCGAAGAGGGCCCGGCCTCGCGTCGTTGCTCGTCCCGCTGGAAGCGCCGCCTGCTGCGCCATCGTCCTCCTGTCGGCCCGTGCCGGTGGCGTGGGCCCGTGGGCTACTTGACCGTGAGCGTCCCCGTCATCGTCGTCGGGTGGACCTGGCAGAGGTACTTGTAGTCGCCGGCCTTCAGCGCCGGCACCGCGTACTTGCGGACCTCGGGGCCCGTGAAGAACGCGGTGTCACCCATCGAGATGGGGCTGCCGCTCGAGTCCTCGATCACGACGTTGTGCTGGACGGTGTCCTGGTTGTCGAACTCGAGGGTGAAGGCGGTGTCCGCCTTGGCATCGAGCGTCGTGGGATCGAATCCCGATGACGCGGCGCCCGACGGGGCGGTGACTTTCACGACCGGCGCGTTCGGGTCGATCGACGCGGCCGGGCGCCTGGCTGCCGCCGCCACCGCCGGCGATCGCGTCGAGCCAGCAGTCCGGGAACGGCGTCGCGCCCGGGGCCGGCTTGTAGTTGGGATCGCGCCAGCCGTTGAACGTCTTCTCCTGGCCGGTCGCCGGGTCGATCACCGGCTCGTTGAGCGAAGGATCCTTGACGACGAAGGTTTCCGTGCTGGGCGCGCGGATGAACGCGATCACGTCGTCGATCTGGATGTAGTTCAGCGGGCCGGGCGGGTTGCCCTGGTTGGACCACACCGGCATCTGCGACTTGGCGTTGCCGCAGACGTAGCGGCCGCCGACCGCCAGCACGTTCTGGAGGTAGCCGACGTTCAGGTGCTGGAACAGCTTCTCCTGCTTGTTGAGCGGCGGGCCGATGTAGCCCTTCTCGGCCGCCTGGGGATCCTCGAGGCCCAGCCCGGTCGGGCCGTGGCAGCGGGCGCAGTTCGCCTGGTAGACGTTGTAGCCGCGCTCGATGGAGGTCACCTGCTGGGCGTTGATCTCGGCCTGGAGGCGGGGCTGCGAGATGCCGAGCGGCGCGCCCAGCTCGTAGAACCAGTAGCCGACGACGAACAGCGAGACGAAGACGACGGCGAGGAAGCCGACCCAGCGCGCGCTCGACGACTGGCGGACGATCTGGGCGCTGCGGTCGGGCGTGAGGCCGTCGGTCGCCTTGACCGGTGGGGTCGCAGTGAACCGCTCGGCCCGGAGCTGGTCGGGTGGCCGGGTCGCCGGCAGGCGCTCCTCGGGCGCGGCGGGCGTGCCCTCCGGCGGGGTCGGCTGCAGCTCGTCGGTCATCGCTGGTCCCGCCCGCAGCGGGCAATGGGCCGCAGGGTCATCAGATGCAGCCTGTGGGGGTCCGCGGCGGGATGATGCCGGGCTGGCCCAGCGCGATCGGGAGCGGGCCCAGCGTGATCTTGCCGGTGTCGAGCGTCAGCACGCCATCGCTCGCGACGGTCGCGGAGAAGCGGTCCATGCTCCGCGCGGCCGGCCCGTACTGGGCGCCGGCGGCCTTGATCCCGAGGCGGTCGTAGCGGGACCCGTGGCAGGGGCACTCGAACCAGAAGTTCTTGATGCACGGGTTGGGCCTGCAGCCGAGGTGCGGGCAGCGTTGGTAGAGCGACCGGACGTTGAGCGCCGTGCCGTCACCCGTCGTGTCCTCACCGGGCACGAACTGCTGGCGGCCGGTGTCCATGAGGATGATGTACGCCCGTGCCTCGGGGAAGTAGGCCGGGAAGCCGTCGGCGATCGGCAGCGACGAGTTCAGGAGCTTGATCTCGGTCAGCGAGCCGATCCGGACCTTGCCGCCGAAGCCGCCCGACAGGTTGGGCCAGATGAACCCGATCGTCCCGGCCGTCACCTCGAGCAGCCAGACGGCCATCGCCCCGCCGATGCGAGTAGCGAAGCAGCTGCCGGCGCGAGATGCCCTTGACCTGGTGGCGGCGCAGCGACTTGATCGCCTCGCCCGACAGGGCCTGCGGCCGGTCGACGGGCTCGACGTGGTAGTTGCTCATGCGGTGACCGATTCCCTCGTCAGAGCGCGAAGTGGAGGCCCGACGAGCTGTTCTCGAAGAACGGCAGGTACGGGATGACGAAGCTGTAGCCCGGGCCGCGGAAGAAGATGCCGACGAACGTCAGGATCAGGCCCAGGCCGCAGAAGAGGGTGAAGAGGACGACGGCGGTCTTGCGCTGCGACGGCCGGTTCACGGTGATCGCCCCGCGGTCGACGTAGGGGATAGGCCGCGGCCCCGAGGAAGACCAGCAGCGGCGTGAGGACGCCCGCGACGGTCGGGTGGAAGTAGGCCAGCAGCTCCTGCAGGCCCAGGAAGTACCACGGCGCCTTCGCGACGGCCGGCGTGACGTTGCCGTTCGCAAGCTCCTCGAGCGGGGCGTTGATGAACAGCCCCATCAGCAGCAGGAAGATGCTCATCATCCCGGCCGCGAGGAACTCGATCGTGAGGAGGTGCGGCCAGGTCATGACCGTGTCGTCGGGTTCCTTCTGGACCCGGACGACGGCGTCCTGCTTGACGAGCGCGAGCAGCCGGTACGGCCGCGCCGACATCGGGACGCGCTGCTTGTCGATCTCCGTCCGACGGGTGGGGTCGACGGGGAGGACGACGCGCTTCTCGGTCGGCTGCTTCGTGTCAGTCATCAGTCAGCGCTCACAGCGGGCCACTGATCCCACCGTCCTTGCGGATGCGCCAGAAGTGGACCGCCAGGAAGGCCGCGACCGTCAACGGCAGAACCATGATGTGGAGAACGTAGAAGCGGAGCAGCGTGTTCTGCCCCACCTCCAGTCCGCCCAGCAGGAGCCGGTTCACCGGGGTGTTGAAGAGCGGCGCATAGCCGCCCATGTTCGTGCCGATCGTGATCGCCCAGTAGGCGATCTGATCCCACGGCAGCAGGTAGCCGGTGAACGACAGCAGGATCGTGGAGAACAGCAGGATCACGCCCGACGACCCAGTTGAACTCGCGCGGCGGCTTGTAGGCCCCGTGGTAGAACACCCGCATCATGTGCAGGAACACGAAGAACACCATCAGGTGGGCGCCCCACCGGTGGACGTTCCGGGTCAGCAAGCCGAACGTGACCTGCGACTGGATGTCGAGGATGTTCGTGTAGGCAAGCCCCGCGGACGGGACGTAGAAGAACATCAGGTAGACGCCCGTCACGGTCAGCACGAGGAACAGGAAGAACGACAGCCCGCCCAGGCAGAACGTGTAGGCGAACTTCACCGCGTGCTGGCGGACGCGGACCGGGTGGATGTGCAGGAAGACGTTGTTCATGACCGCGTACGCCCGCGACCGCTCGTCGTTGGGGTACGGCTGGCGGAACAGGGAGCGTCCAGACCGGGCTTCGGCGGATGGCGTGATCCACCCGCTCGAGGAAACTCACCTGGCTCCTCCTGCGACGCCGGGTGTGCCGGCCAGCTGCGCGTCCCGGTACGACTCCTTGTAGAGCCGGCCGTCGGTCGAGATCTCCTGCAACTCGAACCGTTCCATCGTAATGGCGTCGAACGGGCAGCGCTTGACGCACAGGGCGCAGCGGATGCAGCGCTCCTCGTCGAGGATCATCGCGCCGCCCTGGTCCCAGCCGTAGGCCTCCTCGATCTCGGGCAGGAGGCCCTCGGTCTTGAGCTGGTTGACGTCGACCATGTGGATGACGCCCTCGGGGCAGACGTCGGCGCAGGCGCCGCACAGGACGCACCGGAACGGGTCGAACCAGATGTTGTAGTTGCACATCAGGCAGCGGGTCGACTCGGCGACCGCGCCCGTCGCGTCGAAGCCCAGCTCGACCGGGGTGTTGAAGTTGACCTCCGGGTCGGTCGACGGCATCCGCGCCGGCGACCTGGACCATCGGGATGTGCTCGCGCGGCAGGACGTCGTAGAACTCGGGCATCTCGTGGCGCCACGAGCTCGTGATCTTCACGTTCGGCGTGACGGTCGACGTCGGTCCGGCCCGGCGAGGTAGCGGTCGATCGCGTAGGCGCACTTCTTGCCGTGGCCGGCGGCCTCGATCAGCGTCGTCGGGCCGGTCACGAAGTCGCCGCAGCCGAACACGCCGCGGACGTTCGTCGCGTACGTCGCCGGGTCGACCCGGACGCGACCCCGGCCGATCTCGAAGTTGGCCTCGACCGGCAGGAACGTCAGGTCGGCCGCCTGGGAGACGGCCGGGATGACGACGTCGGCCTTGATCATGAACTCGCTGCCCTCGATCGGGATCGGCGAGCGGCGACCGGAGGCGTCCGGCTCGCCGAGGCGGTTGCGGATGAACTTCACGCCGGTGACGTGGCCGTCCTCGCCCAGGACCTCGACCGGGCTGGCGAGGAACTCCATCCGGACGCCCTCGCGCTCGGTCTCGCCCAGCTCCTCCTCGTCGACGACGAGCTCGCTGCGCGTCCGGCGGTAGACGATCGCGACGTTGTCGGCGCCGTGGCGCAGGCTCGTCCGGGAGCAGTCCATCGCGGTGTAGCCGCCGCCGATGACGACGACGTCCTTGCCGACGTACAGCTCCTGGCCCAGGTTGGCCTTCTTCATGAAGTCGACGCCGTAGTCGACGCCCTGGAGGTCGGCGCCGGGGACGTCGAGCGCGACCGCGTCCATCGCGCCGGCGGTGATCGCGATCGCGTCGTAGTCGGCCTGGAGCTGGTCGAACGTGATGTCCTTGCCGATCGTCGTGTTGAAGACGAACGTCACGCCCAGCCGCTCGATCAGCCGGACGTCCATCTCGATCGCCTCGCGCGGCAGGCGGAACGCCGGGACGCCGATCAGCATCGTGCCGCCGCCGTACGGGCAGCGAGTCGAAGACCGTGACCTGGACGCCCTTCATCGCGAGCTCGCGGGCGACCGCGAGGCCGGCCGGCCCGGCGCCGACGACCGCGACCCGCTCCTCGCGCGGCGTGATCTGGGGCATGACGTCGGGGATGCCCGAGGCCTCGTGCCACTCCACGAGGAACCGCTTCATCGCCCGGATCGCGAGCGGCCGGTCGATGTCGCCGCGGCGGCAGGCCCGCTCGCAGGGGGCGGAGCAGACGTAGGAGCACATCGCGGCGACCGGGTTCGGCTCGCGCGAGAGCAGGTAGCCCTCCTCGAACCGGCCTTCGGCGGCGAGGTTGAGGTAGCCGCGGCAGTTGGTCCCGACCGGGCAGGCTTCCTGGCACTCGATGTTGCACTGGAGCCAGGAAGCGTCGACGGGCTGGACCAGGAACTCCTGGTTCGGATCGATCGCCAAGGTCGAGGACGTGCCTTTCTGTGCGTTCGCTCCCTGGGGGCCCGGGCACGTTCCACGAGGCCGTGTCCGGCACGGCGAATCTACCATCCGGGTCGTGAGGGGCGCAAAGAACGCGTGCTTGGGCCACGCATGGATGCGGCCGGGTTGACCTGCGTCTGGCTCGCAGCTACGCTGCCCCGAAAGGCCGTCCCGTCGCGAGCCGGTCTGCGAGCCGGCCGAGGAGGACTGCGGAGCGTGACCGCGAGCGAGTTCGCCTTCCTGGCGCTCGGGCTGTTGCTCGGCGCCGCATGCGGGGCCGCGCTCGTCGAGGTCCTCCGTTCCCGACCCTCCAGCCGCCGCGAGATCCGGGTCACGGTCGCCCCGAATTCGATCCCACGCCGGGCGACCACGCTCGCCGAAGGCGAGACGGCCGATCGCGGACCGGCCCGCGGCGGCCCCGCCGACCGGCGCGAGATGGATCGCGACATGCCGCCCGACGACGACCTCGACTCGACCCTCCAGGCGAGCGCCGTCGACCCGGTCGCGCCGGTGATCGCGACGTTCGCGTCGGGTGCCGGCTCGGCGGTCGCGACCGGTCCGGGCCGAACGCCCGTTCCATCCGGTGCCTCGTCCGAGGGCCCCGCCGGGCCGTTTCGGCTGACGACTGCGGCGGGCCTGGCGGCCGGCGGGATGGCGGTCGCGGCGAGCCGAGCTCCGGTCGGCATCACGATCTCCCGCGAACCCGACCCGATGGTGGCGGCGCTCCGGGCGACGGCGGCGGCGACTGCCGCCGCGGCGATCCATCGCACCGGCCGGCACGGAGCCGGCGCGGGAGCGAGTGCGGGAGTGGCCGTGGCCGCGGCGTCCGGCGGCGACGACGAGCTGGCAGACCCCGTGGCCACGGCCCGGGAACCAGGGCCTGGCGTGGCGGCGCCCGACGACGCGTGCGCCGACCTGCGACGGGTCGCCGACGAGCGTTGCGCGGTCGCGACGCGTGCCCGGGAGGGCGCGGCCGCGGCCCAGGAGACGCTGCGGGCGAGGCAGCGCGCCTACGACGACCTTCTCAGCAGCGCCGAAGCCGCGGCCGCGACGGCCGACCCGCGCTCGGTCCGGGCGGCGAAGGAAGCAGCCCAGCTCGCGTTCCGCGACGCACGCGCCACCGGCAGGACTCGCGACGACGTCGAGACCGCCGCGCGCGACTGGCTGACCGAGATCAACCGCATCAACATCGTGACGCGGGACGCAGCGGCGACCGCCGAGAAGCACCAGCGGGCCGCCGCGGACATCGCCCGCGACCTGGAACGGCTCTCGGTCGAGGCCGACGCAGCACGGATCTCGGCGGAGTCCGCCGACGAGGCCTGCGTCGCCGCCCGCGAGGCCGTCGCGATCTGCCAGGAGGCGGCGGTCATCGCGGCCACGGGCGCGACACCGGCTCTCGAGCCCGCCGCGGGCGACGACGCCGCGGAGATCGAGCCGGACGAGGATCGCGCCGCGGCGATGGGTTCGCGGGCGGGCGAGGACGCCGCGATCATCCGGATGCTGCGCGGCGATCGCGAGGTCATGACCCGGGTCGTCGCGACGCTGGCAGGCGACGACGAGGCCGAGCGGCGGCGCTGGCAGGGAATGCTCGGCGGGCTGCTCGAGGCGCTGATCGCCCGGTCGATCGAGGCGGCGGCGTTCGACTTCCCGCTCGAGAACTCGTTCTGGAGCCCGTTCACCCGCTCCCAGGCCCGCGACGTCGCCGGCGCGCTCGCCTCGCTGGGCTACCGCCACGACGGCTTCGGCGGCTGGGCCGACGACCGCGTCCCGAGCCAGCGCGACCTGTCACTCGCCGTCGGCTATGCCGGCCTCGACCCGATGCGGATCCGGCGCTGGCCGTCGGAGGCCGAGATGCCGGACCTGCTGCGCGACGTGACGGTCGCCGCCGACGAGTACGTCTGGGAGGCGGCTGGTGGCCTGACGCTCGGCGAGCTCGTCTCGCTACTCGGGCGGCGCGCCGACGGCCTGGCCGAGCTCTGGAACGAGTGGGGCAACGTCCGGCCGCTGCTGCTGTCGGCGGGCTGAGGCCGCCGCTGACGCCCCAGCCGCCTAGCTCGCGTCGGCGGCCGCGGTGTCGCCCGTCTCGCTCTCCGCCGCCTGGCCGGTCGGACCCTCTTCCTCGTCGTCCTCGATGACCACGACCCGGAACGCCTCGGCCGCCTCGACGCCGATGACCGCGCCGGACTCCTTCGCCCATTCGCGCATCCGGGCGTCGAGCTTCTCCGGCTCGTGGATCTGGCTGGCGTGCGCCCGCAGCGCGTCGACCTTGCGGCCGATCGTCGCGGTGACGTCGACGTGGGCGGTCGGCTGGTTCGACCAGAAGAGGTAGAGCCGACGAACGACGTGCTTGTCCAGGCCGGATCGGGCGAGCCACGGGAACGCCATGGGGTTTCGGGCGGCCGGGTACACGGCGTCGACCGCGGCCATCCCCGCAGCCCGATGATCGGTGTGGTTCACGCCGCCGTCGCGGTAGAAGAGGACGTCCGGGTCGGTCGCGAGGACGGCATCGGGCCGGAACGTCCGGATCTCGCGGACGAGCAGCTCGCGCAGCGCGAGGTCGTTCGCGAGGGCGCCGTCGGGCTGGTGGAGGTAGGTCACGCCCTCGTAGCCGACGATCCGGGCGGCTTCGTCCTGCTCCCGCTCGCGCTCGGCGGACAGGTCGAGCGGGTCGCGGTCGGGGTCCTCGCCGCCGGCGTCGCCGCTCGTGCAGCATACGAGCCAGCCGACGGAGCCCGCGTCGATCCAGCGCGCCGCGGTCGCGGCCGGCCCGAAGTCTGCATCGTCGGGGTGGGCGACGATCAGCATGAACCGGGCGGGTCGCCAATCGTGCGGTGATTCGCCCACGTATCTAGAGATTTGCCAAAATCGCGCGCCGTCCCGGAGCGCGGAACGTCTGGTCCGCGTGCGGAATCCGGGTTGCAGCAACGATTCGCAAGGCTATGATGTTGGCCGAGGCTTCGCTCGTCTCCCCCCACGAGCGAAGTCTCGTTGATTCCTGTCTGCGATCGACGGCTGTCACGCCTGGACGACGCTGGCCGCGTTGGCCGGTGCGCTCCTCGCTCACGGGCATCCGAGCCCGTTCGCTCCGGTGCTCCCGGCCGCCTTGCCAGCCTCGGCCAGCCGCGACGAATGCAATTGGGGTTTCGATCGGTTCCATCTGGTTCCGGCCGTTACCCGACGCGGACTGCCTGCTCTTCGTCGAGCGCGGCCAGGACTTCCGCGGCGTGGCCTTCCGGCTTGACCTTCGGCCAGACCCGGGCGATGCGGCCGTCGGGGCCGACGAGGAACGTCGTCCTTGCCGTTCCCCAGTATTTCTTGCCGTAGTTCTCCTTCTCGACCCATGAGCCGTACGCCTCGGCGACGTGATGGTCGACGTCGGCGAGAAGGGTGAACGGGAGGCCGAACTTCTCGGTGAACGCGCGCTTGCTGGCGCCACTCTGGGGACTGACGCCCCAGACGTCCGCGCCCCGCTCGACGATCGTGTCGTTGGCGTCGCGGAACTCGCACGCCTCGACGGTGCAGCCGGGCGTGTCGTCCTTGGGGTAGAAGTAGAGGATCGTCCACCGGCCGGCCTGGTCGGAGAGGCGGTGGACGGCGCCGGACTGGTCTTCGAGGGCGACCTCCGGGGCCTGGTCGCCAACCGCGGGCATGCTCATCGCGAGAGCGTAACAGGGGTCTCCACGACGAGGACCGCGCCGCTCTCGAGGGCCACGGTCGCGTGCCCGCCGACACGGACGTTCGACACGCCGCGGGCCGTCCCCAGGACGAGCGTCTCGCGCCGCAGCGGATAGCGGAGACCCTCGGTCGTCACGCTGTCGGCGTCCGCTCCGAACGGGATGAGCGAGACGAGATCGCCGGTGCGACCGTCGAGCGCGAGCGTCGCCGGACCGCGCAGCAGCCGGACGCGCGACCCGCGGTCGAGGAGCTGGGCCCGGCGGCCGGCGAGCGACGGGTGGGCGAGCAGGGCGGCGTTCGCGAGCGCATGGTCGAGCCGGGGTCCGCCGAACGCGCCGAGGATCACGACGTCCGTCGCCCCAGCCTCGACGGCGGCCCGGAGGGCGAGCTCCGTGTCGGTCTCGTCCTTCTCGGCCGCGACGAGCTCGACCGGGATTCCGGCGGCGCGCAGCTCCGCGAGCGCCGCCGCCGGCAGCGAATTGCCGTCGCCGACCCAGCGATCGATGCGGACGCCGAGTCCGGTCGCGTGGCGCGCGCCGCCGTCGGCGGCCACGACGAGCGCCAGGCCTTCGTCCCAGCCTGGCCACGCGGCGTCGAGCGCGGCGCGGTCCGGTGCGTCGCCGTCGGCGAGGATGGCTGCTCGGAAGCCGGCCGGTGAGTCGATCGGGCCGGTGGCGGTGTCGCTCACGGCGCCGTCCGGCCCGACGCGAGGCCCGCAACGAACGCCTCGACCCACGCCGCGACGGTCGGAGCGACCTCGTCGGCGCCGGCCTCGCGCAGCTCGCCGGGGTCACCCACGACCGAGGCGATCCCGATCGCCCGGACGCCGACCGCCCGGGCCATCCGCATGTCCGTGGGCGCGTCGCCGACGTACGCGACCTCGTCGGCCGCATCGGCCAGGCCCAGCAGCTCGAGCGCGCGCCGGAGCGGCGCCGGGTCGGGCTTGTGAACCGCCAGGTCGTCGCCGAACACCCGGACGGGCAGGAGCGCCCCGAGACCCGTCCGGGCGAGCTGCGGTTCGACGATCACCCGGTCGCCGGCGGTGACGATTCCGAGCCCGCACCCGGCCGACTCGAGGCGGGCGAGCGCCCCGGCCACGCCCTCGAACGCGATGACGTCCTCCGCTCCGGCGAACGTCGTGTGCCAGAGCTCGTTCGCCTCGTCGAGCCGGTCCGACGGCACGCCGAGGTTCAGGTACATCAGGCGCCAGTCCGGGACGTAGTGCCGGCGGTAGATCGCCTCGTCCCAGGGCAGCCCGAACGCGGCCATCACGGCGGCGTTCGCGTGCTGGAACGCGCCGAGCGAATCGACCAACGTGCCGTCCCAGTCGAAGAGAATTGCCCGCATGTCGGCGGATGCTACCGCCGCGGTCCCGGTCCGACGACGCCAAGCCGGTTGCGTCCGCAACGGATGTTAGACTCCGCCCCGTGCCCGAGACGATCGAACACCCGGGGATTCAACGGGTCCTCGACGCAGCCGCTCGGAAGGGCGTGACGCTCGACGTCACCGTCTTCGATCAGTCCACTCACACCGCCGCCGACGCCGCCGCGGCGCTCGGGGCCGAGCTCGGCCAGATCGTCAAGTCGCTCGTCTTCGTGGCACCGGGAACGGACGGCGAGCTCGAGCCGATCGTCTGCCTCGTGTCGGGCGCCAACCGTGTCGACCTGGCCCGGCTCGCGGCCGTGACCGGCGAGCGGGACGTGCGACGGGCGACCGCCCGCGAGGCCGACGAGCTGACGGGCTTCACGATCGGCGGCATCCCGCCGTTCGGCCACGTCCGCGCGACCCGGGTGATCATGGACCCCGACCTGGGCCGGTTCCAGGTCGTGTGGGCGGCCGCTGGGCTGCCGACCGCGGTCTTCCCGGTTCCGCCGGGGACGCTCCGGACCCTGGCGAACGCGATGGTCGCGCCGATCACGGAATCGCCGCAGCCTGTCGACGACGGCTCCGCCCCCCAGGCTCGTGGCGGGTCCGCGCCGGGCGGCCACCTCGACGACGGCCGACCGACGCCTCAGAACGCGGGGGTGTGACCGCGCCTCCGTCCGGCTCCGGCAGCGCCGGCCCGACAGCCGGCCGGCAGCCGCGCGACGCCACGATCGTCTACCCCGGCGGCCTGCGCGCCCGATGGCGGTGGGGCGGCAGCGGCGAGGGCCCGGCGGTGTTCGCCCTGACCGAGGCCGGCGGCCCGCTGACCGACCACGGTGCGCTCGCAGGATCGACCTTCGAGGAGCTGTGCCGCGCCGAGCTCCGGATCGATGGCCCGACTGGTCCCTGGACGGCCCGCCTCGCGTCGCTCATCTACGACGAGCCCGCCGCGCTGGCGTGGGACGACCACGGCCTGCTCGTCGTGAAGTACGGCTTCCTGACGTACGGGTTCGACGGCCGGAGCGGCGAGCTGCGCTGGTCGCATCGCTCGGCGTCGCCGCTGCTGGCGATCTTCGGGTCGCCGCGCCTCGCCCACGTGCTCGCCCAGGCCGAGATCGAGACCTTCGCGCTCGAGCCCGACGGAACCGTCGCCTGGCGGGTCGCCCACAGCGACGTCGTGACCGGGGCGGAGCTCGTCGGCGGGAAGCTCGTGCTGACGAGCTTCGGCGGGGCGGTGTCGGCGCTGGATCCGGCGACGGGACGGGAAGCCGGCTGAGTCGTCTCCGGTCATGAGAATGGCGTGTGGGGATGGACCGTGGATAACCGCCCTGGTCGCGGGCGAACTCGTGGACAACACCCGTTGACCGAGTGGCTCGATGGGCGGTAGCGTTGTTGTCAGCCCGGAGGGGCCGAGCGCAGGCTAACGGCAGCGATCACATCAACGCCCACGCCGCGAGTAGGTTCCTTCGGGCCCTTCCATGTCCGGCGATCGGCGGATCCGGTCTGACCGCGCCCACCGACGTATCTCTCGCAAAGCGGGAGGGTGCCGCGGCCTTCCTCGGTATGATCGCGCTGTGGGTCCCCTCCTCCTCGTGGCCGCAGGTGTCGTTGCGCTGATCGCGGCCTTCGTCACGCTGCGCTCGTTCGGGCCCCGCTATCGCGTCGGACGGCTGCTCGCTGCGACGCCGGCCGTCACGGTCGCGCAGGCCCGACAGCTCGCCGAGAACGGCCTCGCCGACTACGTCCGGGTCAGCGGCCGGATCGACGCCGAGGACTCGTTCGAGGACGCCGACCACCGGCCGCTCGTGCTCCGCCGGACCCGCTTCGTCGCCCAGTCCGGTCGCGGCTGGACGCCGTTCGAGGACTCGCGCGAGGCCGTCCCGTTCGAGATCCACGAGGGCCTCGACGCGATCGGCATCGACAGCGCGGCGCTGGACGACGGCCTCGTGGTCGTGGCCCGCGAATCCGAGGGCCTCGCCGGCGACATCGGCGAACGGGCGCCCGCCGACCTGGACCCCTCGACGCCGGTGCGCGCGATCATCGAGCAGGTCTCGGCGGTCGACCACGCGATCGTCATCGGCGTGCCGACGACTGACGGCGAGGGCGGCGCGGTCACGATGACCGCGGGCCTCGGCCGGCCCCTGATCCTGACCACGCTCGAGACGGACGAGGCGATGCGGATCCTCGCCGGCGGCGCGAACCGGCCGCGGTTCGTCGCGGCGTGCCTCATTGCGGGCGCCGCCCTGATCGTCGCCGGGCTTGCCTGGGCCGGGTTCGGCGCGATCGGCGACGCGATCGCGATCGTCGGCCGGGCGATCGTGCCGGTGGCTCTCGCCGCGTCGCCGTCGCCGGCCGTCGGCGGCGACCCGCGGAGCAGCGGCGAGGGGCCGGGCCTCGTCGGCGAGCCCGGGATCGCGATCCTCGTGGTCGCCGTCATCGCGATCACGTCGATCCTCGTGACGACAGCCTGGATCCGCCTCACCGACGACCGTTCCGCGGAGGAACGGCGGAGCGCAAACGCCCGCCGGAGCCGCTGACCGGGCGGGCGCCCCGGTGCCTCCAGACCACGGCTGGTCGCGCTCGCGAGAGCCCGAAGGACTTTCGTCCTATTGGCAAGAACTGTGTACTTGGTAGGCTCGGGCCGGAACTTGACATTTCCTCCACGAGCCTGAGTTGCCAACCGTCATCCCGTCCCGTCCGATCGACGCGACCCTGTCCGTCACGAAGGCCGCGCGCCTCCTCGGCGTGCATCCGAACACGATCCGGGCATGGTCCGACGCCGGCCGGCTCCGCTACTACCGGATCAACCCCCGCGGCGACCGACGCTACCGGCTGACCGACCTCCAGCGGTTCCTCGCCGCGGCCGAGAGCGGCCTGCCGGAGGGCGCCACCGATCCCGGTACGTCACGGCGCGGCCACGGTCGGCCACGGCTCGAGCTGCTGCCACCCGTCGGACGCGGCGAGCGCGCCACCCGCGAGTCGCTCCGCGGTCGCCGCTCCCCCGCCCGCCGCGCCTGAGTCCGAGACGGTCGACGCCGGCCGCCAGGACGCCGATCGAAGCCTGCTCGTCGAGCTGACCCGGATCGCCGCCACGGCTGCGACCGTTGCCGTCGCCCTGTCCGAGGCGGCCACCGCGATCCGCGACCATGGCCCGCACCGGGCAGTCGCGGTGTTCGAGCTCCGCGGCGAGTGGCTCCATCCCGTCGCCAGCTCCGGCCGGGGCTCGACGCGGCTCGTCGAGCTGCCGCGCGACTTCGGCGTGATCGGCGACGCGCTCGACCCGGCGAATGCCGGCCTCGGCCGGCGGCCCGGCGAGCTGGGCATCGCCGACGAGACCGCCCGACACGACGCCCGGCCTCGGCCGGTGACGTCGAGCGACGTCCGGTCGGTCATCGGCGGCCGGCCCGAGACGGCCGTGGCGATCCCCGGCGACGACGGGCCGTGGGGCGTGCTCGTCATCGACGCCGGCCCGGGCGTCGATCCGGCCGCGCTCGACCCGGCGCTCCTCGGCCACGTGGCCGTCGGCGTCGCGTCGGTCGTCGTCGCCGCCCGCCAGTCGGAGGACGTCCGCCACCAGCTCCATCGGGCCGACGCGTTGCGCCGCGTGGCCGGCGACATCGGCAGCCGGCTCGATCTCGACCGGATCCTGTCGGGCCTCGTCGAGCACGCGATGGTCCTCTTCGAGGCCGACCGCGGCGCGGTCTTCCTGCGCCACGCGAACGGCTCGGCCGTCCCCGAGGTCAGCCGCGGCCTGTCGCAGGCCTACCTCCAGAGCGTGAAGGAGTTCCCGGTCCGGTCGCTGCCGTCACTGGCCATCGCCGCCCGCCGGCCGCTGTTTGCCGGCGGCTACAGCGAGGACCCGCGCGGCGAGGACGTCCGGGCGGCGGTCGTCCAGGAGGGCTACGACACGATTTGCACGGCGCCGCTCTTCGACGGACCCGACGTCCTAGGCCTGCTCAACGTCTACCACGACGCGCCGCACGCCTGGAGCGACGACGAGCTCGACACGATGGCGGCGCTGGCGACGCAGGCGTCGGTCGCGATCAAGAACGCCCAGAACTTCGAGAAGATGGCGACCTGGGCCGCGCAGCTCCAGTCGATCCAGCAACTGGGCGTTCGGCTCTCGCGCCTGACCCGCGATCGCGAGATCGGCCTGGCGATCGCGACCGAGCTGCGGACGATCATCGACTACCACAACGTCCGGGTGTACCGGCTCATCGAGGAGGACCTGATCCCGGTCGCGATGCAGGGCCAGGTCGGCGAGTACGTCGACGAGTCGCCCGAGCAGCTCCAGGTGAAGTTCGGCCAGGGCATCACCGGTTGGGTCGCGGAGCATCGGATCGCCCAGTACCTGCCGGACGCCGCGAACGACCCTCGAGCACGGACGATCGAGGGCACCGAGGACGACCTCGACGAGTCGATGCTGCTCGCTCCGATGACGTTCGAGGATCAGGTCCTTGGCGTCCTCGTCCTCTCGAAGCTGGGACTCCACCAGTTCAGCGACGACGACCTGCGGTTGCTCGTCATCTACGCCAGCTTCGCCGCCCAGGCGTTCGCGAACGGCGACGCGACCGAGAAGCTCCGGGCCCAGTCGGAGACGCTCGAGCGGCAGCTCGTGAACCAGCGCGGCCTGCTCCAGGTCACCGAGTCGATCCTGACGACGCTCGACCCGAGCGCGATCCTCGACCAGGTCGCCGACCACCTCGCGAACCTCGTCGGCTACGACAACATCGCGATCGAGATCGTCGACCCGGTGTCGGGGCTGCTGAAGCCACTGACTGCGCGAGGCATCCATGCCGACGACTACCTCATGCCGTGGTCGCCCGGGGAGGAGGGCCTAGCGACGTGGGTCGTCGCCCGGAACGAGCCGGTCATCGTCGTCGACGAGCGGGGTGACGAGCGGGTCAATCACTTCCGCGACGGCGCAGTCGACGGCAGCCTGATCGTCGTGCCGCTGCGCGGCCGTGAGGGCTCGACCGGCGTCCTGACGCTCGAGCGGCTGGGCCTGGAGCACCGCTACACGCAGGACGAGTTCGAGCTCGTCCAGCTGTTCGCCGCGCAGGTGTCGATCGCGCTCCAGAACGCCGAGGTCCACCAGGCGGTCGAGATCCGGGCCCAGACCGACGACCTGACCGGGCTGCTGAACCACGGCACGTTCCAGGCCTGGCTCCGGCGGAGCATCGACGGCCACGAGCCGTTCAGCCTGATCATGCTCGACCTCGACGATTTCAAGGGCGTCAACGACGCGCTGGGCCACCAGGCCGGCGACCGGCTGCTCGCGGAGATCGGCCGGGCGATCGTCGCCGCCGGGCGCGACACGGACCGCGTCTTCCGGTACGGCGGCGACGAGTTCGTCCTGCTCCTGCCGAACACCGACGCGGCGTCGGCGCTGGCGGTCGCCGAGCGGGTCCGGTCGGCCGTCCACGACGTGGGCGGCGAGGGCTCGAGCTGGGCAGAGGCGGCGATGGCGATCAGCGTCTCGATCGGGCTGGCGACGTTCCCGCGCGACGGCCTGACGCCGGAGTCGATCCTGCTGGCGGCCGACCGGGCGTGCTTCGTCGCGAAGCGGACGGGACCGGGCCTGATCGCGACCGCGGACGAGGGTCTGGCGCGGGCGAAGGAGTTCTCCCTCCAGGAGCCGACACCCATCGATGCGTGAAGCCCTCCCTAACGGCTGTCACGCCTGGACGACGCTGGACTGCGTTGCCGGCTGCGCTCCGCGCTACGCACCTGCGGGTGCGCTCGCTTGCGGTGCTCCCGGCGCCTTGCCAGCCTCGCCCAGTCGCGACGATCGCAGACGCGGCCTCCACGGCGGCGTCGTAACCCTCTCCGACAACCACGCGTCAGACTGGGCCGATGCGCGCGCGACCCCTCCCCGTCCTGTGCCTGTGCCTCGCGTTCCTCGTCGGCGCGTGCCTGCCGGACACGGCCGGGCGACCCGCTGACAGCGCCGGCGCAGGCGGCAGCCACCCACCCGCGGCCACGCCCGCTCGCACCGGCCCGACGCCCGTCCCGTCCTTCGTCGCACCGACCCCGACGCCCATCCCCAGCTTCCGGGCCTACGAGGTCGTCGCGGGCGACACGCTGATCTCGATCGCCCGGACGTTCAGCACGACCGCCCGGAGCATCGCCTACTGGAATCGCGGCTCCTTCCCGACGCTCGATCCGGAGTCCGACGACTACCGTCCCGACCGGATCAAGGCCGGCTGGGTCCTGCTCGTCATCCCCGGCGCGGTCGTCGACCCCCAGACGCTCCCCGACCAGACGCCGCGGCCCGCGTCACCCGAGCCCGGTTCGACCCCGATCCCCGTCGAGCCGGTCGTGACGCCCGCGCCCGGCGCCGGCGCGATCGCCGTCAGCCACGGCGACCGGAGCACGCGCAAGGTCGCGCTGACATTCGACATGGGCGACCGGCTCGATCCGGCCGTCGGCATCCTCGACTACCTGACCGCGAACGAGGTCCCGGCGTCGATCTTCGCGATCGGCGAGACCGCCACGACGACGCCGCGCGGCCGGGCCGTGCTCCAGCTGGCCGCCGCTCGGCCGGACCTCTTCGACATCGGCAACCTGACCTGGGACGCGCCGGTCCTGACCGACCTCCCGGCGGCGGCCGTCGAGGATCAGCTCAACCGGGCCGAGGCGGCCATCTCGACGTTCGCCAACGTGACGACGAAGCCGTGGTTCCGGCCGCCCGACGGGGCCTGGGACGATGACGTCCGGACTGCGGTCGGCGACGCCGGCTGGGCGTACCTCGTGCTCTGGGACGTCGACCCGCACGACACCGTCGCCGAGGCCGACGGTGGCCCGACCGCGGAGGACATCGCGACGACGATCGTGTCGCGGATCGAGGGCGGCTCGGTTGTCCTGCTCCACCTCGGCGGCTGGAACACCCGCGAGGCGCTGCCGGGGATCCTCCAGGGCCTCGACGCGAAGGACCTGGAGCCGGTCACGCTCTCCGAGCTGCTCGTCCCCTAGCGGCGGCGTGGCGGCCGCGGCGACTCACGGTCGGCGGTTTGCCAGATCGATGAGGAACTGCGGCGTCCAGAGATCCGTGTAGCCGGCGAAGTTCAGCGCCGTGATGATCGCGAGGATCGACACCGACGCGAGCAGGATGAGCTTGTCGATGTTGTCGTAGACGAGCTCGCGGAGCCAGGTCCGCGGCCGGTCCCGAACGCCCGGAGGTCCATCGCGTCGATCGTGTCCTCGGCGTTGACGATCGCGTTGATCGTCAACGGCACGATGACCGGACCCAGGCGCCGCAGCCGCCCGACCGGCCCGCGGCCAAGCTTGTCGGGGTCGTAGCCGCGGACGCGCTGCGCGTCTACCGTCGTCTGGAGGTCATCGGCGAGCGACGGGATGAAGCGGAACGTCAGGTCGACGCCGAACGCGAACTTGGACGGGACCCGGAGGCGAGCGAACGCCGGGCCCAGGTCGTTGGGGGCGACGCAGTAGGCGATCGGGAAGCCGACCGATGTGAACGTCAGGAACCGGACCATCTGGGTCGCGCCGTACGCGATCGCCTCGGCCGAGACGGGCGTGCCGATGATCGGGATGTAGAACAGAACGTGGAGATCGCCCTTGACCAGATTTCCGACTTCGCCCTGGGTGATGATCGTGTTGAAGAGGACGAGGATCGACAGGAAGACGAGGACGAAGATCCACTGATTGCGGACCTGGTCGAACGGGATCGCGGCCGCCCGGTAGTAGACCTGGGCGATCAGCAGCAGCGGCAGCGCGATCCGGATGTCCCAGACCTGGGGGACGGTGACCGCGGTCAGGATCGCGACGAGGATGAGCACGCGGGGATCGCGGCGTGCGAGCCACGATCCCCGCCCGAGATAGCGAGGCGCGACGTTCATCGGGCGATCGGCGCCTCGCCCGGGTCAGCGGCCGATCTGTTCCTGGATCGGGCCCCAGACGGCGACGAGGATCGGGGTGAGGATGACCGACGAGATGACGTTCGCGATGACGACCGGGATGTAGCTCCCGGTGAGGGCCGTGCTCGGGTCGGTCCCGAAGACCCAGATGTCGGTGAAGACGAAGACGAAGCCGATGATCGTCGCGACGGCGGCGACGATCGCCGCAGTGACGATCTTGTTCGAGCCGAACCGCACGCCGATCGCGATCGGGATGATGCCGGCAAGGAGGCCGGCGAGGCCGTTCGCGATGCTCCAGTTCCACGCCGTGAAGGCGCCGTAGCCGGTGATCTGGTCGATCGCGACGTTGCCGACGAAGCCGGTGAAGAAGCCGACGATCGGGCCGAACGCGTAACCGAAGAACGGCACGAGCGCGTAGGCCGGCCGGATGTAGACGTTCTGGGTACCGGGTAGCACGAAGTTGAACAGCCCGAGGACGGCATAGAGCGCCGCCCCGATCGCCGCGTAGACGATCGTGCGGGAGGTCACCGACCAGAGCTGGTCGCGCGCCAACGGAACCGAAGACATGGTGCTCCTTCCCTACTGGGTGACGGCGGTCGCTGGGTTCAGTCCGCCGCCGACCTGACGCTCGGATCCAGGCGCCTGGGGGACGCCTCTCCCGCCACGATCCGGCGAGCTAGTGCCTGGGCCTCGAGGAACGGTCCGCTCACTCCGGCCGCGGCGTTCGCCCGCATCAGCGATGTCGGACGCAGATTGCACTCGATCCAGCGATGCTCGTCCTCGACGACGAGGCCGGGCGGACCGTCGGCGACGATCCGTCCGTCCCTGAACAGCAGGATACGGTCCGCGTGCGTCAATGCAAGGTCCACGTCGTGCGTGACGAAGAAGAGATTCTCGAGCCCGCCGATCGTCCGGACCGCGGCCATGAAGCGCGTCGCGTTCCGGTGGTCCTGGCCGGCTGAGGGTTCGTCGAGAATCAGCGTCTTCGGGCGGAGCCCGAGGGCGATCGCGATCGCCAGCCGTTTCTGCTGGCCGAACGAGAGCGTCTGCGGCGCTCGCTCGAGGATGTTCTCCTCGTCGCTCAGCCCGACGCGCTCGAGGACGTCGGCGACGAGCGCGTCGAATCCGGCCTCGTCGAACCCGAGGTTGCGCGGCCCGTAGAGCAGCTCCTCGCGGACCGTCCGGGCGAACAGCATCTGGCTTGGGCTCTGGAAGACGTAGCCGAAGACGGCGGCGAGCGACGCGACGGTGCGCTCGGCCGTCGGCTCGCCGTCGACCACGACGACCCCGTCGGTCGGGCGGATGAGGCCCATCGCGACCTTGAAGAGCGTCGTCTTGCCGGAGCCGTTCGGGCCGAGGACGGCGACCGTCTCCGCTCGGCCGAGCGACGCGGTCACGCCGTTGAGGATCTGGCGATCGGCGTAGCCCGCGATGACATCGCGGTACTCGAGGCGCGGCGGCGCCGGCTCGGTGGGCTTGGTGGGTTCGGTCGGTTCGGGCGCGGTCGGTTCGGCCTCGGCGGCCGCTCCATCAGGCGCCGCATCCCGGCTGTCGGTTAGCTCGCGCCGGGCCTGCGCGAGGATCGACTCGAACGGCAGCTTGACGACGGCCGGGTCGGCGACGCGGAGGAACCCCTCGAGGTCGCCGTAGGACGAGATCGTGCCCTCCTCGAGCATCAGCACCCGATCCGGTCGCAGCTCTAGCGCCTCCTCGACGCGGTGCTCGACGATCACGACCGCCTCGCCCTCGTCGGCGAGCTCGCGGAGCGTCGCGAGGAGCCGGGCCGCCGTCGCCGGGTCGAGGTTGGCGAGCGGCTCGTCGACGACGAACAGCCGAGGCCGAAGCATGAGGATCCCGGCGACCGCGAGCAGCTGCCGCTCGCCGCCGGAAAGCTCGGCCGTGTCCCGCCCCAGGAGGTGCTCGATCCGGACCCGCCGGGCGACCTCCCGAATCCGGTCGCGGATCTCCTCACGGGCCATCCCATGGTTCTCCGGCCCGAACGCGAGCTCGCTCTCGACGGTCGCCCCGACGATCTGGCGGGCAGGGTCCTGGAGCACGGTCCCGACGGTCAGCGACGTCGCCCGGAGCGGCTGCTTCGCCACCTCCTGGCCTGCGACCATGACGCGGCCGGAGAGCTCGCCCGGGTAGGCGTGGGGGATCAGCCCGTTGATCGCCCGGATCAGCGTGCTCTTGCCGCAGCCCGACGGGCCGGCCACGAGCAGGATCTCCCCGGCGGCGACGGTCATCGACAGGTCGCGGATCGCGGGCTCGGACGCTCGTCGATAGCGGAAGGTCAGGCCCTCGACCTCGACGAGCGGCGCGGGGCTGGTCACGCCGTCAGACGGCAGTGATTCGAGCCGGGCGATCGACCGTCAGCCCGATCCGCCCCGCGGCGTCCCCCTGGTTGTCGGCGAGCGACAGGGCGCCCTCGGAGTCCGACATCAGCAGCGATTCCCCGACCGGCACGGCGCCGAACGTGACCGCCCACGTCGTCTCCTCGCGGACCTGTGGGCGGCCGTCGGTCGCCGGGAAGTCGATCGCCAGGGGCCGTCCAGGCTCCAGCGGCCCGATCGCCGCCTCGAGGTCGGCCGGCGTCCCGGCGAACGACACGTTGCCGAAGATCAGGACGTGGGTGATGACGGTGTCGAGGCCGCCGTCGCGGACGGTCGCGGTCGGCTCGGCGAGGCGGACGAGCCGCTCGGCCGGCACCGTCGGTCCGACCGACTCGAACGGCGTGCCCATCGCGAGGTGGGCCGCGACCGGGGCGAAGATGTCGCGGCCGTGGAAGCTCGAGGTGACGACCGGCAGCATCAGGTCGCGGTTCTCGAGCGAGCGGACCTCGACGATTCCCCCGAGCTGCTCGGCGGCGCCGGTGAGCAGGCCGTTGTCGGGGCCGATCAGGACGTCGCCCCGGGCGACCTTGATCGCGATCCCTAGCCGCTCCGTGCCGACGCCCGGGTCCACGACCGCGACGTGGGTGCCGACCGGCATGTGCGGCAACGCGAAGATCAGCGACCCGGCGCCGTCCCGGATCGAGTAGCGCGGAACCTGGTGGTTGATGTCGATGATGTTCGCGTCGGGCGCGATCCCGAACATGACGCCGCGGCAGACGGCCGGCGCCGAGGGCCCGAAGTCGGTGAGGAACGTGATGACGGGTCGGGCCATCGGTCAGGCCGCCCGGATCCGGACCGGCTGGTCCGGAACGATGCCCAGGCGAGCGGCGACGTTGCCCTGGTTGTCGGCGAACGAGACGAGCCCGAACGAGTCCTCGTAGAGCAGCGACTGGCCCTCGGCGACCTGGCCGAACGTCCGCTGCCACGTCGTCGACACCGCGTTGGGGCCGATCGTCAGCTCGATGGGTCGACCGGGCTCCAGCGAGCCGATCGCCTGCTCGAGGTCGGCCGGCCTGCCGCCCAGCCGGACGTTGCCGAAGCTGTCGACGAAGACGACCGCGGTCTCGAGCGCGCCGTCGGCGACGGACGGCTCCGGGAAGCGGAGGTCGACGAGGTCCTCGGCCGCGAGCGCAGGGCCGACGTCCTCGATCGGCGTCCCGAGGGCGAGGCGGGCCCCGATCGGCGAGAAGATATCGCGGCCGTGGAACGTCGACGTGATCCGCGACAGCATCAGATCGCGGTTCTCGAGGACGTGGGCGGCCTCGATCCCGCCGAGCGCCCGGGCCGCCGGGATCAGCAGCCCGTTGTCGGGGCCGACGAGGTGGTCGCCGCGCGCCGTCCGGATCGCGATGGGCCGCCGCTCCGTGCCGACGCCCGGGTCGACGACCGCGACGTGGGCGCTCCCGGGCGGCAGGTACGGCACCGCGCACCAGAGCAGGAACGCGCCGTCGCGGATCGCGTACTTGCGGACGTCGTGGCCGATGTCGACGACCTGCGCGTCCGGGCGCGATGCCGACGATCACGGCTCGGCAGATGGCGGCCGGTCCGTCCCAGCCGAAGTCAGTCAGCAGCGAGATGACGGGTCGATCCATCGCCGGATGGTAGCGAACTGCTCGGGCCATCGGCGCCCGGTGCGGCCGCCGGAGAATCCGGAACGGCGCCAGGAGGAGGTATGGCGCCGTTCCGGAGTTCGTGGATGGCGGGAGGAGGGAGAGCGCCACCACGGGGTGTATTCGGTTGAGCAACGGGCCCGCGGCCCGGATCGATCTAGTGCGGTTTGCCGTCCAGATCGCCGAACCTGCCGAGCTCCGCCATCCGGCGGAGGAACAGCAGCTCGTTGATCTGCTTGAGTGTCCAGTGGCCCTCGCCGACCGGGAGGCCGGCCAGGAACGCCGTCAGATTCGCCGCTTCCTCAGGCGCCATGCCCCTCAGGAGGAGGTGCCGATACGTCGCCCGCGTGGTGATCGACGTCCGGGCTTCCGGCCGGGTTGAGGTGCTCGAAGCCGCGGTGTCCGACCCAGACGCGGCCACGGAGGCCACCGCGAGAACCGGCCATGACGAGTCGGCGCGGGACGATCGTCCCTGACCCCGAGTACCTCGACGTGCCTGTCCTGCCATGGTGCACCTGTTCCGTCCTGCGTCCTTTGCGGTGGGCGGTTAACGCCCTGTCATTGATTGATTCGCCGCCGCGACCGACGTGGATGGATTCCCTTCGGATCGTTCGTGACGGTGCGTTTGGTAGACGGGATGTTGTGCCCGTCTCGGCAGGTGGACGATGACCCGGCGGTCCCATGGGCCTTGGTACTTGCGGCTGGGCGGTCCGCCAGGGTCCGGTGAGGTCTGGCGGGTAGACTCGCCGACGTGCGAGTCCGGACGTTGGAGCTGCGGCTCATCGCCGTGGCCATCACTGCCTGCTGGGCGTTGACGGCGGTCATCGTGTTGTTGGGCTACCGGCCGGGCGGACCGGTCGACGTCGTCGTCGGGCTGGCCGCGGCGGGGCCCGTGCTGATCGCGTTCGCCGCGATCATCTGGCCGCCGGCCGCCCGCGGCTCGACGGCGTTCGCGGCGATGACCTGGCTGGGCCTCGGCACGCTGCTGGTGCTCGTGCCGTCGATCGTCGACGTCTCCGACCAGCTCGTCCAGGGCGGCGCCCAGACGCTTGCTGCCGTCGGTCGAGGCGGCCTACCCGTGGGGCCTCGCGCTGCTCGGCACGAGCCTGTTCGCCGGCTTCGGGATCGCGCGGCGCCTCCTCGGCGAGGCCGCGATGCGACGCCGGCGCCTGGCCCGCGGCCTGACCGTGGCAACGGTCCTCGCGGTCGTCGCCGGGACCGCGTTCACCGCGGTCGCGATGGCCAACGAGCTCGCCCTCCGCGATCACCCGACGGCATCGTCGCGGTTCGGGCCGACGACCGGCGACGGCGAGCCGCCGCCGTGCGACGCCCCGGTCACGATCGGGTCGAGCGCGCGGCTGGAGCTGCACCTGATGGCCGACCTCGACGGCCGGCCGATCGGCAGCGTCGATCTCGCCGGCGACCGCGCCGGGACGAACTTCCGGTGGCTGGCCTACGCGGCGTCGACACAGGAGCTGGGCCTCCACGGCGAGGCCCGGATCGGGAGCGAGGCGTGGGTTCGCAAGCCGTTCAGCGGGTGGCGGCGGAGCGAGCTCGCCGACGTCGCCGACGGCACGGTCGACGTCCAGGCGTTCGCGACCGCGCTGGGCCAGGAAGTCGGCGACACGGCCGAGTTCCACGGCGTCGACGTCATCGAGGGCGCCCGGGCCACGCACTGCCGGATCGCGATCGACGGCCCCACGTTCCGGCGGGCGTTCCCGGCGGTCGCCTGGCTCGTCGGCGACGATGAGCTGGGACGCTGGCGTGGCGAGCTCGACTACTGGGTCTTCGCCGACGACGAGCTCGGCCGGATGACCGGCAGCGTGAACGGCGACGCGGGCGGCATCCGCGACGGCGCGCTCCAGGGCACGATCCGGGTCAATCTGTCGGCGACGTCGCGGGGCAGCGATCTCGACATCGTGCCGCCGGGCCCCTGATCGGAGAGGAGCGGGAGTGGAGGACGAGCCCAGGTCCGGCAAGCGCGACCGCCTCGCGCGGCTCACTCGCGTCGTGGCGTTGCTCCGGGCCCACCCGGACGGGATGACGACCCAGGAGATCGCCGGCCGGATCGGCGTGTCCGTTCGGACCGTGTACCGCGACCTGAACGCGATCGAGGGCGAGATCGACATCCCGTTCTGGTCGGAGGGCGGGAAGTGGGGCCTCGCGGCGGAGGGGTTCCTGCCGCCGCTGAAGTTCACGCTCGACGAGGCGATGGCCGTCGTCCTGTCGGCCCGGTTGATGGTCCGCTACGCCGACAAGTACGACCCCGACCTCGGCTCGGCGTTCGAGAAGCTGGGCGAGGGCCTGCCGCTGGCGCTGCGCGAGCACGTCGCGCGGACGCTCGACGTCCTGTCGCGCCATCCGCGCGACGAGCGGTTCAGCCACCACGTCCGGCTGCTGACGAAGGCCTGGGCGGAGCGCCGGATCGTGTCGCTCGACTACGAACCGGCCCGCTACGGACCCGATTCCGCGCCGCGGACCGCCCGTGTCCGGCCGTACCTCATCGAGCCCTCGCTCCAGACCCACGCGCTGTACCTCGTCGGGTTCGACGAGACGCGCGGCGCGATCCGGACGTTCAAGGTCGAGCGGATCCGGGACATGTCGGTGACGCCGGATCGCTTCGAGCCGCCGGAGGCCAGCGTCGAGGGGACGTTCGATCGGGCGTGGGACATCATCGCCGACCAGGACCCGGTCGAGGTCGTCATCCGCTTCGCGCCATCGGTCGCGGCCCGAGTCCAGGAGGCCCGCTGGCATCCCTCGCAGCAGGTCACGGTCGAGGCCGACGGGTCGTTGACGTGGCGGGCGACCGTCGCTGGCACGATCGAGGTCAGGCTCTGGGCGCTGCAGTGGGGCGACGACGCCGAGGTCCTCGCGCCGTTGTCGCTACGGGACGACGTGGCGGCCACGGTCCGGCGAGCCGCCGAGCGCTACGCGGCGGGGGCCGCTGGCTGATGCCGCGCCACCCGTTCGTCGCGGTCAACCTCATCAGCGACCCGATCCACGGCTTCATCGAGCTGACGAAGCGCCTGGCCGCCGCCGAGTCCGCCGCCGCCGGGCTGCCGCCGGAGTCGGCCGCCGAGGAGGACCTGCTCGACACGCCGTGGGTCCAGCGGATGCGGCGGATCAGCCAGCTCCAGAGCGCCCGCTGGGTCTTCCCGACCGCCGAGCACTCGCGGTTCACCCACGGCCTGGGGGTGATGCACGAAGCCGGGCTGTGGGGCCGCTCGCTGTACCCCTCGCTGGCCGGCGAGCTCGTCGCCGCCGGCGATCCCGTGCCGTCCGAGGGGCTGGTCGTCGAGACGCTCCGGGTCGCCGGGCTCCTCCACGATGTCGGCCATGGGCCGTTCGCCCACTTCTTCGACGACCACGTCCTGTCGCGCTTCTCCGCGCCGCCGGACGCGCGCCGCGCGACAGGGAAGCCGCTGAGCCACGAGGACCTCTCGCAGGTCATCATCGAGCGCGAGCTGGGCGCCGTGATCGGTGGGCTGCGGCGGGCGCCGGGGACCGTGGCGGCGCGCGACGCGTTCGCCGACGGCGAGGCGATCGATCCGCGCTGGGTCTCGTTCCTCGTCTCGAAGCCGGCCCTCGCCGACGACGGCATGCCGCGCTGGGTCCGCTGGCTGCAGCCGCTGCTGTCGGGCGTGTTCACGGTCGACAACCTCGACTACGTCCGGCGCGACGCGTGGATGACCGGCGTCGCGACCGACGTCGACGTCGAGCGGCTGCGGCGCTACGCGTTCATCGGGCCGCGCGGGCTGACGCTCTACGAGCCGGGCCTCGGCACGCTCGAGCAGTTCCTGACCGCGCGGCTGTTCATGTACCAGCAGGTCTACTTCCACCGGACGGTCCGGGCGATCGACCTGGACCTGGGCGAGGTATTCGGGCCGTCGATCGTGGCGATGTTCGGGGCCGCGTCGCCGGTCGAGCAGCTGTCCGCGTACGCCGACCTCGACGAGTACGCGCTGCTTCACCAGGCCGCGCGGTGGGCGCGCGGGGAGTCGGTGGCCGACGCGCCGGCCGATGGCGACGGACGGGTGACGGGGGCGGTCGCCGACGGCTGGCGGGCGATCCTGCTCCGCCAGCCGCGCTGGCGGGCCGATGCCGAGGTCCGCGCAGAGTACGAGCCCGGCGCAAGGCCGGACTCGCTCATCGCGTCGTTGGGATCGGCCGAAGAGGGCCGCGTCGCGATCGACGTTGCGGTGGTGGACGCTCGTCCCGCCGACGCGACCGCGACGGATTCGCTGCTGGCGGTCGAGGCCCGGGACGGGTCGTCGCTGTCGCTGGCCCGGGCGCTGGGCCGATTGCCGGCCTACGCGATGATCGCCCGCCGCTACCGGCGGGTCGGGGGCTGACGGTCGCGACGGGTCGCGGGCTGACCCGCGACCCGGGCTCTAGCTAACCGGGGAGCGGTTGCTCAGACCGGGCCGCTGCCGGTTCGGGTCTGGCCGCGGATGGCCTTCCACGCGACGACGGCGATGACCGCGCCGATGACAGCCACGACGATCGTCGTGACGTTGATGCCGCTGATGTAGTCGCCGCCGGTCAGGAGGCCCGCGAGGAAGCCGCCGATCAGCGCGCCGACGATGCCGAGGACGATGTGACCGATGACGCCGAAGGCTCTCGTCGCCCTTGACGAGGAAGCCCGCGATGTAGCCGGCGATCGCACCGACGACGAGCCACGCAATGATGCCCACGAGATGACGCTCCTTCCTGTGCATTGACCCCCTCGTGGATCGTTGAGCGGCGGGCTCGACATCCACGCTGCGATCAACCGCCGGAGCGCATCAACGGCGTAGCAGGATGAGCGACCGCCAAATCGGCCCGGATATGCGCCAAGTCGATACGCCACGCACAAGGCGTGGCCTCAAGGCCCGCTGAGAGGGACTCCGGACCGATCGCCACGCTCCGAGCGAGCACGAATTGGGCCGGCGTGCGACCTACATGCCGCCCCTAACGCACCGCATATCGCTTTGGCGAATAACCCGCGGGCTAAGGGGTCGGGCTGGCCGCCGGCGACGCGGTTGGCGCGGCGAGCTGCGCCGGCGTCGGCACGTGGCGGGTCTTGAGGGCCTCGGCGCCGCCCGGCAGCACCATGAGCGGGTCGATCCGGGCGATCTCGAGCGGCGGCGTGCGGAGGTGCTTGAGGATGTCGGCCCGGACGCCGAACGTCTTCGTCTCGAGCGGGCTGAACAGCCCGTAATGGACGTGGCAGCCCGACGCGTGGCCGGTCGCGCCCTCGTAGCCGATCCGCTTGCCCGCCCGCACCCGGTCGCCGACTCGGACGGTGAGGCTGCTCATGTGGGCGTAGATGCTCCGGTAGCCGTTGCCGTCATCGACGATCACGACGTTCGGCAGGTCGTCCCAGAGCTTCTTCTTGTCGAGGATCCGGTAGTACGGCGCGAGGTCGCCCACCCAGCCGATCTGGTCGTCGAAGTGGCGGCCGGCCGCGAGCACGAGCCCGTCGTGCGCCGCGCGGACGGTGTCGCCGCAGAACGTCGCCATGTCGACGCCGTCGTGGAAGAGCTTGCCGTCATTGATTCGCGTCCCGCCGGGGATCGCCTTGAACGGCAGCGAGATCCGGCCGCGCGTCAGCGGCCAGACGTAGCCGGTCAGCTCGCCGGGCTGCGGCGGGAGCAGGTCCCGGCCGGTCGGCGGCGTGTCGCGGTCGGTCGGGTGCTGGTAGAGGAGACGGGCGTCGACCGGCGGCGGGGCGACCGACGCGACCGGGGCGGTCGGCTCGCCGACTGCGCCCTGGACCTCGCTGACGGTCGAGATCGGCGCGCCGGCCGGCAGCGAGAACGCGAGGGCGGCCACGATGGCGACGGGGAACGCGGCGACGACAGGCCGGGCGGGCCGGATTCGGGGCACCGGGGAGGTGTACCAGACACGGCCGCCCGCTGCAACGTAATCGAGCGAGCGGCGCCGCCAACGCCTCAGCGCACGGTCCCCGGCGGCGGCGCGATGAACCGGCCGTCGCGCAGCTCGAAGACGCGGTCGGCGACGTCGAGCATCAGCGGGTCGTGGGTCGCGACGATCGCCGTGATCCCCTCGTGGCGGACGATCGAGCGGAGCAGCAGCATGATCACGTGGCCGGTGTCGGAGTCGAGCTGGCCGGTCGGCTCGTCCGCGAGGAGGAGCTTCGGGCCGTTCGCGAGCGCCCGGGCCAGCGCGACCCGCTGCTGCTCGCCGCCCGACAGCTCGTGCGGCCGGTGCTTCGCCCGATCGGCCAGGCCGACGACGTCGAGCAGCGTCGCCACCCGGGCGTCCCGCTCGCGCGCGTTCGCGTGGACGAGGCGGAGCGGCACCTCGACGTTCTCCGTCGCGGTCAGGAACGGCACGAGCCCGAACGCCTGGAACACGAACGCGACGGTCCGCCGCCGGACGTCGACGAGCTGGTCCTCGTCCATCGAGGAGATCTCGTGGCCGTCGACGACGACGCGACCCGACGTCGGCTTGTCGAGCCCGCCGAGCAGGTTGAGGAGCGTCGTCTTGCCGCTCCCCGACCGGCCGCGGACGCAGATCAGCTCGCCCGGCGCGACCGCCAGGTTGATCGAGCGCAGCGCGTGGACGACGCCCTCGCCGACCGGGTAGTCGCGGACGAGGTCGATCGCCTCGACGAGCGGCGGGACGGTGCCGGGCTGCGCGTAGGCGACCGACGAGGACAGCGGCGTCGTCATCGGTCGTCGCCCCCGCCGGCCGTGCCGGAGCCGGCCGTGCCGGAGCCGGCCGGACCGGTGCCGGCGGTGCCGGAGCCGGCCTTCGCGCCGTCCTTGTCGGGCCAGACCCCGACGTGGTCATCCTCGAGCCGGAGCCGCACGCGGTGCTGGAGCTCGAGCGCGGCGATGTGCTGCTTGGGCAGCTGCAGCCGGCCGGCCCGGTCGAGGACCGCGAACTCCTCGCTGATCGCGCGATGGTCGCCGTCGTCGCCAAGCTCGGTCCGGCGGAGCGTCTCCGTCGAGGTCCGGCCGTCGCGGATCGCGACCGTCCGCTGGACCTGCTCGGACACGACCGGATCGTGGGTCACGGTCACGATCGTCGTCCCGAGCTGCTCGTTGATCCGGCGGAGGAGCGCGAACACCTCGAGCGACGTCCCGCTGTCGAGCTCGCCGGTCGGCTCGTCGGCGAGGACGACCTTGGGTTCGTTGGCGAGGGCCACGGCGATCGCGACGCGCTGCTGCTCGCCGCCCGACAGCCGCTCCGGCCGGTGCTCGAGACGGTCCGGCAGCCCGACGAGGCCGAGCAGCTCCGTCGCCCGGGCCCGCGTCTTGCGCCGGCCGTCGAGGATCATCGGCATCTCGACGTTCTCGACCGCCGACAGGTACGGCAGGAGGTTGCGGGCGGTCTGCTGCCAGACGAACCCCACGACCCGGCGCCGGTAGCGCGTCCGCTCGCGCCGGCCGATCGAGGTCAGCTCGAAGCCCGCGACGACCGCCCGGCCGGCCGATGGGATCTCGAGCCCGCCGAGGATGTTCATCAGCGTCGACTTGCCGCTGCCCGACGCGCCGACGATCGCGATCATCTCGCCGGCGTTGACGAGCAGGTCGAGACCCTGCAGCGCCACGACCTCGAGGTCGGCGACCTTGAAGATCTTCACGAGGTTGTCGCAGCTGATCAGCGCGCCCTCGCCGTAGCGCGGCCGGCCCTGGCGGCTGAGCCCGGTCGGGAGCGTGGAGGTCGCGGCCGCGGAGGCCGCGGCGGCCGCGCGATCGGGCGACCCGCCGTGCGACGGCGACGGCAGCTCCTCGATCTGCGGGCCGGCCTCGCTCGACCAGGCCGATGGCTCGTGGCGCTGGGACATCAGTCGAACCCTCGTCGTACGGCGGCGACCGGGGCCGCGTTCCGCTGGAGCGCCGCGCCCAGGCCGATGCCGAGCCCGACGATGGTAACGATCGCGAGGAGAACCGCGCCGAGCTGGATCGGGTCGACCCCGACGTCGACGACGATCGGGGCGCCGACGAGCGACGCCAGCCCCAGGCTGTCGCGGAGCACGCTGAACAGCCCCAGGCCGAGCAGCACCCCGGCGACGAACGCGACGAGGATCGTCGGGCCGTGCTCGACGATCACGAGACCCAGCGCCTCGCGGCGCGTGAGGCCCAGCGTCCGGAGGTGGGCGACCTCGATCGCCCGCGAGGCGCCCGCGAGCGCGAGCGCGGCCGCGACCGCGAGCGCCGCGTAGGCGAAGGCCGCGAACGTCGACGCCCCGACGCCCGCAACGAGGCCGCGCGTCAACGGCGAGTTCTCGATCGACGCGATCCGCTCCGCGCGGCTGGCGATGTCGGCGTCCGGCGCGATCTTGAGGATCGCTGCCCGCAGGTCCGGCCCGGCCGACGCCGGCGCCCGGAGGTACTCGGCGGTCGACGTCCGGAGCCCGGCCCCGCCGCGGAGCGCTCGGAGCTGGTCGCGGGAGGCGACGACGAAGGTCTGGTTCGGGGCCATCCCGGGCCACGAGTCGCGGACCTCGGCGACCCGGAACTGGATGGCGTAGCCCTCGACGACGAGCGTGAACGTGCCGCCGACGCCGACGCCCTTCGCGCCGGCCGTGACCTGCGGCGAGACGATCGCGGGCAGCGGCTGCTGGGCGTCCTGGAGCATCTCCGGCGGGAGATGGACGTTCGCGGTCGCGCCGGCGATCACCTGCTCGTAGGCCGGCGCGTCGACCGCGACGAACTGGAGCGGCAGGAAGCGGTTCTGGACGAGCGACGAGACCTCGTACTCGCCGGCCGCCGCGTCGACGCCGGGCAGCTTCGTCGGATCGAAGGACGCCGGCAGCGGCGACGGCGCGGTGACGCGGTACGGCGCCCCGACCTCCTCCCAGGCGACGGCCTCCGAGGCCCGCTCGAGATGGACGAGCGTCGCCGCCGCGAACGTCCCGATCGTCGCGGTCGCCATCAGCACGATCAGCACGGAGCCGCCGGAGCCGCCGCGGGTGACGCGCCGGAGCGAGAGCGACGGGACGAGGTCGCGCCGCATCGCGGCGAGCTTCGACACGCCCAGCAACGGGACCGGCAGGAGCCGGACCGCGATGATCCCCGCGGCGAGGCCGGCCAGCGCCGGCACGATGGCGATGAACGGGTCGACGCCGGTCAGCGTGGCGGTGCTGCTGGCGCCGGCGACGCCGCGCTCGACGAGCAGGTACGCGCCGAGGATCGCGAGGACGACCACGAACGCCTCGAGGAGCAGCCGCCGGGGCGAGGGCCGGCGGACGATCGCCGCGTCCCGGCCGGGGCCACGCGGGGCGGCGAGCGCCGTCGGGGCGCTGGCGACGACGAGGATCAGCGCGGTCAGGACCGCCACGAGGACCGCCGCGATGACGGTCAGCCGGGCCGGGCCGCTGGGCAGGAGCAGGAACGCGAGGGCCGTGGCGAGCGCGGCCGGCGGCAGCGCGATCACGAAGCCCTCGATCAGAACCTCGAGGATCAGCTGGCCGGACGACGCGCCGCGGGCCCGGCCCAGGGCGAGCGACGGGCGGCGGCGTTCCATGACGAGGACGCCGACGAGCGCGAGCGCCGCGATCCCGACGGCGATGGGCCCCAGCCCGACGACCGCGAGCACGGACGCGACCGCGGCCCAGCGCTCCTGGACGCTCTCGAGCAGCGGCAGCAGGCCGCTCTGGAGCAGCGTGCCCTCGACGACGGGCCCGTTCGCGGCCGAGAACGTCCCGTCGAGCCGGCGGAGGTCGGCGACGGTCGACGCCAGCCGGTCGGACTCGAGGCGCGGCACGTCGGTGAAGTAGCGCCACGCGTAGTGCATCGGGTAGTGGCCCATCGCGGAGACCATCTGGTCGTAGGCCTGGGGGGCGACGACCGCGGTCATCCAGACGAGGTCGCGGTCGCCGCTCCGGCGGATGCTGGGCCGGATCACCGCGGTGTCGTCGAGCCAGTACTCCTCGTCGGGGTCGGTCGCGTTCGAACGACCCGACGACGTCGATCGCCTCGCGCTCCGGCTCGCCGCCCCGCCCGACGAGCCGGTCGGTCTCGTCCGGCTTCAGCAGCCACGTGTCGCCGACGTGCAGCCCGATCCGCTCGAGCGTCGCGACCGACAGGGAGGCCTCGAGGACCGTCACCTTCACTTGCTCGTCCTTGCCGGTTCCGGACTCGGCGGCCGGGATCGTCGCGCTGATCGTCCGCGTCGCGTCGGTCGGCGGCCGGCCCTCGACGTACTTGATGTGGTCGGCGACGTCCTGCTGGACCCGGAGCCGGACGAAGCCCGGGTCGTGCGTGTCGGCGAGGACCGCCCAGCGGATCGTCTCGGCGAGGTAGCTCGTGTCGCGGAACAGCGGCGGCAGCCCGGCCGGCATCTGGCGCTCGAGCGCGTCGCCCTCCGCGGCGACCTCGGCCATCTGGTCGGGCTCGCCGGCCGGCTGGATCGCCCGCTCCTCGACGAGCTGGATGTTCCGCTGGAATGGCGTCGCCGCGGCGACCTCGCCCCGGAGCGCGTCGTCGGCGAAGCGGTCGAAGAGGCGCGGCGCGAGCGCGGCGCAGATCGACGTCACGAGCACGAGCACGACGAGGCCGAGGACCGCGACGCGGCCGTCCCGGAAGCGGCGGATCGCCAAGCTGAGCGACGCCACCTACTCGTCCCCCGAGCGCAGGACGGTGCTGATGCCGGCCCGCCCGACCTGGCGGGTGACGATCGCGACCGTCACGACGAAGAGGACGACCGCGAGCGCCGTAGAGCGGCGCCATCGCGGCCCACGGGACGACGATCGTCGGGGTCGGGACGGCGGCCTGGCCCGTGGCGGTGAGCGTCGCGAACGGCAGCACGAGCCAGGCGAGGATGATCCCGAGGACGGTGCCGGCGAGCAGGCCGAACACGAGCAGGAACGCGTTCTCGAGCGACACCCAGGCCGAGAGCTCGCGGGCCGACAGCCCCAGCGCCCGCAGGATCGCGAACTCCGTCACCCGCTCGCTCGAGGTCACGGTCGCGCTGACGAGGAAGCCGATCGAGGCGAAGGCGAGCGCCGCGAGCGCGCCCAGTGCCAGCGCGCCGATGATCCCGAGCGAGACCGGGTCGCTGGCAAGCGACTTCGCGAGCGACGCCCGGCCGACGACCTCTGTCGCCGCGATCGGCGCGGCCAGGAGGGCGGTCTCGACCGCGGTTGCCTTGGCCGGGTCGACCTTCAGCCACCACTCCTTCGTCGTCAGGAGCTGGCCGGTCCCGGCCAGGCGGGCCTGCTCGAGCGAGGTCGCGTCGACGATCGCGAACGGCTTCGCCGGGTCGAGCGAGGGGAACTGGGGCGTCGCGCCGATAATCGAGAGCGTCAGCGGCTGGCCGGAGATCGAGACCGCGACCGTCTCGCCGACTTTCGCCGCGCTCAGGTCGAGGAACGTCTGGCCGACGACGGCCGGTAGGGCCTCCGGTTCCGTCGGTGTCGTCGACGACCGGAACAGCGACCCGCCGCCGTCGCCGAAGATGGGTTCGGTCTGGCCCTCGTCGAAGCCGAACGAGATCCGGTTCGGCGAGCCGGGCGGCGGCCGGAAGGCCACGGCGGACCCGAAGCGGATCGCCGTCCAGTGGAATCCGTCGGTCGATGGCTTCCAGCCGATGTCGCGCCAGTCGGCGTCGCCGGTCGGCGAGTCGCTCGCGTCGACGCCGAGGACGTCGAGGGTGCCGATCCCGGCCATGTCCGGCGGCATCCGGAACGACAGCTCGACGCCCTCGAGCTTCGCCGGGCCCGGGTACGCGACGCGCTGCCCGTCGAGGTCCGCGGTGAGCGGGACCTCGATCCGCTGGGTGGCGCCGGTCATCAGGCCGGCGGTCGTGCCCTCGACCTTGTGGAGCCGGCCGTCGCCGTCCTCGAGGAGCAGCGTGACGTCGATTCCGCGCCAGTCGGCCGGCATCACCGGGGCCGGGGTGGGCGAGGCGTCGGGCGCGTCGGGGTCCTGGGTCACGGTGGGATCCGCGGCGATGGCCGCGTCGACGACCAGCGGCGAGTCGGAGCGGGCTGCCCTCGATGGGTACGGCCTTCGTCGGCGGTCGCTGTGCGGCGAGCTGCTCGAGGAGCGGCGGCAGCGCCGCCGCGGCGGCGGCGTCCGGGTAGTTCACGAGCTGCGGCGCGGTCGCCGGGTTGAGCGCGAGCAGCTGGCCGCTCCGGATCGACCGGCCGCTGTCGAGCGGGCCGCGGACGATCGGGGCCGCCGCCTCGACGCCGTCGATCGCCCGGGCCGCCGGCCCCACCGCCCATGACGGCAGGTCCGAGTAGTCGGAGAGCGTCATCCGCAGGTCGGCCGCCGCCGAATACGCCGCCTGGCTCTGCTGCGAGGCCGCCCACGTCGCGGCGTCCGCGGCGGCGAACGTGCCGAGCGCCGCCGCGAGCATCAGCAGCAGCGCCGAGCGCGTGTAGCGCAGCGGCCGCCGGGCGAGCTGCCGCGCCCCGATCGACGCCACGAGGCCGTTGCGCCGCGAGAACGCCCGCTCGGCGAGCTCGGCGAGACGGGGCACGATGCGCGTCGCGAGAATGCCGCCCGCCAGCAGCCCGATCCCCGGCGCGGCGATGAGCAGCGGGTCGACGCCCAGCACGCCGCGGGCGTTCGCGGTCAGCGGCGACCCGTAGAGCCGGAGCTGCCACAGCCCGATCGCGGCGAGGGCCACGAGGACGACGTCGACGCCGAGTCGCTGCGGCAGCGTCCGCCCGACCTGGCGCGAGAGACGGGCCCGGACGCCGGCCGGGTTGCCGCCGGCGAGCACGGACGGGATCGTCAGGGCGACGACGCAGGCCGCCGCGGCGAGCGCTGCCACGATCCGGGCGTCGTCGTCGACCGTCGCCGTGCTCGCGATCCCGGCGTCGGCGAGCGGCCCGATCGTCCCCAGCGCCTGGACGACGCCGACGGCGAGGTACGGCGCGATCAGGGCCGCGGGGATCGCCATCATCAGCGCCTCGCCGAACGCCATCGCCGAGAGATGGCTCGTGCCCGCGCCGCGCGACCGCAGCAGCGCGACCTCGACCCGCCGCCGCTCGATCAGCATCCCGGCGACGAGGAGGATCGCGTAGCCGGCGAGGATCGCGAACTGGATCGTCAGCAGCAGCACGCCGCTCCGGCTGACGAGCGTCCGCCGGTCGACCTCGCCGAGGATGTCCGGCAGCGCCGATTCGACGCGCAGCGCCCGGCCCGGCAGCCGGTCGTCGCGGAGCCGGGCGTTGAGCGACAGGAGGTCGGTCCGGAGCGCGTCCAGCCCACCCACCCGCAGGCCGTAGACGTCGGGGATCGCCCGCCACTCCAGGTCGACCTCCCGGCCGGCGACGCGCCGCACGAGGTCCTCCTCGTCGACGACGAAGGGCCCGGTCGTCGTGAACGGGCCGCGGGTCTCGACGCCGTCGAGCTCGAGCGTGCCCGAGAGCCAGTAGGGGTCGGTCGGGTCAGGCTGCCAGATCCCGACGACCTTCAGCTCGTCGGTCGTGGACGGGTCGTCGCGGCTGACGAGCGTGATCGTGTCGCCGACGTTCAGGCCGAGCGCGGCCGCCGCGCCCTGGGACAGCGCGGTCTGGACGGGAGTCGAGCCGGCGGCCGGCCACGCGCCGTCGACGAGCGCCGCGTGGTCCGCGATGCCGCGGTAGCTCGCGACCCGGACGAGCGCGGCCTGGTCGGTCGGGTCGGCGCCCTGCGGCGCGAGGCCGCTGCTGGTCGCGACGAGCCCGACTTCCCCGCCGGCCGAGCCGAAGACCTCCTTCGCCTCGGACGTGACGACGTCGTCGATCGCGTTGACGTCGGCCGGCGCCGCGCTCGAGCCGATGACGACGACGCGGTTCGCCGGCGGCGCGTCGAGGATCGCCTGGCGCAGCCCGCCGAGCGCGACGACGTCGCCGTAGACGGCGCCCGCGGCGAGCAGGACCGTTGCGCAGAGCAGCAGCAGCCCCGCCGCGAGGACGACCGGCCAGTCCGACCGACTGCGATGGAGCAGGGCGCGCCAGAGCCCGGCCGAACGGAGCAAGCCGTCGAGTCCTCCCGCATCCAGAGTGCCGAGGGCCTATGCCCCGACATACACCGCCCGCCCGGCACAGGTTCACGTGCTCGGGTCCGGGCGGGGAAACGTGGCGGCGAAGCCTAGCGGATCGGGGGCGAACCGGACGTCGCCCGCCGAGTCAGGAGCGGCTGGTCAGAGGACCGGCGAGATCGCCGACATCAGCGCGTTGACCGCCCGCTCCTTCAAGCCGCTCGGCATGCGTGCCGGCGAGGCGATCTCGACGTCCCGGTCGAACAGCTCGCGGGCGAACCGGTCGGCGACCGTCGGGTCCTCGATCCGGAGCTGCATCTCCCAGTTCTGGCGGAGACTGAGCGCGTCCAGGTTGGCCGTGCCGGCAAGCACGGTGTCGTCGGCGAGGACGACCTTCGCGTGGGCCATCTCGGGGTGTTCGCGGACGTCGGCGCCGGCGTCCTGCATCGCCTTGAACCAGTGCCGCACCGCGGCCTTCGCCGGGAGCGAGTGGGGCTCCGCCGGGACGATGACCCGGACGTCGACGCCGCGCCGGGCGGCGGCTACGATGCCCCGCAGGATCGTGTGGTCGGCGAGATAGGGGCTGATGACGTAGAGGCGGCGGCTGGCGCCGTCGACCGCTTCGCGGAACGCGGTCCGGATGGGCAGGTGGCCCTCGCCCGGGTTGTTGTGGAGGATCTCCATCTCGACGCCCGCGGCGGGCTCGTCGACCGCCGGGAAGAACCGGTCCAGCCCCTCGGCGGTCGCCGGCAGCGAGCCGCCCTGGTAGTGCCACGAGAGCAGGAACACCGCCTGGAGCTGGGCGACGATCGGGCCCTCGAGGCGGAGCATCAGGTCGTGCGTCCCGGTCGCGTAGTGGTCCTCGATCCCGGGCCCGCCGACGAAGCCGACCCGGCCGTCGACGATCACGACCTTGCGATGGTCGAAGTGGCCCAGGTCGTCGAAGCGCCAGTCGATCTTGCGGTCCTGGAGCGGGCCATCGAGATCGAGGAACGCGCCCTCGTTCGCGACGACCTCAACACCGCCGTCGACGAGCGAGTCGTAGAACGCCTTCGACCCGAACGCCGGCTGGCTGAACGCCGCTTCCGTGATGACCCGGACGCCGACACCGGCGGCGGCCTTCTCGACCAGGAGGTCGCGGAACTGGTTGCCGATCTCGCCGGCCTTGAACCCGAAGATCAGGATGTGGATGTCCGACGTCGCGGCAGCGATGTCCTCGAGCAGCCGCGGAAAGAACGACCCGCCGTCGATCAGCAGCTCCCAGCTCGTCGCGGTCGCCGGCTCGAAGTCGAGCGTGAGCTGGCGACGGACGGGCTTCCGGCCGAGGACGGCCTCGACGAGCCCGCTCGCGCTCGACGGCGACACGCGTGGAACCGGGCCGCGACTGCCGCGGAAGGCGCGACGGACGAGGACGACTGCACCGGCGACGACGGCGCCGAGGAGCAGGACGAGGCGTGCCATCTGCGCAAGGGTAGTGGCCAGCCGCTGCGGACGGGCTGCGCGAGGCAACCGGGGGGCGCATCGGCTGTCGGAGACTGCGACCGACCGCTACGCTGTGCCGAGACTGCGCGACCTCACCTGCGTGGAGTGGTACATGGAATCGGGCAATGAATCCGCCGTCCCGGGGGACGAGGCGACCGTGACCGGCGTCGATGGGGCGCCGCCGAGCGACGGCGCCGGCACTGCCGCGAACGAGGGCCCTCCGGGAGTTGGCGACCGATATGCCGAGCCGGCGGACCTCGATCCTCCGGGCCAGCGTCATCGTCGGCGTGCTCGTGGTGGTCTTCGGGATCATCCTGCCGAAGGTCGTCGACTACGGCGAGGTCAAGGATGCCCTCCAGGCGCTGACCTTCACCCAGATCGTCCAGATCTCGATCTTCGGCGTCATCGCCTGGATCGCGTGCGGCGTCCTGTTCTGCGTCGTGATCCCGGGCCTGTCGCTGCTCCGCGGCACCGAGGCCTATCTGATCCTGTCGGGCATGGGCCCCAGCCTGCCGTTCGGGCCGTGGAACATGGGGGTCACCTGGGTCGTGCTCCGCGGCTGGGGCGTGTCGCTCGAGGCCGCGACGACCGGCATGGCCCTATACGGGACGATCGCCACGCTCGGGCGCTTCGCGCTGCCCCTGTTCGCGCTCATCCTCATCGCGATCGCCGGCGGCGGTGACGGCACGCACTCCGGTGCGCGCCTCATCGGGATCATCAGCGGGGTCATCTTCGTCGTCGTCACGACCGTGCTCGTCCTCGTCGTCCGATCGGATCGGGCGGCGGACTCGGTAGGCCGGACGATCGACCGCTGGGTCGGGCTGCTCCTGGGACGCCTCCGCCGGCCCGAGCATCCCGACATCAACGCCGGCATCCACCGCTTCCGCGACGAGCTTGGCGAGGTGGTCCGGCGGCGCGGCCTGGCCGGGCTGGTCGCGAACATCGGCGCCCAGATCCCGTGGTGGATCACGTTCGTCGTGGCCCTCCGCCTGTGCGGCGTCCCGGCCGACGTGCTGACGCCGCTCGACGTCCTCGCGGTCTTCGCCCTGACGAGCGTCATCACGATCATCCCGATCGCGCCCGGCGGCGCCGGCGTTCCGGAGCTGCTCTACATCGCCGGCCTGACGTCGATCGCGCCGGGCTACGAGGCGCAGATCACGGCCGGCGTGTTCCTCTTCCGGCTGTACGTCTGGTTCCTGCCGATCCCCATCGCCTGGATCCTGCTGAAGCTCGTCCGCCGCGGCCGCCCGATGCTGCCGACGACCGGCGAGCTCCGCTCGTACGCCGCGGCCGGGTCCTGACCGACCCGGTGCGACGGAGACGAACCCCTCATGACTGACGGCACGGAGCGGGAGGCGGAACCAGGGCCCCAGCCGCTCGTCCCGACCTGGGTCCGCGGCAACACGAACCTGTTCGCGATGCTCGTCGCCGGCGTCGTGGTCGGGCTGGGGCTGTTCCTCATCAGCTGGCTCTCGCCGGTCCTGGCGCCGCTCGGGCCTGGGACTGTTCCTCGCCGCCCTCGCGGCGCCGCTGTTCACGTGGCTCGAGGCGCGCGGCCGGTCGGCGGCGCTCGCGCTGTCGCTGACGATCGGCATCGTGCTCGTCGTGGGGGCGGGGCTGGTCGTCCTGGCGCTGTCCGGCGCAGCGTCGCTGACGAACGGCCTCGTGACGTACTCGGACGCGCTCGAGGCGCGCTATCCGAACGTGTCCGACGCCACGGCCGCGAACCTCGTGGTGGCGGTCCTCGGCCGCATCCTCCCTCCGGAGTTCCTCGTCGACGTCCTGCGCGCGGTGTCGGGGTTCGTGCTCGAGGTCGGCCAGACGCTCGTCTTCGCGACGATCGTCGCGGCCCTGCTGCTGCTCGACGGCCAGCGGCTGTCGCGCCTCGCGGCCGGCGGGCTCGGCAGCCAGAACCCGGTCTTCCGGGAGGCGCCGTCGATCGCCCGGGCCGCGGTCACGTACTTCGGGGTCCGGATCCGGGTCAACGCGGTGACCGCGGGAGCGCTGCTCGCCCTGATGCTCGTCCTCGGCATCGACGACCCCCTGCTGTGGGCCGTCGCGGCGTTCTTCCTGAGCTTCGTCCCGTACCTCGGCCTCGTGCTGGCGATGATCCCGCCGACGATCCTCGCGCTCGCCGAGTCGGGCCCGCTCGCTGCCGCGGCCTTCGTCATCGGCGGCACGGCGCTCAACCTCATCGCGGAGAACCTGCTCGAGCCGACGCTGACCGGCCGGGCGCTGTCGCTCTCGACGTGGCTCGTCTTCATCATGTTCTTCTTCTGGGTCTGGCTCCTGGGGCCGGTCGGGGCGCTGCTGTCGATGCCGATCACGGTCCTCGTCGTCCTCGTGCTGCAGCACAACGAGAGGACCCAGTGGGTCGCGGCGCTGCTCACCCGCGAGCGGGGTGACGCGCCGGCGGCCGAGCCTGGGCCCGAGTCCGAGCCGGGCCCGAGCCGTCGAACGCGGCGCCCGCGGCGCTGCCGAGCGATCAGCCGGGTGCATCGCCCGAGTAGGCTGATCCGATGACCGGGCCGGCGATCGATCCCCGCTTCCACGTCCCGCCTCGGCGGGTGATCGTGCTGCTGCTGTTCCTCGCCGCCGTGTTCTGGTTCGCCCGGCCGGTGATGCTGCCGTTCATCGTCGGGGCGATCATCGCCTACGCCTTCTCGCCGTTCATCGACGCGGTCCAGGCCCGGACCGGGCGGTCCCGACTGCTGATCGTCGCGGCCGCGTACGGCGCGGGCCTCCTCGTCCTCGTCGCGCTCGTCGCCGCGTTCGCCGGGCCCGTGTCGCGCGAGGTGTCGCTCCTGATCCGGAGCGGCCCGGACGCGCTGGAAACCGCGCTGCGCCAGGTGCTCGGCGCCGACAGCGTCACGATCGGCGACCGGACGTACACGGTCGAGGAGCTGGCGACCCAGGCCCAGGCCGCGATCAACGCGTTCCTCCAGACGCCGGAGGGCGCGCTCCGCGCCGCCGAGCAGCTCCTCCACGGCGTGCTCGACTTCGTCCTGACGATGATCGTGACGTTCTTCCTGCTCCTCGACGGCGAGCGGTTCGGGAGGACGCTGCTGAGGTTCCTCGACCCTGCGGACCGTGTCCAGATGCAGCAGGTCGCGGCCCGGATTCACGTCGTGGTGGGCCAGTGGCTGCGCGGTCAGCTGGTCCTCATCGTGTTCGTCGCCGTGATCGTGACGGTCGTCCTCGGACCGATCCTTCACATCCCGAACGCCCTCGCGCTCGGGGTCATGACCGGCGTCCTCGAGGTCATCACGTTCATCGGGCCGATCATCGCCGGGACGGTCGTCGGGATCGTCGCCCTCTCGAGCGGCGGGCCGACGCTGGCGCTCACCGCCGTCGTGTTCCTGTTCGTCCTCCGCCAGATCGAGGACGTCGTGATCATGCCCAACGTCCTGGGCCGCGCCGTCCACCTCCACCCGCTCGTCGCGCTGTTCGCGGTCGTCGTCGGGTCGACGGCGTTCGGGGTCGTCGGGACGTTCCTGGCGCTGCCGGTCGCGGCCGCGATCAGCGTCGCCCTGCACGAGTTCTTCCCGGCCGAGCTGGGCGCGATCCCCGAGGAGGACGTGGCGGCCGCCGCCGCCTCAGCGCCCGGTTCCGAGCTGGCCCACGACGCCGAGGGACGCGAAACGGCCGACGACGGAAGTCCGTCGCCGGCCGCTCGCTAACGGGCCGAGAGCTCGCCCCAAGCAGTGGGGCGGTGGAGGGCCGCTAGACCGCCGGCGGCACCTCGCCGAAGGCCTCCTTGACCTCATCCGTGTTCAGGTACCACAGGATCAGGGCGGGCATGAGGACCATCGAGAACGCGATCCCGGTGCCCGGGAACTGGAAGAACGCGAGGGCCGCCTCGAAGATGCCGAAGCCCGCGAGGATCATCGCGAACAGCCGCGCCCACGGCTGCAGCGACCAGAGGCTGAGCGAGGCGAGGATCCAGATCACGCCGTTGATCACGGCCAGCCAGCCCCACAGCCCGACGTGCTCGACCGCCGGCAGGTCGCCGAAGAGTCCGAACCAGTCGAAGCCGATGGCCCGCAGGCCGAAGAAGAAGAATCCGAACCCGGCCAGCAGCCCGAAGAAGCCAAGGACCGAGATCAGAATCGGTGGGTTCCGCACGCGTCGTGACCCTCCATCTTCCGAACGAAGAAGTGGCGCCGCTCCATCACGGACGTCCCACCGACCGACCATGCGTTCGGACTGGTCGACTCGGCCCCGCCGCACGCGAGGCTAACACGTCGAATCCCGCCGCGGAACGTCTCCGAGCGTCAGTCGGCCGCGCGGCGCATGTGCAGAAGGGGAACGGACGCCCCTCGCCGTCAGTCTCGAACGCCCCTCGACGGCGAAGCCACACGCCTCGTAGAACCGCACGGCATCGTGTCTGTTCGTTCACCTCGACGGTCAGTTCGGCGCCAGGCCTCAGGGACTGCGCCTCCGCGATCAGCCGCGTTCCGAGACCACGTCGGAGGTGCTCAGGGGCGAGAAACAGTGACTCGACGTCGTTGCCGTCCAGGCCCATGAAACCCGCGATCGCGCCTGCGTCGCTGCAGATGACGTAGAGCTCCGTCTCGGTTGAGGCGAGATAGTCACGCACCCTCGGCGAAAGAAGCGAAATGTCCGCCGCCGTCACGAATCCATGAGTTGCCCGGACCAAGCGCAGCCAGATGTCGAAGAGCAGCCCGCGTCGTCGGACCTGGCGCGCCGGATGCGAGCGTCGGTCGCAGGGCTGTCGTCTGAGTCGGCCGATACGGCCGCTCGCAGTCGTTCTATCGGATCTGGCATGGGGCACCTCCGTCAGCGCGATCGACTGGGCAAGCAGATTTGAACGGGACGCTCCCTCAACTGTGTCTGGCGGAGCCTCGATCGTTACGGGCACACGTCTGTAACGCGTCGCCCGATCCAGCCACCTAACCCGGCGTCACCACTAGCGGTGACGTCCGCAGCGTCCGGCCTCGCGGCGCCGTTCGACCGCGGCCAACAGCGTGTGTCGCGTCCTGAATGAACGAGGAAGAGGCATGTCTCACCATTTCGACAGCCCGACGGCCATCGCAGATGGGCGGATGAACCGTGGCCGACGTCTACGCATTCGCCGGTCCTGGATCCACGTCCAACTGATCCTCACCAGGGAACCCGGACGCAGGCCGGTCATCCGACGTTGCGCTGCGGCCGGACGCGCTCTACGAGTTCGTCGTCGCGGGGAATGGGTCCACGAACTCGGATCGGGCGTTCCGGATGACGTTCACGGAGCCCGCACGGAATGGGCGACAGCAGATGACCGTCCGGTTTGCCGAAGGACACCAGAGCTTCACGGGCATCGATGGAGTGCCGCTCGGGGCCGGACCGACAGGCGAGGTCCTCCGGCTGGCGAACGGAGGCTCCGCGTGGTTCGGCGAGGTCGGTGATCCGTTCGGGGGCGACGGGATCGCCCTTGCGCAGTTCCTGGAACGACTCTCGGCGGACCAATACCGCCCCGACGTGTTCTCCGCTGCGCCCAGCAACATCTTCGCCGGGCGCAACGTGACCGCGATCGCCCTCCAGGTTCCCAACTCGATGCTCGGCGGGGATCGCATCTCGCTCTTCTTGGACACGGATCAGTCTCTACGGTCATGCGCAAAAGCTGCAGGTGAGCCGAATGGGCAATCCGAGCGCTGCGGCCGCTGGCATCCTTCTCCGCCCCCGGACCGGATTTCGAGGCGATCAACGCGGGATCACCCGAGGAAGACGTCCGGTTGTACTCGGACCGGCTACAGCTGGCCGCCGCGAAGGTCGCACTCGTGCGAGGCTTCCACCACCCCGACGTCCATGCGTCCCGTGTGTCCCGCGCATCCCGCCCGACGTGCTGCGGTTTACTCCGGGGCGGCCGGCGGCCTACCATCCGGGCTGGCGGCAACGGACGCGGCCTCCTCGACGACGCCTTCGGGACGGCCCTGTCCGTGCCCAACGGCGGTCTGCTTGGTGTGTCCCGATCGCCGCACGCCGTGGCTCCCGAGTTCCCGTATCTTCCGACGGCCGACCGCAACGAGATGCCCGCCCTGGCGGACCTGTTCGGACTCCGAGGTCAGACTCCCGAGAGCCTGGCGGGATGAGCGAACGCAACGATCCGACAGCGAACGCCACCAATGCGGCAGCCCCGCTTGGCCGCGGTCGCTTGCGCGGGTCGCCGCGATCCGGTTCGTCCGTCGCTCGAACAAGTTCGACGCAACCGTCGGGTTCTATCGCGACCTCGTCCGACTCCCTGTCCACGAGACGTTCGCGGACAGCTATTCGACGGATGGCGTGATCTTCGGCCTGCCGGACGCCTCGCTGACCTTCGAGGTCGTTCGATCGGACGAGCCGGTTCACGTCGGTCCGCACGAGCAGCTGCGCCTCTACTTTCCAGGTCGCGCGGCGATGGAGGCGGCACGGCGCCGTGTCGTGGAGGCGGGCATCGAGACGGTAGCGTCTCATCCTTACTGGGCGGCTCACGGCGCCCACACCTATCGCGATCCCGACGGTCGCGAGCTGGTCTTCGCCCGTTCGTCTACGGAGCCGACGAGCCGATCGACGCTCGTTGACGCCTACGCCATCCGTTCGCCGGCCTCGATGCGGACCGGCAGCCAGTTCTCGGCCGGGGGCAGCGGGCACGAGTAACCATCCGCATAGGCGCAGTACGGGCTGTACGCGAAGTTGAAGTCCAGGACGTGGACTGCCGTCCGCCTCGACCCGGATGTCCAGGTAGCGCCCGGCGCCATAGGTCTCGCGACCGCTCGTCGCATCGCGGAACGGCACGAACAGCGGATCGGAACCGGACGAGCCGACGCGGTAGGCAATCAGCGCGAGCTCGCGCCCCTCGATGGCGAACCCGGAGTCGCCCCAGGCGGTACGCAGGCCGGGGGCGTGCGTCGGATGTCTGGATCTCGAATGACGCTCCGGCGTCGTCGCCGATTGGCTCGAGGCGCAATCCGTCGAACCGGTACGACACGTCCGGACGAAAGTAGGCCAGTCCCTCGAAGGTCCGCAGCCGGCTCGGCGGCAGCGGGCTCCAGGTGGATTGGCGAAAGGCGTCGTCCTTCCGGCCACGCTCGGCCGACACGTCGCGGGCGTACTTGTCTGGATAGGGTCGCGCACTGCGGGCGGACCCGCCGTTCGATGTCGAGCTGGCTGTGTGCTGGTCACGCATGTCGATATTTGCCCTCGGCGCAGGTCATGAAGAGGCGGTGCCGCGGAGGAGGCGCGGCACCGCCGGGGGCGGCGGCCGCCGGATCGGGAAGATCATCGGGCGACCTTGTCGACGCGGTGTGCCGGCCCGGGGAGGGTCCGGGCGTCGCCGTCCACGTCGACGCTGGTTAGTGCGCAGGGACCCTGCAGACGTTACGGTCGGGCTACGCGGGACCGCGCGAGGCGCTCAGCCGGCGGATGGCGGTGGGTCGTCCGGAGATGGTCGACGCCACAGGCGGAAGGCAGCGATCAGGCCGGCCCGCACGGGCTCTGCCGGCTCGCTTGGCTCGGCTTCGCCCACCCGGCCGATCGTCGCGATCGTCGCCTGGACCTCCTCCACGTAGTCGTGGCAGCCGTCGCAGAGTCGGAGGTGATCCTCGATCTGCTCGCGCTGGGCGTCGTCGACGGCGTCCTCGAGATAGTCGGTGACGAGCTCGACGAACTCGACACAGGCAAAGCCGCCGACGCGCTCGTGGATCTCCGCGAGCCACGCCTGGCATTCCGGGCAGTCGGCGATGTGAAGGTCGACGCTTGCCCGATCGGTCGGGCTGTCGTAGTAGCCCTCGAGATTGGGATGCATCACGTTGTCATCGACTCCATTCACGATCGCACCCCCTGCGGGACGCCCGCCTCAGCCAAGGCCTGCTCGAGAGCTGCGCGGACACGCGACCGTCCGCGGTGTAGAAGAACACGCTGATTACCCCGGGGTGATACGGAGAGCCTCCGACACGTCCTCCGACGACCAGCCTTCCACATCGCGAAGCGTGACGACTTCGCGCTGGGAAGGTGGCAGAGCAGCGATCGCCGCACGGGCGACCTCGACTCCCGCGGTCCACAGGTAGCGTTCCTCCGGTTGCTCGTCCCACCGCTCTGGGAATGAGATCCAGCCGCCCGGGGCGCGGCCGCCCGGACCCTGGAATCGCGTCTGGAGCGACCGCGAATTCCCGGCGCGGCCGCGGGATCGACGAACGCCGAGAACGGGATCTGGTCGCCCCTCGCGCTTGCCACGGTTCCGGGCGATGTTCATGAGGATCTTCACGATCCACGTCCTGAGCGACGCCCGACCTCGAAACACCCAGTCCCCGGATGACGGCGATCCAGGTCTCCTGGACGACCTCCTCCGCAACGGCGTCCGTCGCATACATCCGGGCGATGCGCCGGAGCGTGTGGCCGTGATCCTCGAGCAGGCAGAGGAACGCCTCTTCATCGCCTTGCTTCAGGCGCTCGACGAGCACCGCATCTCCTGCGCCGCTCGGCGGTGACAGCTCGCCGCCGGGGGCCGATCCCGAGCCGGATCCGGTCGCGTCGCCATCATCGCGGATGGTCGATCGGCCAGCACTTCCTCGGCGGCGAACGCGCCTCGGCGACGCCGTCATTCCACTCCCCGTCATCTGGTTCGCCGATCACGCGGCGCGCGTCTGCTGTCGATCGTGGAGCAATTCGTCCACGTAGACGTCGGCGCGCTCGTAGTAGAAGCTCAACGAGCCCGGCGATCTTCTGGCTCTCCGGCAGCGGCGTCCGGTAGATCCAGGCGACGTCGGGCTGGTTCAACGCGCCGGCGTCGAGCGAGAGGTAGGTTGACGACACCCTTGTACGGGCAGTACGTCTCGGACGACGAAGGCTGCAGGAGGTCAAGCCGGACATCGGTGAGCGGCAGGTAGTAGCGGGTCGGCAGGCCGGTCTCGAACAGCAGTCGCGGCGTGCTGGCCGAGTCGGCGACGACGACGCCTCCGACTTCGACCCGGACGTGGCGCGAGCTGGCGAGGATGTCGACCCGCGTGTACGGGTCGCGGGGGTGCGTGTACACCACCTCGTCCTCCTCGAACCACTTCGTCATTGCATTCCAGTCGAGTCGAACGAGATCGCCCAACTGCTCGATCGGCGAGCCGAGACGCCTGACGGCGGCAGCGGGTGCCGTCGCGCCAGTCACCACGACGTCATAGACCGCCCCGTCGCCTCGGCTCGGCGAACGCCGGACCGCGTTAGTCGGGACGAGCTCCGCCCGAAGGTCTTCTGGGCGGAAGTAGTACGTCGGATAGCGCGGCGACTCCCACACGAGGAACGGGTGGCTCGCGTCGACGACCAGCTGCCCGTTCAGGTAGGCCCGGACGCGCTTCTCGGACGGCTCGATTTTGAGCTCGCCGGTCGGCCGTTTCGGTCATGGATCGATCTCCGTTGGCGCGAGGTCCATCACTCCCGTCCGTTCCCGAGCGGGGACGAGACCTGCGTTCGACGTCTTAGTGGGCGGGTGGCTGCCGGACGTTACATCGCCCTATTACGAAGACGGGGAATCGCCCGGGACCGCGCTCAGGAGGTCGTTCTCCGCGCCTGTCGTAACGCCGCGATCCGGACCAGGGACTGACAGTTATGAAACGGCGTCTGGACATCGATCCCACCTCACCGCGAGCTCGGGCCAGAGCAACCTCCAGGGCGGTGTCTCCGGCATCAGCCTTTCGCTCGCTGGTCGCGAATGGATTTGCCGTCGATGAGGCGGGCAACCTGACCGCGCTGTGGGCCGGCCTCTCGTTGAACTGCACAGGCATGGTCGGTCGCGGAGATCAACCGCCTCCACTTCCTGCTCTTCCTAGTCGGGCGAGACCGGATCGAGCCCTGACGGCGGGCGGCGCTCGCCGCCGAGCCTCCGGAACGTGGCTATTGATCCGGCGAACCAATGGACGTGACGACCGGGACGACAGACCCCGGCAACAGCTCACCACATTGTGGGAGCAAGGAGCCCAAGTGAGCATCGTTTCCACGCGCCTGCTGGCGGGCGGAGCCGCCGTCGTGATCGCAGGGTCACTCGCGTTTGCGGGCGCGAACACCCAGTCCTGCTGAGCGCGGCGGACAAGACCGACGGCCTCGGGCCGACGACCGGCTTGCTGCCCCACGACAATTTGACGCTCGAAAGCGCGATCCAGGTCGACCTGAGCAAGGAGACGTGCGGTTCCCGCTGTACAAGGGCAACGCCGGCGGTGAGACGGTTGGTTCGTCCTCGGGGCAGCGTCGGACGAGGGAATGGCGCACAACCTGGGCATCAACTACGCGCCGAGCTCCCAACCTCCCGATGGATGTCCGCAGTGCGTCCAGGAGGTGACACTCGACGCGCCGACGCCGGCCCAACCCGTTCGGGCAAGCAGTCGTCGACTTCCCGGGCGAGCCGGATTCAGCCCGACCCGCGTCGCCGAGCCGGGCCCGAACGGTTTCCCGCTTAAGAACTTCGACCCGGTGCGGTGCAGGTCCCGGTTACAGCCCGTTCATCCGGATCGAGGGGTCGAGAGTTGTCTACAGCGCGCCCATCGTCGCTACGGGTGACGGGCCCTTCGACGTGAGACCACACCAACACCCGCGACCGCGCCCTCGCCATCGACATCGCCGCCCGTCGCCTCCCGGTCAGTTCCTCGAGTCCTGGGTCGACATCCTGTTCGTCAAGGGCTTCGACGCCGGGCAGCCGATCGTGTACATCAGTACCGACGCCGGCCAGCCGCTGAGCGCGTGCTCGAGCGGTCGACCTACGTGCCGGCCCTCGACAAGGCGGCGTACAACGGCGGCGACGACTTCCTCGGCTCCGCCAGGGAGCGCCTGTTCGGCTTCATCAACGGTCGGACCGGGGCGGACAATCCGGACGCCCAGGGCTTCGTCCACTTGATCAAGGACGGCCACGGTCCGAGGACGCCAGCGCCGTCAAACACGGCCCTGATCGACGCACTCCGCAACGGCGGTGACCTGCTGAACGTCTTCGGGGACTTCCCGACGTTCAATGATCCCCGCCACGCTCAGGCGTACAGCCCGCTCTGGGACGCCCAGCTGGGCCAGTGGACGGACAAGGACGATCAAGGAAGGGCTTCGAACCGGCGCCAGATCGACGAGGTCCAGGTCTTCAACCTCGCGGCCACCCGGCCCGACATCCTCACCGGCTTTAGCCCGGCGGGTGGCGGCCACCCCGGTACGGGTCGGCCGGCGTCGACATCAACTGCGCCGTCATCGGCTTCATCAACAAGTCGCCGACGGCGAACCTCGCCAACCCGGTCCCGAACTCGCAGTTCCCGCCCCGGTAACGGCACCAACCCCCTAAGCACAAGGCGGCCCCCGATATCGGAGCCGCCTTTCCCTTTCTCGGGGGGTAAGACCAGGCGGCGGCGGGACACAAATAGATCGACGGCGGAACACCCGTCGGCTGCCCTGCCGGCCCGCCACCACACGGAGATTCATCCAGATGGTCAATCACAGAACTGCCCGCATCAACGGGCTGTCGGTCTTCTACCGGGAAGCGGGCCCGCCGGTGCGCCGAAGCTGGTCCTGCTGGGCGGGTTCCCGGCGTCCTCGCACCAGTTCCGCAACCTGATCCCGGCGCTCGCCAACCAGTTCCACGTCGTTTAGCCCCGACTATCCGGGATTCGGGAACACGGACATGCCGGAATCCGTCCGCGTTCGCGTACACGTTCGACCAGCTCTCGGAGGTCGCCGAGCGCTGGCTCGCGAGATCGGGTTCACGACCAGATCGGCATCTACATGCAGGACTACGGGGGCCCGGTCGGCAACCGATCTCACCGGCACCGGAGTGGCTCGAGTGGCAGATCATCCAGAACGCCAACGCGTACGAGGCGGGCTTCAGCGCGGCGGGGAGCCACCGCCTCGCGCTGTGGCGACCGGTCTCCCGAGACGGAGCCGCCGCTGCTTGCCGCTGCTGAGGCCTCGACGGCATCAAGATGATCTACACAGCACGGACACCGCGACGTCTACCGTGCATCAGCCCCGACAACTGGAACATGGACTTCCGATTCATGGAGCGTCCCACCGCGCGCCGGGCGGGCAGCTCGACCTGTTCTACGACTACCGCACTAACGTCGCGCTCTATCCCGAAATCGACAGCGTTCCTACGCGAGCAGCGGCCCGAGAACGCTCAATCCTCTGGGGGCAGGACGACATCTTCTTCACGTCCGGAGGGCGGCGAGGCCTACCTGACGTGACCTGCCGAACGCCGAGCTGATCCGGCTCGACACGGGCCACTTCGCGGTCGAGGACAAGCTCGAGGAGATCGCGGCCGCGATCCTCCGGTTCCACGCCCAGCGGGTCGCCGGCGCCCCGATGATGGGCTCGACGGCAGCGTGATGAATCGCACGGACCAGGAGTCTGCCGGCCCGGCTGGTGTCGGTCAACGTGGGCCGGGTCCGGACGGTGACGCTCGGTGAGCGTCCCGTGCGGACCGCGATCGGGAAGGCGCCAGTGGAGGGACTGGTTCGGCTGCGCGGCGTCAACCTGGACGGCGACGACCAGGCGGACCGGTCCGTCCACGGTGGGCCGGACAAGGCCGTCTACGCCTACGCGGCCGAGGACCTCGAGTGGTGGACGGGCAAGGTGTCCAGGCGCCTCGGCCCGGGCATGTTCGGCGAGAACCTCACGACGAGCGGCCTCGATCTCGGCGCCGCGCTCATCGGCGAGCGGTGGTCGGTCGGGTCGGCGGTCCTCGAGGTCAGCCAGCCCCGGGTCCCCTGCTACAAGCTCGGGATCCGGATCGGGAAATCCACGGTTCCCGGCAGCGTTCGCCGGGGCCGGTCGGCCAGGCCTGTACCTGCGCATCGTGGAGCAGGGCGGCCTGCGCGCGGGCGATCCCATCCGCGTCCTGTCCCGGCCCGACCACGGCGTGACGATCGGGCTGGTGACCCGCGCGTATCACATGGACCACCGACTGGCGGCCCGACTCCTGGACGCGCCGCAGCTCCCGGAGTCCTGGGCCGACTGGGCTCGCCACGTGATCGCGGTTCGCGCCGCGTGACCGGCTGGCCGTTGGTGGCTGCCATTCCCGTGGGCGATGCTTCCGCGATGACAGAAGGCCCGGTGCCATCGTCGGCCCTGACCTACAACACCGACGTCGACCAGGAGTCGCGGCTGTGGCTGCAGCGCCTCGGATCTGCCGGTCCACAGCACGACGACGCCGTCGAGGCGCTGTTCGAGCTGCTCCACCGAGGGGCTCGCCATGAGGCCAACCGCCGCCGCGGATCGCTTCCGTCGGCGGTCGTCCAGGACCTCGATGACTTGGCCCGGCAGGCCGCTGACGACGCGCTCGCCGCCGTGCTCGGCAAGCTCGCCGACTACCGCGGCGCCAGCCGGTTCACGACCTGGGCCTGGAAGTTCGCGATCTTCGAGGTATCGGCCGCCCTTCGCCGGGCCGCGTGGCGCGGCCGCGCGACCACGATGGACGACGCGGCCTGGGAGCGGCTCGCCGACAGTGTCCCGGTCGACCCACACGCCGCCGTCGAGGCCCGCGAGCTCGTCGCGGCGCTCCACCGGTCGGTCCTCCGCGACCTCACCCTGATTCAGCGGGAGGTGTTCGTGGCGATCGTCATCCTCGAGGTGCCAGTGGATGTGGTCGCCGAACGGCGCAGCACGACCCGCGGCGCGATCTACAAGGCGCTCCACGACGCGCGCCGGAACCTCCGGCTCGCGCTCGCGGGACAGGGCTGGACGGTCGACGAGGCGGGAGGGCCCTCATGAGCGGACCGACGACGCGCTGCGCGGCTGGATCGGACCGGTCGGGGCCGATCCTGGTTGCGACGGCGCCCTGAAGACGTTCGACCTGTTCCTCGAGGCCGACCTGGCCGGCCGGCCGGCCGCCGAGCTCTATCCCGGCCAGGCGATCCACCTCGAGGCATGCCCGGATTGCCGTGAGGACTACGTGGGCCTGCGATCGCTGGTGCAGGCCGGCGAAGAAGGGCGAGCGCACCCTCGCTGACGCCCACCCGACCGTCGGAGGCCCTCGGTGAGCCTAGATACGACCGCCAGCGGCGCGTCACATCGCCGCTGTGTCGGTCATCTGGGCCGGTCCGGACATGTCCTCGGAGTCCGTGGTCGACCGAACCCGATCGCGCGCGAGCAGGACACCCGCGGCACCGGCAGCTGCGAGCAAGAGGGCGACAACGCCCGCAGCCGGTCCACCCAGCGGCAGGCCAGCGGCCTGATCAATCGACACCGCGCCCGGCCCGGCGACGGCCACGGCCAGCGCCACCGCCGCGACCGTGAGTGCGTACTCGACGCCGCCGTTGAAGATCCATAGACCCTTGCCGGCGTGGTCGGTGCGCATTGCGACCAACATCGTCGAGACGACGAGGGCCGCGGCGACGGGTGTCGCGAACCCGGCCACGAGGAGCACGCCGCCGACCAACTCGGCGGTTCCCGCGAGTGCAGCAAACACGCGCCCGGGCCGCAGGCCGTACGCCTCGAGGTAACCAGCCGTGCCGGCGAGGCCACCCCCGCCGAGCCGGCCGAACAATTTCTGGATGCCGTGACCGGCGAGCAGGCCGCCGACGATGAGTCGAATGAGCAGGATGCCGAGGTCCATTTCGAAGCTCCGTGAATGGGACTGGATGGGCTGGTGCCCATTGATCTGTCCGGTACGGCCACCGCGCCGTTACGCGACCTCGCTCGCAAGGAGTCGCTGATCAACGCAACGTCGATCGAAGGGCCCCCGCGGCGGCCGTCATCCACCTGTCGCATGGATCGCCCATCGTTTGCACCGGTCACGGCTGCTGGAGAGTCGATCGTGGACGTCATCGGCGATCTCGAGCGGGCCTTCGCGGCCGCGATCTACCCCAACCGCGTGCTCGTCGCGGTCGGCGGCATCGGCGTCCTGCTGGCGCTCGCGATCGTCGCGCGCAGGTGGCGCTGGGATCGCCCGGTGCGGCGGAATCCGCGGGCGGGCATCGTCGGGCTGATCCTCGTGCTGGCTGTCGCCCTTCCGCTCGGCTGGTACCTCGGCTCGCCACTTTTCACCTCGACGACGATCGACGAGCCACCACCCGTCGCGGCGGTCGAGCCGATCGCGTCGGCGGTCCCGCCGGCGCCTTCGAATGGGCCGACGCCATCATTCTCCGATGCCCGCGACACGATCGCCGGCGCCCTCTGCAACGCCGGTTCCGCCGATCGAGCGCTCTGGAACCTTCACCGGAGCGGACGAGTTCCACTTCGGGAGGGGCACGGCCCGGCTGATCGAGACGTCGCCCGGCGAGTACACGCTGCGCCTCGAGAAGTTCGCGGTCCGCAACGGGCCGGACCTTCACGTCTACCTCTCTCCGTCGCCAACGGGTACGGTGACGGCGCGATCGAGCTCGGCCAGCTCAAGGCCGATCGCGGGAACCAGAATTATGTCGTTCCGGGAGGCGTCGACGTCGCGGGCGCTGCCAGCGTGGTCATCTGGTGCAAGCAGTTCTCCGTGCTGTTCGCGACGGCGCCGTTGAGCCCGTAACCGGGACAACCCGCCGACAGCCCGGCTCAGCTCGTCGCAGCCCCCGGATCCGAACTGCCGCTCAGCGCGACATCGTTTCGGGCGGCACCGAAGAGCGCGGTGGCGACCTCGGCGGCGGTGGTCATGGGGATCGATGGGTCGATGGCGCGGATCGCCGGCCCGTCGACGGCCATCTCCCGGGTGTCCATCACCAGCGCTGCGCGCGATCTGCTGGGCTCGCATCCTGTTGACGGGCCGTAGCACCACCGACAACAGGCGGAGCATCCCGCGCGGGATCCGTCGGCTGGAGCCCGGACGTCCGGTCACGGCCCCGACGATGTCGACGAGATCGAGCAACGTCAGGTTCTGGGGTCCGGGCACCTCGATGGTCTGGCGAGCCTCGATCGGAGCGGCCACCGCGTGCTCGATCGTGCGTGCGACGTCCACTGCCGATACGAAGTTGATCGGGTTGCGGCCGCGGCCAAAGATCAACGCCTTGCCAGACGCGATCATCGGCCCGCCAACGATGCCGAGCCAGGTCTCCAGGTAGGCAGTCGGGCGAACGATCGTCCAGGCAATCTCCGGAGGAGCGCACCGCCGCTTCCGCGGCCGCCTTCGCCCGAAACAGCTCGATCGGGTGGTCGGGCGCTGCCTGGGCAACCGACACGAGGATGAACCGCTCGACACCCGCGTCGGCGGCGGCACTGGCGAGCAAGCTGTTGCCGCGTTCGTCGACCGCCCGCACGCCGGCGGGCGACGCAAAACCCGTGATCGCGGAGATGACGACTCGGGCGCCCGCGACCGCTTCTCGGGCGCCTTCGGGGGTGCAGACGTCCGCGCCGACGACCTCGACGCCGTCGAACCGCCGCCCCCGCTCGGGATCGCGGGTCACCACGCGGACCGGCTCTCCTCGGGCAACCAGGAGCGGCACGAGGAGCGGGCCGAGCGTCCCGGTCGCGCCCGCCACGACGATCATCGCCGCGCCTCCGGGCCGACGCCCACCGTCGCTCGGACTGCTTCGTCGATCCCGACCTGGTCCTCGTCGACGACCTCCATGTAGAAGCGCGCCCATTGGATCTCATCGCCGGCCAAACGCAGGATCGTCGTCCCGCGCATCAGGTGCGGGGCGCCGTCGCGACGCGTCCCGCTCCATTCCCACTCGGCCCAGACCACGTCCCCATCGACGGCGTGGCGGACGAGGGTCGAGTGCAGATCCGGAACGCCGCCCAGGATCTGCGCCCAGTTCCGGCGAACCTGCTCGCGACCGCGGAAGTCGCGCGACGGATGGACGGGGAGCTCGCTCACGTAGTCGTCGGCGAAGCACGCCACGAGTCCGTCAAGATCGTGCCTGTTCGTCGCGTCGCGCAACCGGTGCAGCACGGCGACCGGATCGACAGTGGTCCTCGGCTCGGCGATCATCGAAGCCTCCTCGTATTTGGCAAGACGCATCATCAATTGATACGATCTAGAGTCTAATGACAACCACACGGGCCGTCAAGCGCTCCTACCGCTCGCCGCTGCGCGTCGCGCAGGCGCGGGCGACGCGCGGAAAGATCCTCGCTGCGGCGACGGAGCTCTTCGTCGCCGCCGGCTACGGCGCGACCTCGATCGACGCCATCGCCGACGCCGCCGGCGTCAGCCGTGCCACCGTCTTCAACGTCTTCGGAGACAAGCCGACGCTGTTGAAAGCCGCCTACGACGTCGCGCTGGTCGGCGACGACGAGCCGGTTGCGCTCCCGGACCGGGCGGACTCGAAAGCCATCAGGGCCGAGCCGGATCCGGCCCGCTACCTGGAGCGCTACGCGGGCTTGATCACGGAGTTGGGCGGCCGGGTATCGGGGATCTACGAGGCGGTCCGCGGCGCCGCCGGCACGGATCCCGAGGTCCGGCCGGTCTGGGAGAAGATCCTCGCGGAGCGGCGGGTCGGCGCGGAGCACGTGGTCGCCGACACGGCGTCGAAAGGGCCCGCTCCGGCCCGGGATCGACCCTGCGGCCGCAGCCGACGTCGTCTGGATCCTCATCGACCCCGGCCTGCACCACCTGCTCGTCGATCGGCGCGGCTGGTCGCACGAGACCTTCCGTGACTGGATCGCGAGCCAGCTGAAGCGGGAGCTGCTCGGCGAAGAGCTGCCCCGCCAGGGCGGCGGCTGATCGAAGGATCAGCGCAGAACGCGCGGTATCATCCGCCGGTCCGCCCGTAGCTCAGTGGATCAGAGCGAC
>CAWJUA010000014.1:0-4471 GCA_963845925.1 uncultured Chloroflexia bacterium
TGGACCAGACTCGAATCCTCGACGCGAGCGTCACGAGCGAGCGGTCGGAGGATCGCCGATGTCAAGGTGACGAACGCGGGATCCGGCGTCGACGCCACGTCGAGCCGGCGGATCAGTGCATCGATCCGCTCGTCAGTCATCGCCAAGCTCCGTTCCATACGCTCGACGGAACCCATCGCGCGCCCGGTGAAGGAGCGACTGCGTCGCCCCGACGCTCTTGCCCAGCAGTCGTGCTGCCTCGGCAACGGGAAGATCGTCGAGCACGACGAACGTCAGCACGGCCCGCTGTGCCGTCGGGAGCGAACCGAGGGCTTCCGCGATGGCCGCTCGGTCATCAGGCCCTGGCGCCCGGGGGTCCAGGGAACCCATGCGGATCTCACGGAGCTCCAGTCGCCTGCGGCGACGCTCCTCACGCTCGAGGACGCGGAAGTGATCGGCGAGCTTGTGGCGGGCGATCGCGCACAGCCATGTCACCGTGTCCGATCGACCGTCGAATTGCGATCGCCCTTGCACGGCGGCGATGAACGTCAGCTGGGTGAGCTCCTCGGCGAGTGCAGCATCATTCCCGGCTCGACTCAGGAGGTATGAGTAGACGCGAGGAAGCGTGCGGCGGTACCAGGACTCGAATGCGCCGTCGCTCGAGAGGGCGGCCCGCAGCTCATTGGTCTCCGCGCCAACCGTGGCTCGCGTGGTCATCTGCCCGGACCATTCCTCCGCGACGACCTGAACCTCTGAGCCCGGGGCACCCGGACCCGCGTCGATCATCCCCCATCCTTCAAGGCGGCGGTTCGTTAGTCGCTCGGTGAGCGGAGAATCATTCGCTGCGCCGGAAACGAATGCATTGCCCGCTGTCGAGCGACCAATGGGGTCGAAGGCGGACGCAATCCCCAAGGCAGCAACCTGGAGCCAGAGATCGAGGAGGGTCGGATGCGACAGGACGCCCGGGTCAGGGTTCTCCTCGCGCTGGTCATCGGCGTCCTCGTGGCTTCGTGTGCGCCCGCCTCGTCCGTCGTGCCCAGTCCACCGCGATCGGCGTCGCCCGTAGGATCGGCTGCGAGCGCAGCGCCGCCAACCACGTCGAATCCGTCCCCGTCGGCGATCGCGTCAACGTCGGCCCAGGCTACGACGGCAGCGGCGGCGGTCGATGGGCTCATCGTCTTCAGCCGGCACGACCCTGCGACCGACGACACGTTCTGCTTCACGATCGATCCCACCGGCGCGAACGAGGCCCAGGGCCACGCGGGCGCCTGCGGTCCGCCCTCGCCGGACGGCAGCAAATCCTGACCACCGTCTACCAGCCGAATGGGTTTGGCCCGCTGCTGGACGGCCGGCCGGCGACGACGAATCCCGACGGCTCGGGCTTCAAGGAACTCGACGCGTACCCGGACGACAGCTTCAACGTCACCTGCGGCTACTGGTCACACGACGGCCGTGCGCTTCCTGTGCGAGAGCGGCGGGGACGGCAATCCGCGCCGACGACGGGATCTACACGATGCGATCGTTTGACGGCGGTGACCGCGTCCGCGTCACGCCAGCTCCCGCTGGCCACGAGGACCAGCCGCAGGGGTATTCGCCCGATGGCTCGCGGATCCTGTTCGAGCGTCTCAGCGACAGCGAGCCAAGCACCGAGTACGTCGTCAAGACCGACGGCACGGGCCTCGTTCGCCTGAGTCCAGCCAGCCTTTGGACGGCCGATTTCGTCAGAACCGCCGACTGGTCGCCGGACGGCAAGCAGGTGGTGTTCGCCTCAGCCGTCGAATTTGGCGGTCATCCCGGGCTGTACGTCGTCAACGTCGACGGGACGGGACTGCAGCAGATCGCCTCGCCCGATCTCGGCGGACCATCGGCCCAGTGGTCGCCGGACGACCAATGGATCGCATCCAGCACGTGCCTGCGATGCAAGCCGCAGCTGTTCGTGATCCATCCCGACGGGACCGGGAAGGTCGACCTGACCGACGGTGCAGACGATTTCAACGTCGCTCACGCCGATCTGGTCGCCGGATGGCTCGTGGCTTCTCTACCAGATGCAGGGGTCGGACGGGCACGTGTCCATCTGGACGATGAAGCCCGACGGCACGGAGCGGGCGCAGGTCGCCGACGTCGGAACGGACCTGAGCAACTATTCCTGGGGCGCCACCAAGACTCCATAGGCAAGCCGGCCCGCGGATCGCGTCACGGGGCCGTCACGGTCCGAGCCTAGACTGGGGATCACACGGAGGTCCCCATGCAGTTCCTGTTTCCCAAGCCGTCCATGCCCCGACCCGACCAGGTCCTTCCCGGCCGGTCCGAGGCCATCATCCCGTCGCGTCCGCACTTCGTGAACGGCCGCTCCATCACTCCGCCGTATCCCGAGGGGTTCGAGGTCGCCGACTTCGGCATGGGCTGCTTCTGGGGTGCCGAGAAGGACTTCTGGTCGCACCCCGGGCGTGTGGGTGACGGCCGTCGGCTACCAGGGCGGGAGGACGCCCAACCCGACCTACCAGGAGTCGTGCACCGGCAAGACCGGTCATGCCGAGGTCGTGCGCGTCGTGTACGACCCGTCGGCCGTCTCGTACGAGCAGCTGCTGCGGATCTTCTGGGAGTCCCACGACCCGACACAGGGCTTCCGGCAGGGCAACGACGTCGGCACCGAGTACCGCTCGGCGATCTTCACCCACACGGCCGCCCAGCTGGCCACGGCGACGGCGTCGCGCGACATGTTCGCGGCGGAGCTGAAGAAGGCCGGGTTCGGCGAGGTCACGACGGAGATCCGTGAGGCGGCCGAGTTCTACTTTGCCGAGGACTACCACCAGCAGTACCTCGCGAAGAACCCGAACGGCTACTGCCCGAACCATCGGACCGGAGTGAGGCTCCCCGACATGTCGAGGTCACGCCGCTCCAGTACGTCGAGTAGCCGACGGTCATCAACGAGACCCCACCCGGAACCAACGGGTGGGGCTCGCTTCCCGACCGGCCCTCCGGCCTCGAGGGCGCGCGTGCCAGGTGCCTCAGATTGGGACGGTGACCACGGCGGACGCGATCGTCGTCGCGACAGCGGCGGCAAGGATCTTCTTGCGCTTGTCCTCGTCCTTCACCCAGTCGACGACGACCTCGGCCGCCGCCTTCGCCTGTTCCTCCGACAATCCGGCCCGATCAACCAATTCCTTGATGAGGTCGTCCACGTCACGCCTTCCTCTCCTCGGTTTCGACGACGTCCGATCGGTCTCCGTTCTACGGCATGTGGCCTGGCTTCGCCAGAGTCGAACGGCCCGAGTCTCGGGAACCAGTGGTCCCGGGCGTTGCCATGCGCGACGCACGGGGGCATCCTCCCGAACGACGGAACCGGTTTGATGGCTGAGGGCTGGCGATGGATCGATCCGACCCGGCATATCGAGGGCAGGCCGACTACAGCCCGCTCCTGCTCAAGCTCTACGATCCGATCGTCATCGGTCTCCTCTCCGGGCTCCTCTGGAGATTCCCGGCGAATTGGCTGCCGGATGAGTACCGAGCCCGGATTCGGGATCGCCACCTCGACGTTGGTCCCGGCACGGGGTACCTCATCGACCACTCGGGACTCCCGGACGGCAGCAACGTCACCATCGTTGACGCGAACCCCAACGTTCTCCGGCACGCGACAAGGCGCCTTCGCCGGCTGAACGTGACGGCCGTCGAGGCGGACGTCCTGAAACCGCTCCCGGTGGACGGGCCGTTCAACTCGGCGGCCCTTTGCCTCGTCATTCACTGCCTGCCCGGTCCCCTGACGCGGAAGGCCACTGCGGTCGCCAACATCGCGGCGGTCCTCGCACCGGACGGCGTGTTCTTCGGTGCGTCGGTGCTCGGGCGGTCCGGGCGGCACACGTGGCTCGGTCGTCGGGTCCTCGCCGCGTTCAACCGGCGTGGCGCCTTCGACAACCTCGATGACAGCGAGGAGGGTCTCCGCGAGATCCTCGCCGCCTCGTTCGAGACCGTGGAGATGGAAACCTTCAGTTCAGTCGTGGTCTTCTCGGCGTCGAAACCGCGGGCTGGAAGCCAGCGGCACGGACCTGCACTCGAGACATGACGGTCCTGCGGATGGACAACGTGGCCATCGTTGTCGACGACCTCGATGCCGCCATCGCGTTCTTCGTCGAGCTCGGCCTGGAGCTGGAAGGCGAGACGACCGTCGAGGGCGAATTGGTGGACCGCATCGTCGGGCTCGACGGCGTCCGAAGCGAGATCGCGATGATGCGGACGCCGGACGGCCACGGCCGGATCGAGCTGACGAGGTTCCGGACGCCTCAGGCGGCCAGCGCAATGCCGAACGCACCCGTGAACACGCTGGGCATGGGTCGAATCATGTTCGCCGTCGAGGACATCGAGGGCGTCCTTGCCCGCCTGCAGGCTCATGGCGCCGAGCTCGTTGGTGAGGTCGTCCGGTACGAGGATGCGTACCTGCTCTGCTACATCCGCGGCCCCGAGGGCATCATCGTCGCCCTGGCCGAGCCGCTCGGCT
>CAWJUA010000015.1:0-37661 GCA_963845925.1 uncultured Chloroflexia bacterium
GCTACATGGCCCCCCCCCCCACCACTCACTTTTCACCAACGTGCCACCGCCTCCAATCACCAGCCTGCTCATTGCAGGATCCTTGTTGACCTTGCCACATGCAAGGCCCCACCGGCCCCATGCCTGCCAGGCCAGGCCCTCCCCAACCACTATGCTCCAGGCCGCCCGGCCACAGCAGCGCCTGCACAAGAGCTGCTGGCTCGGTCACCCACCAACGTCCACCACCCCCCCCCCCACCCCCACCCACGCACCCACCCACACACACACACACACACACACCCAACTACTAAACGCACACACACACACACCAGAGTAGCCCACCCCCACAACTGCACACACCAACTTCTTTGCAGCCACCACGCCTCCATTGGCGAACCCCCACCGTACCCAGGTGGTTCCAGTTGCACGCATGGCCACCCACCCACCACCCGGCTCCAATCAATGCCCCCCCCCCCCCCCCCCTTTTTCTCCCCCCACCGCTGTTGCCACCTCCACGTCACCAGGCCACCTCCACCCACATCCCGTCGCCCCAAAAAAAAACACCCAGGCCACCATCATCAAGTCCACCAATGCCTCCTCCATCTCCCTGTATCCACAGGCACCCATCACGCCTCCCCACGCACACACACACACACACACACGTTCCATAGGCACACCATCCATCACTGAAACCAATGACCTCATGGCTCACCACCTTTGCCACCACCGTCCTCTTGCGGCCTCCATTGCCTCTTCTTCTTCTTCTCTCTCTCTCTCTCTCTCTCTCACCACCACACACACACACACACACACACACACACACACACACACACACACACACACACACACACACACACACACACACACACACCCCCCCCCCCCATGGCGCTGAGGTTGTTGTGTCATGCATGGCCATTGCCATCATCACTTGAAACTTATGCCACACCCAGCTACCGAGCTCGCCCACTCATTACCCCACCACCATTAAGTGGCTCATCCCATTGTCATCATCATCGCATCCACAGCCCCAAAAAAAAAAAAAAAAAAAAAAAAAAAAAAAAAAAAAAACTCCATCATCGGCGGCTTAATGTGACCAGTTGTACCCATGGTCTCCACCTCACCACCCCCCACCCACCACGTCACCCCCCCCCCCCCCATGTTCCTCCTCCCCAGTCCACCACCGCCGCCCGCCATGGCCAGGGCAGACCGTCGGGCGTCGGGAGGCAGCAGCGACTCGATCAACCACGACCGCCTACAGGGCCACCAGCCCGCCCATGGCGCCGCCGGCGCCACCGTCAGCCGGGCGCCGAACTTCGACATCCTGCCGCCGAGCTCTACGTTTGCGACGCAGGCCGCCCGCTATGCCGGCTGGACCGCCGCTCTGAACGCCAGCAGCGAGTGGCACCGCGGCGTCGCGACGCCCCATCCGCAGTACGACGACCTTGCCTTCTTCGTCCACGACGCGGGCGTCGTGCGCCTGTCCAGCCCGGTCAACCTGCCGAAGTACGGCGCGATCCCTCCGCTGAACTGGCTCGACCGGTACAGCTCGCAGCCGCGCAACGACCAGCGGTTCGAGACGGTTGGCTACGGCCTCGAGCGCGTCCAGGGCAAGAAGGAGTTCGGTGGCGACACGCGGCTGCAGTCGCACCCGAAGCTCGACAGCCTGCTGGGCAACCCGAGCGAACACCTACATCGTCATCTCGAACAACACCGCGACCGGCGGGACGTGCTTCGGCGACTCGGGCGGGCCGACGTTCGACAACACGAACTCGAACGTCGTCGTCGCGGTCACCTCGTTCGGACATCAGCCCCAATTGCGGCGGCATCGGCGGGGCGTATCGCCTCGACCAGCCCGACGACCAGTCGTTCCTCGCGGGGTTCGGCATCCACCCGTAGCCGCCTGGCTCTCGCGATCTCTACGGCCCCCGGCACCGCCGGGGGCCGCTTCGTGTCCTCGACAAGCGTCCATGGCGGCGCTGCGTACGATGGCGGCACTCCACTGCCCGAGGATCCCCCGATGCCTGACCACCGCGCCCTCCTCCACCAGACGGCCGACCTCGCCGCCGACTACCTCGACTCGCTCGCGACGCGTCCGGTCGGCGCGACCGCGACCCGCGACGAGCTGCTCGAGGCGTTCGGCGGGCCGATGCCGGCGCGCGGCGAGGCGCCCGGCGAGATCGTCGACCACCTCGGCCGGGCCGCCGACCCGGGGATCGTCGCGAGCGCCGGGCCGCGCTATTTCGGGTTCGTGATCGGCGGCTCGCTGCCGAGCGCCGTCGCCGCCGACTGGCTGACGACGGCCTGGGACCAGAACGGCTTCGCCTACGTGATGTCGCCGGCCGGATCCGTCATCGAGGAGGTCACGGCGGGCTGGCTGCTCGACGCGTTCGGCCTGCCCGCGCGACGCCTCGGTCGGGTTCGCGAGCGGGGCGACGATGGCGACGTTCACGGGGCTCGCGGCGGGGCGTCACCGGGTGCTGCAGCGGGCGGGCTGGGACGTCGAGGGCGACGGCCTGATCGGCGCGCCCGAGATCGCGGTCGTGCTCGGCGCCGAGGCCCACGCGACCGTCTACGCGTCGCTCCAGATGGTCGGGCTCGGGAGCCGCCGCGTCCTCAGAGGTCGAGGCCGACGAGCAGGGCCGGATGCGGCCGGATCGGTTGCGCGAGGTGCTCGCCGGGGTCGCCGAGAGGCCGGTGATCGTGGCTGCCCAGTCGGGCAACGTGAACACCGGCGCCTTCGACCCGCTGCCGGAGATCGTCGCCGCCGTCCGCGAGCTGCCGAACGCCTGGCTCCACGTCGACGGCGCGTTCGGGCTGTGGGCGGCCGCCTCACCGGCGCAGCGGCACCTCGCGGCGGGCCTCGACGGCGCGGACTCGTGGACCACCGATGCCCACAAGTGGCTCAACGTCCCGTACGACTGCGGGATCGTCGCTCGTCGCCGACGCCGATGCCCACCTCGCCGCGATGAGCTTCGGCGCGGCCTACTACGTCGCCGGCGGAGCGGCGCGTTCGCGAGTCCGGCAACTGGGTCGGCGAGTCGTCGCGGCGGTCGCGGGCGTTCACCGTCTACGCCGCGCTGCGGGAGCTGGGCCGCGACGGGCTGGCCGACCTCGTCGACCGCTGCTGCGCGCTGGCACGGCGGATGGCCGACGGCCTGCGCGACGCGCCGGGCGTCGACGATCCTCAACGACGTCGTGCTCAACCAGGTCCTCGTCCGCTTCGCGCCGCCCGACGGCGGCTCGGACGCCGAGGCCGACGACTTCACGCGGCGGGTGATCGCCGCGGTCCAGGCCGACGGGACGTGCTGGCTGGGCGGGACCACGTGGCACGGCATGGCCGCGATGCGGATCTCCGTGTCGAACTGGTCGACGACCGAGGAAGACGCGGACGTGTCCGTCGCGGCGATCCGGCGCTGCGCCGCGGCCGTCGCCGCGGAATGGTCGCCCGCGGCGTCTCCCGCCCGGGTCTGAGCCCGAGCCAAGCGCGCTCGGTCAGGTCGACCGCACCTCGTCCTCGGCGGTCCAGATCCGCGCCGGCGGAACCTTGTCTGCCGGCAATCGATGGAGCCAGCCCCGGATCATCGCCGAGAGGCGCAGCCCGACGTCGATCGTCGGCTCCTCCGGCGGCAACGGCGGCGCATCGGGCCGGCGAAGGAGCTCCTGCCACTCGCGCTCTCGACGCGCGTCCCCGTCCTGGGTGATGAGGAAGACCATCTGCTTCGGGTACATCTCGGGCCCCCGTGTCGCGCCGCCGGCTGGCGGCGTCTGGCGCAGGCTGGGGGCCAAGGCCCGCAGGGTCAGGAACCTGGGTTCCACTCCAGCGGCCTGACGTCGGAGATGTCGGCAAGCAGACGCTCCGGGGCGAGGATCGTGATCGAGCGCGAGCCGGTCTCGACGATCCGCTCCTCGCGCAGCCCGCGCAGCTCGCGGACGACGACCTCGCGGACCGTCCCGACGGCGTCGGCGAGCTGCTGCTGGCTGAGCCGGGCGACGAGCCGCCCACCGCCGGGCGGCTCCGTGGCCACGCTGAGCAGGTGCCGGGCGATCCGCTGGCGGACCGTCGTGAAGGCGCTGCCGGGGATCTCGCCGACGAACCCGACGACGCGATCGCTCAGCTCGTCGAGCAGCGCCGAGGCGACGGCGAGGTCCTCGAGGGCGACCTTGCGGACGACCTCCGGGCGGAGCTCGAGCAGCACGGAGTCGGCCAGGGCGTGGAGCGAGCCGGGCATCGTGTACGGCTCGCCAAAGAGCGACGCGACGCCGAGCATGCTCCCGGGAGGGGCGTAACGGATCGCGAGGCTGCGGCCGTCGGGCGAGGACACCTCGGCGCGGATCAGCCCGCTCACGACCAGCTCAACGTGGGAGCCGCCCTCGCCGATCGGTCGGACGAGCGCGCCGGCGGGGTCGCGCCGGATCCGCGAACCGGCGAGGACCCGCTCCAGGCGCTGCTGGGAGAGGCGCCCGAGGCGCGACGCGGCGATCGCGCTGAGGACGCGTTCGTCGGCTGCACTGGCAAGCCCCCCGGCTGTCACGGCGACACCCTACCAGCAGCGCGCCACCTCCCCGTCGCGCGGCGGGTCGCGAGGTGAGCGCACCCGCCGCGACTTCGCGGCAGGCTATCCAGTCGGCCGGGCATACTGGCGCCCGACCCAGGCCCGGCCCAGGAGGACAGCCCCAACGTGAGCGTCGGAACCGCGTTCCATCCCGCCACCGCCCCGCTGAACCGCAAGCAGCAGTGGCGCGAGTGGAGCGGCTACTTCGCGTCATCGGCCTACGCCGACGCCCACGACATCGAGTACAACGCGATCCGCGAGGCGGCCGCGCTGATCGACGTCAGCCCGCTCTACAAGTACGTCGTCTCCGGCCCCGACGCGCAGCGCCTCGTCGACCGGGTGATCACCCGCGACGCGACGAAGCTCCAGCCCGGGCAGGTCTATTACACGCCGTGGTGCGACGAGCACGGCAAGGTCATCGACGACGGCACGGTCCATCGGCTCGACGACGACACGTACCGCTGGACCGCCGCCGATCCCCAGCTCCGCTGGCTGCGGATGAACTCGTCCGGGCTGGACGTCGACGTCGCCGACGTCTCGGCCGCGACCGCGGCGGTCGCGCTCCAGGGCCCGCTTTCGCGCGACGTCCTGGAGGCCGCGACCGGCGCCTCCTTCGCCGACCTGCGCTACTTCCGGCGCCGCCGCGCGACCGTGAAGGCCGGTCGCCGCAAGCTCGCGATCGACGTCTCGCGGACGGGCTACACCGGCGACCTCGGCTACGAGCTGTGGGTCGACGCGGACGACGCCGTGACCCTCTGGAACGCGCTGGCGGACGCCGGCGCGGCGTACGGGATCCGGCCGGCGGGCATGCTCGCGCTCGACGTCGTCCGCCTCGAGGCCGGCCTGATCCTGCTCGAGGTCGATTACACGTCGGCCCGTCACGCGATGAACCCGGAGCAGAACTACAGCCCCGGCGAGATCGGCCTGGGGCGGCTCGTCAGCCTCGACAAGGCCGACTTCGTCGGGCGGCTCGCGCTGGAGCGGGAGCGCGCCGCCGGCGGCCCAAAGCGCCGGCTCGTCGGCCTGCAGCTCGCCTGGAACGACATCGAGGGTCTGTTCAGCGCCCAGGGCCTGCCGCCCGCGATCTCGCCGGTCGTCGACCGGTCGCACCGGCCGGTGTTCGTTGGCGGCCGACAGGTCGGCCGGGCGACGTCGGTCGGCTGGAGCCCGATCCTCAAGCAGGCGATCGCCCTCGCCTCGGTCCCGCCTTCGTCCGAGGCGCCCGGCGCCCACGTCGACGTCGAGTGGACCGTCGAGGGCCGCCGCGGCCGGGTCGAGGGCACGGTCGTCGCGCCTGCCGTTCCTCGACCTGGAACGCAAGCGGGCGTAGGCCGCCGATGCGGGTCCGGGCGGCCGCGGCCGCCGATCGCGAGTGGCTCGAATCGTTCCTGGCCGAGCACAACTCCCTGCGTGTCGCCCGCCGCGGCGAGCTGGTGCGGCCACTCGACCACCCGATGCTCATCGCCGAGGCCGGCGACGGTCAGCCGGCCGGCCTTCTCACGTACATCGAGCGCGACGGCGAGTGCGAGATCCTTACGCTCCACGCGGTCCGGCAGTGGTCGGGCGCGGGTTCGGCGCTGATCGCGCGATTCGCGACCTCGCCGCGAGCCACGGCTGCCACCGTCTGTGGGTGGTCACGACGAACGACAACGTCGACGCCCTGCGGTTCTACCAGCGGCGCGGGTTCCGGCTGGCGGCGCTGCGTCCCGGCGCGGTCGACGAGGCCCGGCAGGCGCTCAAGCCGGAGATCCCTGAGGTCGGCGACCACGGGATCCCGCTGCGGGACGAGCTGGAGCTGGAGATCCGCCTCTGATGCGGCCTGCAACCGAGGTCGCGTCTGGGGCCGCCGCCGGGAATCGTGCGCTAAGCCTCCTGGGCCTCGGCGTCCGCCGGCCAGGTCGCGCGCCGCCCGCTCCTCGTCGCGGCCGCGCAGCAGCGAGACGCGGAACGGCCGGAGCTCGCCGCGGGCGAAGCCGCCGGCGATCACCGGGTCCTCGTCCATGATCTTCCGGGCTGCCGCCTCGTCGGGCGCATCGAAGATCGAGATGCCGGTGTTCGTGTCGCCGAGCGTCGGCCCGACGAGGATGAGCGAGCCGTCGAGCAGCATCCGCTGGAAGCGGTCGAAGTGGACGCTCCAGACCGCCTTCTCCTCGTCGGTCATCGTCGCCGCGAAGTTGTCGCGCGGGGGATGGATGAAGTAGATCCACTCGGCCATGGGCGGAGGATAACGGCGATGCGCTCAGGGGCGCGCCGATCACTCGCGGTCGAGGAACGCCTCGAGGCGTTCGACCGCGGCCGGCAGGTTCTCGCGACCGAAGCCGATCCGGAAGTGGTTCCCTGGGTGGCCGAACTGCGAGCCCGGCAGGAGCAGGACGCCCTCCGCCTCGACGAGCCGCGCCGCGAACGCGTCGATGGGCTCGTCGCCGAGCAATCGCGGGAACCCGATCGAACCGCCGCGCGGCCGGACCCACGAGACGCGCTCGGCGCGACGCTGGAACAGGTCGTCGAGGATCGCGAGGTTGTCGGCGACGATCCGCCGCGACCGGCCGAGGACCCGGTCCCGCGCCCGGAGGCCGATCAGGGCCAGGATCTCGGACGGCGTCGAGGAGCAGATCGTCGTGTAGTCCTTCATCCGCGCGCAGCGGTCAAGCAGGTCGCGATCGCGCGTCGCGAGCCAGCCGATCCGCAGGCCGGCCAGCGCGAACGACTTCGACATCACGCCCATCGAGATCGCCGCGCTCGAAGAGGTCGGCGCCCGCGGTCAGCGGCTCGGCGTCGTCGAGCTCGAGGTAGCGATAGACCTCGTCGGCGAGGAGGTGGATCCCGCGATCGGCGCAGGCGTCGCCGAGGCGGGCCCACTCCGCGGGCGTCGGGAGCATGCCCGTCGGGTTGTGCGGCGCGTTGACGACGACGAGGCGCGTCTCGGGCCGGATCGCGGCGATCAGCCGCTCGACGTCGAGCGACCAGCCGTCGGCCTCGCGCAGCTCATGGAGGGTGACCTCCGCGCCGGCGGCCCGGCCCACCTCGTACAGGCTCTGGTACCCGGGCCACGTCACGACGGCGTGGTCGCCCGGCCCCAGCAGCACCGACGACAGGCAGAAGATCGCCTCCTCGGCGCCGGCGAAGACGAGGACCTCGTCCGGCCCGACGCGGTCGTACAGCTCCGCGATCTCGGCGCGGAGCAGCGGGTGGCCGGTCGACTCCGCGTAGCCGAGGCGGAGGTCGCGCCAGAGCCCGGCTGCCTCGTCGTCGGCGAGCGCGAGCAGGTCGGCCATCGGCCAGCCCTCGACGTCCGAGGCGCAGAGGAGGTACTCGACCGCGAACTCCCAGCGCGCGAAGAAGCGCTCCAGCGCGAAGTCCGGGATCCGCACCTCAGCCTCCGACGCGGGCCAGGTCCGACGCGATCTTCGTGAGGGCGGCCTCGTCGAGTCCGTTCCCGGTGATCCACCAGTTGCCGTCGGTCGCGGCTTCCGCGACAACCATCCAGCCACCGTCGCCGAGCGCGACGAGTTCCGCGGGCCGATCGCCGAACAGGACCGGGCCTTCCGACGTGCCCGACGGCAGGCAGTCATCGCCGGCCTGGCACGGCCCGCGCTCGACGAGGTCGATCGTGGCACCGGCGGGCCCGCGATACGAGATCTGGAGGATGCCGCCGCTGCCCAGGTGGTACTCGCCCTTGTCGACGAACCAGCCTCGCGGCAGGACCGGGCAGTACACGTCGAACGCGAGGGCGTTGGCGGCGTCGGCGTAGAAGTCGCGGTTGTTGTCGGTGCCCGTGCAGGCCGCGGCGGACCCGCCGGTCGTGCCGGGCGAGTCGGACGGGGCGGCCGATTCCGATGGCGCCTCGCTGTCGGGCGGCTGGGTCGGCAGGTCCTCGCTCTGCCGCCGGCGTGCCCGCCGGGATCGGACTCGACGGCCGCGGAAGCGGGCGCGAGCGATGGCGGAGCCGATCCACCGCCCGGTGTCTCGCTGCGCGGGCGACGAGGGCCCGGGGCCCCCGGCGCAGCCGGCGACGACCGCGGCCAGGGCGACGAGCACGGCGAAGCCGAGAGCGCCGGAGCGGTGACGGGTCGAGCGCATCTGCGCAGGGTAGCGTCCGGACCGAGCTCCGGTCACGGACGCGTGCTCATCGACGGCGGGGGGCGGACACGCACGGTCGTCATTCGCGTTGCTCACAGGCGATCGCTCACCGCCGCCTCCTCGAACGTCGCCATCCCGTCGCGAACGGCGGCGGCGGCGACGACCAGGCCCATCGCGAGCGTGGCGCCGGTCCCCTCGCCCAGCCGCATGTCGAGGTCGAGCAGCGGCCGCAGCCCCAGGCGCTCGAGGACGATCGCGTGGCCCGGCTCGACGGAGCGGTGGCCGGCGAGGAGCCGCGGCGCGACGTCCGGGTGCAGCGCCGAGGCGACCAGCGCGGCGGCGCCGGTGATGAACCCGTCGAGCACGAGCGGCAGCCCGCGCGCAGCAGCGCCGACGATCAGCCCGACGAGCGCGGCGATCTCGAGCCCGCCGACGGCCGCGAGCGTCGCGAGCGGGTCGCCGGCGTCGGGCCGGTTGACGGCGAGGCCGCGGGCGACGGCGTCGACCTTGCGGCTCCAGCCGGCGTCGTCGACGCCGGTCCCGCGGCCGGTCACCTCGCGCGGCTCGCGGCCGGTCAGCGCCGCGACGAGGGCGCTCGCCGCGGTCGTGTTGCCGATCCCCATCTCGCCGACGCCGAGGAGCTCGACCCCGTCCGCGATCGCCCGGTCGACCGCGTCAAGCCCGACCTCGATCGCGGCCGCGGCTTCGGCGGCGGTCATCGCCGGGCCGGTCGTGAAGTCGGCGGTCCCGGGCCGGACCCTCGCCGAGACGAGCGCCGCTCCGGCCGCGCCGCCCGCGACGGCGGGGATCGGCGACGCGACGCCGACGTCGAGCACGACGATCGAGACGTCGCCGGCCGCGGCGATCGTCGAGATCGCGGCCCGTCCCGCGAGGAACGTCGCGACCATCTGGGCGGTCACCTCGCTCGGCCACGCCGAGACCTGCTGGCGCATCGCGACGCCGTGGTCCGCGGCCGCGATCACGACGCGGCGGCGACCCACCGGTGGTGCGGGCGACCCGGTCACGCCGGCCAGCCAGACGACGAGCTCCTCGAGGCGGCCGAGGCTGCCGGGCGGCTTCGTCAGGTGGTCCAGCCGGTCCTGGGCGGCGGCCATCGCGCACCCGGTCGAGCGGCCGGATCGCCGCGAGCGCCTCGTCGAGCCGCGTCATGCCGTGGCGCCTTCGGGAACGATCCGCTCGACGACGACCCAGGCGTCGCCGCGTGGCTCGAGCGCGACGGCGGCCCCGGCCGGCAGCCACGACCGGGGCTCCGCCGGGTCCGTCTCGACGAGGCTCGCGATCAGCTCGCCGACGACCCCGCCATGCGTCACGACGACGATCGAGCCGTCGCCGGCGCGCGCCACGACGTGTCGCCACGCGGCGTCGGCCCGGACGCGCAGGTCCTCGGCGCGCTCGCCGCCTGGCCAGTCGATGTCGCGGTCGGCGGCGAGCACCTGCCGCGCGAGCTCCGGGAAGGCGGCGGCCGTCTCGTCGAACGTCCGGCCGTCCAGCTCGCCGACGTCGACCTCGCGGAGGTCCACGTCCTGCTCGACATCGACGCCGAGGTGGGACGCGATCGGCGTCGCCGTCTCGACGGCCCGACGCGACGGGCTGGACAGGACCGGCGTCCCGGGCTCCAGCCGGCCGGCGAGCTCCGCGGCAAGATCGTCCGCGGCGCGCCGCCCCTCGTCCGAGAGTGGCGGATCCGATCGGGCGCCGGTCCAGCGGACGCCGGTCCACTCCGTGGCCGCGTGGCGGACGAGCCAGATCGTCCGGGTCACGAGCGTGGCTTCAGCGCGAGCGGCAGTCCCGCGACCATCAGGTGGACCTCGTCGGCGGCCGCGGCGAGGCGCTGGTGGACGAGTCCCTGGAGGTCGCGAAAGGCGCGCGCGCCGGGATCCATCGGGACCATCCCCAGGCCGATCTCGTCGCTGACGACGACCGCGGGAGCCGGGTGGCGGGCGATCGCATCGAGGCCCGCCGCGACCGGCCCGTCGAGGACCGCGTCAATGTCCGCGAGGTCGTCGCCGGCGACAGCGGAGAGCCAGAGCGTCAGGCCGTCGAGGAGCACCGGCGAGTCGCCTGCGGTCGCGAGCGCCGCGGGCAGGTCCGTCCCGACGTCGATCGTCGGCCAGTCGGCCGGGCGCGCCCGTCGATGCCGGTCGATCCGGTCCTCCAGCTCTGGGTCGCCCGCGACGGCGGTCAGCGCGGTCGCGAGGTAGGCGACGGGTCGATCGACGGCGAGCTCCCGGACCCGGGCGAGCCCGTACGTGCTCTTGCCGCTGCGCGTTCCGCCCAGCACGAGGACGAGCGGACGGGCCATCAGACGATCACGGACGCCGCGAGGAGCCCGGCCGCGACCGACAGCTCGATGACCGCGCCGCAGCCGTCGCCGTCGAGCCCGCCGCGGAGCCGGCTCACGATCGCGGCCGCGATTCCGCCCGCGACGAGGGCGACGATGCCCGCGACGGCCGGTGCGACGGTGGCGCCCAGCGGGGCCGGCACTCCGACCGGGGCGGCGATCCGCACCGCAACGTTCGCCAACACGACGACGACCAGCGCCGTCCCCACGGCCGCGGCCGCGTCCGCGCGCGACGTCCGGTCGGCGAACCACCGCCCGAACCCCGGCCGGACGGAGCCCGCGACGAACGGCGCGACGGTCGCTGCTGCGCGTGACGCGGCGACGACCGCGACGAGCGCCGCGGCGGCGACGAACGGCGACCGGCCGGCGACCTGCGCGAGCGCCGCCGCATCCACGCCCAGGACCAGCACGATCGCGACGGCGCCGGCGGCTCCGACGCGCGGATCCTGGCGCGCCCGCTCGGCGGCGTCGGCGGTGGGCGCGACGAGCGCATCGGCGGTGTCCGCGAGGCCGTCGAGGTGGAGCGCGCCGGAGGCGACCGCGAGGATCGCCAACGCCAGCACGGCCCCGGGCAGCGGCGCGAATACGAGCAGCGGCGCGGCGGCCGCCAGCCCGAGGACCGCCCCCACGAGGCCGAAGGCCGCCGCTCCGGCCCGCGTTCCGTCGGTCCGGACCGGGATCCTCGTCAGCAGCGCGATCGCCGCGGTCATCGAACCTCCACCGGGCCCGCGTCGCTCGCCCACGGCGGGCTCAACAGCCACGGCTCGACCCGGAAGACTTCGCGGATCCGCTCGCTCGAGAGCGCCTCGGCCGGCGGCCCGTCGGCGGCGACCCCGCCGCGATCGATGACGAGGATCCGCGGGAAGTAGCGAGCGGCGAGGCTCAGGTCGTGGAGGACCGCCACGATCGTCGCGCCGTCGCGGCGGTTGAGGTCGACGAGCAGCTCCATCGACGTCGACCTGGTGGCGGATGTCGAGGTGGACCGTCGGCTCGTCGAGCACGATCACCGGCGCCGCCTGGGCGATCGCCAGCCCGACGAGGACGAGCTGCCGCTCGCCGAGCGAGAGCTCGCCGCGCGTCGCGGCCGACGAGGTCGCCGAGCCCGACTCTGCGATCGCCGCCGCGACGGCCGCGTGGTCTGCCGCGCGCGGCCCCCGCAGCGGATCCTCGTGCGGCAATCGGCCCAGCGCCACGACCTCCTCGACGCGCGCGGCGAACGGCAGCGCGGCGACCTGCGGGACGACCGCGATCGCGCCGGGCGATGGCAATCCGCGAAAGATCGGCGACCCGGGTTCCGCCGAGCAGCACCGTGCCCTGCGTCGGCAGGAGGACCCCGGTCAGCAGCCGGAGCAACGTCGACTTGCCGGCGCCGTTCGGTCCGACGATCGCGACGAGCTCGCCACGCCCGATCGACCGTCTCGACGCCGCGCAGCACCTCGCGCCCGCCGTAGCCGGCGACGACGCCGCGGAACTCGATCATCGGCTCGGTCACAGCTCGTACCCGGTCCGGGTCTGGCGCAGCAGGAGCAGGAAGAACGGCGCGCCGATGACCGCGGTCACGATCCCGACCGGGATGTCGCCGAGGATCCGGGCCACGACGTCGGCGTAGCTCAGCAGCGCCGCGCCGAACAGCGCCGACAGCGGGATGACGAGCCGGGCATTCGGGCCGACGAGCAGCCGGACGACGTGGGGCACGACGAGGCCGACGAAGCCGATCAGCCCGCTGATCGCGACCGCCGCCGCGGTCACGAGCGAACCCAGGCCGAGGAGGATCCCCCGCTCCCGTTTGACGTCGACGCCGAGGTGGTTCGCCGCCTCCTCGCCGAGCAGCAGCCCGTTGAGCGCCCGGGCCCGGCCCAGCGTCAGCGCGCTGCCGATGAGGATGATCGGGGCGGCCCCGGCGAGCAGCTCCCACGAGGCCCGGTCGAAGCCGCCCAGGAGGTAGCCGAAGATCTGTCGCAGCGCGGCGCCGGAGAGGTACATCGCGAGCGCCAGCCCGGCGGCCAGCAGCGACCCGACCGCGTAGCCCGTCAGCAGGACGCTCGTCATCGGCGAGAGGCCGTTCAGCCGCGACAGGCGGTAGACGGCGAGCGTCGCGAGCAGCGCGCCGGCGAACGCCAGTCCCTGGAGCAGCCCGAACTGGAGGAACGCGACGCGGATCGGCAGGAGCACCGCGATCGCCGCCCCGAGGGCCGCCCCGGACGCCGAGCCCAGCACATACGGATCAGCGAGCGGATTGCGGAGCAGGCCCTGGAACGTCGCGCCCGCGACGGCCAGCCCCGTCCCGACGACCATCGCGGTCAGGACGCGCGGCAGGCGCAGCTCCCAGACGATCGCCTCGGTCGCGGGCGTCCAGGTCGCGCCGAGGTCCAGCCCGAACAGGCGGTGGGCGATGATCGCGATCGTGTCGCCGGGCGCGATCGCGACCGTCCCCAGGCCGACGCCGAGGATGAGCGCGCCCGACGAGCGCGAGGATCCCGACCAGCGCCAGCATGACCGGCCGGCCGCGGACACGCCCGGACCGCCCGACGTGGAGTCGGGTGGCGACGAGCGTGCCGCGGCCGGTGGCCATCCCCCATCAACCCCCAGGCGGAATCGGAGAGAGCGACGGCACGGGCGCGTCGGGATGGATCGTCTGGGCGAGCAGCTGGAGGCCGAGCATCAGGCGCGGCCCGGGCCGGGTCACGGTCTGGTCGTCGATCGGGCGGATGTCGCCGTTCTTCACTGCGGTCATCACGTTCCAGCCGGGTCGCGCGGCGACCTGATCCTTCGTGACGCCGAACTGGCCATCCGCAAGGAGGATGACCTCGGGATCCTCGGAGATGAGCCGCTCGACGGGGATGTCGAACTTGTCCTTCGAGCCGGTCGTGACGGGCTCGGCGCCGGCGAGCTGGATCATCTCGGCGAGGAACGATTCGTCGGCCGGGCCGTAGATCGCACCGGTCGCGTCGAGCTCGTAGAAGACCCGCGGGTGGGGCAGGTTCTTCACCGACGCCGACACGGCGTCGAAGCCCGCCTGCATCTCGCCGCTGATCGCGTCGGCCTCGGCGGGCTTGCCGACGGCGTCACCGGTCAGCGAGACGTCGTCGAGGACCTTCTGGATCGTCGGGGCGTAGACGACGACGACCGGCAGGCCGAGACTCCGGAGCCGCTCGATGTCGTCGGGCGGCGTGCCGAAGTTGCCACCGGCGAACACGACGTCCGGCGCGAGCTGAGCGATCTTCTCGACGTCGACCTTGACCTGGGTGCCGTCGAACGCCTGGACGTCGGGGATCGCCGACGCGGCCGGCGGGTAGAGGAAGAAGTCGCTGCCCTTGCCGACGATCCGGTCGCCGACGCCGAGCGCGAACAGGGTCTCGGTCGTGGCCGGCGTCAGCGAGACGATCTTCGCCGGCTCCTTGGCGATCGTGACGCTCGTGCCCTCGTCGTCCGTGAGCGTCAGCGGGAACGTGACCGCGGCCGCGGACGGGCTCGCGGCGGTCGACGGGACGGGCGTGCCGGTCGCGGCCGGGGTGATCGAGCTGGTGGCGTCGGGCGGGATGGTCGGGGCCGTTGTGCGCCCCACCCGAGCAGGCGGCGAGGACGAGGGCGATGACCGCGATGAGCATCGCGAGATGCCGGCCCGACCGGCGGGCGTTGGGCAGCGAATCCACGGAGTTCTCCAGGCGCAGTGAGTCGGTATGCGAGGGGTCTCGGGAATCGCGAACCCCTCGCTTCGTGGGTCGAAGGAGGGGTCTCAGCCGGTCGGTCGCATCGTGCCTGCCCTTTCCGTCGAAGGTGAGCATCGACCGCAGGGCCGGCGACCGGACTGACGACGTCGGGGACGTCGATCACCGTAGCGGGACTGTGCCGGAGTTACACCGGCTTCGCGACCAGGCGGGGGTTCGATTGGTCGGCGGAGCGTATCACGGGGACCCCGGATAAGTCGCAGCTAAGGGGCCTCTGGCAGGATGCCGACCTCGCCCTCCTCCCGCCCCGGATGTCCCGCCGGAGGAGGTCACTCGAGGTGTCATCGACCAGATGGTGGCGCCGTCTCGTCCCGCTGCTGCTCTCCGCCGCGTTGCTCGTGCCGGCGTCCGCGGGCCCCGCGGTCGCAGCCACGTACCAGGCGTCGATCGACGCGAACATCACCGCCTTCAACCCGCCCTGCGACGACGATCTCAACCCGTTCGTGCCGAAGATGAAGAACGCGGCCGTCGCGGCGTACGGCCGGCTGGGCCACGTGGCGACGGGCTTCAGCGGCAAGGCCTTCACCCGGGCGGCCACGCTGGCCCGGACGCCGAGCGACTGGGGCTACTACGTCCATTCCCACGGCGACTTCTACCTGAACTCCGACGGCCATCGCTACACGGGATTCCGCGAGGACTCCGGCGACTGCGTCCAGTCGGTCGTGTTCTCGAAGGACATCAAGGCCAAGCGGTCCGGCCGCCAGAGCAACCTCGTGTTCATCTCGACCTGCGACTCGGCCGACGCCGGCACGAAGGCGACGACGATGCCGGACGCGTTCGCGATCGCGAAGACGAAGACGATCACCGGCAATCAGGGCCCGGAGTTCTACGTCGGCTACATCGGCGTCCGCTGGGATTCCGACGAATGGACGTTCGAACAGCGGTTCTGGAATGGGCTCGCCGCGAAGAAGTCCGTCGGCGCCTCGTTCGACGTCGCGATCCTCGGCTCGTTCAACGACCCGAACTTCGACGCCGACTGGTGGGGCACGTACCACTGGTCCGGGGTGGCCGGGCCGTGGACGACCTGCCCGACGTGCAGCTAGGAGGCGATCGATGCGAACGCACATTCCCTCCCGCCTCCTCGTCCTCACCGCCGTCGGCGTGGGCCTCGTGGGCGTCGGCGCCGCCGGCAGCTCGCAGGCCGCCGATCCCTTCGTCGCTGGGCAGATCTCGACGCGGCCGGTCGCGCTCGGCGCCGCCGATTCCGGCCGGGCCCTCGACCGCGCCGCCGGCCTCGCCCGGGCCCTCGGGCTCCCCGCCGGCAACCGGACCGTCGAGCGGCTCGACGACCGGTTCGAGCACCGGGTCTACGACGAGGTCGTTTCCCGCGATCGAACGGGGCGCGCGGTCGCGATTGCCCGGTTCGGGACCGACGGTCGCGTGGTGATGGCCGTGGCGCTCGGCTGGCACGGGTCGTCGGCGCGGCCGGTCGCGCGCGATGCCGCAGCTCGCGGTGCCGCGGCGTTCGTCCGGGCCGCGGGCGTCGGCGTCTCGGGCGCGGCGGCCGTCCGGCCGCTCTCCTCGGGCTGGTCGGTCCAGTGGTCGCGGACCGCGGCCGGCGCGCCGGTCCTCGGCGACGGCGTCCGGGTCATGCTCTGGCCGGACGGGTCGTTCCACGGCCTCGCGACATCGGAGCGTCCGCTCGCGGCGGCGCCGGGGCACCGGATCGCCGCGATGCGGGCAGAGCGCCTCGCGCTGCGGACGGCCGCGCATCGGTACGGCGCGAGCACGAACGACCTCTCGGTCGAGTCGACGTCGCTCGCGTGGGTCGCCCCCAACGACGCCTGGAGCGCGACTGCGCCGGATGCCCCGGGCGACACGCTTCGGCTCGCGTGGGTCGTGACGCTGCGCGCCGACGGCCATCTCGCGGAGCGGCTCCGCGGGCTCCAGGTCTGGCTCGACGCCGGCGACGGCAGCGTCGTCGGCGGGGACGTGATGGAGTGACCGGTCGCCGGCTTCGCCGGCCGATCGCCGGGGTGGTCGTGGCCCTCGTGGCCGCGGCCACCCTCGCCGCCTGCCAGCCGTCGGTCGAGAGTCCGGGCGGCCTGCTCGTCACGTCGGGCGGGTCGCTGCTCCGGCTCGACGATGCGGGCGCGCTCCGGCCGGTCACCGCCGCGCCGGGCGGTCTTCGCCACCTCGCCTCGGCCGGCCGGTCGCTCGTCGCCGTGACCGAGGACGGGCAGGTCCTGACCGCGACCGCTGCCGGGTCATCCGCCGACGGGCTCGCCTGGCGGCCGCTCGAGGTCGCGCTGCCCGCCGACGGGTTCACGACCGGGATCGACGTGTCGCCGGACGGACGGTCGCTGGCGGTCGTTCGCGGCCACGACGACGCCGATCGGCTCGAACTGGTCGTCGTCGACCTCGGGACGGGCGCGGCCTCGACGCGTTCGCTGGACGTCGGGGCGAACGGGCCGCCGAGCTGGCTGACGAATCGACGAGCTGGCGCTCGAGGTCGTCGGCGACGACGGCACGGCTCGCGTCGTGAGCGTCGGCATCAGCGGAGCGGCGCCGCCGGATGAGAGCCGGTCAGCGCGGGTTCGCCCTTGCCGCGACGCCGGACGGCCGGACGATCGCGGTGGCCGACGACACCGCGGCCGGGGTGGTCGTCCGCGACCGGCAGGCATGGTGGGCGGGCGACCCGGGTGAACGCGGCGCGGATCCGCCGCGGCGCGACGAGGCGGTCCAGGACGTGGCGATCGACGCCGACGGGACGCGGCTCGCCGTGGTCTACGCAGAGGGCGACGCGGACGCCTGGACGCTCGTCGTCGGCCGCCTTCGCGACGGTCGCTGGGAGACAGTCGTGTCGACCATGCTCGAGAGCCAGGCGCCACCGACGATCGACTGGCTCGAGTGAGCCGGGAATCGAGCCGCCCGCGGGTTCGTACCGCGGGCGGTCGGCGTGCGGGACCGGCAGGAGCCGGTCACGGTCAAGCGGGGGCCGGCGCCTGTGCGGCGAAGATCGAGACCTGCGCCTCCTCGGGCAGCATGATCCCGAAGATCTTCTGGAGTGTCAGGAGGTGGACGCAACTCGACCAGCTCTCGAAGTAATGGCAGGTGCAATGCCACTGACCGGCGTCGAGGCTGACATGGTGCGTGTCGTTGTCGCCACGGAACGTGAGCGAGACGCGGTCGATCGTGATGCGATCGAGCTCTCGCGCGTAGCGATTTGCCTTCTCGACCTTGCCGATCAGGGAACTGTGCATCGACGCATACCTCCGTCGCCCAATGGGCGTCGCCGCGGCCGCGTCCGGTCGATGCACCTTCCGACCGGTGGAGCGGTCGTCTGGTCAACCTTACACCGGCCTCGGCCGGGTCACCCCCCAACGTCGACCCGCGTACGGGCGCCCTGCCACGCCCGGACCGCGTCCGGCCGCAGGAGCGACAGGAGCCCGGCGGCTACGGGGCGTTCGTGCCTTCGCGGCCGAAGTCGTCCTCCAGGCGGATCACGTCGTCGAGCTCGGGGGTCGAGACCTCGATGAGCTCGACCCGCTCGATCGCCTCGTAGCGGTGGATGCGACCGACCGGGACGTGGGCGCCGTCGCCCTGCCCCAGCTCCATCGTCGCGACCGTCCCGCCGTCATCCTCGAGATAGAGCAGCAGGCGGCCCGACAGGACGTAGATCGACTCGTCCTTCTGCTCGTGGCGCTGGAGCGACAGCCGCCGGCCCGTCTCGATCACGATGATCTTGCCGCAGTAGCGGTCGGTCAACGCCCAGATGAGCTCGTGGCCCCACGGCTTCGGCACCGTCCGAGCGCGCTCGGTCGAGAGCGAGCTCACGAGCCGCGAACCAGCCGCTCGCCGGCCTCCAGCATCTGCTCCCGCGCCGTCTCGGACGTCGCCTCGGTGTAGACCCGGACGAGCGGCTCGGTGCCGGACGTCCGGACGAGCAGCCACGAGCCGTCGGCGACGAAGAACTTGAACCCGTCCTTGGTGTCGAGCGACTGGGTCCGCGACACCGGCTGGCCGGCGAGCTCGGTCGGCGCGTTCGCGACGAGGTCGACGAGCAGCCGGCGCTTGACCTCGGCGTACTCGTCGCGCGGGATGTGGACGTCGATCCGGCGGTACCACGACGGGCCGGCGATCTCGTGGAAGTGGGCGATCGCCTTCGACACCGGCCAGCGGCCGGCGGCCTTCTCGCGCAGGAACAGGTCGAGCAGCAGGAGGTCGGCGTAGACGCCGTCGCGCTCCGGCAGGTGCATCCCGAAGCCGTACCCGCCCGACTCCTCGGCGCCCATCATCGCCCCGGTCTCGATCATCTTGGGGCCGATGTACTTGAACCCGACCGAAGTCTCGTAGGTCGGGATCCCGTAGCGCTCGCCCAGGCGGCCCGCCATGGATGTGTTGTTGACGCTCACGACGACGGGTTGGCGGAGTCCGCGGTACTCGGCCAGGTAATACATGAGCAGGCCGGTTACCTGGAGCTGGTGGATGAACGTGCCCTGCTCGTCGGCCGCACCCGCCCGGTCCGCGTCGCCGTCCAGCAGCAGGCCCATGTCGTAGCCGCCGCCCTTGATGATCCCGAGCGCCTCGTCGACCCACGGCCGGATCGGCTCGGGGTTGATCCCGCCAAAGAACGGGTTGCGCTCCTGGTGGATCTCGGTCACCCGGATCTTGCCGCCGGCCAGCAGGCGCGGGATCCAGCCGGCGCCGGCGCCGTACATCGGCTCGACGAGGATGCTGACGTCGGCCGCCTTCAGCGCGTCGACGTCGACGGTCCGCCGGAGGTAGCGCTCGTAGCCCTCGTACGGGTCGTAGCGCTCGACCATCCCCGCGGCCTCGGCGTCGGCGAACGGCCGGCGCTCGATCGCGGTGCCGCCGTTGCGGGCGATCTGGGCCTCGATGACCTGGAGGACCTCGGGGCCGGCCGCGGACCCGCTCGGTGACTTGATCTTGAAGCCGTTGTCGGTCCAGGGGTTGTGGCTGGCGGTGATGACAATGCCCGCCGCGGCGCCGCGCTCGACGACCTCGTAGCTCGACATCTGGGTCGGCACGGCGCCGGTCGAGTACGCGACGGGGATGTCGTGGGCGAGGAGGACCTCCGCGGCCGCGGCCGCGAAGAACTCCGAGGCGAACCGCCGGTCGTAGGCGATGACGACGCCCTTCGCCTGCTCGCCGCGATCGACAACGTAGCGGGCGACGCCGTCGGCGCAGCGCCGGACGTTCTCGAACGTGTAATCGTCGGCGATCTTGGCCCGCCACCCGTCGGTGCCGAAGACGATCGTCGTCGGGGCCGGGGCTTCGGCGATGTTCGTCACGCGCGGACCTCCTGGCTGGCGACGCGGTCGAGGAGCGCTCGCACGTCGGCCTCGAGGTGGCGGGCCCCGGAGAGATGCGCCCAGACGCTGTCGGCCACGATCGTACCCCCCGTCGGAGCCTCGACGGCGAGGGCGCCGTCGACCGGACGGACCAGGAGATCGTCGGGCCCGACCTCGACCGTCTCGCCCGACTGAACGACACGGCCCGACGCGCCGCGACCGTCGCCACCGGCCAGGCCCGCGAGCAGCGCCGACCAGCTGCCGACGTCGCTCCAACCCGCGTCCATCGCCGCCATCAGGACGCGATGGTCGGCGGCCGCTCCCTCCATGACCGCGTGGTCGATCGAGATCGGGTTCATCCGGTCGTACGCCGCCCCGAGCGCGAGCTCGGACGTGTACGCCGGCTCGATCAGCGTCATCAGCGGCGTGTACTTCTCGATCGCGGCCCGGATCGCGCCGCGCCGCCAGGCGAACATCCCCGCGTTCCAGGCGACGCCCGGCAGGTTGATCAGCTCCCGGGCGCGATGCTCGTTCGGCTTTTCCTCGAACGCGATGAGCGGGTAGGCCCGGACGCCCTGGACGGTCGTCGAGCGCATCGTGTCGGGCCGGAGGTAGCCGTACTCGGTCGCCGGCCGGTCGGGCTGGATCCCCATCGTGACGAGCGGCTCATCGACGCCGAACGCGCCGTTCGCCAGGCGATCGACCGCCGCGGATACGACGTCGCGGAAGACGTCCTCTCGCTCGATCCACTGGTCGGCCGGCAGGACGAGCATGACCTCGTCCTCGGGCCGGTCGATCGCGACCGTGGCGAGGGCGATCGCGGCGGCGGTGTTGCGGCCGTTGGGCTCGACGATCAGCCCCGCGTCCGGGATCTGGTCGCGGACGAGCTGGCCGTAGCGGCGGTCCGTAACGCAGAAGAGGTCGCCGTCGCGCAGCAGCGGGGCGATGCGGGCGGCGGTCCGCTGGATCAGGGTCTCGTCGCCGAGGAGGGGCAGGAAGGGCTTCGGGCGCTCCGGCCGGCTGAGCGGCCAAAGCCTCGTGCCGCCGCCACCGGCGAGGATCACGGCGTACATGCCCGGTCATTCTAGTCGGGCGAGGGTGGACGGCCGTTCGCCACCCAGTGCGCCGGGCCTAGAAGCTCGGCGGCGTGAGGCAGAACAGCACGACCGCGGTCGTCTCGCCGATGTTCCGGTTGCGGTGCTTCAGTCGCGACGAGTACGTGACCGAGTCGCCCGCCTCGAGGGTGTGCCGCTCGTCGCCGACCCACAGCTCGAGCCGGCCCTCGAGCACGATCACGACCTCCTCGTCGGAGTCGTGGGCGTACGGCTCGTCGCCGGTCCCGCCGCCCGGCTCGACCGTCGAGAGGATCACCTGGAGCCGGCCGTCAAGGCCGGAGGTGAGGAACTCGTCGACCGCGCCGAGGCCCGGGTAGGCGATGCGCCGCCGCTCCTCGCGCCGGACGACACGGCCAAGAGGCGCCTCCTCGACGAACAGCTCGGCGATCGCGAGGTCGAGCGCGCGGGCGATCCGCTGGACCGACGCGATCGAGGGGCTGGTGACCTCCCGCTCCACCTGGGAGAGGAAGCTCTCCGTCACGCCGGCCCGTTGCGCGAGCTCGCGGAGCGTGTCGCCGCGGGCCTGGCGGAGCGCCCGGATTCGTGGCCCGAGCTGAAGTTCGGTCGAAGCCGGTGCGGGGCTTGGCGTCGTCGGGGCGGTCATCGGCGCTGAAGTATAGCTTCAGCCCGTAGCGGCTCCGCTCGATGCCGAGGCTCCGCCGATTCGAATCTCGCACGCGATCCGCGTTGACGCTGCGGGACGTCGGGCCGTACCATCGGCCGGACTGTAGCATCGCTACATCCGCGACCCGTCGAGCACGATTCCCGCCGAGAAGAGGGCCCGTGACCGTCGCCCAGACCGCCCCCGACCGTCCGCGCACGCAGGCCGCGACAGAATCGCCAACGGGGACGTCGGTGGCCGCCCCGGATGTCGAGCTCCTGGACGTCACGAAGCGGTTCGGCGAGGTCGTCGCGGTCGACGCGATGACGCTGCAGATTCCCAGCGGCTCGTTCACGAGCCTCCTCGGTCCCTCGGGCTGCGGCAAGACGACCACGCTCCGGATGATCGCCGGCTTCGAGCAGCCGACCGAGGGCGAGATCCTGCTCGCCGGCCGGCCGATCGCCGGCGTGCCGCCGTACCAGCGCAGCGTCAACACGGTCTTCCAGCACTACGCGCTGTTCCCCCACATGAACGTCGCCCAGAACGTCGGCTACGGGCTCCGCCAGAAGAAGGTCGGCAAGGACGAGGAGCGGCGGCGCGCCAGCGAGGCGCTCGAGCTCGTCCGGCTGGGCGGCTACGAAGGGCGCCGGACGTGGGAGCTGTCGGGCGGCCAGCAGCAGCGCGTGGCGCTCGCCCGGGCCCTCGTGAACCGGCCGACCGTCCTCCTCCTCGACGAGCCGCTCGGCGCGCTCGACCTCAAGCTGCGCAAGCAGATGCAGCTCGAGCTGAAGGCCCTCCAGCAGGAGGTCGGGATCACGTTCGTGTACGTGACCCACGACCAGGAAGAGGCCCTCACGATGTCGGACGTCATCGTCGTCATGAACGGCGGCCGCATCCAGCAGATGGGCGGCCCGGAGGAGCTCTACGAGCGGCCGGTCAACCGTTTCGTGGCGGACTTCATCGGCGTCTCGAACCCCATCCCGGGCACCGTCCGGCGGTTCGACTCGGCGACACGCATGGCGTCGATCGAGTCCGACCGGGGCCTCCAGCTCGAGGGCCACATCACGGACCCCACGGCGAACCCGGCGCCGAACGACGCGGTCGTCGTCGCAGTCCGGCCGGAGCGGCTGACGGTCGAGCCCACGACCAACGGCGGGGCCTCCGAGGCGCCCCGGAACGGCGCCGCGGCCGGCTGGACCTCGGTTCCGGGCCGGATCACCCAGGGCACCTATCTCGGCGAACAGACGGAGTTCCGGATCAACACCGACCTGGCGGGCGAGCTCATCGTCCGCCGCCAGAACGTCACCGGCGCGAGCGGCGGTTCGGGTCTCGGCCCGGGCGACCCGGTCGTCGTCCGGTGGCACGAGGATGCCAACCTCGTCCTTGTCGGATGAGGCAGGTTCACGCCGGCCCGGGCTGACCGGACCGGCAGGAGGAGGAGAGGAACCGTGACGGATCAGGAACTGCAGGCGCAGCTCCAGCGGATCGCTGGGTCGCATATCAGCCGGCGGGGGTTCCTGGCGGGGTCGTCGTTCGCGGCGATGAGCGCGTTCCTGGCGGCTTGCTCGAGCAGCGGCGGAACGAGTGGCAGCCAGGCGCCGGCGGGGACGCCGGTCCCCAGCTTCGCGGTGCCGGCCGACATCGAGAAAGAGCTCAACATGTACAACTGGGCCGACTACGTCGACCCGGGCAGCCAGGAGCTCTTCAAGAGCGTGTTCGGCGTCGAGAAGTTCACGTACGACACGTTCGCGAGCAACGAGGAGATGCTCGCCAAGCTCCAGGCGGGCGGCACCGGCCTCTACGACTTCGGCGCGCCGACGGCCGAGTTCACGCCCGACATGCACGACCAGGGCCTCATCGCCGACATCGACTGGTCCAAGATCCCCAACGCGAAGTACATCGACAAGCAGTTCAAGGGCCTCTGGTGGGACCCCGACAACAAGTGGCAGCTGCCCAAGGACTGGGGCACGACCGGCATCACGAAGCGCAACAAGTTCGTGAAGGACGAGGTCAAGACCTGGCGCCAGTTCCTCGACGTCGCGCCGAAGTACTCGGGCAAGATCATCGTCGTCGACTCGATGGGCGACGTGATGGTCGCGCCGCTCAAGGCGAACGGCTTCTCCTTGAACTCGGTCGACCCGAAGGAGCTCGAGGTCGTGCGGACGGAGCTGCTGAAGCTCGCGCCGCACGTCCTGGCCCTCAACTCCGACACCTACGAGGTCCCGATCAAGAACGAGGAGGCCGTCCTCGGCCTGACCTGGACCGGCGGCGTCGTCGAGCTCCGCGACGTCGAGGAGACGAAGGACGTCGAGTACATCGTCCCCGAGGACGGGACCCTGTACTGGCTGGACACCTGGGTGATCTTCAAGGACGCGCCGCACCCCAACGCGGCCCACGCGTTCCTGAACTTCATCCACGATCCGCAGATCCAGGCCCAGGAGACGATCTCGAACCGCTACGCCACGCCGAACGACGAGGCGAAGAAGTACGTGCCCAAGGAGATCCTCGACGACCCGGCGGTGTTCGTGCCGCAGGCGATCTTCGACTCGGGCAAGCTCGAAGGCGCGAAGAACGTCTCGACGGACCCGCTCCGCAACGAGATCTGGGAGGAATTCCGATCGAAGATCGGGTCCTGATCGGACTGGATCCGCGTCCCGGCCCGGACGCGCCCAGCAACGCGGTCAGCCGTGGCGGCTGAGGCACCGCTGGCGCCGCCGGTGACGGCGGCGCCACGCACGCCGAAGGTCGTGACGACGCCGCGGTCGACGCGCGTCCGGTCGGGGCTGGTCACCTCGGGGCTGCTGGCCGGCGCGACGCTCTGGTACGTCCTGCTGCTCATCGCCCCGCTGGCGATCGTCGTCCTGTTCAGCTTCGGCGAGCGGACCCGGATCGGGGGCTACGCCGGCGGCTTCACGTTCGACAACTTCGCGACCGCGTGGACGAACTCGTCGCCGTTCACGACGAGCCTGTTCATGTCGATCGGCGGGACCGTCCTGTGCCTGCTCGTCGGCCTGCCGCTCGCCTACTACATCGCGACCCGGGCCGGCAGCCGCAAGAGCCTGCTCGATCGATCCTGCTCGTCATCCCGTTCTGGACGAGCTTCCTCATCCGGACCTACGCCTGGCTGATGATCCTCGGCCCGACCGGGCTCGCCGGGTTCATCGGCGACGCGGTCGGCGACTCGAGCTTCCGGATCCTCGGGACGCCGGTCGCGGTCATGCTCGGCATCGTCTACGGCTACCTGCCGCTGATGGTGTTCCCGATCTACGTGACGCTCGAGCGGATGGACCGCTCGCTCGTCGAGGCGTCGAAGGACCTGGGCGCCGGCCGCTTCGCGACGTTCCGCCAGATCACGCTGCCGATCATCCTGCCGGGCCTGATCACCGGCAGCATCCTCGTCTTCATCCCGATGATGGGCGAGTACGTCATCCCCCAGATCCTCGGCTACGGGCGCGACGTACCTGATCGGCAACGCGCTCGTCAACGAGTTCCTGACCGCCCGCGACTGGCCGGGCGGCGCGGCCAAGGCCGTGACCTGATCATCATCATGCTGATCGCGATCACGCTCTACCTGTGGTTCGTCAGCCGCGGCCGGCGGGGCCGTGAAGTGAGCATCGTGTGAGCACGCCCGGCGATCCCGATCTCGACGACCGAGGCCGTCCGCCGGCCGCGGACCGCGCCGCGCGTCGACCGCAGTCGGCGCCATCGTCGAGTTCTGGCTGCGGGCCCACACGCTCCTCGTCTACCTGTTCCTGTTCGTCCCGATCATCGTCGTCGTCGTGTTCAGCTTCAACGGCACGGATCGGCGCGTCACCGACTGGGGCGGGCTGAGCCTGAAGTGGTACGGCCGGGTCCTGGGCGACAAGATCATCCAGGGCCACCTGATCAACAGCCTGATCGTCGGGACGTCGACGGCGATCATCGCGACGACGCTGGGGACCCTCGCCGCGCTGGGCCTGCAGCGGGCGCCGCGCTGGTTCCGGATCCCGTTCGACGCGCTGACCTACGTGAGCGTGATCATCCCCGAGATCGTCATCGCCCTCGCGACGCTCGTCTTCTTCACGACCTCGTTCGACGTCACCGAGAACCTGACCGGCTTCCGGATGCGGCTCGGCTTCCCGACGATCATCGCGGCCCACGCCCTGTTCAACATCAGCCTCGTGCTGCTGCTGGTCAAGGGCCCGGCTGTCGGGCATGGACCGGACGCACGTCGAGGCGAGCTACGACCTGTACGGGACGCCGTGGCGGACGTTCTGGCAGATCACGTTTCCGCAGCTGCTGCCGGCGATCGTCGCGGGGTTCCTGCTGTCGTTCACGTTCAGCTTCGACGACTTCGTGATCACGACGTTCGTGTCCGGACCCGGGACGTCGACGCTGCCGCTGTACGTGTTCGGCCAGATCAAGCAGGGCGTGACGCCGGCGACGAACGCGGTCGCGGCGATCATGCTGCTGATCACGCTCGCGGTCCTGTTCAGCGGCCAGTGGCTCACCCGGAAGGGCGCCCGCCGCGGCGAGTCGGTCGCGACGATCGTGGCCAACTCGGGGTAGGTCCGCCGCCGCGGCCGTTACGCCAGCCGGGTCGGCAGATGGTCAGTCCAGCAGGGTCAGCGCGAACGCCAGCCCGAACCCCAGCGTCGTCGCGAGGCCGGCCTGCTTGCCGGCGTGGTCGAACGCCTCGGGGATCAGCGTGTCGGTGAGCATCGTCAGGATCGCGCCGCCGGCGAAGCCCAGGATGAAGGCGTGGAGCTCGCCACCGAACCCGGCGAGCACCGACCCACCGAGGAATGCCGCGATCGCGGACGCGACGACGACGATCAGCCACAGCCGGATGATCCGGCCGCGATCCCAGCCGCCTCGAATCAGGCCCGTGGTCCCGGCGATCCCCTCCGGCAGGTTCGAGAGGAAGACCGCGACGAGGAACGCGATGCCGATGCCCTCGCCGCCGGCGAACGTCAGGCCGAGGACGATCGACTCCGGCACGCCGTCGAGCGCCGCGCCCAGGACGATCGCCAGCCCGGAGTTCGGCGACTCCGGTCCCTCGACGGACCCGATGCCCTCGGCACCCAGCGAGTCGATGGCGTTGTCGCCCAGGTAGAACACGATCGCCCCGAGCGTCAGGCCCAGCGCCATCGGCAGCTGGCCGCCGATCCGGACCGCCTCCTCGACGAGCTCGAACGCGACCGAGCTCAACAGGACCCCCGACCCGAACGCCATGATCATCCCGAGCGGCCACTTCGGGATCGGCCGGAAGATCGCGATCAGCGCCCCAATGACGAGCGAGGACGCGGCGATCGCGCCCCAGGCGGCCGCTTCGAGGGCGATCACGTTGGCGGAGGGCTCAGCCGGACAGGGCGGAGCGGCGCGATCCCGGCCGCGATGTCAGGCGGGAGTCAGCCGGCGCTGACGGGCTCCGGCTGGCGGATGCCCGCCTCCGACGCGAGGAGCGCCGCCTTGTCGGTCCGCTCCCACGGCAGGTCGAGGTCGGGCCGGCCGAAGTGGCCGTACGCCGCGGTCTGGCGGTAGATCGGCCGGCGCAGGTCGAGCGCCGAGATGATCGACGCCGGTCGCAGGTCGAAGTGGCGGTCGATCAGCGCCTCGATGTCCTCGTCGGGGATGCGCCCCGTGCCGAACGACTCGACCGAGAACGAGATGGGCCGGGCGATGCCGATGCCGTAGGCGACCTCGACCTCGAAGCGGTCCGCGAGCCCCGCCGCGACGACGTTCTTCGCGACCCAGCGCGCCGCGTAGGCGCCGGAGCGGTCGACCTTCGTCGGGTCCTTGCCGCTGAACGCGCCGCCGCCGTGACGGGCCATCCCGCCGTACGAGTCGACGATGATCTTGCGGCCGGTCAGGCCGGCGTCGCCCATCGGCCCGCCGATGACGAAGCGACCCGTCGGGTTGACGTGCATGATCGGGTCGGTCTCGCGCAGCTCGGCCGGGATCGTCGGCAGGATCACCGTCTCGACGATCTCCTGGCGGAGCCGCTCGGGGCGGACGTCGGGGTCGTGCTGGGCGGCGATCACGACCGTCCGGACTCGCTTCGCGACGCCGTGCTCGTACTCGACCGTGACCTGGGTCTTGCCGTCCGGCCGGAGGTACGGCAGCTGGCCGGTCTTGCGGACCTCGGCGAGCCGGCGGGCCATGCGGTGGGCGAGCGCGATCGGCAGCGGCATCAGCTCCGGCGTCTCGCGGCAGGCGAACCCGAACATCATCCCCTGGTCGCCGGCGCCCAGCTCGTGGGCCGGGGCGGCGTCGTCGCGCGTCTCGAGCGCCGAGTCGACGCCCTGGGCGATGTCGCCCGACTGCTCCTTGATCGAGACGAGCGTGCCGCAGGTCAGGTAGTCGAAGCCGTACTCGGCCTTCGTATAGCCGATGTCGCGGACGGTCTCGCGGACGATCGTGGGGACGTCGACGAAGTCGGCCTTCGTCGAGATCTCACCGAGGACCATGACGAGGCCCGTCGTCGTCGCAGACTCGCACGCAACGCGGGCCTCGGGGTCGGCCCGGATGAACGCGTCGAGGATCGCGTCGGAGACCTGGTCGCAGAGCTTGTCTGGATGGCCCTCGGTGACCGACTCGGACGTGAAGAGGTACTGCGACGCGTCGACGATGCTGGACATGATGCTCCTCGGCGGGGATGTCGCCCGCGAGGGTATCACGGGCCCTCGCGCCCGCCGCGGAGCGCGGTTGGGCCGCTCAAAGGCCGCTCCCGGTGACCGCCCGCACCGGCCAGACTGGCCCCCACTCCCTGCGGACCATCGTGGTATTCCCCTCCCGCCCGCGGACGCCCATGCTGTGGCCGATGCCTGCCAGACATCCGCTCGCCGTCGCGCGCCTCGTCGCCGCCCTTGCGGCGACGCTGCTGCTGGGCTCGATCGCCGCCGCCCCGGCCCTCGCCGCGGATCCTCGCACCGGAGGCGCCCCGGTCCAGACGTCGGTCCTGCCGGTCGTCGACCGCGTCCGGACTGTCGACGTGTCGCGAGCCGGCGCGGCCGTCACCCAGTTCACGAGCTACTGGTGCGTCCCGGCCGCGACCCAGACGATGCTGAACCTCGTCCGCGGCACGAGCGACCGGACCTACGCGACGCAGGCCCGTCTCTACCGCGAGCTGCGCGCCGCGAACAAGTACCGGTATCCGACGCTCGGCAACGACGTCCGGGGCTGGGCCCGGGTGCTGACCGCCCACCTGCCCGCCGGGAAGGGGTACTCAGACCACTCGTTCGCGTCGCGGGCCGACGCCTACGACGCGATCGTCGACTCGTTGGACGCGACCGGCCGCCCGGTCGGGATCGTCGTCGACCGCGGGTCGCACGCCTGGACGGTCGTCGGCTTCAAGGTCGCCGAGCAGGTGGGGGTGCGCTCGCCCGGGACCCGGACGATCCTCGGGTTCTACGTGATCGGGCCGCTGGGCGCCGGCCGCGACCCGTGGCCGAAGGCCTACTACACCGTGTCCCAGCTCTCGACGCGCTTCACCCGGTACCACGAGTCGACGCGGGCGGTCGTCTGGGAAGGGCTGTACGTCATCGTCGAGCCTCTCCACCCGCTCGGGGCGAGCGTGACGAGTCGCTGACCCCTTGCGCCGGCGCCCATCGCCCGGCCCGGCCGTAGACTCATCAACGTGTCCACCGAGCTCTCGCCGGCGACCAGCGCGACCCCCGATCCGCTCGCCCGCGCCGCCGAGCTCGACGCCACCGACCCGCTCGGTCTCGTTCCGCGACCGCTTCGTCGTCGCCGACCCCGGCCTCGTCTACCTCGACGGCAACTCGCTGGGGCGGCTGCCGCGCGCGACCGCGGAGCGGCTGGCCCGGGTCGTCGGGGAGGAGTGGGGCGGCGAGCTGATCCGCGGCTGGGAGCACTGGATCGACGAGCCGCGACGCGTCGGCGACCTGATCGCGCCGCTCGTCGGGGCGGGGCCGGGCGAGGTCGTCGTCAGCGACTCGACGACCGTCAACTTCTACAAGCTCGCGGCGGCGGCCCTGGATGCGCGGCCGGGCCGGCGGAGCGTCGTCACCGACCGCGACAACTTCCCGACCGACCGCTACGTCCTCGAGGGGCTGGCCCGCCGGAACGGGCTCGAGATCGCGTGGATCGACCCGGATCCCGTCGACGGCCCGACGGTCGACGACGTCGCGGCGGCGCTCGCGGCCCACTCCGGCGACGTCGCGCTCCTGACATTGACCCACGTGAACTACCGCTCCGCGGCGATCGCCGACATGGCCGCGATCACCGCCGCCGCCCACGACGCCGGCGCGCTCGTCCTGTGGGACCTGTGCCACTCCGCCGGCGCGATCGAGGTCGACCTCGAGGCGGCCGGCGTCGACCTCGCCGTCGGCTGCACGTACAAGTACCTGAACGGCGGTCCCGGAGCACCGGCGTTCCTCTATGTCCGACGATCGCTCCAGGCCGAGCTTCGCAACCCGATCCAGGGCTGGTTCGGCCAGCGCGACCTCTTCGCGATGGCCCAGGGCTACGACCCGGCGCCGGGCATCGGCCAGTGGCTGACGGGCACGACCGGCGTCGTCGCGATCGCGGCGGTCGAAGAGGGCGTCCGGCTCACCGCCGAGGCGGGCATCGCCGCGATCCGGGCAAAGGGCGTGGCGCTGACCGAGTTCGCGATCGAGCTCGTCGACGGGCGGCTCGCGGCGCTCGGCTGCTCGGTCGGCAGCCCGCGCGACGCGAACCGCCGGGGCGACCACGTTGCGATCCGCCACCCCGACGCGAAGCGGCTGACCCGGGCGCTGATCGAGCGCGGCGTCATCCCCGACTTCCGCGAGCCGGACTCGATCCGCTTCGGGCTCTCGCCGCTGACGACGAGCTTCGCGGACGTCGCCCGCGGCGTCGCGGCGCTCGAATCGCTGCTGGCCTGACGGCTGCCGGGTGACCGACCGACCGCCGGAGGGCTTCGACGTCCCGGTCACGCGGATCGGCAGCGGGCGCCGGTCGGTCCGGGGCCGGCTCGCGGTCATCGCGGTCGTCGTGATCGCGGCGGGCTGGCTCGTCGTGACGCGGTCCGGGACGGGGCCGGAGACGGCGGCGACCCTGCCCGGCGCCAGCGGCTCGCCGGCAGCCCGTGGCGCGTCGTCCGCGCCGGCCCCGACCCGCTCGCCGGCGCCGAATCTCCCGGACATCCCGAACGTGGTGCTTGCAGGCGCGCCCGTGCCGGTCTTCGTCGTCCGCAACGGTGACAACGCCGACCTCTTCGCATGGCACGCCGGCGACCCGTCGCTCCGGCGGCGGACGCAGACGTTTCCGCGTGCGTTCTCCGGGGCGTTCGGGAAGGACGACACCAGCTACTTCACCTGGCTGAGCCCGGATCTCGCGTCGCTCGTCGCAGTCCGCGTCGGCTCCGCGCGGGTGGAGGGCCAGGACGCCGCGAGGCTCCTCACCAGCGACGGCATTCGCTGGGATGCGACCGGGGTTACGGGCTTCGGCGGGCTCGTCTGGTCGTCCGATGGCAGTCGGTTCGCGATCGTCGGCGGGCATGACCAATGGCTCCTCGTCCAGCGGGGGACCGGCTGGGCGACCGCAGCCGAGGTCGACGTCTCGGCCGGCCGCCCGGCGAGCACGCCGTCGCCGTCGCCGGACCCGAACGGCCCGATCGTCAACGCGATCACCCCGGCCACCTTCTCGGTCACCCACGACTGGGTCATCGGCGCGCGCTACGACCCGCCGACCGGGGCGCTCGTGCCCGCGGTCCGCGTCCGGTTCGCCGACGCGGCCGTCGAACCCATCTCGACGTTCCCGACCGACGGCGCCGACGCGCCCGACGAGGCCGCGACGCGGTTCGTCGACGTGGCGACGGGGCGGATGGTCGCCTTCGGGGCGAACGGGTCGATCCCGGGCGGGCCGCCGCAGCTCGCGATCCACGAGCGCGACGGCTCGTACGCGTTCGGCGTCCGCTCCGGCGTCGTGATGGACTGGCGCTGGGTCGGCGACGGCCGGCTGCTCGTGCTCAGCGCCGACGGGACGCCGTTCCCGGCGCGCTGGACGCTCCAGATCGTCGACCGCGACGGCAAGTCGCAGACGCTCGTCGACGCGCCGCGTGCGTCGGTCGGGGCGCTGCTCGGGGCGAAGGACGGCTACGCGGGGCTGCTGCTCACCGCCACCGACCCGATCCGCAGCCAGATCGTCCTGGTCCGGCTGGCCGACGGCGCGACGTCGGCGGTGACCGTGGATTCGATCGGCGCCGACGGCCCGATCGGGTTCAGCTGGGCGCCCTGACCCCTCAGGCCTCCATCCGCAGCTCTTCGAGGTCGAGGTCGCGCTCGACCCGGCGGAAGACCTCGTCGGTGACCGCGCCGCGCTCGAACATCTGGAGCAGCGCCTCCCGCTCCGCCTCGACGACCGCGCCCCGGATCCGGCGGTGCTCGAGCAGCTCCTGCTCGCTCTCGTCGAGCGCCTCCTCGTGGTGCGGGTCGATGTGGCTCGCCTGGTGGTTGTACTGGGCGCGCAGCGCGTCGATCAGCTCGAGGTGGTCGGGCCACTCGCGGGCCAGCTCCTCGATCCGCTGGACGGCCGCGTCGGCGGTTGTCATCCGGGCGTGGGCCTCCTCGTGGACGTCGCCCTCGTCCGCCGCGACGCCGAGGTGCCGGATGAAGAACGGCAGGGTCAGCCCCTGGCCGACGAGCGTCGCGAGGATCACCGCGAACGCGAGGTAGATGATCAGGTCGCGGAACGGGAACGGGGTCACCCCGTCGGCGAGGTACAGCGGCAGTGCGAGCGCCGCCGCGAGCGACACGACGCCGCGCATCCCGGCCCACGACAGGATGAACACATTCCGCGGCGCCGGGTACGGCTCGCGCACGCGAATCCCGGCACTGAGCGCCCGCGGGACGTACGTGCCCGGGAAGACCCACAGGATCCGGACGACGATCACGACCGCGGAGATCGCGACGGCAAGCCCGATCAGCTGCCCGGGCGTGTACTCGCCGAGGCCCTGGAGCACCGACCGAAGCTGCGCCCCGATCAGGATGAACACCGTGCCGTTGATGAGGAACAGCAGGACCTGCCAGGCGGCCGTACCCGCGAGGCGGACCGACGAGCTCATCTCGCGCGGCGCGTTGCGCCCGACCCAGATCCCCGCGGCGACTGTCGCGAGCACGCCCGACAGATGGAACTGCTCCGCGGGCAGATAGGTCGCGACGGGCGCGAGGAGCGTCAGCACGACCGAAAACACCGGGTCGTCGATCCGCCGCAGCGCCCAGGCGAGGATCAGCCCCATCAGCAGGCCGAACGCGATCCCGCCGACCGCGACGGCCACGAACGTGAGACCGGCGTTCGCGATCGAGAACGTGCCGGTCGACGCCGCGATGATCGCGAAGCGGTAGGCGACGAGCGCCGTGGCGTCGTTGACGAGGCTCTCGCCCTCGAGGATCGTGACGACGCGGCGAGGCACGCCGAGCCGCTGGAAGACCGTCGTCGCGGCCACCGCGTCGGGCGGGGCGACGATGGCGCCGAGCGCGAACGCCGCCGCCCAGCCCATGCCCGGCACCAGTGCCGCGGCAGCGACGGCGACGGCGACGGTCGTGAACACGCACGAGCCCGACCGACAGCAGCGTGATCGCCCGGAGGTTGCGCTTGAAGTCGCGGAGCGAGGTGAAGTAGCCCGCCCCGAAGAGGATCGGCGGCAGGAACAGCAGGAAGACGATCTCGGGCTCGAGCGCGATCGGCGGCAGGCCAGGCACGAACCCGAGCGCGAGCCCCCCGAGGACGAGCAGGATCGGGTACGGGATCCCGATCCGGCGGGCCAGCAGGGCCAGGGCCGTCGCGGCCACGAGCAGGATCAGGACGACCGCGATCGCCTGCGTCGGGCCGCCGGAATCGGCGCCCGTGGCGGCCGCGGCGTCGCTGATGACGAGGAGCGGCGGCGTCACCCGGTCGCCACGCCTCCGGGCGCGGCTGACCCGGCCGCGTCGAGGAACTCGACCTTCACCGGCTCGATCGCGTCGGCCGGCGCGAAGCCGAAGATCTGGCCGTAGAACGAGAGCTCGGCCTCGAAGCTGCGGATGATGTTCTCTGCGGCGCGGAAGCCGTGGTCCTCGCCGGGGAACAGCAGGTAGGCGTGCGGGAGGTGCTTCTCCCAGAGCGCGTCGACGATCTCCTCGGCCTGCGACGGCGGCACGACCCGGTCCTCGGCGCCCTGGAGGACGAGGACGGGGCACGAGATCCGGTCGACGAAGTTGATCGGCGAGCGGTCGTGGTAGAGCTGCTTGGCCGCGGGCCACTTCCCGACCAGCGTCTGGTCGTAGCGCGACTCGAACTTGTGGGTCTCGGCCCGGAACGTCTCGAGGTCGGCGATGCCGAAGTAGCTGGTGCCCGCCTTGAACACGTCGCGGAACGTCACCGCGCAGAGCGTCGTGTAGCCACTCGCGCTGCCACCGCGGATCGCCAGGTGCTCCCCGTCGACCAGGCCCTGCTCGACGAGCGCGCGCGGACCGTTGACGCAGTCGTCGAGGTCGACGACGCCCCACTGGCCCTCGAGCCGCTTGCGGTACGCCTTGCCGTAGCCGGTGCTGCCGCCGTAGTCGACGTCGAGGACCGCGAAGCCGCGGCTCGCGAACAGCTGGGCGAGGACCGTCAGGCCGGTATAGGCCGCTGCGGTCGGGCCGCCGTGGCTCGTGACGATGAGCGGCGGCAGGTCCCCTGCCGGGCCGCGGAACGAGCGGTTCGTCGGCGGGTAGAACTGGCCGTACGCACGCTTGCCGCCGGTCGTCGGGAACTCGACGGGCCGGGGGATCGCGATGTCCGCCGAGGAGAGCGGCGTCTGCATCGCCTGCCGGAGCGCGGTCCAGCTCCCGGTCGCCGGGTCGAGCTCGATGATCGCCGCCGCCCTGTCGGGTGCCGCTGCCCTGAGCACGACGCGATCGCCATCCACGACGACCGAACTCATCTCGGTGAACGGCACCTCGATCTCGCGGATGGCGCCGGGCTCCGGCCCGACGCGGTACAGCCGATCCCGACCACGCGACCGGGCCACGGCCACGATCGACCCGTCGGCTGCGAACCCGTAGGTCGAGAAGCCGAACTGCCAGTCGGGGTAGACGAATTCCGCCTCGAGGTCCGTGACCGCCTCGGCGCGGCCGTCGACGAACCGGAACAGGTTCATCCAGTCGCCTGGCTCCGCGACAAAGTGGAGGACGCCGTCGGGCGACCAGCGCGGCTGCGAGATCCAGTCCGATTGGCTGCCGGCGACCGTCTCCGCCTCGCCGATCGAGCCGTCTTCGGCGACCGGCGCGAGGCGGAGCGTCGTGCCATCCCACGGCATGTTCGGGTGGCGCCACTCGAGCCACGCGAGCCGCGAGCCATCCGGTGACAGGCGCGGCGCGGCGTAGAAATCGGCCCCGTCGACGAGGACCGAGACCTCGCCGCTCGCGAGGTCGATGGCGACGATCGCGTTCTCGGCCTCGCCGTGGCGCTCGAGCGTCGCCGTCTCGTGGTCCTCGCGAATCGTGATGAGCCGGCCGCGGCCCCGGTCCAGGACCGTGTCGGCGTAGCGCCACGCCCGCTCTGGCGTGAGCGGCTCGAGCTCGCCTGGGGCGACGATGCGGTTCAGGCGGCCGGTCGAGAAGTCCGACACGATGACGAGGCCGTCCTCGACGAGGTACGCCGCACCGCCGTATTCGTGGACCCGCGAGCGGACGTTGAAGCCCTCGGGCGAGAGGCGGGTGACGGTGCCGTCTGCCTCGCGCCGGACAAGGACCTGGCGGCCCCTCTCGTCGGGCCGGCCCTCGAGCCACCAGCGGACGCCGTCGCGGGCCTTGATCTCGCTCAGTGCGACGACGCCGGACGTCAGCAGCGAGATCGGGAATGGGGATTCCCATGCGCCGTACGGCGCGACCCTGGGCTCAGTCAACGGGCGGCTCCTCGACGGATCAGGTGCCGTGCTGCCAGGACGAGACGTACTCGATCTGCTCCGGCGTCATCGGGTCGAGCGTGATCCCCAGCGCCGCGAGCTTCAGCCGGGCGACCTCGGCGTCGATCGCCTCGGGCACGACGTAGACCTGCGGCGTCAGCTCGGCGTGGTGCTTCGCGACGTATTCGGCCGAGAGTGCCTGGTTCGCGAAGCTCATGTCCATGACCGCCGCCGGGTGGCCTTCGGCCGCGCCCAGGTTGACGAGCCGGCCCTCGGCGATGAGGTTGACTCGCTTCCCGCCGAGGTCGAACTCCTGGACGTTTTCGCGCGCGTCGCGGACGTGGCCCTCGGCCATCTCGCGCAGCGCCTTCAGGTCGAGCTCGGCGTCGAAGTGGCCGCTGTTGGCCATGATCGCCCCGTCCCGCATCGCCGCGAAGTGCTCGCGCCGGAAGACGTTGATGTTGCCGGTCGCGGTCACGAACAGCTCGCCCCACGGCGCGGCGTCGGCCGCGGTCATCACCTGGAAGCCGTCCATGAGCGCCTCGAGCGCACGGACCGGGTCGACCTCGACGATCGCGACATGGGAGCCCATCCCGGACATCCGCGACGCGATCCCCCGACCCACCCAGCCGTAGCCGGCGACGACGACCTTCCGGCCGGCGAGCAGGATGTTCGTCGCCCGGAGGATCCCGTCGACCGTCGACTGGCCGGTCCCGTAGCGGTTGTCGAAGAGGTGCTTCGTCTGGGCCTCGTTGACCGCCACCACCGGGAACCCGAGCGCGAAGTCGGCGGCCATCGCCTTGAGGCGGATGACGCCGGTCGTCGTCTCCTCGGTGCCGGCGAGGACTTCCTTGACCTGGGTTGGGCGTTCGCTGTGGAGCAACGACACGAGGTCGCATCCGTCGTCCATCGTGATCTGGGGATGGGTGTCCGCGACGGCATTCAGGTGCGCGTAGTACGTGTCGCGGTCCTCGCCGCGGCGGGCGTACGTCGCGATCCCGTACTCGGCGACCAGTGCGGCCGCGACGTCGTCCTTCGTGGACAGCGGGTTCGAGGCCGCGAGCACGACGTCGGCGCCGCCGGCCTTCAGCGTTCGCATCAGGTTCGCCGTCTCGGTCGTGACGTGGAGGCACGCCCCGATGCGGAGGCCGGCCAGCGGCTGCTCCGCCTCGAACCGCTCGCGGATGAGCCGGAGCACCGGCATCTCGCGCTCGGCCCAGTCGATGCGGCGGACGCCCTCGGCGGCGAGGCCGAGGTCGGTCACGTCGTGGGCGGGCAGCGCGGTCGTGGTCTCGGTCGTCATCGGCGGTCGGTCTCCTTGCGAGTGAAGAGGCGGCGCAGCGGCGCCGTGAGGTCGGGCCACGGCGACCCGAGACGGTGGACGAGGCGCTCGTCGAAGCGGACGTGCTCGGCGTAGCCGAGCCGGCGGTAGGCGGCGAGCGCGGGCGGGTTGTCGGAGCGGACGTTCAGCGCGACCTGGTCGCAGGTCCGCAGCAGCTCCGCGGTGACGGCGCCGGTCACCGCGGTCGCGTAGCCGCGGCCGCGATAGTCGACATGGGTCAGGACGTTGCCGACGACGGCCATCCGGGCCTGCGAGCTGACGACGTGCGTCCCGGCCGCCGCGATGAGCTTGCCGCCGACGCGGATCCCGTAGTAGACGCCCTCGGCGATCGCCGACGACGGGAGCCACGAGGCGAAGCCCAGCTGGTAGAGCCGGTTGAGCTCGCCGATCTCGACCGGGAGCAGGCGCCGGACGTCGGCCGGGTAGGGCCGGAACCGCGCCCGGTCGACCCACATCCGGACCATCGGGACGCCCGGGTCGACGCGGTACTGGGTCGCGATGGCCGGCAGGCTCTCGGGCAGCGCGGCGACGTACGCGGCGCGCGGCCGGATGACGTCCGAGAGGATCGCCTCGATGCCGTCGGGCCGGCCCATCGCGAACATCGGCTGGGGCGTCATCCCGGAATACTCGAGGACGATCGCGACGAGCTGGTCGCCGTCGGTAGCCGCGCCCCAGCGCGTCCGGCCGAACTCGCGGTCCTCGAGGTCGCAGAGCGCGTAGGCGGCGAAGAGGCGGTCGGTCTCGAGGAACTGGCGCAGGATGGCGCGGTCGCTGATCGTCTGGACGGTGAGCGC
>CAWJUA010000016.1:0-100463 GCA_963845925.1 uncultured Chloroflexia bacterium
CGGGACCTCGCCGGCCTCGACCTGGACGCCGGGCAGGTTGATGATCGGGGTCCCCTTGGCCTGGCGACTGGCGTCCAGGATCGCGTGGACCTTCGCGCTGAAGACGCGGCCGCGGTTCGTGAAGAACAGCGCCCAGTCGTGGGTGTTCGCGACGATCAGGTACTCGACTGCGTCCTCTTCGCGGGTGACGTGGCCGATGATCCCTTGCGCCGCGGTGCTGGCGGCGGTAGCGTCGACCGGCTGGCGCTTGATGTAGCCGCGGCCGCTGATCGTGACGACGACGTCCTCGTCGGCGATCAGGTCCTCGTCGGTCATCTCGCGGCTCGAGTCGTCGGCGACGCGGGTCTTGCGCTCGCCGGCGTACTTCTTCTTCAGCTCGGCCAGCTCGTCCTTGATGATCTGAGGACGCGGGCCGGGTTGCGAGGATGTCCTCGAGCTCGGCGATCTGCTGGATGACCGCGAGGTACTCGTCCTCGATCTTCTTGCGCTCGAGCGCCGCCAGGCGAGCGAGCCGCATGTCGAGGATCGCCTGGGCCTGGACGTCCGACAGGTCGAACCGCTTGATGAGGTTCGCCTTCGCCTGCTCGACGTCGGGCGACTCGCGGATCGTCTGGATCACCGCGTCGAGGTGGTCGAGGGCGATCTTGAGGCCCTCGAGGATGTGGGCCCGGCCGCGGCCTTCCGAGGTCGAACTTGTTCCGGCGCCGGACGATGTCGCGGCGGTGGTCGACGTAGTGCTGGAGGACGCTCTTGAGCGGCAGCGTCTGCGGCTGGCCATCGACGAGCGCCAGCATGTTCATGTTGAAGGCGAGCTGCATCGGGGTGTGCTTGAACAGGTTGTTGAGCACCTTGTGCGGGTTCGCGTCGCGCTTGATCTCGATGTAGATCGCATCCGGTCGCGGTCCGACTCGTCGCGCAGGTCGGCGATACCGTCGATCTTCTTGACCTTGATAGGTCCCCCATCTTCTCGAGCAGCGAGGCCTTGTTCACCTGGTACGGCAGCTCGGTGACGATGATCGCCATCCGGTCGCCGCGGACCTCCTCGAACGCGACCTGTGCGCGCGTCTCGACGCGGCCGCGACCATGGGCGTACATCTGGCGGATCGCGTCGACGGTCTCCCATTCGCCGGCGACGTTCCGCTGCTGCTCGTAGCGGTAGATCGTCCCGCCGGTCGGGAAGTCGGGGCCCTGGACGAGCTGGCAGAGGTCGTCGCTCCGTGATGTCCGGGTCGTCGATGATGGCGACCGTCGCGTCGCAGATCCCTCGCCAAGGTGGTGCGGCGGGATGTTCGTCGCGATCCCGACGGCGATCCCGGGGCTGCCGTTGATCAGGAGGTTCGGCAGCTTCGCCGGCAGGACGTACGGCTGCTGCTGCGGGCCGTCGTAGGCGTCCTCGAAGTCGACCGTGTCCTTGTCGATGTCGTCGAGCATCTCGACGGCCATCGCGGTCAGGCGGGCCTCCGTGTAGCGCATCGCCGCGGCGCCGTCGCCGTCGACGCTGCCGAAGTTGCCCTGGCCGTCGACCAGCGGGTAGCGCATCGAGAAGTCCTGGGCGAGCCGGACGAGGGCGTCGTACAGGGCGACGTCGCCGTGCGGGTCGTAGTTGCCCATGACCTCGCCGACGATCGCGGCGCACTTGCGGTAGGAGCTGGTCGCGGCTGCAGCCCCATCTCGCCCATCGTGTAGAGGATCCGGCGATGGACGGGCTTCAGGCCGTCCCGGACATCCGGCAGCGCGCGGGCCACGGATCACGCTTCATCGCGTAGTCGACGGAGCTCACGCGCATCTCGTGCCTCGAACACGGACCTCGCGGATGTCCCCCAGGTTCTCGGTCACGTGGTCAGGCTCCTAACAATCGTTCGTTAGTTCAGCGGAGGCTCGGGTTGGGGCTGGCTGAGCATGCCCTGCGCCGAAGCGTTTGCGCCGCTCGGCCGCGGCGGACGTCGCGGGCGCTCCGGCGCGGCGGCGGATCCCGTCAAGTGGCTCGCTTAATCGACAGCGGCGCGGTCGGTGGGGAGCTTTGAAAGGGCATCACGGATGGCACAGGCGCGGTGACCGTCGTTGGTTCGCTCGGCGATGCGCCGCCTGCTCGTCGCAGAAGGGTTGCCACGGCCGCCGGGTCCACGAGGACCAGGCTGCGCAGCGCCCAGGCGAGTGCCTTCTGGACGTCCGGCTCGTCGTCGCCGATCAGCTGGCGGATGAGGTTCAGGCCGTTGGCCGCGACGATCGGCTCGCGGCCGCGGCGGTGGTCGACGAACGGCGTGGTCGCCACGGTGCTGCCGACGAGGCGGCGCTCCCAGCGCGACGGCGAGTAGACGAGCTGCTCGAGCTCCGCCCAGCGGTACGCCTCGTTGAGGATGCCCTTGCCGGCGACGTGGGCGAGGGCGTCGACCGTGATCCAGTCCGACGCCTCGCGGGCGGCCCGCCGGACGAGCTGCCAGGTCCGCTCCGGCTCGTCCTCGATCGTGCGCTCGAGCATGCCGAAGGAGAACCACCGTGGCTCGAGCGGCGGCTGGCGGAGGAGGCGATCGGCGACGAAGAGCCACGTGCTCGTGCGATCGCCCCGCGTCGACTCGCGGAAGCCGCGCTTGACGGCCTCGATCAGTGGCCAGCGAACGCCGATCACGTCACCGATCCCGGGCGCGATCCGGCGCTGGCCCTCGAGGTACTCCGGGTCGGCGAGGGTCGCGAGGCCCTCGTTCAGGGCGCGGGCGAAGGCTTCCGGGTCGCCGGTCAGCTCCGCGAGGCTGCGGCCGAGGTCCTCGGCGGCGGGCTTGTGCTGGGCGACGAACGCGACGGCTCGCTGGGTGACGGGGCTCGTCGGGCGCTCGCGAACGGCCGTCGTACCCGCGGTCGGGCTCATCGACCGTCCTCCGGGTCGCGATAGCCGTAGCGTTCCTTGAGCTCGCGCTTGCGGTCGTCGGTCGCGGCGACGTACAGCGCCTCGGCCGTCGCGAGCACCTCGCCCGAGCCGGCGGCGACCATCCGGCCGGCCGTCGTGATGACACGGCGGCGCGACTCGGTGATCCAGCCCTCGACGTGGATCGGCCGGCCCAGCGGTACCGGCCGCTTGAACGCGATCGTGAGCCGGGCCGTGAGGCCCCAGTTGTCGGCGTCGACGAGCGACCAGGCCATGACCTCGTCGAGGATCGTGGCGACGATCCCGCCATGGGCGATCTCGTCCCAGCCCTGGAACCGCTCGGGAATCTCGAGGTCCGTCCAGCACCGCTCGCCATCGACGTGAAGGTCGAGGTGCAGGCCGCCGGTGTTCAGCGTCCCGCAGGCGAAGCAGTTGTGGGGCTCGAACGCGAAGCGCTCGTCGATCCGCTGGGCGACGCGGGCCTCAGACGTCAAGATTCCTGACCTTCCGGGCCTCGGTCTTGATGAACTCCTTGCGCGGCTCGACCTTCTCGCCCATGAGCTTGGTGAAGATCTCGTCCGCGGCGGACGCGTTCTCGCTGTTGACCTGGAGGAGCGTCCGCGTCTCCGGGTTCATCGTCGTCTCCCAGAGCTGGTCGGCGTTCATCTCGCCGAGGCCCTTGAACCGCTGGACGGAGAGGTTCTTGACGTTCATCTCCTTGATGATCCGGTCGCGGTCCTTCTCGGTCGAGGCGTAGCGGGTGACCTTGCCCGTGCTGACGCGGAACAGGGGCGGCTGGGCGATGTAGAGATAGCCCGCGCCGATGACCTCGGGCAGGTGGCGGTAGAAGAACGTGAGCAGCAGCGTCCGGATGTGGGCGCCGTCGACGTCGGCGTCGGTCATGATGATGATCCGGTGGTAGCGGATCTTCGTGAGATCGAAGCCCTCACCGATGCCGCCACCGAGGGCGATGATCAGCGGCCGGATCTTCTCGCTCGAGAGAACCTTGTCGAGACGCGCCTTCTCGACGTTCAGGACCTTGCCGAACATCGGCAGGATCGCCTGGAAGCGCCGGTCGCGGCCCGCCTTCGCCGATCCACCGGCCGAGTCGCCCTCGACGATGTAGATCTCGCTCCGGGCCGGGTCTCGCTCCTGGCAGTCGGCGAGCTTGCCCGGGAGGGACATGCCCTCGAGCGCGCCCTTGCGGAGCACGAGGTCGCGGGCCTTGCGGGCCGCCTCGCGCGCCCGGGCGGACGTGAGGCACTTCTCGATGATCCGCCGGCCGTCGCCGGGGTTCTCGTCGAGGTACTGACTGATGGCATCCCCGAGCGCGGTCTGGACCTGGCCCTTGACTTCGGCGTTGCCGAGCTTCGCCTTCGTCTGACCCTCGAACTGGGGCTCGGTCAGCTTCACGCTGATGACCGCGGTGAGGCCCTCGCGGACGTCGTCTCCCGAGAGGTTGCCGTCGGCATCCTTCAGGACACCGGCCCGGCGGGCCCAATCGTTCAGGGAGCTCGTCAGCGCGGCACGGAAGCCCGTGACGTGGGTCCCGCCGTCGACCGTGTTGATGTTGTTCGCGAACGCGAGCACGTTCTCCGTGTAGGAGTCGTTGTACTGGAGCGCGACCTCGACAATCGTCGACCCATCGCGGCGCTCGCAGTAGATCGGCCGGCTGTTGATCGCCTCCTTGTTCCGGTTGAGGTGGCGGACGAACGAGACCAGCCCGCCCTCGAAGTAGAACGACCGTCGCGATCCAGGAGCTCGTGGCGGAGCGTGATCCAGACGCCCTTCGTGAGATAGGCGGACTCGCGGAGGCGCTGCGAGATGAGATCGAACGAGAACTCGGTCGACTCGAACATCTCGGGATCGGCCCGGAAGCGGGTCGTCGTCCCGCGGCGATCGCCGGCTGGTCCGATCTTCTTGACGGGCGTCGTGGGCTTGCCGCGCGCGTACTCCTGGAAGTAGACTCTGTCCGTCGCGGGCCGATTTCGACCCGCATCCACTCCGACAGTGCGTTGACGACGCTCACGCCGACGCCGTGGAGGCCACCCGACACCTTGTAGCCGCCGCCGCCGAACTTGCCGCCGGCGTGCAGGACCGTGTGGACCACTTCGAGCGCGTCCTTGCCGGTCGAATGCCGGCCGACCGGTCTCCGATGCCGGTCGGCCGGCATCGACCGGTAAGGACGCGCTCGAAATTCAGACAGTTCCGGCGGGCGAATTTGGCCCGCGAGCACGCTGAACACGTAGGCCCGCCAAACGTCGAGTGAGCGTGAGTCAACGCACTGTCGGAGTGGATGCGCGTTTTTTGGCGCCGGACGGACAGGTCTACCTTCCAGGAGTACGCGCGCGGCAAGCCCACGACGCCCGTCGAATGGAGCGGCACTGGCGATCGGCGCGGGACGACGACCCGCTCCCGGGCCGATCCCCGACATGTTCGGAGTCGACCAAGTTCTCGTTCGACTTCTCATCTCGCAGCGCTTCCCGCGAGTCCGCCTATCTCACGAAGGGCGTCTGGATAGACACTCCGCCACGAACTCGTGGACTGCCCGAACGGTCATTCTTTACTTCGAGGGCAAGCTGGGCAGTCTCGTTCGATCCGCCACCTACAACCGGAACAAGGAGGCGATCGACAGCAGGCCGATCTACTGCGAGCGGCGCGAAGGTGGCGACGATTGTCGAGGTCGCGCTCCAATACAACGACTCCTACACGGAGAACGTGCTGGCGTTCGCGAACAACATCAACACCGTCGACGGCGGAACCCACGTCACGGGCTTCCGTGCCGCGCTGACGAGCTCCTGAACGATTGGGCCCGCCGGGCCGGTGTCCTCAAGGAGCCGACGGCAACCTCTCGGGCGACGACGTCCGCGAGGGCCTCACCGCGGTCATCAGCGTGAAGCTGACCGAGCCCCAGTTCGAGGGTCAGACGAAGGCCAAGCTCGGCAACGCCGAAGTCAAGGGCCAGGTCCAGACCGCGCTCGGGGATGCCATCGGCCAGTACCTCGACGAGAACCCCGGCGACGGCCGCCGGATCATCGAGAAGTGCCTCACGTCCGCCCGCGCCCGCGAGGCGGCCCGCAAGGCCCGCGACCTCGTGCTCCGCAAGGGCGCGCTCGAGGGCATGTCCCTCCCGGGCAAGCTCGCCGACTGCCAGGAGCGAGACCCGGCCCGGAGCCAGATCTACATCGTCGAGGGCGACTCGGCCGGTGGATCGGCGAAGGCGGGCCGCGACCGGCGCTTCCAGGCGATCCTGCCGATTTCGGCAAGGTCCTGAACGTCGAGAAGGCGCGTCTCGACAAGGTCCTCTCGAGCGAGAAGATCCGGCCGCTGATCATCGCCCTCGGTGGCGGCATCGGTGAGGGCTTCGATCTCACGAAGATCCGCTACCACCGGATCATCATCATGACCGACGCCGACGTCGACGGCGCCCACATCCGGACGCTGCTGCTCACGTTCTTCTACCGCCACCTGCCCGAGGTCATCGGCGCGGGCTATCTCTACATCGCCCAGCCGCCCCTGTTCCGCGTCAGCACGGGCAAGGTCACCCGCTACGCCTCGACCGAGAAGGACCGCGACCGGATCATCAAGGAGATGAACGTCAAGAACCTCTCCGTCCAGCGGTTCAAGGGCCTCGGCGAGATGAACGCCGACCAGCTCTGGGAGACGACGATGAACCCGGAGACGCGGACGCTCCTCCAGGTCAACAGCGAGAACGCGTCCGCCGCGGACGAGATCTTCACCAAGCTCATGGGCGAGAAGGTCGAGCCGCGCAAGGAGTTCATCAAGACCGAGGCCCGGAAGGTCAGGAATCTTGACGTCTGAGGCCCGCGTCGCCCAGCGGATCGACGAGCGCTTCGCGTTCGAGCCCCACAACTGCTTCGCCTGCGGGACGCTGAACACCGGCGGCCTGCACCTCGACCTTCACGTCGATGGCGAGCGGTGCTGGACGGACCTCGAGATTCCCGAGCGGTTCCAGGGCTGGGACGAGATCGCCCACGGCGGGATCGTCGCCACGATCCTCGACGAGGTCATGGCCTGGTCGCTCGTCGACGCCGACAACTGGGGCCTCACGGCCCGGCTCACGATCGCGTTCAAGCGGCCGGTACCGCTGGGCCGGCCGATCCACGTTGAGGGCTGGATCACCGAGTCGCGCCGCCGTGTCATCACGACGGCCGGCCGGATGGTCGCCGCCGGCTCGGGCGAGGTGCTCGCGACGGCCGAGGCGCTGTACGTCGCCGCGACCGACGACCGCAAGCGCGAGCTCAAGGAACGCTACGGCTATCGCGACCCGGAGGACGGTCGATGAGCCCGGCCGCGGGTGCGACGGCCGTTCGCGAGCGCCCGATCAGCCCCGTCACCCAGCGAGCCGTCGCGTTCGTCGCCCAGCACAAGCCCGCCGCCGAGGACCTCGGCCGCAGCCTCGCGGAGCTGACCGGCGACCCGGAAGCCTTCGCCCGCGCCCTGAACGAGGGCCTCGCGACCCTCGCCGACCCGGAGTACCTCGAGGGCCAGCGCCGGATCGCGCCCGGGATCGGTGACGTGATCGGCGTTCGCTGGCCACTGATCGAGGCCGTCAAGCGCGGCTTCCGCGAGTCGACGCGGGGCGATCGCACGAGCACGTGGCTCTTCGTCGCCGATCGCCTCCTCCGCGAGCCGCCGCTCGAGCCACGGTGGTTCTCCTTCGGCATGCTCGAGCGCACGATCGAGGACGAGCCGGAGCGGACCTGGCAGCTCGTCCGGCGGGCCGCCCGCGAGGCGTCGGACTGGATCACGGTCGACGCCCTCGCCCACGTCGCCGGCAAGGGCATCCTCAACGAGGCGTACCGCTGGGCGGAGCTCGAGCAGCTCGTCTACTCGCCGTCGCGCTGGGAGCGCCGCCTCGTCGGCAGCACCGTGGCGACCACGCCGTTCGTCGACCACCGCCGCGGCCGCGAGCCGATCGTCGCGGCCAACGGCCTGAACCTCATCCGCCAGCTGATCGGCGACGACGAGCCGGACGTCCAGAAGGCACTCGCCTGGGCGCTGCGCAGCCTGCGTCCTCGTGGACCCGGCGGCCGTGGCAACCTTCTGCGACGAGCAGGCGGGCATCGCCGAGCGAACGAACGACGGTCACCGCGCCTGGGTCATCCGCGACGCCCTTTCCAAGCTCCCCGCCGACCGCGCCGCGCCGATCAAGGCTCGACTCGACGGGATCCGCCGCCGCGCCGGAGCGCCCGCGACGTCCGCCGCGGCCGAGGCGGCGGAACGCTTCGGGCAGGGCATGCTCGGCCGGCCCCAACCCGAGCCTCCGCTGAACTAACGAACGATTGTTAGGAGCCTGACCACGTGACCGACAACCTGGGCGACATCCGCGAGGTCCGCATCGAGGACGAGATGCGCGTGAGCTACCTCGACTACGCGATGAGCGTGATCGTGGCCCGCGCGCTGCCGGATGTCCGGGACGGCCTGAAGCCCGTCCATCGCCGGATCCTCTACACGATGGGCGAGATGGGGCTGAGCGCGACCAGCTCCTACCGCAAGTGCGCCGCGATCGTCGGCGAGGTCATGGGCAAGTACCACCCGCACGGCGACGTCGCCCTGTACGACGCCCTCGTCCGGCTCGCCCAGGACTTCTCGATGCGCTACCCGCTGGTCGACGGCCAGGGCAACTTCGGCAGCGTCGACGGCGACGGCGCCGCGGCGATGCGCTACACGGAGGCCCGCCTGACCGCGATGGCCGTCGAGATGCTCGACGACATCGACAAGGACACGGTCGACTTCGAGGACAACTACGACGGCACCCAGCAGCAGCCGTCGGTCCTGCCGGCGAAGCTGCCGAACCTCCTGATCAACGGCAGCTCCGGGATCGCCGTCGGGATGGCGACGAACATCCCGCCGCACCACCTTGGCGAGATCTGCGACGCGACGGTCGCGATCATCGACGACCCGGACATCACGAGCGACGACCTCTGCCAGCTCGTCCAGGGCCCCGACTTCCCGACCGGCGGGACGATCTACCGCTACGAGCAGCAGCGGAACGTCGCCGGCGAATGGGAGACCGTCGACGCGATCCGCCAGATGTACGCCCACGGTCGCGGCCGCGTCGTGATGCGCGCCCAGGTCGCGTTCGAGGAGGTCCGCGGCGACCGGATGGCGATCATCGTCACCGAGCTGCCGTACCAGGTGAACAAGGCCTCGCTGCTCGAGAAGATGGCGGACCTCGTCAAGGACAAGAAGATCGACGGTATCGCCGACCTGCGCGACGAGTCGGACCGCGACGGGATGCGGATCTACATCGAGATCAAGCGCGACGCCAACCCGCACAAGGTGCTGAACAACCTGTTCAAGCACACCCCGATGCAGCTCGCCTTCAACATGAACATGCTGGCGCTCGTCGACGGCCAGCCCCAGACGCTGCCGCTCAAGAGCGTCCTCCAGCACTACGTCGACCACCGCCGCGACATCGTCCGGCGCCGGACGGAGTTCGACCTCGAGAAGGCCCGCGGCCGGGCCCACATCCTCGAGGGCCTGAAGATCGCCCTCGACCACCTCGACGCGGTGATCCAGACGATCCGCGAGTCGCCCGACGTCGAGCAGGCGAAGGCGAACCTCATCAAGGGGTTCGACCTGTCGGACGTCCAGGCCCAGGCGATCCTCGACATGCGTCTGGCCCGCCTGGCGGCGCTCGAGCGCAAGAAGATCGAGGACGAGTACCTCGCGGTCATCCAGCAGATCGCCGAGCTCGAGGACATCCTCGCGAACCCGGCCCGCGTCCTCCAGATCATCAAGGACGAGCTGGCCGAGCTGAAGAAGAAGTACGCCGGCGAGCGCAAGACCCGCGTCGCCGACGACTCGAGCCGGGAGATGACCGACGAGGACCTGATCGCCGACGAGGACGTCGTCGTCACGATCAGCGGCCGCGGCTACATCAAGCGCCAGCCTGTCGCGACGTACCGCCGCCAGCACCGCGGCGGCAAGGGGATCATCGGCCACGTCACCCGCGAGGAGGACGCGGTCGAGTACCTGATCGTCGCGAACACCCACGACTGGGCGCTGTTCTTCACGAACCGCGGCCGCGTCTTCAGCGCGAAGGTCCACGCGATCGTCGACGCCAGTCGCCAGGCCAAGGGGACCCCGATCATCAACCTGCCCGGCGTCCAGGTCGAGGCCGGCGAGGTCCCGATGGCGACGATCGTCCTCAAGGACTTCAAGGCCGGCAGCTACCTTGTGCTCGCGACGCGTCGCGGGAAGATCAAGAAGACGCCGCTCGAGCAGTTCGAGCGCGTCCGCTCGACCGGCATCCGGGCGATCACGATCGACGACAAGGACGAGCTGGCCTGGGTCGACGTCTCCACCGGCGACGACGACGTGATCATCGCCACGTCGCAGGGCAAGATCGCCCGCTTCCACGAGACGGACGTCCGGCCGATGGGCCGCGACGCGGCGGGCGTCATCGGCATTCGCCTTGCCCGGGCCGGCGACTTCGTCGTCTCGATGAGCGTCGTCCAGCCCGAGACCGACCTGCTCGTGCTGACCGAGACCGGTTACGGCAAGCGGGTCCCGCTCTCGGAGTTCCGGCCGATGCACCGCGGTTCGCAGGGCGTCCGCCTGATCAGCCTCGAGGGCAAGAAGACCGGCGACGTGGCGGCTGTCCAGCAGGTCACCGAGGAGGACGAGGAGCTCCTCCTGATCAGCGCAGGCGGCCAGGTCGTCCGGACCGACGTCACGACGATCAACCGCCAGCACGCCCAGGCCCGCGGCGTCATCACGATGCGGATGAACGAGGGCGACCGCGTCGTCGCGATCTCGGCGTTCCGGGCCGGGCTGGCGGAGCGCGACGCCATCGGTGACAATGACTCGCCCGAGCCGGGCGGGGCTGGCCCGGACGCGGGGAGCGGCGCGTGACGGCGTCGTGACCAACCTCGGTCGGGAGGGTGGCATGTACGCGGACCAGTTCGAGATCTACCACGGGAACTCGAACCCGGAGCTCAGCCGCAAGATCTGCCAGTACCTGGGCGTCGACTCGGGCAAGGCCGAGGTCTTCCAGTTCGCGAACGAGAACATCTTCGTCCGCATCCTGGACAACGTCCGCGAGAAGGACGTGTTCCTCGTCCAGCCGACCTGCCACCCGGTCAACCAGTCGATCATGGAACTGCTGATCATGATCGACGCGTTCAAGCGGGCGAGCGCCGGGCGGATCACCGCGGTGATCCCGTTCTACGCCTACGGCCGGTCGGACAAGAAGGACCAGCCGCGGGTCCCGATCACGGCCCGCCTCATCGCCGACATGATCACCGTCGCCGGCGCGGACCGGGTCCTGACGATGGACCTCCACCAGGGCCAGATCCAGGGCTTCTTCAACATCCCGGTCGACGAGCTGACCGCGGTCCACATGCTCTCGAACTACTTCCTCCACAAGCACATCGAGGACCCGGTCGTCGTGACCGACCTGGGCTTCGCGAAGCGGGCCCGGGCCTTCGCCGAGGCCCTCGACGCGCCGCTCGCGGTCATCGAGAAGCGCCGGATCGGCAACCTCGACCGGGCCGAGCTGATGAACGTGATCGGCGACGTCCGTGGCCGGCGGGCGATCATCGTCGACGACGAGATCGACACCGGAGGCACGCTGATCGAGATCGTCCGGGCCCTCGAGCGCGAGGGCGTCACGGAGATCTACGCCTGCGCCACGCACGGCGTCCTGAGCGACCCGGCGATCGAGCGGATCCGGGAGTCGGCGCTGCGCGAGGTCGTCCTGACCGACACGGTGCCGCTGCCGCCGTCGAAGCGGATCAGCCAGATCACGACGATCTCGATCGCGCCACTCGTCGGCGAGGCGATCAAGCGGATCCATCGTGGCGAGTCCGTCGGGGCGCTGTTCAGCAGCGAGATCTCGTTCACCCAGGAAATGCTGCTCTGGGAGGACGGCGTTGCGCGAACGCTCGATTCGCGGGCCGACCTGGAGTCCGCGGACGGCGAGGCGACCGACGGCGACGACGCGGAGCCTGCCCCAGCCGAGCTCGCCTCGGCCTTCCGCGAGTCCGACCGATGAGCCTCCAGCTCCACCGCCCCGACGGCAAGGGCGCCGTCGAGCCGCGGCCGGTCGTCGATCCCAACTGGCGCCGCCAGCTCGAGTCGCCGCGCTGGGGCGCCGCCCGCAAGGACGGCCAGCTGCCGGAGATGCCGAACCCCGAGATGAACCCGACCTCGACGTTCATGTCGGTCGTGTTCTGGCTGAGCCTCGGGCTGCTGACGTTCGTCCTGCTCGTCGTGGGCTATCTGACGAGCTTCTGGAAGTAACAGGAGGGCATGCGCCGGCGTCAGGCGCATGACCGACCGGAGCGGGCAGCCCGCGCGCCCTGGGTCCGAGCACACATCGAGGGGTCTGCATTGTCGAACCGGCGCCGCTCGCGGCTTCTCCGCCTGCTCTCGTTCGTGGTCGGCGCGCTCGTCCTCGGCGGCGCCATCGGTCCGGCCGCCGTCCAGGCCGCCGATCCGCCGCCGATCGCCGGGTCCCGCCAGGTCATCGCCCCGTACATGGACACGCGTGCGATGCCCAACCGGTCGCTCCCCAAGGACGCCCACGGCGTGGTCATGGCGGCCTACGGCGGGACGCTCGGCAACCAGTACAACCCGGTGACGCTCTCCCAGGCGGCGATCACCTATTACTACGCCGCGGTCAACAGCACCGAGCCCGCCGCCCAGAAGAAGGCCGACAGGGCCGCGCTCCTCGTCCAGGCCGACTGGCTCGTCGCCCACCAGGACGCCACCGGCCGCTGGCTCTACCGCTTCCCGTGGGGGGGCCAGCCGCTGCCATGGGTGTCCGCGATGGCCCAGGGGATGGGGATCAGCGCGCTCATCCGGGCCCACGCGGTCAGCCCCGACGCGCGCTACCTGCGGGCGATTGCCAAGTCCCGCGCGACGTTCGATCGCGACTGGTCGCTGGGCGGCGTCGGGTCGTGGCAACAGGTGGGCCCGAAGCGCTACCTCGTCTACGAGGAGTACATGACGCCCTACTCGCCGCACACGCTGAACGGCTGGATGTTCGCGATGGTCGGCCTCCACGAGAGCTCGGTCTACCTCCACGACACCAAGGCGCAGGCCGCCCTCGACCGGCCCGACCGCGGGATCGCCGCACTCAAGGCCCTGCTGCCGTACTACGACACCGGCTCGTGGTCGACGTACAACCTCAAGCGGCTCGACGCGAAGGTGAACGGGTCGCGGGCGAAGCGGACCTACCACGAGATCCACATTAGGCAGCTCCGCTGGTACGCCAAGGTCACCGGCGACCCGTTCTTCGCCGGCTACGCCAATCGCTTCCAGCGCTACCTCGACGCCTGCATCGCCGCCTCGAACTGCCCGGGCTAGCTCGACCGGCCATCAGCCGGGCCGATCGGCGGGCCACCCTATACTTCTCCGGCCATGAAGTTCTTCTCCCGCTTCGTCGATTCGAACGACCGCGAGCTGCGGCGGCTCCAGCCCATCGTCGACGAGGCCAACGAGCTCGAGGAAGAGATCGCCGCGCTCAGCGACGACGAGATCCGCGAGCGGTTCAACGAGATCCGCGAGGAGATCCGCGAGATCGCGGAGCCCGACGAGCCCTCGGACGACGAGCGCCACCATCCGGACCTCGAGCGGCGCCGCGAGCTGACGAAGGCCCGCCGCAAGAAGGAGAACGACCGGATCCAGTCGGCCCTCGACCAGGTCGCGGCCGAAGTCTTCGCGATGGGCCGCGAGGCGATGAAGCGGACCCTGGGGATGCGCCAGTACGACGTCCAGATCATGGGCGGCGTCGTGCTCCACCAGGGAAAGATCGCCGAGATGAAGACCGGCGAGGGCAAGACGTTCATCCCGACATTCGCCGCGGTGCTCAACTCGCTCACCGGCCGCGGCGTCCACATCGTGACCGTCAACGACTACCTGGCCCGGCGCGACCCACAGTGGATGGGCCCCGTCTACCACTTCCTCGGCGTGAGCGTCGGGATGATCACCCACGATGAGTCGTTCGTGTTCGAGCCCGGCTACCCGACGACCGACGAGCGCCTGATCAACCTCCGCCCGGTCAGCCGCCGCGAGGCCTACGCCGCGGACATCACGTACGGCACGAACAACGAGTTCGGGTTCGACTACCTCCGCGACAACATGGTCACCGAGCTCGACCAGCGGGTCCAGCGCGAGCGGAGCTTCGCGATCGTCGACGAGGTCGACAACATCCTCATCGACGAGGCCCGGACGCCGCTGATCATCAGCGGCCAGGCCGAGGAATCGGCCGACCTCTACTACACGTTCGCCCGCCTCGTGCCCCGGCTGAAAGGGCGACCCGAGGGCGAGGAGGAGGGCGGCGACTTCTTCATCGACCTCAAGGACAAGGCCGTCTCGCCGACCGAGGAAGGCGTCGAGAAGATGGAGGGCTTCCTCGGCATCGAGAACCTCTACGACTCCGACCCGCGCCTCGCCCGCCACTTCGAGCAGGCGCTGCGAGCCCACGCGCTCTACAAGCTCGACCGCGACTACATCGTCAAGGACGGCGAGATCGTCATCGTCGACGAGTTCACCGGCCGCCAGATGCCCGGCCGGCGCTGGAGCGAGGGCCTCCACCAGGCGATCGAGGCCAAGGAAGGCCTGCACGTCCAGCGCGAGTCCGTGACGCTCGCGACGATCACGTTCCAGAACTACTTCCGGCTCTACGACAAGCTCGCCGGCATGACCGGCACGGCGATGACCGAGGCCGAGGAGTTCCACAAGATCTACACCCTCGAAGTCGTCGCGATCCCGACCCACATGCCGATGATCCGCGACGACGGAACCGACCTCGTCTACCGCAACGAGGGCTCGAAGTTCAACTCGGTCATCGACGAGATCGCGGAGATGCAGGAGGCCGGCCGGCCGGTCCTCGTCGGCACGATCAGCGTCGAGAAGTCGGAAGTTCTCTCGACGATGCTCAAGCGGCGAGGCATCAAGCACGAGACGCTCAACGCGAAGTTCCACGAGAAGGAGTCGGGGATCGTCGCCCAGGCCGGCCGGACGGGCGCCGTGACGATCGCGACGAACATGGCCGGCCGCGGCACCGACATCAAGCTCGGCGGCGACACTGCCGGTCTCGCGTCGGAGATGCTCCACAAACAGGGCCTGAACCCGGCCGAGGTCGACAAGGCGACGTACGACGCGGCCTTCGCCGAGGCCAGGGCGATCACCGACGCGGACCACGAGAAGGTCGTCGCGGCGGGCGGCCTCCACATCATCGGCACCGAGCGCCACGACTCGCGCCGGATCGACAACCAGCTCCGCGGCCGGGCCGGCCGACAGGGCGACCCGGGCTCGTCCCGGTTCTACCTGTCGCTCGAGGACGACCTGATGAAGCGGTTCGCCTCGGATCGCGTCGCCGGGCTCATGGAGCGGCTGGGCCTCGAGGACGACGTCGCGATCGAGTCGGGGATCGTCGGCAAGACGATCGAGAGCGCCCAGAGCCGGGTCGAGGGCTTCAACTTCGACATGCGCAAGCGCGTCGTCGAGTACGACGACGTCATCAACCGCCAGCGCGAGACGATCTACGAGGAACGCAACAAGGTCCTCCGCAACGAGGACCTGAGCGACACGGTCCAGGCCTTCCTCGAGGACGAGATCGGGGTGCTCATCGACAGCCACCTCAGCGGCGAGAGCGTCGACGACTGGGGGATGGAAGGCCTCGCCGCCGCGATCAAGACGATGGGCCTCGGCGACGAGCCCGGGAACGAGCGAGGACGACCTCTGGGACCTCGGCGGACGCGACGCGATCCGCGAGCACCTCCTCGACGTTGCGGACGCCAAGCTCGAGGCGAAGGCGAAGGAGGTCGGCGAAGAGGACTGGGCGATGGTCGAGCGCCTCGTCCTGCTCCGGACGATCGACTCCCTCTGGGTCGAGCACCTGACCGAGATCGACGACATGCGGCGCGGCATCGGGCTGCGCGGCTACGCCCAGCAGGACCCGCTCAACGAGTTCCGGCGCGAGGCGTACCGGCTCTACGAGGAGCTGAGCGGCCTCATCCGGCACCAGGTGGCGTCGTCGATCTTCCGCGTCACGGTGACCCGCCAGCCCCAGGAGGCGGCGCCGATGACGTTCGACGCCAGCAAGCTCCCCCGCGCCGGAGCGGCTCCGCGCGGAACCGCGGCCGCCGCGGCCGGCGGGGCGGCCGGCACCGCCTCGTCCGGGAGTGGCGTCGCGACCGCCGGCCAGCGACCGGCCGGCACGCCCCAGGGCGGCGCGATCGCGGCCACGGGCGGCGGCCTCGCGTCGGATCCGATGGCGCGGGCGCTGCGCGAGTCGACGAACGGTTCGCCCTCGTCGTCCGGCGTGAAGCCGGGCTTCACCCCGAGCGGCGCCCGGATCGGCCGCAACGACCTGTGCTACTGCGGCTCGGGCCTGAAGTACAAGAAGTGTCACGGTCGCTGAGGTCGAGCAGGGGGAGACGTTCGGGCCACGGCCGCACGTGCTGAAGGACCTCACGCGTCTCGCGCTTGCCGTGGCGGCCGGCGCGCTCATCGTCCTCGCCTACACGACGTGGCGGATCTGGGACCAGGGCAACCAGGACGACGGCCGTCCGGCCGACGCGATCGTCGTCCTCGGCGCGGCCCAGTACAACGGGGTCCCCTCGCCGATCTACCGGGCCCGCCTCGACCACGCGATCGACCTGTTCGAGGAGGGCCTCGCCCCGGCGCTCGTCATGACCGGCGGCAAGGTGCCCGGCGACAAGACGACGGAGGCCGAGGCCGGCCGCCGGTACGCGATCTCGAAGGGCGTGCCGGCAGACGCGATCCTCGTCGAGGACCGCGGCCGGACCACGCTCGAGTCGCTCCGGACGGTCGCCACGATGCTCCGCGACCGCGATGTCCACAGCGCGGTCTTCGTGTCGGACCGGACCCACATGCTGCGCGTCCTGCGAATCGCCCGCGACGAAGGCATCGAGGCGTTCGGGTCGCCGACGCGAACGAGCCCGATCGACGCGAGTGCCGGGGAGCGGCTCCGGGCGACGGTTCACGAGGTCGGCGCGCTGGCGTTGTACTTCCTCGCGGGCAACGAGCCGTAGCCGGCGGCCGGCAGTCGTTCCGCGTGGCGCACCACTCAGGGGCGACGGACCCAAATCGCGACCGAAAACCGCCCGGGTGACCGGTTTCTCCCTCTTGGCTATGGGGATTTCTCAACGTATACTCTCGAAAACCCCTCGCCCACGGGGATCGGTCAGGATCCCGTCGCCGAGACCGCGCGCCGCCCCCCATCTGCCCAGTAGAGAGAGGGACACGTGAAGCAGGCCGAGGAAGCGTCGTTCGTCGATCTGATCGCCTGCGAAAGGGACTGTCGGTCCTGCAGTTATGCCGCCGCCCTCGACTGTGATGGCAACTGCGGCGTCTGTCCCCACAACAGCTACTGCCCCTGCGTGAACCCCGTCGTCGCCCGGAGCAAGTCGGCCCTGCGGCTCATCGAGCTGCGCCCGATCCTGCTCCAGGATCTCCAGGTCCGGAACTAGGTGGACGCGTCCGCCATCCGCGACCTGACCGAGCGGATCCGGTCGACCTCGGGGCATCTTTGACCTCGGGGCCAAAGAGGCGCGGGCCGATCAGCTCGAGGCGCTGACCAGCGAGCCCGGGTTCTGGGACGACCAGCGCGGGGCCCAGAAGATCCTCCGTGAGGCGAGCGAGCTCCGGTCCGAGCTCGAGCTGTGGAGCGGCCTCGAACGCCGCGGCGACGACCTCCTCGCGACCCTCGAGCTCGTCGAGGAGTCCGGCGACGCCGAGCTCACGGCGGAGCTCGACCGCGAGGCGGCGGCTCTCGAGACGGACTTCTCGCGGGAACGGACGGCCCTTCTCTTCTCCGGCGAGCACGACGAGCGCAGCGCGCTCCTCACGATCAGCGCCGGCGCGGGCGGCACGGAGGCGACCGACTGGGCCGAGATGCTCCTCCGGATGTACCTCCGCTGGGCGGAGCGCCACCGCTTCCACACCGAGGTCGTCGACCAGCAGGAAGGCGAGCAGGCCGGCCTGAAGAGCGTCACGGTCGAGGTCGACGGCCGGCGGGCATACGGCTGGCTCCGGGCCGAGCGCGGCGTCCATCGCCTCGTCCGGATCAGCCCCTACGACTCCCAGAAGCGGCGCCAGACCACGTTCGCCCTCGTCGAGGTCCTGCCGGAGGCCGACGATGACGTCGAGATCGAGCTCGACTGGGACGAGATCCGGGTCGACACGTTCCGGTCGCAGGGCGCCGGCGGCCAGCACGTCAACAAGACGGACTCGGCGGTCCGGCTGACCCACCTGCCGACGGGAATCGTCGCCCAGAGCCAGAACGAGCGCTCGCAGACCCAGAACAAGGAGACTGCGATCAAGGTCCTGAAGTCGCGGCTGCTCGAGCGCGCGCTCGAGGAGAAGGAGGCGGAGGTCCGCAAGCTCCGGGGCGAGCACGTCGAGGCCGGCTGGGGGAACCAGATCCGGAGCTACGTCCTGCACCCCTACCAGATGGTCAAGGACCTCCGGACGAACGTCGAGACCGGCAACACGAGCGCGGTGCTCGACGGCGACCTCGACGCGTTCATGCAGGCCGAGCTCGAGCGGCTCGCGACCGGCGGCGAGAGCGCCCGCCCGGAGAGCGGCGGCGACAGCGGTCGGGCGGGTGACGACACCGACGACGGTGAGGTCGCGTAGCCAGTGGCTGCGCCGCCCCTCCGCCCGTCGGTCGCGGGCATCGCCTACCGCACGGCGACGCCGGACGACCTCGTCGCCTGCGCCGGGATCTGGCGCGACTCGATCAACGACTACACCCGCCGCCTGAACCAGCCCGATATCCCCGACGACCTCGCCGCGATCCTGCGCCTCTACGATCACCTCCACGCGACCGACCCCGCCGGGTTCGTCGTGGCGGAGCAGGCGGTCGATGGCGGACCGCCGGCGGTCGTGGCGTTCACCGCCTCGTACCGGCGCGAGGACCTGTGGTTCCTCTCGATGCTGTTCGTGCTGCCGGAGGTCCAGGCGCTCGGGTTGGGCCGGGCGCTGCTCGCGAAGGTCATGCCGCCGCCCGGAGAGGCGGCGCTCGCGACATCCACGGACAGCGTCCAGCCGATCTCGAACGGACTGTACGCGTCGCTCGGCATCGCGCCCCGGATGCCGCTCGTCCGGCTCGTCGGTCTGCCGCAGCGGGACGGCCACATGCCGGACCTGCCGCGCGGCGTGAGCGCGGTGCCGTTCCGCGATCTCGACGCCGCGGCGGCCGCCCACCTCGACGACGAGCTGGCCGCGATCGACCGGGAGACGGCGGGCTTCGAGCATCTCGTGGATCACGGCTTCGTCCGGGCCGAGGGCCGGACCGGCGTCCTGTTCGTCGACGGCGGCGGCCGGGCCGTCGGCTACGGCTATGCGTCGGAGGCGGGCAGGGTCGGGCCGATCGCGGTTCGCGACGCGGAGCTGCTCACCCCGGCGATCGGCCAGCTGCTGCGGACGGTCGCGCCCCGCGGCGCGTTCGGAATCTGGATGCCGGGCGCGGCGGGCGAGGCGATGACGGCGCTGCTCCGGGCCGGCTTCCGGGTCGATGGCTTCCCGTGCCTGGTCTGCTGGGACCGGCCGCTCGCCGACTTCTCGCGCTACGTGCCGATCTCGCCCGGCCTGCTGTAGCGCCGACGCGGTGAGCCGCGTCAGGCCGCCGAATCGCTGCGGTCAGGGGTACTTCTGTGGGGTTTGTGCCCGTTCCGGGCCGCTGGTAGCCTTTGGCGCGACGTGGCTCCCGATCGTGCCCCCAGGCGACGCCCCGTCGAGGCCAGCACGGCGCCTCGTCGCCGTGACTCCGGTTCTGGAGCCGATTCGTGACCGTCAGCCCCTCGCAGGCCGCCCCCGCGCGCTCGATCCGGAGCCGGATCATCGGTCGTGGCCGCGACCACGCGGCGACCGAGCGAGCCGTCCTTGTCCTGCATGACGTCACGAAGATCTACCCGAACGGCAAGACCGCCCTCGAGGAGGTCGACCTCGTGATCCCCGAGGGCGACTTCGTCTTCCTCGTCGGCCCATCGGGCGCCGGCAAGTCGACGCTGATCAAGCTCCTGATCCGCGACGAGATCGCGACCCATGGCGCGGTCGTCCTCGACGGCCAGGACCTCGCGAAGCTGCCCCGCCGGAACGTCCCCAAGGTCCGGCGCAAGATCGGGATCGTCTTCCAGGACTTCAAGCTGCTGCCCCAGAAGTCGGTCTGGGAAAACGTCGCGTTCGCGCTCGAGGTCACCGGCACGCCGCGCAAGAAGATCCGGCCCGCCGTCGACCGCGTGCTGGCGCTCGTCGGCCTCACCGCTCAGCGCCACCAGGTGCCCAACCAGCTGTCGGGTGGCGAGCAGCAGCGGACCGCGATCGCCCGGGCGCTCGTCCACGACCCGCGCCTGATCATCGCCGATGAGCCGACCGGCAACCTCGACCCGCTGATCAGTTGGGAGATCATCCAGCTGCTGCTCCGGATCAACGACCTCGGGGTCACGGTCCTGATGGCGACCCACAACGCCGACGTCGTCACCGCGCTGCGAAAGCGCGTCGTGGCCCTCGAGGAGGGTCGCGTGATCCGTGACGAGGTCGGCGGGATCTACCACCGGGTCGACTGACCGATGATCGGGTTCGTCGTCTTCAGCCTCCGTCGCGCCTGGCAGGGCTTCTGGCGGAACGCGCTGATGAGCCTCGCGGCCACCGCGACGATGGTCCTGATGCTCCTGCTGCTGGCCGGCTTCTGGATCCTCCAGACCGGCCTCCAGGCGAGCCTCGACTACACCGAATCCAAGGTCGAGGTCGTCGCCGACCTCAAGGACAACGTGAAGCAGTCCGAGGTCGACCCGATCCTCGCCCGGCTCCATGCGATGCCCCAGGTGAAGTCGGTCGAGTACATCACCAAGGACGCCGCGCTCGTGCAGTGGCGCGAGCACCTCAAGGAACAGGGCGAGGACGACCTGACCCGCTACCTCGACGTGAACCCGCTCCACGCGAGCCTCAACGTCAAGCTCGTCAACGCGTCGGTGTTCGCGGAGGTCGTCAGCGCGCTCCGCAACGAGGAGCCGGTCGTCGAGAAGGTCAAGGAGCAGCAGCATCTCGCGGACCAGGTCGTGACCGTCACGAACGTGCTGCGGACCGCGGGCACGGTGATCCTCGTCGTCATCGCGTTCATCGTCCTGTTCATCATCGTCAACACGATCCGGCTCGCCGTCGTGGCCCGGGCCGAGGAGATCGAGATCATGCGGCTCGTCGGCGCGTCGGACGCGTTCATCCGCTGGCCGTTCGTGTTCGAGGGGGCGATGGTCGGCCTGCTCGGCGCGGCGCTCACGCTGGCGTTCCTGTGGATCGCCGCCGACCCGATCGGCCACTTCATGGTCGGGTTCTTCCAGGTGCTGCCGCTCTCGTTCGGGGCGCTCGCCCAGGAGCTCGTCATCCTCATCGGCGGAGCCGGCCTGGGGCTCGGCATCGTCGGCGCGTGGGTGTCGGTCCGGACGTACCTGATCCGATAGTCCGATAGCCGCCGGCCGGGTCGTCGTGCCAGAGTGGCCGGCGAGCTGCCGGGCCCGCCGCCCGGCCGAACCGGTGCCGGTCGTCGCTTCGTAGCCTTCCATGCGGTCGATGTACGCTTGACCGCCCGTCACCTCGCCAGCGGAGAACCGTCTTCTCGATGCTCCCCAACGACCCAGCGCCCCAGTCGTCGTCATCGTCGGGCACCGGGGCCGCCGATCCGGGCGCGCCCGCGACGGGGCCGGCGACGAGCTACGTCCAGCCACCGGTCGCGATCCAGGCGCCGCCGACGGCCGGGCCCGAGGCGGTCCGCCGGGGACCGTCGATCCTGGCGATCGCCGTCGTTGTCGTCGCCCTCCTCGCTGGGAGCGCGCTGTTCATGTCCGGCGTCCTCGTTGGCGAGCGCCTCGACGCCCAGCCGGGCACGCCGACGAGCCGGGCCGACCAGTTCCAGCCGTTCTGGGACACGTACCAGGCGATCGAGGACCGCTACGCCGGCGGCGACGTCGACCAGCAGGCGCTGATCCGCGGCGCGATCCGGGGCATGGTCGAGTCGCTCGACGACCCGTACTCGGCCTACCTGACGCCCGAGGAATACCAGTCCGGCCTGCAGGACCTGTCCGGCCAGTTCGAGGGGATCGGCGCCGAGATCGGCACGCGGTCCGCGTCGGGCCAGACGAGCCAGTGCGCGACGCTCGGCGCCGACTGCGTCCTCATCGTCGTCTCGCCGATCGATGGCTCGCCGGCCCAGAAGGCGGGCCTCGTCGCCGGCGACGCGATCCTCAAGATCGACGGAGCGGGCCTCGATGGGCTGACGGTCGACGCGGCCCGGAACAAGGTCCGCGGCAAGAAGGGCACGACCGTCGTCCTGACGATCGAGCGCGGCAGCGCCGCCCCGTTCGACGTGCCGATCGTCCGCGACGTCATCGTCCAGAAAGAGGTCACCACGAAGGACCTCGCGAACGGCGCCGTCGGCTACATCCACGTCAACGGCTTCTCGGACAACTCCGCGAGCCAATTCCACGACGCGCTGAAGGCCGACCTCGACGCCGGCAAGAAGAAGATCATCCTCGACCTCCGCGGCAATCCCGGCGGCTACGTGACGGCCGCCCGGCGGATCGCGTCGGAGTTCATCGGCTCCGGGCCGATCTTCTGGGAGGAGGACGCCAAGGGCGGCCAGGTCGAGACCGACGCATCGTCGGGCGGCCTGGCCACGTCCGACAAGGTCCAGCTCGTCGTCCTCGTCGACAAGGGCAGCGCCTCCGCGAGCGAGATCGTGGCCGGCGCCCTCCAGGACCGCCACCGGGCGCAGCTCGTCGGCGAGACGACGTTCGGCAAGGGCACGGTCCAGCAGTGGATCGAGCTCCAGGACAACGGGGCGCTCAAGCTGACGATCGCGAAATGGCTGACGCCGGACAAGCGCTGGATCCACCACATCGGGCTCACGCCGGACGTCACGGTCGCGACCCCGGCCCAGCCGGACCCGAACCAGGACCCGCAGCTCGACAAGGCGGTCGAGACACTGACGGCGGCCGGCTGACGGGCCGTTGACGCGGCGCACGTCGTTACGCACGAGCCCTCTTGCGTGCGGCACGGCCTTCGGGTAGGGTTTTCGATGAACGAAAGGAGGTGATGTGCAGTGATCGACAGTAGTAGTAGCTGCACCACCTCGCAGGAGATGGCCGTCTAAGCGGACACCCTGTGGGTGGGATAGCTTAGGAACGCCGGTCCGAATAGGACCGGCGTTTCTGCGTCTCCCGGGCCGAGCGCTGGGGGCGTTGCGCCCTCCGCTCCGCGCTCACGGGCTGAGCCCGCTCGCTCCGGTGCTCGGGCGCGCCTTCCCAGCCTCGCCCAGGCGCGACGAACGGAGTCGCTGTCAGCGTGCCATCCTCTCCGTCCACGTCAGCGATCAGGAGCCAGACCATTCCCGAGAAGACCATCGCGCTCAATCGGCGGGCGCGGCATGAATTCACGATCGAGGACACCCTCGAGGCCGGGCTCGTCCTGACCGGCACCGAGATCAAGTCGATCCGGGCCGGGAAGGTGAACCTGGCCGACGCCTACGCGCGCATCGAGCGCGACGAGGCGTGGCTGGTCGGCGCCCATATCGCGCCGTTCGAGCAGGCCAACCGCTACAACCACGAGCCCAAGCGCGTCCGGAAGCTCCTCCTGCGCCGCTCCGAGATCGACGAGCTGCTCGGCAAGACGAAGGCGAAGGGCCTGACGCTCGTCCCGCTCCGGCTGTACCTGGACGGCAAGGGCCGGGCCAAGATCGAGCTGGGGCTCGCCCGCGGAAAGCAGGCACACGATCGCCGTCGGGACATCGCCGATCGGGACGCGCGGCGCGACATGGCCCGGGAGCTCGCCGACGCCCAGCGGGGACGATGACGGCGCTGCGCGAGGGCGGTGTCCCACTCCGGCTCGGGCGCTCGATCCGGGCGGTCGACCTCCACGCCTGCGGCGAGCCCGGGCGGGTGATCCTAGGCGGGGTCGAGACGGTCCCGGGCGCGACGATGTTCGACGCGATGACCTGGCTCCAGGCGAACCGCGACGACCTGCGGCTGCGGATGCTCCGCGAGCCACGCGGCTACCCGGCCGCGAACTGCAACCTCGTCCTGCCGTCGTCGAACCCGGAGGCGGCCGCGGGCTACGTGATCATGGAGCAGGTCGAGTACCCGGGGATGAGCGGCACGAACACGATGTGCGTCGTGACCGCGCTTCTCGAGACGGGGATGCTGCCGATGACGGAGCCGGTCACGGAGCTCACGCTCGAGTCGCCGGCCGGGCTGATCCGCGTCCAGGCGGATTGCGCGGAGGGCAAGGTGACCGGCGTGACGTTCCGGAACGTGCCGTCGTTCGCGACCCACCTCGACACGCCGATCGAGGTCCCGCACCTGGGCACGGTCACGGTCGACGTCGCCTATGGCGGCATGTTCTACGTCATCGCCTCCGCGGACGCGTTCGGGCTGCGGCTCACGCCCGACGAGGGCGCCGACATCGCCCGGATCACCGAGATGATCAAGGCCGCGGCGAACGACCAGCTGCCGGTCGTCCACCCGGAGCAGCCGGGCTTCGCCGGGATCACGATCGGCCAGCTGTCGGGGCCGGCTCACGACCCGGCGAACTCGATGCGGAACGTCGTCACGGTCTCGACCGGGACGCTCGACTGGGACCGAGCCGGCGACATGGACGGGTGCGATCGACCGCTCGCCATGCGGCACCGGCACGAGCGCCCGGATGGCCGTGCTCCACGCGAAGGGGCATCTGGCGATCGGCGAGGACTTCCGGCACGAGGGCATCCTCGGGACCGTGTTCACCGGCCGTCTCCTCGAGGAGACGCGAGTCGGCGATCGTGCGGCGGTCGTGCCCCAGATCACCGGCCAGGCCTGGATCACCGGCATCGCCGACTACGTCGTCGACCCGACCGACCCCTTCCCCGACGGCTTCACGGTCGGCGACATCTGGGCATGACGAGCGCGCGGCCGACGCCGTGAAGGCCGGGATCGTCATCACCGCGGGCGACCCGCGGACGCAGGCCGAGCTCGCCGCGGAAGCCGAGACCGCGGGCTGGGACGGTGTCTTCACGTGGGACGGGATCGCGATCGGCCTGACTGATACGTACGACCCGTGGGTCGTCATGGCCGCGATGGCGATGCGGACGTCGCGGGTCACGCTCGGTGCGATCCTCACGCCGCCGGCCCGACGCCGGCCGTGGAAGCTCGCCCGCGAGACGATGACGGTCGACCGTCTGTCGAACGGGCGGCTCGTGCTGCCGGTCGGGCTCGGGACGCTCGACGACGGCGCGTTCGGCAACGTCGGCGAGCCGACCGAGGCCCGCGTCCGTGCCGAGCGCCTCGACGAATCGCTCGCGATCCTCGAGGGCCTCTGGACCGGCGAGCCGTTCGCATTCGAGGGGAAGCACTACCGGTTCGGGCCGATGACGTTCCGGCCGACGCCGATCCAGCGGCCGCGAATCCCGATCTGGGTCGTGGCCGTCCACGGGTCCGAACGCTCGATGGCCCGGGCGCTGCGCTACGACGGGATCCTCGCCGAGCTCGAGGATCCGGCCGGCGTCGCCGACCTCGCTAACGACGCCGCCCGTCTCCGGCCACCCGGCAGTCGACCGTTCGAGATCGTCGCCCAGGGCCAGACGCCGCCCGACCGCGCGCGTGCGACAGAGATCGTGAGTCCCTTCGCGGCGGCCGGCGCCACGTGGTGGATCGACGCGGACTGGGACGGGTCGACCGTCGAGACCGTCCGCGACCGCATCGCGGCCGGCCCGCCGACCCCGAAGGCCAGCGCCGACGTCAGCGGAGGAAGTACCGCCGGCTGAGCGGCACGTCCGAGACCGGGTCGACCGCCAGCGGCCGCCCGTCCAGCGTGACGCGACCGTCGCCCGGGTCGATCTCGATCGGCGCGGTCGACCGGTTCGCGTGCAGGTCCGCCCGCGTCAGGCCCCGCGTCCGGCCGATCTCGACGACCTCGCGGCCCGCGCCGGCCCGCCCTCGGAGCCCAACCGCAGCGCCGGGCGCCGCGAACGTGACGCCCAGGCGGCGCGCCGCGTCCGGCAGCCCGCCCCAGTCGGGCCTGTAGCGCGTCGGTTCGGCTCGCTCGACGGACGCGTTGCCGTCACCGAGCGGCGCCCAGGCGATCATTCCGGCCTTGAGCACGAGCTCCGGCTTGGCCCCGAACCAGGCCGGCGACCAGAGCACGATGTCGGCCAGCCGCCCCGGCCGGAGCGACCCGACCCAGTCCGCCACGCCGTGGACGATCGCGGGCTCGATCGTGACCTTCGCGAGGTAGCGCAGGACCCGCTCGGTGTCGTCGCGCGGATCGTCGGACACCGGGGGCAGGCCCGGCAGGCCCGTCGCGGCGTCGGTCGCCCGCCACCGTTTCATCGAGTCAGCAAGCTGAAGCGTTCGCCGGACCGCCTCCATGATCCGGCCCATCCCCTGCGAGTCGGAGTTGACGATCCCGATCGCCCCCAGCTCGTGGAGCGGCCCCTCGGCGGCCATCGTCGCCGGGTGGACGCGCTCCCGGGCCAGCTCGACGTCGCCGGGCACGCCCATCGAGCCGCCGTGGTTCATCACGATCATCGGGACGTGCTCGGCCGGCGCGTTCACGCCGAAGGGCAGCGTCGGCGTCGTCGAGGAGCAGAGGACATTCGCCTCCCGGACGAGGCCCAGCAGGTCGGGCAGGTGGCCGCCGCCGGTGCCCTCGACGTGGTACGCGTGGACCGTCCGACCGGCGATCGCGGCGATCGTGTCCTCGAGCTCCGCCGACTCGTGGAGGCCGTCTGTGTGGAGCGAGACCGCGATCCCGCGGGCGTCGGCGAACGCGAGCGCGGCGTCGATCAGCTCCGGGTACGCCCCGAAGTCCTCGTGGATCTTCAGCCCGATCGCGCCCGCCTCGATGAGCGCCTCGAGGTCGGCGGCGTTCTCCGATCGGGCGCAGGCCTGGAGCCCGACGTTGACCGGCCACGACTCGAGTCCGGCGAGCGTCCGCTCCATGAGCCACGGCGGCTCCTCGAACCCGGCCGTGATCAGCGTCGTCACGCCGCCCGACAGCGCGGCGGGCAGCAGCCGCGGGCTGATCGCGTGGACGTGGCTGTCGACGGCGCCCGGCGTCGCGATCAGGCCGTAGCCGGAGATCGGCGCGGTGTGCGGCCCGATGTCGAGCTCGATCCCGTCGCTGATCGCCGCGTTCCCCGCCCGCCCGACGCCGACGATCCGGCCGTCCTTGATCCCGATGTCGGCCTTCACGACGCCGATCGTCGGGTCGACGACGACCGCGCCGGTGACGACGACGTCGAGCTCCGAGGGCCCGGCCCGGCCGGACTGCGTCATCCGGCCGCGGAGGTTCTTCGCGTAGCCCCATTGCGGCTCGTCGCCGGTCGCCTGGCGGTCCTCGGCGACGCGGATCCAGAGGTCGCTGTCGGCGAGGCGGATCCGGTCGTCGGTCGAGGGGCCGTACCGGGCGAGGCGCTCCTCAGGCGAAAGGCGGCTCAACGGTCGCCCCCGAAGCGCGCCAGCGTCACCTCCCGCTCCTCGCCCGGCGCCCAGCGGAGCGAGTCACCAGCCGCGAGGTCGAGCCGGAAGCCCGTTGCCGCCTCTCGATCAAACACGAGCCGAGCGTTGACCCGCTCGAACGGGTAGTGCGAGGAGACGCGAACGGCACGCGTCGAGTCGTTGCGGACGGTCAATCGGATCCGCGCGCGGTCGGGGAGGGGAGGCGGCTCGGCGGCGAGGATCACCGCGCCCGGGCCGGGCGCCGCCCCGGACGCATCGGGCCCGGCCAGCGGATCGACGAGGGCGATGAGCCGTGTCCCGTCGTCCATCAGGACCTCGAGCCGGACCTCGTCGACGAGCTCTCGGACTCCCGGCATGACGTCGGCCGGCGAGACCGCCGCGCGCCCCGCCGCCTCGACATCGGCGTAGGACGCGCCGGCGCGGGCCGCCTCGAGCATCGCATCGCAGATCAGCGCGACGGCCTCCGGCGCGTTCAACAGGAGTCCCGCGGCACGGTGCCGCCGAGCGAGCTCCGCCGCGCTGAAGATCAGGAGTCGCTCCTCTTCCCAGTCGGTCAGGCGCATCGGTCAATCGTACGGACCCAAAGCGACCCGTCGCGGCATTGGACGTCGAGCCGCTGTCGGCTAGAATTGAAGGGAACGTCGAACGGGCGTTCGGTCCTGTGGGGATGTGTGGATTCGACAGGGCCCGGCTATCGGAGAACGCGAGCCGAGGATGCTGCTCAGGCCTCGTTAATCAGGCAGCAAAACGAAGTACCTGGCAACCGCCAGTCGACTCTCGCCTACGCTGCGTAAGCAGTAACGTGAGCGTGGAAGCCACCTCAGTCCCGCGGGTGGTGGAAGCGTCATTCAGCGGGGCTGCGATCCGGGCCAGTGTTGCGTAACCCGGAGTCAAGCCCGATCTAGGGGCACGTGACTGGACCGTCCGGCAGGGTGCCGATGTTCGTCCGGACGGTTGACGACAAACCATCGGACACGCTCGTAGTGGGTTCCGGTTAAGGGTTCTGGACGGGGAGTTCGACTCTCCCCCATCTCCACCACTTCGCTCGTTGGCGCGCTTCAGCCAGCCGCCTCGAGCTCCGTCCAGGTTCGGACCGGCATCTGCGGGTCGAAGACCGCGAACGTGCTCTTGCCTGCCCGCTTCGCCGCGTACATCGCCGCATCGGCCTGGATGAGCAGGTCCTCGGCGGTCGTCCCGCGCTCGGACGCGACCGCGATCCCGATCGAGCCGCCGACGACCACGACGCGGCCGCCCAGTTGGATCGGCCGCCGCAGCTCGCGCAGGATCCGCTCCGCCGCGACGGTCGCCTCGTCGGCGCCGAGGACCCGGTCGAGCAGCACCGCGAACTCGTCGCCGCTCTGTCGGCCCACGACGTCGTCACCTCGCACGGCCGCGCCCAGCCGCTCCGAGACCTGGCACAGGATCTGGTCGCCGGCCGCGTGGCCGAACGAATCGTTGACCTGCTTGAAGTCGTCGAGGTCCACGAACAGCAGCGCCACCGCCCCCGGTGCGCGGCCGTGGCGGGCGAGCGCCCGCTCGAGGTGGTCGCGCAGCAGGACCCGGTTCGCGAGCCCGGTCAGCGGATCGTGGAGCGCATCGTGGATCAGCTTCGACTCGAGGCGCTTGCGATCGGTGATCTCGACGAGCAGGCCCTGCGAGACGCGCCGGCCGCTGCGCGTGTCGTCGGCCATCGCGAACGCCTCGTCGCGGACCCAGATCTCGGTCCCGTCGCGGGCGATCATCCGGTACTCGGCGCGGAGCGGCTCGCCGGTCCGCCAGTGGGCCTCGTAGGCCTCGATTGCCGCGCCACGGTCGTCGGGATGGATCCGGCTGGGCCACAGCTCCGGGTCGCCGATAAAGTCCGTCGGCTGGTAGCCCAGGATCCCGACGATCTGCGGGCTCATGTAGGCGAGTCGTCCGCCGTCCGACACGTCCGGATCGTCCATGTCGACGTAGACCGCGGCCGGAACGTGCTCGACGAGCACCCGGAGGCGGGAGGCGGTCTCGTCGGCCTCGCGGATCGTCTGGTCGAGGATCGTGCCCGCGTCGCGGAGGCGCCGCGCGAGGGCCAGGCCGCTGACGAGGACGACAACGACGCAACCGAGCCCGATCGCGGTCAACGCGACGACCGTGTCCCGGCCGGCGCTGAGGGCGGATGCGAGCGTCAGGGCCGCCAATCCGAGGGCGCCGCCGAACAACCCGACGACGGCGCCGCCGCCGGACACGCCAAACCGCCTCGTGGCGATGCGATCCACGCCCGCAACCTACGCGTCAGCGCGGCGGCCGACTACCACCGATTCGGGCCATCCCATGCCTAGTCCCTCGGATCGGCGGCCTCGCGCAGCGCCGGCAGCACGTCCCGGCCCAGCCGCTCGATCTGATCCATCTTGTCGGCGCCCGCCGGGACGACGTTGAACGACGAGAACCCGAGCTCGGTGAAGCCGACCAGCTGCTCGACGATCGCGTCCGGCGTCCCGGCGATCGTCATGACGTTGCCGGGCTGCTCGTCGCCGACCCGCACGAGCATGTTGTAGGCCGCGGTGATCTCGGACGGATCCCGGCCGGCCTCGCGGGCGGCGGCCCGGACCTGCTCCCAGAGCCCGACGACGACCGGCGGCGGGGCGAACCCGATCGACGGGATCCAGCCGTCGGCCTCGTGGCCGGTCAGCGCCAGGCCACGCCGCTTGTACATCCCGAGCCAGATCGGGATCCGGTGCTCCGGCTTGGGCTCGACGACGGCTCCCTCGACGCGGTGGAGCCGGCCCTCGAAGCTCGCGCTCGGCTGGGTCCAGATCGCCCGGGCGATCGCGATCTGCTCGGCGACGGCGTCGACCCGGTCGCGGTTCGTCGGCACCGGCAGCCCGAACGCCCGGAACTCGTCGTCGACGAAACCACCGCCCAGGCCGAGCATCAGCCGGCCGTCCGAGAGCCGATCGAGCGTCTCGGCCATCTTCGCCAGCACGCCCGGGTTCCGGTACGGCACCGCGAGTACGCGGGTCAGGACCTTGATCCGCGTCGTGACGGCCGCGATCGCGGTGAGGAGCGTCCACGGCTCGTACGTCGCGGTCGCGCCGTTCAGATGGTCGGACGCCGAGACGTAGTCGAACCCGAGCTCCTCGGCGAGGCGCGCCTCCGCGACCGGATCGACACCGGGGCCGGGCGTCATCGAGACGCCCAGCCCGATCTGCAGCTGGGCCACGGGGGCCCTCAGTCGATGCGCTGGAGCGTGATCACCGGGATCGTGCGCCCGGACTTCTCCGGATATTCCGCGAACTCCGGCCTGGCGGCGACGTGCTGCGCCCAGAGACGCTCACGCTCGTCGGGAGGCGCCTCGCTGGCCGTGGCGGTGAACGTCTCGCCCTTGGCCTCGACCTGGGCGGCGGGATTGGCGATGAGATTGTGGTACCAGCTGGGCGTGATGGGCGAGCCGCCGGCGGTGGCGGCGACGACGATATCGGCCGTCGTCGCGGGAGTACGTCAGGACGGCTTGACGGGACTCGCCCGTCTTCGCCCCCTTCGACGTCAGGATCAGCAGGGGACGGCCCGCCATGGGTCCGTCGGGGACCTCGCCATGATTGGCGCGGAGGGTGGCGATCAGCTGGGCGTTCCAGTCGGACATCGTGGCTTCCTTCCGTTTCGGGCACACAGTAGGTTGCGCATGCAACTATCCCACGGCTCGCCGAATCGCGCCGTCAGCGGAGCTCGACCGGCGTCACCGTGAGCGACACGATCGCCCCGTCGCGCTCCACACCGACCGCGACCGGCCGGCCGACCATCTCGCCGACCATGACCCGCTGGAGGTCGCCGACGCCCTCGATCGGGCGCCCGTCGAGCTCGACGATCACGTCCCCGGCCCGGACGCCGGCCGCGGATGCGGGGCTGCCGTCGAGCAGCTGGACGACTTCGAGTCCACGGGCGCGGCCGATGCGGGTTGCGACCGCGGGGCGGAGCGGCCGCGTCCCGCCGACGACCCCCAGGAACGCCCGGCGGACCCGGCCGTCGTGCATGAGCGAGGCGACGATCGCCCTGGTCGCGGAATTGATCGGGCACCGCGAGCCCCAGGCCGATGCCGGCGACCGCGGTGTTGATCCCGACGACCCGGCCCCGGGCGTCGGCGAGCGCGCCGCCGGAGTTGCCGGGGTTCAGGGCCGCGTCGGTCTGGATGACGTTCTCGACGAGCCGGCTCGATCGTCCGTCGCGCGTCGCGAGCGACCGGCCAAGGGCGCTCACGACACCGGCCGTGACGCTGCCGGCGAAGCCGAGCGGGTTGCCGATCGCGACGACCAGCTGCCCGACCCGGAGCCGGTCGGCGTCACCGAGTGGCGCGGCGGTCAGGCCGCCGGCGGCGGCACGGATCACCGCGAGGTCGGAGAGCGGGTCCCGCCCGACGACCTCGAACGGCAGCTCCGTGCCGTCGACGAAGCTGGCCTCACCGCCCGGCCCGCCTGCGACGACGTGGGCCGACGTCAGGAGGTAGCCGTCCGGGGTGAACGCGACCGCGGATCCGGCGCCGCCGCCCCAGCCGTTCGACGACCGGACGCGGAGGCTCGCGACCGAGGGGATGAGCCGCTCGGCCGCGCCGCTGACCGCCCGCGAGTACGCATCGAGGATGTCATCGTCCGTCTCGGCGTCGGCGTCGACGGGGAGCGACCGGAGGGGTTCCGCGACCATCGTCCGACTACGCCTCGCCCGACGCGCTCGCGCCGCCGCCGACGGACACGGTCCGCTCGTCAGTGCCGCGCACGACCTTGATCTCGAACGGCATCGGCGTGTTCGCGATCAGGTCCTGGAGCTGATCGGCCTCCGTGATCGGCGTGCCGGCGATCTCCACGATCAGGTCGCCGTCGCGGATCCCGGCCTTCGCCGCGGGGCCGTCGTCCTCGACCGCCCGGACGAGGACGCCGTCGCGCTCCGGCAGGCCGACCGACTGGCGGAGGTGGCGGGCGACGCGACCGGGAGCGACCGCGATCCCGAGCCGTGGCCGGGCGACGGACTCGCCGCGCCCAAGGGCCTCGACCCGGCCCCGGAGGGCGGAGTCGGCCGGCAGCGCCAGGTAGAAGCCCTCACCGATCCGGTTCGTGTTGAGCCCGACGAGGCGCCCGTCGGCGTCGAGCAGCGGGCCGCCGGACGAGCCGGGCGCCAGCGGCGCGGTGTGCTCGATGCTGCCGCCGATCTGGCGGCCGCCGGGGCCGCGGAACGAGCGCTCGATGCCGCTGACGGTCCCGAACGTGACCCGGGCCCCGCCGCCGGGCGTCGCCGCCGCCCCGAACACGACCGACCCGACGGCCGGGCCGTCGCCGTCGGCCCAGCCGATCGGCGTGGCGCCCGCGGTGTCGACCGCGATGACGGCGAGGTCGCCGTCGACGTCGATCCCCGCGACGGTCCCGGTGGTCGTGCGGCCGCCGGGGAAGGTGACCGTGACCTCGTCGCCGCGGACGTTGTGGGCGTTCGTGAGAACCTGGCCGTCGGCCGCGACGACGCCGGAGCCGCGCAGGCGCGACCCGATGCCGACAACCGAGGGGGTGATCGTCGCCGTCAGCGACGTGAGGGCCTGGGAGAGCTCGTCGAGTGCAGACATGCGGGTGGTGCTCCTGGCCGCTCGAGGCGGCGTGTAGACGTGAGTGAGTTGTTAGTTGCGAGTTGCAACATACTACTCCCATGCACGACCCGCAAGCCCCATCGCCTACCATGTCGCCCGTGAGCGAGACGACCGTGCCCTACGCGCCGCCCGACCAGCCCGCGAGCCCGCTCGAGGCCGCCCTGGACCGAGTGGGCGACCGCTGGAGCCTGCTCCTCGTCGACGCGCTGCTCGCCGGCGGCCGCCGCTTCGGGGAGCTGCGCGACGAGCTGCCCGGCCTCGCCCCGAACATCCTCACCGAGCGTCTCCGCCGCCTCGAGCGCGAAGGAATCGTCGTCGCGACCCCCTACTCGACGCGGCCGCCGCGAATGGAGTACTCGCTGACAGGCGACGGCCGCGATCTGGCGTCGGCGCTGCGGCTCCTCGCCGACTGGGGCTCGCGCCGGGGGGAGCTGGGCGAGCCGCTCCGTCACGACCGCTGCGGGACGCCGCTGGAGGCCCGCTGGTACTGCCCGACGTGCGCGACCGCGATCAGCGACGCCGAGACGAACGACCAGGAGACGCGTCAGCTCTGAGCCGGAAGGCCGGCACCCGGCGCGTCCCCTCCGCGACGAACGAAAAGCGGGCTCAGCCGCCTCGAAGCAGGACCACGATCCGCCGGTTCGGCTCCTCGCCGATGGACTGCGTGGCGACGTTCGGGTGATCGCGCAGCGCGAGGTGGATCCAGCGCCGTTCGAGGGCCGGCATCGGCTCCAGCTGGAGCATCTTGCCGGTCTCCTCGACACGAGCCGCCGCCCGGTTCGCGATGTCCCGGAGCTGGCGCTCGCGCCGCCCGCGATAGTCCTCGACGTCGACGAGGACGCGGGTCCACTCGCCCATCCGGCGCGAGAGCATCAGGTTCACGAGGTGCTGCAGCGCCGAGAGACGCTCGCCCTTGCGGCCGATGAGCGCTCCGAGCGCCTCGTGCCCGTCCTCGTTGCCGACGACGTTGAGGCGGCTCGTGTCGCCCGACTCGACTTCGATCCGGACGTCGAACCCGAGGTGGCGCATCAGCTCCTCGAGGATCTCCTTGCCGGCGGCGAGCGCCTCGGGCGACGCCTCGGCGGCCTCGAGCTCGGCGCGCTCGGCGGCGACCGAACCGCGAGCCGCGGCGACCAGGGCCGCCTCGTCGGGGCTCAGCGCCGACGTCGCCCGCTCGTCGCGGCGCGGGCCGCGATCGTCCCGGCGCGGCGGGCGGCCGCCCTCGTCGCGGTGCTGGTCACCGCCCTGCGGGGGTCGCGGGCTCGACGGGGCGCCGGCCGGAGCGCCGGCCGGGGCTCCGGCCTGGGCGCCTGTCGGCTGGGGCCGGTCGTCGTGGCGCGGCGGGCGTGGGCCGCGATCGTCGCGGCGCGGTCCGCGATCGCGGTCGCCGCGATACCCGCCACGGTCGCCGCCGCGGTCCTCGCGGGGCGGCGCGGGCGGCTGCGGTGGCAGCGGCGAGGCAGCGGCGGCCTCGCGCTTCGGGGCGGCCCCGCCGAGGGCGGATCGCGGCGCGGCCACGATCCGCGCAGGCTCCGCGCCCATGCCCAGGACGCCCCGGCTGCCGGGCGTGAGGATCTCGAAGTCGAGGTCCGACAACTCGACCCCGAACTCGTCACGGGCGACCTTCAGCGCCTCCTCGACGCTCTTCCCGTTGAACTCCTTGTATGCGCTCATCGTCGTCTCCCTCGGCGGCTCTGGCGGCCGCGTTCTCGGTGGCGAATGGTTCGGTCGGCGGCCACCGTGCGCTGTTGCGCGGGGCCACCGAGCGCGGACTTCGGCGCCCGCTTTTCCGGCTCGACAGGGGGTGGCAGGTTGACCGGGAATCGCGGCGTGTGATTGACCGCGAAGGCCGGCGTCCAGCCAAAGATCGGGAACATGCCGCCCCAGCCGATGATCAGGTACTGCTGAATGATCGAGAAGAGGGTCGACACGATCCAGTAGAGGAAGAGGCCCGCCGGCAGCAGGCTGCCGTACGTCAGCGAGATGAACGGGAAGAGCAGCGCGACCTGGCGCTGGACCTTGGCGTTCTGGTCGTCGGCGATCCGGTTGTCGGCCGTCGGCAACGCGATCCGGGACGTGATCAGCTGCAGGAAGGCGGAGATCACGGCCATGATCGAGAGGCCCGTCGCGAACCCGCCCGCCGTGCCGAGGATGACCTCCGGGACGCCCCAGTTGATCCCGAACGCGATCGGGTCGAGGCACGGGTTGGTCACGTGGCCGGCCGCGTTGATGATCGGGGCGGGGTCGCAGTTCAGGTCGAACAGCGGGATCCCGAAGACCGTGACCATCCGCTGGACGTCGTAGTTGGTGAGGCCCTGGCTGAACACCGAGTACATCGGGATCAGCAGCAGCAGCTGGAGAAGCGTGGGCAGGCAGCCGGCGAGCTGGTTGACGCCGCGCTCGCGGTAGAACTCCTGCTGCGCCGTGCGCAGCTTCATCGCGTCGCCCTTGTACCGCTTCTGGAGCTCCTTCAGCTCCGGGGCCAGCATCTGCATCCGCTTCGTCGACACCGTCTGGCGCCGGAAGAACGGGATCGTGATGGCCCGGACGACGAGCGTCAGCAGAACGATCGAGATCGCGATGTTGCCGGTGATCTGGTCGAAGAAGACGAGGACGATGAAGAAGGCCTGGAAGATCGGCGTGAACAGCCAGGCGACGAACCCGAACAGGTTGTCGGGGTTCGCCGGCGCCAGCGGGATCGCGGCGGGCGGCAGCGACGCCGACGCCGACGCGCTGGGTGCGACGCTCGCGCCGGGGGCGGGCGTCGGCGCGGGGAAGCAGGCGACCGCGACCAGCAGGATGAAGATCGCGAGGACGGTGGGCCAGAACCAGGCGGGCGGCCGGCCGGGGCGCCACGTCACGGTGGGGATCTTCAAGGGACCGGGTCGTATCCGCCGGGATAGCCCGGGTGGCATCGCGCGATCCGCTTCATTCCCATCCAGCTGCCCTTGAACAGCCCGTAGCGACCAATGGCTTCTTCCGTGTAGCGCGAGCAGGACGGCTCGTAGCGGCAGCTGGACGGCATCCAGGCGAACACGATTCGGTACAGCCGGATCAACCCGATCCCGATCTGCTTCACGTTGCCGCAGGTCCTCCGAGAACGCCTCCACGATGGAGGAGCCGACGCAGCGCACCGACCAGGGTCTCGTGGTCGGCCTCGACGATCGCTGGCCTGGCGATGATGAGAACATCCCAGCCGGGCTGGAACGAGGGCGCCATCACCCTGAGTGCCTCCCGAAGCCGGCGCCTGACCCGGTTGCGGACGACCGCCCCGCCGAGCTTGCGCCCTGTCGAGAGTCCGAACCGCGTCGTCTCGAGGTCTGTCCGGAGGAACCGTGCGGTGAAGAGGGTGTTGGACTTGCTGAGCCCGGAGCCCTGAACCGCCGCGAAGTCCTTCGGACGAGAGAGCATCACGAGACGCGGCGAGTTGGAGCCGCGTCCGTCCGTCAGGCCGTCAGTCGCTTCCGACCACGCGCCCGCCGAGCGGCAATGACACGCCGACCACCCGGGGTCCGCATGCGGGCGCGGAAGCCGTGCTCCTTGGCGCGATGTCGCTTCTTGGGCTGGTACGTTCGCTTCATCGGGGCTGTGCGCGATCCTCTCCGTTGGTCCCCGGGCCGACGTTCGTCGCCTCCCAAAGGCACACAAACGCGCCTGGCGCCCGTAAGCGCACACGCGCGTTCGTCGTCCGGCGGATGATAGGGCTCGCCGGAGAGGGGTGTCAAACGGGCCGAGCGGTGTCCGAGGGTCGCCCGGGTGGCCCCGTGGGCCGGTGGACGGATACTCCCTGGGGAGTATCGCAGAATTGCCTTGCGGGGCCCGTTCCGGCGGTGCTATCCTCACCGAGCCCTCGGCGCCGGGACGCTCGCGGGTTACGCCCTCGGAACCATCGTCCGGGTCCCCGGGAGCGACGTCCCGCGATGCCGAAACGGCATCCGAGGTGTTCGCGACCCTGGTTTCCCCGTTGTCGGCCCGTGTCTTCGCGACCCAATCCATCCCCGCCCCCAGCAGGATCGACGACTCGACCATATGGATGCCAAGCAGGTCTGGCGCGCCGCCCTCGGCGAGCTCCAGGTGTCGCTCTCACCGGCCAACTTCGAGACCTGGCTTCGTGACACGCAGCTGGTCGACGTCGACGACCAGCGCTTCCGGATCGCCGTCCCCAACGGCTTCGCCAAGGACTGGCTCGAGACCCGCTACCGGTCGCTGATCAGCCAGACGCTGGCCCGGATCGTCGGCTACAGCGTCCAGGTCGAGTTCACCGTCCAGGGCAACAACGGGACGGCGGTCGCGACGCCCGACTCGAACGGCGCGACCCCGGCCGGCCCGGCGAGCCCCCACGAGCGTCCGGGTCGAGGCGACGCGGGTCGGCGGCGAGGGCGGGACGACCAACATCAACCCGCGCTACACGTTCACGAACTTCATCGTCGGGTCGGCGAACCGCCTCGCCCATGCGGCGTCGCTGTCGGTCGCGGAGCGGCCGGGTCACGCCTACAACCCGTTGTTCCTGTACGGCGGCGTCGGGCCTCGGCAAGACCCACCTGATGCACGCGATCGGCAACCAGGTGATCGCCAAGTTCCCGCGCAAGCGCGTCGTCTACGCCACGAGCGAGAAGTTCACGAACGAGTTCATCACCTCGATCCAGCAGGGCAAGATCGACGAGTTCCGGGCCCGCTACCGCCGGATCGACCTGCTCCTCATCGACGACATCCAGTTCATCGCCGACAAGGAGCGGACGCAGGAAGAGTTCTTCCACACGTTCAACGCGATCCACGAGGACGGCAAGCAGATCGTGCTGAGCTCGGACCGGCCGCCGAAGGCGATCCTGACGCTCGAGGAGCGGCTGCGGAGCCGCTTCGAGTGGGGCCTGATCGCGGACCTGACGGCGCCGGACCTCGAGACGCGGATCGCGATCCTCCGGGCCAAGGCCGAGGAGGGCGCGGTCCCGATCACGTCGGACGTCATCGAGTTCATCGCCCGCAAGGTCGTCAGCAACATCCGCGAGCTCGAGGGGGCCCTCAACCGGATCGTGGCCTACGCCTCGATGGGCGCGATGCCGATCTCGATCGAGCTCGCCCAGGCCGTCCTGTCGAACGTCCTCTACAACCCCAAGAAGCGGCAGGTGACGCCGGAGCGGATCGCCAAGGCGGTCGCCGACTACTACGGCGTCCAGATGGAGGCGCTGAAGGGCCAGAAGCGCGACAAGGCGATCGTCACGCCGCGCCAGGTCGCGATGTTCCTCATGCGCGCGGAGACCGACGTCTCGCTGCTGCGGATCGGGGCGGAGCTCGGCGGCCGGGACCACTCCACGGTCCTCCACGCCTGCGACAAGATCACGCGGGAGAGCGCCGTCAACGACGAGCTGCGACGCGAGATCGCGGCCGTCCGCGAGCTGATCTACGCCGACTGAGGCGCGGTCCCCGAGTCCCCTGGCAGGTTCGCCGGCCGGGCGGCGCGCGACACGTCCTTCCGTCGCCCGTGTGGACAACCGCCCGAATTCGGTGGACAAGCGCTGCCCGTTGTGGACATCTTCGGTCGATGCCGGAGCCGATCCGGGGCCCGGCGTGGACGATCGGCGGCCTTCGCGAGGCGTCGAGCGGCGCGATCCGGACTCGTCAACAGCCGATCCGCCGCGCCGGCCACCGAATCGGGTCGACGGTCCACCGTCGGCTGCCACCCGTCCACGACGCCGCCGAACGGCGCCACGCACGGCCGTCAACGTCGTCAACACCGTTATGACGGTGATGACGAGGTGAGAAGATAGAGGGAAGATACCCACGAAGCATCCTCGGGCCGGTCGCGTCGCGGAGGTCCGCGCTGAGGGCACCCGGCACCCGACCCTTGAAGTGAGGCCCACGTTGAAGCTATCCGTCATGCAGGAGAACCTCGCGCGCGGCCTGTCGGTCGTCAGCCGGGCCGTCTCCAACCGGTCGCTCCCGGTCCTCACGAACGTCCTGCTGAAGACCGAGGACGCCGGCCTGAAGCTGACCGCGACGAACCTCGAGATCGGGATCACCTACTGGGTGCCCGGCAAGATCGAGTCAGACGGCGCGACGTCCGTGCCGGCCCGCCTCCTGACCGACCTGGTCAACTCGCTGCCCGGGCGGCGAGCCGATCGACCTGGAGCTCGGCGAGGGCGAGACGCTCCACATCCGGAGCGGTCGGTTCGAGTCGAACATCAAGGGCATCTCCGCGGACGACTTCCCGACCGTCCAGACCGCCGGCGAGCGGCCCGTCACCCGGATCCCCCAGAACGTCCTCCGGCACGCCCTCGAGGAGACCGCCTTCGCCGCGGCGAGCGACGAGGCCCGGCCGATCCTCACCGGCGTCCTGGCCAGGTTCGAGGGCGACCAGCTCACGCTCGCGGCCGCCGACAACTACCGGATCGCGGTCAAGACGATCACGATCCTCGACCCGGTCGAGGAGACGAGCGTCGTCATCCCGGCCCGCGCGCTCCACGAGCTGAGCCGGGTCCTGACCGACACCGACGACCCGGTCTCGGTCGTCCTGGCCCACGCCCGGAACCAGATCCTGTTCCACCTCGAGGGCGTCGACCTCGTCAGCCGCCTGATCGACGGCCAGTACCCCAACTACCAGTCGGTGCTGCCCGCGAGCCACTCGACCCGGGCCGTGCTCGACCGCGAGGAGCTCCTCCGGGCCGTCCGGCCGGCGGCGCTCATCGCCCACGAGTCGGCGAACATCGTCAAGCTCGGCGTGGGGCTCGACGGCGACCCGGGGATCACGGTCAGCGCCAACGCCGAGGTCGGCGATCACGTCGGGCGGATCGAGGCCGAGGTCGAAGGCGACGGGACGACGATCGCGTTCAACGCCCGCTTCCTGGCCGACGTCCTGACGAACGTCGACGCCGAGCAGTTCGCGCTCGAGCTGAACGGGCCGCTGTCGCCCGGTGTGTTCAAGCCGCTCGGCGACGACCGCTACGTCCACGTCGTGATGCCGCTCCGGACCACTTCCTGACCTCGGGCCAATGGCGTCGCGGAGCTCCGCCGTGGACCTCGGAGAGCGACCGCGAGAACGGGTGCATCGGATTGCTTGATCGCTGATCATCCAGGACCTCCGCGGCTACGGCTCGGCCGAGCTCGCCTTCGGCCCGGGACCGCACCTCGTCGTGGGGCCGAACGCCGCCGGCAAGACGAGCCTCCTCGAGGCGATCGTGCTGCTCGCCTGGGGCCGATCCCACCGGACGTCGACCGACGCGGAGCTGATCCGGTGGGGCGCCGACGTCGCCCGCGTCGAGGGCCGCGCGGGGCCGGAGACGATCGAGGTCGCGTTCAGCCGCTCCGGCGAGGGTGGCGGCGGCGCGCGGAAGCGGATCCGGGTCAACGGGGTCGCCCGCCGGGCGTCGGGGCTCGTCGGCCTCCTCCGGACCGTGCTCTTCGCCCCCGAGGAGATGCTGCTCGTCGTCGGGTCGCCGGGTCTCCGCCGCGCGGCGATCGACCAGCTCGCCGCCCAGCGCGGGCCGGCCTACCTGCGCGACCTCGCCACCTACACCCGGACGCTCCAGCAGCGGAACTCGCTGCTCCGGGCGATCCGCGAGGAGCAGGCGACGCGGGCGGAGCTCCGGTTCTGGGACGACACGTTCCTCGAGAGCGGCGCGGCGATCGTCGACGCTCGCCTGCGGCTGCTCGCGGACCTCGCCGCGCCGCTCGCGGCGGCCCACGCCGAGATCGCCCCCGAGGAAGCCGGCGCGGCATCCCTCGCGATCCGCTACGCGACGAACGCGCCGGCACTCCCCGGGGAGTCGCCACGGGACGCGCTCGCCAGGCGCCTCGTCGAGACCGCCGAGAAGGAGGTCTGGAACGGCTCGACGCTGATCGGCCCGCATCGCGACGACGTCGTGTTCGAGCTGGGCGGCCGGGACCTGGCCGGCTTCGCGTCGCGCGGCCAGCAGCGGACCGCGATCCTCGCCTTCAAGCTCGCCGAGCTCGACCTCCTGACCGCCCAGGACGGCCGCCCGCCGCTCCTGCTGCTCGACGACGTCTTCTCGGAGCTGGACCCGGAACGGCGATCGCACCTCGTCAGGCGGATCGCGGAGCTGCCCCAGAGCTTCGTGACGACGACGACGCTGGCGGACCTCGATCCGGGCCTGGTCGCGGCCGCGACGCCCTGGGCGGTCATCCCGGACCCCGAGCTGGGCGCCCGCCTCGGCCGGACCGGCCTCAGCCTCGGCCTCTCGACCGGTCTCCCGGTCCCGTGACCGCGTCCCGGCGCCGGCCGATGACCCGAATCGGCGACCTGCTGCCCGACGCGGCCCGGGGTCTTGGCCTCGAGGACGAGCTCCGCCTGTCGCGGGCGATGGCGACGTTCGAGGCGATCGTCGCCGAGCGCGTGCCGGCCGCGGCCGGAGCCTGCCGCGTGATCCGCCTCGACGGGTTCTCCCTCGTCGTCGAAGCCGACGCGCCGATCGTCGCCCAGGAGCTCCGGCTCCGCTCGACCGAGCTTCTCGCGGCGTTCGCCGCCTCTCCGGCGGGGGTCGGCGCCCGGGACCTTCGGATCAACGTCCGGCCCGCAGGGCCCCGCGTATAATCCGCGGCACCTGCCTGCCGTTGTCGGGGCGAGCGCGATTCGTACCGGGATCCAACCGCCCTCCGTCCTGCGCCGCCCATCGTGACCGGCGACCGCCGAACCGCAAGAGACCTGCATGGCCGTCCGACTCCAGATGAAGCTCGGCGTGATCGCCGAGCCAGACCGCGTCATCGACTCGCCCGACACCGTCGTGGTCGTCGAGCCGAGCGTCGGTTCCGTGGCCCGCTCCAAGGGCAACCTCTACCTGATCGTCACCGCGACGGTCGCGAACAAGCACGCCCAGGAGGCGACGCAGCTCGCGGCCGAGACGATCCGGAGCGAGTACTACTACGACGAGTCGGCCGGGATCCGCGTCTGCATCCAGAAGGCGATCACGTCGGCCAACAAGCGGCTGAACCACCAGCGCGACCGGCTGAGCCTCCACGGCGACGGCGAGAACGGCCCGATCGGGATCGGCGTGGCCGTCGTCCGGGGCAACGAGCTGTACGTGGGGACGATCGGCCCGGCCGAGGCCTACCTGATCCGCCAGGCCCGCCTGTCGACGCTGCCGGACCCGCACCGCGAGCGCGGCCTGCCGACGACCGACCTCGAGCCGGACGTCTGGCGCGGCGAGATCTCGGTGGGCGACTCGCTCGTCCTCGTCTCGCCGAACGTCATGGCGAAGCTCGGCCCCGACGAGTTGAAGGACGCGATGGTCACGCTCCACCCGCAGCCGGCGATGGAGCACCTCCACCACCGCTTCGTGACGGCCGACGGCGCCGCGAGCGACGCGATGATCGCGATCGAGGCGACCGAGGTGGCCTCGACCTCGAAGCAGCGGACGCTTGTCCCCGTCCGGCCCGCGGAGCCGCTCGCCGGCACGCCTGACCGCGGCCCGATCCCGCTCGCCGACAACGTCACCGACGGCGTCGCCGCCGTCCAGGCCTCGGCGTTCCGGGCGCGGACCGCCGCGGGCGGGGCGTTCGATCGCCTCGTGCTCCGCATCCAGGACCTGCTGCCGCGGCGCCGTGCGGCCTACCGTCGCGTGACCCCGGCCGCGGCAAAGCGCGAGACGCAGCGCCGGGCCGCGATCGCGGTCCTCGCCCTCGTCGTCGTGAGCGCCGGCCTGTTCGGGATGGTCTGGGCCGTCGGCGGCCAGGGCGCCAGCCACAACCTGGGCTCGCTGACCGCCGGCCAGGCAGCCCTGCGGGTCGCCCAGGACAACCTCGCCGCAGTGACCGGGCCCGGGATCGACCTGATCCGGGACGACAAGCCCAAGGCGCTCGACCTCCTGACCGAGGCCTATTCATCGCTGGACTCCGCCGCGAGCAACGGGATCCCGGCGGCGACGGTCGACCCCGTCCGCAAGGACGTGGAGGCGGGCCTCGACCGGATCTACGGCGTCGTGCCGGTCGCTGCGGCGTCGATCCTGCCGTTCGGGACGGCCGACGCGAAAGCCGACATCGGGGCCATGATTCAGGGTCCGGGCGGCGCCCCGTTCGTGCTCGACCGGACGACGAAGTCGGTCTACCGGATCGATCCGGCGACCCACGTCGCGACACGCGTCTTCGCGGCGGGCACGAACGCGGCCGGCGGCGTCGAGGCGGCCCCGAAGTTCATCGCCCTGGGCGCGACCCGCGACCTGCTCGTCGTCGACGAGCAGAACGTGCTGTGGCGCTGGCGACCGGCCAACGACAAGGGCGCCGGGACGACGACGAAGATCCGGGTCTCGAACAACAGCGGCTGGGGCGACGACATCCGGGGGATCGGGACGTTCGTGCGCGACGCCAGCGCCGGGCTGTACAACCTCTACGTCGTCGATCCCTCGGAGCAGCAGGTCCTCGTCTACTACCCGGCCAGCGACGGCGCGGGCTTCCCGGCCGCCCCGATCGATCGCCTCGCCGTCGCCCGCGACGTGTCGAAGGTCGACGCGCTGTACATCGACAGCGACATCTTCGTCACCGACAACGGCAACATCGTCCGGTTCGTCGACGGCCGGGCCGAGGGCTGGCAGACCGACGAGCTGCCCGACTCCCTGCTCCGCGAGCAGCCCCACTACTCGCTGCTCGCGTCGGCGAGCGACAAGCGGACCGGCAACATCTACGCGTACGACAAGTCGAACAACCGCGTCGTCGCGATCGACAAGGCAAAGGGCACGTACATCGAGCAGTACCGCCTTGCCGGGCATGCGCCTGGCTGGGGGGACCTGCGCGGGATCTACGTCGTCCCGGCCGGCGAGGACGCGCCGCCGACGCTGGTGTGGGCCAACAACACTGGCCTTTACTCATCGATCCTGGAGGCCGTCCCGGACGTCGGACGGCCAACTCCGGCGCCGCCTTCGTCCGGATCGCCCGGACCCGCCTCGGGCGCCCCCGTCGCCTCGCCACCGGCTTCCGCCCTGCCGTGATCCCGCTCCGGGACGCGAACCCGGTCCGGCGCACGCCGATCATCACGATCGCCACGATCGTCGCCTGCGTCGTGGCCTTCGCCTATACCCAGGGCGTCGAGGCCAGCCAGGGCATCGAGGGCGTCGACAAGCTGTTCGAGACGTGGGGCGTCGTTCCGGCCAAACTCGTCGCGGCCTGGAAGGCGGGCGACTACCTGAGCCAGGAGACGCTGACGGTGTTCACGAGCATGTTCCTGCACGTGAACCTGATCCACCTCGCCGGCAACATGATCTATCTCTGGATCTTCGGCAACAACATCGAGGACAAGCTGGGCCGCCTCTGGTTCATCGGCTTCTACCTCCTGGGCGGCGTGGCGGCGGTCGTTACGCAGGTCCTCATCGACCCGACATCCGAGGTCCCGATGATCGGCGCCTCGGGCGCGATCTCGGCGGTCCTCGGCGCCTATGTCGTGCTGTTCCCGGGTGCGCGGATCCTGTCGCTCGTCTTCCTTGGCTTCTTCTACCAGCTCATCGAGGTCCGGGCGGTGTTCGTCCTCGGCTTCTGGTTCCTGCTCCAGCTCGTCGACGGGATCGCGTCGCTCGGCCTCGCCGGCGCCGAGGGCGGCGTCGCGTTCTTCGCCCACATCGGCGGCTTCGTGGCCGGCGCCGCGATCGGGCTGCTCGTGCGGGGCACGCTCGCCGGACGTGGCCGGTTGAGCGGGCTGCCCCGTGCCGGCGTGGGATAATCGCGGCCATGGCCAACGAGGATCTGCCCGATACCGGGCTCGTCGAGATGGTCGTCGAGAGTGTCCGCGTCCACATGCTCTCGAGCCGTCATGTCGTGATCCTCAAGGAGAACGAGCGCGAACGCTACCTGCCGATCTGGATCGGGCCGTGGGAGGCGAGCGCGATCGCGATGAAGCTTCAGGGCCTCACCCCGGAGCGGCCGCTCACCCATGACCTGTTCGCGGCCGCGCTCGAGGGGCTGGGGGCGCGCGTGGACCGGGTGATCATCTCCGCGCTCGCCGAGGAGACGTTCCACGCCCGGCTCCTGATCGAGCTCGACGGCCGGGTCGTCGAGGTCGACTCGCGGCCGTCGGACGCGCTGGCTCTCGCGGTGCGGGCCGGCGGCCGGATCTTCGCCTCGGAGGCGGTGCTCGACCAGGCGGCGCTCGGCACGGACGGGGCGATCGGCGAGGGCGACGAGGAGTCGGCCGGCGGGATCCCGCTCGAGACGACCGGCGAGCAAATTGTCGACCCGCGGCTCGACGTGTTCCGCGACTTCGTGAACTCGCTCGACGTCGATCCCGGCTCCGGCGAGGAGCGGCGGGGGAGCTAGGCCGAGCCCTCGCTGACGACCGGGGTTCCGCGGCGGAGCGCCCGGGCCCGGTTCGACCAGATCCGCAGCCGGAGCGACCAGAAATCGCGCACGGCGCGGAAGATCACGCTGGGCTTCGCCCCGGTCGGCGAGCCGGCCGTCCGCGGGTGGTGGGGCACGCCGACCTCGGCGATCGACCGGCCAGCGGCGTTCAGCTTGATCAGCAGCTCGGCGGAGAAGAACGCGCCGCCCGACTCGACCGCGATCCCCGCGAGGGCGTCGCGCCGGAACAGCTTGCAGGCGCAGTCGACGTCGCGGACCTTGAGGCCGAACCAGACCCGGATGGCGAACCGGTACAGCCGGGCGTAGATCGTCCGGATGAGCGGGTCCGCCCGCTTGATCCGGTAGCCGACGACGGCGTCGGGCTGATCGGCCTCGCCGAGGCGGGCGGTGAGCCGGCCGAGGTCCGCGACCCGGAACTGACGGTCGCCGTCGGTGAACGTGACGAGCTCGTGGCCGGCGGCCCGGAAACCGGACAGCAGCGCCGCGCCGTAGCCGAGGTTCGTCGGGTGGTGGACGGCCCGGACGACGCCGGGGTTCGCCGCGGCCAGCTCGTCGGCGATCGCGCCGGTCGCGTCGCGCGACCCGTCGTTGACGACGATGATCTCGAACACCTCGGCGAGCGTCGGCAGGGTCTCGAGCGCCTCCCCAACGAGCTCGCGGACGTTGGCCTCCTCGTTGTGGGCCGGGAAGAAGTAGGACAGCCGCGCGACGCGCTCGGTCACGGCTGATCCTGCGGCGCGGCGCTGACCTTGGGCGTCACCTTGTAGACGTTGCCCGCGACGGGCGAGGCGAGGGGCGTCAGGTTGTAGCGATCGAACAGTTGAACCAGCTCGTTCTGGTCGACGCGGGTGACGTACACGGGGCGCACGCCGAGGTTGGCATCGATCACGGTCGTGAGATCTCCCAGGTTCAGGTCGAGGCGGGTCCGGTCATCGGCGACGAAGATGTCCGGCCGCCGGTCCTCGATGAGCTGTGCGTACCACAGAGGAGTCGAGTAGCTCCACCAGCTGACGATCATCGCATCCGGCTCGACTTCCTTCAGGACGGCGTCGAGCCACTCGGCGGCGCCGCGGTCTCCGGTCTCGTCGACCGCCGTCGCGCGGGTCGTGAACGCGGCCGCCGTCGGGGCGAGCAGGAGCACCGCGGCGACGAGCGCCCCGACGACCTGCGTCGCCCGAACGATGCGCCGCGACGGGCCGGTCGCGGGGTCGTCACTTGCGCCCAGGCTGCTCGCGACGAGGTCGACCCCGGTCCGGGCGAGGATCGCCAGCCACGTCCAGGCGATGAGCGCGGGCCCGAGGTAGTAGCGCTCGATGTCGGCGTTGATGTATGCGGCGTTGAAGAAGCACGTGATGATGAGCGCGCTGCCGGTGAGCAGGGCGTACGGCGGCCGGCGGATGGCCGTCGCGAAGAATCCGATGACGACGAGGATCGAGAGCGGGCCGAGCTGGCGGCCGGCGAGGTCGGCGAGATCGGCCAGCTTGCGCGGCAGCTCGCCGAACGGGTCGTTGATCCCGCCCCGGAACTGCTCGCCGAGGACGACATACTTGAAGCCCTCCCACGTGTCCGGGGTGCCGTAGACGAGCGGCGCCCGGAGGCCGGCGATCGCCCCGGCCCGGAGCGGCAGCTCGAGGTAGACGAGGACCGCGGGGACGACGACGCGCGACGGCGCACGCGAGCACGAGCTTCCAGCGGAGCAGGATCCGCGGCTCGACCGCGAACACATAGAGCGCGATCGGCGGCGCGAGGAGCAGCGTCAGCGAGTGGTTGCCGACCGACAGCCCGGTGAGGGCGGCCGCGGCCACGAGCCAGCGGTCCGCGCGATCCGGATGCTCGCGGCGCGCCCGCTCCCAGCGGACGAGCGCCCAGAGGATCGCGGCCACGAACGCGAGGTGGAGGGCGTGCGGGTCGGCGTGGGTGCCGATCGACCAGACGATCGGCGTCGCTGCCAGGCCGAGGCCGGCGACGACGCCGAGGATCGTCGAGCGGGTCAGGACGCGGACGAGGTCGACCGTGATCCCGCACGCGACGCCGACGAGGATCGCCGAGAGGAGGTTCATCCGGAACGCCGCCTCGCCGAACGGCGTGAGGACGGCCGACGCGAGCCAGCCGAGGAGGACGTAGGTCGGGTAGCCGGTCGGGTGGGCCGTGCCGAGGATCGGCGGGACCGTCTGGAACTCCGCGGTGTCCCAGAACCCGACCCCGGGCAGGAGCCGCCAGATCCCCAGCGCGGTCGCGAGGATCCCGACCGCGATCGGCGCGGCGACGGCAAGCGCGGTGGCGACGCGGGATGACGTCTCGGGGGCGGCGTCCGATCCCGACGTCGCGGACGTCGCGGGCACGGGCTCCGGGACGGCGGTCACCATCCCAGGACGCTGCCCCAGATCACGCCCCACAGGTTGACCGCGACCGACAGCACGAGCCCGACGCCGATCAGGACACCGGCGACCGCCGGCCCGAACCGCACCCGGACCCGCTCCATGCCCAACGCGACGAGGACGAGCGCCCACGGCACGAAGTCGAGGCTGAATCGATAGCCGACCTGGACCCAGCCCTGGCTGAAGTGCATGAGGTTGACGAACGTGATCACGAGGATCGCGAGGGCGGACCCGGTCACGAGGCGGTTCCGGCCCCAGCCACGGAGGACCGGCGGAATCGCGAAGAGATAGGCCGGGCTCGTGAGGAGCAGGCTCATCCCGGTGTCGCGCGGCACGGCGAGGGGGCAGTCGGGGTCGAACAGGCCGCGGACCGCGCCCGGGACGGTGCACAGGACCTGGCCGTCGCCGAGGCCGGCGGGAAAAACGTCCGGCAGGATCGCCGGCGTGTTGAACAGCATGATCCAGAGATTTTGCGGGATGTAGCGGGGGTCCTCGATCGACCAGTCGAGGTGGTAGCCGAGGTTCGTGTAGAAGCTCGCCTCGAGCTCGTAGAGGTACTGGTAGCCGGGCTGGATCAGCTGCCCGGTCGAGACCAGGTTGTACAGGAGCAGCGCCCCGATCGGGATCGCCGCCCCGACCGCCGCCGACAGCCCCCGACGGCGCCACGAGCCGCCGCCGCCGACGAGCAGGAAGAACGGCGCGCCGAACACGATCGTGAGCCGGCTCGTGCAGGCCAGTCCGAACAGGAGGCCGGCGAGGACCTGGCGCCGGTCGAGGCCGAGCCGAGCGAGCCCGCCGGCGCGTCCGAGGACCCCGACAACCCCGCCCCCGCCGACCGCGACGACGTCGGCGTCGTCGGGGAGCGGCAGGTCGTCCTCGTCGATCGCGGCGTCCCGGTCCGCGCCCAGCGCGACGCCGACGGAGAGCAGCAGCAGCGCGACCGCGAGGATGTGGGCCTGGTACCACGTCGTCGCGAGCTGGGCCGAGTACCAGAAGACCGTCCCGAAGGCGAAGAACGCGGTCGCGGCCGCTCGCACGACCCGCCGGATCGGCAGCTTGCCCAGCATCCACCAGCACAGCCCGACGTCGACCGCGGCGAGGATCCCGAAGACGAGCTGGCTGTCGGTTGCCCGGCCCCAGAGCGCGACGAACGGCAGGAGGAGCACCGCCGGCAGGGGCGGGAACGGGATCTCGCCGCGGGGCACGCCGTCGCTCGAGACGATCGGCAGGACGTCGTTGAAGCAGGCGTTGCCGGAGCACGGGTTGAACGTCCCAACCGGGTAGCGGATCGCGGTCTGGCCCTCGAGGAAGGCCATCGCCTGCCACTCGAAGTGGTCGTAGATCCGGCCCGGCTGGGCGATCGTGTACACGAGCAGGGCCGTCAACACGAGGCCAAGCCCGATCGCCACCGAGATCGCCGTGTTCCAGCGCCGGGAACCGTCGGGGGCGGTTTCGGCGTCGCTGGACGGCGGGGGCGAATCGGGAGGCCCGGAAGGACCCTGTGCTACCCTGCGATCCACCTCAGCACGCTCGTCCAGGAGGCCACCTGCGTTGACCGCCCGCGCATCGGCCGGGCCGAGCCGGGGCGCAGGCGCACCGACGCGGACCAGCTGGACGCGGGAGGGCGTCGTCGCGATCCTGGCCGTGCTCGGCCTGGCGCTTGCCGCTCGACTCATCATCGCATACGCCTTCCCCGGGACCGGCCTCAAGTTCGACGTCGACTCGTTCCACGCCTGGTCCGCGGATCTCGCCCGGAACGGCCTGAACGGCGTCTACAACCGGGGCTTCTTCCTCGACTACACGCCCGGTTACCTCTACGTCCTGTGGCTGGTCGGGCTCGTCGGGCAGGCGACCGGCGGCATCGGCGACCTGATCAAGATCCCGCCGATCCTCGCCGACGTCGCGATCGGCTGGCTCGTCTGGTCGATGGCCCAGGAGCTGGGCGCGAGCCGGCGGGCCGCCCTGTTCGGGGCGGCGCTCTTCGTCGTCAACCCCGTCACCTGGTTCGACTCGGTGACGTGGGGCCAGGTCGACTCGTTCGGCGTCGTGTTCCTGCTGCTCGGGCTGCGCGAGCTGTGGCGCGACCGGCCGGAGCGGTCCGCGGTCTGGGCGGTGATCGCGGCGCTCATCAAGCCCCAGCTCGCGATCCTCGTCCCGATCGTCGCCGTCGTGACGATCCGACGCGCCCTCTGGCCGACGGACCCCGAGACGATCGCGGCCGACGACCTGCCGCCGGACGCCGGGATCCTCGACCGGCTGCGGGCGTGGGAGCGGCGGACCGGCCACCCGATGCGGATCCTCACGACCGGCCTCGCCGGCCTCGTCACGACGTTCGCCCTCTCACTACCGGTCGGGCTGTCGGTCATCGAGATCGGGCCGAACGGGCTGGGCTCCGGGCTGATCAAGCAGATCTTCTCGACCGCGGCCGGCTACCCGTACGTCAGCGTCAACGCCTACAACCCGTGGGCCCTCGCCCAGCTCGACGGCAACGGCATCGCGAAGGCCGGGACGTGGATCTGCGACACGGTCATCGCCAACCCGGTGGCCGGCGGCGCCAACTGCCCGACGGGCTTCGAGATCTTCGGGTTCATCCCCGCGGTCGCGCTCGGCGCGGCGCTGCTCGCGTTCGCGTTCGTCGTCGTCTGCGGCGTCGTCGCGGTCCGGCCCGACCGGCTGACACTCCTCGTCGGCGTGACGGCCCTCGCGGTCGCGTTCTTCATCCTGCCGACGCGGGTCCACGAGCGCTACCTCTACCCGTTCTTCGCGCTGGGGGCGATCCTCGCGGCGTTCTCGTGGCGCTGGCGGGCGGCGTACGTGGTCTTCGCGATCACGACGTTTCTGAACATGTACGTCGTCCTGACGACGCTCTACGCGACGGCCGGCAGCCCGGGGATCGTCGACTGGCTGGGGATCGGCGAGTCGATCCGGAGCGAGGGCTGGGTCACCGCGATCGCCCTCGCGAACCTCGCCTCCGCGCTCTGGGTGTTCGCCCAGCTCCGCGACGGCGCCTTCGTGACGCTCCGGCGAGAGCTCGCGGGAAGGCTCGAGGGCTGGGCGGCCGCGCCGGTCGACGCGGTGATGGCCCGTCGCCGGACCTGGGCCGAGGATCCAGGCGACGGCCGGGACGGCGGCGGCGAGCTCGAACCCGGCGCGGTCGTCGCGGATGGGAGCGCTGCGCCTCAGGTGGCGTGGGCGGCGGCCACGGGCCCCTCGACGATCTCGCGCGCGCCCGCCGCGGCCCTCGCCGCGGCGCCGGCCGTCGCGATGCCCACCTGGAGCGAGCCGCCGACCCCCGCCGAGGTCGGCGTCCTGGAATGGCTGCGACTGAAGATCATGGCCCGCCCGATCCGCCCTGATCGGTCGAAGGCGCTCGACCGCGAGTCCGGCGGGCGCCTCGACAAGCTCGATCTGTGGATCGTCGTCGTGCTCGTCGCGGCGACGTTCGGCCTCCGGATGTTCCGCCTCGCCGAGCCGTACCAGATGCACTTCGACGAGGTCTACCACGCCCGGACGGCGACCGAGTTCCTGCAGGACTGGCGCTACGGCTACTCCCACGACATCTACGAGTGGACCCATCCGCACCTCGCGAAGTACGCGATGGCCGGCGGCCTCGTCGCGTGGGGCGACGATCGGGTCAGCGCGACGAGCGACCTCGGCGTGCCAGTTCGCGCCTCGATCATCGAGCCGCGTCGCGACATCCCGCGCCTGACCGGCGGCCGCGGCGGCGATCGCGTCCACGTCGTCACGGGCACCGAGCTCCGCTCGTACGACCTGCTCGATCGGAGCCTCGTCTACACGGCGCCGATCCCGGGTGCGTCGAGCCTCGCCTACGACGACGTCGGCTACCGGCTCTTCATCGGCACCGACGACGGCCAGATCCTCGTGTTCGACGCGAGCGGCCTCGACGGCGTCACGAGCCCGGAGCTCGCGGCCCTCGTCGCCCCGCCCTCGGCGTTCGGCCATGTCGACGGCGGGATCGCCCAGCTCTACGCGAGCAGCGACGGCCGGACGCTTCTCGTCGCGACGAACGACGGCCGGCTCGTCACGCTCGACGCCGATTCGGCCGAGACGATCGGCGACGTCAAGCTCGCAGGGATCAAGGCGTTCGCCCCTGGCGGCACGGGCCCGGTCGTCGCGACGCAGGCGGGCGCCGTCGAGGATCCGGCGGCCGCTGCGGCGGTCCTCGCCGACCTCCTCGGCGGAGACGCGGCGACCTACGAGGCGCGCCTGAAGGCGACCGAGGGCGGGACGATCGTCGCCGGCATCGGCGGGCCCGATCAGAAGGCGAACATCGACGCCGCGATCGCGGACGGGCGGCTGGCCGGCCTCGCGGTCCAGGACGCGCCACGCGTCGCGATCGCCGACGCGAAGGGCGTGACGTTCGTCGCGGCGCCGACCGGCGACGTCGTGACGAGCATCGCGCTCGACGGCGGGGCGTTCGGGCTGGCCTACGTCCCGGTCGACGACCCCCGCCTCTTCGTGACGACCGGCGGCACCGACGAGGGCGCGCCGGGCGAGATCGCGACGATCCTCGTCGGCGGGAACACGGCGAAGGACGGCCCGATCCGCCAGGCGACGGGCCCGCTCCCCGGACGGGGCTCGACGGTCCTGTACGACGACGCGTCGGAGATGGTCCACGTCCTGGGCGTCCAGCCCGACGGCAGCGGCTCGACGATCTACGTCATCGAGCCCCACGGCAACGCCGTCGGCGCCGTCTTCGCCGACGCCCCGCTGGCGTTCGACCCGGTCTCGGTCGTGATGGATTCGAACCAGATGTACCCGACCGACGACCGCCAGCAGATCCTCGCGTTCTCGCCCGAGGGCCAGGTCTCGAGCGTCGACGTCGGCAACCACGCGTTCGCCTGGCGCGTGCCCGGCGTGCTGGCCGGTGTCGCGATGGCGGCGATGCTCTACCTCCTCACCCGGATCCTCTTCCGCCGCCGCGAGGTCGCGGTCCTCGTCGCGATCTTCACGCTCGTCGACGGGATGCTCTTCGTCCAGTCGCGGATCGGGATGAACGACGCCTACGTCGGCGTCTTCATCGTCGCGGCCTACACGCTGTTCGCGGCGCTCTGGACCGGCTACTGGCGCTGGCGGGGCGCCTTCTGGGTCGTCATGCCGCTGATCGGCGTGTGCCTGGGTCTGGCGCTTGCGTCGAAGTGGGTCGCGCTCTACGCGATCGGCGGGATCGGGCTGCTGATCCTCGTCCGGAGCGCGCTGGGCCGGCTGCTGGCGATCCTCGGGCTCGTCGCGCTGACCGGCGTGCTGGGCCACCTCGCGCTGGTCGTCCCCCAGGGCGGCGGCCTGGGCAACCTGCCGTTCGTCTTGATCATGATCGCGCTGACCGCGGCGGCGGTCGTCATCAACGTCCTCCACCCGGTCGCCTGGTCGGACGACGAGATGCGGTTCGCGGTCGCGGCGCCGGCGGCGATCGGGGTGCTGATCGCCCTCGTCGCGGTCGCCACGAAGACGCTCGAGTCGTCGATCGTCGTCGGCGGCTTCGCCATCACGCCGATCCTCGCCGCCGGCGCGGGCGTTCTGCTGTCGCTCGTGGTCTACGGCGCGTTCGTCGTGGCCGGGCGGGCGGGCTTCGGGCCGATGGCCGGACCGCCGCTGCCGACGGACCCCGCCGCGCTCCTACCGCCGCCCGCCCCGCCGCCGCACGAGTCGTGGCTGCGACCCGGCACGATGCTCGGCATCCCGGTGGTCTGGATGGTCGCGAGCCTGCTGGTCCTGCCGGTCGCGCTCTACGTCGTCTCGTACATCCCGTGGGCGATGATCGAGAACCACCAGCTGTTCAATGGCTGGCCGCCCGGCCACACGGGCCAGACCCTCGCCGCCCTCACCCAGCAGATGTACGACTACCACAACAACCTGACCGCCGGCCACGCGGCGTCGTCGCCGTGGTGGGCCTGGCCGCTCGACCTCAAGCCCGTCTGGTTCTACCAGGAGGGCCTGGCCGGGGGGACGACCGCGGCCATCTACGACGCGGGCAACCTCGTGATCTGGTGGCTGGGCATCCCGGCGATGGCCTTCGTCGCCTGGCAGGCGTACGCCCGCCGGAGCCTCGCCCTCGCCCTGATCCTGATCGCGTTCCTCTGCCAGTGGGTCGCCTGGGCCCGGATCGACCGGGCGGCGTTCCAGTACCACTACTACACGAGCCTGCCGTTCGTGATCATGGCCCTCGGCTACTTCGCCGCCGAGCTGTGGCACGGGGCGTCGCGCCGGACGTGGCTCTTCGCGAAGGTCGCGGCGGGCGTCGCGATCATGGGCCCGGCGATCCTGTGGCTGCTGGCCCGCCCGTTGTGCGGCTTCGTCGGCGTGGACCGGGCGGTCCCCGACTCCGCGGCCTGCCCGCCGATCATCCCGAACCTCGTCGTCACCGCCCAGACGGCGGCGATCACGCTCGTCGTGTTCGTCGCGGTCGTCGCGTTCATCTACTGGGTCGTGACGGCGGACCTGTCCGGCGAGGGCGTCAACAGGGCGTTGCTCCGGCTGGCCGCGATCGCCGGTGGGGCGATCCTCGGGATCCTCGTCGCGATCGTCGTCGTGCCGCCGGTGGCGATCGTCGACTACAGCGCCTTCCCCGCCGAGCCGCTCGCCTTGATCGTCGCGGTCGCGCTCGCGTTCCTCGCGGTCTTCGTCGCGACGGCGCGCGACGCCCGGCGGTTCGTCATCGGGATCGTGACGGCGGCGGTCGGCTGGTTCCTCGTCGTCTACCCGAACTTCTCGGCGCTGCCGCTGCCGACCGTCGTCGCGAACGCGTTCCAGGGCGTGCTGCCGACCTACCCCTACCCGTTCCAGTTCCCGAGCAACCGGTCCGAGGTCGTGAAGGACGTCAAGCTGCTCGACCCGGTCGCGCTCGTGCTGGCGGGCGCGGTCGTGCTGCTCTGTCTCGTGCTGGCCTACTCGGCGTGGGTCTGGCGGATCGCCCTCGCCGAGCGTGAGGCGGCCGAGTCGGACGCGTCGGACGCGTCGGCGGGCGGGGCCGTGTCTGGGGCGCCGGGCGGGTAGGCCTGCCCTCAGCCGCGGGCGGCTGGCGTTGGCTCGGGAAGCTCCGGCTCGGACTCGTTCTCGAGCGGCGTGGGCGCGGCGGGTGAGGCGGCTGAGGCCTGCGCGCCGGTCGGCCCGGGCGATCCGGGCAGCGCCCGAGGCGAGGGCGGGATCGGGGCATGGAAGCTGGCCGGCAGCGCGTCGCGCGCGGCGAGGCGGCGGATCACGACGCCGTAGAAGTCGTCGACCTTGGCCGTCACGCGCTCCCAGCTGAACTCCTGGGCCCGGGCCAGCCCGGCCCGGCTCATCTCGGTCCGGAGCTCGTCGTCGCGCAGGATCCGGGCGACCGCGGCCGCGATCTGCTTGGGCTGGCGGGGCTCGACGAGGAGTGCCTCGCGATCGCGCCGGACGACGCCCTTGTAGCCGTGGATGTCGGACGCGACGATCGGCGTGCCCGCGGCCATCGCCTCCAGCAGGACGATCCCGAACGACTCACCGCCGGTCGCCGGCGAGACGTAGACGTCGGCCGTCCGGAAGAGCTGGGCCTTCTCGTCGTCGCTGACCCGGCCGAGGAACTCGACGCCGCCCAGCCGTCGCGTCGCGACGTAGCGCCGGGCCTCCCGGCTGAGCGGGCCCTGGCCGACGACGAGCAGCCGGCAGTCGCAGCCGGTCTTGCGCAGGATCCGGTACGCCTTGAGCAGCTCGAGCAGGCCCTTGCGCGGCTCGTGCCGCCCGACGAACAGCAGGTTGCGCTTGCCGTCCTTCCAGCGGGCGATCGGCACGGCCCGCTGGAACCGGGCGACGTCGACGCCGTTCGGGATGACCTTGTACTCGCCGGGGAAGTAGCGGTCGATGAAGTGCTTCGCCGCGCCGCTGACCGCGATCCGGCCGTGGAGGCGCTCGGCGTAGCTGCCCATGACCCGCCGGCCGAACTCGTACGACGGCGAGAAGCCGCCGTAGGCGTGGAAGGTCGCGACGTTCACGCTCGTCGAGAGGCGGAGGATGATCGGCGAGAGGAACGGCACGAACGGCTCGTGGAAGTGGAGCAGGTCGAACTGCTCGCGCTCGAGCATGTCCCGGACCTGGGAAACGAACCGGGGCGAGAGGGTGATCGTCCCGACCGAGCCGTTGACCGGCAGCGAGAAGCCCTTCCCGATCCGGATGACGTCGCCCTCGGATGCTCGCTGGAGGCCGTGCGACGAGGTCAGGATCCGGACGTCGTGGCCGCGCAGCCGGAGGTTCTCGTAGAGGTAGCCGACGTGCTGGGTGACGCCGCCCGGCATCGGGTACACGTACGGGGACACCAGTCCGATCTTCACGCCCGCCCACCCGTGATGCGCGCTTCAGGCGCTCCTCCGGCTCGTTCGGCGGCGAGGGCCTCCTCGAGGCGCGGCGGCCGGTGACGGCCGCCGGGGTAGCCCAGGTCGCGCGCGGTGCCGTCGCGGCGGATCTTGCCGAGCGCGGTGTCGCGCGCGTCGCGGCCGTACTTCCGGAGCTGCTGCCCGAACGTCCCGAGCTGCGATGCGGTGCCGTGGAAGGAGCCGTGGTGGTGGGTCCGGCCCTCGACGATCGCCTGCCGCAGGTCGTCCGGGTCGTGGCCCGGGAACGTCGTCCAGCCCGTGCCGATCGCCGCGGCGGCGTGGGCGTCGCTGTTGCCGACGGTCGGCAGGCCCTGCTCCGCGGCGAACCGGACGACGCGACCGTGCCACGGCCGGCCGAGCGTCGTCGGGTTGAACGCCTCGAGCGCGTCCGGCCGGAAGCGCGGGTCGGGGTCGGCGATGAGCCGGCGCAGGACCCAGCCCTGGGCGCAGAGCGGGTACGGCACGAGCGGATGGGCCGGGATCGCGAGGCCGCCCTGGTCGTGGATCGCGGCGATCGTCGAGCGCAGCGACTGGAGAGGCTTCACCCGCTCGGTGAGGAAGAGGCCCAGCAGGTGGCCGCCGCGCGTCGTGACCTCCTCGCCGACGACGACCTGGGCCCGCAGGCCGCGGTCGCGGGAGATCGCCCGGGCGGCGAGCGCGGCGTCGATCCGCTCGTGGTCGGTGATCGCGATGACGTCGAGTTCGGTCGACCGCTCGACGTGGTCGAGGATCTCGACGATCCCGGCGGTCCCGTCCGACGCGAGCGTGTGGATGTGGAGGTCGGCCCGGCCGAGCTTCGCGGTCACGCCGCGGCCTCCGGCTCGCCCTCTCCCGGGTTGGCCGACGGGTCGGGCTTGGCGTTGCCCGTCGCCGACGCGTCCACAGCCTCTCCGGCCGCCTCGGCCTCGAGGTCCGGCCAGATCGGGGCGAAGATCGCGCCCCACTGGTCGGGAGCGTGGGCGATCAGCCGCTCGAAGGCCGCAGCCTCGGCGGCGATCGTCGTCTCGACCCGCTGGCGGCGCGTGCCCTCGGTCGCGACCGGGATCTCGTCGAGCCGGCCGCGGTACGTCAGCCGGCCGGTCCGCCAGATGCCGGCGAGGTAGATCGGCGCGCCGGCGTCGATCGCGAGGAACGCGGGCCCGATCGGGATCGGCGCCGGCGAGCCGAAGAACGGCACCTCGATCCCGCCGCCGCTGACGTCGCGGTCGGCCACGAGCCCGACGTGCTCGCCTCGCTTCAGCGCGGCCGCCAGCTCGCGACGCGCCTCGCGGAGCGTCACGATCCGGACGCCGAACACGGAGCGGGTCCGCTCGAACCAGCCCTGCAGCTCCGGGTCGCCGAGCGTCTCCATCGGCGCCACGACGGGCCGGCCGCCGGAGCGGTCGGCGAGGTAGAGGCCGGGCATCTCGATCGGCCCGAGGTGGCCGCTGATGAACACGATCGGGACGTCGCGGGCGAACGCGGCTTCGACGTCCCCGGGGTTCTCGACGACGATCCGGTCCTCGAGCTTCGCGAAGTCGAGGCCCGGCGCCCGGAGGATCTCGAGGTAGTAGCGGGCGTGCTGCCGGAACGCCGACCGGACGAGGCTCTCGAGCGCCCGCGGGTCGGTGGCGGCGGCCCGCGTCCGGGCGTCGGCGAGGCCGTTGTCGGCGAGGTAGCGGACGACGCGGCGGAGGTTGCGCCGGGCCCGGGCGGCTCGCTCGGGCGCGAGGCGGTACGACAGTCCCCCGAACCACTCCGCGATCGCGACGAGCGGCGCTTCGGGGAGATGGCAGGCGAGCCACGACGCGGTCGTCAGGCCACGCGCCCGGAGCCGCTGGCCCGGCGTGCCTCGAGGGCGACGAGCCTCGGCGGCGGTCACGCCTCTGCGGTCCTCAGGTGGGGGTCGACGGCGGGCGCGTCGGCCGCGGCATTGGCGGCGGCGGGATGGCTGGGTCGGCCGCCGCAGCGTCCGCGACGGCGACGCGGGCGACGTGGCCGCTCCCCGGTGAGCCCGTGCGGACCCGTCGTCGGCGAGCATCGCGGCGGCCCGCGCCTCGAGCTCCGCGGCCTCTGCCTGGGTCGGGGGCCACATCGGCTTGAAGCTGTACCACTGGTCCGGCGCCGCGCCGACGGTCGCCTCGAGCGCGTCGGCGATCGCCTGGGTCGCCCGCTGGAGGTCGGCCGGCGAGCTCGACGCGACGGTGATCGAGCGGCGCGTACGACACGTGGAAGCGATGGTCGGGAGTCCGCCGGATCGAGACCGGCAGGATCGCGGAGCCGGTCTTCGCGGCGAGGGTCGCGGGACCCGCCGGCAGCGTCGTCCACGCCCCGAACAGGCGGACCGGGATGCCGTCGGAGCGGTAGCCCCAGTCGATGAGCAGGGCGAGCATCTCGCGGTTCCGGAGGACCTTGTAGATCTCGCGGAGGTTGCGCCACGGGATGACGTGGACGCCCCACGCCTCGCGGAGGCGCCGGAAGCGCTCGAACATCTCGGGGAAGGACGAATCGTCGGCGACGACGTTGATCGGCCAGCCCCGGTCCGCGACGCGCGGCGGCGATCGCCTCGTTGTTGCCGACGTGGCCGACGGCGAAGATCAGGCCGCCCGGACGAGGCCTTCCAGGTCGTCTCGATGTGGTCGAGGTCGGCCTGGATCACCCGCGCGGCGGCGGTCTCGCGGTCCTGCGTCTCGAGGTGCATCGTCTCGACGAGGTAGGTCGCGTACTCGCGGTAGGCGCCGGAGCGCGAGCCGCCGGACGCGCGGATCGTCGGGCGGCAGCCCCAGGACGTGGCCGAAGTTCGCGTTCGACCACTGCCGCTTCGCCGGCCAGACGAGGTAGCCGGCCTGCGAGCCGGTCCCGATCACCCAGCGGGCGAGGCGGCCCGGGACGTGGGCGACGACCCACGTCGCGGTCGCGTAGCCGGCGACCGCGAGCTTCTCGAGGATTCGCGGACCCTGCTCCTTGCGGCGATGCGGCGCCTCGAGGCCGGGTCGCGGCGTCGTCACCGCGATGCGGCCGCCTTGCGCTGCCGGCCTTGGCCGGGGCTGGCGCCGTGGAGGCGAGCTTCCGGAGCTGGGCCTTCGTCAGGTTCTCGGTGCCGACGAGCGTCTCGTTGTCCTCGCCCCGGATGAACGCCTCGACCCGGTTATGGGCGATGTCGTCGTGGATCTGGACCGGCGGGCTCTTCATGAAGTAGCTCGACGGGGCGACGAGCGTGCCCTTCAGACCGCGATCGAGGCCGAGCTTCAGGCAGCGGATCGCGTCGGTGATGACGCCGGCGCTGTTCGGGCTGTCCCAGACCTCGAGCTTGAGCTCGGCGTTGATCGGCACGTCGCCGTAGGTCGTGCCCTCCATCCGGATGTAGCACCACTTCCGGTCGAGCAGCCACGGCACGTGGTCGCTGGGGCCGACGTGGACGTTGTCGGGGTCCATCTCGTAGTCGAGCATCGAGGTGACGGCGTTCGTCTTCGAGATCTTCTTCGACTCGAGGCGCTCCCGCTCGAGCATGTTCAGGAAGTCGGTGTTGCCGCCGAAGTTCAGCTGGTACGTCCGGTCGAGGCGGACGCCGCGATCCATGAACAGGCGGGTCAGGACGCGGTGGCTGATCGTCGCGCCGACCTGGCTCTTGATGTCGTCGCCGATGACCGGCAGGCCCTCCTCGGCGAAGCGGCGCTGCCAGTAGGGCTCGCGGCCGATGAAGACCGGGATCGCGTTGATGAAGCCGACGCCGGCCCGGAGCGCCTGCTCGACGTACCACTTCGTCGCCTCCTCGCTGCCGACCGGCAGGTAGGAGACCACGACGTCGACCTTGCGCTCCTTGAGGATGCCGACGACGTCGGCCGTGGGGCCGGGCGCCTTCTCGATGATCTGGCTGAGGTACTTGCCGAGGCCGTCGTGGGTCATGCCCCGCTCGACCTTCACGCCGAGGTTCTGGACCTGCTGGAAGACGTACGTGTTGTTCGGCTTCGTGTAGATCGCCTCGGACAGGTCCTTGCCGACCTTGTTCTTGTCGACGTCGAACGCGGCCACGAACTCGATGTCGCGGATGTGGTAGCCGCCGAGGTTGACGTGCATGAGCCCCGGGACGAACTCGTCGTCCTTGGCGTTCTCGTAGTAGTAGCGGCCCTGGACCAGGCTGCTCGCGCAGTTGCCGACGCCGACGATCGCGACGCGGATCTTCCTGCCCGGCTTGTGGCCGTTCGTGGTGCCGCTGGTTCCGTTGCTGCTCACGTGGTCTCCTCTGGAATGGGCTGGCGAAGGACGTGGAGGACTCGCTGGATGACCGTGATCGATGCGAGAAGGGTGATGAGGCCGAGGGTGAACGCGAGTCCGTTCTGATTGTTCGCGCCGAGCGTGCCGGCCAGGATCAGGCCGACCGTGAGGATCACGATGCGGACCTCGCGCGGCGCGAGGCCGACGGCGGCCATGCCGGTGCCCTGGGTGAAGCCGAGGCCCTCGGACTTCGCCCGGGCATAGCTGACCATGAAGGCCGAGGCGAGCGCGGCCGCCGACAGCACGGCAGCCAGGTCGTAGCCGGCGTTGACGCAGCCCCAGGCGATTCCGACGTAGATGACGCCCTCGCCCCAGCGGTCGAAGACGGAGTCCATGAACGCCCCGAGGCGCGACGCCTTGCCGGTCGCCCGCGCCAGGGCGCCGTCGAAGAGGTCGAAGACGCCGCCGAAGACGACGAGGATGCCGGCGAGGACCCAGGACTGGGCGGCCGCGACGATCGCGGCGATGATCGCGATCCCGAAGCCGATCAGCGTCAACGCGTTCGGGGTGAGCCCGACCTTGCCCATCGCGACCGCGATCGGCGTGGCGATGCCGCGGATGCGGGTGCGGAGGTTCGGCGAGACGACGCTCACGAGGCGGCCTGCTCGCGACCCGCGGCGCCGGCGAGGCCGAGGACGGCCGCCTGGCGGGCGGCGAACGCCTCGAAGGCCTCGGGCACGAGCCGGCAGACGGTCTCGCGGCCGATGCGCTTCGTCGTCACGAGACCCGCGGCGCGCAGCCGGCCGATATGCCACGAGACGAGCGGCTGCGACAGGCCGACCTGGGCGACGAGCTCGGCGACGCTGGCCTCGGCCTCGGCGAGGCGGCGGATGATCCGCAGCCGGTTCACGTCGGCGAGGGTCTTGTGGACGAGGCGCAGCTCGCGCAGGTCACTCGGCTGGACGACGGCGGACGCGATCGTCGAGCGGATGCGGGCAGGCGTTGGGGACAGGGGACGATCTCCGTTTCAACGGAAACGATCGCATCAACGACCGTTTATATCAATCGAGGTTGATGCTATTCCGCCGCGTCGCGCCGTGTCAACCGCGGCGTGCCGCTTGCGCTATAAACGAATTCCGATGGGCATCTGGCTGCTCCGCATTGCGGCCCTCGCACTCCTGGCGACTCTGCTGGCCGGTTGCCTGAGTTCAGAGCAGGGTGCGCCGGGGTTCAGGGTGACGAACAACACCGATCAGGCCGTGGCCGTGTTCGTGGTCTACCCGGATGGCACGGAGCGCAAGGAACCGCTCATCCATCGCCTCGAGCCAGGGACGGCGATCTCCCTGCAGGAGAGCTTCCTGCCCAACAAGTGTGTCGAGGGCACGCTGATCGCGAGGGCTCCGTCGGGCGATGAAGTCGCGCGACGCTCCGAGCCGATCTGCACGCCGGGCGAATGGGCGATCGAGGTGGCTCGGCGGTCGTAGCTCCGGCGGCGTCGCGGGACGCATACTTCGCGACCGTGGGCATCCGACGCCGACTCCTGCTCGCACTCTGCCTCGCCCTGGTCGCCGCGGCGTGCGGTTCGTCGCCGCCAAGCGCATCGCCGGGCGCCGCGAGCGGCGGCGTTGCGGTGTCGGGGACCCCGGCCACCCCGGCCGGCGCTGCGTGGCGCGACCCATCCCGGCCGATCGAGGAGCGCGTCGCCGGTCTCCTCGCGGAGATGACGCTGGCCGAGAAGATCGGCCAGATAACGCTCGTCGAGAAGGGCTCGATCGATGCGAACGGCGTCCGGGACGCCGCGGTTGGCGGCGTCCTGAGCGGCGGCGGCGGGGCCCCGCCGGAGAACACGCCGGCCAGCTGGCACGCGATGGTCGCCGCCTACCAGGCAGCCGCCGTCGAGACGCGGCTCGGGATCCCGATCCTCTACGGCGTCGACGCCGTCCACGGCCACAACAATGTGCCCGGCGCAACGATCTTCCCGCACAACATCGGGCTCGGGGCGATCGGCGACCCGGCACTTGTCGAGAAGGTCGGCCGGGCGACGGCCGTCGAGACCGCGGCAACCGGGATCCGCTGGGACTATGCGCCGGTCGTCGCCGTGCCGCAGGACATCCGCTGGGGACGGACGTACGAGGGCTACGGCGAGTCAACCTCGCTCGTCGAGGAGCTCGCGCCCGCGTTCATCCGCGGTCTTCAGGGCTCCGACCTCGCGGCCGAGTCGGCGGTCGCGGCAACGCCGAAGCACTTCGTTGGCGACGGTGGCACCGACGTGGGGCTCCTCCGGCCGCGTCCGAGTACCGCATCGACCAGGGCGTGACGGCCGGCGACGAGGAGCTGATCCGGTCGGTCCACCTGCCGCCGTACAAGGCCGCGATCTCGGCCGGCGCCCGGATCGTCATGGCGTCGTTTTCCGCGACCGAGGCTGGCGGCAAGATCACCGGCGATCACCACTGGCTGACCGACGTCCTGAAGGGCGAGCTCGGCTTCGACGGCTTCATCGTGTCGGACTGGCAGGCCGTCGACCAGGTCGACCCCGACTACGCCACGGCCGTCGCCCGTTCGATCAACGCGGGCATCGACATGGTGATGGTCCCGTCCGATTACGCGGGGTTCCAGCAGGTCCTCACCGACGCCGTAGCAGGCGGGACGGTCCCGAAGACCCGGATCGACGACGCGGTCACGCGGATCCTCCGGGTGAAGATCGAGATGGGCCTCCTCGAGCGGCCGATGCCCCAGCTCCAGGCGGCGCTGGTCGGCAACACCGACGACCGGGCGCTCGCCCGCGAGGCCGTCGGTCGCTCGCTGACGCTGCTCAAGACGTCGGGCGACCTCCTGCCCCTGTCCGCCGACGGTAACGGCCCGATCCTGCTCGCCGGACCGGGCGCCGACGACATCGGTATCCAGTCGGGCGGCTGGACGATCACCTGGCAGGGCGCCGACGGCGCGACGACCGAAGGGACCACGATCGCAGCAGGGCTGCGCGAGCGGCTCGGCGAGCGCCTGCAGCTGGTCACCGCCAGCCAGCTCGCCGACGCCGGTCACGCGCCGCTCGGCATCCTCGTCGTCGCCGAGCGGCCGTACGCGGAGGGCGTGGGCGACTCCGCAACGCTCCGGCCGTACGAGCGCGACCTCGCGTTGCTCCCGCTGATCCGATCGAAGGTCGATCGCCTGATCGTCGTGCTCGTCTCGGGCCGGCCGCTGGTCGTGCCGGACGTGTTCGACGCGGCCGACGCGGTCGTCGAAGCCTGGCTGCCCGGAACGGAGGGCGCCGGTGTCGCCGACGCGCTCACTGGCGTTCGACCGATCGAGGGCCGGCTGCCGTACACCTGGCCGGTCACCCCGGACGACGCACCGCGAACCGGAAAGGCCGCCTGCGACGGCGCCGTCTTCCCGGTCGGGTACGGGCTGGCGGCGAATGGAACGATGCTAGGCGAGGCGGCCTGCAACCGGCCCTGAACGCTGGGGGCGGCGCTGAAAGGTTGCGAGCGGGCGCCGACCGGTACGCTTCCTCGATGAGCCGGAGCTCGAGATACGCGCTGCTCGGGGTGCTGAGCGCCGGCGTCTTCCTCGCCGGGCTCGAGCTCATGGTGACCGCCGTCGCCCTGCCGAAGATCATCCTCGACTTCTCGTCGAACTCCCAGAACCCCTTCTCCGAGCTCCGTCGCGCCTCGTGGATCGTGAACGGCTACCTGCTCGCCTACATCGTCGCGATGCCGCTGGCGGGCCGCATGGCCGACGTCTGGGGCGCGCGGCGTCTGTTCCTTGTCGCGCTCGCCCTGTTCACGATCGGGTCGCTGCTCGCCGGCCGGGCCCAGACGATCAACGAGCTGATCGCCGGCCGCATCGTCCAGGGGCTGGGCGGCGGGATCCTCGTGCCGGTCGGGACCGCCGCGGCGTCGCACCTGTTCGAGGGCCACGCCCGGCCGCGGGCGCTCGGCGTCATCGGCGCGCTGACGTTCCTCGGGATGGCCGCCGGGCCGTTCGTCGGGGCGGCGATCCTCGGCGGGCTGAACGTCGAGGGCGCGCTTGAGTCCGTTCGGCGCGGCGCCGGGCAGCGCGCTCCACGCGCTGTTCGCGCCGTCGTGGCGGTGGGTCTTCTACATCAACGTCCCGATCGGGATCTGCGCCCTGCTCGTCGCCTGGGCGGCGTCGGGCGGCTGGGAGACGCCCCGACGGAGCGGCGGCATCGACGTCGTCGGCGCGATCATCTGGACGGTCGCCCTCGGCGGGGGGCTGGTCGCTGTGACGCTCCTCGGCAGCCCGGACGTCGGCGGGCTCGACCCGCTGCTCGCGAGCGCCGCCCTTGGAGCCATCGCCGTCGTCGCGACGATCCTCACGATCGTCCGCGGCCTCCGCCGGCCGGACCCGTTCATCGACCCGCGCCTGTTCAAGAGCCTGACGTTCGCGTCGGCGGCCCTCGTCTCGCTGCTGACCGGCTACGCGTTCGCGACCGCGATCGTCGGCGGGGCGGTGTTCGTCGATCGCGTCCTCTACGGCGGCCCCGAGCAGCAGCAGGTCGCGCTGGGCTCGCTCGCCGCCGCGACGGCCGTCGGGGCGCTCGTCTCGGGGTTCGCGGTCCGCTACCTCTCGCTGCGGCTCGTGACGCTCGTCGGGCTGCTCGCCTCGGCCGGGGCGCTGCTCTGGATGTCGCGCTGGACGCCGGGCGTCGCGCTCGGCGAGGTCGCGCTCGTGCTGGCGGTCTTCGGGGCCGGCTTCGGGTTGACCGTGACGCCGCGCTCGACGGCGGCGGTCGAGACGGCGGGCCGGGCGTCGTTCGGGATGGCGAGCGCGATCGTCACCGTGGCCCGGATGATCGGGATGGCGATCGGCGTCGCGATCCTGACCGCCTACGGCTCGACGACGATCAACCACCTCTACGACCAGCTCTTCGCGGTGCCCGACGGCTGGAAGGCGGTCATCCCCGAGGATCTGCGGGACCGGCCGCTGCGCGACGCCTTCGTCGTCGACGCGCTCGAGACCTGGGCGGCGGGCCAGGCGTCGCAGATCCTCGTCGGGCTGTTCGCCGTCGCCGGCGTCGTCACGATCGTCGCGATCCCGCCCGGTCTCGCACTTGGCGGCGCGGCCCGGACGCGTATGCTGACCGACGATCGCCGCGGACAGGCGCCGGCGGCAGGGGGAATCGCGCTGGAGCCGGATGGACGCGACGAGCGACGCCCCACGATCGCCCTCTGAGCAGGCACCAACCGACGACGCGGCGGGTCGCGGCGACGCGCCGCGCGAGTCGGGCCCGGTCCGGATCGTCTGCTGGTCGCCGTCGGGCGTCGCGGAGTCGACCGACCTCGACGCGCTGGCGGCGCTGGTCGCCCGGCCCGACACCCGCCTCTGGGTCGACCTGACCGACCCCACCGAGCAGACCGTCCGGGCCGTCGCGAGGACGCTCGAGCTGCACCCGCTGATCGCCGACGACATCGAGGAGCGCAACGAGCGGGCGAAGGTCGCGGTCTACGACGACATGGTCCATGTCGTGCTGTTCGACGTCGAGTACCGCGGCGAAGTCCAGCCCACGGAGGTCGACCTCGTGCTCGGCAAGCAGTTCCTCCTCTCGGCCCACGGCTCGGCGACCGACCTCGCGAGGCGCGTGACGATGCGCGACGGCGTCGGCGCCGTCCTCGCGAAAGGCACCGACTTCCTGCTCTACACGATCGCCGACCGGATCGTCGACGGCTACTTCCCGATGATGGACAAGCTGGCCGACGAGATCGACGACCTCCAGGATCAGGTCGTCGAATCGCCGAACGAGTGGACGCTCCAGAAGGTCTTCACGATGAAGAAGGAGCTCCTCGCGATCCGGCGAGCGACCTCGCCCGCCCGGGAGGTGCTCAATCAGCTGACGAACCGCGAGCTGACGGTGATCGCCCCCGAGCATCTCGTCTACTTCCGCGACGTCTACGACCACCTGATCCGGGTCACCGACGAGCTCGACAACTACCGCGACCTCGTCGCGGGCACGCTCGACATCTACCTCTCGACGGTCAACAACAACCTGTCGCGGATCATGAAGCGGCTGACCGGCGTGACCGTGATCCTCGCCGGGATCGGGGCGGTCGCCGGCATCTTCGGCATGAGCGAGGCCGGCACGGCGATCGGGAAGGGCGAGCCGAGCGGGTTCTGGCTCATCACCGGGATCGTGGTCCTCGCGGCGTCGGTTGCCGCGATCGTCCTGCGGCGGATCGACTGGATCTGAGGGCCGGCAGGGAGACGCGCGGAGCGGCGCGGCGCCGCGCTAGGTGCAGACGAGCGGGTGCGGCTTCGGGTGGGCCGCGGCGTGGTCCGCCGGGGCGGCACTCAACGGCAGGGCGACGACCTGGAGCACCGTCGGCGTCCCTTTCGGGCCCTCGGACGTCTGGAGCCAGAGCGTCTCGGTCTTGCGCGAGAGCGGGTCGGCGAAGCCGTTCGACTTGGGCACGTGGCGGCGGACCTCGGTGATGTAGTAGGTCAGCCGCATGTCGTCGCTCGTGTAGACCTCGACGAGCATGTTCAGCATGGCCTTGCCGTTGTTCTTCTTCGACTGATCGAGGAGCGGCAGGAACATCCCCTTGCGGGCGTGGCCGTAGAGGTAGAACGAGCCCGGGAAGCCGGGCTGGACGAGTCCCGGCGCCTCGGCGTACATCGCGACGTTGCAGAGGACCTTGTCCGCCGGGCCCTTCACGATCGGCAGGTCGATCTTCAGGGCCGGGACGACGACTCTCGTTGCGAGGCGATCGGCGGGAATCGCCGGCGAGGCGGTCGGCTCGAGCGTTCCGGGCGGCGGGATCGTCGGCAGGACGACCGACGGTGTCGGTGTCGGCGTCGGCGAGGCCGTGACGATGATCTCCGAGGCGTCGGCCTCCGGCGTGGGCTGGACCGCGCCGGTGTACGTCAGGAGCCCGCCGGCGATCAGGGACACACCGAGGGCGGTCAGGACGGCCGGCAGGAGTCGATTGCGAAGGGCGCCGAACCTGCTCACGGGAGCGGCATGCTACCAGCGGCGGCAGAGACCCGCCCCCGGACGCACGTACTGGTACCCTCCCGCCCCATGGGGTCCCGGCTTTCCATCATTGCCGGCCTGTTGGCCGGTCTGCTCGTCGCGGGCGCGTTGCTGCTCGGGTTCGTCTTCATCGGTCCCGCTCCGGCCCACCCGTTGGCCTCGGCGGCCGCGGCATCGGACAGTCCCGCGCCGTCGACCGCGCCGGCCCCCCGCGTCGGATCGCCGGCCGCGGCATCGGACAGTCCCGCGCCGTCGACCGCGCCGGCGTCCCCGGTCGGATCGCCGGCCGCCTCGGGCTCCGCGGCCGCGCCCGGCTCCGGCGCCGCGGGATCGCCCGGATCGTCGGCGGGGGTCGTGGTCACGCCCTAGCGATGGCGAGTATCACGGCGACGTGGGACGGGACCCGCGCCTCAGCCGCTGATCGCGGTCGCCGCCTCGCCGATGATCCCCATGATCAGCCCCGGGAAGAACCCGAGCAGGATCGTCATCGCGGTCGCCACCGCGAGTCCGCCCCACAGCAGCCGGCCGTGGTGCGGCGGCTCCTGCGCGGACACCGGCTCGCGCATGTACATGTAGACGACGACTCGCAGGTAGTAGAACGCGGCGACGGCGGCGTTGATCACCGCGAGGACCGCGAGGAACGAGACCCAGCCGCCGGCCTGGACCGCGGCCAGGATGACCAGCGCCTTCGCGAAGAAGCCGGCGGTTGGCGGGATGCCGGTCAGCGACAGCAGGAACAGCGTCATCAGCGCCCCGAGCTTCGGCTCGCGGCGGCCCAGGCCGGCGAACGTCTCGAGCGACGACGTCACCCCCGCCCGCTTCTGCATCGCGGCGATGACGGCGAACCCGCCGAGGTTCATGAACGAGTAGGCCGCGCCGTAGAACAGCAGTCCCTCGATGCCCAGCTGCTGGCCGCCGGCGAACGCCGCGAGCCCGACGAGCATGTAGCCGGTGTGGGCGATCGAGCTGTAGGCCAGCATCCGCTTGACGTTGTCCTGGGTCAGCGCGACGAGGTTGCCGACCGTCATCGTCAGCGCCGCGAGCACGATCACGACCGGCAGCCAGTCGCCCTTCAGCGGGGCGAGCGCCTCGACGAACAGCCGCAGGATCAGCGCGAACGCGCCGATCTTCGGGCCGACCGAGAGGTAGCCCGTGACCGGCGTCGGCGAGCCCTGGTAGGCGTCGGGTGTCCAGTAGTGGAACGGGACGGCGGCGATCTTGAACGCGACGCCGGTCGTCAGGAACGCGAAGCCCATCGCCAGGCCCGGCGAGAACGCCCCGGGCGTCGTGGCGACGGTCGTCAGGGCGTTCGCGATGTCGGCCACGCGGGTCGAGCCGGTCAGGCCCCAGACGAACGCCAGCCCGAACAGGAAGATCGCGGAGCTGAACGACCCGAGCAGGAAGTACTTGATCGCGCCCTCGGTCGAGTAGGCGTCGGTCTTGTGGAAGGCCGCCAGCATGTAGCCCGGAAGGACCATCAGCTCGAGCCCGAGGAACAGCAGCAGCAGGTCGGTCGACGCCGAGATCAGCATCGCCCCGGTCATCGCGAACATCAGGACGACCGCGAACTCCGCCATCGGCAGGCCGCGCGGCGCGAGGTAGTCCGGGGCGAAGACGAGCGTCAGCGCGATGATCGCGACGAACAGCAGGTCGAGGAACGTCGTCAGCGCGTCGACCTTGTAGACGCCGTTGTACGCCACGCCGGGGTTCTGGTTCGCGGACACGGTCAGGATCGCGACCACCGCCAGCCCGATGAGCGCCACGGTCACCGTGAGCGAGGACCGGTTCGGCAGGATCAGGTCGACGATCAGGACCGCGATCGCCGCCCCGATCGCCGCGATCAGCGGCAGGATCAGGGTGATGTTCTGATCGATCACTTGCCGGCCCCGGCGGCGCCCAGCGCGCTCCCGCCGCCCGCATCGGACGCCTTCTGGGCGTCGGCGTAGCTGACGTACGCCACCCGGGCGATCACGTAGGCCGCCACCGCGATCAGGGCGATCGCGCCGATCTCCGGCGCGACGTCGATGGCCGGCTGCGAGGCGACGTCACGCAGGACGTTCGCGACGGAGCCGGCGATCAGGTCGAGGATCAAGCCCGGGAACAGCCCGAAGACGACGACCAGGGCGGCCAGCGGGGCGAGCGTCAGGACCTCGGTCGCGGTCACGTCGGTCAGGTGGTGGCCGAGGCCGGTGAGGAACTCGGAGACCTCGCCGAAGAACAGCCGCTGGTACATCCAGAGCAGGTACGCCGCGGCGAGGACCATGCAGACCGTCGCGACGGCGGCGACGTAGGGGCTGAAGATGAACGCCCCGACGAGCGACAGGAACTCGCCGACGAAGCCCGACAGGCCCGGCAGGCCGGCCGACGCAAAGGCGAAGAATCCGAACGCCACGGCATAGACCGGCATCGGCGTCGAGAGGCCGCCCATCTTCGCGATCGTCCGGTCGTGGGTCCGTTCGTAGATCACGCCGACGAGCAGGAACAGCGCCCCGGTGATCAGGCCGTGGTTGACCATCTGGAGGATCGCGCCCTGCATGCCCTGCTCGTTGAACACGAAGATCCCGAGCGTCACGAACCCCATGTGGCTGACCGAGCTGTAGGCGACGAGCTTCTTGAGGTCCGGCTGGACGAGGGCCACGATCGCGCCGTAGATGATCGCGATCAGGCTCAGCACGATGATCACGCCGGCGAACGTGTGGGCGGCGCCCGGGAACAGCGGCAGCGCGAAGCGGATGAAGCCGTAGGCGCCCAGCTTCAGCATGATCGCGGCGAGGATCACGGAGCCGGCCGTCGGGGCCTCGACGTGGGCGTCCGGCAGCCACGTGTGGAACGGGAACATCGGGACCTTGATCGCGAACGCGAGGAAGAACGCGAGGAACGCGCCCAGCTGGAGCCCGCCGGCGAAGCCCGCTCCCTGCGTCGCGAAGTTGCGCAGCACCTCGTAGTCGAACGCGTTGTCCCAGCTCCCGGTGGCCGACTGGTACGCGAAGCCGGTCGCCAGGATCGCGACGAGCATCAGCAGCGAGCCGACGAGCGTGTAGAGGACGAACTTGATCGTCGCGTAGATCCGGTTGTTGCCGCCCCAGATCCCGATGATCAGGTACATCGGGACGAGGACGATCTCCCAGAAGATGTAGAAGAGGAACAGGTCGAGCGCGACGAAGACCCCGATGAGGCCGACCTCGAGGATGAGGAACGACATCATGTAGAGCTTGACGCGGTCCTTGATCGGGGCGAACGAGGACAGGATCGCGATCCACGACAGCGTCGTCGTCAGGACGACGAGGATCAGCGAGAGCCCGTCGACGCCGAGCTTGAACTGGATCCCGAACGCCGGGATCCACGGTGCCGCGACGACGAACTGGAAGAGCTGGCCGCGGTCGCCGCCGGAGATGAACCCGGTGAGGAGCAGCAGCGACAGGATCCACGTCGCGAGCGCGGTCGCCAGCGCGAGGCCCCGGGCGTAGCGCTCCGGCGCGACTGCGACGACGAGCGCCCCGATCAGCGGCAGGAACGTGACGAGCGTCAGGATCGGGATCGACGAGATCGACATGTCAGCGGCCCGCGATCAGGAGGAACGAGCCGGCCATGACGATCAGCCCGATCGCGATGCCCAGCGCGTAGTTCTGGACGCGACCGGTCTGGATCCGGCGGAGGTCGCGCCCGGCGCCGACCGTCACCTTGGCGAGGTCGTTCACCGTGTCGTCGATGACGCGCCGGTCGAACCACCACAGGAAGTTCGCGACCCGGCCGCCGATGACGATGAACAGCAGGTTGTTGAGCTCGTCGAACCACCACTTGTTCAGCGAGGCGCGGTAGAGGAACGGGACGCGGGCGCTGTAGCGAGCGGACGAGGTTCGGCTTCGCCGCGACGCGGATCCGGCCGATCTCGGCGCCGAACAGCCGCCACGCGAGCGCGACGCCGACCGCGGCGACCGCGACGCTGGCCATGATCAGCGCGCCGTCGATGCCGAACAGCTGGAACGAGGCCTCCTCGTGGCCAAGCGTGACCGTCGCCTGCTCGAAGACCGGCGCCAGCCACTGGCTGAGGAGCCCGGCCCCGAACGGCAGGCCCAGGACGATGCCGGCGAAGATCGACGGGACCGCGAGGATGATCAGCGGCCAGGTCATCACCGGCGGCGACTCGTGGATGTTCGGCTCGACGTGGGGGTCGACGCGGCTCTTGCCCCAGAACGTGAGGCCCATGAGCCGGAACATGTAGAACGCGGTCAGCAGGGCCACGAACAGCCCGATCGCCCAGATCCACTGGAAGCCCAGCTTGAACGCCTCGCCGAGGATCTCGTCCTTGCTGAAGAAGCCGGCCAGCGGCGGGATCCCGGCGATCGCCAGCGAGCCGATCAGCATCGTCGCGTACGTGATCGGGATCTTCTTCGCGAGCCCGCCCATCCGGCGCATGTCCTGCTCCTCGTGGACCGCGTGGATCACGGAGCCCGAGCCCAGGAACAGCAGGCCCTTGAAGAAGCCGTGGGTGATCAGGTGGAAGATCGCCGCGGTGAACGCGCCGGCGCCGAGCGCCGCGAACATGTAGCCCAGCTGGCTCAGCGTCGAGTAGGCGAGGACCCGCTTGATGTCGGTCTGGGTCATCGCGATCGTCGCGGCGAGGATCGCGGTGAAGATGCCGATCGAGCCGACGACGACGAGGGCGCCCGGGGCGTGGGCGAAGATCGGGCTCGTCCGGGCGATCAGATAGACGCCGGCGTTGACCATCGTCGCGGCGTGGATCAGGGCCGACACCGGCGTCGGGCCCTCCATCGCGTCCGGCAGCCAGACGTGGAGCGGGAACTGGGCGCTCTTGCCCATCGCCCCGGCGAAGACGAGCAGCGAGATCGCGGCGACGACGACCGGGTCGACGCCGCCGATCTTCGCGAGGACGCCCGCCTGACCGTTGAAGTCGTGGATGTTCAGCGTCCCCATGCTGACGAAGATCAGCATGATCCCCAGCGCGAAGCCGACGTCGCCGACGCGGTTGACGAGGAACGCCTTCTTCGCCGCGAGCGCCGCGGTCCGCTTGTGCTTCCAGAAGCCGATCAGGAGGTAGCTCGACAGGCCGACCAGCTCCCACGCCACGAAGATCACGAGGAAGCTGTCGGCGAGGACCAGCAGCAGCATCGAGAACATGAACAGGTTCAGGTACGCGAAGAACCGCCAGTAGCCGGCGTCGTGGCTCATGTAGCCGATCGAGTAGATGTGGACGAGCATCCCGATCGTCGTCACGACGATCAGCAGGCAGGCCGTGAGCGCGTCGACGTGGAACGAGAAGTTGACCTGGAAGTCGCCGGCCGGGATCCACGTGTAGACCGGGATCGTGTAGCCGTACCCGGCGGCCTCGTCGTCGAACGGCGCGGCGTGCGACAGCGCCATGACGACGACGACCATCGCGAACAGCCAGACGAGCACGACGACGCCGACGGGCACGATGTGGGCCTGCTTGTCGAGGCGCCGGCCGATGAGGGCGGTGATGAGGAAACCGATCATCGGCAGCGCGACGATCGCCGGGATCAGCAGGTCGACCATCAGGCCCGGCCGCTCACTGGCGCATCGCGTCGTACTCGTCGACGAGCGGCGTCCGCTTGTTGCGGAAGATCGCGATGATGATCGCGAGACCGACGGTCGCCTCGGCGGCCGCGACGGCCATGACCATGAGCGCGATCACCGAGCCCGACGCCGCGAGCTTCTCGTTGAACGAGCCGAACGCGACGATCGAGAGGTTGACCGCGTTGAGCATCAGCTCGATCGACATCAGCATGCTGATCGCGTTGCGCCGGGCGAGGAACCCGAACATCCCGATCGCGAACAGCAGCGTCGCGAGGACGAGGTAGGAATCGAGCGAGTCGGCGCCGCCGGTCGCGAGGCCGATCAGGCCCAGCCCGACGACGAACGCGCTCAGGACCGCGCCACCGACGAGGATCCGGATCACGGCTGCTCCTCGGAGCCGCGCTCGCGCTTGGCGAGGAACACGCCGCCGATGACGGCGGCGAGCAGCAGCACGCCGACGATCTCGAACGGCAGCACCCACTGCGTGAACAGCGCCTCGGCGACCGCCCTCGTCGCGACGTTGACCCGGGCGGCGAGCTCACCCCAATCCGTGGCGAGGATCGCGAGGACCGTGACGAGCGCGAGCAGGACCGAGGCGAGCGCGGCCGGCGCCGCCTGGGTCTGGAAGACGAGCCGCGACGGCGCGAGCTTCGTCTCGGTGAGCATGATCGCGAACAGGATCAGGACGCTGATCGCGCCGATGTACACGAGCACCTGGGCCGCGGCGACGAGCGGCGCCCCGACCATCACGTAGATCCCGGCCAGCGCCCCGAAGCAGACCATCATCGCCAGGCCGCAGCGGATGATGTCGCGCATCGTCACGACGAGGAGCGCCGCGAGGAGCATCGTCCCGGAGAAGACGACGAAGAGGACGTCGATCCAGGGGATCGACGTGAACGGGATCGTGTCTCCGATCGCCACGCCGCGCTCGCTCAGGCGTGGCCGGCGGGGCCGCCGGCGACCGCGGCCATGTCGTGATCCTCCGGGCCGTGCCCGCCATGGTCGTGACCGTTGCCGCCGTGATCGTGGCCGTGGCCGCCGTTGCCGCCGCCGTTGCCGGCGACCGACGCCGGCAGCATCGGCAGGAGGCGATCGGGGACCAGCCGGCCCTCGGCCGCCGCCCGCGTCGCCCAGTCGCGCTCGCGCCGGATGTACGTGACCTCGGTCTCGCGGTCGACCGCCGCGATCGCCAGCAGGTCGATCATCGGCTCGACGCGCGAGGTGTGCGAGAGCTCGATGTCGGCGCCGTCGCGGAGCGCGTCGTAGGGGCAGGCGTCGACGCAGATGCCGCACAGGATGCAGCGCGACTCGTCGACCTCGTACTTCTCGAGGACGCGCGGCTTCGGCATGAGCGCGCCGGTCGGGCAGGTCTCGGCGCAGCGGCCGCACGAGACGCACGGCGTGTCGTTGAGGCTCATGTCGAGCGGCGTCGTCACGAGCGTGTCGAAGCCGATCCGCATGAAGTCGTAGCACGCCGCGCCGACGACCTCCGAGCAGACCTGGGCGCAGCGGCCGCAGTCGATGCAGCGCGACGGCTCGCGGAGGATGAACGCGTGGGAGTCGTCCCGGATGTAGTCGTGGTTGATGCCGGTGAAGCGGTTCTCCGTGACGGAGCGGTAGCCGGCGCCCTGGTGGTACTGCGGCTCGAGCGTCTGGAGCGTCGTGCCGTACTCGATCCCGAGCCGCCGCAGGTCGCAGTAGCCGATCGCCTCGCACGTGCACTGGAGGCAGCGCGTCGACTCGGCGACGGCCTCGGCCGGCGTGTACGGCAGCTCGTACTCGACGTAGCTCCGGTTGCGGACGTCCGCGTCCATCGCCCGGAGGCGGTAGCGCGGCTCCTTGATCTCGCTCGTGAACGGGACGATCGAGAGGAACTCCGGCTGCGGCTCGGCGAGCTGCTGGCGGGTCCGGATCGCCGCGAGGTCGAGGCCCTGGAGGTAGGCGTCGACCGCGTATGCGGCGCGGCGGCCCTCGGCGACCGCCTGGACGACGGTCGCCGCCCCGACCCGGACGTCGCCGGTGCCGAAGACGCCGGGCCGGCCGGTCTCGAACGTGACCGCGTCGGCCTTCAGGCGGCGCTGCTTCGTCGCCTCGACGCCCGTCGAGCCCGGCCCGATCCACGTCAGCTCGGGCCCCTGGCCGATCGCCAGCAGGACCCGGTCGCAGGGGATCGTGAACTCCGTCCCGGGCGCGGGCTCCGGGCGGCGGCGGCCGCTCGCGTCTGGCTCGCCCGGGCGCATCCGGATGAATTCGCAGCCGGTGACGTTGCCCTTGGCGTCCGTGACGACGCGGGTGGGGCCCGCCTGGAAGATCGTCTGGACGCCTTCCTCGATCGCCTCGTGGACCTCGTTCGCCGCCGGCATGTCCTTCATGTCGCGGCGGTAGACGAGCGTGACCTCCGCCGCGCCCTGGCGGACCGACGTCCGCGAGCAGTCCATCGAGGTGAACCCGCCGCCGATGACGACGACGCGCTTGCCGGCGTGGCCGGGGTACGGCAGGCCGAGCGTCGCCGTCCGGAGGTACTCGAGCCCGTCGAGCACCTCGTCGGCGTCCTCGCCCGGCACGCCAAGCTTATTCGTGTCGTAGCAGCCGATCGCGACGACGACCGCCTCGTAGCCCTGGTTCTGGAGGTCGTCGAGCGTGAAGTCGCGGCCCAGGCCCTGGTCGCACACGATCCGTCCGCCGAGCCGGGTGACCGACTCGTACTCGGCCTCGAGGACCTCGACCTTCGGCAGGCGGTACTGCGGGATGCCGTAGCGGAGCATCCCGCCCGGCGCCGGGTCGCGCTCGAAGACCGTGACGTCGTGGCCGGCGATCAGCAGGTAGTAGGCGGCCGCCATGCCGGCCGGCCCCGAGCCGATGACCGCGGCCTTGCGGCCGGTCTTGGGCTGGATCTCGAACGGCACCGGCGGGTCGACCTCGTCGTCGAGCATCGCCTTGAGCACCTGGTCGCCGGCGTAGCGGTGGGAGTCGCGGATCGCGATCGCCTCGTCGACCTCGTCGCGCCGGCAGTGCTCCTCGCACGGCGCCGGGCAGACCCGGCCCAGGACGCTCGGGAACGGGATCGTCCGCTTGAAGATCCGGGTGCTCTCGCGCCAGTTCGATTCGGCGTTCGCCTTCAGGAAGCCCGGGATGTCGATGTGGCTGGGGCACTTGTTCTGGCACGGCGGCAGGCAGTACGCGTTGTGGTCGCTGAAGATCAGCTCGAGGTTCGTCCGGCGGAGGCGCCGGACGTCGTCGGTCTGGGTCTTGACGACCATGTCCGGCTCGGCCGCCCGGGAGCAGCTGATCGGCGGGTGCTCCTCGCCCTCGACGTCGACGACGCACATCCGGCACGCCCCGAAGCCGGGCAGCTTGGGCTCGTAGCAGAGCGTCGGGATCTCGATCCCGTTGTCGCGGCAGACCTCGAGGATCGTCTGGCCCTCGAAGCCCTCGACGACTCGGCCGTCGACCTCGATCCGGATGCGCGGCGTCGACTGCGGTCGCTGCGGCGACTGCGTCGTCAGGAGGCGCTCGGCGACGGTGTCGGCGAGCGGCTCGAGCTCCATCGGCTCGTGCTGGTCCGGGCGGGTGATCAGGTCGGCCATCTCTCGTCCGTGGGCTTAGCTCGCGGCCCCGGCCGCAACGGCGATGGGTCGGCAGACGCCGGCTGGGCAGGAACTACGGAGGATGTGCTCGTCGAGCTCGCTCCGGAAGTATCGCATTCCGGATGCGTACGGAAGCGTCGCCAGACGCTCGTGGTCGCACAGGGCCGACGCGACGACGTCGGCCGACAGGTCGGCCAGCAGCTGGAGGTCCGTCGGGCGCGGGACGCCGGTCGCGATCCGGTCGCCGATCTCGCTGATCCGCCGTGTCCCGATCCGGCACGGGATCGTCTTGCCGCACGCCTCGTCGGCGCAGAACCGCGTCAGGAGCCGGGCGAGGTCGACGACGCAGGCCCGCTCGTCGGCGGCGACGATCGAGCCGGACCCGACGTGGGCCCCGACCTCGCGCAGCGCTTCGAACTCGTACGGCGTGTCCAGCAGGTCGGCCGGCAGCAGCCCGCCCGAGGGCCCGCCGACGAGCACGGCCTTGAGCTTCTTCGCCCCGCCTGCCAGCTCGACGACGTCCCGGAGCGGCGTCCCCAGCGGGACCTCCGCGATGCCGTCGCCGCCCGGCCCGCGGACCTGGACGAGGATCGTGCCGGGGCTCGCCTTCGACCCGATCGCGGCGAACGCCTCGGCGCCGTTGACGAGGATCCACGGCACCGCGGCGAGGGTCTGGACGTTCTGGACGACCGTCGGCCGGTCGAAGAGTCCGACCTCAGCGGGATACGGCGGCCGCTGCTCGGGCTGGCCGCGCTTGCCCTCGAGGGCCTTCAGCAGGACCGTCTCCTCGCCAAGCATGTAGGCGCCCTGGACGGGCCGGACGGTGATCGTGACGCTCCGCCCGGAGCCCAGCACGGAGGGGCCGACGAACCCGGCGTCCTCGGCGGCGGCGACCGCGCCCTCGAGCCGTCGGATCGCCTCGGTCGCTTCCGCGCGGACGGCGATGAACGCCTCGGTCGCGCCAATCGAGAACGCGGCGATCGCGACGCCCTCGACGACCGCGAACGGGTTGGCCTCCATGAGGGTCCGGTCGGTCGTCACCGACGGGTCCGCGCCGTAGCCGTTCGCGACGACGTAGCGCTTCGGGGCTTCGGTTCGGGCCGCGATCCGCCACTTCTCGCCGGTCGGAAAACCGCCGCCGCCCCGGCCGCGCAGCCCGGACGCGGCGATCGTCGCGATCGTGCCCGCGGGACCCAGCTCGTGGACGCAGCGCTTCAGACCCTCGAACGCGCCGCGCTTCACGGCGCCGTCGAGGGCCGCCGCAGGATCGTCCCACGCCTGGCTCGCGGCCTTCCTGTCGAGCAGGACCTGGGGCCACGCCGAGGGCGTCTTCAGGATCGACGCCACCGTCAGGCCTCCGCCCCGCGGCCGCCGCCGCGCGCCTTGCCCCGGCCACCGCTCGCCCCGCCGCCCCCGGCCAGCGCCGCCTCGAGCCCGGCGAGATAGGTCGCCTCGGAGGGCCGGTGGGCGTCGATCGCGGCCGACTGGACCTCGTTGCCGGGCGCCTCGAAGCGGAGGTGGCGGTAGTACGAGGCGGTGCCGTAGATCATCGCGTACCAGGCTCCCGTCCGATGGCTGATCAGCTTCAGCGCGGCGACCGGCAAGTGGCCGTACGCGGCCTGGGTCGCCTCGAGGATCTGGAGCATGTGCTTGGGATCGTGGTCGAAGTCCTCGAGGATCGCCTCGAGCGGCCGGATGTCGATGCCCTCGAAATGGGCGTAGGACGCGTCGGGGACGGGCCGGCCGGACCGTCGCAGCGCGCTCTCGTCACGCCGCTCGCCGTACGTCTCGGGCGGACCCCAATGGACGTGGAAGCGGCCCTTCGTGTCGAGCCCGCCCATGTCGATGCACTCGATGGGGCAGGCCTGGGCGCACTGGAAGCACGTCTCGCACTTGATCGCGCCGTACTCGTCGTAGAGCAGCTGGAGCCGGCCGCGGAACTTGTGCGGGACGTCGAGGCGGACCTCGGGGTACCGGATCGTGGCCTTCGGCTCGAAGATCCTGCGCAGCGTGATGCGCATGCCCTTGGCCAGGCCGAGTCCCGGGACGCGGAAGGTCATCGCCGCGGCCTCACGCCGGACTCGCGATGAGGATTGCTGCGGCGGTCACGAACAGGTTGAGCAGCGACGCCGGCAGCAGCCACTTCCAGGCGAAGCCCATCAGCTGGTCGATCCTGACCCGCGGTAGCGTGCCCCGCATCCAGACGAAGATGAACACGAAGACATAGGTCTTGCCGAGGAACCACAGCAGCCCGGCGACCCAGTCGAGGCCGACGTATGCGATCCCGATGACCGCCGCGATGGCCACGACGTTGAACAGGACGAACCCGATGATGATCGCCTGCCACCACGGCATCGAGCTGCGGGCGACGAGGAACGGCGCTGCGAGGATCAGCGTGCCTGATGATCGGGATCACCGCGAACAGGATCAACAGCATGACCCCGAGCTGGCCCGGGTCGAGATTGAGGCTAACCGGCCACGGCCACGGGAACGGCGCGTTCCAGCCGCCGAAGAAGAGCGTCACGATGAGGGCTGAGATGACGAAGACGTTCACGAACTCGGCGAAGTAGAAGAAGCCGAACCGCATGCCCGAGTACTCGGTGGCGAAGCCGGCGACGATCTCGCTGTCGGCCTCGGTCAGGTCGAACGGGGTGCGGTTCGCCTCGGCCGTCGCGGCGATGAAGAAGATCAGCGCGCCGAGCGGCTGCTGAAACACATACCAGTTTGTGAACCAGCCGGCCTGGTTCTCGGCGAGCTGGTTGAGGCTCATCGTGCCGGCCAGCATCAGCAGGCCGACGACCGACAGCGTCAGCGGGATCTCGTAGCTCACGATCTGGGCCGCCGATCGCAAGCCGCCGAGCAGCGAGTACTTGTTGAAGCTCGACCAGCCGGCCATCAGCAGCCCGACGACCGTCAGCCCGCCGACCGCGAAGAAGTAGAGCAGGGCGATGCTCATGTCCTGGCCGAACAGCCCGGGTGCGAACGGGATCACGAGCAGGCCCATGACCGTCGCCATGAACACCACGACCGGGGCAAGCGTGAAGACGAGGCGATCGGCGCCTGTCGGGCTGAAGTCCTCCTTGGCCAGCATCTTCAGGCCGTGGAAGACCGAGATGAGTGAGCCGAATGGACCGACCCTGTCGGGGCCGATCCGGAGGTTCATGAGGGCGATGCCCTTGAGCTCGAGGTAGCCGACGATGAACGCGGTCGGAATCGTCATCACGAGGATCGCCGTCGCCGCGACGACGAACCGGACGAGCCACAGGTTGTCGGCGAGGAACTGGATGACAGTCGGGCCGAAGAGGACGAGGACCGCGATAAGCCCGACCGTCAGGACGAGCAGCACGGGCAGGATCGTGAAGATCAGCTTCCCAGGCAGGGTCAGCCGCGACCAGGTCCTGGACAGGGCCGTCATCTACTTGTCCACGCCACCCATGATCGGATCCAGGCTGGCCATGACGGCCATCGTGTCGGCGATGAGGTTGCCCGGCATCATCACGCCGACCGACTGGAGGTGGATGAACGAGGGGTCGTGGATCCGCATCCGGAACGGCTGGTCGGTGCCGTCGCTGATCACGTAGGCGGCGTACTGGCCGCGCGGCCCCTCGATGCCGGCGTAAGCCCGGCCCGGCCGCGGCCGCAGCAGTCGCGGCAGCTTCGCCATCACCGGCCCGTCGGGCATCTGGTCGAGGCACTGGTCGATGATCCGGAGGCTCTGCTTGATCTCGTCGATCCGGAGCAGGTAGCGGGCGAGGCAGTCACCCTCGTCGCGCGTCGGGATGTCGAAGTCGAGTTCCGGGAAGACGCTGTACGGGTGTGCGCGCCGGACGTCGAACGGGATGCCGGTCGCCCGCAGGTTCGGGCCCGTCATGCACATCCGGAGCGCGGTCGCGGAGTCGATCTTGCCGAGGCCACGCATCCGCCGGACGAAGATCTCGTTCTCGTTCAGCAGCCCGAGGTTCGCCTCGATCTGGGTCGTCGCCCGGCCCATCCAGTCCCCGAGCCGGCTGAGGAACTCGTGGTTGAGGTCGCCGTTGACGCCGCCGATCCGGAAGTAGTTGAAGAGCATCCGCTGGCCGGTCAGCGACGCGAGCATGTCGACGATCTCGTCGCGCTCGATGAAGCTCCACAGGATCGGCGTCAGCCCGCCCAGGTCGAGCGCCATCCAGCCCATGAACAGCGCGTGGCTCGCGATCCGGTTCAGCTCGCTCGAGAGGACCCGGATGTACTCGGCCCGGCGGGGGACCTCGACGTCGAGCAGCTTCTCGAACGCCATGACGCCGGGCCACTCGCAGAACAGCGAGCTGACGTACTCGAGCGGGTCGAGGTAGGCGATCGCCTGGTGGTAGTCGGCGTTCTCGCACAGCTTCTCGACGCCGCGGTGGAGGTAGCCCAGGACCGGGTCGAGGTCGACGACCTTCTCGCCGTCGAGCTTGAGGACGACCCGGAGCACGCCGTGGGTCGATGGGTGCTGGGGCCCCATGTTGATGAACATCTCGCCGTCGCCGAGCGTGTAGAACTCGGCCTCGCGCTCCGTCCGGGGCGGGTACGGCGGGATCGGCTCGAAGACGCCGATCTTCTCGTCGAGCTCGACGCGCGGGTCGTCGGCGGACTGGTGACGCGGGATCGTCTGGGTCATCGCGGGGCCTCGATCAGCTCCCCGCGCGCCGGACCGTGGCGGCCGGCGTCGCGTTCCGGGGGGCGTGGGTCTGTTCCATGTGCCGGACACCGGCGCCGGGCGACCGGGCGGCGTCGTCGGGCAGGTAGAAGTCCTTCCGGAGCGGGAAGCTCTGGTAGTCGGGCGGCATGTAGATCCGGCGCAGGTCGCGGTTGCCCTCGAACGTGATGCCGAACATGTCGTAGGCCTCGCGCTCCATCCACTCGGCGCCCTTCCAGAGGAACGTCACCGACGGGACTCGCGGGTCCTCCCGTGACAGGCCGTCGGCGACGACCCGCAGCCAGTCCGGGGTCGTCGCGCTCCAGAGGTGGTAGACGACCTGCATGACCTCGCCGGTGTCGACCCCGGCCAGGTCGGCGAGCAGCTGGAACCCGAACTCGGGCTCGTCGTGGAGCGCCCGCATGACCTCGATCACGTCGCCCGCGCCGACCCGGATCTCGGTCTCGTCGTGGCGCTGCCGGATGGGCCCGGTCAGCCGCTCGCCGAAGCGCTTCTCGAGGCGCCGTCGCAGGACGGGGTCCATGGTCAGACCCCGTCCGGAACCGTCGGACCGATCGACCGCTCCGGCCAGTGGCCGCGGCGGTCCTTGACGAGCTGCTGGAGCTTCATCATCCCGTAGATGAGGCCCTCCGGGCGGGGTGGGCAGCCCGGGACGTAGACGTCGACCGGCATGACCCGGTCGATCCCCTCGACCGTCGAGTAGCTCCGCTTGTAGCGCCCGCCGGAGCACGTGCAGTCGCCCATCGCGACGCACCACTTGGGCTCCGGCATCTGCTCCCAGAGCCGGACGAGCGGGCCGGCCATCTTCGTCGTCAGCGTGCCGGCGACGATCAGCACGTCGGCCTGGCGGGGCGAGGCCCGGAACGGGAACATCCCCCAGCGGTCCATGTCGTTGCGGGACGTCGCCGCCGACATCATCTCGATCGCGCAGCAGGCGAGGCCCGAGAGCAGCGGCCAGAGGCTGTTCATCCGGATCAGGTCGAGGACGTAGTCGGCCTTCGTCGGGATGACCTCGAGCGGGCCGGTCCAGCGGGCGTTGTCGCGACGCAGCTCGGGGTCGTGCTCGAGCGCGGCGAGGTGGGTGATGTCGGAATCGAGGCCGCCCTGGTAGGCGGTCGGGTCGGTCGAGCGCCAGAGCGTGTTGGGGACGACGATCGGCTCGACGAGCGCGCTGCCGCCGCGAACGGCGATGGCGCTCGAGGCGGCCTCGTCCGGAACCGCGCCGGACTCGCGGTCGCGCTTGCTCATTTCCAGCTCAGGACGCCCTTGCGCCAGGCATACGCGAGGCCGAGCAGCAGGACGCCGACGAAGATCAGCATCGAGACGAAGCCCGGGACGAGGAGCTCGCGGAAGACGATCGCCCAGAGGTAGATGAAGACCACCTCGATGTCGAACGCCACGAACAGCAGGGCGTAGATGTAGAACGAGAGCCCGAAGCGCTTGTGGGTGTCGCCGTACGTGTCGATGCCGCTCTCGTAGGGCAGGCCCTTGTGAGCGTCGCCCTTGTTGCGGTGGGTGAGCAGCCATGCCGCCCCGATCGTCAGGAAGACGAACGAGACCCCGGCGAACCCGAACCCGACGATGTACCAGATGCTTGAGGTCAAGCCACGTTCACTCCGAGCAGGTCGCGGCCACCACTGTGAGGTCGTGCGCTCTGCGCCGTCGAGGGCGCTCCCCCAGGGCGCAACACGTGCGGACACGGGGCCGCCACGCACGGTTCATTCTAGCAGGGGAGGTCCGCCGAGCACGGGCCGGAGCGCTCGCGACAGGTCCGGTCTGGGGCCTCCGCGGCCGGCGTCCCGCGGCTCCCGCCCGCGCCCGCCGGCCGAGTGCCCTTGTGACGGCGCGGCGGACGTGGGCGGGGGACGGATCGCGCCGAGCGCGCGTGCCAGTTCGCGATCCGTCCCCCGGCGGTGAACGACGACCCGAACTGACGCCGGGCCCATCGGCGAACGCAGCCTGCGCGTCCGCCGAAGCGCGTGTCGATAGGGACTTCGCCGTAGTCCGGTGGGGTCAGGTGGGGTCCGCTGCGGTGGCGGTCAGCCCACGGAGCGACGCACCGACCGGCAGCCCGCGGCCGAACGCCATGACCGCGAACCCGCCCATCGCCGCCGGGTCGATCATCCGGACGAGCGACGCCTTCGCGTCGAGGTAGCCCGCCAGGTCCGCGTCCGGGCCGGACTGCAGCGCGACGAGCAGGTCGCCAACCCCGAGCCCGGCGAGGAACCGGCCCTGGGTCGTCGTCGCGATGTGGTCCAGACCGGCCGCGCCGGCTGCCGCCTCGACCGCGGTGACATCGACGTGGGCGGTCAGGTCCTGCCGGCCGATCGCCCGGTACGGGTCGTCGTGGATCCTGTGGCTGACGTACGCGGCCAGGGTTCCGCGCGGGCGGCGGCGGTTGTCGTAGAGCGCGGCCGCCGGGTGGCCGTAGTCGATCAGCAGCAACAGACCCTTTGCGAGGCCGCCGGCAGCGCCCGCGACCCAGGCGTCCGTTGCGAGGCAGATCTCGGCCCGCTGGCCCTCGGCGAGCGTGATGCCCTCGGCGTCGCAGGCGGGCCTCGAGCGCCGGCGTCGACGGCGGCCCGTTGGAATCGGCGAGGCTGCCGTCGACGATCGCCACGTAGACCTCGTCCAGGCCCCGGGCGGTCCCCACGACGCGATGCGTCGGCAGCGCGTCGAGCACCTCGTTCCCGAGCACGAGCCCCTCGATCGGGGCCCCGTCGTCTGGTTCGACGACGTCGCCGAGGCGCGCTCGCAGCTCCTCGAGGCGACGCGGCTCGACCTCCACCGCCCGGTAGCGGAGGGCGCCGGCGAGGTCGGGCTCCGTCGCCCGGACGCCGTCGACGAGCGCCGCCGCCAGCGCCCCGGAGCCCGCGCCGTGCTCGCGGATCGTGAATGTTGCCGGGCGTCCCAGCGCGGACCACACGTCGATCGCGAGCCGGGCGATCGCCTGGCCGAAGATCGGATGGGCCTCGGGCGCCGTGAGGAAGTCGCCGTCGCGTCCCGGCCGCGCGGCAGCGCCGCGGTAGTAGCCCCGCTCGGGGTGGTAGAGCGCGAGCTCCATGAACCTGGCGAACGTCATCGGCCCCGTCGCGGCGATCTCGTCGCGGATCGCCGCCTCGAGCTCCGCATCGCCCTCGACCAGGTCGAGGTCCAGGGCCGAGATCCGGCGGAGGCCGTCCATCGTCACCGGCAGCGCCAGGCGGATGCCGGGGCCGACGAGCGTGTGGCCGCCCAGGACGATCGGCACCGGCGCCTCGAGCGCGGACCGGGTGAGCGCCCGCAGCCACGGGTCGCCGATCCGCTCGTGCAGGAGGAGATCAGAGGCGTAGCGATCCTCGGCCGTCGGCCAGCTCCGCTCGTCGGCGCCGAGGCGGTGAGCGAGCAGCACGCGGCTGTCGACGAGGGCGCCGTCGCCCAGCCGGGCGATCCACGACCCGAACGCCTCCGGGCCGTCCCGGTCGAGAAGCGCTCCCAGGACGGACGCCGGCGGCCGGGGCCGGACCGCTGCGGAGGACGCCGCCGCCGGCGACGCCGCCCGCAGGCCGCGCTCCTCGATCAGGGCCCGGACACGGGCCGCGGTCCGCCGCTCGAGCCACGCCAGCGACGCGCTCGAAGCACGGCCGGCGACGAGCAGCTCCGCCGACGCGTCGCGGGCGACGGCCGCCACGGCTCCCAGGGCGGCTTCGGCGCGGGACGTGTCGATGCCGGGCGGAACGCGGAGCGGCGACGAGGGCCGCGCCCGGCGGAGCAGGACCAGGTCGAGCGGGTCGTCGACGTCGAAGCGGAGCCGGCGGGCGGTCAGCTCCTCGACCGGGTAGCCGGCGAACTCGGCGAGCCAGCGCGGCAGGGCGTTGTCCGACGGCAGGTCGGGCAGCCCGGCGAGGACCTCGGCGCAGGCGATCGCGATCACGTCCGAGGAGTAGCGGTTGTTCGTGAGCGCGCCGCCCGTCGACGCCCCGGCCGCGGCGACGAGCGCCCGCCGGTCGGCTGCGGTCGCGAGCGGGATCGACCCGGAGCCGAGGACCACGAGGCCGCCACCGGCGAACGGCCGGGCGAGGTCGCGCAGGAGCTCCCCGAACGGCCGGCCGTCCGGGATTCCTGCGACGACGCGGGCCTCCGACGCTCCGGCCGCCGCGAACGCGCGCTGCTGGCGGTCGGCGAGCGTCCGGCGGGCGGCGGCGAGCCACGCCTCGAGCGGCCCCGCCGACGGCCCGGCCTCGGCGTGGAGGATGATGACTCCGACGCTACCCACGAGCCGAGTCTAGCGAGCGGAGGGCGATTCCCTGGCCAGGACCACGCGGGCGTACGTCGGGCTCGGGGCGAACCTGGGCGACGCGACCGGGACGATCGCGGCCGGCGTCCACGCGCTGGGGGCCCTGCCAGGTGCGCGGCTGCGCGGTGTCTCGCGGCTCTACGCGACCGCGCCCGTTGGCGTGACCGACCAGCCCGAGTTCCGGAACGCGGCGGTCCAGCTGGACGTGCCGTCCGGCCCGGATCCGGCGACCGGAGCCGTCGCGTTGCTCGTCGCGCTCAAGCAGCTCGAGCGGGCGTTCGGGCGCCGTGAGCGCGCCCGCTGGGGGCCGCGCGAGCTCGACCTCGACCTGCTGCTGTTCGGACGCCACCGCATCGCCGTCGATCGGCCGGTCGAAGCCCGCTCGGACGACCCGACGAAGCCGACCGACCTCGTCGTCCCGCACCGGCTCGCCGGGGAGCGGCTCTTCGTCCTCGCCCCGCTCGCCGACCTCGCACCGCGGCTCGTGCCACCCGGCTGGTCCGAGACGGTTGCGACCGCGCGGGCCCGCCGCGAGCGTGCGGAGGGGTCGGCCGCCGTCCGCGCGATCGGCCACTGGGACGGCGATGGCTGGTCGCTGGAGGGTCAGTCGCCGAGGTAGCGCGTCGGCAGACGCGTCTCGCGGGCCGCTCCGTCGACGCGTTCGACGCGGTACGCGGCCGCGCCGTCCTGCGACGAGACGACCTCGCTCAGCTCCGTCCCCCGGAAGACGAGCGCCGCGCCGTCATCGACGCCGTAGCCGCCGGGCAGCGTCCCGTCGGCGACCAGCCGGTGGTAGAGCGGGCGGCGCTGCGCCTCGCCGTGGTAGTGCGGGATGAACGACCCGCTGAGGACGCCAAGCCCGTCGCGCACGGCCCGCAGCTCAGGCCCGAACGAGTCGGTCGTGAATCCCTCGAACCAGCACACGCCGCCGGCAGACATACCGCTCATCACGACACCGGCCTGCCACGCCGCGAGCAGGGCCCGGTCGACGCCGTGCTGGCGCCAGATCGCGAGCATGTTCACCGTGTTGCCGCCGCCGATGAATACCAGGTCCTGGTCAAGCAGGAACGCGTCGACGTCCTCGACCGTCCGCCAGAACAGCGCGAGATGGCTGGCCTCGGACGACCTGGCGAACGCGCCGTAGAACCTCGCGACCCCCCAGTCATCATCGGCGCCGGCCGTCGGAACGAAGCAGATGCGAGGCCGCTCGCGGCCAGACCGTTCCCGGGCGAGAGCGAGCAGGAACGCGTCGAGGCGGCCGTTGTCGGGCGGCATCGAGAAGCCGCCACCGCCCATCGCCACGATTGATCGTTCCCCGGCCATGGCGGTGGGCTCCCTCAGAGTCGAACCGACGGCGGCCGATCCCGGTCGAACATGTGGACGGTGTCGATGAAGCGGACCTGCTTCGTCGTGTAGGCCATCGACAGCGAGTGGGTCCGGGCGCCGCCGCCGAAGTAGCGGACGCCGTTCAGCAGGTCGCCGTCGGTCACGCCGGTCGCCGCGAACACGAGCTGGTCGCCCGAGGCGAGCTCCTCGGTCGTGTAGACGCGGTCCTCGTCGCCGTGGCCCATCGCCGCGCCACGGGCCTTCTCCTCGGGGTTGCGGTAGCGGAAGCGGGCCTGGATCTCGCCGCCCAGGCAGCGCAGGGCGGCCGCGGTCAGGACGCCCTCGGGCGCGCCGCCGGTGCCCATGACGGCGTGGACGCCGGTGCCCGACACCGCGCAGGAGATCGCGGCCGAGAGGTCGCCGTCGGTGATGAGCTTGATCCGGGCGCCGGCCTCGCGGACCTCGTCGATCAGCGACTCGTGGCGGGGCCGGTCGAGGATGACGATCGTGATGTCGTTGACCCGCCGGCCGAGCGCCTCGGCGATCCGCCCGATGTTCTCGGTCGGGCTCTCCCGGATGTCGACCTTGCCCGCGACGACCGGCCCGACGCAGAGCTTCTCGAGGTACGTGTCAGGGGCGTGGGTCAGGCCGCCCTTCTCCGACGCGGCGAGGACCGTGATCGCGTTGCCCTGGCCATGGGCGACGAGGTTCGTGCCCTCGAGCGGGTCGACGGCGATGTCGATCTGGGGGACGTCGTCCTCGTCGTGCCGGCCGACCTCCTCGCCGATGAACAGCATCGGCGCCTCGTCGCGCTCACCCTCGCCGATGACGATCGTGCCGGCGAACTCGATCTCGTCCATCGTCCGGCGCATCGCCTCGACCGCCGCCCGGTCGGCGTTGTCCTTCTCGCCCCGCCCCATGAAGCGGGCGGACGCCAGCGCCGCCGCCTCGGTGACCCGGACCATCTCCAGCGCGAGCAGTGACTCCACAATTACCTCGAACTGTCCGCTGAGCTGCCAGGGCCCGGACGGGCCCCATCAATGTCGGAAGTGCCGCTTCCCCGTAAACACCATCGCCATGTGGTGGCGGTCGGCCACCTCGATCGCCATCTCGTCGCGGATCGAGCCGCCGGGCTGGACGATCGCCGTGATCCCGGCCTGGGCCGCCATCTGGATGCCGTCCGGGAACGGGAAGTAGGCGTCGCTGGCCATGACCGCGGTCTTCGCCCGGTCGCCGGCCCGCCGAAGCGCGATCTCGACCGAGACCTGGCGGCTCGCCTGGGCCGCCCCGATCCCGACCGTCGCGCCGTTCCGGGCGAGGACGATCGCGTTCGACCGGACGTGGCGGACCGCCCGCCACGCGAACAGCAGGTCGTTGAGCTCGTCGAGCGTCGGCCGGCGGCGGGTCACGACCTGGAGCCGGCCGCGGTCGAGGCCCAGGTCGTCGAGGCTCTCGACGAGCAGGCCGCCAGCGACCCGCTTGAAGTCGAGGTTCGCGATGCCGTAGTCGCGCATCCCTTCGGTCGGGTCCGGCGGCACCGCGAGGATCTCGAGGCCGCTCTTCGCCTTGAGGATGCCGAGCGCCGCCTGGTCGTAGCCCGGGGCGACGACCGCCTCGTACGAGTTCGCCGCGATCTCCCGGGCCGTCGGTCCGTCGAGCTCGCGGTTGACGCCGACGATGCCGCCGAACGCCGCGACGGAGTCGGTCTCGAGCGCGTGCCGGTAGGCCTCGACGAGCTCGTCCGCCGAGGCGAGCCCGACGGGGTCGGTGTGCTTGACGATCGCGACCGTCGGCGCCGTGAAGTCCATCGCGATCCGGTACGCGCTGTCGAGGTCGAGGAGGTTGTTGAAGGACGGCCGCGCGCCGCGGATCTGGGTCGCGTCGGCGAGCGTCCCGCTGCGGTGGGTCGTCTCGCGGTAGAACGCCGCGTGCTGGTGGGGGTTCTCGCCGTAGCGCAGGTCGTCGACCTTCTCGAGGACGAGCGCGAGCCGGTCCGGGAACATGTTGCCGCTGATCTGGTTGAGGTACGCCGCGATCTCCGCGTAGTACGCGGCGACCGTGCCGTAGGCCTCCGCCGCGAGCCGGGCCCGGAGCTCCGCGGAGACGAGGCCGCGCTCGCGGATCTCGGCGACGAGCTGGGCGTAGTGGGCGGGACTCGACACCGCGGCGACGCCGGCCGCGTTGCGGGCGGCCGCGCCGAGGAGCGCCGCGCCACCCACGTCGATCATCTCGATCGCCTCGTCGATGCCGACGAGCCGGGCCCCGACGGCCGGCGCGAACGGGGCGACGTTGACGACGACGATGTCGATCAGGCCGATCTCGTTCGCCTCGAGCTCGTCGAGCTGCTCGGCGACGTCGCGCCGGGCGAGGATGCCGGCGTAGACGGCGGGGTGGAACGTCTTCACCTGGCCGCCGACGAGCGGCGGCACGTGGGTCAACTCCGTGACCGACCCGACCTGAACGCCCTCGCCGGCGAGGTGCTCGCGCGTCCCGTCGGTCGCGAAAATCTCGACTCCGAGGTCGAGCAGGTCTCGGGCGAGCCCGGTGATCTCATCGCGGTTGGCGACCGACAGCAGGGCTCGCAAACCGGGGCTTCCTCCCATCCGCGGACTCGGACAGCGATCGCGCGCGACGTCGTGCCGAGTATAGCGCCCGGCATGGCATACTCCGCCCACTCCGCGGACCCGTGGCGCCTTCGGCGCGCCGTCAGCAGCAGAAGGATCGATCGTGCTTCTACCGCCCTGGGAGTACCTCTTCGTGCCGTTCTCGCCGCACACCTTCCCGGACCTGTTCACGCCGGTCTGGGTGGCGTCGCTCGTGCTGCTCGGGGTCCTCGTGATCCTCTACAACCTCCGGACCCGGGCGCTCCACCGCCACGCCCCGTATCTCGACCTGTGGGAGTGGCTGCTGTGGACGGGTCTCAGCCTGTTCGGGCTGCTGATCACCGCCTCGCTCTTCTCCTTCGAGTTCATCGTCGTCCTCGTGATCTTCACGGTCGGGATGTCGGTGATGCTCTGGATCCGGTTCCTCCGGTTCCCGCCGATCCTCCACGCGTACGAGGTCCGGCTGGCGAAGCAGCGCTACTACACGAAGACGAAGTTCTCGCGGCCCGAGACGACGATCCGGCCGAAGACCGCCCGCCGGGCGAAGCGCCGCCGCTGAGGCCGCGGGTCACCCGATGCCGATCGAGGTCCGCCGCTTCGGGGTCGGCAACCGCCGGCCGGGCGGGCCCCATGGCTCCGAGGGCGTCAGCGGCCAGGTCATCCACAGCGACGGGCGCGGCGTCGTGTCCGAGCTGGCGTTCGACCGCGGCGGCCGGATCGAACCGCACTCGAACCCCAACACGACCTGGTTCATCGTGATCGAGGGCGGCGGCTGGACGCTCGTCGGCGACGAGCGGCTCCGGGTCGCGGCCGGCGAGGCCGTCCTCTGGCCACCGGACGAGATCCACGGCGCGTGGACCGACTACTCGCACATGCGGGCGATCGTCGTCGAGTTCTCCGGGCCCGACGACAGCGCGGTCCGGGGCATCCTGGCCGGCAGTGCCCGGGAGCTGCTGCCCGGCGAACCCCACGCCGAGCGTGGCGAGGGTGCCCTTGCGCCGGGCGCGGATGCCGTGCCGCACGACCGGACCGAGGGCGAGCCGGTCTAGGAACGTCTGCCGCCGTTGTCGCGGGCGCCGCAGCCCGGACAAGCGTCGGCCGGCGCCGCTCCTCCACGACACCGGCCGACAAGGGAGATTCGTCACGAGACGCGCCGCGGACCGGCGCGCCGCGGATCAGCGTTCGAGGGTTGTCGCCTTCGAGAGGAGATCCAGGAAGCCGTGGACCTCTTCCGTCCTCGGCAGCTCGTTCGCCAGCTCGTCGGCGACCGCCAGCACGTCCTTCAGGCGGTAGGTGCCGCCCCACGGGCTGGCCCGGAACCGCTCGGCGGTCGCGGCGACGAGCGCGTCGAGCTTGAACGTCGCCGGCGTGGCGCCGAACGTCGAGGCGAGGTCGGCGAGCCGGACGTCCTGGGCGAGCTCCGCCGGACGGCTCGTCGAGGGGTCGATCCAGCGCAACCCGACCGTCGCGATCCTGTCGCCCGGCCCGTTCTCGCCGGTCAGCCGGACCGCGTACAGCGCCGTGACCTGGTGGCCCGCGCCGATCGCCCCGGCGTCGACGCCGTCGTTGCGGTACTGGTCGTCGGCGATCGCCCGGTTCTCGTAGCCGACGAGGCGGTAGGCCTCGACGTTGTCGCGGTCGAAGTCGACCTGCGCCCGGGCGTCGAGGGCGACCGACTGGAGCGTGCCGGTCAGGTCGGAGACGAAGACCCGGCGGGCCTCGTCGATGTCGTCGACGTAGGCGTAGAAGCCGTCGCCGTCGTCGGCGAGTCGCTCGAGGAGGACGTCGTTGAAGTTGCCCATCCCGACGCCGATCGCGACGAGCTGGATGCCGGTCTCGGTGCCGTCCCGGATGTGGCCGAGGATCGTGTCGGCGTCGGTCGGGCCGACGTTCGCGACGCCGTCCGAGGCGATGACGACGCGGTTGACGCCGCCCGGGACGAAGGTGCCGCGGGCCATCTCGTAGCCCAGCTCGAGGCCGGCCGCCGCGTTCGTGGAGCCGCCCGGCTGGAGCGACTCGACGGCGCTCAGGATCGCCTCGCTGTCGCGGACCGGCGTCGGCTCGAGGACGACGCGGGCGTCGGTGCCGTAGGCGACGATGCCGATCGAGTCATCGCGGCGGAGCATCTCGACTAGCAGCCCCAGGGACTGCTTGACGAGCTCGAGGCGGTTCTCGCGGGACATCGAGCCCGACGTGTCGATGACGAATGTCAGCGCCGCCGGCGGCCTGGCGTCGTCGGCGACGTCGCGGGCCTTGATGCCGATCCGGAGGAGCGTCTCGTCGGCAGCGAGGAACGGGGTCGGGCCGCCGTCGGCGTGAATGGCGAAGGCGTCGTCCTCGGGCGCGGCGTAGCCCTGGTCGAAGTAGTTGACGAACTCCTCGACCCGGACGCTCGCCGGATCGGGCAGGTTGCCGTCGTCGATGAAGCGGCGGGCGACGGTGTAGGAGGCCGTGTCGATGTCGAGCCCGAAGGTCGACTGGTTGTCGACGTGGGGGTCGACGAAGGGATTCGTGCCGGGGTCGGCGAACGTGACGCCGTCGTACGGCGTCGGCGCCGCCGCGAACGACGGCGCCGGTTCGCAGCAGGCCGGCGGTTGGTGGTGCTCCGGTGGCGGGACGTAGCCCCCGTTCGGGCTGGTCGGTGCCGCGGCTGACGTACAGCCGGCGGCGAGCACGGCAACGAGGCCGAGGGACAGGAGTGGCTTGCGCATGGCGCATTCCTCCCATGGGAGGCAGGGTGACCTTCCTCCCGAGCCACAAGGCGGGGCCGGCGGCCCCACAGGTCCCGATCGGCGCCGTGAGCGGTCGCCGGCGGGCCGGTCGGGAGACGCCGGGGGTCCGGGCCGGGTTCCCTGCCGCTGGTCGCGGCAAGGGCTCCGTCAGCCGCGCCGGCAAATCAGGCGCCGTGGTCCCAGATCGTCCCGACGCCCTGGTCGCTGCCGTCGCCGCGGGGCCAGATCCGGTAGCTCGGATCCGCGCCCGCGTTGCGCCCGATCATCTCGATGATCCAGGCCAGCGCACCGACGATCCCGACCACGACGCCGAGCGCGAACGCTCGCACCATGGATGACCTCCCGCTCGGGGCCACCCGGGCGGACGGCCCGTGGAATCACGGTTGCGAGTGCCCGTTTGCGGTTGGTTGGCGGTCCGTCAACGAGCGGTCAACGATCGGGGTCAGCCGAGGAACGCGCCCAGCTGGCCGAGGATCCGGGCCGTCGCGCCCCAGACGTGGAGCCCGCCGATCCGGTAGCCGCCGTAGCGGATCCGCCACTCGCCGAGATCCCGCTCGACGATCTCGATGGGCGCGGGCGGGACGAACAGCGAGAACGGCGCCTCGACGATCGCGGCGACCTCGTCGGGCGATGCCGACAGCGCGGGCGGCCGGCCGGCGATCGCGACGACCGGCGTCACGCGGTAGTTGCTGACGGGGATCCAGAACGGCTCGATCGTGCCGGCGACGCGGAGCTCCGCGTCCACGGCGTCGAGGCCGATCTCCTCCCCGGCCTCGCGGATCGCGGTCGCGACGAGGTCGTCGTCGGCGTCCTCCGCGCGGCCGCCGGGGAAGCTGACCTCGCCGGAGTGGTGGCGGCCGCCGGTCGCCCGCTCGATGAGGACGACCGCCGCCTCGCCGGCCGGCGTGGGGACGACGAGGACGAGCACCGCGGCCGGGCGGGCATCGGCGATCGTGCCCGGCCACGAGCCAGGCCGCGACTCGCCGACGCGGACCGGCATCAGCTCCGCCGGCGGCTCGGGCAGGCGCCGCGGCAGCCCTTCGAGCCGGGCGACGACGCCCCCGAACGACAGTCGCTCGGTCAGTTGACGAGCTCGCCCGGGTCGCGCTTGGGCTGGTCGATCTCCGGCACGTCGAACGGGTCACGGCCGCCGCGTCCGCGGCGTCCAGCCCCCGCACCGGCTGTCGCCGCCTCGGGCTCGTCGGTCGAGGCCGAGCGGGCGTCGCGTCGTCGCCCGGCTTCGGCGACGACCGTCGACCGTTCGCTCGAGAAGACGATCGCGCCCGACACGGGGTCGGCGTCGGCGGTGATCGTGTCGCCCGGGCTGAACTCGCCGCGGAGGATCGCCCGCGCCAGCGGGTTCTCGACGAGGCGCTGGATCGTCCGCTTCAGCGGTCGTGCGCCGTACGCGGGGTCCGTGCCCTCGCGCACGATCAGCGCCCGCGCGGCGGGCGTGAGCGTGATCGCGAGATCGCGCTCGGCGAGTCGCGCCTCGAGGCTCTCCAGCAGCAGGTCGACGATCCGGGCGAGATCCTCCTGGGTCAGGGGGTGGAAGACGATGATCTCGTCCACGCGGTTGAGGAACTCCGGCCGGAACTGGGCCCGGAGCGCGTCGGTCACCTGGCGCTTCATCGCCTCGTAGGCCGCGCGGTCCTCGTCGCCGCCGGAGACCGCCGAGATCTGCTGGCTGCCGACATTGCTCGTCATGATCACGACGCTGTTCCGGAAGTCGACGGTCCGGCCCTGGCCGTCGGTCAGGCGGCCGTCGTCGAGGACCTGGAGCAGGATGTTGAACACGTCCGGGTGGGCCTTCTCGATCTCGTCGAGCAGGATCACCTGGTACGGCCGGCGCCGGACGGCCTCGGTCAGCTGGCCGCCCTCCTCGTAGCCGACGTAGCCGGGCGGCGCGCCGATCAGGCGCTGGACCGAGAACTTCTCGAGGTACTCGCTCATGTCGATCCGGACCATCGCGTCCGGGTCGTCGAAGAGGAACTCGGCGAGCGCGCGGGCGAGCTCGGTCTTGCCGACGCCGGTGGGGCCGAGGAACAGGAACGAGCCGAGCGGCCGGCGCGGGTCGCCCAGGCCGGCCCGGGCCCGCCGGACCGCGTCCGACACGGCCTCGATCGCCTCGTCCTGGCCGACGACGCGGCGGTGGAGCCGCTCCTCCATCTTCACGAGCTTCTCGAGCTCGCCCTCCATCAGCTTCGTGACCGGCACGCCGGTCCACGACGAGACGATCTCGGCGATGTTGTCGGCCGTGACCTCCTCGCGGAGCAGCGAGCCCGGGCCCTGGAGCTGGGCAAGGGTCGCCATCTGCTCGTCGAGCTGCTTCTGGAGCTGCGGCAGCGTCTCGTACTGGAGCTTCGCCGCCGTCTCGTAGTCGGTCTCGCGCTGAGCCTGCTCGATCCGGACCTGGAGCCCCTCGAGCTCGGTCTTCGTCGCGCGGATCGCCGCGATCGCGGCCTTCTCGGCCTCCCAGCGCTGCTTGAGCGCGCGGTTGTCCTCCTCGAGGTCGGCCAGCTCCTTCTCGAGCGCCGCGAGGCGGGCCTTCGACGCGTCGTCGGTCTCCTTGCGGAGCGCCTCGCGCTCGATCTCGAGCTGGATCCGGCGGCGCTCGGCCTCGTCGAGCTCGACCGGCATCGAGTCGATCTCCATCCGGAGCCGGGACGCGGCCTCGTCGACGAGATCGATCGCCTTGTCTGGCAGGAACCGATCGCTGATATAGCGGTGGCTGAGGGTCGCAGCCGCGACCAGGGCGGAGTCCGTGATGCGGACGCCGTGGTGGACCTCGTAGCGCTCGCGGAGGCCGCGCAGGATCGAGATCGTGTCCTCGACCGTCGGCTCGTCGACGAGGATCGGCTGGAAGCGGCGCTCGAGCGCGGCGTCCTTCTCGATGTGCTTGCGGTACTCGTCGAGCGTCGTCGCGCCGATCGTGTGGAGCTCGCCCCGGGCGAGCATCGGCTTGAGCAGGTTCGACGCGTCCATCGCGCCCTCGGCCGCGCCTGCCCCGACGACCGTGTGGAGCTCGTCGATGAAGAGGACGACCCGGCCCTCGGCGTCCTTGATCTCCTTGAGGACGGCCTTCAGGCGCTCCTCGAACTCGCCGCGGTACTTCGCGCCGGCGATCAGCGCGCCGAGATCGAGCGAGACGACCCGCTTGTCCTTGAGCGTCTCGGGCACGTCGCCGCGGACGATCCGCTGGGCGAGGCCCTCGGCGATCGCGGTCTTGCCGACGCCCGGCTCGCCGATGAGGACCGGGTTGTTCTTCGTCCGCCGGCTCAGGACCTGGATGACCCGCCGGATCTCCTCGTCCCGGCCGATGACCGGGTCGAGCTTGCCGGCGCGGGCCTCGGCGGTGAGGTCGCGGCCGTACTTCTCGAGCGCGGCGTAGGTGCCCTCCGGGTTCTGCGAGGTCACGCGCTGGCCGCCGCGGACGCTCTGGAGCGCGTTGAGGATCGCCTCGCGCGTCGCGCCGTGGCGGTCGAGGAGCTGGCGGCCCTCGCCGCCGACCTCGGAGATTGCCAGCAGCAGGTGCTCGGTCGAGACGTACTCGTCGCCGAGCCGGCGCGCCTCCTGCTCGGCCAACTCGAGGGCGCGCTTCGCCCGCGGGTCGAGGCCGAGCTGGCCGCCCTGGATCTTGGCCCGCTTCTCGAGGATCGCCGCGAGCTCGCCCCGGAAGTCGTTGAGGTCGACGCCGATCCGTCGAAGGGTCTCGGCGGGCACGCCGTCATCGGGCTCGACGAGGGCGTGGAGCAGGTGCTCGGCGTCGAGGACGGGGCTGTTGAGCCATTCGGCGAGGCGCTGGGCGGCGAGGATCGCCTCCTGGGCCTTCTCGGTGTAGCGGTCGAGCTTCATGGCTGGTCTCCGGGGTGTCGCGGGATCGGGATTCGGGCGGGTGGGCTCAGCGGGGGTCGGGCTGGTCCACGATGTCGATGAAATGGCGAGCGGCCTCCTCGGCCTCCGGCGAGAGGTTCGTCGGGAGGACGACGCGGACCTTGGCGAGGATGTCGCCGACGGCGTCCTTGCGCAAGGCCGGCATGCCCTGGCCCTTGAGCCGGAAGATCCGGCCCGTTCTGGGTGCCGGCCGGGATCCGCAGCAGGACCTTGCCCTTCAGCGTGGTCACGGGCACTTCCGCGCCGAGCAGCGCCTCGCCGAGCGTGATCGGCAGCTCGCGCTCGAGGTCGGCGCCGCGGCGGTTGAAGATCGGGTGGGGCCGGACGCGAACGACGACGACGAGGTCGCCGCCGGCCGGGCCCTGGCCGGTGAGCTTGACGCGGGTGCCGCTGTCGGCGCCGCGCGGGATCGACACCTCGAGGCGCTTGCCCTGGACCTCGACCCGGCGGGTCGTGCCGTGGAACGCCTCCTCGAGCGTGATCTCGGCGACGGCCTCGGCGGTCGGCGACGCCGCGCGCGGTGGCGCCGGCCCGGCCCGCCGACTCGTCCGGGCGACGGACGCGGCGGCTCGCCGCGTCCGACCGCGGCGCCATCGATGCCCATGTCGCGGAGGATGTCGTCGAACGTCTGGCCGCCGGTCGGCCGCCTGCCGCGGCCGGGTCCGCTCGGATCCGTCGCCGCGTCGCCGCCGAAGAACATCCGGAAGAAGTCGGAGAAGTCGCCGCCGCCGGCGCTCGACGTCCGGAACTCGTAGCGGACGTTGCCCCCGCCGCCGCCCCCGGCGAAACCCGCGAACGGATTGCCGGCCTGGCCCGCGGCGCCCGCTCCGGCACCGGCCCGGCTCATCTGCTCCCAGTTCGCGCCGAGCATGTCGTACTTCTTGCGCTTCTCCGGATCGGAGAGGACGGCGTTGGCCTCGTTGATCTGCTTGAAGCGCTGCTCTGATGTGGCGTCATCCGGCTTGGCGTCGGGGTGGTTCTCCCGCGCCAGCTTGCGGAACGCCTTCTTGATCTCGGCCTGGCTCGCGGTGCGAGGGACGCCGAGCGTCTGGTAGTAGTCCTGGTAGTCCATGCGGTGACCTCCGGAGCGGGGAGCGTCGGCTCCCCGCTCCGTGGCGATCAGTTGCCTCGGACGACGACCGGTGGCTGGTCGGCCGGCGGGAACGTCGTGCGGCGGACGCGGTCCCGCTTCTCGGGGTCCTTGTCGAGCGGCGTCTCGCCGGTGACGATCTTGGGCGGCTCGGCGACGAGCGCCTTCGGCTTGCGCCGGAGGGCCGCCTCCAGGACCTGGTCCATCGAGTCGGCGAGGACGAGCTTCATCGACTTGCGGATCTCCTCGGGGATGTCCCGCAGGTCCTTCTCGTTCTTGCGCGGCAGGATGACCATCTTCGCCCCGGCGAGATGCGCCGCCAGGATCTTCGACTTCAGCCCGCCGATCGGGAGGACCCGACCGCGGAGCGTGATCTCGCCGGTCATCGCCACGTCCTTGCGGACGGGGATGCTCGTGAGGGCGCTCACCATGGCGGTGGCCATCGTGATGCCCGCCGACGGGCCGTCCTTCGGGATGCCGCCGGCCGGGACGTGGATGTGGAGGGTGTTCTTCTCGAACGTCTCCCGCGAGATGCCCAGCTCCGAGGCATGGGCCCGCGTCCACGACAGGCCGGCTCGGGCGGACTCCCGCATGACCTCGCCGAGCTGGCCGGTCAGGATGAAGTCCTCCTTGCCTTCCATCGTCGTGACCTCGATCGCGATGACGTCGCCACCGACCTCGGTCACGACCAGGCCCGTCGCGGAGCCCGTCTGGTCCTCGGCCTCGAGCTCGCCGTACTCGAACCGCTGCGGTCCGAGGAAGTCGTCGAGCTTCTTGACGTCGACGACGGTCTTGCGCTTGCGGCCCTCGGCGACGGTGCCGGGCGACCTTGCGCATGACGTTCGCGATCTCGCGCTCGAGGTTCCGGACGCCCGCCTCGTTCGTGTAGGAGCGGACGAGCTCGGTCATCGCCTCGTCGGTGATCTCGATGCGTCTTCTCGGTCAGGCCGTGGTTCGTCATCTGCTTGGGGATGAGGAACCGCTTGCCGATCTCGATCTTCTCGTCTCGGTGTAGCCGGGCAGCTGGATGATCTCCATCCGGTCGCGGAGCGCCGCCGGGATCGGGTCGAGCAGGTTGCCGGTCGCGATGAACAGCACCTTGCTGAGGTCGAACGGCACCTCCAGGTAGTTGTCCTGGAACGTGTTGTTCTGCTCGGGGTCGAGGACCTCGAGGAGGGCCGACGACGGGTCGCCCCGGAAGTCCATGCCGATCTTGTCGACCTCGTCGAGCATGAAGACCGGGTTGTTGGAGCCGGCCGTCTTGACTGTTCTGGATGATCCGGCCGGGCAGCGCGCCGATGTACGTCCGGCGGTGGCCGCGGATCTCGGCCTCGTCGTGGATGCCGCCGAGGCTCATCCGGACGAACTTGCGGCCCATCGCCCGGGCGACGCTCTTGCCGAGCGACGTCTTGCCGACGCCGGGCGGGCCGACGAAGGCGAGGATCGGGCTGCGGATCTGGTCGGCGAGCGAGCGGACCGCGAGGTACTCGAGGATGCGCTCCTTGATCTTCTCGAGGCCGTAGTGGTCCTCGTCGAGGATCTTGGCGGCCTCCTTGATGTCGAGGAGGTCCTCGGTGGACGTTCCACGGCAGGCCGACCAGCCAGTCGACGTAGGTCCGGATGACCCCGACCTCCGGGCGAGGCCGACGGGATCCGGCTCATCCGGTCGATCTCCTTGATCGCCCGGGTCTTGATCTCCTCGGGCATGCCGGCCTGCTCGACCTTCTCGCGAAGCTCGTTGATCTCGGCCTGCTGCGGGTCGTCCTCGCCCAGCTCGCGCTGGATCGCCTTCAGCTGCTCGCGGAGGATGTACTCGCGCTGGGTCTTGTCCATCTCGGACTTGACCTCGGACTGGATCCGGCCCTTGAGCTCGAGGATCTCGATCTGGCGAGCGAGGAAGTTGCTGACGAGCTTGAGGCGCTCGACGACGTCGATCGTCTCGAGCAGCTCCTGGCGCTGCTCGGTCGTCATGTCGGGGCTGTAGGCGACCATGTCGGCCAGCAGGCCGGGCTCGGTGATGTTGCGGGCGGCGACGGCGGCCTCCGGCGGGACGGGCGCGCCGTTGGCGACGTACTGCTCGATCTGGGCCTGGACCGTGCGCATGAGCGCCTGGACCTCGACGTCGGCCGGGGTGTCGTCGGACAGCTCCTCGACGTCGCCGCGGAGGTACGGCTCGGTCTCCGAGAAGCCGTGGAGGCGCAGGCGGGACTGGCCCTGGACGATCGCCCGGACCGTGCCGTCCTGGAGCTGGACGACCTGGGCGATCTTCGCGAGCGTGCCGACGGCGTAGAGCTCGGACGTCTCGCTGATGTCCTCCTGCTCGGCCTGGCGCTGGGTGACGAGCGCGATCGGGCCGCCTTCGGCGACGGCCGCGTTCAGCGCGGCGACGCTCTTCTCGCGGCCGACCTGGAGCGGCACGATCATCTCCGGGAAGATGACGGTCTCGCGGAGGGCGACGAGCGGCAGCTCGAGCGTCTTCGGTTCGAGCGGCTTCGCTGCGGGTGGGAGGGAGTCGTCCGGGGTGGACGGACGCTTCGGCATCAGGTTTCTCCTGTGGTGCTGCGGGGCAATGATGGCTGGCGGATGACCCGCCGTGAAGTGGTCGTGATGGCGGTCCTCATACGGTCTCCGCGCCTGCCTCGGACGCGGCGACCGCCTCGGACGCCTTCCTGTTGCGCATGCCCTCGTCGTAGAGCGCCTCGAGAATGCGCTTGCCGAGCCGCTCTTCGAGCTCGAACAGGATCTTGATGCCGGCGAGGTTGACGCCGCGGTCCCGGGTCAGATGCCTGATCCACTGGATCCGCCGGATGTCTTCCTCGCTGTAGAGCCGGATGTTGGTGGGTGTCCGGGCCGGGCAGACCAGGCCCTCGTCCTCGTAGATCCGCAGGGTCCGCGGATGCACGGAGACGATCCCGGCGGCCACGCTGATCACGTACACCGGCCGGCGCGGGTCGCGGTCGTCCCTGTCGACGCTCATCGTGTCGACCTCCGGGTCCGGTCGCTATCGTGGGTCGGTGCCACGTTTCCAGTCATGCGGCGATGGTAGAAGGTTGACAATGGCGTTGTCAACGTAGTTACACGTTAAGGTCTCGTATCCGGCGGGCAATCGGATCCGATCGCGCCGTCCGTCGAGCCAGTCTTGCTTACCTGCGCTCCGGCGCCGGTGATCGACGTTGTCGCGGGAGTGGGCGTCGCGGCTGCTGTTGAGGAAAATGCCGACCCGCGGCGGCCAAGGCGAACGTCAGCCCGCGGCGGCGCCCTCGGCCTCGCCGATGAGCTGGTAGTGGAGCATCGCCTGGCAGTCCTCGCGGCCGATCGCGATGACCTTGTCGCCCACCCGGAGCACGGTGTCCGGCGCGAGCGGCGTCGCGACGCCGTCGCGGATGACCGCGAACAGCGAGCAGCCATCGGGCATCGCCAGGTCCGCCGTGGTCTTGCCGATCGCCGGCGAGCCCCCCTGGAGATGGGCCTCGATCAACTCGAGCTCGCCTTCGCCGAGCGCCGCCAGGTGGAGCAGTTCGTGGACCGGGATGTCCTGCTCGATCGAGCCCAGGATCATCCGCGTC